>NZ_KB904702.1 GCF_000380165.1 Wenjunlia vitaminophila DSM 41686
TTGCCGTAGGCCCCACCCCAACCGGCCTCCACGACGGTACCGGCGTGGGCGGCGTGGACCGGGGTGCCGGTGGGCACCGCGAAGTCCTGACCGGAGTGCTTGTGCGCCCAACGCGCACCAGCCTGCGCATAGCTCGCGGACAGCGTGTAGTCATCCACCGGCTTGACCCAACCGTTCACCGGGTTGCCGTGCTCACCACGCGAAGCGGCAGCCTTCTTCACCTGCGCCGCCTTCTTCACCTGCGCGGCCTGCTTGACCTGGGCCTGCTTGGCCTGCGCGGTCTTGGCAGCGGCCTGCGCCGCCCTGTGGTTCTGCGCAGCCTTGGCGGCAGTGTCCGTCGTGGCGGCCTGGTTGGCGGGCTTGGCGGTGTCGGTGGCCGACTTCTTCGCCGGGGTCGTGCGGTGGGTGGCGGTGTGGTCGCCGTTTGTGCCGGTGTGGGTGCCGGCCTGGTCGGTGGTCTGCGTGATCCGCTGTCCCGCGCCGGTGGGGGCGGCGGCGGCGTTGTCAGCCGTGGTCAGAGCCAGCGGGACGGCGGTCGCGCTCGCTGCGACGCACGCGGTGACCGCGATGGCGCGCACGCGGGTGCGGGGGGACAGGGCCGCGCGGGTCCGGTGGGACACCGCGGCACGGGCCGTCTCGAAGGTCTTGCGCATAAGGAACGAGCACCTCAGCTACACATGGGGGACCGGTTCATACCGGAGGGAAAGCGGCAACTCGGCACATAGGCCGCAGCGCCTCCACCTTTGTAGACGGTGGCTCCCACCCCGGCCAAGAGCCCCACATACGACCCCGCATCGTGGAACAACCGCACGGAATACGCCCACTCCACCCGCCCCACCACCACCCCCACACGCCCCGCCCCTATTCCCGGTAGGACCACCCAGCAGCCCCGTGACACACCTCACCCACCACGGGCGGGGACGGCCCCCGTCACCGCTTCGTTGGCGAGATCTTCCGGATTGATGGAGCCTGGTGAGTAGCCCGACATCCCACACCTCCGCGACGGAGGAGATGCAGATGGCAGAGCGTGTGTTCCGCGACCGCACCGAGGCGGGCCAGGTCCTTGCGGGCCTGCTGGGGCGCTACCGCGACGACCCTGACGTCATCGTCCTGGGTCTGGCGCGCGGCGGAGTCCCGGTGGCGTACGAGGTGGGGATGGCACTGCACGTCCCCCTGGACGTGTTCCTCGTCCGGAAGCTGGGCGTGCCCGGGCAGGAGGAGCTCGCCATGGGCGCCATCGCGAGCGGTGGCGGCGTGGTGCTCAACGAGGACCTGATCCGTGGCCTGGGCATCTCCGCGGACGTCATCGAGCAGGTGGCCCAGCGGGAGGGTGAGGAACTGCTGCGCAGGGAGCGGCTGTACCGCGAGGGCCGCCCCGTGCCCGAGCTGACCGGCCGCACCGTGCTCCTGGTGGACGACGGCCTGGCCACGGGCGCCAGCATGCGCGCCGCCCTGAAGGCCGTGAGCCGCTCGCGCCCCTCCCGCACGGTCGTTGCCGTGCCGGCCGCCCCCGACTCGGCCTGCGACGCCCTGAGCCGGATCGCCGACGAGGTGGTGTGCGCCACCACCCCGTCCCCGTTCATCGCCGTCGGCGCCTCGTACTGGGACTTCGCCCAGACGACCGACGACGAGGTGCGGAACTTGCTTCGGGAAGCGGTGACCGCACGATCATCGGACCGGCCGGTGCCCACGCCACCCCCATACGAACGGCCAGCACCCCACGCCACGCCAACCCCACCGTCTCCGAGCGCGACCCAGACCACTTCGGTCACTCCGGCAACACCGACCTCGGCGCCCTCCGTTGCGCATGCCGCGATTCGTGACGAGGCGATGCCGGTCCGTAACGGGGTTCCCTCCGACGAGGCGCTCTTCGACCTGGTCGGGGACGCCCACCTGGTGCTGATCGGCGAGGCGTCGCACGGAACCCACGAGTTCTACTCGGCCCGTGCCCAGATCACCCGGCGTCTGATCGAGGAGAAGGGGTTCGGCGCCGTGGCCGTGGAGGGGGACTGGCCGGACGCCTACCGGGTCAACCGCTACGTGCAGGGGCAGGGTGAGGCCGGTACCGCCGAGGAGGCACTGCGCGGCTTCGAACGCTTCCCCGCCTGGATGTGGCGGAACGTGACCGTGCTGGAGTTCGTCGACTGGCTGCGGGAGCACAACGACCGGGTCAACCAGGACCAGGCCGACGGCGCTCGGGCCAGGGTCGGCTTCTACGGGCTCGACCTGTACAGCCTCTACCGGTCCATCGACGAGGTCATCGGGTACCTGGACCGGATCGATCCGGATGCCGCGGCCCGCGCCAGGGAGCGTTATGCCTGCCTGGACCACCACAACGCCGGTGAGGGCGGCGCCCAGGCGTACGGCTTCCGCGCCGCCTTCGGCGCCGGCGACTCGTGCGAGCGCGAGATCATCGACGAACTCGTGGACCTGCGGCACCACGCGCAGGAATACGCCCACCGGGACGGGCTGATCGCCGAGGACGAGTTCTTCGACGCCGAGCAGAACGCCCGCACCGTCCATGACGCGGCAGAGTACTACCAGAACATGTTCAGCACGGATGCATCCACATGGAACCTCCGTGACCGGCACATGGCGGACACCCTCAGGTCCCTCGTCGAACACCTGGGGCGCACACGCCCCGGCCGGCCACCGAAGGTCGTCGTCTGGGCCCACAACTCGCACCTCGGCGACGCCCGGGCCACCGAGGCCGCGACCAACGGTGAGCTCAACCTCGGCCAGTTGGTCCGTGAGTGGTTCCCCGGCGACTGTCGGATCATCGGACTGAGCACCTACACCGGCACGGTGACCGCCGCAGAGAACTGGGGCGACCCGGCCGAACGCAGGAGGATCAGGCCGGCACTCGACAACAGCGTTGAGCAGTTGCTGCACGAGGTGGGCCGGGACGAGTTCTGGCTGCCCTTCCCGTCCACGCCACGGTGTGCCGAGGTGCTGCGCGCCTCCCGTCTCCAGCGGGGCATCGGCGTCATCTACCGACCGCGCACCGAACGGGAGAGCCACTACTTCCACGCCAGGGTGGCCGACCAGTTCGACGCCCTGATCCACATCGACGAGACCCACGCGGTGGAACCCCTGGAGCGAAGCGCCAGTTGGGAACGCGGCGAGGTCCCCGAGACCTACCCCTCCACCGTCTAGCCGACCGCCCCAGGCACCGAGGGACCGATCATGACCTCGCTTCAGCAGAGCATCCGCGTCTCCGCACCCAACGCCGTCCTCGACGCCGACATGGTGGTGCCGCGGAACGCCCCGGGAGCCGTGCTGTTCGCCCACGGCAGCGGCAGCAGCCGGATGAGCCCCCGCAACCGCTACGTCGCCAGCGCCCTGAACAACCTGGGCATCGCCACCGTCCTCGCGGACCTGCTCACCGCGGACGAGGAGCAGGTGGACACCACCACCGGGGCGCTGCGGTTCGACATCGACCTGCTCGCCGAGCGGGTCGCCATCCTCACCGACTGGTTGGTGGACAACGAACCCGCCGCCAGCCGCGGCATCGCCCTGTTCGGGGCCAGCACCGGTGCCGCCGCGGCCCTGGTGGCGGCGGCCAGGCGCCCCGAGACGGTGCGCACCGTGGTCTCCCGCGGCGGGCGCCCCGACCTCGCCGGCGACTCCCTCCCCCTGGTGCACCAGCCCACCCTGCTGATCGTGGGTGGCGACGACACCATCGTCATCGACCTCAACCGTGAGGCCATGGAGCGCCTCGCCGCCGAGGAACAGCGACTGGAGATCGTCCCCGACGCCTCGCACCTCTTCGAGGAGCCGGGCGCCCTGGAGGAGGTCGCCCGGCTCTCCGGCGACTGGATCCTCCAGCACCTTGGCGACGGGCCCTGACGCCGGCGCCCGGCCGCGCCCACGGACCGACGACACCGGTCCTCACCGGTGTGCGCCCCCGACCCCTGCGTTCCTCCTAACCTGGTTCCTTGTCAGGTCACATGACCACGGGGAGATCCGGAGGAACGTGGTGGAACCAGGCAGTCTCGGCGTCACCGTTCGGCTGACCTCGGCCGTGGCCGCACCCCTGGTCCGCAAGCTCTTCGCCCGGCCGGGCCGGGGGGCGGACCTCGTCGAACGTCCGGTCCGGATAGCGGGCCTGGTGGCCTGGCGCGGGGAGAAGCGCACCCTCACCGAGAAGGACGTCCGCCGGCTGGTCACCGAACTGGTTCGGCGGGCGGTCGCCTCGACGCCACCGCACGAGCGCACGATCCCGCCCGACGAGGAGGGCGCGCTGGTCGAGGCGCTCACCACCACCCTGCTCGCCCTGGGGGAGATCACCATGGACGACGCCCAGGCGGTCCGCCTGGGCCACCGGTCGTTCGCCCGCCAACTGCGCCAGCACGTTCCCGAGGTGGAACGCAGCCTGTCCGCGGACGCCAGCGCCGCGTACCGGGAGCTCCTCGAACTGAGCTGCCTGCACGTCCTGCACTTCTTCACCCAGCGGTCCACCTTCGTCGCGCGGACGCTACTGGACCACAGCCGCGCCCTGGAGGAGACCGTCTGCAAGCTCGACCTGCTCCTCGACCGGATACCCGAGCAGTCCGTGGGGGACGCGGCGTTCGAGGACCGCTACCGCCGCTATGTGGCGGAGAAATACGGCAAGCTCACCATCGTCGGCCTCGACCTGCGGTCCTCCCGCGCCGACTGGCCGCTGGACTCGGCGTACCTGAGCCTGGAGGCGGTGCCCACCGGCGGGGACACGCCGCACGACCCCCTGCGGATGTCCCAGACCCCCCAGGGTCCGCGACGCGCCGACCAGGCACTCGCCGGGCAGCGCCGGGTGCTGCTGCGGGGCGTCGCCGGCTCCGGGAAGACCACCCTGGTGCAGTGGCTCGCCGTGTCCGCCGCCCGCCAGGACGTCACCACCTGCCTGCCGCACCTGCTCGGCACCGTCCCGTTCGTGCTGCCACTGCGCACCGTCGTCCGGCGCGGGGAGCTCCCCGCGCCGGACGAGCTGCTCCGTTCCACCGGCAACCCCCTGCACTCGGCGCAGCCCACCGGCTGGGCGGACCGGGTGCTGACCGCGGGCCGGGCCCTGCTGCTCGTAGACGGGTTCGACGAGATCCCCGAACGGGAGCGCGAACGCACCCGGGGTTGGCTCCGCGACCTGATCACCGCGTTCCCCGACAACCTCTGGATGGCGACCTCCCGCCCATCGGCGATCGCCGACGGCTGGCTCGCCGACGCCGGGTTCCACGAGCTCACCCTCACCCCGATGAACCGCCCCGAGGTCAGCACCTTCGTCGAGCGCTGGCACCGCGCCGCCCGCGCCACCACCGACGACCAGGACGAACGCCAACGCCTCGACGGCTTCCAGAACACCCTGCTGGACGCCCTGCACCGCAAGCACGACCTGTCCCGCCTCGCCACCAACCCGCTGATGTGCGCCCTGGTCTGCGCCCTGCACCGCGACCGGCGCGCCCACCTGCCCCGGGGGCGCAAGGAGCTCTACGACGCGGCGCTTTCGCTGCTGCTCGACCGCCGCGACACGGAACGGGACGTCGGCCAGCCCGACGGGATCTGGCTGTCCGAGGCGGCCCAGGTGCAGTTGCTGCAACGGCTCGCCTACTGGCTGATCCGCAACGGCCAGGTGGAGCTGGAGCGTGACCTGGCGGTGGAGCTGATCGCCGACGCCCTGCCCTCGATGCCGGCCGTCTCCGAACAGGGCGACGCACCGGCGATCCTGCGCCACCTGCTGGTCCGCAGCGGACTGCTCCGCCAGCCGACCGAGGACACGGTGGACTTCGTGCACCGCACCTTCCAGGACTACCTGGGCGCCAAGGCGGCGGTGGAGGCCCGCGACTTCGACCTGATGGTCCGCAACGCCCACGACGACCAGTGGGAGGACGTCATCCGCATGGCCGTGGCCCACGCCCGGCCGGACGAGCGGGCCCGCCTGCTGCGCAAGCTGGTCGCCAGGGGAGACCGGGTGAAGTCTCACCGCGCCCGGCTGCACCTGCTGGCGACGGCCTGCCTGGAACACGCCACGGAGCTCGACCCGGCCGTCCGCGAGGAGGTGGAACGGCGGGCCGCGGCCCTGGTCCCGCCCCGGGACAACGAGCAGGCCCGGGTGCTGGCCGAGGCGGGAACGGTGGTGCTGGACCTGCTCCCCGGCCCCGAGGGCCTCACCGACGAGGAGGCGCGCTGCGTGGTCGTCGCCGCGACACAGGTGGCCTCGGACGCCGCCATCCCGCTGATCAGCCGGTTCCGGTCCCACCCGTCGCTGGAGGTGCGCGCCCAGCTCGTCTGGGGCTGGCACCGCTATGACACCGACCGCTACGCGGAGGAGGTGATCGCCCACCTGGACGAGGACGCCCTCTTCTTCGTGGTGCGGTCCCGTGAGGAACTGCACGCGCTGCGGCGACTCGGGGGACGCCCGTGGGTCCAGCTCCGCGGCGACTTCACCGCCGCCGAGCTGACGGACAACCTGGATTCCAGCCGCCTCGTCTCGCTGCACCTGCTCCATAACGAGTCGCTGGACGACCTGTCCTGGATCAACGCGTTCCCTCAGCTCAAGGAACTGGTCCTGTTGGAGTGCCCGAACACCCGGGACCTCACGCCCCTGGTGGATTCGCGGGTGACCGACCTGGGGGTGTACAACGCCCCCAGGCCCTCGCTGTCGGTGCTGCTGTCACTCAATCAGCTCACCCGCCTGACCATTGGCTCACCTCCCGAGGCCGCGGATCTGAACACGCTGCTCCCCCGGAACGCGCCGCTGATTGACCTGGCCTACCTCAACGGCCGACTGCCCGTACACGGGCTCCGTGGACTGAGCAACTGGCGCAGCCTCAGAGAGATCGCCTTGCAGTGCGCCGGCACTCTGACGCCCGCCGACTGGGCCGAACTGGCCGCCCTGCCGAACCTCGCAACGCTGTACATCAGCGAAAACCTGCTCGACACCGTGGCCGACCAGTTCCCCGGCATCCAGTCGTTGACGGTCATCGACCCCGTCCACGACGACACCGCATCCCGTTACGCCCCCTTCTTCCCCAACGCGGAGATCATCGCTCTCGGCTCGTGAGCGCACCACCAACGAGGCCCCGGCCCGCCTCCACCGTCGGTGGGGCGGGCCGGGGCCTCGTCATGCCAGCCGTGCACTACTCCTTGGAGAGGTTGGGACCGGAGTCCGCGGCCTCGACCGGAGGAGCGTCCGGAAGCGCCGCCTTCTCCTCGCCGGTGAAGGTGAACTTGGCGTTCTCGCCCTCACCCTCGACGTCCACGACCACGATGTGGCCGGGGCGCAGCTCGCCGAAGAGGATCTTCTCCGAGAGCTGGTCCTCGATCTCCCGCTGGATGGTGCGGCGCAGTGGCCGGGCACCCAGCACCGGGTCGTAGCCGTGCTTGGCGAGCAGCCGCTTGGCCTCGGGGCGCAGCTCCAGACCCATGTCGCGGTCCTTGAGCCGCTCGTCCACCTTCGCCGCCATGAGGTCGACGATCCGCACGATGTCGTCCTCGGAGAGCTGGTGGAACACCACGATGTCGTCCACACGGTTGAGGAACTCGGGCCGGAAGTGCTGCTTGAGTTCCTCGCTGACCTTGGACTTCATCCGCTCGTAGCCGGTGCGGACGTCGCCGGTGGCGGCGAAGCCGAGGTTGAAGCCCTTGGAGATGTCCCGGGTGCCGAGGTTGGTGGTCATGATGATGACCGTGTTCTTGAAGTCCACGACCCGGCCCTGGGAGTCGGTCAGCCGACCGTCCTCCAGGATCTGCAACAGGGAGTTGAAGATGTCCGGGTGGGCCTTCTCGACCTCGTCGAACAGCACGACCGAGAACGGCTTGCGCCGCACCTTCTCGGTGAGCTGGCCGCCCTCCTCGTAGCCGACGTAGCCGGGCGGGGAGCCGAACAGCCGGGAGACCGTGTGCTTCTCCGAGAACTCCGACATGTCGAGCTGGATGAGCGCGTCCTCGTCACCGAACAGGAACTCGGCGAGGGTCTTGGACAGCTCGGTCTTCCCGACACCGGACGGACCGGCGAAGATGAACGATCCGCCTGGACGCTTGGGGTCCTTCAGGCCGGCCCTGGTGCGGCGGATGGCCTGGGACAGCGCCTTGATGGCGTCCTTCTGCCCGATGACCCGCTTGTGGAGCTCGTCCTCCATGCGGAGCAGGCGCGAGGACTCCTCCTCGGTGAGCTTGAACACGGGGATACCGGTCGCGGTGGCCAGTACCTCGGCGATCAGCTCGTCGTCCACCTCGGCGACGACGTCCATGTCGCCGGCCTTCCACTCCTTCTCCCGCTTGGCCTTCGCGGCGAGCAGCTGCTTCTCCTTGTCCCGGAGGGAGGCTGCCTTCTCGAAGTCCTGGGAGTCGATGGCCGACTCCTTCTCCCGGCGCACGTCGGCGATCTTCTCGTCGAACTCGCGGAGGTCCGGCGGAGCGGTCATCCGGCGGATGCGCATCCGGGAGCCGGCCTCGTCGATGAGGTCGATGGCCTTGTCGGGGAGGAAGCGGTCGGAGATGTAGCGGTCGGCGAGCTGGGCCGCGGCCACCAGGGCGGCGTCGGTGATGGAGACGCGGTGGTGCGCCTCGTACCGGTCCCGGAGACCCTTGAGGATCTCGATGGTGTGCGAGAGCGACGGCTCGGCGACCTGGATGGGCTGGAAACGGCGCTCGAGCGCGGCGTCCTTCTCCAGGTGCTTGCGGTACTCGTCCAGCGTGGTGGCGCCGATGGTCTGGAGCTCACCGCGGGCCAGCATCGGCTTGAGAATGCTGGCGGCGTCGATCGCGCCCTCGGCGGCACCCGCACCCACCAGGGTGTGCAGCTCGTCGATGAACAGAATGATGTCGCCGCGGGTGCGGATCTCCTTGAGTACCTTCTTCAGGCGCTCCTCGAAGTCACCGCGGTAACGGGACCCGGCAACGAGAGCACCCAGATCCAGTGTGTAGAGCTGCTTGTCCTTAAGGGTTTCCGGCACCTCGCCCTTGACAATGGCCTGGGCCAGACCCTCCACCACGGCGGTCTTACCGACACCGGGCTCACCGATGAGCACCGGGTTGTTCTTGGTCCGGCGGGACAGGACCTGCATAACCCGCTCGATCTCCTTCTCGCGCCCGATCACCGGGTCGAGCTTGGATTCCCGAGCGGCCTGCGTCAGATTGCGGCCGAACTGGTCCAGCACAAGAGAGGTCGAGGGCGTGCCCTCGGCCGGTCCGCCCGCAGTGGCGGCTTCCTTGCCCTGGTATCCGGAGAGCAACTGGATGACCTGCTGCCGCACCCGGTTGAGATCGGCGCCCAGCTTCACCAGGACCTGGGCGGCAACGCCCTCGCCCTCGCGAATCAGGCCGAGCAGGATGTGCTCGGTGCCGATGTAGTTGTGACCGAGCTGAAGCGCCTCACGCAGGGACAGCTCCAGCACCTTCTTGGCACGGGGAGTGAAGGGGATGTGACCGGACGGCGCCTGCTGGCCCTGTCCGATGATCTCCTCCACCTGCTGGCGGACCGCCTCGAGCGAAATCCCGAGGCTCTCCAGGGCCTTCGCAGCGACACCCTCACCCTCGTGGATAAGGCCCAGGAGGATGTGCTCAGTACCGATGTAGTTGTGGTTGAGCATCCGGGCCTCTTCCTGAGCCAGGACGACAACCCGCCGCGCGCGGTCGGTGAACCTCTCGAACATCGTTTATCGCTCCTCAGAGCGGTCGGGCAGATCGGGGACGGTCCCCTCCCTGTCCTTCCGCATGCTAGTCCCGGGGAAGGGACCGCTCACTTCAACCGTCGACTCCCTGCCCGGGGGCTTGCGCCCGCGACAGCCGACAACAGCTCCAACCCGATCCTCCGAGACGATGTTCCCGCAGGCCAGACAGATGCACTTGTTTGTAGTACGCCCGTGGCGAACGCCCTTCCCGATGCGCCGACTGCTTACCGTCTCTTACCCGTCAAGCGTGGCCAACCATGCGGAGTGAACAGGACGTATCCGCTGTCGGCGAACAACGAGCGCCCCATCGCGCTTCAGGTCGCTAATCCCGACACCCGGGGCCACTCCACCCACGGTAGCGGAGCTTCACATTCCGTTACTCCGGTGGGAGGGGCGCGTTTCCCACGGTATGACAACAGCGACGGAAGCAACGACTACCGAATCCGTGCGGCCGGTCCTACCGGGGCTGGAGCCGCTCGCCGCCTGGTACCGGGACCTGCTGGGGTGGCCGGTTTCCCTTCGAACGACGGACGGGAGCGGGAACCACACCGTTGACCTGGTGACCGGTGTGCGCTTCGACACCCTGCACGTCCCGCTGGGCGCCGGGCTCGCCGTGCTCCACCGCCTGGGCCGGAACGAGACCGGGCCGGTCGCCACGGGCGAGGGGCGCGTGTGGTTCCTGGTGGCCCCGTCGAGCGCCGAGGAGCTGCCCGGACTGCTGGAATGGCTCGACTGGGGCGGTGTCTCCCTGGATCTGGGCGCGTGCGGGGCGGGCGGGCGCATGCCCGCGCCGACCCCGCACGATGCGACACGTCACTACCCCGTCCCCCCGTTCCGGGCCCGTCGGAGCGTCGCCCGCCGGCCACTGCCGGTGTGGGTGCGACCTCCCTGGCCCGGCGCTGAGGACGTCCTGCCCGCGGTGGGTCTGTCAGGGGTGCGGGGCGTCGGGTCCCCCGACCTGACGCGCCTGGTGGCGGCGATCGCCAACGCGTGCCACCGGTCCCGACTGTTCCCACCCACCCGCCACGGTGGCCACCGTGGCTCGGGATCGGGGTGACCCGGCCGCGGACGAGCGGACCTACTGCGTCCGTGCCTCCTTGCTGTTCCTCCCCCGCCGGGGAGGTCTGATCAGGCGTGCGCCTTTTCGTAGGCCGTGCGGATGGTGGCCGGAACGCGGCCCCTGTCGTTCACCTCGAAACCGTTGTCCTTCGCCCAGGCCCGGATCTTCGCCGTGTCCTGGCTGGTCCCGCCGCCCGAGCCAGCACGCCCGCCGCGGCCCCGACCACGACCGGCGCGACCGCCGGTCTTGCGTCCGCTCTCCACGTAGGGGCTCAGCAGCTTGCGCAGCTTGTCCGCGTTGTCCGACGCCAGATCAATCTCGTACGAAACTCCATCGAGGGCGAACGTCACGGTCTCGTCCGCCTCGCCGCCGTCGAGGTCGTCGACTAGAAGGACCTGAACCTTCTGTGCCACCGGCTTCCCTTTCCTCCAAAACGGATTACCTGGGAAAAGGAAACCGCCTTTCGCGAGAAAACTCAAACCCCTGGGCTCGATCGACGGGAGCAAGGGGGACATACCCGCTCCCGGCAAGGGGCAGTTCCGCCGCCGGGAAGGGCAGTTCCGCACCACACTCTCGCCAGACGCCTCAGAGCTGGAGTAGCATCCGACTGTTGCCCAAGGTGTTCGGCTTCACCCGTTCGAGGTCCAGGAACTCCGCTACGCCCTCGTCATAGGAACGCAGCAGCTCGGAGTACACATCCCCGTCCACGGGGGTCTCGCCGATCTCCACGAAGCCGTGCTTGGAGAAGAACTCAACTTCGAAGGTCAGACAGAAAATGCGCCGAACGCCGAGCCAGCGGGCGGTCTGCAACAGCTTCTCCAGTAGCCGGTGACCGACCCGCTGGCCGCGATACGTGCGATCGACCGCAAGGGTGCGCACCTCGGCAAGGTCCTGCCACATCACGTGCAGGGCCCCACAGCCGATGACCTCACCGTCCTCGTCGCGTTCCGCGACCCAGAACTCCTGGACGTCCTCGTAAAGCGTGACCGTGGGCTTGTCCAGCAGGATGTGCTCGGCGGAGTAGCGGTCAACGAGGCGGCGCACAGCCGGCACATCGCTGGTCCTGGCTCGCCGGATGGTGATTTCCATGGAGCGACGCTATCGCTCTGACCGGCCCTGGAGTTCGGTGGGATGCGCACTAGAGGTGGCATCGGGCGCCCGAGGGGGGTCTGCCACGGGCACAACTCGCAATGCGTCCCGCAACGCCTCGAGCTGTTCCGGGGACATCATCCCGAAGAAGTGGACGAGGGCCGCGGCCGGGTTGTCACTGGTTGACCAGGCGTCGTTCATCAGGGCCGCGGCGTAAGCCTCGCGGGTGGAAACCGCCTCATACCGATAGGCGCGCCCTTCACGTTCCCGGCGCAGCCAGCCCTTGCGATGGAGGTTGTCCATTACCGTCATCACGGTGGTGTAGGCGATGCTTCGGCCGCGTTGTAGATCTTCGAGAACTTCACGAACAGTAACCGGTCGGTTCCACTGCCATACCCGGGTCATCACCGCGTCCTCCAGCTCGCCCAGCCGCCGCGGCATACGGATCGCCTCCTTCCATCTCCGCGCCCGCATCTCCGCACCGCCTCAGCGACCCATCTCCCCGGCGAATTCTTTGGGCACCAAATGCACGGAATACGTCGTTTTCCCGCTGAATGATGACAAAAGCCGGAGAGGATGGCCACTGCTCCGCCGCGTGTCCGGAACACCGCGGCGCGGAGTGCGGGACGGGAGTGCCGGGACGGGGGTGCCGGGACGGGGGCCCGAACGGCACGACGTGCGGGACCCCCGGGCTCTCGTGGCGCCCGGGCGGCGCGGCACGCGGGGCCCTGGACGCGGTTCAGGGGGCTGGTGCCGGCGGCCCGCGTGGGTGGGCCCGTACGGGCCGTGCAGGCGGCCCTCGGTGGCCGTTGGGGCGAAAGGGGCCAGGGCCCGGAGGAGGCACGGAAGGGGGCACGGAAGGCCCCAGGGCCGGCCGGGGCCGCACCTCGGGGAGAGAGGAGCGGCCACGGCGTGGACGGTCTGGAGGCCCCGGGTCAGTGCTGGGCGGCGCGCTCCGAGGCGGCGACGGCGTCGGCCGCCGCGTCCTCCTTGGCCTTGTTGGCACCGCCCTGACTCTTGATGATGGTGCGGATCACCATGGTGAAGGCGACAGCCATCACCGCGGGAGGCACCAGCGCGGCGATGTAGTCCACGGCTTCACACTCCTTCGGGCTTGACGAGCGGGAACAGCACGGTCTCGCGGATGTTCTTGTTGGTGAGCAGCATGATCAGCCGGTCCACGCCCAGGCCCAGGCCTCCGGTCGGGGGCATGGCGTACTCCAGGGCACGCAGGAAGTCCTCGTCCAACTGCATCGCCTCGGGGTCGCCACCGGCCGCCAGGAGGGACTGGGCCGTGAGCCGCGCACGCTGCTCGATCGGGTCGATCAGCTCGGAGTAGGCCGTGGCCAGCTCCGTGCCGAAGATGACCAGGTCCCACTTCTCCGCCACGCCGGGCACGCTGCGGTGGGCACGGGTGAGCGGGGAGACCTCGACCGGGTAGTCCTTGATGAACGTCGGCTCGACCGCGTTGGCCTCGAGCAGCCGCTCGACCATCTCCAGCACGATCTGGCCGTGGCCCCACTGCTGCTCGTACGGGATGCCCGCGGCGTCGGCGAGCTTGCGCAGCTCGTCCACCGAGGTCTGCGGGGTGACCTCGACGCCCAGGCGTTCGGAGACGCCCCCGTAGACGGTGACCTCGCGCCAGGGCTCGGCGAGGTCGATCTCCTGGACGTTCCCGTGGTGGTCGGTGCCGCGGACCACCGTGCCGCCCAGCGCGTCCTGGGCCGCGTTGACCACCAGCGCCCTGGTCAGCTCGGCCTGGGTGTGGTAGTCGCCGTATGCCTCGTAGGACTCCAGGGCGCAGAACTCGGGGTTGTGCGTGGCGTCCGCGCCCTCGTTCCGGAAGTTGCGGTTGATCTCGAAGACCTTCTCGGTGCCGCCCACCATCAGGCGCTTCAGGTACAGCTCGGTGGCGATCCGCAGGTACAGGTCGATGTCGTAGGCGTTGATGTGGGTGACGAAGGGACGGGCGTTGGCCCCGCCGTGGATCGGCTGGAGCATCGGCGTCTCGACCTCGACGAAGCCGCGCTCCTCGTAGGTCCGGCGCAGCGAGCGCAGCACCCTGCTGCGCAGGTGCAGCATCTCCCGGGCCTCCGGGTTCACGATCAGGTCGACGTAACGCTGCCGGACCCGCGCCTCCGGGTCGGTCAGGCCCCGGTGCTTCTCGGGGAGCGGGCGCAGGCACTTGGCCGTGAGCTCCCAGCGGTCCACGAGGACGGACAGCTCGCCCCTCCGGGAGGTGATCACCTCGCCCTCGACGCCCACGTGGTCGCCGAGGTCGATGTCGCGCTTCCAGTCGGCCAGCCGCTGCTCGCCGAGCTTGTCCAGGGAGAGCATGACCTGGAGGTCGCCGGTGCCGTCCCGCAGCGTGGCGAAGCAGAGTTTCCCGCCGGTCCGGCTCAGCACGACCCGACCGGTGACGCCCACCCGTTCACCGGTGGCGGTGTCGGGGACGAGGTCGGTGTGCTTGGCCCGCAGATCCGCAAGCGTGGTGGTGCGCGGGAAGCCGACCGGGTAGGGATCGACCCCGGCCGCGCGCAGCCGGTCCAGCTTCTCGCGCCGGATCCGCAACTGCTCGGGGAGGTTGTCGGGCGCGGGGACGGTGTTCTGCTCTGTCACGGGACCAGGGTAACGAGGCCGGGATCCCCAGCGAAAAGCAGTTCCTCGCACGGCTCCCCGCACCGGACCGAGCCGATCAGCCGGTGGCCAGTTCCAGGCGGTCGGGCGACGGGTGGGCGGGCGACGGGTGGGCGCGGCCGAGGCGGGTGGCCGGGCCGCGGCCCGGGGCCAGTCGGTCGTCCCCCTCCCGGTCGCGCTCCCGGTCGGGTTCGCGTTCCCGTTCGGGTTCCCGGGGCGGTGGTTGGCGGCGGGGCGGCCAGATCTCGGCCGGGGTCGGGGTCCGCCGCCGACCGCGCTGCGCGGGTTCCTGGGCCGGAGCGGGCTCCGGGGACGGGGTCGGTTCCGGCTGGGGGGCGGCCGGCTCCCGGGGGCCGGGCTGGGGCGGACCGGGCTTCGGCTTCGGCTTCGGCTTCGGGGCGGCGGGCTCGGAGGTGGCCGGCTCGGGGGTGGCCGGCTCGCCCGGCTGGCCGGGTTCCGCCGCTCCTCGCAGGGCCTCGTGGGGGGAGGCGCGGAGGAGCACGTCGATCGCCCTGCCCCGGCCGAGTCCGCCGAGCGTCGGCGCGGCCGGCACGGGGGCGCGCCGCGGGACGGTGGGCGTCTCGCTCCGCCCCCTGAGTTCGGCGAGTTGGTGACAGCGCCTCAGCAGATCCGTCCTTCGGGCCCGTTCCTCCGAGCCACAGGGCAGGGCGCGCAGCGAACGCAACGCCGACAGGTCCGCCGGCGTGGGCACGTAGCCACCGTGCAGCGCCTCGGTGAGTCGTTCGAGGTAGCCGCCCGCCGACCCGGGCAGCGCGGTCCGGTAGCGGTGCAGGTCCGCCAGGGCGAACCTGCGCATCCTGCCGCCCTCGCGCGCCGCCTCCTCCACGGCCTCGGCGAGACGGACGTACTCCTGGACGGCCTCGGCCCAGGCCGGGTCGGCCAGGGCCGGGGACTGGTCCGGTGTGGCGTCGGTGGTCGCGGGTGTCGTTGTCGGGTGAAGGGCCTCTGCGAGGGCACGCCGGACCACGCGCAGCTCATCCGCGCTGAACGCCATGCCGCCTCGGGACCCGTGTGGCGTGGGCATGGATGGGACTGTACGTCAAATCAGGACAATTCCGAATTAAATCTCTAGGGCGCGTCCTGATATGCCGATCGTGTACCCACACGGCGCAGGTCCCGGCGGCCTCATGACACCGGCGCGTTGCGCTCGTAGACCAGTCGGAGACCGACCAGGGTCAGCCACGGCTCGTGCACGTCGATCAGCGTGGAATCGCCGAGCACCAACGGGGCGAGCCCGCCGGTGGCGATGACGGTGACGTCCTCCGGGGTGTCGGCCAGTTCACCGGCCATCTTCCGCACCAGGCCGTCCACCTGCCCGGCGAAGCCGTAGAGGATCCCGGACTGCATCGCCTCCACGGTGTTCTTGCCGATGACGCTGCGCGGCCGGGTCAGCTCGATCTTGTGGAGCTGGGCGCCCCGGGCACCCAGGGCGTCCACCGAGATCTCGATCCCCGGGGCGATGGCGCCGCCCAGGTACTCCCCCCGGGCGCTGACGGCGTCGAACGTGGTGGCGGTGCCGAAATCCACCACGATGCAGGGACCGCCGTGCAGGTGGACCCCGGCCAACGCGTTGATCACCCGGTCGGCGCCCACCTCCTTGGGGTTGTCGGTGAGCACCGGAACCCCGGTCTTGACGCCCGGCTCGACCAGCACAGAGGGGATGTCCCCGTAGTAGCGCCGGGTCACCTCCCGCAGCTCGCGCAGGACCGAGGGAACGGTGGAGCACACCGAGATGCCGTCGATGCCGTCGCCCAGTTCGTCACCGAGCAGCGGGTGCATGCCCATCAGCCCCTGGAGCAGCACCGCCAGCTCGTCGGCGGTGCGGCGGGCATCGGTGGAGATGCGCCAGTGCTCGACGATGTTCTCCCCGTCGAACAGGCCCAGCACGGTGTGCGTGTTACCGACGTCAATGGTCAGGAGCATGGCGACTCTTCCTTCGGCTGGACCTCACGGCGACGGTCACGGGACGGGGCACGGTGTGTGGTCACTGACGACGACGGCGGCCGGCCCCGCCCCGGGGGGGGCACCGGGAACGACGGCCAGTGCGCCGCCTCACCGACCGGGCGCACCCCCGGGGGTGGTGGACGAGGGGGCGGGCGGGCGGAGGTCGAGGCCGATGTCCAGGACGCGGGCGGAGTGGGTGAGGGCGCCCACCGCCAGGAAGTCCACCCCCGTCTCGGCGTAGACCCGGGCGTTGTCCAGGGTCAGCCGGCCGCTGGACTCCAACCGGGCCCGGCCTCCCACCAGGGTGACGGCCTCCCGGGTCTGCTCCGGCGTGAAGTTGTCCAGCAGGATCAGGTCCGCACCGGCGTCCAGCACCGGCGGGATCTGCTCGAGGTGGTCCACCTCCACCTCGACCGGCACGTCGGGGAACGCCCTGCGGACCGCCCGGAAGGCCGCGGCGACCCCACCGGCGGCGACCACGTGGTTGTCCTTGACCAGCGCCGCGTCGGACAGCGACATCCGGTGGTTCACGCCGCCGCCGCAGCGCACCGCGTACTTCTCCAGGGCACGCAGCCCGGGGGTGGTCTTGCGGGTGTCGCGCACCCTGGCCCCGGTCCCGGCCAACGCGTCGGCCCAGGCGCGGGTGGCGGTGGCGATGCCGGACAGCTTGCAGAGCAGGTTCAGGGCGCTGCGCTCGGCGGTGAGCAGGTCCCGGGTGCGGGTGCGCACGGACAGCAGCACCTGGCCGGGCGTGACCTGCTCCCCGTCCTCCACGTGCCGTTCCACCTCGAACTCCTCGGTGCAGACCACCGAGAGGACGGCCTCGGCGACGCGCAGGCCGGCGACGGTGCCCGCCTCCCGAGCGGTGAAGTCGCCGGTGCTGACGGAGTCCTCGGGGATCGTGGCGACGCTGGTGACGTCCACCCCGTGGTCCAGGTCCTCCGCGATCGCCAGGTGGGCGACGTCCTCGACCGCCTCCGGGTCGAGTCCCGCCGCCGCGAGCAGCTCGGCCAGGGCCGGGTCGAGTCCGCACCGGGTGGCGGACACCTCGAAGACGCCGCTGCAGTCGCAGTCGTCCCCGCAACCGCCGTCCGACAGGTCCCCGGACAGCTCGAGGGGCAGGTCGGCGGGCAGGTCGCCCGGGGCGCTCTCGTAGGCGTCCTCGGTCGGCAGCAGTTCGGTGGGCCGGGGGCGGTCAGGGCGGGTCAAGGGGTGCTCCTTCCGAGCTCGGCGGCCGGCTCGGTGGCCGGGCCCACCGGGAAGTCGGCGCTGTCGGTGGCCCGCAGGGACAGCGTTCCGGCGGGGGTGAGACGGGTGATCAGGTGGCGGCGCCAGCGGGTGTCGTCCCGCTCCGGTCGGTCCTCGCGCCAGTGGCAGCCACGGGTCTCCTCGCGGGCGGTGGCCGCGGCGACCAGGCACCTGGCGACCAGCAGCAGGTTGGCGGTCTCCCAGGTCTCCACGCAGACGGGCGCCGCCTTGCCGTCGCGGGCGAAGTCCTCCGCCGCCCCCTCAGCGATGGCGTCGAGCCGGGTGGCCGCGCGTTCCAGGCTCCGCGCACCGCGCAGCACCCCGGCGCCCTCCGTCATGATCCGCTGGATCTCGTACCGGGCGGCGGCCTCCGGGAGCGGCGACGGCAGCGGCTCGGGCAGCACCGGCGGCCCCGCCGTCGGGCGGGCCCCGACGATGTCGGCGGCGATGCGCTCGGCGAACACCAGGCCCTCGAGCAGCGAGTTCGAAGCCAGGCGGTTGGCCCCGTGCACACCCGTGCAGGCCACCTCACCGCAGGCGTACAGGCCGCGGACCGAGGTGCGCCCGCACAGGTCGGTGCGGACCCCACCGCTGGCGTAGTGCGCGGCGGGGGCGACCGGGACCAGCTCGGTCACCGGGTCGATGCCGTGTCCCAGGCAGGCGGTGTGGATGGTCGGGAACCGGCGCCGCCACATCTCCGCGCCGAAGTGCCGGGCGTCCAGGTACATGTGCGGAACGCCCTGCTCCCGCATCCGCCGCGTGATGCCCTTGGCGACGATGTCACGGGGAGCCAGCTCGGCCAGCTCGTGCTGCCCCACCATGAACCGCACCCCGTCCGCGTCCACCAGGTGGGCCCCCTCCCCGCGCACCGCCTCGGAGACCAGCGGCTGCTGGCCCTCCGCGTCGGGCCCGAGGAAGAGCACCGTGGGGTGGAACTGGACGAACTCCAGGTCGGACACCTCGGCTCCGGCGCGCAACGCCAGGGCGACGCCGTCCCCGGTGGACACCGCGGGGTTGGTGGTGGCCGAGAAGACCTGGCCCATCCCGCCGGTGGCCAGCACCACCGCGGGCGCGTGCACCGCCCCCACGCCGTCCCGCTGCCCCTCCCCCATGACGTGCAGGGTGACGCCGGCCGTCGCGCCCCGGGCGTCGGTGAGCAGGTCCAGGACGAGGGCGTGCTCGATCGTCTCGATGCCGGCCGCGCGGACTGCGGTCACCAGGGCCCGGGAGACCTCCGCCCCGGTGGCGTCCCCTCCGGCGTGGGCGATCCGGTCCCGGTGGTGGCCGCCCTCCCTGGTGAGCAGGATCTCGCCGTCGGTGCCGGTGTCGAACGCGGCACCGCTGTCGATCAACCGGCGCACCGCCGCCGGGCCCTCGGTGACCAGGGCCCGCACCGCGGGTTCCGAGCACAGCCCGGCGCCGGCGACCAGGGTGTCCGCCAGGTGCTGCTCCGGGGTGTCGCCCTCGCCGAGGGCCGCGGCTATGCCGCCCTGCGCCCAGCGGGTGGAGCCGTCGTCGAGCAGCGCCTTGGTGACCACGATCACCTTGCTGCCGGAGGCGGCGCAGCGCAGCGCGGCGGTGAGCCCGGCGACGCCCGAGCCGACGACGACCACGTCGGCGTGGGCCGCCCAGCCGGGGGCGGGTGCCGGCAGCCGGGCACGGGAACGGTCAGGCATGGTGCCGCCCGAGGTCAAGGGGGACGTTGTCGATGAGGCGGGTGTCGCCGACCCGGCCGGCGACGGCGAGCACCGCCGGGCCCCGGTGGTCGTCGCCGACCTCGGTGAAGTCGGCCGGGTCGACCAGCGCCAGGTAGTCCACGGCGAGCTCGGTCGGCTCCTCGAGCACCGCGCGGGCGGCCCGGCGGACCGCTTCCGGGCCGTGGTGGGCCACCGCCCGCCCGGCGAACAGCGCCCGGGACAGCGTCAGCGCCGTCCCGCGCTGGGCCGGGGTGAGGTAGCGGTTGCGGCTGGACAGCGCGAGCCCGTCGGGTTCCCGCACGGTGGGGACGGCGGCGATCTCCACCGGGAAGTTCAGGTCGGCCACCATCCGGCGGATCAGGGCGAGCTGCTGGGCGTCCTTCTGCCCGTAGAGGGCCACGTCGGGACGGGTGAGGTGGAGCAGCTTGGCCACCACGGTGAGCATCCCGTCGAAGTGGCCGGGGCGGGCCGCGCCCTCCAGGCGCTCCCCCATCGGCCCGGCGCTGATCCGGACCTGGGGCTGGCCGCCGGGGTAGACCTCGGCGACGTCTGGGGCGAAGACGATGTCGGCGCCCGCCGCCCCGGCGACCTCCAGGTCGGCGTCCAGGGTGCGCGGGTAGCGGTCCAGGTCCTCGCCCGGTCCGAACTGCAACGGGTTGACGAAGACGGTCACCACCACCGATCCCCCGCCGGCCGGCCCCCGCACCCGTTCGGCGGCGGCACGGACCAGTTCGGCGTGCCCGTCGTGCAGCGCGCCCATGGTCATCGCCACGGCGACGGGGCCGGGGCGCAGGGACCTGGCGGCGCGCAGTTCCTCGGCGGTGTGCACCAGGGTCGGGTTCATCGCAGGCCTCCGTCCGCGAGCACCCCGAGCAGGTCCTCCGCCCGCTCGGCTGGGAGCAGTCCGTTGGCCAACGCCCGGTCGGCGGTGACCCGGGCCAACGCCAGGTAGGAGTCGCACGCCTGGGAGGAGACCCGGCCCAGCTCGGCGAGGTGGGCGGCGACCGTGCCGGCGTCGCCCCGGGCCACCGGGCCGGTCAGCGCGGCGTCGCCCGAGCGCAACGCGTTGTCCAGCGCTGCCCCGAGCAGCGGCCCCAGCATCCGGTCGGGCGCCTGCACCCCGGCGCTCGCCAACAGCTCCAGGGACTGGGCGACCAGGGTGACCAGGTGGTTCGCACCGTGGGCCAGCGCCGCGTGGTAGAGCGGGCGGGCCTCCTCCTCGATCCACTCGGGTTCGCCGCCCATCTCCACGACCAGGGCCTCGGCGGCCAGCCGCAGCCGCTGCGGCGCGGTGACCCCGAACGAGCAGCCGGCGAGCCGCGCCACGTCCACCTCGGTGCCGGTGAAGGTCATCGCCGGGTGCAGGGCCAGCGGCAACGCGCCGGCCCGCCGGGCGGGGTCGAGCACGCCGACGCCGTACCGCCCGGAGGTGTGCACCAGGAGCTGCCCGGTGCGCACCGCGCCCGTGGCGGCGAGCCCGGCCACCAGGTCGGGTAGCGCGTCGTCCGGGACGGTGAGCAGGACCAGGTCGGACCTGGCCAGCACCTCGGCGGGCTCGACCAGGGGAACCCCCGGCAGGAGGGCCTCGGCTCGGCCGCGGGAGGCGTCGGAGACCCCGGAGGCGGCCACGGGGCGGTGCCCGGCCAGCTTGAGGGCGGCACCGAGGACCGGGCCCACCCGGCCCGTGCCCACCACGCCGACGGCGAGCCTGGCCGGTCGCCCTCCTGGTTCGGCGGGCTGCGCCGGCCGCCCTGTGGGTGCGTTCACTGGCTGATGCCCTTCCGTTCCAGTCCGCCGCGGGTACCGGACGTCGTTCCGGCTCCATCGTACGGATGCCGGCGCCGCGGGACGGCACCGGGCGGCACCGGAGACGGAGCCGCCCGGCCCGGACTCAGTCGGCCTGCGCCCGGACCAGGCCGGTCTCGTAGGCCAGCACCACCGCCTGTACCCGGTCCCGCAGGTTGAGCTTGGTGAGGATGCGCCCCACGTGGGTCTTCACGGTGGCCTCGGAGACCACCAGGCGCTGGGCGATCTCCCCGTTGGACAGGCCCTGGGCGACCAGCACCAGGACCTGGCGTTCCCGGTCGGTCAGCCGCCCCAGGTCCTCCCGAGCCGGCTGCGGGGAGCTCGGCAGCATGGGCGCGAACCGGTCCAGGAGCCGCCGCGTCGTGGTGGGGGCCACCACGGCGTCACCGGAGTGCACCGAGCGGATCGCCGCCAGCATCTCTCCTGGTCTGGCGTCCTTGAGCAGGAAGCCGCTGGCCCCGGCCTTGAGCGCGGAGAACGCGTACTCGTCGAGGTCGAAGGTGGTCAGGATCAGCACCCGGGGCGCCCCCTCCCGTTCCCCGGACTCACCACAGATCCGCCGGGTCGCCTCGACCCCGTCCATCCGCGGCATCCGGACGTCCATCAGGACCACGTCCACGGCGGTGGACTCCAGCACCGTCAGCGCCTCGGCGCCGTTCTCCGCCTCGGCCACGACCTCCATGTCCGGCTGGGCCTGCAACACCATGCGGAAACCGGTGCGCAGCAGCGCTTGGTCGTCGACGAGCATCACTCGGATGGTCACGGGACTCCTGTTCTGGCTTGTCTGTGGCGGCACCGGGCGTCGCGCCGGGGTCTTCGGGGTCTTCGGTGCGGAGCTTCGGGGCACGGGGCTGGCTGGGGGATCGGGCGGGGGAGATCGGGCGGGGCTGGTCGTGGGGGCTGGTCGTGGGGGCTGGTCGTGGGGGCGGGGGGCGGCGGTCGGGGCCGACCGGACGTTCAGCGCGAGGCCTTCAGGGGGAGCACCGCGCTGATCCGGAACCCACCGCCGGGCCGCGGGCCGGCGTCGAAGGTGCCGCCGACCATCCCGATGCGTTCACGCATTCCGATCAGCCCGTGCCCCAGGCCGTCGGCACCGCCCGAGGCGTACAGGGCCTTGTCGGCTCCCCGGCCGTCGTCCTCGATGAGCATGTCGAGGTCGGAGTCGCCGTAGGTGAGCCGGACCGTGGCGCTGGCCTGCGGTCCACCGTGTTTGCGGGTGTTGGTCAGGGCCTCCTGGACGATCCGGTAGGCGGTGAGCTCGACGCCCTTGGGCAGCGGCCGTGGGGCGCCGCCGACCTCGAGCCGGACCTCGAGCCCGGCACCGCGGCACTGCTCGACCAGGTCCGAGAGCTGCTCGACACCGGGTTGGGGAACGTACTCGCCGCCCTCGCTGTCCCCGGTGCGCAGGACCCCGAGCAGCCGCCGCATCTCGGTCAGCGCCTGGCGGCCGGTGGTGGAGATGGTCTCCAGGGCCTGCCGGGCCTGTCCGGGTGAGGAGTCCATCACATAGGCGGCACCGTCCGCCTGAACGATCATGACGGAGACGTTGTGCGCCACCACGTCGTGGAGTTCGCGTGCTATTCGGGCCCGCTCGGCGGCCACCGCGATCTTGGCCTGCGCCTCCCGTTCCCGTTCCAGCCGGGCCGCGCGCTCCTCGAGCTGCGCGTAGTAGGCACGCCGGGTGCGCAGGGAGTCTCCCAGGACCCAGGCGAGCACGAACGGTATGGTCATCACCAGTGCGCCGAAGACCAACTGGCCGGCGCCGACCTCGCTGCCGTCGTGACCGTTCTCCTGCGGCCAGCGCGCGGTGCTGACCGGGGAGGCCACGAGCCCGCCGATCAGGGCCAGCCGGGAGGCCCAGCGGACCTCCCCGTAGGCGACCGTGTAGATGATGACCAGGAAGGCGAAGTTCCCGGGCCCGGTCTCCACGTTGAGCGCCAACTGGGCCAGCCCCACCCCGCAGGCCAGCAGCAGCATCCGCTCCGGGTACCGCCGGCGCAACGCCACGACGAGGGCCAGCAGCAGGGCGACCGGGAAGAACGTCTCCGGGGCGAAGTCCGCGATGTCCCGGTTACCCGTCACCTTCGCGGCGACGAAGTACATCGTCTGAATGCCGAACAGGAGGACGGCCCAGAAGACGTCCACCCCGGTCGGATGCTCGCGCAGAAAGGTGTAGAGACGTTGCACGTAACCCAGCGTATGCAGGCGCGTGGCGGTACGGGGTCACCCCCGAGGTCGATCCCGCCTACTCCCAAGGGTGGAGACGGCGCACGTGGGTGACGTCACAGGACCTGGCCCTGTCCGGAAGGCGTCGGCCGGGAACCGCTGGGTGGGGTGGCGGGAGGCCACCGAACGGGCACTGTACGGCCCCGACGGCTTCTACACGGCGGGGACGGGCGGGCCGGCCGGGCACTTCCGCACCTCGGTGCACGCCTCGGCGCTGTTCGCCGGGGCCGTCGCGGAGCTGGCGCGGCGGGTGGACGACGCGCTGGGGCGGCCCCCGGAGCTGACCGTGGTGGACCTGGGGGCCGGGCGGGGGGAGCTGGCCCTGCGGTTGCTGACGGAGCTGTCCGGGCTCGGCCCGCGGCTGCGGGTGGTCGCGGTGGAACGGGCCCCCCGGCCGCGGGGCCTGGACCCCAGGGTGGAGTGGACCGGCACCCCGCCGTCGGGCGTCACCGGTCTGCTCTTCGCCAACGAGTGGCTGGACAACGTGCCGGTGGAGGTCGCCGAGGTGGACCGGGACGGCACCGTCCGCCTGGTCCTGGTGGACCAGCGGGGCCGGGAACGGCTCGGCGGGCCGCTGCCCCGGGCGGAGCTCGACTGGCTGGCGCGCTGGTGGCCGCTGCGGGAGCCGCGTGCCAGGGCGGAGGTGGGCGGTCCGCGGGACGAGGCGTGGGCCGCGGCCGTGGCCACGCTGCGAGGGGGCCTCGCGGTCGCGGTGGACTACGCGCACCGGCGGGAGGCCAGGCCGCCGTGGGGCACCCTGACCGGCTTCCGGGAGGGCCGCCAGGTGCCGCCGGTGCCCGACGGCGGGTGCGACCTCACCGCGCACGTCGCGCTGGACGCCTGCGCGGCGGCGGTCCCCGGGGGCGAGTGGGTGCTGACCACCCAGCGGGCCGCCCTGCGGGCGCTGGGCGTGGACGGCTCCCGCCCCCCGCTGGCGCTGGCCTCCACCGACCCGGTCGGCTACGTGCGGGCGCTGGCCGCCGCGGGCGAGGCCGCGGAGCTGACCGAGCCGGACGGCCTCGGCGGGTTCGGCTGGCTGCTGCACGGGGTGGGGGTCCCGGTGCCGTTGTCCGGCTGACCGCCCGCGGTCCCGGCGGGGCCGACGGCCCGCCGGCCGCACCGGACCGCCCGGACGCGGCCGTTCCCCTCACCGGTCGGTCATCCACCTCTCGGGGGGCGCCGACCTGCGGCCCGTGCGGGACCGCGCGGCCTGCTCGGCGACGATCACGTCGGCCTCCTCGGCGTCCCGGTGCCAGGCGGTCAACGGGTCCCCGGCCGCGATGTCCACGTGCACGCTGGCCAACCCGAGCCGGCGCTGCCACGGGCCCTGGGTGCGCCGCACGCTCTGCACCTTGGCGTGCGGCACCACCCGCACCGTGCGCACCAGCAGCCCGTACCGGGTCACGAACACCTCCGCGTCGGCCCCGTAGGAAGCGAACCGGCGCCACAGCGGCGCCCGCCAGCGGGCCCGGCCGGGCACCGGCAGCACCGGGACCGCGGTGAGGTCCACCCCGGGCAGGATGCGTCCGGCGATGCCCAGTGCCACCCCCCAGGGGGCGACCGGCAGCAGCACGTCGTTCCCCCCACCGGCCACGGCCAGCCGTACCCGCACCCAGCCCGCGCGGCGCCAGGGCAGCGGCTGCTGGAAGGTGAGCGCCTGCACCCGGCCGGGCGGCACCGTCTCGTGCGCCCGGTCGAGCAACCCGTGGTCCAGGCGGAGTCCGTCGGGGGACTCCGCCACCGTCCAACCGAACTCCCCGGCGAAGCGGCGGAGCGTGCTGTGGACCGTGCCCGCGAGCGCCGGCAGCGCCAGGACCAGCCAGAACCAGTCCCCGGTGAGCAGCGGCAGGCCCACGGCGACCAGCAGCGACCCCAGCACCGACCCCCAGGTGGCCGGCCGGAGCAGCAGGGAGGCCGCCAGCGCCCCCGGCGGGACCCGCACCAGCTCGCGCTGCGGGGCCTCCCCGCTGTCCGGGGCCACCCCCGCGGCCCTGGCCAGCAGCTCGGCACGGAGTGCCCGGGCGTCGCGTTCGGTGAGGTAGGCCAGTTTGTCCTTGCCACCGGCCAGGTCGAGGGTGAGCGAGGCGACGCCGAGCAGCCTGGCCGCCAGGGGGCGGTTGACGTCCACCGCCTGGAGCCGGTCGATCCGCAGGTGCTTGGTGCGGCGGAAGAGCACCCCGGTGTCCACCCGCAGTTCCACCTCGTCGATCCGGTAGCGGGTGAACCACCAGGAGACGAAGCCGTAGCCGAACGCCACGACCAGCAGCCCCGCCACCGCGGGGACCGTCCGCCACCCGGTGAGGTGCCCGCTCCACTCCCCGGCCTGCCGCGGGTCCCGCAGCACCACGGCGGCGACGGCCGCGAGGACCGCCCAGGTGCGCCGCCAGGGGGTGATCGGGTGCAGTCGCCGGAAGTCCCGGCCCGCCGGCTCGGCCCCGGCCGGCCCACTGACGACGGGGCGCGCCGACCACGGCCCGTTGCCCGGCGCCGTCCGGCCCGCCGGCTCCCTCACAGGCCCGCGGAGCGGGCCTCGCCCAGCTCGGTCAGGCGGTCCCGCAGCCGGGCCGCCTCCGGCGGGAGCAGCCCGGGGATCGCCGCGTCGGTCGTGGCGGCGGCCGTGTGCAGTTCCAGGGTGGCGATCCCCCAGTGCCGTTGGAGCGGCCCGGCCACCACCTCGACCAGTTGCATGCGGCCGTACGGCACCACGGTGAGCCGTCGCCAGAGCACGCCCCGGCGCACCAGCAGGTCGTCCTCCCGTTCGGCGTACCCCCAGGAACGCCAGTTCCTTCCCAGGGCCCGCCAGGCCCAGGCGGCCAGCGCCGCGGGAACGAGCGCGACCGCCGCCAGGGCCGGGGACACCAGCAGTCCGACCGGCACCGCCACCGCCGCGGTCACCGGCGCCGCGACCGCCACCAGCACCACCCGGCGCATGCGCAGCAGTGCCCGGGACGGCATCGTCCAGCCGGTGGCCGGCGGGGCGAAGGCGGGGTCCATGCGCCAACCCTACGACCGGGTGGTGGCGGTGGCAGACTGAGCAACATGACGGAGACGACGGTCGGCATCGGCGGCGCGGCGGGTTCCTTCGGCGCGGGTACCGGTCAGGGCACCGACATGGTGCTGAACATCGGTCCGCAGCACCCCTCCACCCACGGCGTGCTCCGGCTGCGGCTGGTTCTGGACGGGGAGCGGATCGCCGCGGCCGAACCGATCGTCGGGTACATGCACCGCGGCGCGGAGAAGCTGTTCGAGGCGCGGGACTACCGGCAGATCATCATGCTGGCCAACCGGCATGACTGGCTGTCGGCGTTCTCCAACGAGCTGGGCGTGGTCCTGGCCGTGGAGCGGATGCTGGGCATGGAGGTGCCCGCGCGCGCGGTGTGGCTCCGCACCCTGCTCGCGGAGCTGAACCGGGTCCTGAACCACCTGATGTTCCTGGGTTCCTATCCGCTCGAGCTGGGCGGGATCACCCCGATCTTCTACGCGTTCACCGAGCGCGAGGAGCTCCAGCGGGTGATGGAGGAGGTCTCCGGCGGCCGGATGCACTACATGTTCAACCGGGTCGGCGGGCTCAAGGACGAGTTGCCGGCCGGCTGGACCGGGCGGGCCCGCACCACCGTGGCCCGGGTGCGGTCCCAGATGGGCCGGCTGGACGACCTGGTGCTGGGCAACGAGATCTTCCGGGGCCGCACCCGGGGCGTGGGCCGGCTCGACGCGGGCACGGTGCACGCCTACGGCGTCAGCGGGCCGGTCGCCCGCGCCTCCGGCGTCGACTTCGACCTGCGCCGCGACGAGCCGTACCTGGCGTACGGGGAGTTGGCCGACGTCCTGCGGGTGGTCACCCGGACGGAGGGCGACTGCCTGGCCCGTTTCGAGTGCCTGCTCGACCAGGTGCACAACAGCCTGGACCTGGCCGACGCCTGTCTGGAAAGACTCGCCGAGCTGCCCCCGGGCCCGGTGAACCAGCGGCTGCCCAAGGTGCTCAAGGCGCCCGAGGGCCACACCTACGCCTGGACGGAGAACCCGCTGGGCCTCAACGGCTACTACCTGGTCTCCCGGGGCGAGAAGACCCCGTGGCGGTTGAAGCTGCGCTCCGCCTCGTACAACAACGTGCAGGCGCTGGTGGAACTGCTGCCCGGGACCCTGGTCTCCGACATGGTGGCGATCCTGGGATCGCTGTTCTTCGTCGTGGGGGACGTGGACAAGTGACGTCGGCCCGTCCGGTGCCCCCCGGCCGCGGAGGGCACCGGACGGGGCCTACAGGGCGCGGAGTTCGCGGACGTCGATGGTCTCGGTCTCGTCGTGCTCGGTGAGGTCGATGACCGCCGGGTCCTCGTGGGTGAGTTCGTCGCCGATGACGTCTGCGAGGTCCTCGGAGCCCGCGGGCCCCTGTGGGCTGGCGGCGCGGGCGGCCAGCGGCCGTCCCAGGCCGAAGTAGTCGAAGCCCGGCTCGGGCACCGTCCTGGGCCTCGGGGCCGCCTGGGGCACCACGGCGACCGCGGCGGCCGGGCGGACCGGGGCCGGCAGGTGGTGTGCGGGGGCTGACGTCGGCTCGGACGGCCGGTCGGCGACCGGCCGCACCTCCGTGGCGTCGGCGCCCCCGCCGGGCTGGTGCCCGCTGGCCCGCTCCGCCGCGGGCTGGTCGTGCCGGTGCCGGGCCGGTTCCAGGGGCTCGGGCCTCTCGGTCCGGGCCAGCTCGGCCCGGGCCGCGGCGACCTGGGGGACCGCGCCGGGGGCGGGCAGCGCCGGGGCCCGGCGCGGCTGCGTCCCCGCCGGACGGACCGCCAGCGGCCCCGCGGGGGTGGACCCCAGGGCCCGCGGCTGGGGGTGGCGTGGCCCGCGCGCCAGGGCGTCCAGCGCCGCGTTGGCCCGCAGGAACGCCACGGGGGTGAGCTTGGGGGCCACCGCGGTGCCCGGGGTCTGCGCCAACCGGGCGCTCTCCAGGGCGGCGGCGCGCTCCAACTCGGCCTTGGCGTAGCGGCGGAGCAGGTCGGCGTGTTCTCCGCGGAGCCGGGTCAGCTCGGACCGTTTGGCGTTGAGCTTGCGGCTCAACGCGGCGCGGACCTGCCCCAGTTCCTCGGCCTGGGACTCAAGATCACTGATGCGCTCCTCCATGCGCCGTTCCTCGCGCAGCCGCTCGGCGTGCACCCGGGCGAACTCGCGCTCGGCAGCGCGGTCCCGCCGGTGGAGCAGGACCGCGCCGCCGCCCGCGGCGGCTGCGGCCACCGCGACGATCACGCGGAGCACCAGCGGGTCATCGCTCAGCCAGGCGCCGCCGGCGCAGGCTATGGCTAGCGCTGCGGCCGACAGTAGGGGAAGGAACCTGCGCAACGGCGATGAGTGGCGGTGTCGTCCACGTGGCATGGGCTGAAACTTAGCGCGCGCGCGGTGCTTTTGGGGGACGCCGGGCCGATTTGCCAGGACCTAATACGACCGGTGTCCGCGCCGGTACTGGACGTGCCCGTAACCAGCCATTCAGGTCCGGACCAAGCGCCCGGACCGGACGGGCGGGCACCGTTGCCGACGCCCGCCCGGACCGTGCCAGGGCTCAGATCAGGCCCTTGGACTTCAGGTACTCCTTGGCCACGTCGCCGGGCTTCTCCCGCCGCGCGTCGACCTTCTTGTTGAGTTCGGTGAGGTCCTCGGTGGTCAGCACCTCGGTCAGCTTGTTGAGCACCTCGGCGATCTCGGCGGACCCGGCGTCCTTGGCGTTGACCACCGGCACCACGTTGTCGGCGTTCTGCAGGTGCTTGTCGTCCTCCAACAGCACCAGGCCGAACTGGTCGAGGGTGGCGTCGGTGGTCGTGGTCAGCACCAGTTGGTCGGAGCCGGTCTTCACCGCCTGCTTGGCGGCCACCGTGCCCACGCCCTTGGGATCGACCTCGGTGATGTCGATGCCGTAGGTCTTCTCCAGGCCGGGCTCGCAGTACGGGCGGTCGGGGCACTCGTCACCCGCGGCCAGCTTGACCTTCAGCTTGGCCTTGCCCAGGTCGGAGAGCGTGGTGAGGTTGTGCTCCTTCGCGTAGTCCTTGGACACCGCGAACGCGTTCTGGTCCACGGCCTTGCCGGGCTCGAGCACCTTGAGCCCCGCCTTGTCGGCGAGGGTCCGCAGCTCCCGCACGGTGGCCTGCACGTCCGGGGACGCCACCGGTTTCGCCGAGGGACCGTTGACCTTGCGGTTGAGGAACTCGGCGAGGGTGGCGGCGTACTCGGGGACGATGTCCACCGCGCCCTTCTCCAGCTCCGGCAGGTACAGCTCGCGCTTGGCCGTCTTGGTGGAGGTCTGGTAACCGGCGTCGGACAGGAGTTGCGCGTACAGCTCGGCCAACACCTTGCCCTCGGTGAAGTCACCGGCGCCGATGACCAACGAGCCCTTGTCGCCGCCGCTGTCACCGCCCTCGTCCTCCAGGCTGTCGCCGTCACCGCAGCCGGTGAGAACCAGGAGCGCCGCGGCGCCCACGGCCACCGCGGCGGTGGCCCGCCGGCCGCGGCGGGCGGAGGCAGTCGTCGATGTGCTCATCACTAGGTCACCATCCAGGAAAAAGATCAGTAGGGGCGGGACAACAACGCGGAGGGGGTAACAGCACGGTCAGTCCCGTCGGTCACGCCGCGACGTCGGCGGCGGTCCGGGGCGTGGCGGCCGGCGCGGGCCCGCGCCCCGATCGGTTGGGGTCGAACAGCTTCTGGAGGACCACGAACACGCACTCGACGAGCATCGCCAGCACCGCCACCAGGATCGCGCCGGCCACCACCTGCGGGGTGTTCTGCCGGGCGAAACCCGCGGTGATGATCCGGCCGAGGCCACCGCCGCCCGGCAGCGCGGCGAGCGTGGCGGTCGCCACCACCTGCACCGCGGCGGAACGGACCCCTGTCATGATCAACGGCATGGCGAGCGGGACCTCCACCCGCCACAGCACCTGGGGGCCCGTCATGCCCATCCCGCGTGCGGCCTGCACCACGTCGGGATCGACGTCGCGCACGCCGACGTAGGCGTTGGTGAGCAGGGGCGGCACCGCGAAGAGCACCAGGGCGATGACCGTGGGCCAGTCCCCGTGCGTGCCCACCGGGCTGAGCAGCAGCAGCACCAGGACGGCGAAGGTGGGGACGGCCCGGCCCACGTTGGCGATGTTGACGGCGAGCGCGCCGCCGCGGCCCAGGTGCCCGAGGAGCAGCGCCACCGGCAGGGCGAGGGCGCCGGAGATGAGCAGGCAGACCACGGTGAGGTAGACGTGCTCGCCCAGCCGGTGCCACACCCCGGCCGTCCCCGACCAGTTGGCGCCGGTGGTGAGCCACGTCCAGGCGTCGGGGAGGGCGTTCACGTCCGCACCACCTCCGGGGAGGGCGCGGTCCGGCGTCCGAGCCGCCGACCCGACGCCGCGCCGGCGCGCGCCCAGGGGGTGAGCAGCCGTTGCACCAGCAGCAGCAGGACGTCGGCGGTGACCGCGATCAGCACGCAGAGCGTGGACGCGGTGAGCACCTGGGCCTTGAAGAGGTTCTCCATGCCGGAGTAGATGAGGTTCCCCAGGCCGCCGTGGCCGACGATGGCGCCGACGGTGACCAGGGAGACGGTGGAGACGGTGGCGATCCGCACCCCGGCCATGATCGCCGGGAGCGCCAGCCGGACCTCGACCCCGAACAGCAGCCGGACCGATCCGTAGCCCATGCCGCGGGCCGCCTCGCGCACCTCCTCGGGAACGCCGCGCAGCCCGGCGAGGATGTTCCGGACCAGGATGGTGAGGGAGTACAGGACCAGGCCGGTGACCACGACCGATGCCGAGAGGCCGTAGACCGGGAGCAGCAGCGAGAACATCGCCAGCGACGGGATCGTGTAGAGGACGGTGGTCAGGCCGAGGACGCCGCCGGCCGCGAACCGCCAGCGACGGGCGAGCAGGGCCAGGGGGAAGGCCACCGCGAGCCCGATCAGCATCGAGACGCCGGTCAGCTCCAGGTGCTGCACCGTGGCGTCGATCAGTTCCTGTTTACGGGTGCGCAGGTACTCCCCGCACACCCACTCGTTGGAGACAAGACAGTTGTCGGACTGGGCGGTCAGCGGGTACGCCGCCGCATCTGCTGAGATCACGCGGCTCTCCCTTCCCCCGTTCGCCGCGAATATCCGTGCGCCACGTCCACCGGCCGAGGCCCACTCAGCCGAGACTAACGTGCGACACCGTCACTCACGCCAGCTACGCGAGGTACGGTCGAGTACGGCCCGACGCCCTTCCGGGGCGCTGTCGCACCTGTGGGGAACGATGATCCGGTTCGAACACGTGAGCAAGCGCTATCCGGACGGCACCACCGCGGTGGACGACCTGTCGTTCGAAGTGAAGGAAGGGGAACTGGTCACCCTGGTGGGCCCGTCCGGCTGCGGCAAGACGACCACCATGAAGATGGTCAACCGGCTGATCGAGCCGACTTCCGGTCGCATCCTCCTGAACGACGAGGACATCGCGGGGATCGACCCGGTGAGACTGCGCCGCCGCATCGGGTACGTCATCCAGCAGGTGGGGCTGTTCCCGCACAAGACCGTGCTGGACAACACGGCCACCGTGCCCGCCCTGCTGGGGTGGAAGCGGGCCAGGGCACGGGAGCGCGCCGCCGAGCTGCTCGACCTGGTGGGGCTCGACCCGTCCACGTTCGGCAGCCGCTACCCCGACCAGCTCTCCGGCGGCCAGCGGCAGCGGGTGGGCGTGGCCAGGGCGCTCGCCGCCGACCCCCCCGTCCTGCTGATGGACGAGCCGTTCGGCGCCGTGGACCCCGTGGTGCGCGAACACCTCCAGACGGAGTTCCTGCGGCTCCAGGACGCGGTACGCAAGACGGTGCTGTTCGTCACGCACGACATCGAGGAGGCGGTCCGGCTCGGTGACCGGATAGCCGTCTACGGCGCCGGTCGGATCGAGCAGTACGACTCCCCCGCACTGGTCCTCGGCGCCCCGGCCACCCCCTACGTCGCCGACTTCGTCGGGGCCGACCGGGGGCTGAAGCGCCTGTCCGTCACCCAGATCGAGACCGGCGACCTGGAACAGCCCCCGGTGGTCCACCTCAACGACCCCGTCGCCAAGGCGATCACCCGGATGGGGGCGGACGGCGCCCGGTGGGCCGTGGTGCTGGACGACGACGGCAGCCTGCACGGCTGGGTCTCGGCCGAGACGATGTCCCCCGAACGGCCCGGCACGGTCCGCGAGCACGCCCGCCGGATGGAGGCCTGGGTGCCCGTCGGAGCCGATCTCAAGCAGGCGTTCAGCGTGATGCTCCAGCACGACGCGGGGTGGATAGCGGTGTTGGACGACAACCGCTTCCTCGGGGTGCTGACCCCGTCCAGCCTGCACGAGGCGCTGCGCCGCTCCATCGACGCGGACAGCGAGGGGGTGCCGCGCGCCGAGGTGGTCTTCGACTCGATCGCCACCGTGTGAGGACCGGGTGCCGCCCGCACCCGGCCGTCTCAGGAACCGTTCCGGCGCCCCCGGCCGTGCGACTCGTCGTCGTCCGGGAGCCGGCACACCCGCTCCAGGCAGATCGCGGCGACTATCACCGCGATGCTCGCGACCACCGAGAGCCCGGCGTAGACGGCCTGGTTCCGCCGCGGCGGAACCTCGAGCTGGCCCAGCAGGAACGCGCCCATCCCGCCGTACATCCCCCCGACCAGCGCCGCCACCAGCGCGCTCGCCTGGCCGAACACCACCGCGCGGGCCGCCAACAGCGGGTCGAGGCCCTTGGCGCCGGGTTCCCGCTCCCGTTGCGCCCTCAGCCGGGAACGGAACGACAGCGCCGTGGCGCCCAGCACCACCGCGATGATCGCCAACACGATCGGCGCCGCCACCGGCACCGCCGGCAGTGACCCCATCGAGTCCCACAGCCGGGCTCCACCCCAGGACAGGACCCCGGTCACCAGTGTGATCCCGGCCAGCACCCGCACCCGAAGTCGCTTCACCGCGTTGGGCTCCTCACGTTCACATCGGCCCCGTCGCCTTACCGACCCGACCCTACTCGGGCAGGTGCAGCGAAATGTCCTCGCGGTGGATCACGCCCTGGCGGCCCACGGTCCCCAACAGGTCCACCACCCGGCCCCGACCGGGCAGCACGGCGTCCGGGTCCACGTCCGCCCAGGGCGCGAGGACGAACGCCCGCTCGTGCGCCCGGGGGTGCGGCAGGGTCAGTGCCGGGTCGGTGGAGACCACGTCCTGGTAGGTGACGATGTCCACGTCGATGGTGCGCGGCGCCCAGCGTTCCTCCCGGACCCGGTGGAACGCCTCCTCGATCGCCCCGGCACGTTCCAGCAGCGAGAACGGGGGCAGCGTGGTCTTGATCAGGACCACCGCGTTGAAGTAGTTCGGCTGGCCCACCACCCCGACCGGTTCTGTCTCGTACACCGGGGAGACGGCCTTGACCCGGAGCCCGGGGGTGTCCTCCAACGCGTCCACCGCGCCCTGAAGGGTCTCCAGCCGGTTGCCCAGGTTGCTGCCGAGCGACAGCACGGCCGCCTTCGGGTTGTGCAACGTGGTGTCGGCCGCGTCCACCTGCTGTTCGACGGAGGCGGGAACGGGCTGCGCCGCCGGGTCCGAACTCATGTACGCCTCCGGGTGATGGTGATGGTGACGTCGTCGAAGGGGACGGTGATCGGCGCCTGGGGCTTGTGCACGGTCACCTCCACCTCCCGCACGACGTCGTGCTTCAGGCAGACCTGGGCGATCCGCTCGGCGAGCGTCTCGATCAGGTCCACCGGTTCCCCCCGGACGACCTCCACGACCTGCTCCGCCACGACGCCGTAGTGGACCGTCTGCCGCAGGTCGTCGGCGGCGGCCGCGGGCCTGGTGTCCAGGCCGAGCACCAGGTCCACCACGAACGGCTGGCCCAGTTCGCGTTCGGACGGCAGCACGCCGTGGTGTCCACGCGCCTTCAGGCCGCGCAGCGCGACACGGTCCACGAGAAACCTCCTCCTAGGCGTTGACCGACGGTACGACACATGCTGGGCGAGGTCACCGAAACGGGCGGCGACGATCTGCGGTACTTCGCGGGCTGACCGGCGAAACGGTCAGTGGGATGCGAAAATACCGGACACGACCGCACAAGTCGCCGGCAGGCGGCCCCTCACGCCGCGCCGCCTCCTTACCCAGAGCCGGGGAGTCCTACACCGTGTCCGCCCGTCCGGGCCGGGCACGGGTCCCGTGTCCGGCCCGGACACGGGACCCGTCAGGGTCCCTCGGAGGGCTCGTCCTCGGCCTCGTCCTCCTCGGCGCCGGCGAGGACCGGTGAGCCGTGGTGCGACCACAGCCGCCAGTCGCCCGTGGGCGTGCGGCGGAAGATGTTGGTGGCCACCACCAGCTCGCCCATCAGCGGTCCCGCACCGCCGTCCGGTTCCGCCGGGCCGCCGCTGAGGATGTTCTCGGTGCACGTCACCAGGGCGGTCTCGCCGTCCACGGTGACCTGCACGTCCGTGAGGAAGAACTGGATGTACTCGGTGTTCGCCATGATCAGGGCGTAGGAGCGGAGGACGTCCACCCGCCCCCGCAGCACCGGCCACCCCGGATGGACGCAACTGATCTCGTCGTCCAGCCAGACCTCCGCCATCCGGTCCAGGTCACCGCGCTCCATCGCCTCGTAGAAGGCGGTGTTGGCCTGCTCGACCTGCTCGACGTCCACCCCGCTCACGCGGTCCTCCCGGCCGGGGTGTCGGGGGTGGCGTCGTCCAGGGCCTGGGCCACACGGACGGCGTCGGCCGAGGCGGCCACCTCGTGGACCCGGACCGCCCAGGCGCCGTCCCTCGCGGCCAGGGCGGAGACCGCGGCCGAGGCGGCGTCCCGTCCTCTGGGCGGTGGCGGGGTCTGCCCCGCGCCGGCCAGCACCCGACCGAGGAACCGCTTGCGGGAGGCGGCCACCAGCAGCGGCCGGCCCAGCTCGGCACGGAGCCTGGGCAGCGCCGCGAGCAGGGCGAGGTCGTGCTCGGCGTTCTTGGCGAACCCGAGCCCAGGGTCCACGATCACCCGCTCGGGGGCGACCCCGCCGGCCACCACGGCCCGCACCCGGTCGCCGAGCTCCCGCAGCACCTCACCGACCACGTCGGCGTACTCCGCCTTGGCGTGCATGTCCACGCTGGGACCGCGCCAGTGCATCACCACGAACGGGACCTCGGCGGCGGCCACCATCGGGACCATCGCCGGGTCGGCGAGACCGCCGCTGACGTCGTTGACCAGGGCCGCCCCCGCCTCAAGGGCGCGTTCGGCGACGCTGGCCCGCATGGTGTCCACGCTCACCACCACCCCGGCGTCGGCGAGCGCCCGCACCACCGGGACCACCCGGCGCAGCTCCTCGGCCTCGTCCACCCGCAGCGCCCCGGGGCGGGTGGACTCGCCGCCCACGTCCACCAGGTCGGCCCCGGTGGCGACCAGGTCGAGCCCGCGTGCCACGGCCTTCTCCGCGTCGAACCACTGCCCGCCGTCGGAGAACGAGTCGGGCGTGACGTTGACCACACCCATGACCGCACACCTGTGGTACTCGGCCAGTCCGGCCACCTGGCCGCGCATCGTCCTCATGGGTCCAGCCTAGGCGGCTGTCGCGGAGCCGCCGCTCGGGGACCGCCGGCGACGCCGCGGGGCCCGCGGGTTCAGCCCAGGATCAGGCTCATCGCCTCGGCCCGCGAGGTGGCGTCGCGGAGCTGGCCGCGCACCGCCGAGGTGGTGGTCTTGGCGCCCGGCTTGCGGATGCCGCGCAGCGACATGCACATGTGCTCGCACTCGATGACCACGATCACCCCGCGTGCCTCCAGGATGCTCACCAGGGAGTCGGCGATCTGGGTGGTGAGACGTTCCTGCACCTGGGGCCTGCGGGCGTAGACGTCCACCAGCCGGGCCAGCTTGGACAGGCCGGTGATCTTGCCCGAGGAGGCCGGGATGTAGCCGATGTGCGCCACGCCGTGGAACGGGAGCAGGTGGTGTTCGCACATGGAGAACACCTCGATGTCCTTGACCAGCACCATCTCGTCGTGGCCGAGGTCGAACGTGGTGGTCAGCACGTCGTGCGGGTCCTGCCAGAGCCCGGCGAAGATCTCCTTGTACGACCGGGCCACCCGGGCCGGAGTGTCCCGCAGCCCGTCCCGGTCAGGGTCCTCCCCCACGGCTATCAGCAGCTCGCGCACCGCGTTCTCGACGCGCTCGTGGTCGAAGACGCCCGCGGCCCCTTGGGAGCCGTCCAGGGTCACGGGATCGGTCATCTGTGCCTCATTCCTCGGATCTGAAGTGCGCTACCGGCACGGCACGGGCCGCACCCGCCGCCCGAACCGGGAGCCACCTGGAGCAACCGGGGCTCCGGACTGCCCCGAGACGCCGGATGCCGCACTCCCCAGGCTAGAGCCCGGGAAATGCGGCATCCATTCCGGGTTGGCCCCGGTCGGCGTACGTCGTCAGTTGCCGTCCGACGGGTCCTCCGGGCCCGGCAGGTGCACCGAGTCGCCGGGGCCGCTGCCGTTGCTCGGCTGGGCGACGCCGTTGGTCAGCGCCAGCTCCTTCGGCGAGAGCACCGGCGGCCGGGTGGACGGGGTGCGCTGGGCGGAGCCCGTCCAGGCCGGGCGGGCGGGACGCTTGACCACCGGGGCGAAGATCTCCGCGATCTGCTCCTTGTTCAGCGTCTCCTTCTCCAGCAGCGCCATGACGAGGTTGTCCAGCACGTCCCGGTTCTCCACCAGGATCTCCCAGGCCTCGTTGTGCGCGGCCTCGATGAGCTTCTTGACCTCCTCGTCCACCAGCGCCGCGACCTCCTCGGAGTAGTCACGCTGGTGGGCCATCTCCCGGCCGAGGAACGGCTCGGAGTTGTCCGAGCCGAACTTGATCGCGCCCAGCCGCTCGGTCATGCCGTACTGGGTGACCATGGCCCGCGCGGTCGCGGTGGCCTTCTCGATGTCGTTGGCCGCACCGGTGGTCGGGTCGTGGAACACCAACTCCTCCGCCGCGCGCCCGCCCAGCATGTACGCGAGCTGGTCGAGCATCTCGTTGCGGGTGGTGGAGTACTTGTCCTCGTCCGGCAGGACCATCGTGTAGCCCAGGGCCCGGCCGCGGGACAGGATGGTGATCTTGTGCACCGGGTCGGCGTTCGGCGACGCCGCCGCCACCAGGGCGTGGCCGCCCTCGTGGTAGGCGGTGATCTTCTTTTCCTTGTCGCTCATGATCCGGGTCCGCTTCTGCGGTCCGGCCACCACCCGGTCGATCGCCTCGTCCAGCGTCTGGTTGTCCACCAGCTTCTTGTCCGAACGCGCGGTGAGCAGCGCGGCCTCGTTCAGCACGTTGCTCAGGTCGGCACCGGTGAAGCCGGGGGTCCTGCGGGCCACCGCGGACAGGTCCACGTCGGGCGCGATCGGCTTGCCCTTCTGGTGCACCTTCAGGATCGCCAGGCGACCCTGCATGTCCGGGCGCTCCACCGCGATCTGCCGGTCGAAACGGCCGGGGCGCAGCAGGGCCGGGTCGAGGATGTCCGGGCGGTTGGTGGCGGCGATGAGGATCACGCCGCCCTTGACGTCGAAGCCGTCCATCTCGACCAGGAGCTGGTTCAGGGTCTGCTCCCGCTCGTCGTGCCCGCCGCCGAGGCCCGCGCCGCGGTGCCGGCCCACGGCGTCGATCTCGTCCACGAAGACGATCGCCGGGGCGTTCTGCTTGGCCTGCTCGAACAGGTCACGGACCCGCGAGGCACCCACACCGACGAACATCTCGACGAAGTCGGAGCCGGAGATCGAGTAGAACGGGACGCCGGCCTCCCCGGCCACGGCACGGGCCAGCAGGGTCTTGCCGGTACCGGGCGGGCCGTAGAGGAGCACACCCTTGGGGATCTTGGCGCCCACGGCCTGGAACTTGGCGGGCTCCTGGAGGAACTCCTTGATCTCCTGGAGCTCCTCCACCGCCTCGTCGGCGCCCGCGACGTCAGCGAAGGTCGTCTTCGGCGTGTCCTTGGTGATGAGCTTGGCCTTGGACTTGCCGAAGTTCATCACCCGTGAGCCGCCGCCCTGCATCTGGTTCATCAGGAACAGGAAGACGAGCACGATGAGGACGAAGGGAAGCAGGGACAGCAGGATCCCCACGAAGGGGTTCTGCTTGGAGGGCGAGACGGTGTACGAGTCCGGGATCTTGTTGTCCTGGTACTTCTTCTGAAGGACATCGGCCAGGGCGGCTCCCTGGTCACCGATGTAGGAAGCCTTGACCTTGCTGCTGCCCTTGACCTTCGTCCCGTCCTTGAGCTGGACCTTGATGGTCTGCTCGTCGCCGGTGGTCAGCTCTGCTGATTTGACCTTGTCGTCAGCGATCGCCTTGACGACCTCGCCGGTGTCCACCGTCTTGTAGCCGCCCGAGCTCTGGACGACCTGCATCAACACGATCACAGCGAGGACGGCCAGCACGATCCACATGACCGGCCCACGGAAGTAGCGCTTCACGTCCATCCATGCGGGGCGATCGTTCCGCCCCGTCCCTCCTGCCAGATTGAGTGGTGCCCGGGTCGGGCGCGACCAGGGAGCACCAGTGATTTGTCGGACGGTACCTCAGCCATTGTCACCTGAAGCGGGCACGACCGTTAACAAACGTGTCTTGCATCTGCTCCAACGTGAGGAAACGGCAAAGTGTTCCCCAAGCCCGGAGCGCCCCGGTCGGCGTGGCACCAGCCGGGGCCGCCCGGCGACCGACCGCCTGGCGGCTCAGCCGCCGTACACGTGCGGGGCCAGGGTGCCGACGAACGGCAGGTTCCGGTACTTCTCGGCGAAGTCGAGGCCGTAGCCGACCACGAACTCGTTGGGGATGTCGAAGCCCACGTACGCGACGTCGATGTCGACCTGGGCAGCCTCGGGCTTACGCAACAGCGTACACACGGCGAGGGAGGCGGGACCGCGCGAGCCGAGGTTGGTCAGCAGCCAGGACAGGGTCAGCCCCGAGTCGATGATGTCCTCGACGACCAGCACGTGCCGACCGGCGATGTCGGTGTCCAGGTCCTTCAGGATGCGCACCACCCCGGAGGACCTGGTGCCCGAGCCGTACGAGGAGACCGCCATCCAGTCCATGGTCACCGGGGTGGACACGGCCCGGGCGAGATCGGCCATCACCATCACCGCCCCCTTGAGGACACCGACGATGAGCAGGTCCCGGCCCTGGTAGTCCCGGTCGATCCGGCCGGCCAGCTCGGCCAGTTTGGCGTCGATCTCTTCCTTGGTGATGAGCACCGACTTCAGGTCGTTGCCCATGTCCTTCTCGTCCACCCGCGCTACTTCCTACAAGGTCGGATCCGGTGTCGGCTGTCGGGCGCCTGCCGACTTCCTTGTGCCACCGAGGGTGTCACCGACGCGACGACGCCGGAAGAACAGCCTGCCACACCGCCGGTCGGCCTCAACCCCCCCGGGCAGGTGCAGCGGTCCCTGCCCGTGCCAGCCGGTGACCAGACGGTCCACCTCCTCGATGTGCTGGGCGAACAACGAGCCCGCCGGACTGCCCGCGGAGACCGCGGCCCGGCGCAGCACCCGGCGGCGGACCGCGGGGGGCAGCTCCAGCAGCCGGGCGGCGTCCAGGCCGCCGTCGTCCTCGCGGACCTCCGCCTCGGCGCGGGTGGCCCAGCAGTCCAGGGCGTCGGCGTCGTCACGGGAGAGCTGGGCGGTGCGGGCGAGCGCCTCGACGACCCCCTTGCCCAGGGACTTCTCCAGCACCGGCAGGGCCTCGTGCCGGACCCGGGAGCGGGTGTAGGCCGGGTCGGCGTTGTGCGGGTCCTCCCACACGGTCAGGGACTGGGCGTGGCACGCCCTGCGGGTGGTGTCCCGGTCCAGGTGGAGGAAGGGACGGCGGTAGCGGCCGTTCACCGCCGGCATCCCCGAGAGCGAGCGGGTGCCGGAGCCCCTCGCGAGGCCGAGCAGGACGGTTTCGGCCTGGTCGTCACGGGTGTGGCCGAGCAGCACGGCCACGGCGCCGTGCCGCCGGGCCGCGAAGTCCAGTGCGGTGTAGCGGGCGGTGCGGGCGGCGGCCTCCGGGCCGCCCTGGTTGCCCACGGTGACCGCCAGTGCCTCGACCGGGTGCAGGCCCAGGTCGCGCAATCGGTTCGCCACTTCCAGCGCGCGGGTGGTGGAGCCGTCCTGGAGTCCGTGGTCGATGGTGACGGCACCCGGCCTGATGCCGAGCTTGGGGGCCTCGAAGGCCAGCGCGGAGGCCAGCGCCATGGAGTCCGCGCCGCCGCTGCACGCGGCGAGGACCAGCAGGCCGGGGGAGCGGTCGGACGCGGACGGGTCGTGAGCGGCGGGGTCGAGGACGACGGGCTCCGCGGAGCCGCGGTCCGGGGAGCCGGGCTCGACGGGGCGGGCGCCGGGAACGTGGGGGGCGCCGTTCCGGGTGGTGCCGTCGCGGTGGGCGCCGGGTCGATCGAACACGGACCTGGCGGCGCCGGGGGCCGGGTCGGTGTCGCGACCGGTGCCGTTGACCGGGCCGGCCACGCCGGCCCGGCCCGCCTCGAGGTCGCGGAGCACGTCGTGGAGGACCCGGCGGACCGCCAGGCGTATCGCGGCCACCGCGGGGTGGGGACCCATGTAGATCAACTCCTTAGGGCCGCGCGACCCGGCCCTGCGGGCGTCAGGCGGGCCGTGCGGCGACGCACGGGCTGGGGAGTTCCGGTGGGCTCGCTCGGGCCGGATCTGGCCCGGCGATCACCGGCGGGCTCTTGGTCGATCGTGGCAGAAGTCAGGCGATACCCGAGCATCGCACGCGGACCCGGCGATCACGCTCCCTCGGATGGGTGACTGCGGGGTTGACTGGCGGCGCAATAGAGCAATGACGGGGCGTGCTCGCGCACCTACTTTGAGTGTACGCGCGCCACCCACTTCTCCGGGTCCGCGATCTCCTGGCGGGTCGGCAGGGTGTTCGGGGACGTCCAGACGCGGTTGAAACCGGTCATGCCGACCTGCCGCACCACCGCGTTGACGAACCGCTCACCGTCCTTGTACTGCCGCAGCTTCGCGTCGAGGCCGAGCAGCTTGCGCAGCGCCAGGTCGATCCGGCCCGCGCCGTGCTGGCGGCGGCGCTGGAACTTCTCGCGGATCTCCGCCACGGTCGGCACCACCTCGGGCCCCACCCCGTCCATGACGTAGTCCGCGTGGCCCTCGAGCAGGGACATCACCGCGGTGAGCCGGGACAGGATCTCCCGCTGGGTCGGGGTCTGCACGATCTCCAGCATGCTCCGCCCCACCTCGGGGCGGTCCTCGCCCTCCGCGCCGTCCCGGCCGCCCAGCGACTGGAGGGCCTCGCGCACCCGCTCCAGCAGGGTCGCCGGGTCCACCTCGGTCTCGGCGAGGAACGACTGGATCTCGCCCTCGATGTGGTCGCGCAGCCAGGGCACCGCGCTGAACTGGGTGCGGTGGGTCTCCTCGTGCAGGCACACCCACAGCCGGAAGTCGTGCGGTGCCACGTCCAGCTCCCGCTCGACGTGCACGATGTTGGGGGCGACGAGCAGCAGCCGGCCCTGCTGGGCGGTGCCCGGCTCCAGCGTCGCCGGGCCGGCGGGCAGGTCGTGGGTGGCGGGGGCGAAGGTCTCGTACTGGCCCAGCACCCGGGAGGACAGGAACGACAGCAGCATCCCCACCTCGACGCCGGTGACCTTGCCGCCGACCGCACTGATCACGGCACTGCCGGGCACGTTGGCCCGGCGCGCCTGCATCTTGTCCAGCAGCGGACGCAGCACCTCGCGGAAACCGGCCACGTTCGCCTTGATCCACCCGGGTCGGTCCACGATGAGCACGGGGGTGCCCCCGAGGTCCGGGGTCCCGTCGGGCGGCGTCATCGAGGTGAACTCGCGGACGTGCCGCTCCGACGCCTCGGCGTGCCGGCGCAGCTCGCCGACCACCTCACGCGCCTGCTCCCGGTCGACCTCCGGGCCGGGCCGGACCAGCCGGGTCGCGGTCGCCACCGCGAGGTTCCAGTCGACCATCTCCGCTCCACCGATCGTCATAGCCCTCACCGTACGTCGCCGACCGCGGTCAGGGGAGGGCTACCCAGCACCATCAGCGACAACCGCAACGGGCCAGCGCCGCGGCCAACCTGTCGAGGGCCGCCGTGGCCCGGTCCGGGTCGGAGGTCCCGGAGGCGGTGAAGGCGAACGCGAGCAGCCGGCCGTCGGCGTCCACCGTGGTGCCCGCCAGGGTGTTCACCCCGGTGAGGGTGCCGGTCTTGGCCCGCACCAGGCCCGCGGCGCCGGACACCGACCGGCCGGGGCCGGTGGTGTCCTCCGCGGCCCGGTCCGCGCCGTCGGCGTCACCGCCCCGATCCGCTGTGTAGCGGTGCTCTAGGGTGCCGGTGAAACCAGCCACGGGAAGGCCGGTGAGCGCCGACCGTAGCTGCGGGTGCTCCGGGGAGGCGGCCAACGCGAGCAGGTCGGCCAGGAGCTCCGCGGAGAGCTCGTCCTCGCGGTCGAGGCCGCTGCCGTCACGAATCCGCGCGCCGCCCACGTCGAGACCGGCCTCCTCGAGCACCGAGGTCACGGCCCGGCCCGCACCGGCGAAGCTCGCCGGCTCGTTCCTGGCCAGCGCGGTCTGCCGGGCGAGGGCCTCGGCGATGTCGTTGTCGCTGGTGGTCAGGGCGCGCTCGACCATCGTGCCCAGCGGCTGCGAGCGCACCTCGGCCAGCGGCGCGTCGGACGCCTTCGCCCCCCGCCCCGGGCTCGGCTTCCCCCGCACCGCGACGCCTTCCTCCCGCAGCAGGTCGGCGAAGGCCTCCGCGGCGTCCCGGGCCGGGTCGGCCACCCGGGGTGCGTGCCGGGTGCTGCGGGGGTCCACCCGGCCCTCGTCCACCATCAGGGCGGTGACCGGCGCGATGTTCTCGTTCCCCCGGCCGATCGGGTGGTGGCGCGGCCCCGAGTAGGCGGTGGCGTCGTACCGCAGGCGCACGCTCCGCACGCCGCGGTCCCGCAGGGCCGCGGCCGTGGACCCGGCCAGCTCGCGCAGGCTGGCCGGCCGGTCGGAGCCCGCCGTGGAGAGCGCGGTCAGGGTGGGGTCGCCCCCGCCGACCAGCACGATCTCCCTCGCCGACGACCCGGTGGTGACGACGGTGGGGATGCGGTGGTCGGCTCCGAGCACCGTCAGCGCCGCGACCGCTGTCGCGATCTTCATCGTGGACGCCGGGGTGGCCGGAGCCTTCGCCCGCACCCCGTACACCAGTTCCCCGGTGGTGGTGTCGACCACCGCGAGCGAACGCCGTGTGCCCAGGTCCGGGGAGTCGAGCAGCGGGCCGAGGGCGCGCCGCATCCCCTTGGCGGTGGGCAGCGGCAGCTCGGACGCGCCCTTGCCGCCGGGGGCCTGCCGGGCGCCGACCGGGGTCAGGACCCGGGGGGCGGCCCTGGTGGCCCCTTCCTGCCCGCGGCCCTGGCGGTGGTGCGGCAGGTCCGCGGCGGCCCGGCGCTCCGCGGCCCGCTGGCCGCCCTCCCACGGGCCGGCCGCGGTCACCACGACCCCGGCCAGCGCCAGGCCGGTGGCGGCCGACCAGCCCACCACCCGCCAGGTCCCCCTCCCCGCCGGGCCGAGCGAGCCCACCCTGCCGGCCCACCTGACCCAACCGGCCCTCACATCCACCTCTGACCAGCCCCTTCCGCACCTGCCCCACGTCCGTGAGGACACTCAATCAAGCCCCGCGGCGGGGTGCGACCGCAGGGGTTCGCCGTCCTCCACTTGCACCTCACGCACCGTGAGGAGCCACGCTGGACCGGGGCGGCTGCCCCGAAGGAACCGGACAGGAGGAACGGTCGGCGCCATGGACCACCCGATCGGCGAGGTCGCCGCGTTCGCCGGCGTCACCGTGCGCGCGCTGCACCACTACGAGGAGATCGGGCTGCTGCGGCCGAGCCGCCGCACCCCCGCGGGGCACCGGCGGTACACGGACGGCGACCTCGCCCGGCTCCAGCAGATCAGGTTCTACCAGGAGCTCGGCTTCCGCCTCGACGAGGTCGCCGCGCTCCTCGACGACCCGGAGACCGACCCCACGGAGCACCTGCGCCGGCAGCACGCCCTGCTGCTGGGGCGCGCCGCCCGGCTCGAGGCGATGGCGGCAGCCGTGGAACGAACACTGGAGGCACACCGCATGGGCGTCAACCTCACCCCTGAGGAACGTTTCGAGGTCTTCGGGGAGCGCGACCCGGAGCAGTACGCGACGGAGGCCGACCGACGCTGGGGCGACGGCCCCGCGTACCGTGAGGCACGACGCCGCACGGCCCGCTACACCAAGGACGACTGGCGGCGCATCACCGGGGAGCAGCGCCAGGTGGGTGCGCGCTTCGCCGAGCTGCTGCGCTCGGGCGCGGCGGCGACGTGCCGCGAGGCGATGGACCTCGCCGAGGAGCACAGGCGGCAGGTCTGCCGGTACTTCTACGACTGCGACCACACCGTTCACCGCGGACTCGCGGACCTCTACGAGTCCGATCCCCGCTTCACCGAGGGCTACGGTCCGGCACCGGAGTTGGGCCGGTACGTCGGTGCGGCCATCCGGGCGAACGCGGACCGGCACGAAGGGTGAGGGTGGGGTGTCCGTGGGGCGCAACCGGGAACGGTGTCATCTGCGTCGCCGTTGATACCTTGGGCTTTGCACCCCCGTCACCTGCCCTCTCCCGCCTCCAGGAGCATCCGTCCCGTGACGAATATCGCCCTCGGGCCCAGCTGGCTGGATCCCGACTACCTGATCTCGACCTTCGGGCTGATCGGGATCTTGGTCATTGTCTTCGCCGAGTCCGGGCTTCTGATCGGGTTCTTCCTCCCTGGTGACTCCCTGCTGTTCACCACCGGCCTGCTGGTGTCCAACGGGGAGCACATCGACCAGCCGCTGTGGCTGGTCTGCACGCTGGTGGCGGCCTCGGCCATCGCCGGTGACCAGGCGGGTTACCTGTTCGGCCGCAGGGTCGGGCCCTCGCTCTTCAACCGGCCCAACTCGCGGTTGTTCAAGCAGGAGAACGTGACGAAGGCGCACGACTTCTTCGAGCGCCACGGCCCGGGCTCGATCATCCTCGCCCGGTTCGTGCCGGTGGTCCGCACCTTCACCCCGATCATCGCCGGGGTGAGCCGGATGAGTTACGGCAAGTTCGTGCTCTACAACTGCATCGGTGGCTCGCTGTGGGGGGCCGGCGTCACCGTGCTGGGGTACTTCCTCGGACAGATCGACTTCGTCGAACAGAACATCGAAAAGATCCTGCTCGGGGTCGTCCTGCTCTCGGTGATCCCGCTCGTGATCGAGTACCTGCGGTCCCGGCGCAAGTCCGCCCGGGGGGCCGGCGGGGCGTCCCCCGCGGGCGTGCCCTCCCGGACGGAGGGCGACGGCCCGGAACCCCGTCCGCGCGGACGGCACCGCGCCAACTCCCGCTGACCCGGCACCGGCCCGGCCCCCCGTGGGCCGGGCGGGTGCTCAGTGCGCCAGCCGGGTGTGGGTCTCCGCGGTGGCCAGGGCCGGGTCCAGGTCACGCAGGGCCAGCCAGGTCGCGCCCGCGACCCCGTCCCCGGCGGTGAGCAGCTCCCCCTCGATCCGGCCGGCAAGGATCTCCTTGAGCCGCCGTCCCACGGGGGAGGCCGCACTGCCGACGCTGCCGGCGATCACTAGCGGGGCGTCCGGCCCCACGCCCCGGCGGACCAGGCCCACGGTGTCGGCGAGCAGCCCCGCGGCGCGTTCCACGATGTCCACGGCGGCCGGCTCCCCCGCGTCGAAGGCCGCGGCGACCGGGCGGGACAGTTCGGCGAGCCGCACCGGGGGCCGGTTGTTGGCGGCGGCGATCAACTCGTCCCGCAACTCGACCGGGTCGTCCGGTGCCGCGACCGCACCGGCGGTCGTGCGGTCACCGAGCAGCCCGTCCACCACCGACCTGCCGAGGACGCCGAGCCGCTGCCCGGCGTCGAGGGCGCGCAGGGTGGCCCGGACCGCCTCCCGCCCGATCCAGAACCCCGAGCCGTCGTCCCCGAGCAGCCAGCCGTAGCCGTCCACCGTCCGGACCACCCGGTGGTCCACGACCACGCCCCCGGAGGTGCCGGTGCCGACGATCAGGGCGGTGCCGTCGGGGGCCGGAGTCCCCGAGGCGAAGGCCACCTCCAGGTCGGACAGGTACCGGGGGGAGACGGTGAGCCCGGCCTCCTGCCAGGCCCGCCGGAACGGCTCCGCGACCTCGGGGATGCGCAGCGCGGTGCCGCCGGCCGCGCCGACCACCGCGGCCCTGACCCGGGTGGGGTCGAGACCGGCGAGGGCCACCGCCAACGCGCGGCCGAGCTCGGCCGCGGCGGACACCGGATGGCTGAACGGGTTCCCACCGCCGGCGACGCCGCGCCCCAGCGGCCGACCCGTGCGGTCGGCCACCAGCACCCGGGTGGAGGTCCCCCCGAGGTCCCCGCCGAGCACCAGGGCTTCGCCCGCATCCGCGGAACCGGACCGCGGGTCCGTGCTGTTCGCCAAGGGAACCTCCTGGGGGTGGTGGGTGTGACCGCCCGGCCGGCGGGTTCCGGCCGGGCGGTCGTGCTCAGCCGCGGACGAGGGTGATCCGGGCGAAGGCCCCGGGCTCCAGGGTCAGCGGGACCGTCCCGCCGGCCGGGTGGGCGGGGAGCTCTCCCGGCTTGGCGTCCACGGTCACCTGACTGATGCCCCCGGCGACGCGCAATTGCACCTTCGCGGTGGAGGTGAAGCTCCAGTTGGTCACCACCAGGGTCCGCGACGCGGAGTCGGGTGCCTCGGTGAACTGGCCGACGACCACCGGGTCGCCGGACACCCCGGCCACCCAGTCGCCGGGCGCGAAGGACGGCAGCCCCTTGGGCGGCGTCACGTTGCCCGTCACCCCGACGGACTCACTGGTCAGCGGCAGGATCTCCGTGCCGACGACGCCCAGCGCCCGGTTGACCTTCTTCGCGGCGTACCACAGGGCCGTCCGCTCGCCCCCGACGGTGATCAGCGCCGGCTCGAAGGCCTCGCCCCGGGCGGGGTCCGGCGTCCAGTAGGTGAAGTACTGGATGCCCTTGTACCCGTAGGCGAGGGCGATGCCGATCTGCCAGCGCAGCTCGGCCGGGGTCGGCATGCGGTGGTTGGCGTACTTGATGCTCTGGATGAACGTCCAGTACGGGATGCCGGCTTCCTGGGCGACCGTGCGGACGATGGCGAGGTTGTCGAACCACCCCGCGTCGTAGTCGGCCCCGAGCACCAGCGGGTAGCGGTCGAAGGAGAGCATCGGCGGCCGGACGGTCTGGACGTAGTTCCGGTAGTAGTTGACGTCGTTGGACGGCAGCATGTTGATGTACGGCAGGGCGGTGGGGGCCAGCTCGCGCACCGCCGCGACGTACTGGGCCAGCGTCCCGAACCGGCCGTACCACGGCTCGTCGTACAGGTTGATCCCGCCGAACGCCTTGCCCGGGTAGCGGCCGAGTATGGACTGGACGGAGCTCCTGACCTCCGCGTCGCTGAGCATGAACGCCTCGTCGGCCGGGCCGCCGGCGGAGAACCGGTGGGTGAGGCAGGTCATGTCGGCGTCGACCGGGATGAAGTCGAGACCGGCCCGCTCGGCCGTGCCGAGCGCCCAGCGGCTGACCACGTCGTCGTTGAGGTAGTTGCCGCCGATGGCGAAGGTGAAGCCGGCCTCGGCCATCTGCTGGTAGCGCTCGTCGTTGGTCTCGAACGGGTGCGGCGGCCACCACATGCCGATCGGGTACCGGTCGCCGGAGAGCATGCGCGGCACCGTGCCGTCGGCGGCGCTGGCGGTGGTCGCGCTCTGCCTGGCCGTGGAGCCGGCGGACGCGGCGCTCGCCGGGGCGGCGGCGAACACCGGGAGTGCCGCGGCGGCGGTGCCGAGGCCGGCGAGCGCCATCAGGCCCCGGCGGCTGAGGCCGCCGTGCCCCACCGGCCCGCCCGGGGCCGCGGTGTCGGGGTCGCCGGGTCTGGTCGGTCCGGAGGCCGAGGGCGTGTGGGAACGGTCGTCGTGGTGCATCAGGGCTCCTTGCGGGGAATGCCTTCGGGGATTCGGCGGGGATGCCTTCGGGATTCGACGGGGATGCCTTCGGGGAGTCAGGCGGCGACGCGGCGGATGCGCCCGGCGTAACGCGCCTCCAGGCGCTGGTTGTGCTCGTCGCCGCCGGGGATGTTGCTGGAGAGGTAGACCGGCGGCTCCACGCCCCGGGCGAGCAGCAGGCCGACCACGTCGGCCGTCATCATCTGGGCGGCGATCGCCGCGGTGACGGAGGAGACGGCGCAGACCGTGCCGGCGTCGGGCAGGGACAGCGCCGCGTCACCGAACGGCGCGCAGTTGTCGATGACCACGTCGGCGACCTCGAACAGGCGCTTGCCCGACGGGTGCCGGCTGGCCATCTCGCGGGAATGGGCCAGCGAGGTGAACGCGATGACGGCGTGCCCGCGGCTCCTGGCCAGCAGCGCCATCTCGACCGTGGAGCCGTTGGCGCCCGAGTTGGAGGCGATGACGAACGGGTCGCCCGGCTCCACGGGCGCCAGCTCGTAGATGCGGTGGGCGATGGCCGGGTCCCGTTCGACGAACGGGTCGAGGTCGGCCGGCGCGTCACCGCCGAAGATGATGCCGTCCCGCAGGGACAGCATGTTCGTCGGGACCAGACCTCCCGCCCGACCAGCGATCTCCATGGCCAGGGCCGAGGAGTGCCCGGTGCCGAAGGCCTGGACCACGCTCCCGGCGGCCAGCGCGTCGGCGACGACCTCCGCCGCGGCACGGACGTTCTCCGTCTGGCTCGCCGTCAACCGGCCGATCACCTCGGTGACCACGGCGATGTAGGCGCTCTGGTCGATGCGTGCGGTGGTGGACACCACGTCTCCTATCCGTCCATGTGTGCAGGGTCAGGCGGGGGCCTCGGTCAGTGCGCGGTCGTGGGGGCGACCCCCGAGTCGTCACTGTGCAGCCGGTACAGCCGGGCGTCACCCGGGGCGAGCCGGACCGTCAGCACCGGTCCGTCCCGCGGGCCCCGCAGCGGCACCCTCGTGAAGGCCTCCTGACCGGTGTCGAACGCGAACACCTCGCGCACGGCCCCGCGCAGCGTCAGTGTCGTGGTGGCCGGGGCGTCGAAGCTGCGGTTGGTGACCAGGAGCCAGCGCCGGTTCCCGCGGGACCCGTCGTGGAAGCGGCCGAGGACGACGGCGTCCCCGCTCACCGAGGCGACCTGGTCGTCACCGGTGAAGGGTTCGACGTCCGGCAGCGGCTCCCGCTCGCCGAAGTGCGTCACCGACTCCGACGTCAGGGGGAGGAGTTGGGCGCCCAGGGGCCGCAGGTGGTCGTTGTTGATCCGCCGGGCCGCGTGGTACAGCGGTGTGAGCTGCCCGTCCACCGTCACCAGGGCCTGCCGGAACACCGAGGGCAGGTCCGGGGTCCAGTAGGTGAAGTACTGGATGCCCTTGCAGCCGTAGGCGAGGCTGACGTTGACCTGCCAGGCCAGTTCGGCGTCGGTCGGCAGTCGGTAGTCGAGGTGCTCGCAGGCCAGGATGAAGCCCCAGTAGGACAGACCGGACCGCAGGGCCTGGCGGCGGACCAGCGCGAAGTTGCGGAAGTAGTCCGTCCGGAGGGCCGGGGCGGGGCCGAGCAGCGGGTAGTGGTCGAACGACAGGAACCGCGGGTGGGCCTCGGCGACGTACCGTTCCAGGTGTTCCTCGTAGGTCGGCGTGCCGAGGGCTCCGGAGCTGGCGTAGGTGGGGAAGAGGTTGACGTAGCCCAGCTTGGTCGGGTCCTGCCGGCGGATCAGGTCGTTGACCGCGCCGATCTGCGGGAACAGGCTGGCGTGCGGCTCGTCCCGGATGTTGAAGCCGGCGAACGAGGGGTGCCCGCCGTAGTCGTCCAGGGCCGCCTTGACCAGCGCGGGCCACTGCTCGCGGGGATGGTTCTGGATGTCCCCGACCCGGCTGTCCACGACGACGGCCGGCAGGCGGTGCGCCCCGGCGGCGTCCAGCATCCTGAGGTTGAGGTCCCGGTCCACGACGCCGTTGCCGCCGTTGACGAAGGTGAAGCCGGCGTCGGCGATCTGCGCGTACCGGGCGGCCGTGGTCTCCCGGGGAGGTGGCGGCCACCAGAAGCCGATCGGGTACCGGCCGCCGCGGAGCAGGTCGGGCACGACCCCGTTGGCCTCCGCGGCCCGCGCGGTGCCGGCACCGAGGCCACCGACCAGGGCCGGGACCGCGAGCACCGCCGCGCCGGCGGCGGCGTACCCCAGCAGCGAACGGCGGTCGATCCCCGCACCGGTGCGGGCCGGGGTGGGGTCCTGGCCCCCCGGCTGGCGTTCGTGTCTCATTCCTCGTCCCCCTGTCCATGACGGACGGTCACTGGTCGCGGTAACGGTGGTCCGGAGCCGGGGGTGGCGGTCGCGGTCCCGGCGGTGCTCATCCCGGCGTCCCGCCGGACCCGTCGCCCGCCGGGTCCTCGTGGGCCGACCGGCTGCGGTGCCGCTGCACCGCCCTGGTGGTGGCGGCGCGCGGGTTGCGGCGCGGGGTGTAGGCGCGCTGGGCGACGCCGATGTACAGGCAGTCCAGGACGAGCATCTGGGCGTGCCGCGCGGCGAGGCCCCCGGAACGGAAGGTCAGCTCCCGGGTGGCGGTGGCCAGGACCAGGTCCGCCGCCTCGGCGAGCGGCGAGCGCGGGAAGTTGGTGATGGCGATGGCGGTGGCGCCGCGTTCCCTGGCCAGCTCGAGCGGCTCGACGACCTCGTTGGTCTCCCCCGAGTGGGAGATCCCGATGGCGACGTCGGAACCGCCGAGCAGGGCGGCGCTGGCCAGGGCGTCGTGGACGTCGGACCAGATGTAGGAGGCGAACCCCAGGTGGTGCAGGCGCAGGTGCAGCTCCGCCCCGACGGTTCCGCTGCCGCTGACGGCGTAGATGTCCAGGCGCCTGGCCCCGGCCATCGCCGAGACCGCCTTCTCCAGCGCCTCGACGTTGAGCTGGGACGCCGTCTCCTCGAGCGCGCGCCCGTCCGCCTCCAACAGCTCGGCGAGCACCCGGTGGATCGGGTCGTCGGGGCCGATGTCACCACCGATCTCCTGGGCCCACCCCCTGGAGCGGTGGTGCCCGGCGTCGGCGGCCAGCGCCAGCCGTAGCTGGGGATAGCCAGCCAGTCCCAACGCCCGGCAGAAGCGGGTGACCGAGGTCAGGGACGTCTGGCAACGCCGCGCCAACTCGGAGATCGTCGACTGCTCGGCCAGCCCCGGGTCGGCGAGCACTTCTTCGGCGACCCGCCGCTCCACCGGGGTGAGCGAGGGCAACAGTCCCCTGATCCGCACGGTGATGCTCTCGGCGACCGACAGGTCACCACTGCCCCTCGCCTTGCTCTGGGAGCTCCTGGTTGGTTCGTTCATGGGAGTGATTCTCTCACTCGTCCATAACCATGAGATTCCTTCCCGCTCTCGCCTACACGCCCCTCACCTCACTGAACAACGAGGTCAGAGCGGCTTCGGTCACGCCGTTCACTTCCAGGACCGCGCCGCCCTGGTCCCGATGACGGGAACTTATCACTGCTCGCAGGTAGTTGACGAGAATCATTCACGGAATTTTCGAGCGGCCCGTCAGCCACTGCCGCCCCCGGGCCCGCGCACACCCGCGTCCCCGGCCGGGGCCCTCGGCCGTCCCCGCACCGCCGGGGGCATCGCGGTCGGACGGCCGGTCAGGCATGGTTGGTCTGAGAGCGGTGTGGCAGGGGGGTACCAGGGGAGGACAGGTGACGAAGGCAGGAAGGCCGGGGCAGGGCGCCCCCACGCAACCCGACGCCCACGAGCCGTACGGCGACCGGGCGCACTCGGCGTTCACCCCACCGCTGGGGGTGCCGCTGCCGCCACAGCCACCCGGCCCGGGGTCCGCGTTCGCCCCGCCCGTGAGCTCCACCACCGGGAACCACCCGCTGCCAGCGCAACCCGGCCCGTCCGACGGCTACCCGTTCACCCCTCCCGCCGGCATCCCACGCGCGCGAGGACGGTGGCAGGACAGGACGCGGACGCTGCTGCGCTCCCAGCAGCCCGCGGAACGACCGATCCCGGAGCACAGCGCGCACGGGGACAACGCCCCCTCGGTGCCGCGGGTGCTCGACCTGACCCTGCGCCTCGGCGAGCTGCTGCTGGCCGGCGGCGAGGGGGCGGAGGACGTCGAGGCGGCGATGTACGCGGTCGCCCACGCCTACGGACTCGACCGGTGCGAGCCCAACGTCACCTTCACCCTGCTGTCGATCTCCTACCAGCCGTCCCTGGTGGAGCCGCCGGTGGGCCTGAGCCGGGTGGTGCGCCGGCGCGGCACCGACTACACCCGGCTGGCAGCGGTCTTCCGGCTGGTGAACGACATCGCCTCGCGCGAGCTGAGCCTGGAGGACGCCTACCGGCGCCTCGCCGACATCCGCCGCAACCGGCACCCCTACTCCGGCTGGCTGCTGTCCCTGGCCAGCGGGGTGCTCGCCGGCTCGGCCAGCGTGCTGGTGGGCGGTGGACCACTGGTCTTCGCCGCGGCGCTGGTCGCCGCGGTCCTCGGCGACCGGCTCGCCTGGTTGCTGGCCGGCCGGGGACTGCCCGAGTTCTACCAGTTCGTGGTCGCCGCCATGCCGGCCGCGGCCACCGGCGTGGTCATCGAACTCGTCGGCGCGGACGTGCGGGGGTCCGCCGTGATCACCGGTGGCCTGTTCGCACTGCTCCCGGGGAGACCTCTGGTGGCGGCGGTGCACGACGGCCTCACCGGCTTCTACATCACCGCGTCGGCGCGCCTGCTGGAGGTCGCCTACCTGGTCGTGGGCATCGTCTGCGGGGTGCTGCTCGTGCTCTACGCGGGCGTCAGGATCGGCGTGGAGCTGAGCCCGGAGCAGGCCCTGGTCGGCGAGGTGCGGCCGGCGATACAGCTCCTCGCGGCGACGGTGCTGACCCTGGCGTTCGCCGTGTTGTTGCAGACAGAACGCGCCACGCTGCCACTGGTCACCCTGAACGGCGCGGTGGCCTGGACCGTCTACGGCTCCCTGCACGACCAGGCGGAGATCTCCCCCGTCCTGGCGACCCTGGTGGCGGCGGGCCTGGTCGGCCTCTTCGGACAGTTGCTGTCCCGCTACCGCTACGCGTCCCTGCTGCCGTACGTCACCGCGGCGGTCGGCCCCCTGCTGCCCGGTGGGGCGATCTACCTGGGCCTGCTGTCGTTCGCCCAGGGACACCTGGACCACGGGTGGACACACCTCAGCAAGGCCGCCGCACTGGCCCTGGCCATAGCGGTCGGGGTGAACCTGGGCGGCGAGGTGGCCAGGCTGTTCCTGCGGGTCCCCGGCGCCGAGTCGGCGGCCCCCCGCCGTGCGGCCAAGCGCACCCGGGGCTTCTGAGCGACGTGCGGCCCGACCCCGCCCCGGTCGGGGGCGGGACGAACGCGCACGGGGCGGGCACGGCCCGCCCCGGGAGGCAGCGGCCCGGCGGACGGGCCGGGTGCGGCCCGTCGCGACCGGCTCAGTGGCTCAGCCCGGACTCCTTGAGCCGCTTGATCGAGTTCTGGATCTCGGTCTCGGCCTCGGCCCGACCGGCCCAGGAGGCGCCCTCGACCGACTTGCCGGGCTCGAGGTCCTTGTAGACCTCGAAGAAGTGCTGGATCTCCAGCCGGTCGAACTCGGAGACGTGGTGGATGTCCCGCAGGTGCTCCATCCGCGGGTCGGCGGCGGGAACGCACAGGATCTTGTCGTCGCCGCCGGCCTCGTCCGTCATCCGGAACATGCCGATGGCGCGACACTTGACCAGGACACCGGGGAACGTCGGCTCCTCGAGGATGACCAGCGCGTCCAGCGGGTCGCCGTCCTCGCCGAGGGTGTGCTCGATGTACCCGTAGTCCGCCGGGTAGCGGGTCGAGGTGAAGAGCATGCGGTCAAGCCGGACCCGACCCGTCTCGTGGTCGATCTCGTACTTGTTCCGCGAACCCTTCGGGATCTCGATGGTGACGTCGAACTCCAAGACTCCTCCAACATCGAATGCACACCTGCGGTCATTAAGTGTTACAGACCTGGAAGTGTCGCAGACCTGGCGAGGAGCGCATCGTCAGGGTCCACCGCGGCCCCCGTGGAACGCGGCCTCTTGTGGGGGCACGGCATCTTGTGGGGCACGGCCTCTCACCCAGCCGGCTACCCGCTGCGGCGCCGGACTAACGCGGACGGCCGCGGGCTGGCGGGGCCCCGTCCCCGGTCCCCGTCACTGCTCCGCGTTGCGGGCCAGGGTGAGGGCGTAGTCCGGCCACCACTGGCCGGCCGGCGGCCCCCCGCGGCACTCGCCGTCGGAGTCCCCGGGCTGCTTGATCCACAGGTAGGCGTCCACCAGCGGGTCACCGGTGTCCGTCGTCGGGGGTCGGCCCAGGGCCCGCCCCGGTGGGTTGCACCAATCCTCCCTGCGACCGCCGCCGCCCTCCATGGGCCCCTTCCCGTTGCGGCTGGTGTCGATGACGAAGCGGGCGCCGCCCAGGGCACCGGAGAGCTGGTGCCCGAACTCCCTGCTGGCCTCGGTGGTCTGGAAGTTGGCGACGTTGAGGGCGAAACCGTCCGCCTGGCCGATCCCGGCCCGCCGCAGGGCGTCGGCCAGGGCCCCCACGTTCTTGATCCAGGTGGCGTTGCCGGCGTCCAGGTAGACGGTGGTCCCGGGCAGCTCGGTCAGCCGGCGCACCGCGTAGGACAGCAGGTCGTACCGCTCCTGGTGCAGTTCCGGCGGGGTGCAGCCGTCCACCAGGTGGGGCACCGCGTCGGGCTCGAGGACCACGGTGGCCGCGCGGTCCCCGAGGCCCTGCACCACGGCGTCGATCCACCGCTGGTAGGCGGCCCCGTCCGGGGCGCCACCGGTGGAGTACCGGCCGCAGTCCCGGTGCGGGATGTTGTAGGCGACGAACAGGGCCCGGCGCCCCTCGCGGGAGGCGGCCGAGGTGATGGTCTCGGCCTGGCGCCGGGCACCGTCGGGGTCGTCACCCAGCCACTCGGCCACCGGTTGCTCCGAGATCCGCCGGATCAGCCTGGCGTCCTCGGCCCGCCCCGCCCGCTCCCAGTCCCGGGCCTGCGCGGCGGCGCCGCTGTGCGGGTTCACCCAGTACGGCCCCTCGTGACCGGACCGTTCACCCCCGTCCATGGGGCGCCCCCGTTCCCCCGGCTCCCCGGGGTGTCCCGTCGATCCGGACACGTGAGGGGGACCGCCTGATCCCTCGCCCTGCCGCGACGGCCCCCCGTCAGGGGAGGAGCAGCCCACGGCGACACCGAGCGCCACGGCTACCGCCAGCACGCGGATTCGCATGCTTCTACCTCGGACACGTCGATGCGAACACGTCGGATCAATCGTGACACAACGGACTGGTCCAGATGGGGAGAACCGGGCACATCGGAATGGCGAGGTGCCGCCCACGGGGGAACGGGGACGCCCAGCCCCCGCCGGCCGCGCCGGGGCGGGAGGAACGCGTGCCCCTCCCGCCCCGTTCGGCAACGGCCCGCCGGCTCGGCCCTACGCCTCGGCGGGCGCGCCCAGCCTGACCGGCAGCGAGCGGTGGCCGTTGGAGATGAAGGAGTCGACCGGGACCAGTTCCTCGGCGGGCACCGCGAGCGACATCTCGGGGAAACGCTGGAACAGCGCGGGCAGCGCCACCATGGCCTCCATGCGGCCCAGAGGCGCGCCGAGGCAGTAGTGGACCCCGTGGCCGAACGCCAGGTGCTCCTTGTTGGCCCGGGTGATGTCGAAGCGGTCGGCGTCCTGTCCGTGGACGGCCGGGTCGCGGCCCGCGGCGGCGTAGCCGGCCACGATCGCGTCGCCCTTGTTGATCACGACGTCGCCGATGTGGATGTCCTCGACGGCGTACCGCAACGGGAGGTTGGCCACCGGCGCCTCGTTGCGCAGCGTCTCCTCGATGACGTCGGACCAGGAGGCCCGGCCGGCGCGGACCAGCGCCAACTGGTCCGGGTGGGTGAGCAGCGCGTGGATGGCGTTGTCCAGCAGGTTGACCGTGGTCTCGTGGCCGGCGCTGACCAGCAGCACCATGGTGTCCACGAGTTCGTTCTCGGTCAGCCGGGAGTCGCCGTCCTCCTCCCGGGCGGCGATCAGCCCGGTGGTCAGGTCGTCGCCCGGCTCCTTCCGCTTGATCTCGATCAGCTCGCCGAAGATCGCGTACATCTCCTGGTAGTTGGCCGCGACCTCCTCCGGTCCCGCGGAGGTGTGGAAGATGCTGTCCACCACCCGGCGCAGCCCGGGGCGCTGGTGGTCGGGGACCCCGCACAGTTCGCAGATCACCTGGATCGGCAGCGGGTAGCAGTACTCCTCCCGCATGTCCACCGGCTCCCCCGCCGGGGCGGCGGCGAGCCGGTCCAGCAGGTCGGCGGTGATCTCCTCGACGCGGGGGCGCAGTGCCGCGGTGCGCCGCGCGGTGAACGCCTTGGCGACCAGGGAGCGCAGCCGTCGGTGGTCACTGCCGTAGGCGGTGAACATGTTGGTGACCGCGACCCAGGAGAACAGCGACCACTCGGGGGATATCTCCCCGTTGATCCACTTCGGCCAGTGCCTGTGCGCGCTCTTGGAGACCCTGGGGTCGGTGAGCAGCTCCTTGAGCAGCAGGTGGTCCGTCACCGCCCACGCCACAACCTCGCCAGGGAGCTCCACCAGCGCCGCCGCTCCCCGCTCCCGGAGCCTGACGTTCTCGCCGTGGATGTCGGCGCCGGAGGGGTCGAGACGGATGGGGCAGGATGCGGTGCGTTCCATCGGCTGTCTCCTGAGGGTTCGTCGGAAGGACGGGACAGGGTGGGACGGACGGAGCGGTGGGACTCGGCGGCGACCGGTGGGAACCGCACCGGCAGGGCCGCCAGGGCGCGGTGGAACGGGCCCGGGCGCCACTGCAGTTCCTCGGGCGGCACGGCCAGTTCCACCTCGGGGAGGCGGTCGAGCAGTCTCTCGATGGCGACACTGGCGCCGAGGCGGGCGGAGTTCTGCGCCGGGCAGCCGTGCGGACCGGCACTCCAGGCCAGGTGGGCCCGGTTGCCGGAGCGCTGGTCGGACACGAGGGTGGGGTCGTTGTTCGCGGCGGCGAAGCTCACTACCACCGGGGTGCCCTCGCGCAGGCGCACCCCGCGGAAGTCCACGTCGCGCACGGGGTAGTGGACGCCGTAGTTGGCCATGGGCGGGTCCGTCCACAGCGCCTCGTCCAGGGCGTCCTCCACCGGCAGGCTGCCCCCGGAGAGGCTGCCGGCGAACCGCTCGTCGGAGAGCAGCAGCCGCAGGCCGTTGGCGATGAGGTTCTGCTGCGGCTCGGTGCCGGCCCCCAGGAGCAGGACGAGCTGGTGGAGCATCTCCTCGTCGGTGAGCTGCGCGGGGTGGGCCATCAACCAGGAGGTCACGTCGGGGCCCGGCTTGCGGCGCTTGAGCGCCACCAGGTCGATCATCGCCTCGGTCAGCTCGGCGTTGGCCTTCTCCGCGTCCACGCCGTCGAAGATCCCGGACATCCCGCGGACCAGCCGGTCGCCGAACTCCGGAGGCGACCCGAAAAGCTGGTTGAACACGAACAGCGGAAGGGCCCTGGCGTAGTCCGCGAGGAGGTCCGCCTCCCCCGTCTCGCAGAACCGGTCGATCAGCGCGTCGGCGCTGCGCTCGACGTAGCCGCGCAGGGCGATCGGGTCCACCCGGTCCAGGCTGTCGGTGATCGCGCCCCGCAGCCTCCGGTGTTCCTCACCGTCGGTGAACAGCGCGTTCGGGCGGTACATCATCATCGGGACGGCCGGGTTGTCCGGGGCGACCCGGCCCTCCATCAGGTCCCGCCACCGGCGGGGGTCCTTGCTGAACGTCTCCGGGGTGCGCAGCACGTCGAGTGCGGCCTCGTAGCTGGTGACCAGCGTGGCGGGCACCCCCGGGTACAGCTCCACCGGGGCGGTCGGGCCGTACAGGCGCAGGTGGGCGTAGACGCTGTGCGGGGAGACGGCGAAGTCCTCGCCGTGGAGCGGGACGTGGGTGCCGCCGGAGTGGGCGGGGCAGCCGGGCGGCGGCGCGGCGCCGGGGGCCTGTCCCGGTCCGGCGGCCCCGGGCCGGGGGGCGGCCTGGGCGGGGCCCGACGGGGGGACGGCTGTGCTCGGGCCGGGCGGGGGCGGGGCGGTCACACGTTCTCCTGGTGGGGCGTGGTGCGGGAGAGCAGGTACTGGACCAGGGCGATCAGCGCCTGGACGGACGTGGCCCGGTCCCGGGCGTCGCAGCTCACCAGCGGCGTCTCGGGCAGCAGGTCCAGGGCCTCGCGGATCTCCGCCTCGGGGAAGACCGGCGCGCCGTCGAAGTGGTTCACGGCGACCGCGTAGGGCAGTCCGTGCTCCTCCAGCAGCCCCATCACTCCGAACGACTGCTCGAGCCGTCGGGTGTCGGCGAGGACCAACGCGCCCAGCGCGCCCCTGGTCATGTCCTGCCACAGCCGGGTGAAGCGCTGCTGTCCCGGTGCCCCGAAGAGGTAGAGCACCAGGCTCTCCGAAAGGGTCAGCCGGCCGAAGTCCATGGCCACGGTGGTGGTGGTCTTGTCCTTGATCCCGGCCAGGTCGTCGACGAACGCGCCGGCCTGGGTCATGGTCTCCTCGGTGCGCAGCGGCTTGATCTCTGACAAGCTGCCCACGAAGGTGGTCTTGCCGACGGCGAAGTGCCCGACGACAAGGAGCTTGACCGCGGTACGCACCGACTCACGCAGGTACACGTCGTCAGAGGCGAGCGCGGAGTCCATCGAGCACCTCCTGGAGGATTTGGGCATCGGGGAGTTGGGCCTTGGGGATGGGGGCCCGGGTGATGATGTGGCCGCTGTCCACCAGGTCGCCGAGGAGCACCTTGGTGACGCTCACCGGCAGTTGCAGGTGACCGGAGACCTCGGCGACCGAGAGGGCGCCGGGCATGCAGAGCTGCATCAGGCGGCGTTTCTCCGGGGAGAGGCCACCCAGCGGCCGGTCCCTGGCCGCCACCACCAGGGTGACCAGGTCGAAGGTGTTACGGGTCGGATGGGCCCGGCCATCGGTGACCACGTACGGGCGTACCAGTCCTTTCTCGCGCCGGTTGGGCGGGGTCATGCGAGGCTGCCGGTGCCCTGCCGGGGCGGACTGGTGAGTTCCTTGCCGAGTCGGTCGACCATCTTGTGCATCCGGTAGGTGACCGCTTCCATGTCCACGTCCGGGCTGGCGGACACGGCGAGGTAGGCGCCCTCCCCAGCGGCGATCAGGAACACGTAGCCGCCGGCGAACTCCACCAGGGTCTGGTGCCACGGGGTCTCCTGCGGGGCGCAGAACTCCGCGGTGCTGCGGCTGATCGACTGGAGCCCGGAGAGCGCCGCGGCCTGCCGGTCCGCCTCGTCCCTGGCGATGCCGGCGGAGTGGGCGCGCAGCATGCCGTCCGCGGAGAGCAGGATCGCGTGCCGGGCGTGGGGGACCTTCAGCACCTCGTCGAGCATCCAGCCCAGCTCGTTCGTCATGTGATCGATCACAACGGGTTCCCTTCATCGTCGTCGGGGGTGGCGCGACCGGACCGGGTGCCGCGGGCGAAGGCACCCATCCGTCGGGCGATCTCCTCCGCCGAACGGCCCTGGGCTGGAGCCGGAGCGGGCGGAGGACTGGTGGGCTGTGTGGTCGCCGGCTGACGGCGCCGGCGCTTGGGCAGCCCGCCCGTGGTGGAGCCGAGCAGCCACTCCGGTTCGGTGTCCGGTTGCGGCTGGGCGTGCGACGGCTCGGGCTCGGGCATCCGCAGGCCCTCCCGGAGGGACTCCTCCTCCGCACCGGACGGCGGCCGGCGGGTGGGCAGGGCCCCCGCGGCCGGCTCGGAGGGCGTGACGGACGCGGGTGGGGCGGCGTACGCGTCGTCGGTCTCGATCTGGGTGAGCAACGCGCTGGGCAGGAACACCACGGCTCGCACACCCCCGTAGGGCGAGCGGGTGTCCACCGAGACGGTGAAGCCGTACCGGTCGGCCAGCACCCCGATGACCGGGAAGCCGAACTTCGGCGGGTCACCGAGCCGGGTCACGTCCAGCACCTGCTGCCCGGACAGCACCCGGGTGGCACGCTCCACCTCGGGGCCGTCCATGCCGACGCCGGCGTCGTCGATGACGATGCAGGCACCGTTGTGCGCGGGCTGCAGGTTGACCTCGACCGTGGTGTTGGGCTGTGAGTGGCGGGCGGCGTTGTCCAACAGCTCGGCGACCGCGAGCACCACCGGTTCCACCGCCCGGCTGACCACGGCCAGCTCCACCTGGGTGCGGACCTGGACGCGCCGGTAGTCACGGATGCGGGACTTGGCGCCGCGGACCACGTCGGTCATCGGCGAGGACGCCCGCTGGCGCCCCGGCCAGGACCCGCAGAGCACCGCGATGGCCTGGGCCCGACGCCCGAACTGCGAGTTGGCGTGGTCGATCTCCAGCAGGTCGCGTAGCACGTCGGGGTTGTCGTGCCGGTCCTGCATGTCCGAAATCGACATCTGCTGCTCGTTGGCGAGTGCCTGCAGGGCGCGCATCGACGCCTTCAGGGCCGCCTTGGCCGACTGGTCGGCACGGACCTGGGCCCGGTCCACCACCCCGGCGAGCAGGTCCATGACGTCCTGCAGGCTCTGCTCGAACCCGGTCCCGGCGAGCCTCCGGTCGAGCAGGCCTGGCACCAGCACGGGTTGGTGCGGCGCGTCGGCCAGGGCCGGCAGCCGCACCGTCGCCAGGTGCCGCACCTCCTCGTCCCGGGCCTTGACGCGGCCCTCGAGCGTCGCGTTGCGGGCGCGCAGGGCCCTGGTGATCAATTGCTGACGCACCAGCAGCACGACGACGGCGAGGGCGCCCGCGGCCAGGCACCAGAACGCCACCGCCGGTATGTCTGATTTCATCAGTCCCTCAAGACATGGTGTGCGGGAGGAGAAAGGCAGTTGAAGCTGTTATCACCACTCATTCCGCTTCGGGAATCCCCCGATCGAGTGATCTCCCTTACTACAACGCCGAGTTGGAGGCAGGAAGCGCCGATCATCCTAGCGAGAACCTGGTGATCGCTCCTCAGATCATCGGATTTACAGAACTGATCGCAACCGTATCGCTCAACTTCTGCTCGTGTGAGCGGGATTCCGCTTTTTGTTCAGCCGCGCATTTGATGGGGGTTTCCGAGGCCGTCCCGAGCACCGGTTCCGACGCCCCCAGGAGACCGTCACGCCCGCCGCTGTTCCCCACTCCTGCCCCGGTCAGACCGGGTGCGCCCACCTCCCCGGGGAACGGGGAACACGGCGGTCAGTCGCCGCTCGGCTCCCAGCCCCGCGCGACGAACCGGGCCGCGTCGGCGGGCCGCTCCCCGTCGAACACCACCCGCCCCCGGACGTCCAGCATCCGGACACCGTCCACGTAGACCCCCCGCCCCACCCCGGCCGAGTCCGGGACGGTGGTGTAGCGCCAGCGCACCCCGGTGACGTTCGGGGGGAGCTCCGCCGACACGGCCCACCAGCGCCGTCCGCCGAACCCGCTGACCCGCCCGTCGGCGCGCCACACCGTCCCGGGAACGCGCAGCTCGAACGGGACCGGCCGCCAGGTCGCCCCGTCGTCGTCCGAGGCCTCGAACGCGGCCTCGTCGTTGCCGTCCTCGGTGTCGTACCAGAGCCAGAACCGCGCGCTGGCGGCACCGTCGGCCACCGGCAAGGCCAGGGTGGCCACCGCGTCGTCGGCCATCAGCGCGTACCAGGCCTGCCGTCCCTGGCGCGGCCGGACCGGCAGCGCCCGCCCCAGGGCGGCGGCCACCGCCCTGCGCGCCGGGTTGTTCGAACCCCAGTCCCGGGTCGGGTGCACCCGGTTGCTCAGCAGGATCACGAAGGAACGTGACAGCGGATCGATGACCAGCGAGGTTCCGGTGTAACCGGTGTGCCCGGCGGTGACCGGGCTGGACAGTGGACCCATGTACCAGTGCTGGTTCAGCTCGAATCCCAGGCCGTGCGAGTCCGCGGGGAAGGCGGCGTTGTGGTCGGTGAGCATGGCCCGCACCGACTCCTCGCGCAGCACCCTGGTCCGGCCGTAGCGGCCCCCGTTGAGCACCGTCTGGGCCAGCACCGCCAGGTCGCGGGCGGTGGAGAACACCCCGGCGTGGCCGGCTACCCCACCCAGGGACCAGGCGTTCTCGTCGTGCACGGAACCCCTGACCATCCCCCGGGAGGGCGTGGTCCAGGTCATGTACTCGGTCGCCGCCGTCCGTGGGAGCCGGTCGGCCGCCGGCTGGAAACCGGTGTCGGACATGCCCAGCGGGCCGGTGACGTCCTCGGCCAGCACCCGGTCCAGCGCCCGCCCCGTGGTCCGCTCCACCACGGTGCCCAACGTGATCAGGTTGAGGTCCGAGTACCGGTAGGCGGCGCCCGGGGCGTTCAGCGGACGCACCGCGTACACCGCCTGGAACCGCTCCTGCGGGGTCGGCCAGTCCCGGTACAGCGGCAGCCAGGCGGGCAGCCCGGAGGTGTGCGTGAGCAGGTGGCCGACGGTCACCCCGTCCTTGCCGTTCGCGGCGAACTCGGGCACGTAGCGGCTGACCGGGGCGTCCAGGTCGATCCGGCCGCGTTCGACCTGCTGCACCACCACCAGGGAGGTGAACAGCTTGGTCACCGAGGCCAGGTCGAAGATCGTGTCCCGGGTCATCGGAACCCACTGCTCCGGCGGCAGCTCGACCGCGGTGCGGGCCGCCGGGTCATAGCTGGCGTAGCGCACCGCGTGCCCCACCGCCTCGTGCGTCACGACCACCCCGTCCCGCGCGGCGAGCACCACCGCCCCCGCGTACATCGGGTGGGTGGGCGAGGGGGCGAGGAACCCGGCGGCGGCCCCGGCGATCCGCCGGACGTGCTCGGGCAGCAGTCCCGCGGAGGCGGCCGAGCCGCTGCGCAGGGTCCGCCCCGGCGTGAACCGCAGGTCCCCGGCGGTCACCGTCGGCGGACCGCCCGCGGCGGCACGGTCGGGGGCCGGGCCCGGGGCGCCGGACGAGGTGCGCGGGCGGGCCGCGGCCGGGGCCGCGGTCAGCGCCAGCACCGGGAGCGGGGCAAGGCCGAGGCGCAGCGCCTGACGCCGGTCCAGGTCCCGGCCGGACTCCGGGCGTTCCGGCCGTTGCCGGGGGTCGATGTCCTGACCGGTCATGGACGGCTCCTCGTGATCGGGTGGCGTCGGCGCGTCAGCCGTGGCCCCGCTCGCGCCGGGAACACCGCGGACGATGACTACGTAGCGTGCGGGAGGACATCGGCCGCGTCAACGCGGTGCGCCTCCTTGGCCTGGGCGGATTATCCGGTCTACTTAGTTTTGCCATGAGACATCCAGGAGCACGACCAGGGCGGGTCGTCCCCGGACGGCGCCACGCCCCGGATGGCTGACGACCCACTCCAGGCCCCGGGTCCCCGCCGTGCCCGACCGCGTCAGCGAGGGAAGCCATGCGCCGTACCGCACCGGCCCGCGCGGCCAGCCGGGACGCTCCGGTCCGCGGCACCGCCCCGCACCGCCGGACCCCCGTCCCCCCAGGGCCGCCTGCGGATCGCCTCCCCACGGGGGCGGGGCCAACGGAACCGTGAGGTACGCGCCGAAGCACCTGCTGAACCTCGTCAAGCGGAGTTACCAGCACAACCCGGCGGTGGTGCAGACGGTGCGGGCCACGGTCGCCGCCGTCCTCGCCTTCGCCGTGGCGCAGAAGATCACCGGCTACGGCGCGCCCCTGCTCGCGCCGCTGACCGCGCTGCTGGTCGTCCAGGTCAGCCTGTACGCCACCCTCACCTCCGGCATCCGCAGGATCAACAGCGTGATCGCCGGGGTGCTCATCGCCAGTGGGTTCTCCACCCTGGTCAACCTGAACTGGTGGAGCCTGGGCGTGCTGATCATCGCCTCGCTGGTCCTCGGTCACCTGGTGCGGGTGGACGAGTACGTGCCGGAGGTGGCGATCAGCGCCATGCTGGTCCTCGGGGTCAGCCACGTGGCGCAGACCGCCTGGGGCCGGGTCGCCGAGACACTGATCGGGGCGGTGACCGGGGTGGTGTTCAACGCCCTGTTCGTCCCGCCCGTGCTGGTGGAGCCGGCCGGCGAGGCCATCGCCGACCTGACCACCCGGATGCGGGACCTGCTGCGGCGCATCGGCCGCGAGCTGCACGACGAGGTCACCCACGAGCAGGCGGGCGACTGGCTGGGCATCGCCCGCGAGCTGGACCGGGAGATCGTCCAGGTGGACTCCACTCTTCAGCTCGCCGAGGAGAGCATGCGCTGCAACCCCCGGGTGCGGCAGGGGCTGCTCGCCCGGCTGGTGCTGCGCAGCGGTCTGGACAGCCTCGAGGTGTTCGCGGTGCTGCTGCGGGTGCTGTGCCGGCTGTTGTCCGACCTGACCAAGGAACGCCTGCCGGAGCCCACCTACCAGCCCGAGCTGCTCGAGGAGCTCGACCGGTTGTTCAACCACCTGGCGGACGCCGTGGAGAGCTTCGGCAACCTGATCACTGCGCAGATCAGCACCAACGCCGAACGTTTCGAGGAGGAGCTGGCCCGTGCGCTCGCCGCGGGCCGGGCCCAGCGGGACCGGATCTCGTCGCTGCTGGTGGCCGAGTCCCGGCAGCGACCGGAGCGGTGGCAGGTGCAGGGCAGCCTGTTGACCACCGTCGACCAACTGCTCACCGAGCTCGACGTGGAGCAGCGCTCCATCTGGCTGGCCGAGCAGTTGGACCGGTACGCCCGGCACAACCCCTACCCGAAGTCGCGGCTGGAGCGGCTCAGCCTGCGCTTCCGCACCACCTGTGGCCCCGGCTGGCGCGGGAACGGGGTTTGAACGGCCGGGGCGGGTCGCGCCACGAGCCCGAGGGGTCCGAACGCCAGGGGGCTACTCCCGGGCCTTCCGGCCCTGTCCCCCGCGCCACTGCCGCACCACGGACTCCACGTCGAACGGCACCAGGTTCAACGGCGGTCCTTCCGGCTCGGCCCTGATCGCCTCACGGATCCTGACGTTGATCTCCGTGACGATCCGCCGCACCTCCCGTTCCGAACCCGCCCGCGAGGCGGCGGTGAGCGCGTCCTCCGCCTCCTTGCGCAGGGCGAGGGTGGGCGGCAGGTAGGAGACGTTCTCCCGGTCCATCTTCTCCCTGATCCACCACAGCTCGTCGTAGGGCTGGTCGAGACCCGTCAGCGGCTTCCCGGCACCCGGCAGGTTGTCGAAGGCGCCCCGCTCCTCCGCCTCCCGGATCTGCTTGTCCACCCACGTCTCGAAGCTGACCCCACGGGGTTTGCGTTCGGTCACCGTGCGTTCTCCCCTCTGGTCCACGGCGGTGGTCGGCACGGGCGGCCCGGGGCGCCGGCCCGGAAGGCGCCCGCCCCGACGTGCGTCCGTGGCGTCCCCTCCAGGCTAAGGGCTGTCCCGTAATCCGCGGTGGATCAGCGAGCGGCGTCAGATGCGGTCAATCGCAAGGCGGCGAGACATCCTCATAGTGGTTCTATTCGGATGTTTCGCCAACGCGGCGAGTGGCCGTAGCTGGCGTCGTGAGCCCGCCGGGGATTACGGGACAGTCCTTAGGGCCTGTCTGATAAATCCCGCCCGGGTCGCCCCCGCCCACGTCCCGCGGCCCGGTTCCCCGTCAACATCGCGTCAATATCACTCCGCGTGGCGTTAGGGGACCGTCAACGGACGCCGTTCACCTCCCCGGCCGGGGGTCTCCTGTTCTCGTACTCGTGTTCGCGAGTAGCCCGTCCGAGATGCGTCCCCTAGGAGCAAGCGATGGCCGACCTGGCCTTCGTCCTCACCACCCTCGCGACGTTCGCGCTGGTCGCGCTCGTCGCCAGGGGGGTGGGGAGGCTGTGACCGCCGAGAACGTCGTGGGCCTGATCGTGGCCGTGGCACTGCTCGGCTACCTCGTCCTGGCACTGCTCTTCCCGGAGAGGTACTGACCGCGCGATGAGTCCGGTACTCGCGGACCTGCTCCAGGTCTCCGCACTGATCGCGGCGCTCGCCCTGGTCCACCGTCCCTTCGGCGACCACATGGCCGCCGTCTACCGATCCACCAGGCACCTTCGGGTTGAGCGCTGGACCTACCGCGCCATCGGGGTCAACCCCGACGCGGAGCAGCGCTGGCCCGCCTACCTCCGCGGCGTGCTGGCGTTCTCTGCGGTCTCGGTGCTCTTCCTCTACCTGGTGCAGCGGGTGCAGGACCGCCTGCCGCTCTCCCTCGGCTTCCAGCCGATCAGCCCCGACCAGGCGTTCAACACCGCCGCCTCGTTCACCTCCAACACCAACTGGCAGTCGTACTCCGGTGAGTCCGCCATGGGCCACCTGGTGCAGACCGGTGGCCTCGCGGTGCAGAACTTCCTGTCCGCGGCGGTGGGCATGGCCGTGGCCGTGGCCCTGGTCCGCGGGTTCGCCCGGTCCCGCACCGGGGAGCTGGGCAACTTCTGGGCCGACCTGGTCCGCGGCACCGTCCGCATCCTGCTGCCGGTCGCGACGCTCGCGGCGATCGTGCTGGTGGCGGCCGGGGCGGTGCAGAACCTCTCCGACCACCACGCGGTCACCTCGGTGACCGGGGTCACCCAGCACCTCCCCAGCGGCGCCGTCGCCTCCCAGGAGGCGATCAAGGACCTGGGCACCAACGGCGGCGGGGTCTTCAACGCCAACTCCGCCCACCCCTTCGAGAACCCCAACGCGCTGACCAACCTGTTGGAGATCTTCCTCCTGACGGTCATCCCGTTCTCGTTGCCGCGCACCTTCGGCAGCCTGGTGGGCGACGTCAGGCAGGGCCGGGCCGTCGTCGCCGCCATGGCCGTCATCTGGCTGACCGGAGTCGTCCTGGTGACCGTCCTGGAGTTCCAGCACCCGGGTGCGGCGGCCCAGGCGGCCGGCGGCGCCATGGAGGGCAAGGAGGTCAGGTTCGGCGAGGGCGGGTCGTCCCTCTTCGCGGTCTCCACCACCATGACCTCCACCGGCGCGGTGAACTCCTTCCACTCCTCGTTCTCCGGCCTCAGCGGCGGGGTGCTGCTGCTGGGCATGATGCTCGGCGAGGTCGCGCCCGGCGGGGTCGGCTCCGGCCTCTACGGCATGCTGGTCATGGCGGTCATCGCGGTCTTCGTCGCCGGCCTGATGGTCGGCCGCACCCCGGAGTACCTCGGCAAGAAGATCCGCGCCAGGGAGATCAAACTCGCCGCCTGCTCCGTCCTGATCACGCCCACCCTGGTGCTGGTCGGGACCGCGCTCGCGGTGGCGCTGCCCACCCCGCCGGACTCCGCCCGCAACCCCGGGCCGCACGGGTTCTCCGAGATCCTCTACGCCTACACGTCGGCGTCGAACAACAACGGCAGCGCGTTCGCCGGGCTCAACGCCGACACCGACTGGTACAACACCACGCTCGGCCTGGCCATGCTGCTGGGCCGGTTCCTGCCCATGGTGTTCGTCCTGGCCCTGGCCGGCTCACTGGCCGAGCAACGGCCGGTCCCGGCCACCGCCGGCACCCTCCAGACGACCAAGCCGCTGTTCACCCAGCTCCTGGTCGGCGCCGTGCTGGTCGTCGCGGGACTGACCTTCTTCCCGGCGCTGGCCCTCGGACCACTGGCGGAGGGGCTGTGACCCCACACGACCCGGCGAACCACCCCCGCACCAGCCACGCCACCCGTGGAGGCACCACCCCCGTGTCCACGCTCACCCCCGCCCCATACCCCCGCCCCCAGGCGCAGGCCCGGACCGCCACCGCCCCCCAGCGCGCCCACAGCGGCCCGTTCGGCCCCCGGCAACTGGTCGGGGCGCTCCCCGACGCCCTGCGCAAGCTCGACCCCAGGGTGATGTACCGCTCACCGGTGATCTTCATCGTGGAGATCGGCTCGGTGCTCTGCACCGCGTTGGCCGTGATCGACCCGGGCGTGTTCGCCTGGGCCGTCGCCGGGTGGCTCTGGCTGACCGTGGTCTTCGCCAACGTCGCGGAGGCGGTCGCCGAGGGCCGCGGCAAGGCCCAGGCCGACACCCTGCGCAGGGCCAGGACCGACACGGTGGCCCGCCGGCTGACCCCGGACGGCACCGAGGAGCGGGTGCCCGGCGCCCAGCTCCGCGTCGGTGACCTGGTGGTCTGCGAGGCCGGCGACACCATCCCCGGTGACGGCGACGTCGCCCGGGGCGTGGCCAGCGTGGACGAGTCCGCGATCACCGGTGAGTCGGCCCCGGTGATCCGGGAGTCCGGCGGTGACCGTTCCGCGGTCACCGGGGGCACCCGGGTCCTGTCCGACCGGATCGTGGTCAGGATCACCGCTCGCCCCGGCGAGACCTTCCTCGACCGCATGATCAGCCTGGTGGAGGGCGCCGCCCGGCAGAAGACCCCGAACGAGACCGCCCTGAACGTCCTGCTGTCCGCGCTCACCATCAGCTTCCTGACGGCCGTGGTCACCCTCCAGCCGTTCGCCGCCTTCGCCGGCGCGGAACAGTCGCTCGTCGTGCTCGTCGCCCTGCTGGTCTGCCTGATCCCCACCACCATCGGGGCGCTGCTGTCCGCCATCGGCATCGCCGGCATGGACCGCCTGGTGCAGCGCAACGTCCTGGCGGTGTCGGGGCGGGCCGTGGAGGCCGCGGGCGACGTGTCCACCCTGCTGCTGGACAAGACCGGCACCATCACCCTGGGCAACCGGCAGGCCGTGGAGTTCGTCGCCCCGCGGGGCGTGGACCGGGACGAGTTGGCGGACGCGGCCCGGCTCTCCTCGCTCGCCGACGAGACCCCGGAGGGCCGCTCCGTGGTGGCGCTGGCCGGGGAGCGTCCGCCCGGCCACGACGAGGCCGGACCCGGCAGCGCCCAGTTCGTCCCGTTCACCGCCCAGACCCGGATGAGCGGCGTGGACATCACCGGGAACGGCACGGTGCGCCGCGTGCGCAAGGGCGCGTCCGGCGCGGTCTCCGCCTGGGTGACCGAGCGCGGCGGAACCGTCCCGGACGACGCCCGACGCGCCGTGGACGACATCTCCTCGGCCGGCGGCACCCCGCTGCTCGTGGCCGTCGAGGACGACGCGGGCGCCCGGGTGCTCGGCGTGGTCCACCTCAAGGACGTGGTCAAGCACGGCATGCGGGAGCGGTTCGACGCGCTGCGCCGGATGGGTATCAGGACGGTGATGATCACGGGCGACAACCCGCGCACCGCCCAGGCCATCGCCGCCGAGGCGGGCGTGGACGACTTCCTCGCCGAGGCCACCCCCGAGGACAAGCTGGCGCTGATCAGGCGCGAGCAGGCCGGGGGCCGGCTGGTCGCGATGACCGGCGACGGCACCAACGACGCGCCCGCGCTGGCCCAGGCCGACGTCGGGGTGGCCATGAACACCGGCACCTCGGCCGCCAAGGAGGCCGGGAACATGGTGGACCTGGACTCCGACCCGACCAAACTGATCGAGATCGTCGAGGTCGGCAAGCAGTTGCTGATCACCCGCGGCGCCCTGACCACCTTCTCCCTCGCCAACGACGTCGCCAAGTACTTCGCGATCATCCCGGCGATGTTCACGGCGGCCCACCCCGGCCTGGACACGCTCAACGTCATGCGCCTGGCCTCGCCCGAGTCGGCGATCCTGTCCGCGGTCGTCTTCAACGCCCTGGTGATCGTCGCGCTGGTGCCGCTGGCCCTGCGGGGGGTGCGCTACCGGCCGACGAGCGCCGACCGGATGCTCCGCCGCAACCTCGGCGTCTTCGGCCTCGGCGGCCTGGTCGCACCGTTCGTCGGCATCAAGCTCATCGACCTCCTCGTCTCCCTCGTCCCGGGAATCGGATCATGAACGCCACCCTGCGCAACACCTCCCGCCTGACCTTCGCCGCGCTGCGGGCGCTGCTCGTCCTGTCCCTGATCACCGGGGTGCTGTACCCCCTGGTGGTCACCGGGGTGGCCCAGGGCGCCTTCCCCGACCAGGCCAACGGGTCGGTGGTGGAGCTGGACGGGAGGGAGGTCGGCTCCTCGCTGGTCGGCCAGACCTGGAACGACGAGGACGGCAACCCGGACCCGAGGTGGTTCCAGCCCCGCCCCTCGGCCGCCGACTACGACGCCGAGGCGTCCGGCGCGTCCAACCTCGCAGCCGACAGCCCCGAACTGCTCGAGCTGGTCCGGGAACGCCGGGCGCGGGTCGCGGCGTTCAACGGGGTCCCCGAGTCGGAGGTGCCGGTGGACGCGGTCACCGCCAGCGGCTCCGGCCTCGACCCACACATCTCCCCGCGGTACGCCAGGCTCCAGGCGGACCGGGTGGCCAGGGCCCGCGACCTGGACGGGGCCGCCGTGCGGACGCTGGTGGACGACGCCGTGCGGTCCCGGGTCGCGGGCTTCCTCGGCGAGCCCAGGGTCAACGTCCTCCAGCTCAACCTGGACCTGGCCGAACTGGACCGCTGACCCCGGCCACCCCGGTGGGGCACCGGGCTGGCGCCCCACCGGCGCCGGTCCCGCGCCCCCTTCGCCCCCTTCACTCCCGTATGGAAGACAATGGAGCCATGGCCCGCGGCAAACTACGCATATACCTCGGAGCCGCCCCCGGCGTCGGCAAGACCCACGACATGCTCTCCGAGGCCCACCGCCGGCTGGAACGCGGCACCGACGTGGTGGTCGCCCTGGTCGAGTGCCACGGCCGCCCGCGCACCGAGGTGAGGCTGCACGGGCTCGAGGTCGTCCCCCGCAGACAGCTCCGGTACCGCGGTTCGACGTTCGCCGAGATGGACGTGGACGCGGTGCTCGCCCGCGCCCCCGCGGTGGCCCTGGTGGACGAGCTCGCCCACACCAACGTCCCAGGCTCGAGGAACGCCAAGCGCTGGCAGGACGTCGAGGACCTCCTCGACGCCGGGATCACCGTGCTGTCCACGGTCAACATCCAGCACCTGGAGTCCCTGGGCGACGTGGTGGAGTCCATCACCGGGGTGCGGCAACGGGAGACCGTCCCCGACGAGGTGGTCCGCCGCGCCGACCAGATCGAACTGGTGGACATGTCGCCCGAGGCGCTGCGGCGCCGCCTCGCCCACGGGAACGTCTACTCCGCGGACAAGATCGACGCGGCGCTGTCCAACTACTTCCGGCCCGGCAACCTCACCGCGCTACGGGAACTCGCCCTGCTGTGGACCGCCGACCGGGTGGACGAGTACCTCCAGAAGTACCGCGCCGAGAAGGGCATCTCCACCCCCTGGCGGGCCAGGGAACGGATCGTGGTCGGCCTCACCGGCGGCCCCGAGGGCGCCACCCTGGTCCGCCGCGCCGCCCGGATCGCCGCCAAGGGCTCGGGCAGCGAGGTCCTCGCCGTCCACGTCGCCCGCAGCGACGGCCTGACCACGGCCTCGCCGAACGAGCTCGCCGTCCAGCGGGACCTCGTCGAGGACCTTGGCGGAACGTTCCACCCGGTGGTCGGCGACGACGTGCCCAGCGCGCTGCTCGCCTTCGCCCGCGGCGTCAACGCCACCCAGATCGTCCTCGGCACCAGCCGGCGGCGGGCCTGGCAGTACCTCTTCGGCCCCGGGGTGGGCTCCACCGTCGCCCGGGAGTCCGGCCCCGACCTCGACGTCCACATCGTCACCCACGAGCACGCCGCCAAGGGCCGGGGACGCCCCCGCCGTCCGCCCGCCGGACTCGGCCGCACCCGCACCGCCCTGGGCTGGCTCACCGGCGTACTGGCCCCCCTGCTGCTCACCGTCACGCTCACCGCCGTCGCCCCCGACCCCGGCTTCGCCAGCGACACCATGCTGCTGCTCGCCGTGACGGTCGCCGCCGCCCTCGTCGGCGGCCTGCTGCCGGCACTGGCCGCGGCCCTGGTCAGCTCCCTGCTGCTCAACTACTACTTCACCCCGCCCACCCACACCCTGACCATCGCCGAACCGAGGAACATCCTGGCCATCGCCGTCTTCGTCGCGGTCGGAGCGGGCGTGGCCTACGTGGTGGACCTGGCCGCCCGCCGCACCCGGCAGGCCGCCCAGGCCCAGTCGGAGGCGGAGATCCTGGGCTTCCTCGCCGGCAGCGTGCTGCGCGGCGAGACCGCGCTGACGGCGCTGCTGGAACGGGTCCGGGAGACCTTCGGGATGGAGTCGGTGGCCCTGCTGGAACGCCAGGACCCGCACTCCCCCTGGACCCGCACCGGCAGCGTCGGCACACACCCGGCCGGACGACCCGACGACGCCGACGTGGACGTCGCCGTCGGGGAGGGGATGACCCTGGCCCTGCGCGGCCGGGTGCTGCCCGCCGAGGACCGCCGGGTGCTGGGCGCGTTCGCCGCCCAGGCCGCGGTGGTGGTGGAACGCCAACGGCTGGTCACCGAGGCGGAGCGGGCCCGCCACCTCGTCGAGTCCAACCGGATCCGCACCGCGCTGCTGGCCGCGGTCTCCCACGACCTGCGCACCCCGCTGGCCGCGATCAAGGCGTCGGTGTCCTCTCTGCGCGCGGACGACGTCGCCTGGTCCCCCGCGGACGAGGCCGAGTTGCTCGCCGCCATCGAGGAGGGCGCCGACCGTCTGGACAACCTCGTCGGCAACCTGCTGGACATGAGCCGGCTACAGACCGGCGCCGTCAACCCCCTGGTCCGCGAGACCGACCTGGACGAGGTCGTCCCCCTGGCCCTGCGCGGCCTGCCCGAGCCCGGCGTGGTGGACCTGGACGTCCCGGAGACCCTGCCCATGGTCCACGCCGACCGCGGCCTGCTCGAACGCGTCGTCGCCAACGTCGTGGAGAACGCCGTCAAGTACAGCCCGGCGGGCCAGCCGGTCCGGCTGTCGGCGAGCACCCTCGGCGACCGCGTGGAACTCCGCACCATCGACCGCGGCCCCGGTGTGCCGGACCCCGCCAAGGAGGAGATCTTCGAACCCTTCCAGCGGTACGGCGACGTGCCCCGGGGCAACGGCGTCGGACTCGGCCTCGCCGTCGCCCGCGGCTTCGCCGAGGCCATGGGGGGCAGCCTGGTCGCCGAGGACACCCCCGGCGGCGGCCTCACCATGGTGCTCACCCTGCGCACCGCCCCCGGCCGTCCCCCCACCCGTCCCGCCCTCCCCGCGGAGGCGACCACATGACCGGCGCCCAGCCACAGGAGTCCTCCATGCCACGGGTGCTGGTGGTGGACGACGAGCCGCAGATCCTCCGCGCCCTCACCATCAACCTGCGCGCCCGCAGGTACCAGGTGGACGCCGCCCGCGACGGCGCCGAAGCCCTCCGCCTCGCCGCCGAACGCCACCCCGACGTGGTCATACTCGACCTGGGCCTTCCGGACCTGGACGGCACCGAGGTGATCCGCGGCCTGCGCGGTTGGACCCGCGTCCCGATCATCGTGCTCTCCGCGCGGCACGCCTCGGACGAGAAGGTGGAGGCCCTGGACGCCGGCGCCGACGACTACGTCACCAAACCCTTCGGCATGGACGAGCTCCTCGCCCGCCTCCGCGCGGCGATCCGCCGCGCCACACCCGCGGACACCACGGACACCGTCGTCGTCTCCACCGAGGGGTTCACCGTTGACCTCGCCGCGAAGAAGGTCAACCGGCGCGGCACCGACATCCGGCTCACCCCCACCGAGTGGCACGTCCTGGAACTCCTCGTCCGCAACGCGGGGCGCCTGGTGACCCAGAAACAGCTCCTGCGGGAGGTCTGGGGCCCCACCTACCAGGCGGAGACCAACTACCTGCGGGTCTATCTCGCCCAGCTCCGCCGCAAACTCGAGGACGACCCCGCCCACCCCCGCCACCTGATCACCGAACCGGGCATGGGCTACCGCTTCGAACCCTGACGGGTCACTTCGACATGATGAAGTCCAGGGCGAAGCCGGAAGCAGTCGTCCAGTAGGTGACGAGTTGGCCGTCGTCCGCGTACAGCGTCTTGACCGGCATGGTGACGTCTATCGGCCCGCTGTCGTCGCTGCCGACCTTGGGACCCTGGAGGCGAAGGGTGATGCTCTTCGCCTCGTACTCGTCCCTGGCGCCCCCGCTGACCAGCAGAGCGGCGTAGGCCTCCTCACCCGGAGCGATGGTGACGGGCTTCCCCGGATCAGGGTCGCTGTCCTCGATCACGGGGACGGTGGTCTGCGCGTCGGCGCCCAGACGTATGTGGGGGTAGCGGTAGAGGTTGCACTTCACGTTGCCAACGTTCTGGACGGTGATGAGGAGGTGCCTGGCCTCCTTGCTGTCCGGGGGCTCCTTCGTGGCGGAGACCGCGAGGGCGTCTTCGGCGCAGCCGGCGATGGCGGTCTTGGCACCGGTGTTGTTGGTGTTGCTGTCGCTGGTGCCGCTGTTGCCCCCGGTGGTGCCCGAGGTCTCGCTGGCCTTCACCGAAGCCGCCTCACTCGGCTTGGTCGGAGCTGTCTCGCTCGGCTTGGTCGAGGCCGCCTCGCTCGGCTTGGTCGAGGCCGCGACACTCGGCCGGTCCGAGGACTTGGCGTCGTCCGACGTGGCGGCCTCGCTCTGCCCACACGCCGTGGACGCGAGCAGCACGGTGGTCACCGCGGCCCCGAGCGCGTAGGCCCTCCGGCCCCTGGGGCCGCGGTGGTTCTTGCAGACAGGAGTGCTCATGGTGTCCCCCCATGGTCGGCCGCGCACGGCCGATCTCGACTCTCGGTTGCCACGAGTCTGCTACCCAGGGTTGACCTCAACCCTACGTTCATGGAGGTCTGTTACCGATCACGTACAAACGAACCGAACTCAGACGCCGGGGAACTCCCCGCGTCGCACCGCGGCGGTGAACGCGCTCCACGCCGCTGCCGAGAAGGCCAGCGCCGGACCCGCCGGGTCCTTGCTGTCCCGGACAGGAACCATCCCGGTAACGAGGGCATGACCGGGCGCGAACTCCACGCACTCACCTTCGTCGCCACTGCTGTAGCTGGACTTCACCCATGCGGTTTCGGAGATCGCCAGGGTTCTGGTCATCAGATGTAGCCTTCCATCACTCTGCGAATCATGGACAGCGACGGGTCGGGGTGCAGCGCCGCAGCCCTGGGCGCATAGCCCCTCGGGTCCTGGGGCCGCGACGGTTCTTGCAAACAGGAATGTTCATGGTGTTCCCCGGCATGGTTGGCCGCCCACGGCTCTTGGTGCCAGCAAGTCCGCGCCCGGGTTTGGTCCCAAACCACATGAAGGCCTGTTACCGATACAGAGAACCGAAACTCAGACGCCGGGGAACTCTCCGCGCCGCACAGCGGCGGTGAACGCGCTCCACGCGGCTACCGAGAAGGCCAGCGCCGGACCCGCCGGGTCCTTGCTGTCCCGGACAGGAACTATCCCGGCAACAACGGCATGACCGGGCGCGAACTCCACGCACTCGCCCTCATGGCCGCTGCTGTAGCTGGACTTCACCCACGCAGTGTCGGAGATCCCCAGGATGTTGGTCATCAGACGTAGCCCTCCATCACTCTGCCAATCATGGACAACGACTCGTCGGGGTTCAGAGCTGCGGCCCTGAGCCGTTCGTACACGGCAACCACCTCCACAACCTCGGCCGTCGAGTCGATCAGGAGGCCGGACGTCGCCGCGTCGGCATACGCGATGTCCGGCCCCTCGCCGAACGTCAGCAAGGTGAAACTCCCCACCGATGGAGGTGCTCCCGCGCTAAACGGTAGTACCTGGAGTGTGACGTGCGGAGACTCCGCTTCAGCCAGTAAGTGTGCGAGTTGGGAGCGCATCAACCCTCGTCCGCCCACGACGGTACGCAAACACCCTTCATTGAGCACGCACCACAGCAGCGGCGGCGCATCGCCCTCCATCACCTCTCGTCGCCTGAGCCGTCGCGCCACCTTGGTCTCGATGGTTTCCGTGTCCTCCCGGGGGTTGGTGGCACGGAACACCGCCCGGGCGTAATCCGCCGTCTGCAAGATCCCCGTGATCAGCATCGCTGAGTAGTTCAGGATGCCCGTCGCCTGGCGTTCCAGCTCCACGTACGGCACGAACCACGCCGGGTACCCCTGCTGGCTCGCCCGTTCCCGCAGCCGGCTGAAGGTGCCGGGTGTGCCGAAGGCCCGGTCGCAGCTCACGGCGAACTCCCTGCTCGCCAACCGCTCGCCGGCCTCGACCTTGGCCACGTACTGCTGGCCGTAGTTGGCCTTCTCGCCGAGTTCCCGCTGGCTCAGGCCCGTTTGGGTCCGCCAGGCGCGGACCTCGGCGCCGAACAGCCCGGCTCCGTTGGCTGTCCTCGGCCGCGTGCTCGTCTCACTCATCCCGCGTGCCTCCCTCACCCCGGTGGCGCTGGCGTGGCCACAACGCTGCCCACCGTAGCCTCGCAGAGCAATGATGGTGACACGCAGAGTGATGGGCCACTCGTTCGGCTCACGTTCGCCGTGGCCGAATGTCCCTCACCAAAGCGAACTCCTTGCCACAGAGCAGAACTTGGACCGTCTCCATGACCACCGAACGCTCAAGCCAGCGCCCCCGGGGCACCGCTTCCCCGTCCCGCGCCTCCCGTCGGCGACCGTCGCCGCCCGCGCCGCCGCGGAAACCCCAACGCCCGCTGCCCGAACCCGGTCAGCCGATGTACGACCCCGCCACCGGCCGGACCGGCGTCCTCCAGGCCATCCTGCCGGCCGAGGAGCTCATCGCCGACCGCAGCACCGCGCCCGGCAAGCACGTCGCTTTCCTGCGCCCCGAGGGCGGCGGCGTCGAATGGCTCGCGGACGCCACGACACTCCAGCACCCCGACACGGCTCTCCTCCCACCACCCTGACCACCGCCACGCCACAGGACCCGATCGCCACACGAGCCCCCGCCCCCTTGCCGTGAACAACCAGCAGGTTCCCCACCTGCCGGCGAGGGGGCGGGTCATTCACCCGTTACAAAAATGAAGATCAAAGAAGTCTGCGCAAGCGACGGAAAACCGTCACACGAGAATCAACAAAGCGGCAAAGCCGCAACCATCTGATCTGAGAATTAATACTTAGCCTTGACTGTTCTTGCGTCTGCGAGTTTCCTCAAGAATAGGTGTCCAACACTCCCTGGCTAGCTGTCACTCCTGTGCAGATCGGTTCACCTGGGACAGCCTCGTTACTGAGGGGGAAGAATGGAAAATGCGCGCAGTCCACGCCCGTGGGGACTGGGGTACCTGACGGGCTACGGGCCAGGGGCGAGCGTCCGGATGCCATACAGCAGCGCGAGCCTGGACCCTGCCACGCAGACCACCGTCTACCGGGACATCACCGGTGAGGTCGTCCACTTGGGCAGGCACTCGAAGACCTCGCCCGCCACGGAGACCCAGGAAGCAACCGGAGGTGGGGACAGCAACTCACCCGGCGGGGGCGGCGCGCCGGACCAGCGGCCGGTCGTAAGGGCCGACGAGGACGAGGCGTGAGTCGAACCAGGAACTCCGTCCTGGTGAGCGCCGCGCTCGAGGACCAGACGGCCGACGCGGTGATCAGCGAGTTGAACGGGCGGGGCGTTCCTGTGGCGAGGGTCGATCCAGGCGCCGACTTCCCCACACGCTGCTCGCTCGTCGCTCGCGTCAACCCGGTGACCGGTATTCACGGTGTTCTGGAAACGCCAAGCCGCCGCGTCCTGCTGGACCGGGTCCGCTCGGTGTACCACCGACATCCGACGCCCTACGGCGCGGCCTTCGAGCACCTGGCCGAGCAGGACGCGCTGTTCGCTACCGCCCAGGCACGACACGGTCTGGGCGGTGTGCTGGCGGCACTGCCGTGCACGCAGGTGAATCATCCGCACGCGACGGCCGCCGCTTCCTTCAAGACGGTTGGTCTGGCCGTCGCTGTACGCGCCGGGCTGACCGTACCTCCCACACTGATCACCTCAGATCCGGAGGCCGCCCGCTCGTTCGCCAAGAAGCACGGCCCCGTTGTGTACAAGGTGTTACGGGCGGCCCGTTACCGGGACCAGGAAGACCGACCACTGACCGTCTGGACGACGGCTGTGAGCCCTCAGGAGATCGACGACGGCGTGGCCGGCACTGCCCACCTCTTCCAGGCCCGCATCGATTCGATCGCCGACGTCCGGATCACTGTCGTCGATGGCCAGTTGTTCGCCGCACGCATCGACTCCGGTCTTCTCGACTGGCGCACCGACTATCGGTGTCACCGTTACCGGATCAGTGCGGTCCCGGACCCGGTCGCCTCGGGGATCAGGGCATACATGCGCGAGTTGCGGCTTCTGTACGCCGCGTTCGACTTCGCGCTCACCGCGTCGGGGACCTGGCTGTTCTACGAGGCGAACCCCAGCGGGCAGTACGGCTGGATCGAGGACGCCACCGGATTGCCGATCACCAGGGCCATCGCCGACCTCCTGTTGAACGGAGCCTGCGCATGAACACCACACCCCCGTCTCAGCCCGCCACCGGTTCGGCGGCACCGAACGGCGCGACGTTGCGGCGTCGCCTCGCCGACGGCCTCTCGGCCTCCGGTGCCCTGCGCTCGGCGGAATGGCGCGCCGCGGTCGAGGCGGTGCCGCGGGAGGTGTTCGTCGCGGATTGGTTCGATCGCGACGACACCGACCGGGGAACGCTGTGGACTCCGGTCACCGGTGACAAGGCAGCGCTCGACCGGGTCTACTCCGACGTCACGCTCGTCACCCAACTCGACGGGCACGTGGTGCCGTCCGACGTGGCCGACCCGGTGCACGGGGCTCCGTCCTCCTCGTCCACGCTGCCCGGACTGGTGGTGGGCATGCTCGAGGACCTGTCCGTCCGTGACGGTGACGAGGTGCTGGAGATCGGCACCGGGTCCGGCTACTCCACGGCCCTGCTGGCCCAACGCCTCGGCGACCGCCGGGTCACCTCCGTCGAGATCGACCCGAACACCTCGGCCCGCGCGGCGACAGCGCTGCGCCGGGCCGGGTACCACCCCCACCTAGTGGTCGGCGACGGTCTCGACGGGGTGCCGGACCGCGCGCCGTTCACCCGCGTCATCGCCACCTGCTCGGTCCGCCGCGTTCCCGCTCCCTGGCTGGACCAGGCCGACACCGGGGCCGTGATCCTCACCAACCTCTCCGGCTGGTTGTACGCCTACGGTCAGGTCCGGCTGACCGTCCACGGGCCGGGGCACGCGACCGGCGCGTTCCTCCCCGGGCACGTCTCGTTCATGCAGGCACGCCGGGACGCCCCGCCACCGATCGACAGCCGTTCGGCCATGGCCGGGACCGGCGAGGGCCGGCCGACGTCCCTGGGGCCGGACATCCTTGCCGACTGGACCGGCCGCTTCGTCGTGCAGGGCGCACTGCCGACCGTGCAGCACCTCCGGACCCGGGTCGGCGACGACAGTCCCTACCTGGACCACTTGATCGCCACAGACGGCTCCTACGCGACGCTCCTGCCGCAACCCGACGGGGGTTGGCGCGTCCGACAGGGTGGTCCCCGCCCGATGTGGGACCGGGCCGAGCGGGCCGTGGCCGCCTGGCGCGCCGCTGGTTCTCCTCCAACGGCTGCCTTCCGCCTACGCGTCACGCCGGAGTCGCAGTCGGTGCACCTCCCCCACACGGATCTGGCGTGGTGCCTACCGGAGTGATCCACTCGGTGACCCGGCACCCCCGAACGCCGAAGAGGGCACGGACGGGCTCAACGCCTGACGCGGACCACCCGGTTCCCGACGCTCGGGCCTCGGGCCTCGGGTGTCGAGACTCGAGCGTCTTTCCAAGGAATGGGTGGATGAACAACCCACCCACCCACCCAATGCGCGCACTTCACGCGAAGCCGCATGCTCGTCACATAAGCGCGCCAAGTCCACCCGAAATGTTGACTCTCCGCTGTCAGTTGGCAACGGGGCGCGCACGACGTGTACGGTTCGTGACCAAAAGGACAGCCCCCGCGGTGCTTGCAACACCAGTCGGGGGCCTGACCTCCAGATCGAAAGTAACGGTTCCGATCCAGTGGCTGACACGCAGCTTATCGAGTCCCCCCGCCCCTACGCTCCCCCGATGGCCCGTCCGGGTTACGGGAAACGGTCAGCGCCTGACCAACTCCCCCGGAAGGGTGGGGACTTCGCCCACCTCCCGCCCCGGGAGGCGTCCATCGCCACCCACATCGACCGACTCCCCGAAGGCGCGGCGATGGACGTCAAGACCCTCGCCAGGGAACTGCCCGACTACGGCCAGCAGGCCGTTCGCTCCGCCCTCAACAACCTGTGCCGCCAGGGTCATCTGCGCCGGGTCCGGGACCAGGTCAGCGGCGGCACACAGTGGGTCTGGCGCAGCTACTTCTCCCGCACCGCACGGGAGGAGTCCTGGTGGTCCGCGTACCTGGGGCGCCAGGACGCCACGCCGGAGCACTCCCGGCCGCCGTCCCCGCCGCAGGCGCCTCCCGACCCCGAACCGCGCGAAACACCGCCCCCTTCCCCGCCGCCCCCTCCCCCACCTCCCCCGCCGTCCGAGTCGTCACCCACACCGTCACCCAACCCGTCACCCGAACCGCCACCGGTCCCCGCCCCAACCCGCACACCAGCCCCCGCCCCCACGACTCCGCCGGCCACCTCCCCCGTCCGCTCCCCCGCCTACACGGCGCTGGCCTCCCTCGGCCGCGTCGATCCCCGGATGACCCTGGCCGCCGCCGAGTGCGCCGCGCTCGAACCCCTCGCCGCCGAGTGGCTTGCCCGGGGCGTCACCCCTGACCACTTGGCCCGCGCCCTCACCGCCGGACTTCCCCCGCAGGTGCACTGCCCGGGCGCCTTCGCCAGAAAGAGGCTGACCATGAAACTGCCACCCGAACCCGAACCGACGCATGTCCTGGCGCGCGCCGAGGGCGCACCTCCCAGCGGGAACTGGGTCCTGGTCTGCGTGGGGTGCGACCGCCCCGGCGACTTCGAAACCCTCCCGGACGGCCTGTGCCGCGACTGCCGCGACGAACTCCGCCGCGAGCCCGGCCACCTCCCCGCCACCTTCCGCCCTGAGCCGGCGGCCCCACCGCCGGCCGTGGACGTCCACGCGCACGCCGACCGCATCCGGGCCGCGATGCGCAAACCCGGCTGAGCCGCCGCCCCCCGCCCCCTCCCGTTCTCACCTCGCCGTCCGGCTCCCCGCCCCCGACTCGCCGTTTCCCGACTCGCCGTTTCCCGACCCGTCCCCGTCGTCCCCGGCCCCGGTGCCCTCTCGCCGGCGGGGTCGGGCGCGGACGTGCATGCGTTCGCCCTGACGGCCGAAGATGCTCAGCAACTCCACGGGGGCGTCGCCCGTGGACCCGAACCAGTGCGGCAGACGGGTGTCGAACTCGGCCACCTCCCCCGGGGACAGCACCAGGTCGTGGTCGGCCAGGACCAGCCGGAGCCGCCCGGCCAGGACGTACAGCCACTCGTACCCCTCGTGGGTGCGGGGGTCAGGGGTGGAACGCTCGACCGGGATCACCATCTTGTACGTCTGGAGCGGGCCGGGGGTCCGGGTCAGCGGCAGCACGGTGGTCCCGAACACCGTGCGGGGCGTGAGACGGACCCTCGGGTCGCCGACCTCGGGGGCGCCGACGAGTTCGTCCAGGGGCACCTGGTGGGCCTGGGCGATGGGCAACAGCAGCTCGAGGCTGGGGCGGCGCAGGCCGGCCTCGAGGCGGGACAGGGTGCTCTTGGAGATGCCCGTGGCCGCGGAGAGGGCCGCCAGCGTGACACCGCGCCCGGTGCGCAGGCGTTTGAGTCGGGGGCCGACCTCGGCGACTGCCTGGGCGATCGCGTCGTTGTGCTCCATGCCCCCATTCCACCACGCGTCCCAGAAACAGCAACGATGTTTGCCGCCCGCGAGCCGCTGCCGCACCCTGGCCGCGGAGGTGATCCCGATGTGGGAGGCGAACGACGTGGACAACGGCTCGGTGTACGACGTGGTGGTGATCGGCGCGGGAGCGGCCGGCCTGAATGCGGCCCTGGTGCTGGGCCGGGCCCGCCGCCGGGTGGCGGTGGTGGACTCCGGGGCCCCGCGCAACGCCCCGGCCGCCCACATGCACGGCTTCGTGTCGCGGGACGGCACGCCCCCGGCGGAACTGCTCGCCGTGGGCCGGGCCGAGGTCTCCGGTTACGGGGCGGAGCTGCTGCGGGCCCGGGTGGCGGAGGTGCGTCCCGGCTTCTACGTGCGGCTGGCCGACGGCCGCGAGCTGAAGGCCAGGCGCGTCCTGGTGGCCACCGGCCTGCGGGACGAACTGCCGGAGATCCCCGGGGTGCGGGAACGGTGGGGCAAGGACGTGCTGCACTGCCCGTACTGCCACGGCTACGAGGTCCGGGACCAGCCGATCGGGGTGCTGGGCACCCACCCGCACTCGGTGCACCAGGCCCTGCTGCTGCGGCAGTGGTCTGCGGACGTCGTCTACTTCCCGCACCACCAGGGGCCGACCGACGAGGACCGGGAACGGCTCGCCGCCCACGGGGTGCGCGTCATCGACGGCGCGGTCCGTCGCCTCGTCGTGACCGGCGACCGGCTGCACGGGGTGGAACTGGCCGAGGGCCGGGTGGTCCCGCGCACCGCGGTGTTCCTCGGCCCCCGCATGGTGCCCAACGACGACCTGTTGACCGCCCTCGGCTGCGCCCGGGACGAGGACGGCTGGGTGACCACCGACGCCACCGGCCGGACCACCGCGTTCGGGGTGTGGGTCGCCGGCAACGTCGCCACCCCCAGGGCCCAGGTGGTCACGGCGGCGGGGATGGGCTCCTCGGCGGGCATCGCCATCAACGACGACCTGCTGCTCGAGGACGTCGAGCGGGCCGTGGACGCCCACCGCGCCACCGCTGCCGCGGGGTAGCCAGCGGCGGCCCCGGGTGGTGTGCCTGCGGCGTTCCGGGGAGTCGGATCGTGACGAGGAGACCGCCGGCGGGGCGCGGTGCGAGGTCGAGGGTCCCCTCGTGTGCCCGGACGACGCTGTGCACGATGGCCAGCCCGAGGCCGACACCGGCGTGCCCGTCGGTGCGTGCGCGTGCTGTTCCGCGTTGGAAGGGTTCGGTGAGCGTCGGTACCAGTTCCGAGGGGAGCAACGGGCCCGTGTTCTCGACCCGCAGCACGCTCGCACCGTGCTGCGGGTCGGTGTGGACCGTCACGGTTCCGCCGGCGGGGAGGTTGTGGACGATGGCGTTCTGCACGACGTTCGTCACCATCCGCAGGATGAGGGCCGCGGAGCCGAGGGTCTGGGTGGTCCCGCCCGTGACGTCGAGCGTGATGCCGCGCTGTTCGGCGAGGGGAAGCAGCTTTTCGGCGGCTTCCTCGGCGATGAGGGAGAGGTCAACGGGCTCACGGGTGAAGTCCCCGCGGTCGCCGCGGCTGAGCAGCAGGAGGGCCTCGGTGAGGTCGATCGCCCGCGTGTTGACCGTGTGGAGGCGTTCGATGAGTTGACCGTGGTCCCGCGTGGGGTCCTTGCGGGCGACGTCGAGGAGTGACCTCGAGATGGCCAGCGGGGTGCGCAGCTCGTGGGAGGCGTTCGCGGCGAACCTCTGCTGTTCGGTGACGTGGGATTCGAGCTGTTCGAGCATGGCGTCGAACACGTCGGCGAGTTCGCGGAACTCGTCGTGGGGGCCTTCCATGCGGAACCGGTGGGACAGCGATCCGTTGGCGGCCATCCGTGCCGCGTCGGCGATCCGGGTGAGCGGCGCGAGCATCCGGCCGGCGAGGAACCATCCTCCCAGCAGGCCCAACACCAGGAGGAGGACCAGTGCCGCGGCCGCGGCGGGGCCGAAGATGCGCACGAGGAGGTGGCGGTTGGGCGCGATCCCGAGAAGGCCCTGGGGGTTGTCGGGTACGTAGTGCAGCAGGAACACCCAGACCACGGCCAGCAGGAGCGCGCCGGCGAGGAGGATGAACCCCGCGTAGCTGAGGGTGAGTCTCAGTCGTGCGCTGAGCCCCGGGCGTCTATTCACGGGTACCGCCGGGGAGGGTACTGCCGGTGTCGATGCGGTAGCCGACTCCGGGCACCGTGGCGATGAGCCACGGTTCGCCGAGCCGTTTGCGCAGTGCGGAGACGGTGATGCGGACGGCGTTGGTGAAGGGGTCGGCGTTCTCGTCCCAGGCCCGTTCCGGGAGCTCCTCGGCGCTGACGACACCGCCTTCCGCGGCGACGAGGACTTCGAGCACGGCGAACTGCTTCCGGGTGGGCGCGACGTAGCGGCCGTCGCGGAACACCTCCCGGCGGAAGGGGTCAGGCCGGAGACCGGCGATCTCGCTGACCGGGGGTCGCAGGTGCGCGCGCCTGCGGTTGAGCGCCCTCAGCCGCATGACGAGCTCCCGGAGGTCGAACGGTTTGGTGAGGTAGTCGTCGGCGCCGAGTTCGAACCCCGAAGCCTTGTCGTCGATGCGGTCGGCGGCGGTGAGCATGAGGATCGGGATGCCGCTGCCGGAGGCGACGATGCGTCGGGCGACCTCGTCGCCGGAGGGGCCGGGGATGTCACGGTCGAGGACCACGAGGTCGTAGGAGTTGGTGGTGAGCCGTTCCAGGGCGGAGCCGCCGTCGCCGGCGATGTCGGCGGCCATCGCCTCCAGCCGGAGACCGTCGCGGACGGCTTCGGCCAGGTAGGGCTCGTCCTCCACGATCAGCACGCGCATGCACGCATGCCTAGGCAGCACGGCATGGCGCCGACATGAGCACGCCCCGGCCCGTCCGGCCCGCCCAGGCCGCCCAGGCCGCCCAGGCCGCCCAGGCCGCTGGCCAACGTCCCGCGGACCAACGTCCCGTGGGCCACTCAGCGTCCCGGGGCCGTTCGGGGTCGGTCTGACGACGTTCCAGCCGTCGCGCGCCACCAGCGGCGCGACGCCAGCGCGGCCAGCCCGGCGCCGGCGCTGTTGAGCAGGACGTCGTCCACGGAGGACACCCGGTCCAACCGCAGGACGTACTGCGCGGTCTCGACCAGGGCCGAGCAGCCCGCCGCGAGCGCCAGGACTCGCGGAACCGACGCCAGCGCCGCGAACCGCAACGGGGCGAGGAACCCCAGCGCCGCGAACACCAGGAGGTTGCCGATGACCTGGCCCGACGACATCGTGAACAGGTCCCGCAGCGGTACCAGGCTCACCCGTCCGGGGACGTCGCCGGCCCGTTCGCCCGGCAGCATGATCATCCACACCCACGGCACCGTCCCGTAGACGATGCCGACCTCGGCCAGCGACGTGCGCCACGCCCACGCCGGCGTGGTGCCGGTGGCACTCCGACGGCGTGCCAGAGCCCACACGGTCAGCGCGACCAACGGCAGCACGGCCACCGTGACGAATGCCACGCCGGTGAACGTCCCGACCCAATCGGGCCACCCCCTGGTGATCACACTGCCTCCGCTTCCGGCTGGACCCGTGGGCCCGGGTCGCCCCGCCGCGGCAACTCCACCCGCGCGTACTCACCCGCCAAGGCCACGGCTGCCACTGGCTGTTGATGAGCTTGACCGGCGCCGCGTAACCGAGTCCACGATCACGGCCTTCCCCTCAGTGGTGCGCCGTGGTCCATGCCTCCACTGAAGACGAAACGCTGTCGCGGTGGCGTATGCGGTTTCCGATACGCCCGCGATACACGGCATCCCCGGGCGCCAGCAGCCTCGGGGAACACCAGCACAGCAGTTCGTCGACGAAAACGATCAGGGGCGGCTCGCACAGTGATCCACTTCGCCACTGAGGACCGGTCGGGTGCCTCCGGGCCCGCTCCGAGGCTGACCACGGTCCGGATCGTGCCGAGACGCTGGCGCGGACACGGTTCGCCGAACACCGTCGAACGCCCCGGTTCGGCTGGCCGCAGGTACGACCAACAAGCTCAGTCTTCGGCTGCCGTGCGCTGGTGTTCCTCGCGGTGGGCGAGTACGTCGGTCATGTGCGTTTCCGCCCAGACCTTGAGGCCGGCCATGACGTGGTTCAGGGACAGACCGAGGTCGGTCAGCTCGTAGGTGACGGTGACGGGCACGGTGGGCGTGACGGTACGGGTGACCAGGCCGTCGGCTTCCAGGGAGCGCAGGGTCTGGGTGAGCATCTTCTGGCTGGCGCCCGCGAGCCGGCGGGACAGTTCGGAATAGCGCATCGCCCGGGGCCCGTCCTCGTGGGCGACCCCGGGGCGGTGCGGGCCGTCGCTGCCAAGCGCCGCGAGGATCAACGCGACCCACTTGTCGGTGATGCGGTCGAGCAACTGGCGGCTGGGACAGCCGTCCATGAACGCGTTGTAGCTCGCCTTCGCCTCGGCCCGCCGCTGAGCCGCCGTCTGCGTCGACATCGATCGCCCCTTCCGTACCTGGCGGCAGCTTACGCACTTACAAGTGCCTTCTTCCGCCGCGGAAGCCGCAAAACAAGCATGGAACACGGAAACGATCACTCCACCACAGAGGAACAAAAGCCATGAACACCCCCACCTTCCGCACCGCCGTCGTCCGCGTTCCGAACGGGCCCGATTCGATCGAGGTCATCGAGGTGCCCGTCGTCGATCCTGGTCCCGGCCAGGTCCGCGTCGCCATTGCCGCTGCGACGGTCAACCCCACCGATCTCGGCGTCGCGGCGGGCTTCTTCCACTCGATCGGGCTGGTCGATCAACCCGAGCACACGGGCCTGGGCTGGGAGTTCGCCGGCGTCGTGGACGCGTCCGGGCCGGGCGCCGACCTGGCCGTCGGCACCCGGGTGGCCGGTCTGGTGGTCGGCTTCGACCGCAACTACGGCACTTACGCCGAGCAGATCGTGGTCGCAGCGACCGACGTCGTCCCTGTCCCCGACGAGTTGGACCTGCTGGCCGCCGCCACGGTCCCTCTCAACGGGCTGGCCGCTGCGCAGGTCGTCGACCTGCTCGGCGACGCGCCCGCCGGGGCAGCCCGGCTGCTGGTGACCGGCGCCGCGGGGGCGGTCGGAGCGAACGTCGCCGTCCTCGCCCGGGAACGCGGCTGGCAGGTGACCGGGCTCGCCCGCACCGGCGACGAGGGGTTCGTTCGCGGACTCGGCGCCGACTTCACCGCGCACGCCGAGCCGGAGTGGGACGCAGTCGTCGACCCCGCCCAGTTGAATGAAGAAGCGCTCGGGCTGGTCCGCGACGGCGGAGCCTACGTCGGGCTGCGGCCGGGCCTCGAACCGCCAGCCGAGCGCGGGATCTCGGTCGCCTCCGTGGTCACCGGTTTCGACAGCGCGCGACTGGCCGACCTCCTCATCCGCACCGCCTCGGGCGAACTTCCGGCCCGCGTCCACGCCGTCGTCCCCCTGGACCAGGCTGCCGAGGCCCACCGGGCCACCGCCAAGGGTGGCCTCCGCGGCCGCTACGTCGTCTGCCCCTGACCAGCCCGGCGCCGAGTGCGCCGCCGACCGGGCTCACCGGCACCTGCCCGCCGGAAGCCTCCAACGCCAGGGGCCGGTCCCCACTGCGCGGCCGACCGTCCGGCCCGGCCACGACCTCGGCGGCATCGCCGCAACCGGCGAGCCACAGCGGCCCCGGCCGTCACGACGTCGGTCCGGACACCGCCGAGACTCCCGGGCCAGGAGACGAAGTCCCAGTCCGCTCCCCACTGTCAGTGATGCGGTCACGACACCTCGCGGGGCGGGGCGATGCCCGCGTCGATCCGTTCCGTTCCGCCCCGTACGACACCCCCAGGAGACCCACCATGACCATGAAACGCCTCGCCACCGTCCTCGCCGTCCTCGGCGGCCTGTTCCTCCTCTACACCGGGATCAGCTACCTGCTCGCACCGCACGCGACGGCCGAAGGGTTCGGGGTGCCGACCTTGCCCGAGGGGCGAGGGAAGGGCTTCCTGGAGGTCAAGGGCATGCGGGACATCGGTTTCGGGCTGGTGATACTCGCGCTGTTGCTGGCCGGGCAGCGCAGGGCGCTCGGGCTGGCGATGGCGGCGATGGCTGTTGTCCCGGCCGGCGACATGCTGATCGTGCTGAACGAGAACGGCCCGGCGGCGACCGCGTTCGGCGTCCACGGACTGGCTGCGGCAGTGGTCGCCGTGACCGCGGGCCTGCTGTTGCGCGAGCGGACGGCGACCGCCTGACGTCCGCGGCCAGCCTCCGTGATCCATCCTGGCTCCAACGGCTGGACCGGCGTTGCCCCGCCCCCGTCAGCCCGGCTGGGTGCCCCCGTGGACTCCGCCCAGCCGTACCCGGCCGCCCACCTCGATCAGGTCGCCGGGCTGGGGGGCGGTCAGGATCTGGGAGCCGCGCCCCTGGGTGATGTTCAGGGCCCGACCGAGACGCGCGGTCAGCAGCAACGCCGCGGCGCCCGTCGCCTCGTCCTCGTCGATGCCGTCGCCGCGGCCGGGGAACCCGCGGGCCCTGACCCGGCCCGCCGCCTCGTCCAGCCACGCCCAGGCGTAGATCCACTCCCCCGGCGGCGGCACCGGCAACGCGTCCACCTCCGCCGCCGACCCGTACTGGCGCAGGGTGCGCGGCGGCGCCCACTGCGCGCGCGCCTCGATCCAGGTGAACTCCCCGTCGAGCCTGGTCCCCACCACCCCCGCCGGCGTCACCAACTCCGGCACGTCCAGCAGCCACGCCGCTCCCACGCACGGGTGGCCCGCGAACGGCAGCCGCAGCGTCGGGGTGTAGATGTCGATGACGCCGCGCTCGGGATCGTCCACGAACACCGTCTCGCTGAACCCCAGCTTCTTCGCCAGGGCCTGCCGAGCGGCCCCGTCGGGGACACGGGAGCCGTCACGGACGACGGCGAGGGCGTTGCCGTGCTGGCCGTCGGGCCCACAGAAGACGCGCAGGAGGTCGTGGTCAGCCATCCAGGCAGTCAATCACGCGGGGCCGGGGGGCGCGGACCGGCGGTCCCGCGGGCGGTCCGGCACACGGTCGGCTCCCTCCCCGCCCCCTACTCGATGTAGGAGTCGAACTCGCCGGCCTGCACTCCCTTGACGAACGCGTCCCACTTGGCCCGGGTGGTGACCACCACCTTCTCCGGGTGGTCGCTCTCGCGCAGGTAGACCGTGTCCCCTTCGGCGGCGACCTGGATGCACTCACCGCCCCCGTGCCCGCCGCCGCTGAAACTGGACGTCTGCCAGTCGAGCTCGGCCGGCGGCCGGCCGACCGCCCCGGTGCCCCCCGGGGTCCCGGCCGTCCCCGCCGGCTGCTCCCCCGAGGACGAGGGCCCCGCTCCCGTGCCTCCCGCCGTGTTCGACGCCTCCACCATCGGTGTCCCTTCGCCGTGGGTCAGATCCGGTACAACAGGTGCTGCATGAACCCGAACGAGTCCCTGCGGGTATGAAAGTCAACGGCGTTCTGCGGGTCAACCGGGGGCAACGCCACCGCGTCCAGCCGCGCGAACGCGTCACTGTACTGGTTGAGTCGTGCCGGGTCCGTCAGGAACTGCGAGGGCGCCGGATGCTCGAGGAAGACGGTGTCGAGTTCCGGCACCGGACCGTCGAGGAGGACGAAGGGGGCGCTGAACCCGACCGGGTAGGTCTGCGTGCGGAACGGCAGCACCTGGATCTGCACGTGCGGCAACCGCGACAGCTCCAGCAGGTGCTCGATCTGCGCCCGCATCACCGAGGGGCCGACGAACTGCGCCGAGAACGCCGCCTCGTGGATGACCGCGTGGAACCGCGGCGGGTCCTCGCCCGTGAGCAACGTGCTGCGCCGCTCCCGGAACTCCACGTAGCTGTCCACCAGGGCCTGGGCCGCGTCGGGCTGCGCCCCCCGGAAGACGGCGTGCATGTACGCCCGCGTCTGGAGGAGCCCCGGGACGTACAGCCACTGGAAGGTCCGCACCCGCCGGGCCGTGGACTCCAGCTCGGCCAGGTCCCGGACGGCGCTGTCGAACGGCTCCCGGTACCGCGACCACCAGCCGCGGCCCGTGGCCTGCCCCATCGCCACCAGGGCGTCGACCAGTGCCGTGTTACGGCACCCGTAGGCCCGGGCCAGCGCCCGCAGTTTCTCCTCCGGGATCGCGGTGCGCCCCATCTCGATGTGGCTCATGTGCGCCCGCCCGAGGCCGGCGAAGGCACCCGCCTCGGTCGCCGAGAGACCCGAGAGCTCCCGAAGTCTGCGCAGCTCCGCTCCTAATCTCCGCTGCCGCTGCGACGGGTTGGCTCGCAGTCCCATGGCACCCCTTCCGCCGGAACACGGGGGAGGAAAACATGGGAAGTCTGCCCGTGTTTGCGGCAAACAGGCCACTAGTTCCGGAACCTGTCCCCCTATCGGGTTGCGCCTGGGCCCCGACACCAGCCACGTTCGAAAACGCGCACGACCAGGCTCCACGGCGGAGCGACGGGCCACCCGGCGGCGGGGCCGACCCGTTCGAACCGGCGGCTGCCGGGTGAGAAGACGATCACCTGCCGGAAGGGCGGCACCGGGGGCACCGAAGTCCGGAGGCCACGGGTCGGCCCACCTCATGCCATTGTTGATGCATAGACTCTGCTATTGCAACTTCCTCGCAATAAAGGGCCTAGGGTGGGTCCTGACGACCACCCACCGCTGAAAGGGGCCGTGTCTGATGGGCACGTACTCGCTTCCTGACCTGCCGTACGACTACTCCGCGCTCGCCCCGGCCATCACGCCGGAGATCCTGGAGCTGCACCACGCCAAGCACCACGCGGCCTACGTGAAGGGCGCCAACGACACCCTCGAGCAGATCGCCGAGGCACGTAACAGGGACGCGTTCACTCCGGCCGGGCTGGTGGGCCTGGAGAAGACCTTCGCGTTCAACCTCTCCGGGCACGTACTGCACTCGATCTTCTGGCAGAACCTCTCCCCGGACGGCGGGGACCGCCCCGACGGCGTCCTGGCCACGGCCATCGACGAGCACTTCGGTGGTTTCGAGGCGTTCAAGAAGCAGCTCACCGTCGCCACCACCTCGGTCCAGGGCTCCGGCTGGGGCGTCCTGGCCTGGGAGCCGGTCGGCAAGCGGCTGATCGTGGAGCAGGTCTACGACCACCACGGCAACGTCGGCCAGGGCACCACCCCGCTCCTGGTCTTCGACGCCTGGGAGCACGCCTACTACCTGCAGTACAGGAACGTCCGCCCCGACTACGTCACCAAGCTGTGGAACCTGGTCAACTGGACGGACGTCGCCGCCCGCCACGCCGCGGCGACCGGCGCCTGACCCAGTGCCCACCACCGTCGGCGGGCCGCGAGGCCACACACTGTCCCGGCCCGCCGACGGCGCCTCACCCCATGCGGCGCAGCACGGCCCGTTTGGCCGCGGTGAACTCCTCGTCGGTGAGCACCCCGTCCCGGTGCAGTTCGCCGAGCTCGCGCAGCCGGCGCAGCAGCACGTCCTGGTCCTCGCCGAACACCGGGGCCGGCACCTGCTCGGTCGGCCGGGGCAGCCGGTGCCTGGCGGGGGCGGGGCGGGACGGGTGCGGGAGCCGGGCCGTGACCGCGGCGGCGAGCAGTGCGGTGCGGCTGCTCTCCTTCTTCGTCCCCCACAGCAGTACGCAGTTGGGGTCGTGCTCCGCGGGCAGTTCCACCGTGTCGTTGACCCCCCGGAACCGCAGGTGTCCGAAGTCCAGGCCGGAGGCCGGCCGCCACTCGACGGTGACCAGGTCCGCCAGGACGAACGTCCGGCCGCCGACCGACCGCTTGCTCTCCTCGGCCATCCAGTTCCACTCCACGCGGACCGACGCACCGTCGAACGCCAGCGAACCATCCACCCCGGCGGCCGTCAGCGGGACCTGCGGGCCGCTGACCAGGTAGTCGTCGCAGGGGCCCTCCGGCACCTGTTCCAGCAGCAGTGCCGTGCGCACCTCCTCTGCGAAGTACTCGGCGACCGCCACGTGGTCGGCGTCCACGACCAACTGGTAGGGGTCGGCGTCGTCGCTCAGCTTGCCGCCGACGACCTGGGTGAACGGGTCCGCTCCGGCTCGTACTCGCAGTCTCAGCCGCCCCCCGCGGCGGCCCACCGGCTCGTAGCCGACCCCGGCGAGCGCCATCAGGGGCACGGTGACCTGCCCCAGTTCCTGGCGGAGCTTGTGCACCCCCCGCCCCCGGCCGGGCACCACCCGCACGGCGTCACCGTCGAAGGTCCAGGTCCCGTCCTTCGCCAAGACTTCGGCCACACACCGATTCTAGGCGCGGGCCGCCTCCCTCCGGGCTCGAACGTGATCCCGTCACCGGGCCGGTGCCGCCCGCGGTCGTCCCACCGGCCGCGCGCCGGAGGAGTCGGGCGCCGGCCCCCGGCGGTGGCGCCCGTGGTCCCCCGGGGTAACGTCCCGACCGTGCGACACGACCCCGCGCGGGAGGACACCCCGTCCCCAGGCTCCCCGCAGAACGAACCCGCGCTGGACGCCGCGGCGCCGGCACAGGCCCCGGTCGGGAGCGCTCCCCCGGTCCACGACGACGCCTACCTCGCGTTCTGGCGGGAACGCCACCTGTGCACCCTGACCACGCTGCGCGCGGACGGTTCGCCGCACGTGGTGCCGGTGGGGGTGACGTACGACGCCGACGCGGGGATCGCCCGGGTCATCGCCAGCCGCGGCAGCCGCAAGGTGCGGAACGTGGAGGCGGCCGGGGGCGCGGCTCGGGTCGCGGTGTGCCAGGTGGCGGGCCGGCGGTGGGCGACGCTCGAGGGCACGGCCGCGGTGCGGGCCGACCGGGCGTCGGTGGCGGAGGCGGAACGCCGTTACGCCGAGCGGTACCGCACACCGTCCCCGAACCCCGAGCGGGTGGTCATCGAGATCACCGTGGAGCGTGCGATGGGGCGGGGCTGAGGGGGGCGGGGCCGACCGGCACCGGATTCCTCCCGGCCCCGGGGGTCACTCGGCCGCCGACCCCTTCCGCTTCTTCGGCCGCCACACCACCAGGGCGCTCGACTGGTGCACCTCGGTGTAGGGCACCAGGTCGCGCCGGTAGGACGCGTGCACCGCGGCCTCGCGCCGCTGGATGGCGGCGGCGGCGTCCTCAAGCGCCGTCTGCATCTCGGCGAGCTGGGCACGCAGCGCGGCGACCTGGTTCTCCAGTTCGATGATGCGCTTGATCCCGGCGAGGTTGATGCCCTCGTCCTGGGAGAGCCGCTGTACCTCGCGGAGTTGCTCGATGTCCCGCGCCGAGTAGCGCCGGCCGCGGCCGGCGGTGCGGTCGGGGGAGACGAGACCGAGGCGGTCGTACTGCCGCAGGGTCTGCGGGTGCAGCCCGGAGAGCTGGGCCGCGACCGAGATCACGTAGACCGGGCTCTCCTCGGTGAGCTGGTAGGGATTACGGGCCCGGCCGGCGCCGCGCCCCGCCGGGCCCGGCGCGCCGGGCAGTCCTCCGCCTGGCACGCGTCCTGCCATCTCATGCTCCCTTCGCGGCCTCGAACAGCCCTGCCCGCGGGTCCTGGTCCGCGGTCGCGTCCCGATATGCCTCCAGCGCTTCCAGCGCCTTTCCTGTGATGTCCTTGGGCACGGTGACCTCCACGGTGACCAGCAGGTGCCCCCGCGAGCCGTCCTTGTTCACCGCGCCCTTGGCGCGCACCCGCAGGGTGCTGCCGTTGGGCGTGCCCGGGGGCAGCTTCAGGGTGACCGGGGGGCCTCCCAGCGTCGGCACCCTGATCTCACCACCGAGAGCCGCCTCGGGGAAGGCCACGGGCACGGTGACCGTGAGATCGCCGCCCTTGCGTCCGAACACGGGGTGCGGGGAGACGTGCACCACCACGTACAGGTCCCCCGCGGGACCGCCGGTCTCGCCCGGGGCGCCCTTGCCACGCAGCCGGATGCGTTGGCCGTCGCTGACCCCCGCGGGGATGCGCACCTGCATGGTGCGGGCGCTGGTGGCCCGCCCGCTGCCGCGGCACACCTCGCAGGGGTCCTGCGCTATCAGCCCGCGACCCCGGCAGTCCCGGCACGGGTCCGACAGGGCGAACCCGCCGCCCTGCGAACGGGACACCTGGCCGGTGCCCAGACAGGTCGGGCACACCCTGGGCGTGCCGTTCTTGTCCCCCGTGCCGGCGCACGCCTTGCAGGGCGCCTTGCTGCTCATCCGCAGCGGCACGGTGGCGCCCTCCACCGCCTCGACGAAGCTCAGCGTCACCTCGGACTCGATGTCGGCGCCGCGCCGGGGCTGGGCACGGGTGCTGCCGCCGCCCCGGTTGAACAGGCCGCCGAACACGTCACCGAGGCCGCCGCCGAACCCGCCGGCCGCGCCCTGGCCACCGCCCGCCCCGTTGCCGAAGAGGTCGCCGAGGTCGAAGCTGAACCCGCCGGGCCCGGCGGTCGCGCCTCCGCGCAGACCGCCGTTCCCGAACAGGGTGCGTGCCTCGTCGTACTCCTTGCGCCGCTTGGGGTCGGAGAGCACGTCGTTGGCCTCGGAGATCTCCTTGAACCGCTCCTCGGCCCTGGCGTCGCCCTTGTTGGCGTCCGGGTGGTTCTCCCGGGCGAGTTTGCGGTAGGCCTTCTTGATCTCCGCTTCGGTGGCGTCCTTGGGGACGCCGAGGACCTTGTAGTAGTCCTTCTCGACGAAGTCCTTGGTGCTCATCGGCGTCCCTCCTTCCTGCCTTCCGGTCGCGCGGCGGATCGGCCGTCAGCCCTGTTCGGGGCCACCGTTCTCCTCTTCGCCGCCGTCGGCCTCGTCCGCCTGCGTGTGCTGCACCCCCGGCTGCGGCTCGGCCACCGCCACCCGGGCCGGGCGGATCGTCCGCTCACCGATGCGGTACCCCAGTTGCAGGATCTGCACGCACGTGGTCTCGGTGACGTCCGGCGAGTAGCTGTGCATCAGCGCCTCGTGGACCAGCGGGTCGAAGGGCTCGCCCTCCTTGCCGAACTGCTGGAGGCCCATCTTGGCGACCACGGTCTCCAGCGACTCGGCGACCGACTTGAAGCCACCGACCAGCTCGCCGTGCTCCCGGGCCCGCCCGATGTCGTCGATGACCGGCAGCAGCTCACTGAGCGCGTTGGCCATGGCGATCTCCCGGACGGCGACCCGGTCCCGCTCCACACGCTTGCGGTAGTTGGCGTACTCGGCCTGGAGGCGCTGCAGGTCGCCGGTGCGCTCCGCGAGCTGGCGGCGCACCTCGGCGAGCTGCTCCGTGGACCCCTGGCCGGCCGCCGGGCCCGGCTCCGCCTGGGTGGCGGAGCCGTTGACCACGGCGGGCTCGTCCGTCGCCTGCGGAGGGACGTCAGGCTCCTGGCCGAAGACCTGGCCCTGAGTCTCGTCCGTCACGCCGCACCGTCCTTGGGCTTGTCATCATCGACGATCTCGGCGTCGACCACGCCCTCCTCGTCGGCCCTGCCCTGTCCGCCCGCGGCACCGGCGGCGTCGCCCGAGGCGGCCTCCTGCGCGCTGGCGTACATCGCCGAGCCGAGCTTCTGGCTGGTCGTGGCGACCTTCTCGGTGGCCTCGCGGATGGCCGCGGTGTCCTCGCCCTTCAGCTTCTCCTTCAGGTCCGCGATGGCGGTCTCCACCTCGGACTTGACGTCGCCGGGAACCTTGTCCGCGTTGTCCTTGAGGAACTTCTCGGTGGAGTACACGAGCTGCTCGGCCTGGTTCCGGACCTCGGCGGCCTCACGGCGCCGGTGGTCCTCCTCCGCGTACTGCTCGGCCTCGCGCATCATGCGCTCGATGTCGTCCTTGGGCAGCGCGGAACCGCCGGTGACGGTCATCCGCTGTTCCTTGCCGGTGCCGAGGTCCTTGGCGCCGACGTGCATGATGCCGTTGGCGTCGATGTCGAAGGTGACCTCGATCTGCGGGATGCCGCGGGGCGCCGGCGGCAGGCCGGTCAGCTCGAACATGCCGAGCTTCTTGTTGTAGGCCGCGATCTCCCGCTCGCCCTGGTAGACCTGGATCTGCACCGAGGGCTGGTTGTCCTCCGCGGTGGTGAAGATCTCCGAGCGCTTGGTCGGGATCGTGGTGTTGCGCTCGATCAGCTTGGTCATGATGCCGCCCTTGGTCTCGATGCCGAGGGACAGCGGGGTGACGTCCAGCAGCAGGACGTCCTTGACCTCACCCTTGAGCACGCCGGCCTGGAGCGCGGCGCCGATGGCCACGACCTCGTCCGGGTTCACGCCCTTGTTGGGGTCCTTGCCGCCGGTGAGCTGCTTGACCAGCTCGGCGACCGCGGGCATCCGGGTGGACCCGCCGACCAGGACCACGTGGTCGATCTCGGAGAGCTGGATGCCGGCGTCCTTGATCACGTTGTGGAACGGGATCTTGCAGCGCTCCAGCAGGTCCGAGGTGAGCTGCTGGAACTGGGCCCGGGTGAGCTTCTCGTCCAGGTGCAGCGGACCCTCGGCGGACGCGGTGATGTACGGCAGGTTGATCGACGTCTCGGTGGACGAGGACAGTTCGATCTTGGCCTTCTCGGCGGCCTCGCGGAGCCGCTGGAGCGCCATCTTGTCCTTCGACAGGTCCACGCCGTGGCCGTTCTGGAACTGCTTGACCAGGTAGTCCACCACCCGCTGGTCCCAGTCGTCACCACCGAGGTGGTTGTCGCCGTTGGTGGCCTTCACCTCGACCACGCCGTCGCCGATCTCCAGCAGGGAGACGTCGAAGGTGCCGCCACCGAGGTCGAAGACGAGGATGGTCTGGTCTTCCTTGTCCAGGCCGTAGGCGAGGGCCGCGGCCGTCGGCTCGTTCACGATCCGCAGGACGTTCAGGCCCGCGATCTCGCCGGCCTCCTTGGTGGCCTGGCGCTCGGAGTCGTTGAAGTACGCCGGGACGGTGATCACCGCGTCGGTGACCTTCTCACCCAGGTACGCCTCGGCGTCCCGCTTCAGCTTCTGCAGGATGAACGCGCTGATCTGCTGCGGGGTGAAGTCCTTGCTGTCGATGCCGACCTTCCAGTCGGTACCCATGTGCCGCTTGACCGAGCGGATGGTCCGGTCGACGTTGGTGACGGCCTGGCGCTTGGCCACCTCACCGACCAGGACTTCGCCGTTCTTGGCGAAGGCGACGACGGACGGCGTGGTCCTGGCGCCCTCGGCGTTGGTGATGACGGCGGGCTCACCGCCCTCGAGCACACTGACGACGGAGTTCGTCGTTCCCAGGTCGATGCCGACCGCACGAGCCATTGTGGAATCCTCCAGAGATACCTTGAGTGGAACAGGCTCAAGGGTGCCTCACCCGGTGTGCGATGTCAACGTAACTGAGTCCAGGCGACTCAAGTCTTCTCCCACACTCCTGCTCACGCGAAGGAGAGAACGGGCAGTCACGGAGCGCCGATGGCACGGCGCGACACAGATCACCGCGCGAGCGGGTGCGGAACGCGACCCAACCTGGGTAACCTCAGCCGAGACCCAAAAAGTTACCCACAAGTAGTGACCGGGACTCCCCACCCCCACGAGTACCGTCCGAACCCAGTCCGTCACCGTACGCGACGAAGTAACCGCCGCTCATCGCCCGGCCCGAGGAGCCACCATGCAACTCGCAGCCATCGTCGTCTCGCTGGTCCTCACGGCGATCGGCGCTGCGCTCATCGCCCGCACCGCGGTGTACATCTACCGCTTCGTCCGACTGGGGCAGTCCGACTCCACCCGCACCGGGGAGCCGGGACAGCGCACCGTGACGCTGGTCAAGGAGTTCCTCGGGCACACCAGGATGAACCGCTGGGGCATCGTCGGCGTCGCCCACTGGTTCGTCGCGATCGGGTTCTTCACCCTGCTGCTCACCCTGGTCAACGCCTACGGCCAGCTCTTCGAGGCGGACTGGGTGCTGCCGGCCATCGGCCACTGGCTGCCCTACGAGCTCTACGTCGAGTTCATCGCGCTGATGACCGTGCTGGGCATCCTCACCCTGATCACCATCCGGCTGCTGAACCTCCCCTCCCGCGCCGGCCGCAAGTCCCGGTTCGCCGGCTCCACGGCCTGGCAGGCGTACTTCGTCGAGTACGTGATCCTCACCATCGGGGTGTGCATCCTGGCCCTGCGCGGCCTGGAGGGGGCGCTCTCCGGGGTGGACCACTACGAGGCGGGCTACTTCGTCTCGTACCCGCTGGTCACGCTCTTCGACGGGCTGAGCCTCGAGGCGACGCAGAACCTCGTCTACCTGTTCGCCATGATCAAGCTCGGCACCAGCATGGTGTGGGCGATCGTCATCGGGCTCAACGCCGACATGGGCGTGGCCTGGCACCGGTTCCTGGCCTTCTTCAACATCTGGTTCAAGCGGGAGGCGGACGGCGGGACGGCCCTCGGCCCGCTGCGCCCGATGACCAGCGGCGGCAAGCCCATCGACTTCGAGGCCATGATGGAGGGCGAGGGGGACGAGGACGCGCAGTTCGGCGTCTCCCAGGTCGAGCACTTCTCCTGGAAGGGCCTGCTGGACTTCTCCACCTGCACCGAGTGCGGGCGGTGCCAGTCGCAGTGCCCGGCGTGGAACACCGGCAAGCCGCTCTCCCCCAAGCTGCTGATCATGTCGCTGCGGGACCACGCCCACGCCAAGGCGCCGTACCTGCTGGCCGGCGGCGGCAAGGACGCCGAGGGCGAGGAGAAGGGTTCGGCCGAGCAGCTCGCCGCCGTCCCGGCCGCCGCCCTCGCCGAGGCCGAGCGCCCCCTGGTGGGCACCGCCGAGGACAACGGCGTCATCGACCCGGACGTGCTGTGGTCGTGCACCACCTGCGGGGCCTGCGTGGAGCAGTGCCCGGTGGACATCGAGCACGTGGACCACATCGTGGACATGCGCCGCTACCAGGTGATGATCGAGTCCTCGTTCCCCTCCGAGGCCGGCACCATGCTGAAGAACCTGGAGAACAAGGGCAACCCGTGGGGCATGAACGCCAAGGCCCGGCTGGAGTGGACCAAGGAGGTCGACTTCGAGGTGCCGATCGTCGGCAAGACCGTCGAGGACCTGTCCGAGGTCGAGTACCTGTACTGGGTCGGCTGCGCCGGGGCGCTCGAGGACCGGGCGAAGAAGACCACCAAGGCGTTCGCCGAGCTGCTGCACATCGCCGGGGTGAAGTTCGCGATCATGGGCGGCGAGGAGTCCTGCACCGGTGACTCGGCCCGCCGCCTCGGCAACGAGTTCCTGTTCCAGATGCTCGGCCGGCAGAACGTGGAGATGCTCAACGAGGCGTTCGGTGACGCCCCGACCAAGAAGATCGTCGCCACCTGCCCGCACTGCTTCAACACCATCGCCAACGAGTACCCGCAGCTCGGCGGGGACTTCGAGGTGATCCACCACACGCAGCTCCTCCAGCACCTGGTGGACACCGGGCGGCTGGTGCCGGTCACGCCCGTGGAGGGGCTGATCACCTACCACGACCCGTGCTACCTCGGCCGGCACAACAAGGTCTACACGCCGCCGCGCGAGATCATCGGCCGCGTCCCCGGCCTGCGCAACGAGGAGATGCACCGGCACTCCGAGCGCGGCTTCTGCTGCGGCGCGGGCGGCGCCAGGATGTGGATGGAAGAGCGGATCGGCAAGCGCATCAACGACGAACGGGTGGACGAGGCGCTCTCCCTCAACCCGGACATCGTCTCCACCGCCTGCCCGTTCTGCCTGGTGATGCTCTCCGACTCGGTCAACGGCAAGCGAGCCGCGCAGGAGAGCGCCGCTGCGGGCGGGTCGTCCGGCGGTGGGACCGCGGTCGCCGTCAAGGAGGACCTGCGGGTGGTGGACGTGGCCCAGCTCCTGCTGGAGTCGGTGAGGACCCCGGCCGGGTCCCCCGACGGCACGGACCCGGCGCCGGAGTCCGCCGCGGAGCCGGAGCCCGCGGCCTGACCCGACCCACCCCCACGACACACCCCGCTCCACCAGGGCACCCCGGGCGTTCCCGGGGTGCCCCCGGCTTTCCCGGGTGGCCGCCGGCTTTCCCGGGTGGCCGCCGGCGTTCCCGGGTGGCCGCCGGCGTTCCCGGGTGGCCGCCGGCGTTCCCGGGGTGCCGCCGGCTTTCACGGGTGGCCGCCGGTGTCGCCCGAGCGGCCGGGCCGGCCCCCGGGGGCTGGCCGTCCGGCTGGCGACAGACCGCAAGCATTCGAACACGTGACGGAACTCCTACAACCTTCCTCCCCGTCCGGTGGTCACGTCCGCAAAACAGCACTGGGAGGAAACCCTTGAGGCACAGAACCTTCGCGGCAGCCAGCACCCTGGCTGCCTGCGTCTTGTCCCTGGTCACCGCGCAGGCGTCGGCGCAGGCCGAGGAGTCCGACCGGTCCGCGGCGGCCAACGGGACCACCGCGGCCACCCGCGTCACCGACGACTTCAACGGCGACGGCCACCGCGACCTGGCCATCGGCACCCCCAACGCCACCGTCAACGGCCGCACCGACGCCGGCAGCGTCGTCATCACCTACGGCACCCCCACCGGCATCGACCCCACCCGCCGCGCCGTGCTCACCCAGGACAGCTCCCTCGTCCCCGGCGCGGCGGAGCAAGGGGACCGCTTCGGCGCCGCCATCACCAGCGCCGACCTGGACAACGACGGCTACGGCGACCTCGTCATCGGCTCACCCGGCGAAGACCTCGCAGAACCGAACGACCAGGGCTCCGTCTCCATCCTCTGGGGCGGCCCCAAGGGCCCCGCCACCGCCACCACCATCCACGAGTCATACGGGACCTTCGAGAGCAGTCTGGGGCGCGCGCTCGCCGTCGGCCACTTCGACCTCGACGACAAGCTGGACCTGGCCATCGTGAGCGCCACCAGCCTGTGGGTGACCGAGGGAGGGGTCACCCGGACCAGCACCCCCCCGCTCCGCTACGTGGACAACCCGATGAGTGAGCCGGTGTTCCGGGGGCGCGACACCAACGGCGCGGCCAGTGGCCGTACGGCCGGGGGCGAAACGGACCAGCTCGCCGTCTTCGGCTCCAGGGGAACCAAGCCCTACACCGCCCTGTTCGCCGTGGACGACAGTGGGAAGCTCGAGCTCCAGTCGGAGAAGACGCTGGGCAACGACGACGACACCGGGTACTCCGCCGGCGCCATCGGTGACGTCGACGCCGACGGCTACGACGACGTGGTCGCCGGCATCCCCACGGCCAACGGCGGCGCGGGCCGGATCCAGATCCTCTGGGGTGCTCCCGACGGCCCCGGCAGCGCGGGCACGGCCACCTACGACCAGGCGTCGCTCGCCCTGGGCACCAGTGAGGCGGGCGACGCGTTCGGCCACTCCGTCTCGGTCAGGGACGTCACCGGGGACGGCCTCGCGGACATCGCCGTCGGCAGCCCCGGCGAGGACGTCGGCACCTACGCCGACGCCGGCAGCGTGGCCCTGATCAAGGGCGCCGCGCAGGGGACCGTTCCCCAGGGCAGGACGTTCCACCAGGGCACCGCGGGTGTTCCCGGGGCCGTGGAGACCGGCGACCGGTTCGGCCACGCCGTCCGCCTCTACGACGCCACCCGCGACGGCCACGCCGACCTCGCCCTGACCGCACCCGACGAGAACGCCAAGAACGGCACCGTCTGGCTGCTCCCCGGCACCACCGACGGACTCACCACCACCGGCAGCCGCTCCTACGACGCCGCCGACCTCGGCGTCACCTCCACCGGCACCCGGTTCGGCTCCGTCCTGAACCGCTGACCCACCCCGGCAACCAAGAGCCGGAACCAACCAGACCCGTCGCGAGCCCCCCGACCCGGCCCGCGACGAACCCCCGCGGGACGGCCACCCAGCCGTCCCGCGGGGCGCACGAGGACACGGCCCGGGCGCGCAGGCGGCCGACCGTGGCACCGGGCGGGCCTATTGCGCCGGAGTGGTCGTCCCGGGCAACGTCGAGCCGCACAGTGGTCAACCGACTACGACCCGCTGGAGGATCCTTGAGGCCCCGAACGATAGCCGTGGCCACCGCGCTGGCCGCCTGTCTGCTCCCCCTCGTCACCGCGCAGGCGTCGGCCGGGACCAGGGAGGGCGCGCCGATCACCGACGACTTCAACGCCGACGGCTTCCAGGACATCGCCATAGGTGTCCCCAATGCCACGGTCAACGGGCGCGCCGACGCCGGCCTCGTCGTCGTCACCTACGGCACCAGCCGGGGCATCAGCTCCGGCCGCCGCCTCGTGCTCAGCCAGGACACCCCCGACATCCCCGGCGGCGCAGAGGCGGGCGACCGGTTCGGGGCCAGCGTCAGCAGCGCCGACCTGGACAACGACGGCTACCCCGACCTCGTCGTCGGCGCCCCGGGAGAGGACCTGACCACGCCCGACAACCAGGGCAGCGTCTCGGTGGTCTGGGGCGGCTCCGGCGGCCTGGCCGGCGGCATCACGCTGCTCGAGCCGAGCGGCGCCGGCAGCACCGGCTTCGGCCGGGGACTGGTCACCGGGGACTTCGACGGAGACACCCGACCCGACGTCGCCGTCCTCACCGGGAACCGGCTGTGGGTCCACAGCGGCGGCTTCACCCGCACCGGCCCCGCCGCACGGACCGAGGGCCGGGGCCCCAACGGCACACCGGCGTTCCAGGACACCAGCGTCAGGGACGCCACCAGCGGCGACCTGAACGACGACGGCGCGGACGAGCTGGTGGTGTTCGGTGCCTCGGGCAGCACACCGTTCACCGGGGTCTTCAACGGCGGTGCCGCCGGCCCGACCTGGGGGACGAACCTCCGCACCGGGACCACGGGGGACATCGGCGACGTGGACTTCGACGGCTTCGACGACATCGTCGCCGGCCAGCCCGGCGCCGGGGCGGGCAGGATCGCCATCAGCTACGGCAGCGAGGAGGGCCCCGTCAACGACCGGTCCCCCGCCGTCTTCGACCAGAGCACCGCCGGGCTCGGCGCCAACGAGGCGGGAGACCAGTTCGGCTACGCCGTCTCGGTCGGCGACGTCAACGGGGACGGGTGCCAGGACATCGCCGTCGGCCTCCCCGGCGAGGACATCGGCACGGCCACCGACACCGGAAGCGTGGCACTGATCAGGGGCAGGCAGGGCGGCGTCAACGGCACCGGCACCCAGGCGTTCCACCAGAACAGCACGGGCATCCCCGGGGCTGGTGAAACGGGGGACCGGTTCGGCCACGCCGTCCGCCTCTACGACCCCAACCGCGAGGGACACGACGACCTCGCGGTCACCGCGCCGTACGAGGACTCCAGGAACGGCGCGCTGTGGGTCATCCCCGGCACCGCGAGCGGCCTGACCGCCACCGGCGCCCTCTCCTTCGACCCGCCGGACTTCGGCGTGACCGCCACCGGCGCCCGCTTCGGCCTCGTCCTGAACCACTGAGCCCCTGAACCACTGAGCCCCTGAACCAGCGAGCCACTGAACCAGCGAGCCACTGAGCCACCGAACCCGGACCGCCACCGGCCCCGGGCCCAAGCGCGCGCCCCGGACCCGAACCGCGACCCCGGCCGTCCCACGGCCCGGCCCGAGGCGCCGCCGGCCGGTCCGGAACCGTTCGACCACCCTCCGCCCGGGGACCGTGGGGAGAACCCCCCAGGGTCCCCCTAGGGCTTGTCACAGCTTCGCAGCAATGCCCCCAAAGGCCACGGCAACCCCCACCCGGACCGGTGGTGAGCAGGTACGTTCGTAGCGTGGCTGGATTCAGAATGGGACGCGGGGGCGACCCACGTCCCGGACACCCCCACCCCGCGCAGGGGCAACCCGGTGGACCGCCGGCTCCGCCGCCGTACCAGGGGGGCGCCCCGTACTACCCGCCCCAGGGCCCACATCCGCCCCAGGGGTACCCGCCCCAGGGCGGCGCCGGTCCGTGGTCACCGCAGCCACCTCCCCACACCGGCGAGCCCCAGTACCTGGGCCAGCCAGGCGGGCCCGACCCGTACGGCGACCCCCGTCACTTCGGCCCCGGTCCGACCAACGACGACCCGGGCCACACCCGTGCCTTCGTCCTCGGCGAAGACCCGTACGGCGGTGGCCAGCCCGACCCGTACCAGGGCGGCCAAGGGGACGACGACAGCATCGCCACCTACCGCGCCGGCCAGAGCACCGCGCCGCCGGCCGGGCCCCGCCTGCACTGGAAGGACCTGCTGAGGGGCCTGGTGCTGCACCCACAGCGCACCTTCTGGCAGATGCGGGACTACCAGGTGTGGGGCCCCGCGCTCATCGTCACGTTCCTCTACGGAATCCTCGCCGTGTTCGGCTTCGAAGAGGCCAGGGACGAGCTGTTGGACTCCTCGATGTCCACCAGCTTCCCCTGGGTGCTGATGAGCGCGATCGCCGTGACGGTCAGCGCCCTGGTCCTCGGCGCCGTCACCCACTCCCTGGCCCGGCAGCTCGGTGGCGACGGCATCTGGGCACCCACCATCGGCCTGTCCATGCTCGTCATGTCGCTGACGGACAGTCCGCGCCTGCTCTTCGCGGTGTTCCTGCCCGCCGACAACGGCCTGGTGCAGATCCTCGGCTGGGCCACCTGGCTGCTCGCCGGAGCGATGCTGACCACGATGGTGCAGAAGTCCCACGACCTGCCCTGGCCCCGGGCCCTGGGAGCCTGTTCCATCCAGCTCGTGGCGCTGCTGCTCCTGCTGAAGCTCCCCACCATCGGTTGACGCCGGGGCACCCCCCGCACGTCCACCCCGTCGCCCCCAGCCCCGCCGCCGGCCGGAGCCACCCGCCCCGTCAGCCCAACCCCACGCCCCACCACCGACCGGAGCCACCCGCCCCGTCAACCCCACCCACGCCCCACCACCGACCGGAGCCACCCGCGATGTCCGTCCCCACCCCGACCGCCACCACCGTCGTGACCTTCCCCGCGGGCTCCACCCGGGAACGGTCCACCGTCCGGTCCTGCCACCTCCTGCCGGACGGCCGGTACGGCGTGGTGACCGAGGTGACCCCGTTCCACCCGCTCGACCACACCTGGCCCGACCAGCCCGGGGACACCGGAACCCTGGCCGACCTCACCGTCGAGGACTGCCTCACCGCTGCCCGCGACGACGACCACGAGTTGCTCGTCGGTGCGGACATCCCGGTCCGCCGCGGCGACCCGGACTGGACCTGGCACGTGCTGCACGTGGTGGCCCAGGACCCGGCCGCCCTGGTCGGCACCGAAGTGGACCTCGTCGTGGAGCCGGGCCGACGGGCCGCCCTCTCCGCCGCGCACACCGGCTGTCACCTGCTGGCCCTGGCCCTCAACGAAGCCCTGGCCGACCGCTGGCGCAAGCCCGCCCGCACCGACGCGCTGGGCAACCCGGACTTCGACTCCCTGGCCATGTCCTCGTCGCGGATCGGCGAGCGGGCCAGCACGGACGTCTACCGCCTCGGCAAGTCCCTGCGGAAGAAGGGCTTCACCACCGAGGGCCTGGCCGAAGCCCTCCCGGAGATCACCGCCCGGGTCAACGGCCGCCTCGCCGCCTGGGTCTCCTCGGGCGCCCCGGTCACCATCGACACCCCCGGCCCCGAACTGACCGCCCACCGCCGTTGGACCTGCGCCCTGCCCGACGGCACCGCGTCCCTGTCCTGCGGCGGCACCCACATCCCGAGCCTCGGCGCCCTGTCCTCACTGACCACCGAACTGACCCTCAACGGCGACGGCACGGAACTCACCGCCGTCACCACCCCCAAGCCGTCGACCTGACCGCCTCGTCGACCTGACCGCCTCGCGGCAGCCCGCCCGGGCCGCCCCCGGGTCCACCTCGAGCCGGGGGCGCTCAGACCTGCGTCCGGTGGAAGTTCAGGAACGACCGGGACGGAGTCGGTCCCCGCTGCCCCTGGTACCGGGACCCGTACCGTTCCGACCCGTAGGGGAACTCGGCCGGCGACGACAACCGGAACAGGCAGAGCTGTCCGATCTTCATGCCCGGCCAGAGCTTGATCGGTAGCGTTGCCACATTGGACAGCTCCAGCGTCACGTGGCCGGAGAAGCCGGGATCGATGAACCCGGCCGTGGAATGCGTCAGCAACCCCAGCCGCCCCAGCGAGCTCTTCCCCTCCAACCGGGAGGCGATGTCCTCGGGCAACGAGACCACCTCGTAGGTGGAGGCGAGCACGAACTCGCCCGGGTGCAGGATGAACGGCTCGTCGCCCAGCGGCTCCACCAGCCTGGTCAGGTCCGGCTGCTCCACCGCTGGGTCGATGTGGGGGTACCGATGGTTCTCAAACACCCGGAAGAAGCGGTCCAGCCGGACGTCGATGCTCGACGGCTGCACCATCTGCGGGTCGTACGGATCGATCCGTACCCGTCCGTTGTCGATCTCGGTACGGATGTCCTTGTCTGAGAGAAGCACGACACGAGGTTACGCGCGGCGGCGCGCCCGGCCCAATCCGGACCGGGCGCGCCAGATCACTCCCTACGCTCCTCACGCCAACGCGTCGGCGTCCCACCGCCAGGCGCGGGCGATCTCCTCCCCACTGAGTGCCCCCAGGTCCACGGGCACCGCACTGCGCAACCGCCCACACCGAGGACACCGCAACAACCGCCCCGGCCCGAGCCGACCGGGCCCGAGATTCTGCATCGGAAAGGCGCCGGTACTGAACAGGTGCCCCTCGGCACAACGGACGACGACGCGACCCATCGATCACTCCCCTTAACGTCCCACGCCCAAAAACGGCGAAGGCCACATTAGGGGATCTATCAACGCGAACCACACCCGCCACACCACCGGCCCCCACACGCTACGCCCCACCCCACCCCGCGACTTCCCGCCGCCCCCCACCACGCACACGATCCACACGCCGGAGCCGGCTCCCCTCGCTCCCCAACCCCCTCCCAACCTCCTCGCAACAGCACAAAGCCCCCGGTCACTGCACCGAGGGCCTGCGATGAGGTAGAGTGTCTGACGCCGGTCCAGCCAAGAAGGCGGACTACGCGGGTGTAGTTTAATGGTAGAACATGAGCTTCCCAAGCTCAGAGCGCGAGTTCGATTCTCGTCACCCGCTCAAAGCAAAAGCCCCAGGCCAGAAGCCCGGGGCTTTGTTGTTGTCTAGACCGCGTTAGGCACCGCGTGCCCGATCCGTGCCCGATGGGCTCCGGGCCTCCTCACGTCGTGCCCGAACACACGCGTCGAGCGCCGCAGCGACCTTCCTTCGCCGCTCCAGGTTCGAGCATTGATCGAGCAAGACGCCCTTCCGGAGGCTGCCGCCCATGGATCATGACATGTCCTCAGCATGGTGCCGCGCTCAGTGAGCCAGGTGATGATGGGAGTTCGTTTCGACTGCCTGTCGGTCGGAGTACGAGGGCCCGTCGAGGCGGCGGATGCCTGGCTGCGTGCGCCGGCCCCGACGAGCAGGTCAGCGGCTGCGACTGTGACTCAGCAGGGAGCGCAGGACGACGGCGCAGACGGCCACGGACGCTGCCGTGACCGCTACGGCCAGCAGCAGCGCGGTCAGCACGACACCGACGACGACCACGGCAGCGACCGCGCCGAAGCCGAGAGCCACATGAGGGGCGACCGGGCGGGCAGGCGACGGCGCCGGGGCGTAGCCGCGCTGGACGTTCATGGCCGCGGTGGTCGGGTTGTCGGGCAACTTGGGGCGGAGCATGGTCGTTCCTCCTGTCAGTCGTTGGTCTTGTTGATCAACCCCCGCCGATACGGGCGCCGGCGTCGCCCCCGGGCAGGCTCGGTGCGCGAAGTCAGAAGCCGAACGGGGCGATGACGCCCAGGACGAAGACGATGGGCAGTGTGACGTTCATGGGGCCTCCTCAGCGGGGCCGGCAACAGCGGGCGGGCTCGACCAGCGCGGTCGACACGAAGACCGGGCGGAGGCCCGGGGTCAAGGAGATCGTCCTGACAGGTTGACTTAGCAAGTCCACGGTAAGGATGCTAGGTTGACTTGTCAAGTCGCCGAACGCCGGCGAGAGCCCACGCCTGGGGTCAGTTGAGCCGGTAGGTGTCCTCAAGTTCCTGCCGGTCGGCGGGGAGCAGCACATCAACGACCTGCAACGCCCGCCCGGAGACGTCACACGCGACAACGAGCACGCTGAGAACCGGTGTGTCCGCGGGCAGGCCCAACAGCTCGGCGTCGTCCTGGTTCGGCAGCCGAGCGGAGATCCGTTCGGTCACATGGTCGAACCGGGCCTTCACCCGCGCTTCCACATGCTCGCGCACGGCACCAGTCAACGGCTCGGAGCCCTCCAGTGCGGTTCCCTCAGCCACCTTCGCCGGGAAGTACGACGAGGCGAGTTCCACCGCCTCACCGTCCTCTTCGACCAGGAGCCGCCGCACGAGCACCTTCGTTCGCCTCGGCACTCCGAGCAAGGCGGCGACCCGCGGCGGCGCGGGCACATACCCGACCTGGACCAAGCGCCCGGACGCCCGTGACTCGTCACGTTCCAGCGCGTCGCGTCCCCGCCGGTCCTTGCGCGCGACAGTCTCCGGACGCCCGCGCACGATGGTGCCGTACCCCTGGCGTGACTCCAGCCAGCCATCCCGCTTCAGTAGGTCCAGGGCGCGCACGACCGTGGGCCGGGACATCCCGAAGCTCTGCACCAACTGGTTCTCGCTGGGGACCAGAGTGCCCGGGGGGTACGTACCGTCTTCAATCCGGGCCTGGATCGTCTGCGCGAGGCGCACGTACTTCGGTGCCGGCACTTCATACACCATGGACGCCGCCCGTCGGAATTGGCCAAGTCAACTGGTCAACCAGCCTATCGGTGCATCCGGTGTCACAGTAGGAGCGGGTGGCGCCCTTCACAGCCGCCAGGCGTCCGCGACAGTGAACGAGACGACCGTTCCGCCGAAGCGGCTACTCCCCACCGCCCACCTGTCCGCCAGTTCGTTGACCAGGTGCAGTCCGCGGCCGAACAGGTACTCCTGAGATGGTGGCCGCATCCGGACGCGCCCGGGGTGCCCAGGGCTGTGCACGTCAACTCGCAGCCCGTCACCCTCGCGGTACCACTCGACCCGCACCTGCCACTCCTCGTCAGACTGGCCGTGGAGGATCGCGTTGGTGACCAGCTCCGAGATCATCACCAGGCATTCGTCGATACGGCAGGTGACCCCGTAGGGAGCGATGAGCTTGGTGAACCAACGCCGCGCGAGAGGTACGGACTCCGGCAGCGGGTAGAGGGTCATGGCCCCGAGCGGTGCCCCCTCATCTCCCGCGGGTTCGCCACCACCGCTGGTGCAGCCGTTCATCGCTCCTCCTTGCCAGTCCCGTCGCAGTCCAGGCAGCGACGGCGAGAAGTGACACGAGCGCGATCGTTCGCAGCGGATAACGCCAACGCCGTGCGCGTGCCGACACCCTTCCAACCCCGCCCACGGCATCCCCGACAGACGGTGAACCGGTCTCGTTCTCGCCGCGGGCTGCCCACGAGGCCCCCCTCCACGTCAGGTGGCATTAGCCACTTCCTGGATAGTGGCATTAGCCACTTGCGGCACGCAAGCCCCGCGGTGCAAACCGTGACCTCACGTCAGTGGATAGCCTTGTTCGAAGGCCCACCGGTTCGGCGGATATGTCGCCTCGGCGAACTCCAGCGGGTGGTCCTGCATGTCGTAAACGACGTGATGGACGATCAACACAGCAGAGCGTTCGGTCAGACGAAGAACGGCCGCCTCCTCGTCCGTCGCCAACCGGGCACACATGCGGTCCTCGGCGTAGCTCCCCTGCCGGCCCGTCAGTGTCTCGACGTACATCAACGTCCCTTCCTGGATACGCTCAGGATCGAGGAGACGAGGAGCCCGCTCACCGACGTCCGGAGCGAACCAGGACGTGGAGAGGGTGATCGGACCGGACTGGTTGTTGGTCACCCGCCGACGGTGCGCGGCCCGGCTCCCTCTCCGCAGGTTGAGCGCCTCGGCCACGTGGTCAGGGGCCTCCAGCCAACCAGCCGAGGTGATCACCGCGTACTCACCCGGCGAGTAGATCTTCCCCGTCTGCCGAGCCCGGCCGTACAACTCCCGCGCACGGCGGTTCACGTCCAGCCCGCGGACGTACGTACCCGAACCCTGACGCTTCTCGACCAGCCCCTGATGACTGAGTGCCTGCAATGACCGGGCCGCCGTGGGCCGCGACACGTTCCAGTCCGCCGCGAGCTGCCGTTCCGAGGGCACCTCGTCACCGGGCCGAAGGTCACCGCGGAGAATCTGATCACGGATGTGGTGCGCGATCTGGAGGTACTTCGGCACTGCCTCCTCGATCTTCGGCATCCACGCCTCCTCTCAACTGGCTAAGACCTCCGGCCACTATAGGGTGAGTGGCTAAGCCCTGAGCCTCTACTCTGACCATGTGACGCGGTTGATCGTGGCGGCCGGAGGCGGGGGCGACGCAGTCGCCGCCGCGATGCTCGACGTGGCCCTCTACGGCGACGGCGATCCGGCGGTGATCCTCACCTACGCCTGGGACCGCCTCCTGATCGACCCGGTACCGGGCCCCCGGGACCCGTCCAACTTCACCGGTCTCCGTCCGCTCACTCCCGCCGTGTGGACCGTGCCGGCGACGGCCTCACCAGTCGCGCCAGCGGGCTCGGCCCTCCCCCGCCTCGCCGCCGACCTCCCCCACACCCTCGCCCTCATCGACCCGCGAGACGGCGTCGAGGGCATCACCCGCCAGCTCGACGAACTCGTCACCCACCTCGCCCCGGCCTCCATCGATCTCCTGGACGTGGGTGGCGACATCCTCGCCCAGGGCGACGAGCCCACGCTGAAGAGCCCGTTGGCCGACGCCCTCACCCTCGCCGCGTGCTGCCAGGTGAACGCCCCCGTCCGCCTCCTGCTCGCCGGCCCCGGCCTCGACGGCGAGCTTCCCGCCGCCGACCTCCGCCCCCACCTGCACGCCCTGGTCCACACCCTCACTCCGCAGGATGTGGGTCCCGTCGCTGCCGTCCTGGAATGGCACCCCTCCGAGGCCACCGCCATGCTCGCCGCCACCGCCCGCGGCGCCCGTGGCACCTGTCAGGTCAGAGACGCCCGGCTCCCCGTTCCCCTCACCGACGAGGGTCCCACCGTCCACCAGGCCGACCTGGACGACGCGTTCAACCGCAACCGCCTCGCCCGAGCCGTGGCAACCACCACCAGCCTCGCCGAGGCGGAGCAGCACAGCCGCGAGATCTGCGGCTACTCGGAGATCGACTACGAACGCAACAAGGCCACGTGGCTCAAGGACCGGCAGCCGGCCCCACTCGAACCGGACGCCATCCTGTCCCGCCTCGACCACTTCGAAGCCGACGCCCGCGACCGAGGCATCACCCACACCACGTTCCGCCACCTCACAGAGGCTCTCAGCCTGCCCGGCACCCAGCGCACCGAACTCCGTGACCTGCTGATCGCAACCCGCCCCGAGCAACACACCGCCCCGCTATGGCACATCCCGGCAGAAGCCTGAGTAGCAACTTCCTCTACGGGTTCAAGGCGACACGCTGCTGCGTGCCGAGCACCGGCCCGGCCACCGGCCCGCGCTCCTGTCCTCGCCCCGCGCCGCCCGGCGCCGGCCACGGTGCGCACCAACAGGCACCGGCCGCACGAACCCGTGGCCGCCACCGGGCTCCGCGACCTTAGCCACACACAGGAGCACCCGTGTACGCCCTCAGCGCCCTCCCCGGTCTTTAGCGACCCACCCCACACGCCCACGGCCCCCAGCAGCCACCTGTTGGGGGGCTGTGGCCTATTTGTGGGCACGCTTGTGTGGGCACCGAGCAGAATGCCCATTGACCAGGCAAGACGCGGAATGCAAGCCGGCCTCAGGAGCCGTTGCACTGCTCCTGAGGGCTTTCTCCTCACGCACTAAGCTGCTGGCATGCCACAGCCGCTGAACCCCGGAGACCGCATCCCCGACCAAGATGCGTTCGCCGCCTTTCTCGCACGTCTGCATGAGGATTGCCGGCAACGGGGCGATCAGTGGGAGAACGTGACCCTGGAACGGTTCCTCGAAGCGCTCGCTGCTTGGGTCAGTACTGGTCCCGCCTGGTACGAATGCAACCTTCAGGAGCCTCTGCCTTCTGACGGAAACTGGACATACCTCGCGCACGCGCTCATGGCGGCCACCATGTACGAGTGACTACGGCGTGCCCGCTCCGTGCCCGATCAAGCGGCGCGTCACGGTCAAATACGGTCCACGCCGAGTCTCCCCGCGCTCTCGCAGGTGGGCAGTTCCCGCAGGTCAGTCGGGGTCCTTGGCTTCACAGCAAGGTGATTCCCAAGCTCAGAGCGCGAGTTCGATTCTCGTCACCCGCTCAAAGCAAAAGCCCCAGGCCAGACGCCCGGGGCTTTGTTGTTGTCTGGACCGCGTTAGGCGTCGCGCACCAGATCCGCACCAGATGCCTGCCCGTCTGACCCTTCGGCGGCCCGTTGCCGCTCCGTCCACACCATGGCGTCCAGCCCGGCGGCGACCTCCCGTTGCCGCTCCCTATCGCCACTGACACGTTCGCCGCCCGCGAGGCCGCGGACGACACGTTCACCAGCCTGCTCGTCGGACTCGGCGCGGCGCCCTGCTCGTCGGCGGGGTCGGCGTCGCCAACACCGTGGTTCTCTCGGTTCTGGAACGCCGCGGCAAGATCGGCCTGCGCCGGTCGCTCGGTGCCACCCGGGGGCAGATCCGCACCCAGTTCCTCACCGAATCCCTGCTCCTGTCGCACTCGGCGGAGTCGGCGGAGTCGGCGGAGTCGGCGGCGTCGGCGGAGTCCTCCTCGGCGTCACCGTCACCACCGCCCACGCGCACACCCAACGTTGGCCCGCCGTCGTCCCCGCCTGGGCGTCAGCGGGCGGCGCCGCGGCGACCCTCCTGATCGGTGCCCCGGCCGGCCTTCACCCCGCAGTCCGAGCCGCCCGACTCGCCCCGGCCGAAGCCCTCCCGGCACCGTAACGACCTCGGCATGCGTCGCGCGCAGAAGGTTGCCGACAATGACATCGACTGCGGTGTTGGTCGCGTTGACGAGCAGGCAGGCTTGGGTTGATCAGGTGAGGGTGCCGTGAGCAGAAGGCGATATGTAGCCAGGGGTGTACTGGGCGGGTACCGGATCTGGGACAACAGGCGACGTCGGTGGTGGGGTGACCTGTACGAACTCTGTCCCGATGATCTCCTCAACGAACTGAACGGCGCGGCAGCCCCTGAGAAGATCACTGGGCTTCTGAAGCGGTACAGGGCCCTGAAGCGGTAAGCGCGGCACTCCCTGATCGCCAGGCACGTGCTCTCTGCTGCAGCACTCCGCGCAGCCGGACCCTCACGCGTGGGGTCCGTGGGGAACGCGAGGGCTCGCCGTGGGCGTCAAGAAGCTGGCTCTCCGTGGCTCGTGTGATCGGCGGGCGGCTGCCGCAGGGGAAGCGCACGGGGCACGGTCTGCCGAGCGGCGGAGCGGCTTGTTCCTGGGATCGGAGCGCGGGTTCGATCCCCGTCACCCGTTCCATGGAAATGCTCCACATCGGGGACGTGGAACCTTTTTTGCGGATACCCGCCACACCTCGCCACCCGGTCCGTGCCCGATAGCCGTGGCCACGGACAGCTCACGCACACACGGCGACATGCGCCACCTTGGTGGGCCGTGGGGCATCACTCCGGTGGTCGTCGAGAACCACGGAGAACGAGGATTCCCGGCATGTCGCCGCCCTCGTTTCTCAGTGCGACGACGAACGGACGGTGGGTGGTGCTAGCACCCATGAGAACCCCTCTGATAGTTCGTTGAGCTCTTGACGGGCTTTGCCGACGAACTCCTCGCGGTAACGCCGAAATCCGCGGTTGAACACACTCGACGGCGTCAGCGGGAACGACCCCGTCACCAGGTGCCCGTCCCTCCCCCACCGGGGCTCCTGCCGCCGTGACTGGAGTTCGGCCGCAGGAAGGACCCACACGTGGCCGGAGGATGGGGTGAGCAGCGCTCTGGCATCCCTGGACCGAGGGTCGATCACCAAGTGATTCTGCCCAGAGGGGGAACGAAGCCGGGCAGACCAGTACTTTCCAGGCGGTGGCCGCCTGGCCGTGCCGGGAGGCGGCGGGCCGCGGGAGCAGGAGCTGGTTGTCGTCCGCTCGAGGGGGGACGCGGCTCCGGTGAGCCGCGCGTCGAAGCATGGTTGCAGCCCGCTGTCACAGCCACGGCGTCGCGGTACCCACGCCCGTCGGAACGGCGCGGGAACGGCCTGGGACGTCCTCTCAACACCGCAGCTCAGCACGGAGTTCCCGGACGCCTCCAGCCGCCGTCCGCCACCGGGCAGGTCGTGACGCGGACATGACTGCGTGTAGTCATCCGTGGGCACACGGGGGCGCTTCCTCAGGAGCCCCGCGCCGATGCTGCCCACGGGGGGCCGACCGATCCGGACGGCCGGGGGGCGTCCGCGGCCGGCACGGGAGGGGGCGATCTCGTCGCCGATCGCCCTCGGGTCGGCCCGGTCCGCGGCCAGAGCGCCGGAACACCCGAGGACTGCTCGCTGGGCGGTCACGAGCCGGGGCGACGAGCGGCGAGTGCCCCGCACCCCGTGGGCGGCGGCTGCACCAGCACCCGCCCCCGCACCAGTGGCGACTCCGGGTGCGGATGTCAGCACTGCGGCGTTCTCCACGTCGGGCCAGGTCAGACGGTGTTCTCCGTGGTCCGCAGCCGGCAGCGGAACCGGGGGCGACGCGGTGACGCCCTCGCGCCGCCGCCCCTCACCGGCCCACCGCGGGAACCCCGCGCCCCACGCAGCGCTCCGGGCACATCATGACCTGTCCGTCAACAGGCCATATTGAGCCATCTGTTCAGGAGAAATCTCTACATACCCCGGTGCCCGACGAGGGTATGTCACGCAAAAGAAAGTGCGCGACACTCACAGTAACTGATGCCGGACACCTCTTGACGAGTGCCGTACGTCTCGAAGATCGTAGACCAGCCTTTCGCATCCTCCCGCGCGTCACGGGCCGCACAGCACGAATTCGGGGCTTAGCAGCCGTGCACGCTGGAGGGGGAACTGGAGGGGGAATGTTGGTGGGACGCAAGCTGTGTCAAGCCGCATCGTGTCGAAGTACACGGAATGCAGACGCAGGAGAGACGCCCGGCAGACCTGGCGATGGACGTTCCCTATGCATAACGTGTCGGGATCGTCTGGTCAATGACCTACTGCACCTACCCGCACTGTACTCCGACTGTAACCGAAATACCGGTCCGGAAGTCGTTCGCGTCATACGGAGGCTTCCCCGGAAGAGCGCCGCCGCCGAGTCGATGAGCCCGGCTGCCGCCGAGGTACGGTCCGCGATCCGCACGGTTTTAGCGTCCTGGGCCGGCCTCGTCGCCGAGGAGCGCCACCTCGAACCCCCGGCTCGGGACATCCCAGCGCTCGCCCGGTTCCTGTGTCAGCACGTCAAGTGGCTTGCCCGCCACCCCGCCGCGGGTGAGCTGGTCGACGAGATCCGGGAGCTCACGCGGAACGCGCGCAGCATCGCCTACCCGAACAGCGTCCGACGAGTGACCCTTGGCTGCTGCCCGGACTGTGAAGGGGAGTTGGTCGCCCTCATACGCCCTCGGGATGATTTCCTTCCCTCCGAAATCGTCTGCACCACTTCCCCCAGCCACACGTGGCCGGTCACCTGCTGGACGACGCTCGCCCGCCAGATCCGAGGAAGCCAGGCACAAGGAAGCAAGGAGAAGGTGCTTGAACCATGACACCGCGGTGACCGGCCTGACAGCCGATGACATCGCCACCGTCTGGCGCATTCCCAAAGGCACCATCTACCGCTACGCCCACAAGTACCAATGGCGCCGTTACACCCATACTGGCCGTGCTTACTACCATCCCGATGATGTCACCGCCACCCTTGACGCTCTGGCCAAGGGGCGGCACTAGCACCCGCGTCACCATATTCGGGCGCGATGCGCGGCCGGATGTCGGGTAAACCGTCGGTGGCCTGCTTCCGCACATGGGAACCGCATTCCCTTCTCACCGGTCGGCTTCCGGCCCCAACGATCCGTTCCGGTGGGTGTGTTCCCGCGGTGGGCGGCAACGCGGCCCGTGGATAGTGAGTTCGGGGAACCAGGGCTCGGGGGCGGTTGGCCCACGGCGGCAGCGCTCGGCGATGGCCGGGCCGCCAGCGCCTCCGGCCAGTGCGCCGCGACTTCGACCTGCCCGCGCGTACCGCCTCCGGGACGCCTCCCCCCGGTGACCTGCGTGATCGTCACGTTCGCCGCGCATCTCCAGCGCCGTCCGAGCCCGCCCCGTCCCCGGCGTCCCCCAGCCACGAGCAGCCTTTCCCCTGTCCACAGGGCACTGGGACCACCGGCCAACCTGACTGTGGCCAAACAAGGTTGACGGATCAACGACCCTTGACAATCGGGCGGTGAAGAATCTATACATATAATAGTGACCTAGTTTCCGCCCTCATGCCGCTGGCATAGTTCCGGGCGGCTGGATCACGCGCCGTGGAGCCGGCGCTTCCCACAGTCGCGGCCCGAGTGGTCGGTCACATCAGGGACCACTCCTCGGAGGAATCCCGGCTGACTGGTCGACACATCGGGGACACCCGTCGGGCCGGGTGCGCGCGGATCCTGCGGAAGCCGTTCACCCCGCGTCCGCGGCGGCCCCTCCGAAACGGGACCCCGTCCCCTGCTCACCCTCGCGTTCGCCGGCAGCACGCCGGTGGGCCCACACGGCCGAGGAGTCGGTCGAACGTGGCGCGAGGTGCCCGACAAGTGCTCTCCCTCGCGGGGTCCCCCTCAGCGCGGGGAGGGCGTGTCGCCCCGCCCCATGCGGAAACGTTTCAACACTTCCGTCGAGCGGCCGAGGCACCACCGGACTTCCCACCACACCGGGCCCCGCACCCCACGGTCTCGTGCGGCACCGCACGATCCGCGACCGAACGCCCGCGGAGGTCCCGGGACCGCCGATCGAGCACCACCTGACGGCCGGTCCCCACCACACACACCCGCCGTGCACCTCGACGGCAGCAGCAGTTCGACAACTGGCGACATCGGAATGAGGAAAAGAACACGGCACCTACCCGAGCCCGCCCCTGGAAGTGCGCCGTGGCAGCGGCGTCACGGCTGATCCTGCGGTGATCCAACCGGGCCGCATCGGGAGACTGCGAGAACTATCCGCACGTACACAAGGCAGACTCTAGAGAAAGTAGATTCTTGACATGCCAAGGCTATGCAAGCCGTCGGTGAGTGTGCCGGAATACGTCATCACCATGGAAGAGACCCTCGAATTCGCCAAGAGAGTACACGCCGGAAAGCCGCAGCTTCCTCTGGCACTCCGGTTGATCCAGAACACGGGGGTGCGGAAGCGGCACATCGTGCAGCCCATCGAGAAGACTCTCCAGCACCCGGGGTTCGAGGAACGCAACCGCATCTACGAGGTCGAGTCCAAGAAGCGGTGCCCGGAGGTCATCGAAGGAGCGCTGGCGAACGCCAGCCTGTCGGCACAGGACATCGACGCGATCATCTACGTGTCGTGCACCGGGTTCCTGATGCCGTCGCTGACCGCATGGCTGATCAACACCATGGGTTTTCGCTCCAACACCCGGCAGATCCCCATCGCCCAGTTGGGCTGCGCGGCGGGCGGCGCGGCCATCAACCGCGCCCACGACTTCTGCACGGCCTACCCCGGCAGCAATGTACTGATCGTCTCGTGCGAGCTGTGCTCACTGTGTTACCAGCCCGAGGACGACGGTGTGGGCTCGCTGCTGTCCGACGGGTTGTTCGGTGACGCGGTCGCGGCGGCCGTGGTGCGGGGCAGCGGTGGCACCGGCGTGGCGTTGGAGCGCAACGCCTCGTACCTCATTCCTCACACCGAGGAATGGATCTCCTACGCCGTGCGGGACACCGGATTCCACTTCCAGCTCGATCGCCGGGTGCCCGGGACGATGGAACCGCTGGCACCGGTGTTGCGTGATCTCGCCACGGACCACGGCTGGGACATCGGCAACCTCGACTTCTACATCATCCATGCCGGCGGCCCGCGGATCCTCGGCGACCTCAGCAAGTTCCTCGATGTCGACCTCAAGATGTTCCGCCACAGTTGGGCGACCCTGACCGAGTACGGCAACATCGCCAGCGCGGTCGTACTCGACGCGCTGCGCCGGCTGTTCGAGGAGGACGCGCCGATGGCGGGGGCCACCGGCGTGATCGCGGGATTTGGTCCCGGCATCACCGCCGAGATGGCGGTGGGCACGTGGACCGTCGAATCGCCGGAGAAAGTGGGCTGATTCCAACGGGGGCATCGCCACCCCACTTGAGTGAGATCCCGCACCGACGACAGGGAAGCGAATCGCATGAGCGGCCTTATTGTCCCGTCCGGTCACGGCCGAAAGCTGGTCACCGACAAACAGGAGGTCACGTTCAAGGTCACCGCGGCGGACGGGTCCGTCATATCGGTCTTCGAGGTGGTGGTTCCTCCCGGATTCGACGTCGGGGCCCACACCCATCACCGCTCGCAGGAGTTCTTCTACGTGCTGGAAGGAGAACTGGACCTGCTCGCGTTCGAACCGACCAAGCGCACCGAGGAGCGTTGGCAGGACTGGGAGTCGCCCGACGGGGACCGGGTGGTCCGCGCGGGCGCCGGTAGCTGCATGTTCGTCCCCGCAGGAACACCGCACGCGTTCAGGAACGCCACCGACAAGCCGGCGCGGATGCTCTTCCAGAGCTACCCGTCACCCGACCACGAGCGTTACTTCGAGGAGATCTGCGAGATCTTCTCGGCGGGTGGCTCGGTTGATCCCGACGCGGTGCAGCGGATGCGCGACCGCTATGACATCAGTCAGATCACGCCGCTTCGGTACGAGCCACCCATTCCCTCAACGTCCCATCGAGCACCGGAACGTGAGGCGTAGCGAAAGGTGACCACGATGGACACGATTCCCCTGGTCCACGCCAGCTTGGGCGAACAGGAGCTGGCAGCCGTCGCGGAGGTGTTCTCGTCGGGCTGGCCGGCTGGTCAGGGCCCGAGGGGGAAGGCGCTGGAGTCGGAGCTGGCCAAACGTTACGGCGTTGGCGACGCGGTGGCGGTGAGCAACTGCGGCGCCGCACTCCACCTGGCCCTGCTGGCGCTCGGCGTCAGACCGGGCGACGAGGTGATCGTCGCCGACTACACGTTCCCGGCTCCCGCCCACGCGGTGCGGTACGTCGGTGGCGTCCCGGTCTTCGCCGACGTGCTTCCCGACACCGGCACCGTGGACCCCCAGGCGGTGGCGGCCCTGGTGGGGCCGCGAACGGTCGGTGTGATCGCGGTGGACACCCTGGGCCTGCCCGCCGACTACGCCGAGCTGAAGTCGATCACGGACCGCCACGGACTCTTCCTCATCGAGGACGCCGCCTGTTCGGTCGGCGCGACGTACCAGGGCCGCGAGGCGGGCGCGCTGGCTCCGGTCGCCTGTCTGTCCTTCCACGGGCGCAAGGGGGCCACCAGCGGTGAGGGCGGGGCCCTGCTCACCGCCGATCCGGCACTGGGGGCGGACGCAAGGGTCCGGTCGTCCTTCGGGATCGGGAGCATCTTCGACCAGGCGCAGGTCGTGGGCCTGCCGATACCGGTGTTCACCGAGGTCGGCTACAACTACAAGCTGTCGGACATCGCCGCGGCGATATTGCAGGTGCAGATGGGTCGGATCGGCGAGCTGCTGGACCGCCGGCGCGCCGTCGCCGCGCTCTACGGGGAGATGCTCGGCGACGAGGACCTCGTCACGGTGCCGCACGTGCCGTTGGACCGGACCCACGCCTGGCAGTCCTACATGGTGACGTTGGACCCGAGCGTGGACCGGGCGGGGGTCGCCGCCGACCTGCGGGCCCAGGGCATCGGCTGCGGGCACGGCGCGTGGGCGTGTCACCTGCAGCCCGTGTACGAGACGAAGCAGGCCTGCCCGGTGTCCGCGGACCTCTTCGAACGCAACCTCGCCATCCCCATGCACGCCGAGCTCAGCACCAACCAGGTCGAACGAGTCGTGGAGAGCCTGCGTGCCGCGCTTCGAACGCACGCGCGTCCACACGGGGTCCCAGGAGGGGCAGCATGAACAGCAGCCAACCGACGCCGGATCGGATTATGCAGCTCATCAACGGCTACTGGGCCACCGGCATCCTCGGCGCGGCGGCGAGCCACTCGCTGTTCACCCACCTCGAGGCAGGCGCCGACACCGCAGAACGGCTGGCCGCCCGGGCCGGGATCTCCGGGCGCGGCGCGCAGACCCTCCTCGACGGGCTCGTCAGCCTGGGCCTGGTCGAGCTGCGCGACGGCGGTTACCGCAACACCCCCGAGGCAGCCTCCTTCCTGGTCGAGGGCAAGCCCACCTGTCTGAGCAGCTTCGCCAAGCTCAAGCTGACCCACATGGGCGACCTGGTGGCCCTGCCGGACGTGGTCCGGGCCGGGGGGCCGGTGGAGGACGCGACGGTGGAGGTCGCCGACAACCCCCACTGGGAGGAGGTCGTCCCGGCCATAGCGGGCCAGTCGGTGCCCGTGGCGAAGGTCGCCGCCGAGATCCTGGGGCTGGCGGACGCCGGTGAGATCTCGATCCTCGACGTGGGCGGCGGCTCGGGCATCTACTCGGCGATCTGGCTCGGCCTCAACCCCGCCGCCCGCTCCACCCAGCTCGACTGGGGGCCGATCAACGCGATCGCCCGGCGGCTGGTGGCCGAGCGGGGCGTGGCCGACCGGTTCACCTGCGTCGACGGTGACTTCCACACCACCGAGTTCGGCGACGCGGCCTACGACGTGGCGGTGTACTCCCACATCGCGCACCAGGAGGGGCCGGAGGACAACGTCGCGCTCCTCACCAAGCTCCGGGGCGCCCTCAGGCCCGGCGGCACACTGGTGATCTGCGACTTCATCGTGGACGACGACCGGAGCGGCCCGCCCTTCCCGTTGGTCTTCGCCTCGGAAATGCTGCTCAAGAGCAAGCAGGGAGGGACCTGGCGGCGCGCCGACTACCATGCCTGGCTCCTCAAGGCCGGCTTCGAGGAGGTCTCCTTCCACGCCACGCCGTCGCCCGCCTCACTGGTCATCGCCCGGTAGCCAGCGCGCAGTGTGGACGAGAGCAGGGGCGCCACCCGCCGGACACCGCTCGGGCGATCCGCCCAGTGACGCTCTTGGTGCGTTGCCAAGATCTGTCCTCAACCCAACTGACACCAAGACTGACACCAGGAGGACGAATGTCCGGGACCGCTGAGTTGCCGGGTCTCTACACGGCACTTGAGGAATCAGCCCGGTTGCTGGATGTGACCTGCTCGCGCGACCGGGTCTGGCCCATCCTCACCGCGTACGGGGACGTTCTCCCGCGGGCGGTGATCGCCTTCCGGGTGGCGACCGGCTCCCGCCACGAAGGGGAGCTGGACTGCCGCTTCCTGTCGCTCCCGGGGGACGTTGACCCGTATGCCGTCGCTGTGTCGAACGGCCTCACCGCGGAGACCGACCATCCCGCCGGCGCCCTGCTCTCCGACATCCAGCAGCGGTGCCCCATCGACAGTTACGGCATCGACTTCGGAGTCGTCGGCGGCTTCAAGAAGACCTGGTCGTTCTTCCCGGGCGACGACTTCCAGGAGTTGTCGAAGCTCGCCGACATCGCGTCCATGCCGCGCGGCCTCGCCGAGAACGCCGGTTTCTTCGCCCGGTACGGCCTGGACGACCGGGTGAGCCTGGTCGGGATCGACTACCCGCACAGAACGGTGAACGTGTACTTCGGGGAGCTGCCCCCCGAGTGCCTGGAACCGGAGGCCATACGGTCGATGCACCGCGACCTCGACCTGCCCGAACCGAGCGAGCAGATGCTGGGGCTCAGCCAGGAGTCGTTCGGACTCTACGTCACCCTGAGCTGGGACTCGCCGAAGATCAAGCGGATCTCCTTCGGCGTCATGACCCCGGACCCGCAGACGCTCCCGGGGCGGCTCGACCCGAAGATCGAGCACTTCGTGAAGAACGATCCGTACGGTGCCGCCGCCCCGAAGGTCGTCTACGTCGCCATGTCGTCGACCGAGGGGGAGTACTACAAGCTCCAGTCGTACTACCGGTGGCGGCCCCGGATGCTGGACCTCATGCAGGTGTCCGACGACACCGAGGACCCCGCATAGCCTCCCGCCCGGTGGTGGGGCTTCGCCGCGGGCACGAGGCCGCCGGGGCGGTCTCCCCCGCCCGGCCGGGCGGACGCGTGTCGATAGGCCGTTTTGTCACTCATCTCCGGTCGGCTCACCGCCGCCCGGATCACGGAGGTAGGTGACCCGCCATAGTTACTCGGGAATCGCATCTGGTGGAGCTCGTCGACGCGGACGGTGCCGCCACTGGTTCCTGCACGGTCGCCGAGGCGCACACCGCGCCCGGCCGACTGCACCGGGCGTTCTCGGTGATGCTGCTGGACGACCTGGGCCGCGTCCTGGTCCAGCAGCGGGCCGCGGAGAAGACCCGGTTCGCGCTGCGTTGGGCCAACGCCTGCTGCGGTCACCCGGCACCCGGGGAGACCGTGTACGAGGCCGCCGCCAAGCGGTTGGTCGAGGAGATCGGGGTGCAGGGGGTGACGCTGCACCAGGCCGGCGTGTACCTGTACCGGGCCGAGGACCCGCAGACCGGCCGGGTCGAGCACGAGTACGACCACGTGCTGGTCGGCCAGGTGCCGGCGGATCCGCGCCTGCGCCTGGACCCGGCCGAGGTGGCGACCGTCCGTTGGCCCGCACCGGACCGGTTGCGCGTGGACGTGGCCGACAACCCGGACCGCTACGCCCCCTGGCTGCGCGGTGTGCTCGCGGTGGCCACCGAGGCCGCGGGCCACCTGCCGGGGGCCGCCGCGCTCGCCCTCCCGTCGGCCGACACCACCGCGACCAGCGAGGTACACCCCGCCGGCTGAGCCGGCGGACCACACGACGGCGGCCCCGGCACACGTGCCGGGGCCTGCCGCGGTCGGCCTGGTCGGGCGGAAGGGGTCAGGCCGCGGGGTCGGGCGTGGCCGGACGCCCGTGCCCGCTCAGAAGGAGTGGGGGCCGAAGCGGCCCCAGGCCACGAAGGCGGCGAGGGCGAGCAGGACCGCGGTCACCACGAGGGACTGGGTCTCGTGACGGCGGAGGTGGGCGACGAACGCGCCGATCATCAGCAGCACCACACCGACGGCGGCCAGCGGCACCAGAACGGGCGCGATGTCGAGCGCCGCGGGAAGGATCAGGCCCACCGCGGCCAGGAGCTCCAGGGTGCCGATGGCCTTGATGGCGCCGCTGCTGTAGCCCTCCATGACCGCCATGCCGGAGGCGACCAGCTTCTCCTTGGACTGGAACAGTTTCATGGCGCCACCGGCCAGGAATACCACGGCCAGTAGTCCCGCAACGATCCACAGGGCGGTGTCCATGAGGGTTCTCCTCGCGAGGGTGTGGGCGACTTCGGTGTCGAAGCCGGAGGCGGTGATCGGGGTCCCTCGGGTGGCGGCCGGGGTGGGGCCGACGGGCGAAGCCGATCTTGTCAGCAGTACGACGACGCAATCCCCCGTAATGTGAGGCGGGGTGACGCGCCCGCTCCAGGACGCGCCCGTCCCGGTTGCGGTCTCGTCGAGTCGGTGACGACAGATGCAACCACGGGAGTTGGCGACACCATGAACACGCAGTCCGAGTCGGGAGACGACGGCCGGCTCGATCCCGGCCTGGCCGCGATCCTCAGCGAGCGGCGGCAGTTGATCAACCTCGGGTACCGGCTCCTCGGCTCCCTGGCCGACGCCGAGGACGTCGTCCAGGAGACGTACGCCCGCTGGTACGCCATGTCCCCACAGCAACAGGAAGCCATCGAGTCCCCCGGCGGCTGGCTGATGAAGGTGGCCAGTCGCATCTGCCTGGACCTGCTCGGCTCGGCACGGGCCAGGCGGGAGAGGTACGTCGGCGAGTGGATACCCGAGCCCCTCCCCGACCGCACCGAGTGGATCAGCGGGCGGTCGGACGGCACCACCACCGACCCGGCCGACCGCGTCACCCTCGACGAGTCGATCAACATGGCCTTCCTCGTCGTCCTCGAGTCGATGACCCCCGCCGAGCGCGTGGCGTTCATCCTCCACGACGTCTTCCACTACCCCTTCGCCGAAGTGGCCGAGATCGTCGGCCGCACCCCGGCGGCGTGTCGCCAACTCGCCTCGTCGGCCCGCCGTCGCATCCGCACCCGCCAGGCCCCGGCGACCCCCGCACCGCAGCGCCCCGACATCGTCAGGGACTTCAAGCAGGCGTGGGAGGCCAAGGACATCGACGCCCTCATCGGCCTCCTCGACCCCGACGTCACCACGGTCGCCGACGGGGGCGGCCTCGCCAGCGCGGAACCCCGCCCGATCGAGGGCGCCGAGCGGGTCGCCCGCGTCCTCGTTGACATCGCCGACAGGGCGCCGGACCTGACGTTCCTGCTGCGGACCGTGAACGGTCAGCCCGGCCTGATCGCTCAGCGCCAGGGCGTCACCGTGGTGGTGTTGGCGCTCGACGTCGTGGACGACCGGATCAGGCACATCTGGGCGGTGCGGAACCCCGAGAAGCTCCGCCCCTGGACGGGGTGACTCCCCGCCACCCCGTTGTCGAGACAGCCGGCCCGGGCGAACAGCCGAGCCAGCGACAGCCCGAACGTCCACCGAACACCGCGAAGGAGGCCGTCAGCATGAAGGGCTTCGTGATCCACAAATCGATACGGAAACGCGGTCTTCACCTCGGCACCGTGCCGGAGAGAGCCGCGGCCAGGAACAGCTCGACGCTGCTCACCCTCGATCACGACCTGGACGTCCTCCCCGAGGCGGGACGGCGCCTGACCGTGGCCGAGCTCGCCGATCACGTGGACGACCTGGCGGGCCGGCTGTCGGTGGCCGGGGTCCGCCCCGGTGAACGCATCGTGATCTACAAGGCCGCCAACTTCGACGTCTGGGTCCTCGCCATCGCGGCGTCACGCGTCGGAGCCGTTCCCGTGATGCTGTCGCCCGCCCTGGACGGAGCGACCGTCGGCGCCCTGCTCGAGCGGCTCGACCAACCGAAGTTGCTCACCGACCTGCACAAGCTCGACGTCCTCGCCGAGGTGCCGGTGACGGCCCTCACCAAACAGGTGATCACTGTCGCCGGAAGCTGGCCGGGGGCCACATCGCTCTCCGAGCTCGCCGGGGCACCTCGGGTCCAGCCGGTGTTCCGGGCGATGGACGAGGCCGCGATGGTCACCCACACCTCCGGCACCACCGGGCTCCCCAAGCTCGTCGTGCACACGCCACGGAGCATGGGCGCCCGGCTCACTCCCCAGTGGTGGCTCCTGTCACTGATCAGGAAACGGGAGACCGTCGCGATCAGCATCCCCTTCGTGCACTCACGGCTGTTCGCGGCGATGGCTCTGGCGCTGCTCAAGGAAATGCCGGTCCTGCTCATGAACAAGTCCGACCCCGACGAGGTCGCCGCGTCGTTCGTCAAGCACCGGCCGGGGTTCGTCGAGGCACTTCCCAACTCGCTGATGGAGTGGGAGGGGCTCATCGACGACCCGCGCCGGCCGTTCGCCTCGGTGAAGTACTTCAGCAGCACGTTCGACGCGATCCACCCCAGGACGATGAGCCGGCTGCTCAAGTCGTCGGAGCGGCGGGCGGCGCTGTTCTTCCAGATCTACGGGCAGAGCGAGGTGGGCCCCGCGGTCGGCCGGCCCTACTTCCGCAGGACCGCCCACCGGGCGGACGGGCGCTGCGTCGGTTTCGCGATGCCGGGCTCGGCGAGGGTCCGCGTGGTGAGCCGGGACGGCAGGCCGCCGTCCGAGAAGAACCCCGGCTTCATCGAGGTCGGGTGGGAGGGCCTGGCGAAGTCCTACTTCGGGGAGGAGGACAGGTTCGACGCCAACCTGCACGGCCAGTGGTGGCGGACCGGGGACGTCGGGTACCGCACCAAGCTGGGTTGCGTGCACATGCTCGACCGGGAAGTGGACATGATCCCCGGGGTGGGAAGCACCCTCGAGGTCGAGGACCTCGTGCTGAGCAGGCTGGAGGAGCTGAGCGAACTCGTCGTGGTGCAGGGCCCGAACTCCCAGCCGGTCCCGGTGATCTGCACCAACGAGGACCGTCCGCTGGACCGGGACCGCTGGCGGGCGGCCGTCGCCGACTTCCCCCAACTGGCCGACCCGATCCAGGTCCCGCAGGCCGAACTGCCCCGGACCGCCACGTTGAAGGTGAGGCGCGTCGAGCTGTCCCGCCGGCTCCAGGAACAGATGGAGCAGGCGTGACCGTGGTCGGCGGGGGCGTGACCGCTCCCGCCGACCGTCCGCGGGACGGAGCGCGGACACGACCCCGGATGACCGTCGCCGGCGTCTGATTCGTCAGTGAGTAGAACCTCATCACGAACGGTGACCCGCACGCCGGGAGGGGTGCCCCTCAACAGGGGGCGGCATTTCTCCCACCTGGTGCGCCGCGGTGGTGTGGTGGTGGAGACAACCAACTCGAAAGGGATCAGTGGAATGACGCCAGAAGCCACTCTCGCCCGTTTCCGTGAATACATGGTGGGACCCGCGCGGTTCATGAACCTGCTGTCCTGCTTCGAGCTCGGCATCATCGACGTGCTCCGGGAGAACCCCGGAATGACCGCGGCCAAGCTCGGCGACGCCGTCGGCGCCAAACCGGATGCCGTGGAACAGTTGCTGCACCTGCTGGTCAAGGAGGGCTTCGTCTCCCACGACGAGGGGTCCGGGGCCTACGCCCTCGACGCGCTCGCCGGGGTCGCCGAGGCCGACCTCAGGCGAGCGCTCACGTACATGAACATGATCAAGGTGGTCGCGCTCAGGCAGTTGTTCTACCTCACCGACAGCGTGCGGACCGGTACGCTCGTCGGCCTTAAGGAGCTCTACGGGGCCGAAGGAACCCTGTACGGCGCCGTGGCGGACCACCGGGACCTGCGCGAGTCCTGGGCGACGTTGATGGACAACGTCACCGCCAACATTGATCCGTGGTTCTTCGGCAACGTCGACATACCCGCCGGCGCCCGGGTGCTCGACCTCGCCGGGAACACCGGTCTCGGGGCGATCCACACCTACCAGCACAAGGCGTCCCCCGGGCTCCGGGTGACGACCTTCGACCTGCCCGAGAAGGAAAAGGAATGCCTGGAGAACTTCAGGGCCCATGGGGTGGACGAACACTGCTCGTTCATCGGCGGTAACGTCTTCGAGGGAATCCCCAAGGGGTTCGACGTCGTGCTGATCAAGCACTTCCTCGACATGTTCGACAAGGACGACGTGTTCAGAATCCTCCAGGGCGTCCACAGCTCGCTCGAGGTCGGTGGACAGGTCAACATCATGGTGCCGGTGTACCCCGAGAACATAAAGGACACCGACAACTACAACGTTGACTTCTTCCCGGCCTTCTTCATCGGCTGCACCATGGCCCAGGGTGGGCCGCAGAAGCTTTCGACGTACCGCGGTTGGTTGGAGGAGTGCGGGTTCGAGGTCACGAAGGCGGTCACCAAGGACCCCGCCGAGGTGCCCCGGGACGTCATCCCCGTACAGGCGATCCTGTGCGCGACGAAGACCGCGTGACCAACCGGGCGCGGTGGTCCCTCGGGCACCCGCCGCGGTACGGATCACCACGTCCGTGACGTGCGCGGGGTCCGAGGGCTGGCTCCGGCGTGAGGGCAGGGCCTCCCGGCAGCTCGGTGCGGCGATGTCGACCGAGCACCGGGAGGCCCTGCCGTTCGGCTCGGCCGTGGCCGTCAGGACCAGAAGTCGTCGACCGCGCGTTGGTCGGCGTTGAAGATCGTGATCGCGGTGACCCGGGCGTCGTCCACGGTCACGAGGTGGACCGTCGGGTTGGTCAGGGGTGGGCGGCCGGTGCGGGTGGCTCGGGAGACGCCGTAGACGGCGGCGTGCCGCCGCCCGTCCATGATGTCGATGATCTCGGTCTGGGCACCGCCGGGGACTATGGCGTTCGTCGCGCTGGTGAAGCGCAGGAAGCCGCTGAGGCCGTGGTAGACCCCGGACACCGGGCTTGTGCCCGGCACGTCCAGCCGCGCTTCCGGGTGGAGGAGTCGGCCCACGGTGGCGGTGTCGCCGCGGGAGGCGGCGGCGTAGAGCCGTGCTGCCACCTCCCGGGGGGTGACACGGCCAGGTTCCGTGCTGGAGGCGCTGTCCACTGCTGACTTCCGTTCTGCAGGTGGGCGTTCAGGGGTGTCACTGCGGGGGCAGTACGCCCACGACGTGCAGCATCAGGCCGATGGCCGAGAAGGCCACTGCCGCGACGACGACCAGCACCGTCCTGCGGGTGTTCGTCCGCCCACCGGTGGTCTGGTACGGGGTCGGTCCGGGTGACTGGCGCATCGAGATCTCCTGTGTGGGATCACTGCCCGGCGGCGATGGCCGTCGCCGTGGCGGTGAGCATCTGTTCCAGTGCGGGGCGGGTGGGGTGGGGCCACTCCTTGCCGGCGATGAGCAGGTTGTGCAGGGTGCTGGCGATGAGGTAGCCGAAGGCGTGTTCGTCAACGTGCGCGGCGACGCGTCCTGCCTGCTTCTCGGCGGTGAGGTAACGAGACAGGACGTCGGGGAAGGCGCTCGGGCCCATCCCACCGTTCTCGGCGGTGTCGGCGACCGCCTGCCGCAACGCCGCGTCGGCGAAGATCTCCTGACTGAGGGCGATCGCCGGTGAGTCGAGGAACGCGGTGGCGAACCGGGTGAGGTTCCCGCCGACGGTCCCGGTGCCGGCGCTCTGGACGAGCTCGGCGCACGCCGCGCGGAGCTGGTCCAGTTCAGCGTCCACGATGGCGGTCACCAGCTCACGGCGGTCGGCGAAGATCTTGTAGGGAAGACCGACGGCGCAACCGGCCTCGGCGGCGAGCGCCCGGGTGGTGAGCGCGGAGGCGCCCTCGCGGGCGATCAACTGGCGGGCGTGCTCGATCAGGGAGGCCCGCAACCGGGCGGTGGCCTCGGCGCTCCGCTTAGCCGGTGACATCGTCACGCTCCACCTGGCGCACCCCGACCACCAGGGCCACGGTGACGAGCCCGAGCAGGACCGCACAGGCCGAACCCACCGGCAGCAGGTGCTCGGCCGGCTGACGGCGCAGGCTCAGCGACGCGACGCCGGGCAACCAGCGGAACACCGAGGGAGCCGCCGCGAACAGCGCGGGCTCCACCAGCACCGTCCACGTCAGCGCCCCCACCAGTGCGGGCACCGGGCGCCGGACGATCGCCCCGACGGCGACGCCGATCACCCCGAATAGGGCGGCGACCGCGACACAGCCGATCAGGGTCAGCCACACCGCCGACCGTTCCAACGGCAGGGCCAGGCCCCTGGCGCGGTACCAGCCCCATGCCGTCGCCGTGGCGGCCAGGGCCGCCACCAGCCCGTAGAGCGCTCCCAGCCCCAGGTAGACGACCGTCTTGACACCCACCACCCGTGAACGCCGGGGAGTGCTGAGGAACACCTGACTGGCCTGCCCGAACCGCCACTCGCCCGCCATGCCGATGACGCCGGCCACCAGGACGAGGATCGCCCCACCGGCCGCACCGTGCAGCGCCTCACGTATCCGGTGGTCGCTGAGCAGGTCCGTGGACTCGCCGTCAGCGGCGATCAGGGGGGCGATCGTGCCGAGGACCCCCACGGCGACGGTGCTCACCAGCAGCCACCAGGTGACGGGAGTTGCGCCGACCTTGCGCAACTCGGCGCGGAACAGGTGCCCCATCACGCCACCTCCGCATCGGCGGCGGTGCCGGGCTGCCGGATCGGCGAGCCGGCCAGCCGGAAGTACACGTCCTCGAAGCTGTTGGGCCGCTCGGTGAGCCAGTGGACCGGTCCCGCGCCCACGGCGGCGGCGAGCTCACCGGTCTCGCGGGCCGAGGCCCCCTCGATCAGCAGGGTGTCCCCCTCGGTCACGACCCTGAGGCGGCGGGCGCGCAGGGCCCGTTCCATGGCCGCGGGGTCGGCGCAGCGCAGCTCGACCACGGACTGTCCGACCAGCAGTTCGTCGAGCGGGGTGTCAGCGACGAGACGGCCGTGGTCGATGATCAGCACGCGGTGGGCGATCTCGGCCAGCTCGGACAGCAGGTGACTGGAGACCAGCAGCGCACGGCCCTCCCCGGCCAACTGGCGCAGCAGGTTCCGCACCCACAGGATGCCGGGGGGATCGAGGCCGTTGACGGGTTCGTCGAGGACGAGGACCCCCGGGTCACCGAGCAGCGCGCCGGCGAGCGCCAGTCGCTGGCGCATCCCCAGGGAGAACCCGCCGACCCGTCGTTGGGCGTGTTCCGTCAGCTCCACCAGGTCCAAGACCTCGTCCACCCGCCGGAGCGGGAGGCCAGCCGCCGTGGCGATGACGCTCAGGTGCGTGCGGGCCGAGTGCCCCGGATGGGCACCCGGGCCGTCGACGACCGCACCGACCTCCCGGCGCGGGTGCTCCAGGTCCCGGTAACGCCGCCCGTTCACCAACGCCGTGCCGGCCGAGGGCGTCACCAGCCCCAGGAGCATCCGCATCGTCGTCGTCTTGCCCGCGCCGTTGGCCCCGACGAAGCCGGTGATCGTCCCCGCGGGGACGTCGAAGGAGACGTCGTCGACCACCGAGCGGTGGCCGAACACCTTCGTCAACGAGCGGCAGGCAATCTCTCCCTGTCGTGAGCGCATGCTCACGACGTTATCGTGAGCATGCGCTCACGACAAGGGGGTGGCCGGCCCCGGGGAACATCGGTACCGCGCTGATCCGCTTCGCCGCTGGGGTTCGGTTACCTGCCTCCGGACCTGCACCGGGGCTGGCTGCGGTCCGGATCGTGCCGGTGGAACTCCGGGTGATGAACAGGCCGAGGCCTACGGAACGTTCGCCTACGGAACGTTCACCTACGGAACGTTCACCGAGGAGCCGACGAGACGACCACGGCGGTCAGACGCCCGTGACCAGCGTGCCGAGGGCCGTGCGCTGGTGGGTGACCGAGCGGCCCGTGCGGGTCGTCGTCGCCATGCCTGCCGATCTGAGCGCCGCCGCGTGCGACGAGGCCGTCGCGTTGCTGACGTGGAGGGCGCGGGCCAGGGATGTCGTGGTGTGAGGCTCGGCGAGGAGGCGCAAGGCGTCCAGCCGGGTGCGGCCCAGGACGGCGGCCAGGGTCTCGGCGGGGACGGCCGGGCGCCCCGCAGTGGGCGGGAGCCCGGGACCGGCTGGGTACGTCAGGACTGCGGGACGGCCCGGGGTGTCCTGAAGAAGTGGGCCCGCCGGGTGGTGGAAGGTGGGCAGCAGAACCAGGCCGCGCCCATCGAGGCGGACGTCGCGGTCCGGCGCTGCGCCGGGCCATTCCCACACACCCTCGTGGAGTCGGCTGCCCGGGGCCAGGCCGGTCAACGTGGCGGCCACGCCGTGCTCGGCGACCGTCAGGGCGTAGTGGGCGAACTCCTCACGGTGCAGATCCTGTACGACGGACCAGACCGGGGCGAGGACCGTCTCGTACGCGGCCTGCTGGGCGTGGTGCAGGGTGCGCCAGGCCGTCTCGTCGCCCGCGCGCAGGCCGCGGATCCAGAGAGGGGCGGGCACCGCCCCGTAGACCCGCTCCAGCTCGGAACGGACGAGACCGGGGCTGGTGGCGCGGATCTGTTCGAAGCCGTCGGCCATGGTGTCGCCGAGGACGTCGAGGAAGGAGGGCGGGCGGCCCGCTGGAACCAGGTCGCCGAGCGGGTCAGTTGCGGCCGGGAGGGAGCGCAGGACACGGACGCGCCACGGCGCGAAAAGCGGCCCGCCACGCCGGGTCACGGCTGTCGTCAGGGCGGCGTGCAGTTCCTGGAGCGGCGCCGGGCGGGGTGCGAAGCGGATCCGGGCGAAGTCCTGCGCGGTGAACTGGATTCGCAGCACCCTCACACCTCCTCGTCCTGGGCCAGCCTTTCGGCCAGGGCCTGAACCTTCGCATCATGACGGCCCCCGCCCAAGGATCCTCGTATGACTTCTCGACGCACTCTTCTGAAAGGCACCCTATGCGGGGGTGCCGCCGCCCTGGTGCCCACGGCTGCGTCCGCCTCCGGTGGCGGCTCGATCCTCCGGCTGCCCGCGCCCACCGGCCCGTACCCCGTGGGCATGCAGACGGTCCACCTGACGGACCCGGTCCGTACCGACCCGTGGGTGGGCGGCGTGCGGGAGTTGATGCTGACCGTCCTGTACCCGGCCCGATCGGTACACGGCTTCTCCAGGGCCCCGCAGCTCACCCCGGACGAGGCCGGGGTGTTCGCCGAGTACGCGCCGCACGTTCATCCGGGACTGCCGGAGCCGGGAGCGGTGGACTGGGGCGCGGTCCTCACCCATGGCTACGTGGGCGCGCCGCCGCTGCCCGGGCGGCGGCCGGTACTGGTGTACTCACCCGGCGGCGGTGACTCCCGGACACTCGGCACGACCCTCGCCGAGGACCTGGCGAGCCACGGCCGAGTGGTCGTCCTCGTCGACCACCCCGGTGACGCCTCTCAGGTTGAACTGCCGACCGGGATGCGAACGACCGTCCTGATCGGACCGCCGGACCCGGCGACCTTCCGCACGATGGTGGACACCCGGATCGCGGACCTTCGCCTGGTCCTGGGCCGGCTCGGCGACCTGCCGCTCGCACCGGCCATGGACCTCTGCCGGATCGGGTTGTACGGGCACTCCGCAGGCGGCACGGCGGCGGTGTACGCGGCCGGCCGCGACCGCAGGGTCGGCGCGGTGGCGAACCTGGAGGGCTATCTTGACCTGTACCCGACGCCGGACGTCTTCGACCGGCCGCTGCTGCTGTTCCGCACCGACGGATTCGAGGGCGCCGCCCGTATCGAGTCCTCCTGGGCGAACCTTCCCGGCCGCCGCGTGCTGCTTGCCGACGCGAACCACTGGGCATTCACCGACTACGGCTCGCTCGTCGCACAGCTCCAGGCCGCCGGTCTTGTGACGGCGACAGCGCGAGCCGCGCTCATCGGCACCGGCGACCCGGTTGTGACGCTCGCTGAGGTACGGGCCCGGGTGGGGTCCTTCTTCGCCCACCACCTGTCGTAGCGCAACTACGAGGAGGCGGCCGGTGGCCTGCTGCGGCCGCACAGCGGGGCGTCGGTCGTCTGTCGTCACGACGGCGCGTTCTCCGCGATAGCGATCCGCCAGCTTCGTCCTCAGGTCGCCGAGGAAACCGGTCTGCTGACAGCCACAGTGGTTCGGCAGATCGCCGTTGAGGACAAGCCTCACCCGACACGGGACAGCCACGACCAACCGGCTTCTTCCACCTCCAGGCACCCGCAGACACCCCCGATGAGTGGGAGCACCACGTCCACGGCGACGGAGACGACGCCGGCCTCACCTTCGCCTGCCGGTTCCCCTCACTTCCCTGAAGCAACCATTGGCCGACGGTCAAGACGCGTGGCTGGGCCGCATCGACCCGCGCTGGACCACCGTCACCGGCAACAGTCAGTAATCAAGCCGCCAACCGCGCGCCGAATACGCGGCACTCAACATGCGAGCCCACCAGTCCAGAGGCCGGTGAGGTGCCCCCGCGGCGAGCGCGTTCGCGGGGCGGCCCGCGCCGGAGCTGCCACCGCAGCTCGCGAAGGGCAGGGCCGCCCCGTCCGCCCGCCGGGGTCCCCCGGGCCGGACCTCAGTCAGACCTCAGCCAGACCTCAGGTCGGACCGGCACCCAGTTGCCTCAGCATCCCGAGGTCGTCGAGGTTCCACCAGCTCTCCGCGATCCGGCCGCCCTGACAGCGGAAGATGGCCTGCCCGGTTCCCGAGAACTCGCGGCCCGTGGGCTCGTGGCCCCAGAACGTGCCCACATGACGGCCCTTGAAGGAGAACCGCGCGCTCACCAGGTCCCCCTCCTCCATCAGGCTCTCGATGGTCACCACCGGTTCGAGCGCCGTGTGGAGCTCCCGGTTCGCCGCCATGGACTCCTCCAGGCCCATGTCGTCCGGCATGGAGGAGCTGTGCTCCCGGTAGTCGGCGGTGCACAGCGCGCTCTGGGCGTCGAAGTTCCTCTTGTTGGCCACCTCCTCGAAGAAGGCGCGGACCACGATCTTGTTGAGCTGCTCGTCCCGGAGGACCTCGAGGTCCGTGAACGTGGGCGCCTGGTCACAGACCGCCACCATCTCCTGGAAGATCCGATCCGTCTCGGGCAGCTTCGAGTTCTTCACCGCCTCCTCGTAGGAGGGGAACTCCACGATCTCCACCACGTGGGTGGAGTCGGCGCGGTCCCGACCCACGATGGAGTGGGTTGCCGTCCGCTTGCCTTCGGTCGCTCGGACCCAGTCGTCCATCAGCCTGTTCAACTCATCGACCTTGCTGGTCTTACAGTCGATGACCTGGACGAATGTCATGTCGCCTCCTGTGGAGTCGGAAGACCGTGGGATACCTCCAGGGTATGGAAATTTGTCCGATTTGTCCTGGCGGGGTGGTGGCACCCACCAGGCACGGGCCCACCAGGCACGGCACGGGCCCCGCCGGTCGGCGGGGCCCGGTGAGCCGGCCCGGTTCAGCGACGCGTGATCTTCCAGGTGCCGTCCGCGTTCGGCTTGGCGGGGTGCTGGACGTTGAAGAACAGCGCCTTCGGGTCCTTGCCGAAGTAGATGCCGCTGATCTCCGCGCCCGTGTCCTTGAGCGAGGCGAACAACTCCACCTTGTCCGCGCTCCCGTCCTGGTCGGCGTCCGCCGAGGGAGCCCAGATGTCGCTGGCGTAGTTGTCCTCGACGATCCACAGGCGGCCGTCGGGGCCCTGAGCGAGGTTGTCCGGGCTGCTGAAGCCGGTGACACCGGCCCTCCGGTCCTCGACCGGCGCGTTCACGCCGGCCTGGACGAAGCTCGTGAGCGCGTTCTTGCCCAGGTCGATCGCGACGACGCGGTTCTCGCTGGTGTTGGCCACGTAGAGCGTGTTGCCGATGACCTCGACGTCCTCCGGACGACCGAACTCGGTGGCGTGCACCGCGTCGGCGGCGGCATTGGCGTCAACGACGACCTTGCCCATGTCGAGCGCCACCCACTCGAAGGAACCGACCTTGCTCCGGAACGTCCCCGCGTTCCACTTCTGCTCCGCGTCGGACAGACCCGTGAGCTTCAGGGCGTAGAGCTGGCCGTCGGAGAGGTCCCCGCGCCTGGTGGGCACGAACTTGAAGATCGAGCCGCCGTTCAGCTCGTCGATGACGAAGACGGAGCCGTCAGCGCGCGCCTCGATGCCCTCGTGCCGCAGGACACCGACCTCACGGCGCTCCTCGACACGCGTGGCCTTCGAGGGGTCCGCCGGGTCGAGGAACACCTCGAAGAGTCGGCCGCCGTCGGTCTCCTCACCGAAGAGCAGGGTGCCCCAGGGGGTCCACCGCAGACCATCGAGGTGGCGCCAGTCCGCGCGCTGGGCGAGGACCTTCGCCTCGCCGGTCTTGAGGTCAACCACGGACAGGGCACCGTTGGAGCCCACCTCGTGGGTGCGGTAGAGGTACCGGCCGGCCTGCTGACCGGTCTCGTTGACCGTGTTCATGTCGGTGAGGTCGTCGGCGGTGCCGCCGTAGATGTCCAGGACGGTCTCGTCGGCGACGAGTTCCTGGGTGAAGCCCTCGGGGGCGACCAGCGGCACGGTCCAGGTGTCCGACATCTGCTGGTAGGCCGAGCTCTTGATCGGTTCGAACGCCATCGGGCCGGAGGCAGCGGAGGCCGGAACAGCGGCAGCCACACCGAGGGGCAGGCCCACGCTCAGCGTGAGCGCGGCGGCGGCGAGACGGAAGCGGTGCATGGGTGCGTCCTTCTGTGGGGCATCCGGGAGGTTCCGGATGGTGCGCCCCGGACGCTACGAGCGCTTCGTGAACACTTGGCCCCACTCCGGTGACCCGTCGGCGGGTCGGCCGGTGAACATCCGCCGTTCGGGGCGGGCGGCCGGGGAGGTCCCCCACGCCCGCCCCGCAGGGCTCTGCGCACGCGTTCACACTGGTGCCGGTGCAGGAGTTCGGGGGCACGCCGGGGGAACGCTCGCTCTGCGGGGAACGGGGGGCATCCCCGCGTGCGCGGGGAGCAGCCGATCATTCCAGCGCCCGGTTCCGCCTCGGTGGGACCATCCCCGCGTGCGCGGGGAGCAGGGCTACAGGAGTCGGTGTATGTGAACAATCAAGGGACCATCCCCGCGTGCGCGGGGAGCAGGGTGGCGTCGGGTCACGTGGGCCGTCCGCCTGGGGACCATCCCCGCGTGCGCGGGGAGCAGGCTCGCTGACCTGCTGCTTCACTCAAGCGTGCAGCACCGCGAGCACAGTTTCTCGGAACCGACCATACACGCCCAGCGTGCCGGCGGGGCCGGCGTCAGTCGGTGGTGGCGGGGTGCCGGGCGTCCTCCCGCAGTGCGCTGTGGCCGGTGCGCCACGCCGTCAGCAGGTGGTCACCGAGCCGGTCCTCCAGCATGGCGGTGGCCGCGACACCGAAGGTGACGTCGGGGGCGAGTGCTGGTTCGTCCGCGAGCAGGCCGCCCACCACGTCGTGGCGGACCACCTGTTCGTGGACGGCGTCCGCCACCACGTGCTCGGTGTAGAAGTGTTCGGCGGCCGGGCCGGCTCCGGTGCGTCTCATGGCCGCGGCGAGGCGGCGGGAGGCGGGCGACGAGGTGACCTCGAGGAAGGCGAAGTGCCCGACCAGGGCACCGCGCAGCGCCCGGCGCAGCCCGAGGAGCGACATCAGGTTGACCGGGGCGAGTGCCGGTGCCGGCGCGGCGTCCAGGTAGCGCCCGTAGGTGGGGTCAAGGCCGAGGTCCGCCATCAGCAGGGCGAAGAGCCTCGCGTGGATGCCGTCGGCGTGCCCCGCGCCGAACTCGTCGTAGGCGATCGCCACCATGGCGGCCTTGGCCCGGCCGTTCAGTCGGGGGATCACCCAGGCGTGTGGGTCGGCCTCCTTCAGGTGGTACAGCGAGCGGAGGGCGGCGTATTCGCGCACGTGGGTGAGGGTGCCCTGGTGCATCAGGTAGTGGCTGGGGCTTCCTGGGCCGGGTTCTGACGGCTCCACAAGCAGCGCGTCGAACGCCTCGGTGACGTCCCGGGCCGGTGTGACGTCCCGGCGCAGTGCTTCCAGGAAGTGGTCCTCGAGTGCAGCGCGCAGGCGCAGGAGTTCGTGGTCCCACTCGCGGTCGTCGGGGGTCTCGGCGAAGCCCCGGTAGTGGGGCTCGTACAGGGTGTAGAGGGCGAGCTGGAGGTCCTCGCCGTAGGGGTCGGCGTGGTGGATCGCCGACGGTGGGGGCGCCACGGCGGGACCGCGCAGCACGTCGACCGCGGCTACCGACAGGGGGCCGCGCGGGTCGGGCAGGGCGGGGGCGGTCGCGCCGGGCGGGGCGAGGGTCATCGGGTGTGCTCCTGTGAGGGGTGGAGTTCTCGGGGAGCGTGACAGTGGCGGTGGTTCCCCGGGGTGTCGGGCTCTGGGGTGTCGGGCTCTGGGGTGTCCCGGGCGCTCCGGGGCTCCCGCGGGCTGCCTCCGGGGGTGCCGGGGCGGTGGCGACGGTGGCTGGTGTCGCACCAGGGGTAGGCGCCGCTGCGCCGGCAGGTGCACAGGGCGACGACGAAACGGTGGGAGACCGCCGTGGTCCCGTCGGGGAGGACGACCTCCACCGGGCCCTCGACCAGGGTGGGGCCGCCGCGGGACAGGGTGATCCGCCGGGGGCGCGGCGGTGGCCCCGGGACGGGCTGGGGTCCGGCGACGGGCTGGGGGGCGGCGACGGGCTGGGGGGCGGCGACGGGCTGGGGGGCGGCGACGGGCTGGGGGGCGGCGACGGGCTGGGGGGCGGTTCCGGGGGTGGGGCGGTCAGCGGCGTTCGGCACGGATCACCACCAGTTCCTCGCGGTCCTCGTCCGGCGCCAGCAGGCCGCGCGTGCGCAGCCAGTCGAGCCGTGACCGCAGCACCGGGCCGAACGGTATCCGGCGCCGCTCGGTGACCTGGGCGTGCAGGCCGGCTCCGGCCAGCCGTTCCAGGGTGAGGCGTGGGCCGCTGAGCGCCGAGTGGACCAGGAGCAGCACGCCTCCCGGGCGCAGCACGGCGGGCGCCGCGGCGCAGATGCGGTCCAGGACCGCCCGTCCGTCCCGTCCGGCGTCCCAGGCCCTGGCCGGGCCCCGCCCGTCCCGGAGTGCGGGCACGTACGGGGGGTTGCTCACCACCAGGTCGAAGGTGCGGCCGTGCAGCACGGTGTCGAGGTCGCCGTGGAGCACGGTGATCCGTTGCCGGGCGAGCCAGGTGTTCACGCGGGCGGTCAGCACGGCCCGCCAGGCGATGTCCACGGCGGTGACCCTGGCACCCGCGCGGGCGGCGCAGAGCGCCAGGGCGCCGCTGCCGGTGCCGATGTCGAGGACGTCCGACGGGGGGCCGTTCCCCGTGCCCGCCTCCTTGAGCAGGGCGCTGGCCAGCAGGCGGGTGTCGTGCTGGGGGGTGTAGACGCCGGGGAGGGTGAGGATGCGGTCGCGGTCCCGCGCGGGCTGCCGGCCCCGGGGGCGGCGGGGGGCGGCACCGGGTGTCCGGAGCGGGTGGGTCTCGGCTCGGAACGTCATGGGAACGGCCTCCATCCCCGCCTGGGCGTGTCCGCGCCCGGGCGAACGCGGTCGGCTTCCCTCCACGATCCGACGTGGCGGCCGGACGCACCACTCGAACGCTCCGGGCGCCCGGCGCCGTCCGGGGCTCTCCGCCGGCGGGCCGGTGTTCCGGGCCGGGTGGGGCCGAACGGGGCATCTCCGTGACGTGGGGAGCGACCCGGGTTATACATCCCGATGCCACGATCATCACATTCTGTGACCATTGGTCGCTCTGTGGTGATGCGGTGGATTCCCTGGTCACCACGCTCAGAGGACACCACATATGGAAGCCACACTGCGACGCGCCAGCGTGACCGCCGGCGCCGGACTGGGGCTCTGCCTGGGGCTGCTGCCCCTCGGGCTCGCCCACGCCCAGCCCACCGTCCCCGTCCCCTGCAACGACATCCCGGCTCTGCGGGCCGCGATCACCAACGCCAACACCAGCGGCGACCCGGTGGAGCTGACGCCGGGTTGCACCTACAGCCTCGTCGACGCCGACAACCCCGACGACGGCCTCCCGGAGATCACGGGGAACGTGCGGATCTCGGGTTTCGGCTCCACCATCGAACGCGCCGCCACCGCCACCGTCGACTTCCGCATCCTCCACGTCAAGGAGGGCGGTCGGCTGACCCTCAACACCCTCACCGTCACCGGGGGCCAGGTGGGTGGCTCCAACTCCGGCGGCGGCATCTACAACGAGGGTGGCAACACCGCCCTGATCGCCAGCAAGGTCACGAACAGCAAGGCCGGTGCGGGCGGCGGCATCTTCAGCAAGGGCACCCTCTCCCTGGACCAGTCCGAGGTCAGGGGCAACGAGTCCACTCACGGGGGCGGCGGCGTCGTCAACGTGAACAACATGGTCATGCGGGGCGGGGGCCTCTTCGACAACACCGCGGGGCTGGCGGGCGGCGGCCTGCTCGACGGAGGGATCGCCAGCGTCTCCGGCGCCCAGATCACGGGGAACAAGGCCGACCTCGGCGCCGGGGCGGCCACCGCCCGCCTGATCGGCGGCCCGTCCAACGGCATCCTCCGGATCAGCGGCACCACGGTGAGCGGCAACACCGCGGAGTTCCGCGGCGGCGGCGTCCTCACCGGCGCCTGGCCGGCGACGCTGGCCAACAGCCGGGTGGAGAACAACGCCGTCACCGACCCGGGTGGCTCCGGCGGTGGGATCTTCGAGGGCATCGGGCAGGTGTCGCTCTTCGCGACCACCGTCACGGGCAACACCCCGGACAACTGCGCTCCGCCCGGGGCGGTCTCCGGCTGCCCGGTCTGAGCCGGTCGGCCAGCGGGCGTCCCGGAAGCCCCCGGTCGTCCGGACCCCGCGGGGAACGCCGCGGAGCCCCGGTCCGACGTCGGTCGGACCGGGGCTCCGGCGTTCTACGGGCGTGGACGGCGGGGTCCGCGGCACGGACCGCGGGAGGCGGCCGGGGCCTCCCGCGACGGCCCGTGTGCGGTCCTGGTCCCTACCAGGCCCGCATCGGCTCCCCCGCGACGGACTCCGAGACGACCCCGTTCGGCCCCTTGGCCGGCTCGCCCAGGATGGTGACGCGGTGCATGACGCGGTCCGTGTCGAGGTGGCCGACGTCGGTGGGGGCGAAGTGGCAGGTGGTCCGGTTGTCCCAGAAGGCGATGCTGCCCGGCTCCCAGCGGAAGCGGACGGTGAACTCGGCGCTGGTCAGGTGCTGGAAGAGCATCTCGAGGAGGTGGCTGCTCTCCAGCTCGGTGAAGCCGGTGACCCTGGTCGTCGAGCCGGGGCTGACGAACAGGGCCTTCTCACCGGTTTCGGGGTGGACGCGGACCACGGGGTGGACGGCGACCTGCGGCTCCTCACAGTAGATCTTCAGGATCTGACGGTCGCGCTCGTCGGAGTGGCGCAGGTGGACGGCGTTGAAGAAGGCGTGTTCCGCGGTGAGCTGGTCGAGGAGGTCGCGCAACGGGGCGGACAGCGCCTCGTAGGCGGCGACCGTGTTGGTCCACTGGGTGTCCCCGCCGAAGGGCGGGGTCTTCTCGGCGCGGAGGATGGACAGGTCCGGCGGGTTGACGAACATGGACAGGTCGCTGTGCCAGCCGGCGAGGGGCGAGACCCACTTGCGGCGGTAGTGCTCCTCGAAGTTGGCGCCGTAGCGCTCGGTGTCGGCCTTCGCGTCCACCGTGAGGATCTCGGGGTGGCCCTCGGGGTGGACGCCGTGCTTCGCCCCGGAACGCCGGGTGAGGGCGCCGAAGCGGCGGCCGAAGGCTGTGTGCTGGGCGTGGTCGATGTGCTGGCCGCGGAAGAAGACCACCCGGTGGGTGAGGACGGCCTGGCGGATCTCGGCCACGGTGGCGTCGTCGAGTTCCTCGCGCAGGTCGACGCCGGAGATCTCGGCTCCGATGTGGCCGGCCACCCGCTGGACGGTGATTCGGGTGGGTTGCATGGTCTGGGCCACGGTGTTTCCTTTCGAGAGTGGTTCGAGGGTGGTGCGATCCCCGCCCGCCCCGGGGATCAGGTCGAGTGCGCCACCCACTGCGTCCACAGGGGGAGCAGCAGCAACGCCACGACCGAGCTCTTCACGACGAGGGCGGCGGACATGTCCACGCTGACCTCGTAGCGCTGGGCGAAGATGAACAGGTTCTGTGGGGCCGGCATCGCGGCGATCACCACGAGGTAGTTGAGCCAGTCGCCCTCGACCCCGAAGCCGTACCGGCACACGGCGAAGACCATCAGGGGGAACACCAGGCACTTGAACCCTATGATCGTCATCTCCTCCCGGGTGGTGCCGCGCACGTTCAGTCCGATGCCGCCCAGGTGGAGCCCGAGGGCGAACAGCGCGACCGGGGAGGCGCTGTCGCCCACGAAGGCGAAGCTGTCCAGGACCACGGCCGGGAGCTGCCAGGGCAGCAGGTTGAGGACGATGCCCGCGTTGCAGGCGATGACGATCGGGGTCATCAGTGAGGCGGCCACGGCCATGCCCAGGCGCCGGCCCGGGCTCCCGGCGCGGTCCGGCCGGCCCAGTTCCATGATCGAGATGACCACCAGGGACAGGACGCAGACCTGGAACAGCAGGACCGGGAAGATCGGCGCCGCGTTCCCGAACAGCATCGTGAACACCGGTACGCCGAAGTAGGCCGTGTTCACCTGGACGGCCGCCATGATCCGCAGCGCGACGCCGCGGGGGTCACGGACGCCCAGGGTCCAGGCGAGGGCGCCGATCGCCACCACCGCGACACCCGCGGCGGCGGCGTAGGCGCTGATCGCCCTCCAGTCGAACAGGGCCTTGAGGTCGCTCTGGTAGAGGTTGCCGAACAGGAAGCACGGGACCGCGAAGAGGAAGGCGTAGTCGGTGAAGACCTTGGAGCTCTCGGTCGGCACCACCTTCCGCCTCGCGAGGAGGACCCCGACCCCGAACGCCAGTACCACCGGGCCCAGCTTCTCCAGGGCCGTCACCGCTCCCATGTATGGGCCTCTGCTCTTCCCGGCCCCGGGGGAGGGAGCCCCTGCCGGTGGCTTTCCCCGGCGTGGGCCCTGTCCGTGTACGGTCCCCGTGCCGCTGACGCGTCCCCGTGGCGCCGGACCACCGGGGCGCTAGGAGGCCCACACGTTGGGAACCTCCACGTCGCTGCGACCCGCCGTCAGGTCGCGGTAGCCACTGATCAGCTTCTGGATGACCTCGTTGCCGCCGAGATCGTAGTGGTGCTCCTCGATCCGGGCCACGGGCAGGATCTCGCAGGCGGTGCCGCAGACGAACGCGCCGTCCGCCTCACCGGCGAACGAGGGCGCCAGGTCGCCCACGACGCACTCGATGCCCTCCCGCTCGGCGATGGCCAGGACACAGGCCCGGGTGATGCCGTCGATGGTGCACCGGGTCGTCGGGGTGTGCAGCACACCGTTCCTGGTGAAGAACAGGTGCGCACCGGTGACCTCGACGAAGTTGCCGTTGTCGTCGAGCAGCAGCGCGTCGTCGTACCCCGCGCGCAGTGCCTCGTTCTTGCTGACCGTGCCGATCATGTAGTTGCCGGCCGCCTTGCTCTTGACCGGTGCGTACTGCGGTGCGGGGCGGCGGTAGCGGCCGATGACCAGGGAGATCCCCTTGTCGAGGGCGTCCGCGGCGGCGTAGTAGCCCGCCGGCAGTTCCCAGGCCGCCACCGAGGTGTGGACGGACGTGTGGAGCGCCGCGGTCTGGATGATCTCCGATCCGCGCCAGGCGTTCACGCGGATGTAGCCCTCGGTGATGCCGGCCTCGGCCACCACCTGAAGGGTCGCGGCGTGCAGGGTCTCGTCGGCGTACTCGAGGTCGAAGTCGAGGACGCGCGCCGAGCCGCGCAGCCGCGAGATGTGCTCGGTCAGCATGAACGGCTCGCCGCCGTAGACGCGGACGCCCTCGAAGATGCTGGAGGCGTAGTGCAGTCCGTGGCTGAGCACGTGGAGTTTGGCGTCGGCCCAGTCCACGAGGCCGCCGTCGTACCAGATCTTCCCGGTGCGCTGGTCGAAGGGGATCACGGGTGTCCCCCTCAGAGCGCGAGGTCGAAGAGGTGGTGCTGGAGGTCGCCGACGAGGGCGACGAAGCGCCGCTGGTGCTCGGTGAGGCTGCGCACCGACACGCCGTGCAGGGCCAGGCGGTTGATCGGGTACATCACCAGGGTGTTGCTCTGGTACGGGATGGTGGTGACCTCCTCGACGTAACTCGGGTCGATGTCGAAGCGGTTGTCGCCGTACTCGGAGGCACTGGTGTAGAACTTGTGCGCCTCGGTCCGGTACTTGTACAGCACCAGGTCGCCGCCGACGGCGTCGTCCTCGGGCAGCCGCATGTAGAACAGGCCGCCGTACAGCTTGTACGGCTTGTCCACGTGCGGGCCCCGGTAGGCCGAGGGCTTCCCGGTGACCGCGGAGTTGATGACGGCGGTGCAGTCCAACAGGATGTCGTGGGTCTCGAAGGTGTCCCGGTTGCGGCGGCCCACGCGCAGCTCGCGCAGCGGCCCGACCTGGTCCTCCGCGGTGGGCAGGTTGGCGAGCAGGTCCTCCTGGAACAGGTCGAGGAACTCCTCGTAGAACGCGGGCGAGGCGTGGTAGGTGACGAAGTCCTTCCAGACCTGCGCCATGGTGGGGTCGCCGAGGATCATCTCGGACATGTAGTTGTAGCGCTCGTTCGAGGTGATCGGCTTGCCGATCCGCTCGCTGATGTACTCCGCGGTCGGCATGGACTTCGCCAGCGCCTCGTACAGCTCCTGCGGCAGCGCGTTGCGGACGACGACGTGCGGGAACGGGTCCCGGCGTATGTCGTCCCTGGTCACGTTGGCCAACAGGGAGGCGACGGCGGGCTGGGGTTCGGGCGTGGTGTCGAACATCTGTGGCTCTTTCCCGTGGTGTTTCCGGTTGCGGTGGTCAGGGCTTGGGTTCGCGGGCCAGCAGCCAGGTCTCCAGCACCAGCAGCGACCAGAGGGTCTGCGCCGCGTGGGCTTCCGGGCCCTGGGTCTGGGTGCGGAACAGGTCGTTGACGGTGTCCCGCCGGACGTAGTCGTGGCAGCGGGCGCCTGGCCCGAGGAGGAGGTCGCCGATCATGTCGTGGAGCGCCTCCCCCGGCTTGATCATCGCCGTGATCGGCAGCGTGAACGGCTGCTTGGGCCGGTTGACCACGCTCGCCGGCACCCAGCGCCTGGCGGCCTCGGCGACCGGCGCCTTCACGGTGTCGCCCGACACCTTGACGTGGGCGGGCAGCGCGTGGGCCAGGCGCATCACGGACGGCTGGAGGAAGGGGATGCGCGCCTCCACCGAGTGGGCCATGCTCAGGTGGTCCACCCGGCGCAGGATGTAGTAGGGGAACCGTTCGAACTGGTCGTAGCGGAGCAGCGTCTCGAGCTTGTCGTGCTCGGCGCCGCGGACCCGCCGGTCGAGGTCGTCCCCGCTGCGGTCCGCGAACCGACCGCCGGCCTCGCTGACCCGCGCCAGGTAGTCCGGGGTGTAGAGCCGGTCGAGGGCCGGGGTGGCCACGGCGGCCATGGTGTCCTGGTAGGCGCGGTGCCAGGTGGTGCTCGTGTCCCGGGCGGCCTTCACGAAGCGGGCGTACCCGCAGAACAGTTCGTCGGCCCCGTCGCCGGTCAGGGCCACCTTGAACCCGGCGTCGTGCACGGCCTCGAACAGCGCGAACGTGCTGAGGCTGTGCGGGGCGTTGTTGGGCTGGTCCAGGTGGCGGACGAACCGGTCGATGATGCCGGGGAAGTCGGCCGGCTCCAGCAGCACCTGGTGGTGCCGGGTGCCGCAGTGCCGGGCCACCTCCTCGGCGAAGTGCCGTTCGTCGGCCGGCCAGTCCCCGCGGTAGGCGATGTTGAACGAGGCGACGTCGGACACCAGGTGGGCGGCGAGCGCCGTGGTGTAGCTGGAGTCGAGGCCGCCACTGGTGATGACGCAGACCGGTACGTCCGCGTCGAGCATGCGGGTCAGCTCCTGGCGCAGCAGCTCGTCGAGCTCCGCGGCGGCGCCGGCGACGGTCAGCTCGCCGTCCCGCCAGTCGGGGTCCGGTTCCGGCGGGGTGCGGGTGACGGACAGCCGGCCGCCGGCGAAGCGCAGCGCGGAGCCGGGTTCCAGGGTCCTGACCCGGGCGTAGACGGTGGACGGCCCCCACACGGCCCTGCCACCGAGGTAGCGGTCCACGGCCAGCGGGTCGATCTCGTCGGGGAAGTCGGGGAAACGGGACAGGGCCCGCAGCTCCGAGGCGAAGCTCAGACGGCGGCCGTCGGCGGAGAGGTGGTAGTAGAGCGACTTCATCCCGGCGTGGTCGGTGAAGAGCTTCAGGCACGGCTCGTCGCGGCGGTCCACGACGGCGATCGCGAACATCCCCTCCAGGCGGGAGACGAACGCGTCGCCGTACAGCTCGTACAGCGGCAGCAGCACGTCGCCGTCGCAGTCGCCCTCGAAGGAGTAGCCCTTCGCGGCGAGTTCGGCGCGCAGCAGCCGGTGGTTGTAGATCTCGCCGTTGAACGCGCAGGTCAGCCCGTCCCGTTCGAACGGCTGGTGGCCGTGCGCGATGCCCTGGATGGCGAGTCGGTTGGTGCCGACCGCCCAGCCGTCACCGACGCGGCAGGTCTGCTCGTCGGGGCCGCCCTCCAGCATGGCGCCGGCGACGGCGTCCAGCACCTCGCGGCCGACCGTCCCGCCGCCGAAGCAGCCGTAGATCCGGCACATGGCTCACCCCTCCTTCGGGCTGCTGGTGGCGACCGTCGCGGGAGCGCCGCCGGTGGGCCCCTCCGCGCCGGGGTCCTTCCCGGCGGGGCTCTGCCGGGCGGCGGGGTGGTGCCGGTCGAGGAACTCGGTGACGATCTCGACCTGCCGCAGGATGTCGTCCAGTTGGCCCTGGGTGGGGCTGACCCCGTGCCCCTCCAGGGCGCTGTTCCCCGTCTTGAGGTAGACGGGAGCGGCGACCCGGACGATGTCGGGCGCCTCGTAGGTGCGGATGAACCCGCCGGAGCTCTTGGGGTTGTCCACGTGGCAGTCCAGGGGGATCGCCACCGCCTGGCGCAGCGCCGCGATCATCGGCAGGGTCAGGTCCCGCACCGGGTTGAAGCTGTTCGCGCCGAGCGTCTCGAGTAGCTGCGCGGACGCCGGGTTGCCCTGCCCGCAGTGCGCGGAGACCTTCAGGTGGATGTCGGGGGGCAGGTCACCGGCGCGGCGCAGCCGGCCGAGGACCCACAGCAGGCCCTCGTCGTAGACCACGAACCCCCGCACGCCGAGCTCGATGCCGCGTTTGACGTCCTCGACGGCGTGCACGACCTGTTCCTGGCCCCGCAGCCGGTACCCGATCCGGGAGCCCTCCGGGGTCTGCACGCTGGCGCCGATGTCGTACCCGGCGCGGGGGCCGACGGACATCAGGATCTGGGTGCCGTGCTCCTCGCCGAGCGCCACATACTCGCCGATCTCCCGGGCGGTGTGCCGGTGCATGCCGCGGGTCTCGGTGATGCGGTTGATGGTGAAGCCGCGGTGGCGGCTCTCGGTGAGCAGCGTCCGCGCGGCCCCGGCCGAGTTGACGGTCGGCACCTCGATGCGGAAGTGGCAGCCGTCGGGGAAGGTCCCGGGGGAGCCCGGGGTGGCCCGTGGGTCCCCGCCCGGCAGCCCCAGCCTGGCGAGTTGCTCCCGGGTCCGGTCGTAGCCGGTGGTCGTGGCCGTCACCTGGTCACCTCGATACCGAGTTGGTCGGCCGTGCGGCCGACGATCTCCTCCGCGATCCGTATCGACGTGGCGTGGTCGGCGTGCACGACCTGCACCTCGCCGAAGTTGCCGAGGTTGCCCCGGCAGGGGTGCAGCACGTCGCCCTCGGGGAAGCGGACGGTCAGCGAGTGCAGGCTCTCGCCGTACTCGGCGGTGGCCCAGCCGAGGTCGGGCACCCGGTCCGGCTTGGGCGTGCGCTCCGCGGCGCCGAACCAGCGGACGGTGGCGTAGTGGGTGAACGCGGTGGTCCCCCAGTCGATCTCCTCGTCCAGGTGGACCCGGACGAGGAGTTCGAAGATGTCACCGCCCCCGGCCAGCCTGAACAGGTTGGGCAGGCAGGAGCCCATGATCCGCGGGTTGAGCTCGATCAGACGGGGCCTGCCGTCGTCCCCGATCATCACCTCGACGTGGAAGATGCCGAGGCCCAGGTCGAGCGCGCTGACCGCGGCCTCGGCGAACGCCATCACCCGGTCGTGGTCCTCGGCGCTGATCACGGCGGGGATGGTGGTGCCGGTCTCCAGCGCCTCGTGCCGGTGCCAGGTGGTGCGTTCGCTGACCGCGAGGCGCAGGAAACGGCCGTGCGAGAGCCCGAGTTCCGCGGAGACGAACCGGCCGCTGAGGTACTCCTCGAGGAGGATGCCCGCCCGGTACGAGTCGTTGCCCGTGGCCTGTTCGACGACCTCGCGCAGCCGCTGTTCGTCGGCGACCACGTGGGCTCCCTCGCTGCCCGATCCCCGGGCCGGCTTGACGACCACGGGGTACCCGGTGCCCCGGGCGAACTCCAGGGCCTCGGGGAGCCCGCTGACCACCGCGTGGCGGGTGCTGTCCACGCCCGCCGCCGCGAGGATCTCCCGACAGCGGTCCTTCTGTTTGGCCGCCTCGGCGCCGCGGGCCCGGGTGAACGGCACCCCGATCTCCTCGGCGATCTTCGAGACCGGCTCCACCAGCGCGTCCACGGTGGCCACGAAGCCGTCGACGGGGCACTCCCGGTGGACGTCGAGCACCCGGGCGCGCAGGGCGTCGAGTTCGGTGGCGTCCTCCAGCACGTGCACCTGGTCGACGAACGGCCCGTAGGGCGAGGCGTCGAAGTCGATGTTCTGGGACTTCTCCATCTGTAGCGAGCGGATCAGCGTCACCCGGTGGCCGAGGCGTTTGGCGGCCTCGAACGCGGGGGCGTTGCCCGCCTTCCAGGTCACGAACACCACGTGCTTGGGGCTGTTCCGCGACCGCTCCGGTTCCCGTGGTTGGGTCATGACTCCCTCCTCGCGAACCGCTGGCCGATCCTGACGAACCCGGGCACGTTGGTGCCCGGTGAGGGGATGAAGGAGATGGAGCCGGCGAGGATGTTCTTCTTCGACATCGAGCTGAACCCGCCCGCCCCGGACAGCACCAGGTCGCCCTCGTCCAGCCTCAGCCACTGCCCGTCCCGCTGGCGCTCGGAGTACTCGTACCTCAGGTGTTCCGCGCCCCGCAGCACGTTCAGCCGGTAGCCGTCGGAGGAGTAGAGGCCCACGCAGTCCTCGAGCGCCATCTCGAAGGGCAGCCCGGTACGGATCAGCCGGTGGTCGGTGAGGGCCCGCAGCAGGTCCTCGTAGAGGCCGAAGGCCGGGTAGGCGTTGGCGAGGAGCAACAGGAAGGACCGCTGCTCGGGGAAGATCTGGATGAAGTTGTGGTGTCCGCTGCCGTTGGAGTTGAACCCGAAGGCGGTCGGTCCGAACATCAGCCAGCCCAGGCCCCAGGCGTGCATGAAGTGGTGGCCGGGGACGGGGATCTGCGGGGTGCGCATCTGCCTGGCCAGTTCCTCGGACAGCAGCCGCTCACCGCCGGGCGCGACACCGTCGTTGAGCGCCAGCAGGGCGATCTTCGCCAGTTCCTCCAGGGTGAGGCAGACGGAGAACGAGCCGGCGGCGTCGTCCGCGATGGTCTGCCTCGGTGGGTCGTGCCGCACGTAGCTCTTCGACGGCTCGTTCCACAGGTAGCCGACGGAGACCGCGCCCCGGTAGTGCCCGCCCTCGACGATGGTGTCCGGGACCCTCTCGATGCCCAGCGGGGTGAGCATCAGGTCGTTGACCGCCTGGCGCCACGGCACGCCGAGCAGCTTCTCGATCAGTGCGGCGACGATGGAGGTGCCGACCGCCGAGTACGCGAAGACCTCGCCGGGTTCGAAGAGCTGGCCGTACTCGCCGAGCGTGTCGATGTAGGCGTCGAGATCGGGCAGGTCGGTGTCATGCCACACCTCGTAGGAGTCGTCCACCCCGCTGGTGTGCGACAGCAGGTGGCGCAGGGTCACCCGGGCGGTGCCGCCGTCCCGGCGCCGGAACGCCCGCGGCAGCAGCTCCCCCAGCGGCTGGTCGAGTCCGACCAGCCCCCGGTCGACGAGGCGCAGCGCGACGAAGGCCAGCATGGGCTTGGTGATGCAGGTGACGCGCTGCCGGGTCAGCGGCCCGTAGGCGGCACCGGTCCCGGTGTCGGCGACGCCGTGGTAGGTGAACTCGAGGGTGTCGTCGAGGAACACCGCCGCGCCGGCGCCGGGGACGCCGTGGCCGCGGGCGGACTCGTGCAGCGTCTCGGCGACCGCGCGCCGCCGCCCGGCGGCACCGGTACCGGCCCGGACGTCGGGTGCCTGCTCGCGCTTGCGGCGCAGCAGGGCCGCCTGGGCGGCGAGGGTGCGGTGCTCGTAGATCTCGGCGACGCGCACGGCCCGCCCCGCGGTGTCCGAGAGTCGGGCGGCCAGCAGGTTGGCCAGCAGGGAGTGCCCGCCGACGGAGAAGAAGTCCAGGTCGGACGCGATCCGCGGGAGGCCGAGGAGCTGTGCCCAGACACCGGCGACGGCGACCTCGTCGGGGTCGTCGCCGGTGAGGACCGAGGCGTCGAGGCCCCAGTCGACGTCCCTGGCGGCGAGCGTCCTGCGATCGACCTTGCCGTTGGGCAGGCGGGGCAGCCGGTCCGCCACGAGGATCTTGGCGGGCTGCATGTAGTGCGGCAGTTTGGCCCGCAGGTGGTCGCTCATCGCCTCGACGGTGACGGGGGCGCCGTCCAGGCCAACGTGGCAGACCAGCCGGGTGTCGCCGCCGACGCGCACCGCGAGGGCGGCGACGTCCCGCAGGCCCACGACCTCGCGCAGCACCGACTCGATCTCGCCGAGCTCGATCCGGAACCCGCGCACCTTCACCTGGGTGTCCTTGCGGCCCAGGAACCGCAGTTCGCCGTCCTCGGTCCACTGGGCGAGGTCGCCGGTGCGGTAGAGCCGGCCCCCGGGCACCGCGGCGAGGTGGTCGGGGGCGGGCACGAACGCGGCGGCGGTGCGTTCGGGGTCGTTGATGTACCCGTGGGCGAGGCCGTCGCCGCCCAGGTGGAGCTCGCCGACGGCGCCCCTCGGCACCAGCCGCCCGTGGTCGTCGAGCAGGTACGCGACGGTGTTGTGGATCGGCGTGCCGATGGTCGGGGCGGTGTCCGTGGGACCGGTGAAGCACTTCCACGTCGAGTACGTGGTGTCCTCGGAGGGCCCGTACAGGTTGTAGAGCCGTTCGACGCCCGTGCCGTCGAAGGCGGCGTTCACCAGTTCCTTGGACAGGGGCTCACCGGCCACGTTCAGCACCCGGGTGGTGGCGGGCACCGCGGAACGCTCCAGCAGGACGTTGAGCGCGCTCGGCACGGTGTTGACCAGGGTCGGCCGCAGCGCGTCGTCCTCGGTGAGCGCCAGCACGTTGTCCACGACGACCACGCGGCCACCGCGGGTGAGCGGCGCCCACAGCTCGTACACCGACAGGTCGAAGTTGAGGGAGGTGGAGAACAGGACCCGGGCCAGGTCCTCGGGCTGGTAGGTGTCCTCGGCCCAGGCGAGGAGGGCCGCCACGTTGCGGTGGCTGATCACCACGCCCTTGGGTTGCCCGGTGGAGCCGGAGGTGTAGATGAGGTGGGTGGCGGCCGTCGGATCGACGGTGACGTCCAGGGCCCCGCCGTACTCGGTGGCCGCCTTCTCCCACAGCTCGGCCTGCCCCAGCGCGGCCGTGGTCGGGTCGTCGAGCCAGCCGGGCGGGTCCTGGCCGTCGTGGATGACGACGGACATGTCGGCGGTGGCGGCGATGGCGCCGAGCCGGTCCGCGGGGTAGGCGGGGTCGAGCGGGACGTACGCGCAGCCCGCCTTGTGGACGGCGAGCAGGGTGACGACCGTGCGGTGGGTGCGGGGCAGCGACAGGCCGACGCGTGATCCCGGGGTGGCGCCGCGCGCCGCCAGGACCCTCGCCAACCGGTTGGCCTGCTCGTCGAGTTCCCGGTAGGTCAGGACGGTGCCCCGCCACTCGACGGCGGGGGCGTCCGGGGTGCGGGCGGCCTGGGCCTCGACGAGGGCGTGCAGCGGGGTGTCCCGGGCGTACGGGCGGGCGGTGTCGTTGACCTCGGTCAGCAGGTGGCGCCGCTCCGCCTCGGACACGGCGGTGAGGTCGCCCACGGGCGCGCCGGGGCGGCGGGCGGCGTCGGCCAGGAGGGCGTCGAGGTTGGCGGCCATCCGGGCGATGAGCTCGCCGGTGAACAGGTGGCCGTCGTGGTGCAGGGTCAGCCGCATGTCGTCCGCGGTGCGTTCGACCGCGAGCAGCAGCGCGAAGCCGTCGGGGGTCGCGGACCCGGTGCCGTCGTGTTCGACGCAGCCCACGCGCAGCCCGGTGCCGAGGTCGGCGGGGGTGTCCGGGGCCGCGCCGCGGGCCGCCTCCCGGTACTGGGCGCCGAGGGCGGACGCGAGCGGGGGCAGTGCCGTGTCGTCCGGGGTGCGCGAGCGCACGGCCACCGGCTGGTGCGGCGGCGCGCCGCCGGGGCCGCCGGCCCTGGCCAGCACCAGGTCGTCCTGACCGCTGTAGCGGTGGATCAGCACGGTGAACGCGGCGTGGCACAGGTCGGCCCCGTCGAGCCCGTTGGCCTCGGCGTACTCCATCACCGCCGCCAGGCCGTCACCGGACCAGGAGAACGCGCCGCGCGTCGTCACGCCGCCGCCCCCGTCGTCCCTGACGGGCAGTTGGAGGGCCGGTGTCGCACCTCCGGGTCCCGTGGCGCCTGAGGCGGCGATGTCGCCCACTGTCATGATCCCCCCTCGTCGAGTTCTCCGCGCTTGCCGTGCCGGGTTTCCGGGCGTCCGTTGCGCACGGATGCCGAACATACTTCTGGCAAAAACTGGCCGCGATTTCCGTGACGATTCAGAGTATTTGCCGCCAGGACGTTACGCCCGGCCCATGGGCCGCTTCGCCGACCGAAATGGGGTTCACTCCAGCGAATTTCGATGCGGATATCCGACCAAGGAAGTGGATGCCGTAATTCCGACAGCCCGGCCGGACCGCGCCCCGGGACCACTCCCGGTCCCGCCACGGACCGCACGGCCACCCGTTCACACCGCGACAGGATCAGGCTCCGGCCTCCTGCCGCGTTGGGCCCAGCCCACCAGGAGCGGCATGCTGGCGCCGACGAGGGCGAAGCCGACCGCCATGACCATCCAGCCGACGGTCCCGTGCTCGATGGCGAGCCAGGTCAGCAGGGCGGGGGCGATCATCTTGCCCATGTCGGTGCCCATGGCGTACGTGCCCTGGTACTGCCCCTGGGCGTCCTCCGGGGCCAGCCCGAACGACATGCCCCAGCTCCCCGCGGACTGCCGGATCTCGCCCAGCACGTGGGCCAGGGCCCCGAGGAGGAGCAGGGCGCAGGCGAGCACGGAGGAGGAGGCGCCGCCGCTGAGCGCGAAGACCACGCAGGCGACCCCGAGGCAGAGCGACCCGGTCCGCGACGCCCGGGCCGCACCCGGTGGCTCCTCGGTGCCACGGGACATCCTGACCTGGAGGAGGACCACGGCGATGGTGTTGGTGAGCAGGATCGCAGCGATCATCCAGCGCGGTGCGTCGGTGTGGTGCAGGACCCACAGCGGCAGGACGACGTCGAGCAGCAGGTTGTGCATGGACAGCAGCCCGTCCAGCACGACGAAGGTCAGGTAGGGCCGGTCCCGCAGCACGATCAGCGCGGGTCCTGGGCGGGCCGGCTGCGGCTTGACGGCGGGGAGCAGCAGCGAGAGCAGGCCGGTGAGCAGGTAGGTCGAGGCGTTGAAGGCGACGGCCAGCTTGTACGCCCCGACGGAGTCCACGGCGAGCAGCATGCCGGCGAGCGCGGCGCCGACCGAGACGCTGACGTTGCTCGTGGCCCGCAGGTAGGCGCGGGCGGAGACCCTCTGGTCCGCGGGGACCATGCCGGCGATCATGGCCATGCGGGCGCTGCGGCTGGCGCTGTAGGCGATCGCCTGCACGCTCACCACGAGGACGTAGCTGCCGAAGCCGTCGACGGCGAGCAGGGCCGCGGTCAGGGGGCCCAGGGCGATGAAGGACCAGATCTGCACGGCTCGTGGGCCGACGCGGTCGGCCAGGTGGCCGGTCGGGGTGCTCACCGCGAGGGCGACGCCGGCGGCCACGCCGACCCCGATGCCGAACTCACGCGGCGACAGGTGCAGGACGGTCGTGGCGTAGATGGCGTTGAGGGCCATCCACAGGCCCTGGCCGAGGGTGTGCACCAGGGTGATGCCGGCGAGCGTGCGCACCGGGCCCCGTGGCGGGAGCAACTCGCTCAGCATGATGTCGCCGCACAGCCGTCAGGGCGACCGGACGCCGGCTCGGGCGTCCGGCGGCGATGCCGGAATCCTCCTCCTTCACACGCCAGAATCCCTAACACGCCCGTACCTCCCGTTCAGCGCCACCGCCAACGAAAAATCCCGGTTCTGTCCTTATGGGACACCGGGATCGCTGGCCATTCCCCCGTGGGAACCCTATCGAAACGGGGTGTGCGCCACGTGTCTAGAAAAGGGCTATGTGACGACGGTCACAGTCGAATAGACAATCGAATCAACAATGAATTTGTTTGGAAATGTTTACGGAGATTTTCAGCCATTACCCCATCCGTCCGCGCGGCACCCCGGGCGGGCGAACGGCCGGTACCCGGTGCCGAACGTGCGCCCCGACCCCCGGGCGGGTCGGGGCGCGGGGGAACGCGTCCTCGCACCGGTGTGACGCTCCCTCCTCCTCGGTCAGTCCGCCGGTGTCAGCCCACGACGGAGGTCACCGGGCCCTCGGCGAAGACCGGTGAGACCCCCAGCGAGAGGGTGAACTGACCATCGGTCGGCTCGCGTACCGTACGGCGGCCGTAGGAGTCGGTGAGCGTCACCGGCCCGGTCGCCCTGACCACGACGTCCTTGGCGGAGGTCGCCCACAGCACCCTGGTGGTGCCGGTGCCGTTGGCGAACCTCGCCGAGCGCGCCGGGGCGACCACCGCGTCGGAGCCGGCATAGGTCCTGCCGGCGATCATGCGCGCGGTCACGGCCTGCGCGACCAGTGCGGGCTTGGGGGCGTTGGCCGTCACCGAGACCGGGTTCTCGGCCGTCGCCACCACCGGCTGCCGCAGCATGCCGAAGTTGTGCTCCTTGTTGGCCGGGTCGGTGCCGTCGTTGACCAGGTCGTACCAGTACACCCTGGTCACCCCGTTGGCCAGGCCCACCGCGTAGAGCCGGACCAGGTTGTCGGCCTGTTGCAGCTCCGTGGTGCCGTGCCCGGTGTCCGTCGGCCAGCCCATCTCGGACAGGACGATGGGCTTGTCCTGGCCGCCGTTGGCGTCCCGAATCCGCTGCCGCAGACCGGCGATGGTGTCCCCGGAACCACCCATCCACTCCGGTCCGCCCGGGTAGTGGTAGGGGTGGACGCTGTACGCGTCGAGGTGGTTCAGGCCACCCCGGTCGATCAGGTCGGGGGCGAAGCACTTGGTGCCGTCGGCCTTGACGCAGTTCCCGATGCCGATGGTGGCCGGGGCCACCACCTTCGCGTTCGGGTTCGACGCCTTCACCGCCTGGTGGACGCCCTTGAGCACCTCCAGGTAGCAGGCGGCGCTCGTCCCGCAGACGCTGGTGTTGAAGGTGCCCCCGTTGTACTCGTTGAGGACCTCCACGTTGTCCTCGCCGTAGTGGTCCAGCAGGGCCGCGGCGAACCGCCCGAACGCGGCGATGCCCTCCGGGCTGCTCGGGGTGCGGCCGTTGTCGTACAGCGGGTTCGCCCCGTTGGCGATGATCAACGGGGTCAGCCCCAGGGACTGGATGCGGTCGATCTTGGCCGTGAACGCGGCGGGGAAGGTGTAGACGCCGGGGGCCGTCTCGAACTGGTTCCACCACGCGTCCTCCCGGACGTGCGCGATGCCCACCTTCTTCGCCTCGTCCAGCACGTTCAGCCCCCAGCCGGTGCGCCCGATGTGGACCGCGGCGCCGAACGGGGAGGACGCGTTGACCAGGCTGCCGGGCACCGGTTCGATGACCGCGAACGAGGTCCTCAGGTCCGTGGGGTCGGTGGAGGAGCCGGCGTGCAGGGAGAGCTGGTAGTAGCCGGGGCCGAGGTCCGCGACGTTGATGGTCGCCTTCCCCTGGGACATCCAGCTCGTCCCGGTGCGGACGGTGGCGTCCTTCTCGTCCGCGATCCTCCAGGAGACCGAAGCGGCCGACGAGCCGAGGACGACACCGCCAGACCCCTGGTGGAAGACCAGGCTGGGAGAGGTGACGGACAGGGAGAAGGTGGCGGCCGAGGCCCTCCGCGCGGAGCCCACCGACGTGGAGAGCACCGCGACCAGGACGAGCACCAGGCCGAGGAGGAACACCGGCCGGGCGCGGTGGCGGCCGGAACGGCTGGAGCCATGGGAGTCGGGGCGGGCGGGGATGGGAAGGGAGGAGTGCACGGGTCTGGTCATCGGTGCCGCCTTGTCTCGCGACGTGTGCGTGTGTGTGAAGGGCCCGAGCGGCAACGGGAGCGGCCGGTGGCCACCGGTGACGGGTGACCACCGGCCGCGCCTGGTTCAGCGTTGCAACTCGACCTGCTGGTAGCGCACCAGCTTCCAGTTGTTGAGACCGTCGCCCCAGGTCTGCCAGCCGTCGATGCCCAACTGGCGGTAGTTGTCCCGCTCCACCGGGTGCTTCTTGTTGACCGTGAGCGTCAGGGAGAACGACGCGTCGTCGGGCGACAGCGGCGCGATCCGCTCCCAGGGCACGGCGACCCGGTAGGTCGTGGTCCCGGCGACGTCGTCCCGGGCCACATCGACCTCGGCGCCCTCCACCGCGCCCACCGGGTAGTCCCTCGGCAGCGACTCGGCGTAGATCCCCGAGCCCTCCAGCGACTCACCGGCGTAGAGCATGTACCACTCAGCTCCCCAGGCACCGAGGCCCTCCCCCGGCTTCCCCGGCTGGACACCGATGCCGATGCTCTCCCCGGCGGGCAGCCAGTTGAGCTTCTTCGCCGGGCGGTAGTCCTTCTCCCGGACCACGGCGGAGACGTACAGGTTCTGCTCGTCCCAGGTCGCCCACAGGTCGGCGTCGGCCTCGTCCGCGGTGATCCCGCTGTAGGTGCCGACCTGCGACATGTCGATCTTCGGAACGTTGGTCAGACCGGTGAGCTGCCCCTCGTCGTCGAGCTGCGGGGTGGCCCGCATGATCGGGCTGAACCCGAACGAGTCGCTGTCGGTGAGGGTCGCCCCGTCGGCCAGCGACGCGGTCACGCTCACCGGCCTGACGGCGAACGGGGACTGGCCCCCGACCTCGGCGTAGAACGACCGCGAGCCCAGCGGCGGAACCGTCCCCCCGCCCTCGATCGTCCCGGTCACGGAGCCGAAGGACCAGTCAATGCCCCGCACCTCGGCGGACTCCTCCGCCGACCGGTTGCTGACGGTCACCTTCAACCGGTCGGTCCGAACCCGCCCCACCACGGACATGTCCGGCGAAACATCGACGACGACCGGCTCCCGGCCCACCTGGGTGTCGGTCGCCGCGACGCCGGCGGACCTGCCGTCGATGGTGACGTCGGCAGAAAGACCACGGGTGCCCGGCACGTCACCCGCGGGAACGCGCAGCACCGCACCCGCCCGGTGACCGGGCTGGGCCGACACCGTGGCCCGGTGCCCCTCGATCTCGAACACCGCCGTGCGGGCCGCCCCCGCCGACTGACCGCGGTTGTCCACCGTGACGGTCACCGGGACGTCCTCACCGGCCGCGGACACCTCCGGGGCGGAGATCGACACCAACGGCGACTCCCGCACCGACCCCACCGCGGCGTGCAGGAACACCGGCTCACCGGTGAGCGTCAGGTACACCCAGCCGTCCACGGGCTCCAGCACCCGTTCCGCACCCAGCATGTCCACCACCTCGACCGGCCCGTCACTGCGCACCCGCACCGGCTTGTCCTCGCGCCGGTCGCTGCTCCACAGCACGGTGGTGGTCGGCCCGTCCTCGTCCCGGAACCGGTAGGCGTGGACCGCCTCGTCGCCGGTGGGGAGCCTCCGGTCGAACTCCGCGGTGGTCAGCTCGCGCGCCACCGTGGCGTACGCCAGGTAGGCAGGCTTGGGGTTCATCGCGGTGGCCGCCGGGTTGCCGCGGCGCAGCAGACCGAAGTTGTGCTCGCCGTTGGCCGGCTTGTCACCGTCGTTGACCAGGTCGTACCAGTAGTACTTGGCGACCCCGGCGGCCTTGGCCTCCAGCAGCGCCCGGGACGTGGACTCCGCCTGGACCTGTTCGCTGACGCCGATGCCCTCCCGGGTGGCGGAGGTCCACCCCTGCTCGGTGATCCAGATCGGGATCTCCCTGCCGTCGTTGTACTTCCGCATCAGCTCCTTCAGGCCCGCGATGTCCAGACCGACGCCCTCGGGGGCCCCGGGCGCGCGGTAGGGGTGGATCGACAGCGCGTCCATGTGCTCGAGGCCGCCGAGCTGGAACAGCTCCTCGAACCAGTCGAGCGGCACCTTGAACGAGGACGCCCCGACCACCGTGGCCCCCGGCGCCACCGACTTCACGCCGTCGTACGCGGCCGCGAGCGTCCTGGCGTAGCACTTGGCGCTCTGTGAGCACACGCCGCTGGAGAAGCCGCCGTAGTACTCGTTCCAGACCTCGAACGCCGGAATCCGGTCGGCGTAGTGCGCGGCCACCGCGGCCGAGTACCTGCGGAACCCCTCGTTCGCGGCGTCGGTGCTGGGCACGCCGCCGTAGTCGGAGTTGCCGAAGCCCAGCAAGTAGAGGCCGTCCTGGCCGCGTTCCACGAGGTTGTCGGTGACGTGCTCGGTGGTCTCGGGGAACTGGTAGGTGCCCTTGGGCTTCTCGATGGTGTTCCAGTAGGTCACGTCGACCCGGGCGGCGTTGATGCCCGCCCTGGCGGCGATGGCCGTGGAGTCGTCCCACTCGGCGCCGGGCGTGGACCGGTAGTGGTGGTTGACGCCGAACATCGACTCGGCGGTGTCCCGGGGGTCGGGCCCCGGGCGCATCACCGCGAAGCCCGCGGTCCGCTCCACGGTGGTGCCGGCCGCGTCGGTGCCCCGCAGGGTCACGGTGTAGTAGCCGAGCGGCAGTCGGCCCGCGTCGATCCGCCCCTCGCGGGTGGTGGCGTCGATGGCCGCGGTGCCCTGCTGGACCGTCCTGCCCCGGTAGTCGCGGACCGTCCAGGGCACCTCGGTGTCACGGGCGCTGAGCACGCCGAACACCGCGTCCTGTCCCGGGTCGAAGACGTTGCCCCGGGTGGTCACCTTCACCCGGACGTCGTCCGTGGCCACGGCGGCCGGCGCGTCCGAATCTGCGGCCGACACCTGGACCTGGCCGACCGTCAGCACCGTGCTGAGCACGGCGAGCGTCACCGCCGCCCCCGAGAGTCGCCAACGGGATCTGTGTCTGTGTCGCATTGCCAGGACTCCTTGGGGAGGGGAGGGACGCGGCCCGGGACCTCCGGGCCGTCATGTCACACCGGGGGCCGCCACCAACGGCCCCGTTGTGCAAGCGGTTGCACACCATCGTGGATCTGGCCGATCCACGGCGTCAATAGGTCGGGAAAGCGTTTTCCAGATTCACCGATTCCACGCCCCACCTACACTGGGCCCATGCCGCCCAGGAGATCAGTCACGCTCAGTGATGTCGCGTCCGTTGCCGGCGTCTCCATCTCCACGGCCTCCCGGGCGCTCAGCGGGAACAGCCGCATCTCCGCGGCGACGCGCGCCCGCATCGAGGAGGCCGCCCGCCGGTTGGACTTCCGGCCCAACACCCAGGCCCAGTCGTTCGCACAGGGCCGCAGCCGCACCATCGGCTTCCTCGCCCAGAACGCCAGGGGCGTGTTCGCCGAACCCGTGCTCGTCGGAGCGGCCACCTACCTCGGGAGCAGGGAACAGGCGTGCCTGCTGTACGACACCCACTTCGACCCGGACGTCCTGGACGACAGCGTCCGCAAGCTCCGTGCCCGCCCGGTGGACGGGCTGCTGGTCCTCGGGGACGGGTTGCGGGGCACCGTGCGGTCGGTCACCAGCCGGTTCACCGTCCCCGTCGCCTACGCCTTCGGGATCAGCGAGAGTGACCGCGACGCCTCGTTCGTCCCGGACAGCGAGATGGCCGGCCGTCTCGCCGCCGAGCACCTGCTGTCCGTCGGCAGGACCCGCATCGCGCACATCACCTGCTCCCCGGAGGACGTGGCCGCCGCCGGCCGGCTGCGGGGCCTGCGGGCGGCGCTCGCGGACGCCGGCCTGACGCCGTGCGCCGAGCTCGTCAAGGACTGGACGCAGGTCTGGGGCGCCGCCGCGGCCCGCCAACTCGTCGCCTCCGACGTGGACTTCGACGCGGTCTTCTGCGGGAACGACCACATCGCCCTCGGCGTCGAACGCGCCCTGCGGGAGCTCGGGCGGCGGGTCCCCGACGACGTCGCCCTGATCGGCGTCGACGACTGGGAGACCCGCCTGGCCCTCCACGGTCCACGGCACCTGACGACCATCAACCCGAACCTGGCCGACCTCGGCGCCGCCGCCGCACGGCAGGTCGCCGACGACGACGTGGAACCGGGCCTCCACCTCCAACCCTGCACCCTGCTGGTCGGGGAGACGACGGGCGGCACGGGGGCGTAGCCGGGCACACCGCCCGCCGGACGTCGGGGCCGTCGCCCGACGCCGTGACCGCGGCCCGCCCCACGGTGGTGAGCCGGGCCTCTCCCCTCTCCCGCTCCCCGCCCTTCAGGGTGTGGCCGGAGCCAGCGGCAGATCCGGCATCCGGGGGTGCCTCAGTACCTGCTCGCCGCCGCGCACGTGCAGGCGGAACTGCTCCGGCCCCGGCTGGCCCGCCGCGTCGTAGGCGCCCAGTACGTCCTCGACGCGCTCCCACAGCCTCACCGGCCCGGCCTCGCGCACCCACCAGCCCTCCCCCTCGGGAACGAGGGTGCAGGCGGAGCCGGTGACGACGTCGATCAGGTGCGTGGCCTTCCCGTCGGTGGTGAGTTGGGCCGTCGGCGCCGCGCACTGGGCGAGGAACCTCAGGTGGAAGGCCTCCTCGGTGGCTGCCGTGATCCGCTCGGGACCGTGCCTGGCAGGCCGCGCGGCACGGGGCAGGTCAGCCGCCCAGTGGGCGGGGTTGCCGAACGCCGGAGCCGCGTGGGTGCGCGCCGCCATGAAGGACACCGTGCCGGGGAGCAGCGGCCCCTCGGCGCTGCCGTCGGCCGCGACGGTGAGCAGGACGCGGGCGTACCCGTAGAGCCAGCCGCTGAGGGGGAGCAGGACCTTCCCCCCCGGCCTGGTCTGGGCGGGCAGCGCGGGCGGCACGGAACGGAAGGAGCAGGCGGCGACGATCCGGTCAACCGGCGCCTCGGGCCAGTACCCGTAGAGCCCGTCGGCGACCGCGAGGGTGGGAGTGTGGCCCAGGCCGTACAGGGCGGCAGCGGCCTGGGCGAGCCGACGGGGATCGACCTCGACGGACGTGACCGCGTCCGCGCCGAGGCGTTCGCAGGCCAGCGCGGTGGAGTAGCCGGTCCCCGTCCCGATCTCCAGCAGGGTGTGCCCCTCGGAGACGTCCGCGTCCGTCCACGTCCGCACCACCAGGGACGGCAGGGTCGAGGAGGAGGTGGGCGCCCCGCCGTGCCGGACGGAGGGCTTCGCCCAGTCGGGTTCCTCGCCGTCGAACTGGGTGATCAGGGTCGTGTCGGAGTGGGCGGCGGACAGCCACCGCTCGCCGTCGAGCTCGGCGGTGACGGGCTCCCAGACGGTGAGCCCGTCCTCGTCGCGCTCCGCGGCGGGCAGGTAGAAACCGGGCACGAACCGGTGCCGCGGCACCTCCTCCACCACCGCCCGCCAGGCCGGGTCGGTGAACACGCCGTCCGCGGCCAGGGCCCGGGCCAGGGCCCGGCGCAGTGGGGCCGCATCGCCGTCAAGGTCGTGGGGCGTCGGCACGGCCGACCGCCTCCTTCCCGCTCAGGATGTCGGCGAACGCCTCGGTGATCTCGTCAGCGTCTGGCAGCCAACCCCACTGGCCGTTGGGGTTGCACTCCAGGAAGGTCCACTGCTGTGGGTCGTCACCGTCGCCGGTCAGGGCGAAGTCGAAGCAGCCGAAGACCAGCTCGAACGTCGCCAGGTAGGCGAACAGGGCCCGCACGACGAGCACCGGCACGGTGACGGGGGCGTGGACCAGTTCGTCCCAGTCGCCGCGGCGCCAGTCCAACGCACCGTTGGGGGCGGCGATCCTCTGGGCGAAGACCCGACGGCCGACCACGGTCACCCGCACATCGGCGGTCTTCGGGACCTCGGTCTGGAACAGGTGGGCGGTCACCGTCAAGGAGTCGTCGAAGGTGTCCGGGGCGACGCGCTGCGTCCAGATCGCACCAGCGCGTTCGCCGTCACCGTGGGGAAGACCGCGGAACGTCTTGTAGACGATCCGCTGGTGCCCGGCGGCGAACTTCCTCGCCTGCTCCGCGTCGTTGGTCACCAGGGTCGGGGGGATGACCAACCCGAGCCGGGAGGCGGCCAGGAGCTGGGTGGGCTTGACGTCCGCACGGGCCACCGCGGCGGGGTGGTTGACGTAGACCACACCGTGCAGGCTGTTCAGGACGCCGCCGAGCCCGTGCCTGGCCTCGTTCGTCGCGAAGTCCCGCTGCTGCGCGGGCAGGTGGGCGTACCTCGCCGCGTACGGCGTGGGGCGGCGGTAGTACACCGCCGCCACCTCCTCCAACTCCACCTCGCGGCTGGTCGTCCGCAACCGGCCCCTCCACGCCCCCGTCCCCGCCTCGATACGGGCGTCGAAGGTCAGCTCGGGGCCGATGTCGGCCGGATCGACGCGGGCGACGCGCACCCCGCGTTCATTCAGGGAGGTGATGACCGCGTCGGCGGTGATGTCCTCCAAAGAGGTGACGACCAGGACGAGGGGAGCCACCGGTCAGTCGGTCTCGTAGTCGGTGGTGTTGTCGTCCTGCGACTGCGGCTGTGGGCCCTGCCCGTCGCCACCGCCGGACATCGAGGCGGTGCCCTTCGTCCTTGACGTTCCGTGCCTGCCCATCTCGACCGGCCGGCCGATCACATCGAAGTAGCAGGCCGTCTGGGTTGACGGATCGAGCACCACCCTCGCGTACGGCGGCGGGGAGAGCGGCAGACGGTCAGTGACCAGCCGCATGGCCCAGGGAGGGGAGAGTGCGGGTGTCTCCACAGCGAGTGTCCTTTCCCCTAGCGTCGGAGTGGATGGCCGGGACGGCCCTCCGTGAATTCAGCATCTGCCTCCTTACCGCACGCGGCCAGTACCGTGGACTCCCCCGATATGAGGAAGCAGCCATCTCGTAACCAGTGACAATCACCGGTTTCTCAGGTCTCCCGGGCGGGTTCGCCACGCGCCTTCGATCCCTTGAGCGCCATTGGCGACCTTGGGTGCCCACAGCCGCAGACGTGATGAGACGTCCCACCTTTCGAGAACGTCAGGTAATCGCACCGTCGCGATCCGAGTCGGCCGCATGTCAACCACCGGATGATCTCCGCGGCTGTGGGGACGTCGAGGCGGGGAGGACGGGAGTCAGAACCCGTGGCGTTTTTGGAGGCTGTTGGCGCCATGCGCCTGCACGTCCCCTGGCGCGGCTCCTGGCGGACCGGACCTGGGACCAGGCAGGTTTTCCGTCAGCCTGTTCTCCAGCAAGTAGTCTGGTCCGATGGTGGACGTGGGGGTCGGTGAGTTACGGAGGAGCCGCGAGCGGCTCGCCAAGCAGGGAGAGGCCGCGGAACAGGCCGGGGAGGACGCGGTCTGCGGGTTGCTGCTTTTTTATGCGGCCGAGTGTGGATTGAAGGCCGAGGTGTTGAGATGGGTTCTGCACCGTCAGGACACCTCCGCGTTACCCAGTGACCTGCGGACGCACGATCTACGCCGCCTGGCCAAGGCGCTGAACCTCAAGGCCCCCGGCCCAGGGCCGGACCCATTGCGGTGCCGTCGGCACACCGACGGCACCTGGCTCGAGAGCCACGAACTGCACCAGGCATGGCGCTATGGTGCAAGATTGCGCGCGGATGATCAGAAAGCGGCCGTGGAAGCTTTGAAGGCACTGGTGAACGACGCCAAGAAGGGATCTTGAGCGCAATGGCTGGCAGGCTCTTCACCTGGGTCGATATCGATTCCCAACTGGCGGAGGCAGCCGTCGCTGGCCGGTGGCCGCAGTGGCTGCTCGAGGTCGATGCCTGGTGGGACGGGCTGGAACTCCAGGTCCGCCCGGGGACTGGGAGTGACGAGGTCCGCGGGTGGCTCGACAGCCAGTTCGGCCTGGGATCAGCCACCACGGGTGAGACGGGTCTGGAACTCCGACTGGACCGCCCGGCAGCGCACGTCCCGGCGTCGCTTCCGGTGCGCACGATCGAGTCAACCGACTCCGGGGCGGCCCCACGACGCCCGAAGCTCAGCGAACGCCGCGTCACCTCGGCGCTGAGCGAGGCCCTTCCGCGCCCGCACAGCGAACGGTTCGCTGGCGACAGGCAACTCACCGCCTTCCATTCCTTCAAGGGCGGCGTCGGACGAACGCTTCACGCCGTAGCGCTGGCCGACCTCCTCGCCTCCCAGGGACAACACGTCCTGCTCGTCGACGCTGACCTGGAGGCGCCCGGCATCACCTGGATGTACCAGGCACAGGGGGGCCGCTGCGACATCGCGTACGAAGACCTCCTGGCGCTCCTGCACTCCTCCACCCAGGGTGATCCCACCCCGGCGGTGGAGATCGCCGCCGCCTACCTGCCCAACCAGCGGGTCTCGCGCTACCCAGGGACAGGTTGCGTGACTGTGCTTCCAGCCAGTCGCCGCACGCGGCTCGGGCCACCCCGAATCGGACCGGCCGATCTGCTGACGGAGGACCGCTCGCCGTACTTCCTGAGCGAGTCCCTGGCGGCCCTCGCGGTCGTGGCCGGGGCCGACAGCGTCGTCCTGGACCTCCGAGCCGGCGCTTCGGAGCTGGCAGCCCCGATCCTGTTGGACCCCCGGGTCATGCGGGTGTTCGTCACGACGATCAGCAGCCAGTCCCTCCAGGGCACCGAGACCATGATCCGGCAGTTGGGTGCGCAGTCCCCCGCGCTGGTGGGAACGGATCCCACTCCAGGCGCCATCGTCACCCAGTACCGGCTCGACGTCCACGACGGTCATGCCGAGGACGCACGCAGGGGGCTTTCGGCGGCACTGGCGTCCACGATCGCCCTGGCCGGGACAGCCGCCGACGAGGACGTGCTGGAGGACCTGACGGTGGACGAACAGGTCCTGACCGTGCCCGTGCTGAGTCCGTTCCGTGAGGAACTGCTGGCACTTCCGTCGGCCTGGGACGCAGTGGTCGAGGTCGCCCGGCGCTGTGGATTGCCGGAACTGCTCACCGAGTTCACACCGGACGTGAAACCCGCGGTCCCGACACGCCCCGAGGAACCAGCCACGCTGGACGGCCGTCGGCGAGCCCTGGAGGGCACCGCGCGCCGACTGGTGTTCGCCGAGCAACGCGGCATGGACTCCGGCCTGGGGTTCCTCACCACCGAACCGGTGCGTCGGCTGATCGCCGACCACAGCACCGACCTCCCGGTGGCGGTCGTCGTCGGAGCGAAGGGCGCGGGGAAGACGTTCACCTTCGCCAGGATGTGCGCCGAGGGGTCCTGGGAAGCGTTCGCCAAGAAGAACGGGCAGAGCGTCGAGCGGACCGCGACGGTGGTCCCCGTCCTGGACCCGGCCAACATCTCGGAGCCGCATGCGGACGTGGCATCGCCGCAGAAGCTCAGAGACCTTGCGGCAGGTGGGTCAGGCGTCACCGCGGACGAGATCCGGCGCAGTCTGAACGCCGCCCTCCGGGACGACCGGGCCGACGACCCGGAGTTCTGGCGACAGCGCTGGCTGGAGTGCCTGGCCTGGTCAGCGGGCGCCCAACAGGGACAACCAGCCGAGCAGTTCCTCCTCGCGCGGACCGCGGACCTGTCCGGGGCCTGCCTCTTCGTCATCGATGGCCTGGAGGACTGGCTGGAGTCGCTGGAGACGGAGTCCAGGCGTGTCGCACTGCGAACACTGCTGGTCGAGGTTCCGGCCTGGCTCCGCATGCTTCGCAACCGCTCACTCGGACTCGTCGTCTTCGTACGTCAGGACCTCGTCAGGTCGGCGATCAGGCAGAACCTCGGCCAGTTCCTCGACCGCTACGCCCCCTACGAGCTGCGTTGGGACACCAAGGACGCCCTTCGGCTCGCACTGTGGATGGCGACGAACGCCGAGGCGGTGGCTGAGCCGAACCTGCCGATCGCGGACATGGGCTACAACGAAATCGTTCAGGCGCTCCTTCCCCTGTGGGGCGCGAAGCTCGGAACCGCCGGCTCACGCGAGGCATGGACCGAGCGGTGGGTTCCCGCCGCCCTCGCGGACTTCAACGAACAGATCCAGGCTCGCGACGTCGTCCGCTTCCTCTGCGAGGCTGCTGGAGCGTCCGTCGGGGACACGCGCTGGCCGGATAGGGTGCTGACTCCGTCAGCCATGCGCCGTGCCCTGGCTTCCTGTAGCCGTGCGAAGGTGGATGAGATCAACGAGGAGAACCCACGCCTCGGAAAGCTCCTGCGTCACATGTCTTCCTTCTCGGACACCGTCAAGATGCCTTTCGACGCGGCAGACGTGAAGCTGACGGCCGACGACGTGGAAGCCCTGGAGCAGTGGGGCGCCCTGGCCAGGGACTCCGACGGGCGCTACCGCGTGCCGGAGATCTACCGCCACGCCCTCGGGTTCCGCACGCAGGGCAGGGCCCGCGTGGTGCGGGGTTTGTGACGCGCGACGGCGTGTGCCACGCCGGTGCACCCGTCTGTATCCCCGCGCCCGTGTCCCGCCCGAGGCGTGTCAGCACGGCATGGGCGGTGCCGCACGTCGTCCCAAGGCACACCCGCCGCGACCTGCCACGGTAGTTCCCTGCTGGGCGGCATCCACCCTGTGGGCACCCGGGCTCCTGCACGCTGCGGTGGCACCGGCACTCCAGCCCCGGCCCCAAGAGGCCTCACCTGGTGTGACACCGCCCACCTGCGGTGGACCTTCGCGGTACGAGCCAACTGTGGAGGTCGTCGTTGCCGCTGTCGGTGGTCTCGGCGAGGGTGCGGCAGACGGTGGCGCCCGGGACGGGGGTCCCGTTGGCTCGCGGGGACTTCCGCCACCCCGTTCCCGGATTCTCTCAGCCAAGTCGAACCAACGCGTCTTCGCGATGGCCCACGGCGGCGTGTCGGGCGTCACAGGGAACCGAACGGAGGCTACGGACACTTCGCTGTGTGGAGACACCGCTGAGTGAACGAGTGCGGTCCGGAAACCGGGCGGCGTTCGATGAGATCTTCGAAAAGCATTCGGGGATCGTGTACGCGCATGCCATCCGGGTGACCGGAGACTGGGCAGTGGCTGAGGATGTCGTGTCCCTGACCTTCCTGGAGGCCTGGCGGCTGCGGGAGAAGATGCGTGCCGAGGTGGTCAGCGTCCGGGCGTGGCTGCTGGGCATCGCGACCAACGTGCTGCGCAACACCGCCCGGGCGGCCCGGCGGCACCGAGCGGCGATGTCACGGCTTCCGCCACGGCACAGCGTGCCCGACTTCGCGGACGAGGTGGTCGGGCGGCTCGCCGACGCCGACCACCTTCAGGCGGCGGCACGCGCGCTGGCCAAGCTCCGGCGGGCCGACCGTGACGTGTTCACCCTCTGCGTATGGTCTGGGCTGGGTTACGCAGAGGCGGCGGAGGTGCTCGGAATCCCGGTGGGCACCGTCCGGTCCCGGCTGTCCCGCGCCCGCAAGCGGCTTCGCACGCTGGCCCACGACGAACTGCACAGCGGGCCGAATCCGGTGGAACCGCTAACAGGCACCGGACACATACCAGGCGGCCGCACTCCCGCGGCCCGGTCATCCCAGGAGGGGAACCGATGAACGCCGCCTCCCGACACCAGCCCGAGCAGCACGAACGGGCCGAGCGCGAGGAACTGGCCCGGCTGATGCCGGCCCCGGCCCGACCCGGCCTGACTCCCGACCGCCGTCGCCTGCTCAAGGACCACTTCATGAACGAGATCGACGTCCACACACTGGCCGCGGCGCCCCGCCGGCGTTTCCGCAGGCGGCTCGTGCTCGTTCTGGTGCCCACCGCCGCTGCCTGCGCCCTGGCACTCACGGTGGGTCACGACGGAGTGGAGAACATCGCCCGGCTGACCGGCATCCGGGCCACCGCCGACCCCGGGAGCAGCGTGGCCGCCGGGCCTGCGGCATCGCCCGCAGCGGTGCAGCTTCTGAACCGCATCGCTCTCACCGCGGCCGAGCAACCCAGCACCAACGTCCGCGACAGCCAGTACACCTACGTGAAGATCGCCGGTTTCACCACTGCTCTGGACGGAGACACCGGCGTGACTGAGCGGACCGACGAGGTCATGGAACAGTGGACATCCGTGGACGGCAGCGGCCGCACCCTGAAGCGCCAGGCCAGTGACGACTGGTGGCTGGATGCCCCCGGCGCCGGCACACTGAGCACACCGACCTACCGGCTGCTGGCAAGCCTGCCCACCGACCCCAGTGCTCTGCTGAAGGCGATCTATGAAGAGGCTGACCTCAACCACGGAGCGGGCACCGATTCCACACTCGGCGCTGACCAGGGGGCGTTCGTGGCCATCGGCGACATGCTGCGCCACTCCGCGGCGCCGCCCGCCACCAGCGCCGCCCTCTACCGGGCTGCCGCCCGCATACCCGGGGTCACGACCCTTCCTGACGCCGTCGACGCCGCAGGACGCCACGGCGTGGCCGTCGCCCGCACCCACGACGGCGAACGCCAGGAATGGATCTTCGATGAGAACAGCCTGCGCTTCCTAGGCACCCGCACCGTCCTCGTCAAGGACAGTGCCTGGGGCAAGGCTGGCACCACTGTCGAATCCGTCGCCCTCACAGCCACGGGCATCGTCGACGAGCCAGGGCACACCCCCAGGTCCGGCACCTGAGCCCTCTGCCGCGGCACCGAGCACGGTTCCGGCCTGGGCATCCAACGCCGGGGCGTGGAGCGTGCGTTCGCCCATCTGCACTGGTTCCGCCGCCTGCGGATCCGCTGGGAGATACGCGACGACATCCACGAAGCTTTCCTCATCCTTGGACGCGCACCCATCTGTTGGCGACGCCTGAAGTCATTGCGTTGGGAGTTCTAAGACCGATCCGGCCGAAACCAGGGCGGAGTGCTGATCGGTTCGGGCATCACCAGCAGCGCTCCACCGACGCGGCCAGCGACGGCAACAGCCAGCGGCCCGGTCCGAGCGGGGGTGAGAGCTTCTGCCGCCTTCCGCCATGGCTGTGACCTGCACAGATGGACGAGCGTCAGAACGCTGCAATGCTGGATGAGAACGACCGTCTCAAGTGTGGGCCGTCCTGGGACTTTACCCTCGGTCCCTCATCAGCCCTGGAGGGTTCGCAATGGGACGCCGTGGTCACCACGACCACCAGCCCGCGGCGAATGGTAGCTGGAACGAAGAGTGGGAGCTTCGACCACCTGTCGTGTCGGGATCGCTGCGCGCCGCTGTTCGCGCCCCGGTGAGGCAAGGTCCCGAGAGCACAAGTCCCCTGCGACGGGCCCATACCCGGCGGCGTCCCCGGACGGCGGCCCACCTCCGCTCCGTGTTCCCTGGGTTGCCGCCTGGCGGGACGCGACCCCTCCGTCCGTGGCGAGCTGCTCGGCCGGGAGGCAGAAGGTGTCCTCGACCTCCCAACCCGTTGGACAGGCGAACCGGTCGGGAGGGACCCTGGTCCCCATGCCCACGTCCCCACACCTCGCCCCGGAGATCCTGGATTTCTACACCCACGCCTTCGACGAATCCGCCCGACTCACCTCCAACGCCGAAGGCGCGCTCGAGCTGGTGCGGACCCGCGAGATCCTGCGGAGGCACCTGCCCCCGGCACCGGCGACCGTGCTCGACGTGGGCGGCGGCCCCGGCGTCCACGCCGGGTGGCTCGACACCGAGGGATACCGGGTGCGGGTCGTCGATCCGGTGCCGCGGCACGTCGAGCAGGCCACAGCCCGCGGACTGGACGCGCAGGTCGGCGACGCCCGACAACTCACGGCCGCGGACGACTCGTACGACGTGGTACTCCTCCTCGGACCGCTCTACCACCTGCCAGAACGCGAGGACCGTGACCGGGCGCTCGCCGAGGCCCGGCGGGTCGTCCGCCCCGGTGGCCTGGTCGCTGCCGCGGCGATCGGCCGCGCCGCCGTGCTGTACAAGCACGTGGCGACCACGTTGCTGGGCAACGAGCAGATCAGGGAAGAAGTCGCCGGAACTCTCAGCACGGGCCGTTACGAGTCCGGTCGGAGGGGGTTCATCACCGCGTACCTCCATACCGCCGAGGAACTCGCCGGAGAACTCTCCGCGGCCGGGCTGACCGGGGTGCGCGTCCATGGCGTCGAGGGCCCGGCGTGGGCGTGCCTCAAGGCCGTCGAGGTGCACACCGGGACGGTGCTGACCGACTCGCCGATGTTCACCGCCGCCCTGGAGGCCGCGCGGCTCGCCGACGCCCACCCAGAACTGCTCGCCGCCAGCTCCCACCTGCTCGCCACCGCCGTGGCACCCTGAGCCTCCCCCCGCAACAGCAGGTAAAAGCATGAAGGACGCGTTGCATCTCGACAGGCGCGCTCGCACCTGGCAGAAAGGCTATGCGTAGGGTCAGCAACAAAGTGTGAGCCCAGCGTTCAACCATCCAGGCAGCCTTACCCGCGGGTCGGGATAACGCGCGAGACCAGTCCGGCCGGACCAGGGCGGGGCGTTCATTGGTTCAGGGTCTGCCATACGATCACCAGCAGCGATCCACCGACACCGACGCGGCCAGGAGCGGCAACGGCCACCTCCCCGTTTCGAGCTGACAGGCGAGAGCTTCTGCCATCTTCTGCCATGGCTGTGACCTGCGCAGATGCATGACCGTCAGGACGCTGCAAGGCTAGACGAGAACGACCATGTCAAATGCCGGCCGACCTGGGGCTTTACCCTCGGGTTCCTCATCAGCCCTGGAGAGTTCGCAGGCTCACACCCCGTGCCACTTCGGGGTCACCTGTCACAAGTTCCTCATCAGCCCTGGAGAGTTCGCAGGCCCACCCCGCCCCGGGGTCACGCCGCCGGGTGGGCCGTGCGGGCCAGGGTGGCGGCGATGTCGGTGAGGAGGTCGGCGGCAGCCGGGTGGAGGAAGAAGTGGCCGCCGGGCAGCAGCCGCAGCCGGGAGCCGGCGGCGGACTGGTGGCGCCAGTCGCGCAGGGCCGTCGGCGGGACGAGCGGGTCGGCGGTGCCGCCGAAGACCGTCATGGGGACGGCGAGCGGCGGCTCGGGGCGGTACTCGTAGGTCTCCAGGACCGAGAAGTCCGCCCGCATGGTGGGCAGCATGACGTCCATCAGGTCGTCGTCGTCGAGGAGTTCCGCGGGGGTGCCGCCCAGGGCCAGCAGTTCCGCCTTCACCTCGGCGTCCGGGGCGGCGCGCACCGGCGGGCGGGTGCGCGGGGCGTCGGGGGACGCGGCGCCGGAGACGAACAGGTGCGCGGGGGCGGGCCAGCGGCGTCGGCGCAGGGTCCGGGCCAGCTCGAAGGCGAGCAGCCCGCCCATGCTGTGCCCGAAGAGGGCGTACGGACGGTCCAGGTGGGGGCGGAGCGCGTCGGCGAGGGCGCCGACCAGCGGCTGGAGGCGGGTGAACGGGGTCTCGCCGAGCCGGCGGCCCCGGCCGGGGAGTTCCACCGGGCACACCTGGAGGCTCGCCGGGGCGAGGGAGTGCCAGCCACGGTAGGCGGACGCGCCGCCGCCCGCGTAGGGAAGGCAGAAGAGGCGGTGGGCTGCCTGCTCCGGCGGCGGTTTCCGCCAGGCGAGCCACGCGTTGTCCACTTCGGTCTCCTTCTCTCACGGGCGGCGACGGGTCCTGGCCGGACCCGTGGTGGCCGGGGTGGTCACTCCACGAGCGAAAGGGCGCCGGAGGGACAGCGCCCCACGGCCTCCCTGACGGCTCGCTGGGCGTCCGGTGCGGACGGTTCGGGGTCGAGCAGGATCACCGATCCGTCCTCGTCGGACTGGTCGAACAGGTGCGACGCGGTCAACGCGCACATGCCCGATCCGACGCACACCTCGGTGTCGGCTTCGACTCGCACGTGGGGCCTCCGGAGTGGTGGTCGGGACGGTTCACCAGGCGACGGGCAGCCGGTGCACGCCGTAGACCGTCATGTTGGAGCGCATCGGGAGTTCGACGTCCGGCTCGGCGAGGCGCAGCTCCGGGAACTCGCGGAGCAGGGTGGAGTAGCCGACCCTCAGCTCGATCCGGGCGAGTTGCTGGCCGAGGCACTGGTGGATGCCGTGGCTGAACGTCAGGTGGCCGAGCGCCTTGCGGGTGACGTCGAGGCGGTCCGGGTCGGGGAACCGCTTGGGGTCGCGGTTGGCGGTGGGCAGGTGGAGCAGCACCGCCTCGCCGGGCTTGAGGACCACGCCGTCGATCTCGACCTCTTCCAGCGGGGTGCGCTGCACGCCGATGTGGACGATGGTCAGGTAGCGCAGGAGCTCCTCGACGGCGCCCTCGATCAGGGACTCGTCGGCGCGCAGCTTGGCCATCTGCTCGGGTTCGCGCAGCAGGGTGTAGGTGCCGAGCGCGAGCTGGTTCGCGGTGGTCTCGTGGCCGGCGACGAGCAGCAGCAGGGTGGCGCCGACCAGTTCGGCCGGGTTGAGTTCGCCGCTGCTGACCAGGCCGCTGAGCAGGTCGTCGGTGGGTTCCACGGCCTTGCGTTGGACGAGCTCGCCGAGCAGGCCGAGGAGGTTGCCCATGGCGCCCATCGCCTCTTCGGGGGAGATGTCGAGGCTGAGCAGGCTGGACGAGGCGGCCTCGAACCGTTCCCGGTCCTCGACGGGGATGCCGAGGAGCTCGCAGATGACCTGGGCGGACATCGGGACCGCGAAGTCCTTCACGAGGTCCGCGGGCGGGCCCTGGCGGCGGATCGCGGCGACGTGGTCGGCGGCGATCTTCTCGATCCGCGGGGTGAGCTGCTTCATCCGGCGCAGGGTGAACTGGCCGGCGAGCAGTTTGCGGTACTTGGTGTGCTCCGGCGGGTCCATGTGCTCGAACTGGCCGGGCGGCATGTCCCCCTCGAGGTCGAGGGCGGCGCGGTCGGACGGGAACGCCAGGTGCTTGGCGGACGCCCGGGAGCTGAACCGCGGGTCGGCCAGGATCGCCTTGACCTGGTCGTGCCTGGTCACCAGCCAGCCGCGGTGGCCGTCGGGGAAGGTCATCGGGGCGATGGGCTGTTCGGAGCGGAGCTGTCCGAGCACCTCCGGCGGGTCGAGCGGCTGCTCGCGGTGCGTGGGCAGGCCGTTGGTGATGGGGCAGACCATGTCCGTCATTACGTGCCCTTCGTGGTCGTCTTCTGGGTTGGTGGCGCCGTGGGGAACGGCGTGGTGCGGCTCAGCCGGCGGACAGTCCGCCGTCGATGCGGAACACGGCCCCGGTGAGGTACGTGGCCCGTTCGGAGAGCAGGAACGAGACGAGGTCGGCGACCTCTTGGGGACGGCCGATGCGGCCCAGCGCGATGCGTTGCCGGAACCGTTCCAGGACGTCGTCGGGGAGGTTGAGCACCGGGTCGGTGGCGACGAAGCCGGGCGCCACCACGTTGGCCCTGATCCCGTACCGGCCGACCTCCGCGGCGAGCGAGGTGGTGAGGCCGATGATGCCCGCCTTGGACGCGGCGTAGTTGGTCTGTCCGGCGTTGCCGTGGATGCCGGCGATCGAGGAGAGGGTGACGATCGCGCCGTGCCTGCGTTTGATCATGCCGGGGATGACCGTGCGGCAGACGTTGTAGACGCCGTCGAGGTTGACCCGAAGCACGTCGTGCCAGTCGTCCTCCTCCATCACCGCCATCGGGGTGTCCCGCAGGACGGCCGCCGAGGTGACGACCGCGGTGATCGGGCCGAGGGCGTCCTCGGCGCCGTCCACCAGGTCCTCCACCGAGGCGGCGTCGGCGACGTCGGCCCGCCGGACGTACACCCGCCGGCCCAGGTCGCCGATCTGCTTCTCCAGTTCCCGGGCGGCGGTGGTGTCGGACGCGTAGCACACCGCCACGTCGTAGCCGTCCTGGGCGAGCCGGAGCGCGGTGGCTCGGCCGATCCCCCGTGAGCCGCCGGCCACCAGTGCCACCGGGCTGTGCGTCGCGTTCAACGGGCCTCCCTGTCGTCGGTCGGGTCGCTGGCCGCCGTGCCCGGGGTGGGCAGCGGCTCCTCGCGGAGCCGGCGCCGCAGCTCGTGGACGTTCAGCTCCGGATGGGTCACCACCAGGTCCAGGACCCGCGCCCACTGGTGGACCAGCACGCCCATCACGCGGCCCTCGATGCGGTCCGGGTTGTACAGCCACAGGCCGCCGAGCCGGCCGCCGTTCTCCCGCATGACCAGGTACAGGTCCATCACCTTGGGCCGCATGACGGTGATCAGCTCGGGCAGCACGTCGTCGTCGCCGACGCCGGTGTCGAGCGGGGACACGGTCAGCCCGGGCATGCTCAGCGCGGACTCCGGGGCGTTGAGCAGGTTGAACCCGACCCGGAACGGGTCGTTGCCGCCGCGGGTGTCCTGGTGGATGAGGTGCCGCAGCGGCACGTCCTGGTGGGCGTAGGCGGCCAGCAGGTTGTCGCAGACCTGGCTGAGCATCCCGTCGAACGTGGGGTCGTCCGACAGGTCCACGCGGATGAGGGCCGGGCTGATGAAGAACCCGATCATCGAGGCGACTTCGGGCCGTTCCCGGCCGGCCAGCGGGCAGGCGGCGGTGATGTCGTCGCTGTCGGAGTAGGCGTGGAGCAGCAGCTCGAACGCCGCCATGAGCAGCATGAACAGGGTCACGCCCTGCCGCTGGGCGGCGTCCCGCAGCGCCTCGGTGAGGCGCGGGTCGAGGACGAAGCCGTGGGTGTAGCCGTCCGGTGCGGGCGCCGACTGGTGGGCGGGCGCGTCGAAGTCCAGCCTGGCCGGCAGCGGGTCCAGTTGCCCGCGCCAGTACTCCACGTGCGCGTCGAAGCCGCCCTCGGCGAGCTGCCGCTGCTGCCACGCCGCGTAGTCGGGGTAGTGGAAGCGCAGTTCGGGCAGCTCGGGCCGCCGGCCGGCGAGGTGCGCCCCGTACAGCTCGGTCAGGTCCTGGTAGAGCACCCCGTACGCCCACTGGTCCACGACGATGTGGTGGGTGGTGAGCAGCAGGACGTGCCGTCGCTCGGCCATCGCCACCAGCACGCCCCGGATGGGGACCTCGGTGGCGACGTCGAAGGGCTTGTCCACCTCCTGCTGGACGACCTCCCGCAGCCTGGCCGTCCGGGTGGCCTCGTCGTCGTGGGACCGCAGGTCCACGGACGTCAGCGGCCACCCGCCTTCGGCGTCCACCACCTGCCTCCAGGTGGCCGGGTCGTGGCCGATCACCCGGGTGCGCAGCGCCTCGTGGCGCCGCACCACGTCGTCCAACGCGCGGCGCAGCGCCGGCTCGTTGAGGTCTCCGTCCACCGACAGCGCGGTGATGACGTTGTGGTGCGGGTCGTTGAGGTCAACGGGCTGGTGGAGGATGTCGAGGTGGGCGAACGAGACCGGGATGGGCTCGTCCCTGCTCACCCGTTCGATCGCGGTCAGCGGGGTCCGGCCGGCGGCGTGCTGCCCGGCCGGGGCGGCCCCGGTGTCCGGGGTGCCGAGGGCGGCGGCGCAGGCGGTGATCGCCTTCAGGGCGGCGAACCAGCCCTCGGCGAGTTCGCGTGCCGCGTCGTCGTCCACCAGGGCGCCCGCCCAGGTCCAGTGGGCGACCAGGCGGGGTCCTTCGGGGCCGTCCTGGGTGACCGCGTTGACCTCCAGGGGGTGCGCCAGCGGCATCGCCTGGTCCGCGCCGCCGGTGGCCCGTGCCGAGTCGTCGGTCACCGGCATCCAGGGCGCCTCGCCCTCGGGGGCGGTCAGCCGGCCCAGGTAGTTGAACCCGACCTGTGGCGCGGGCAGGTCGGCCAGGGCGGGGGCGGTGTCGGGGTTGAGGTAGCGCAGCAGGCCGTAGCCGAGGCCCTCGCCGGGGACGGCGCGGAGCTGTTCGGTGACCCGGGTGACGGCGGCGGCGAGGTCGGCCCCGGCCTCCTTCGCCTGCTCTCGCGTCAGCGGGCCGGTGTCGATCCGGACCGGGTAGGAGCTGGTGAGCCAGCCCACGGTGCGGCTGAGGTCGATGCCGTCGCCGGGCCGCTCGTGCCGGCCGTGGCTCTCCACGTCCACGGTCACCGCGTCGTGCCGCTCCTCCGGGCGGTGCCGCCACGTGGTGAGGGCGACGCCGAGGGCCGCGAGCAGCACGTCCTGGACGCCGGCGCGGAACGCGGCGGGGACCTGTCCCAGCAGCGGCCCGGTGTCCTGTGCCGGCAGGGTGAGGGCCAGGTTGCCGGCGGTGCCGTGCACGTCGCGGACGGGGTCGAGTTCGCCGGTCACCAGGGTGCCCGGCCGGTCCAGGATCTCGGTCCACCGCGGCAGTTCCGCGGTCCGTTCCGCGGTGCCGGCCTGCGCGGTCAGCAGTTCCGCCCAGCGCCGCAGGGACGTGGGGACCGGCGCCAGGGCGGCGTCCCGGCCGGCGGTGACCGCCTCCCAGGCGGCCTCCAGGTCGGGCAGCAGGACGCGCCAGGACACGCCGTCCACGACGAGGTGGTGCAGGACGAGCAGCAGCCGGCCGGCGCGGTCGGGCCCGGCGTCGCACCACACGAGCTGGCACATCTCCCCGGCCTGCGGGTCCAGGCGCGACTTGGCCGCGGTGAACTCGTCCGCGACCAGCGCCGACAGGGCGGTGCCGGTGAGCGCGGCGGCGTCCACGCGCCGCAGCTTGTCGGCGGCGGGCACCGCGCCGGGCGGCGCGGCGTGCAGGGACCAGCTCCCGTCGGGCCGGACGGCCAGCCGGGAACGCAGCGCGTCGTGGTGGTCGAGGACGGCCTGGAACGCGGCGGTCAGCGACTCCAGGTCGGCTCCCGGTGGTGTGGCGACGACCGTCGCCTGGCTGAAGCCGGTCGTCTCCCCGCCCAGGTTCCGCAGCCACTCCACGATCGGCACCGGGGGGATCTCGCCGGTGCCGTCGTCGTGGACGGCGGGCGCGGCCCCGTCGTCGAGCCGGGTGGCCACGGTGGCCAGGCCGGCGGCGGTCTGGTGGGCGAACAGGTCCCGGGCGCTGATCGAGTACCCCGCGGACCTGGCCTGGGCGACCGCCTGGATGGCCTGGATGCTGTCCCCGCCCCGTTCGAAGAAGTTGTCCTCGGCGCCGATCTCGGGCAGGCCGAGCACCCCGGCGAGCACCTCGCACAGCGCCTCCTCGGCGGGGGTGCGCGGGGCGCGGGAGCGGGCGGTGGAGCCGAAGTCGGGCGCGGGCAGGGCGGCGCGGTCCAGTTTCCCGTTGGGTGTCAGCGGCACGGCGTCCAGGACGAGCACCGCGGCGGGGACCATGTACTGGGGGAGCCGTTCCGCGGCGAACGCCCGTACCGCGGCGGGGTCGGGCGCCTGGTCCTCAGCGGGAACGACGTAGCCGACGAGGTCGGTGCCGCCGGGTCGGTCGGTGCGGGCGACCACCACGGCCTGGGCGACCGCGGGGTGGGCCACCAGGGCGGCCTCCACCTCGCCGAGTTCGATGCGGAAGCCCCGCACCTTGACCTGGTCGTCGGTGCGGCCGACGAACTCCAGCAGCCCGTCGGGCCGCCACCGCACCAGGTCACCGGTCCGGTACATCCGCTCCCCGGCCTCGAACGGGCAGGCCACGAACCGTTCCGCGGTCAGCCCGGGACGGCCCAGGTAGCCGCGGGCGACGCCGGTGCCGGACAGGTACAGCTCGCCGACCACCCCGGGCGGCACCAGCCGCAGCCCGCCGTCCAGCACGTACGCCCGGACGTTGTCCTTGGGCCGGCCGATGGGCGGCACGTCCTCCACGCCGTCCGCGGAGTCCACCGGGTGGATGGTGGCGTAGGTCGTCGCCTCGGTCGGCCCGTAGCCGTGGCGCACCCGCAGGCCCGGGTTGTGCTCAAGGACCCGCCGGATGACGCCGGGCGCGGCGGCCTCGCCCCCGGTGAACACGTCCCGCATGCCGGAGAAGCAGGCCGGGTTCTGCTCGACGACGAGGTTGAACATGGTGGCGGTGACCAGCATCGCGGTGAGCTGGTGCCGGTCCACGAGCTGTTTGATCTGGTCGGCGTCGAGGGTCTCGTCGGGGGCGACGGCGACGGTGCCGCCGGTCAGCAGCGGCACCCACAGCTCGAACGTGGACGGGTCGAACGAGTACGGGTGGTGCAGCAGCACCCGGAACGGCCCGTCGCTGCGCCGGCGCCGGTCGTGGACGAGGCCGACGACGTCGCGGTGGCGGACGGCCACGCCCTTGGGCCGGCCGGTGGAGCCGGAGGTGTACAGCACGTAGGCCAACTGCTCGGGGTGCGCGGACTCCAGGGGGGCGGCCGCCGCCCCGTCGCCGTCGTCGTCGCCGGTGCCGTCGTGCGGGCCCACGACGACGACCCGGGCGTCGTGGTCGAACCTGCCGGCCTTCTCCGGGTCGTCCACCACCAGCACCGGGGCCCCGGTGTCCGCCAGCACCCACGCCGCCCGTTCCGCGGGCCAGGCGTGGTGCAGCGGGACGTAGGCGCCGCCCGCCCGCACCACCGCGAGCAGGGTGACCACCAGCTCCGGCGAGCGGTCCATGAAGACGCCCACCGGGGTTTCCCGGCCGACGCCGCACCCGCGCAGCCGCCGCGCCAGGCGGTCGGCCCGCGCGTCCAGCTCGGCGTAGCTGAGCCCGGTGTCCTCCCACGCCACGGCGGTGGCGTCCGGGGTGCGCCGGGCCTGCTCGCGGAACAGCTCGGGCAGCGCGCCGTGCGGCAGTTCCCGCCGCACGCCGTTCCACTCGGTCAGCAGGAGCTGCCGTTCGGCGTCGAGGAGCACGTCCAGGGTGTCCACCCGCTGGTCGGGGTCCGCGGCGACGGCGTGCAGCACCTGCCGCAGCCGCTGGTGGAGGGCCTGGACGGACGACGGGTCGAAGACGTCGGCGTTGTACTCCACGGTGCCGTCGATCCCGCCGGGCCCGCCGTCGGCGGCGGGACGCTCGAACAGGGCGACGGACAGGTCCATCCGGGTGGTGCCGGTGGCGACGGGCACCACGGACACCGCGAGGCCGGGCAGTTCGGGGACGGCCTCGGGGGTGTTCTGCCAGGCCAGGATGGTCTGGATGAGCGGGTGGCGGGTCAGTGAGCGGGTCGGGCTCAGGGCGTCCACGACGTGTTCGAACGGGACGTCCTGGTTGGCGTAGGCGTCCAGGCTCCGTTCCCTGACCCTGGCCAGCAGCTCCCGGAAGGTGGGGCGTCCCGAGGTGTCCACCCGCACCACCAGGGTGTTGGCGAAGAAGCCGACCAGTCCCTCGGCGGCCTGGTCGGTGCGCCCGGCGATCGGCGCGCCGATGGGCACGTCCTCGCCGGCGCCGAGCCCGCTGAGCACGGCGGCGAGGGCGGCGTGCAGCACCATGGCCATGCTGACGTCGCAGGAGCGGGCCAGTTGGGCGAGGTCCCGGTGGAGGTCGGCGTCCCAGGTGAAGGAGACCATCCCGCCCCGGCGGGACGGCTCCTGCGGGTGCGGGCGGTCGGTGGGCAGCGGGATGGCCTCCGGCAGCCCCTTCAGGGTCCGCTCCCAGTAGTCGAGTTGCCTGGCCAGCAGGGACTCGGGGTCCTTGCGGTCGCCGAGCAGCCGCTGCTGCCACAGGGTGTAGTCGGCGTACTGCACCGGGAGGGGCTGCCACCCGGGGGCGTGGCCGGCGCGGCGGGCGGCGTAGGCGGTGGCCAGGTCCTGCCCGAGCGGTGCCAGGGACCAGCCGTCCGCGGCGATGTGGTGGACCACGACCACCAGCACGTGGTCCTCGGGGCCGACCGCGAACAGCTCGGCGTGCAGCGGCGGTTCGGTGGTCAGCTCGAAGGCGTGCCGGACGGCGCCGGTGACGGCCTCGGCGAGTTCGGCCTCGGCGACCCGGACCACCGGCAGTTGGGGGCGTGCCTCGTCAACGGACAGGATGCGCTGGTGGGGAATCCCCTCGCGGTCCGGGAAGACGGTGCGCAGCGCCTCGTGGCGTTCCATCACGTCGGCGAGCGCCGCCCGCAGCGCGGAGGCGTCCAGCGGGCCGGCGAGCCGCAGCGCCACCGGGACGTTGTAGGTGGGGTTCGGCCCCTCGAGGTGGTGCAGGAACCACAGGCGCCGCTGGGCGAAGGACAGCGGCAGTTCCGACGGCCGGGTGGCCGGCAGCAGGGCGGGGCGCGCCGGTGCGGCGTGCCGCATCTGGAGGGCGAGCGCCGCCGGGGTCGGGGCCTGGAACAGCGCGCGGACCTCGAGTTCCACTCCGCGCGCGGCCCGGATCTGGGAGATCAGCCGGGTGGCGAGCAGCGAGTGCCCGCCGAGCTCGAAGAAGCTGTCCTCGGCCCCGACCCGCTCCACGCCCAGGACTTGGGCGAAGAGCTGGCACAGCGTCTCCTCCGCCGGGGTGCGGGGCGCGACGTACGCGGTGCGCGGCCCGGTGTGGGTGCCGTCCGGCACGGGCAGCGCCCTGCGGTCTGTCTTGCCGTTGGGTGTCACCGGCAGCGCGTCGAGGAAGACGAAGGCGGTCGGCACCATGTAGTCGGGCAGCTTCTCGCCGAGCGCGGCCCGCAGCCGGGCCGGCCGGTCGTCGGTGGCCGCCCGGTCCGTCCCGGTCACCAGGTAGGCGACGAGCCGCTGGTCCCCGGGGACGTCCTCGCGGACGACCGCCACGGCCTGGAGGACGTCGGGCTGCTGGGCCAGCACCGCCTCGATCTCACCGAGTTCGATCCGGTAGCCCCGCAGCTTCACCTGGTGGTCCAGGCGGCCCAGGAACTCGATCCTGCCGTCCGCCCGGCGCCGGACCAGGTCACCGGTGCGGTAGAGCCGGCTGCCGGGGTCCGCCCCGAACGGGTGCGGCACGAACCGTTCCGCGGTGAGCTCGGGCCGGTCCAGGTAGTCCCGGGCCAGGCCGGCGCCGCCGATGCACAGCTCGCCGGGGACCCCGAGCGGGACGAGCCGGCCGGCTTCGTCCAGGACGTGCAGCTCGGTGTTGGCGATCGGCTCGCCGAGGGTGACCGGCCCCTCGCCGACCCGCCCCACCGCGGACCAGATGGTGGTCTCCGTGGGTCCGTACATGTTCCACAGGGTCACGCCCTTGGCCAGCAGCTTCCGGGCGAGGTCCGCGGGGAGCGCCTCGCCGCCGGCCAGCGCCCGCAGTCCCGGGTCGCCCTGCCAGCCCGCCTCCAGCAGCATCCGCCAGGTCGAGGGGGTGGCCTGCATCATCGTGGCGCCGGAACGGGCGAGCGCGTCGCCCAGGCGCCTGCCGTCGGTGGCGGTCTCCCGGTCGGCGAGCACCACCCGGGCGCCCTCGACCAGCGGGAGCAGCAGTTCGAGCAGGGAGATGTCGAACGAGAGCGTGGTGACGGCGAGCAGGGTGTCACCGGCGTCGATCCCGGGGCGTTCCCTCATGGACCGCAGGAAGTTGCCCAGCGCCCGGTGGGGTATCCGCACGCCCTTGGGGCGCCCGGTGGAGCCGGAGGTGTAGATGACGTAGGCGAGGTCCTCCTCGTCGACCGGCACGTCGGGGCCCTCGGTGGACTCGGCGGCCAGCTCGTCGCGGATCTCGTCCAGGCACAGCGCCTCGGCCCGCGGGGCGGACAGCCCGTCCAGCACCTCGCGCCGGGTCAGCAGCACCGGCAGGCGGGAGTCCTCGAGCATGAACGCGATCCGGTCCGACGGGAAACCCGGGTCGAGCGGCACGAACGCCCCACCGGCCTTCAGCACGGCGAGCAGCGCCACCACCATGTCCGTGGAGCGGGGCAGGCAGATCCCCACCAGGGTGTCCCGGGTGACCCCGAGCCGCCGCAGCCGGTGCGCCAACTGGTTGGAGCGCTCGTCGAGTTCGCGGTAGGTCAGGGCGTCGTCGCCGCAGCGCAGCGCCTCGGCGTCGGGGGTGCCCGCGGCCTGCCGCGCGAACCGGCGGTGGGCGAGGACCGGCCCGGGCCACTCCCGGTGGGTGGTGCCGCCGGAGTCCCGCAGCCGCCGTTCCTCGTCGGCGGTGAGCATCGGCACGTCGGCGATCGACCGGCCGGGGTCCGCGACCAGGTTCTCCACCAGGAGCCGCAGGTGGTCACCCATCCGCTCGATGGTGGCCTCGTCGAACAGGTCGCTGTTGTACTCGAACCAGCCGCTGAGGCCGTCGGGCCACTCGAAGACCTGGAGTTCCAGGTCGAAGCGGGCGGTGGAGCTCTCCACCTCCATCAGCTCCAGGCTCAGCCCCCCGGCGTCGAAGGACGGCAGGGGGATGTTCTGGAACACGAAGGAGACCTGGAACACCGGTGCCCGGGACAGGTCCCGGGGCGGCTGGAGCTCCTCCACCAGGCGTTCGAAGGGCAGTTCCTGGTGGGCGAAGCCGCCGAGGCAGGTCTGCCGGACCCGGGCCAGCAGCTCCCGGAACGACGGGGTGCCGGACAGGTCGGTGCGCAGGGCGAGGATGTTGACGAAGTACCCGATGAGCCGCTCGATCTCGGGCCGGCCGCGGTTGGCGACGGGGACGCCGACGACGACGTCCTCCTCCTTGCTGTAGCGGTGCAGCAGCACCACGAACGCCGCCAGCATGGTCATGAACGGGGTGACGCCCTCGTCCCGGCTCAGCTCGCGCACCCGCTCCAACAGCGGCGCCGGGAGCCGGAACGGGACCGAGCCGCCGTTGGTGCTCTGCACCGGCGGGCGGGGCCGGTCGGTGGGCAACTGGAGCATCGGCGGGGCGCCGTCCAGGGTCCCGCGCCAGTACTCCAGGTCGTCCGCCGACGCCTCGCCCTCGAGCCGCTTCCGGTGCCAGGCGGCGTAGTCGGCGTACTGGATCGGCAGGTCGGGCAGCGGGGAGTCCGCGCCGGAGGCGAACGCGTCGTACAGCGCGACCAACTCGGCGAACAGCACCGAGGTGGACCACAGGTCGGCCACGATGTGGTGCATGTTGAGCAGCAGCACGTGCTCGTCCGGGGCGAGCCGCAGGAAGACCATCCGCAGCAGCGGCCCGTGACGCAGGTCGAAGGGCCGGGCGAACTCCTCGCGGGCCAGCGCGCGGATGCCCGGCTCCCCATCCGGGCCGTGCAGGTGCCCGCACTCCACGACGCGGAACTCCGGTTCCAGCTCGTCCACGACGACCTGGACCGGCTCCCCCTCCTCCTCCTGGAACGTGGTGCGCAGCGCCTCGTGCCTGCGGGCGATCTCGTTGACGCAGCGCCGCCAGACCTCCAGGTCGAGCGGGCCGTGCACGCGCAGCGCGCCGGGCACGTTGTAGGCGGCGCTGCCGGGGTTGAGCTGGTCGAGGAACCACAGCCGGGCCTGGGAGAACGAGGTCGCGAACCGCCGCCGGCGCGGACGGGGGCGCTTCGCCCCACCGTCGCCCCGCAGCCGCTTCGCCAGCAGCGCCCGTTTCTCGGCGGCCGTCAGGCTGCTGAGGTCGATCTCGCTCACGCCCTGTCCTCCTGTTCGCCGAACCCCGCCTGGTCGTCGGCCTCCGCCGCGAGCAACTCGCGGAGCTGTGCCTCCACTTCCTCGTCGGTCAGCCCGGCGAGCCCGTCCTCGTCGCCCTCCTCGGGTTCCTCCCGGCTCAGCACCTCGATCGCGTCGGCCCGGGCGTCGTCCCCGCCGCCGGCGGCCAGCAGGGTGACGGTGTGCGCGACGGTGGGCGCCTCGAAGAACCTGCGCAGGTCGAGTTCCACCCCGAACCGGTCCCGGATCTGGGTGCCGATCTGCACCGCGGCCAGTGAGTGCCCGCCGAGGGCGAAGAAGTCGTCGTTGACGCCGACCCCGTCGACGCCCAGCACGTCCTGCCAGACCGCGGCGACGGCCCGTTCCTCGTCGCTGTGCGGCGCGACGTAGGGGGTGGGCAGGTCGGGGCGCGGGTGGCTGCCGCCGGGCGGAGCCAACTGCTCCATCTCCCGGGCCAGCAGCGCGGGGGTGAGGGACCGGGCGAGGCGGCGGGTCGCGGTGAAGTCCAGGTGGGACACGACCAGGTGGTCCGGGAGTTCCGGAGCGGCGAGCAGCCGGTCGAACACCCGCTGCCCGTCCTGCTCGCTGATGCCCTCGCTGAGGGTGCGCAGCACCCCGGCGGCCGGGGCCGGGCCGTCCCCCTGGTCCTGCTCCGGCGGCGGCACGGCGGCGCGGTCGATCTGCTCGCGCAGCGCCCCGACGTCGTTGATCCGCTTGATGGTGAAGTCGGTGACCCGCACCAGCGTCCGGCCGTCCGCGTCCAGGATGTCGATGTCGCACGCCATCGTCTCCCCGGAGGCGTCGGTGAACCCCTTCAGTTCGACGTAGCAGTGGATGGTGCTGGTCAGGCCGTGCGCGATGCGGACGCTGCGGTAGCTGAACGGCAGGTAGTAGGTGTCCTTGGCGTGGACCCGGGCGATGCCGCCCGCGGCGTCGAACAGGGCCGGGTGCAGGGCGAACCCGTCGAGGTCGCCGTGGTGCGCCTCGTCCAGCCGGAGCGTGGCGAAGACCCGGTCGGCGCCGACCTGGATCTGCCGCATGCACTTCCAGCGCGGGCCGAAGGAGAACTCGATGGGGCCGCCGCGTTGGAACCGTTCGAGACCGAGACCGCGGCTGATCTCCGCGTCGGTCTCCAGGACCTCGGTGACCTCGCACCCGGCGACCAGCGCGGCCAGGTCCCGCACGGTGTCCGGCTCCCGGTCGGGGAAGGCCACCGCGCCGCGGGCGTGGTCCTGCCAGGCGGCGGAGCCGGTGCCGCCGGTCCGGCTCTGCACCGCGAACCGCCACTGCCCGTCGCGGAGCTCCACGGTGGTGTACACCTCGCGGGTCTGTCCGTCGGGGACGATGACCGGCGTCAGGTACTGCACGTCGCGGATCTCCACGACCCGGTCGCCGGCCTGTTCCGCGACGGCGGCCCGGACCAGTTCCAGGTAGGTGGTGCCCGGGATCAGGCCGTGGCCCTGGATGCGGTGGTCGTCCACCACCCAGTGTTCGGCGGTGCTGAAGGTGGTGGCGTAGGTGCGGGACTCCTCGGTGGCCCGGACCAGCCTGGTGGGCAGCGGGTGCCCCGTGGGTTCCCCGTCGGGTTCCCCGCCGCCGAGCCGGGACAGCAGGCCCGCCGCCATGCCCACCTCGCGCCAGGTGTCCCAGGCGACCGCGGTGACCGGCGCGCCGTCACGCTGCCGCCTGGCCTGGGCGTAGGCGTCGAGGAACGCGTTGGCCGCGCAGTAGTCGCTCTGGCCCGGTCCGCCGAGCACCCCCGTCACCGACGAGCACAGCAGCAGGAAGTCCAGGTCGTCGCCGCGGCACACCCGGTCCACGACCAGCGTGCCGCGGGTCTTGGCGGCGAGGACCTCGGCGGCGTCGGCGGGGGACTTGGTGGGGATCATGCCGCGGGAGGGCAGCCCGGCGGCGTGGATGACGCCGTGCAGGGCGCCGCCGACCTCGCGGAGCCGGCCCACCGCCCGTTCCACCTGGTCCTGGTCGGTCACGTCGGCGCTGAGCAGCACCGGGCGGGCGCCGATGTCCACCAGCCGGCGCAGCCGGCCGATGCGGATGCTGGTCGGGTCCTGCTCGTCGTGGTTCTCCAGCCAGTCGTCCCAGGTGTCCTCGGCGGGGAACGCGGACCGGCCGAGCAGGCCCAGGGTGGGCCCCTGGACGCGTTCGGCGATGTGCTCGGCCAGCGCGAGGCCGATGCCGCCGAGGCCACCGGTGATGAGGTAGGTGCCGCCGTCCCGCAGTCGGGTCGTGCCTTCGGCTCCGACGCCGTCCGCGGGCCGCTCGGTGTGCGGCACCGGGTCGAAGTCGCGGTACCACCAGTGCCGGCCGCGCAGCGCGAGCTGGGGTTCCTCGGTGGGCCGGGTGAGGACCGCGAGCAGGGCCCGCAGCGTGTCCTGGCGCGGGGCGGAGGGGTCGGTGCCGGTGACGTCCAGGGCGCGGCAGGTGGTGTCCGGGATCTCCTGCGGGATCACCGTGCAGGCGCCGAGCAGGGTGGCGTTCTCCGGTCGCAGCGGCTCCTCACCGGTCACCGCGTGGACGCCCCGGCACACCACGTCGATGGCGACCGGGACGGACGGCCGTACCTCGGCGATGCCCTGCGCGAGGGCGAGCAGGCTGTCGAAGCCCAGGCGCCGGGCGGCGTCCAGGCGCCGCCCGGTCAGCTCCCCGGGGTCCGTCCCGTCCGCGGCGCTCCACAGGTGCACCACCCGGATCGCCTCGGGGGCCAGTGCCTCCAGGGACTTGACCAGGGCGGCCATGTGGTCCCGGTCCGCCGGGTCGAGCTGCCAGGGGCCTTCGCCGCCGGCCAGCAGGTCGGTGCCGGCGCTGACCCGCACCACGCTGGCGCCGTCGTCCTCCAGGTGCCGGGCCAGCTCCGCGCCGAGGGCGACGTCGTCGCCGAGGACCACCCACAGCGCGTCGGTGGTCTTCGCGGCCGGCCCCGCCGACGGCGGCAGGCGCCGCCACCCGGGGACGTAGAACCAGTCGTCGAGGGTGCGGGCCGGCTCCGGTTGGTCCTGGCGGTCCCGGGCGTCGTCGGCGGTCACCCAGTACCGCCGCCGCTGGAAGGCGTAGGTGGGCAGGCGCAGCGGCCGGCGGTCCGCCCCGGCCACGGCTGACCAGTCCACCTCGACGCCGGCGCCCCACACCGCGCCGAGGCCCTTGAGCAGGTACGCGTCGTCGTCGACCCGCTCGTCGGGGTGCGGCAGCGACCCGGCGGCGACCCGGCTGTCGGTCCACATCCGGTGCCGGCGGGCGAAGTTGCCGAGGGTGGTGCCGGGGCCCACCTCGAGCGGCACCAGCGTGGGGTCGGCGAGGAGCACGTCCAGGGCGTCGGCGAACCGCACCGTCGCCCGCAGGTGCCGCCCCCAGTACTCGGGGCTCGTGGCCTCCTCCGCGGTGATCCAGGTGCCGGTGACGTTGGAGACGAACGGGGTCTGCGGCGGGTGCAGCGCCACCTCGCGGACCTCCGCGACGAACGGTTCCACGGCGCCGTCCATGGCGGGCGAGTGGAAGGCGTGCGAGGTGTGCAGGGCGCGGCAGGGCACACCGGCGGCCTTCAGCCGGCGCTGGAGGTCCTCCACGGCGCCGGCGGGTCCGGAGACCACGCTGAGCGAGGTGGAGTTGACGGCGGCGAGGGCGAGGTCGTCGCCGAGCCAGGCCGCGGTCTCGGACCCGGGCAGGAACACGGTGAGCATGGCGCCCGCGGGCATCGCCTGGACCAGCCGTCCCCTGGCGGCCACCAGGCGCGCGGCGTCCTCCAGGGACAGCACGCCGGCGAGGCAGGCCGCGACGAACTCGCCGATGCTGTGGCCGGCCATCGCGGTCGGCCGGACCCCCCAGGACAGCCACAGTTGGGCGAGGGCGTACTCGACCGCGAACAGGGCCGGCTGGGCGAGGGCCGTCTGCCGGAGCCGGTCCGCCGCCGCGTCGTCGTCCCGGTCCGGGGTGACCACCAGGGACCGCAGGTCCTCGCCGAGGTGCGGGGCGAACAGGTCAGCGCACCGGTCGAACTCCCGGGCGAACCGCGGCTCCTGGCGGTACAGGTCCCGGGCCATGCCGGGGTACTGGGCGCCCTGCCCGGGGAAGAGGAAGGCGACCGACGCGCGGTCCGCGGCCACGGTGGCCGCCGGGTCGTCGGCGAGCCGGCGCAGCGCCGCGACGGCCTCGTCGTGGTCCCGGCACACCACCGCGGCCCGGTGGTCGAAGGCCCTGCGGCGTGCGGCCAGGGTGTGGGCGACGTCGTCGAGGTCCAGTTCGGGGTGGTGCTCGAGGTGGTCGGCGAGCCGGCGGGCGCCGTCGGCGAGGGCCGGCGTCCCCTTCGCCGACAGCGGCAGCAGCCGCACCCGGCGGGCGGGGGCGTCCTGGGCCCCGCCCGCCGGGTGGTCGGCCGGGGCTTCCTCCAGGACGACGTGCACGTTGGTGCCGCCGATGCCGAAGGAGCTCACCCCGGCCCGGCGGGGGGTGTCCCGCCGGGGCCAGGGCCGGGTCTCGGTGGCGACGAAGAACGGGCTGGTGTCCAGTTCCAGCGCCGGGTTCGGCTCGTCGCAGTGCAGGGTCGCCGGTATCGCCTCGTGCTTGAGCGCGAGCACCGCCTTGATCAGACCGGTGACGCCGGCCGCGGCGTCCAGGTGTCCGACGCCGCTCTTGACCGAGCCGATCGCGCAGAAACCCCGGTCCTCGGTGTGCTCGCGGAACGCGCGGGTCAGCGCCGCCACCTCGATGGGGTCGCCGAGCGGGGTCCCGGTGCCGTGCGTCTCGACGTAGCCGACGGTGGCCGGGTCCACGTCCGCCACGGCGAGCGCCTCGGCGATGACCTCGGCCTGGCCGTCCACGCTGGGCGCGGTGTAGCCGGCCTTCAGGGCGCCGTCGTTGTTGATGGCGGTGCCGCGGATCACCGCGTCCACCACGTCGCCGCCGGTGCGGGCGTCGGCGAGCCTGCGCAGCACCACGGCGCCGACCCCGTTGCCGGCGACGGTCCCGGAGGCGTCCGCGGCGAACGCCCGGCACTGCCCGGTGGGCGACAGGATGCCGCCGGGCTCGTACAGGTAGCCGTTGCGCAGCGGGGCGGTGACCGAGACCCCGCCGGCGATGGCGATGTCGCACTCGCCGCCGAGCAGGCTCTGGCAGGCGAGGTGCACCGCGGTCAGCGAGGTGGAGCAGGCCGTCTGGACGGTGATGCTGGGCCCCGTCAGGTCGAGCTTGTAGGAGACCCTGGTGGCCAGGAAGTCCTTGTCGCCGGCGAGCAGGATCTGGTGCATGCCGACGGAGTCGATGACCCGCTGGTTGTTCATCACCTGGAACAGCAGGTACGAGTTGGGTCCCGCGCCGGCGAAGACCCCGATCCGGCCCTGGAACGTCCTGGGGTCGATCCCGGCCGTCTCCAGGGCTTCCCAGGCGCACTCGAGGAACACCCGGTGCTGGGGGTCGAGGATCTCCGCCTCGCGGGGGCTGTAGCCGAAGAATCCCTCGTCGAAGCGGTCGGCGTCGTCGAGCACGCCCTTGGACCTGACGAAGTCGTCGCGTTGCAGCAGCGCCTCGGGGACGCCCGCCTCGCGGAGTTCCTCGACGGAGAACGACGTGATGCCCTCGCGCCCCGCGGCGAGGTTCTCCCAGAAGGCGTCAACGTCGGGGGCGCCGGGGAAGCGGCCGGCCATGCCTATGATCGCCACCTGGCCGAAGTCCTGCTCTGACTCTGCCATGTGATCACCTCTTTCCGCGGGAGAGCGCCCGACGGTCGGCCGCCTGTTGACGCCGGTTCCGGGACTGACGACGGTTCTCGGCGCGTTCCCGCGCCCCGTTGGACGGGCCGGCCGGGGAGTCCTCCGACCGGTTCAGGTAGGTGGCCAGCGAGCCGACCGTGGGGTGCTGGAACAGCTCGACCATGGACAGCTCGTGGCCCAGACCGGCCGCGAGGCGGGCCCGGAACTCGGCCATCAGCAGCGAGTGGCCACCCAGGTCGAAGAAGTTGTCCCGGGCGCCCACCCGTTCCACCCCGAGCAGGTCCCGCCAGAGCTCGGCGAGCGCGTGTTCCAGGCCGTCGCTGGGCGCCACGAACCTGGTGCGCTCCGAGCGGACCACCTGCGGCTCCGGCAGGGCCTTGCGGTCGACCTTGCCGCTCGAGGTGAGCGGGAACCCGGGCAGGACCGTGAACGAGGACGGCACCATGTACTCCGGCAGCCACTGCCGCAGGTGCGCCGTCAGCTCGGCGGAACCGGGGGCCCCGGCCCCCTCGGGGGTCAGGTAGGCGGCGAGCCGGACGTCACCGGGGGAGTGCTCCCTGGCGACCACCACCGCCTCCCGCACCCGGTCGTGCCGGGCCAGCGCCGCCTCGATCTCGCCGAGTTCCACGCGGAAACCGCGCAGCTTCACCTGGTGGTCGAGGCGGCCGAGGAACTCCACCGCGCCGTCGTCGCGGAACCGGGCGAGGTCCCCGGTCCGGTACAGGCGGGCCCCGGTGCCGGGGGCGAACGGGTCCTCGACGAACCGTTCGGCGGTGAGCTCGGGCCGGTTGAGGTAGCCCCGGGCGAGGTTCCGCCCCCCGATGTGCAGTTCGCCGGGCACGCCGACGGGGACCGGCCGCAGCAGCCGGTCCAGGACGTGCACGCGGGTGTTGGCGATGGGGAACCCGATGGGCACCGGGCGCTGGTCGCCGTCGTCGCGGCAGGCCCAGGCGGTGACGTCGATGGCGGCCTCGGTCGGGCCGTACAGGTTGTGCAGCTCGGCCCGGGAACGGGCGAGGAAGCGGTCCTGGAGGGTCCGCGGCAGCTCCTCGCCGCTGCAGAACACCCGCCGCAGGCTGGTGCAGTCCTCCACCTGCTCCTGGAGGAAGACCTGGAGCATCGAGGGCACGAAGTGGACCGTGGTCACGTCCTCCGCCTGGATCGTCCCGGCCAGGTAGCCGCCGTCCCGGTGTCCGTGCGGGCGGGCGACGACCAGCGTGGCGCCGACCATCAGCGGCAGGAAGAACTCCCACACCGACACGTCGAACGAGAACGGCGTCTTCTGCAGCACCCGGTCGGTGGCGTCCACGTGGTAGGCGTCCCGCATCCACAGCAGGCGGTTGCGGATCGCGGCGTGCACGTTCATCACGCCCTTGGGCCGGCCGGTGGAGCCGGACGTGTAGATGACGTACGCCAGGTCCTCCCCGTCCACCGGCACCCGCAGGTCGTCGGGGGACTCGGCGGCGAGCTCCCCGGCCAGGTCGTCCACGTCGAGCACGGCCACCGGCGGTGCGTCGGGGGCGGCGGTCGGCGCGGGCAGTCGGCGCAGGAGGTCGTGCCGGGTCAGCAGCACCGCCGCGTCGGCGTCGCGCAGCATGAACTCCAGCCGGTCGGCGGGCAGGTCCGGGTCGAGCGGCACGTACGCCCCGCCGGCCTTGAGCACCGCCAGCAGGCCCACCACCAGCTCGAAGGAGCGCTCGAGGGCCACCCCGACCAGCACGTCACGGCCCACCCCGCGGCGCCGCAGCAGCCGGGCCAGCCGGTTCGCCCGCTGGTTCAGCTCGGCGTAGGTCAGGGCCCGGCCCTCGAACCTGACCGCCTCGGCGTCCGGGGTCCTCGCCGCCCACTCCTCGAAGCACTCGTGCAGCCAGCCCTCGTCCGGCCACTCCCTGTCGGTGGCGTTGAAGTCCGTCAGGACGCGGCGCCGCTCGGCCCCGTCCAGCAGCTCCAGTTCGTCCACCGGGGTCTCAGGACCGGCCGTCACCTGTTCCACCAGGCGGCGGAAGTGGCCGGCCAGGCGTTCCACGGTGGTCTGCTCGAAGAGGTCCCGGTCGTACTCAAACCAGCCGCTGAGCCCGCCGCCGGAGTCGAACGCCTGGAGCTCCAGGTCGAACCTGGAGCCCTCGCTGCGCACGGGCATCCGCCGCAGCTCGGCCCCGCCCATCGCGAAGGTCGGGACCGGCTCGCGCCCGTAGGAGAAGCTCACCTGGTAGACCGGGGGCCGGCTGAGGTCCCGCTCGGTGTTCAGGTCCGCCACGACCAGCTCGAACGGCACCTCCTGGTGGGCGTAGGCGCCGAGGCAGGAGTCCCGGACCCGTTCCAGGACCTCCACGAAGCGGGGGTTGCCGCCCAGGTCCACCCGGATCGGCAGGGTGTTGACGAAGTACCCGATGACCGCTTCGAGTTCGGCACGGTCCCGGACGGCGGTGGGCACGCCCACCACCACGTCGTCCTGGTCGCTGTAGCGGTGCAGCAGCACCTGGAAGACCGCGAGCAGCGCCATGTAGGTGGTGGCGCCGTGCCGGTGGGCCAACGCCCCCAGGTCACGCATCAACGCCTCGGGCAGCTCCACCGGGACCGAACCGCCGTTGAACCCCTGGACGGCCGGCCGGGGCCGGTCGGTGGGCAGCGCGAGCACGGCCGGCGCACCCGCCAGGTGGTCCCGCCAGTACTCCAGGTCCGCCGCCCAGCCGCCCTGGTCGAGGCGCTGCTGCTGCCAGGCGGCGAAGTCCCCGTACTGGATGTCCAGGTCGGGCAGCGGGGAGGGCTGGCCGGCCGAGAACGCCTCGTACAGCTCCGACAGTTCGGTCAGGAACACGCCCATGGACCACCGGTCGGAGATCAAGTGGTGCATCGACACCGTGAGCACCGACGTGTCGTCCCCGGTGACCAGCAGCTTGACCCGCAGCAACGGCCCGGCGACCAGGTCGAGGGGCTCGGCGAGCTCCTCGGCGAGCCGCTGCCGCAGTGCCTCGTCGCCCGCCCCCCGCAGGTCGATCTCCGGCACGTCCACGGTCAGCCGCCCGGCGACGATCTGCGTGGGCGTGCCGTCGCGGAGCTGGAACGTGGTCCGCAGCGCCTCGTGCCGCCGCACCACCTCGTTGACGGCGGCGCGCAGCACCCCGGTGTCCAGCCGTCCCCGCACCTCGACCGCGCCGGGCACGAGGTACGCGGGGTTGTTCGGCCTGAGCTGCTCGAGGAACCACATGCCCCGTTGCAGCACGGAGAGCGGGAAGGCGTTCTCGGTACGGCCCCGCTCCGCCAGGAGCCGTTCGAACAACGCCCGTTTCTCCGGTGGGAGAGCGGCCAGGCGTGCGTCAAGGTCGGACATGCTAACCCTCTCGGTCCGTCAGGGGACGCGCCTGCTCCTTCGAACGGTGGGTGTCGGGCTGGTCGGCGCCGGTCCCCCCGGCGTCGTCCGGCAGCTCGCCGATCTCCGCGAGCAGTTCGGCCGCGATGTCCTCGACGCGCTGCACCCGCCGGATGGCGGTGGACCCGTCGGCGTCCCCGGGGCGGCCCTGCGCGGCGCCCTGACCGGGGTCCCCGGCGTCGGCGGGCGCTCCCTGCGCGGCGCCGGCCGCCTCGCCGCCCTCGAGCCGCTCGACGATCCGTTCGGCGACGCTGTGGATGGTGGCGTTCCCCAGGAAGTCGGCGATGGGCACGGTCAGGCCGAGCTGGCTGCGCAGTTCGTTCCTGAGCTCCACGGCCATCAGGGAGTCCAGGCCCAGGCCGGTGAGCGGCTCGTGCTGGTCCACCGAGGTGGACGCCGAGCCGAGCACCGCCCGCACGCTCAGCACGAACTGCGCGGCCAGCGTGGGTCGCCGGTCCGCCGCCGGCAGCGCCAGCAGCGCCTCGGCCGTGGGGATGGTGCTGGTCCTGCCCTTGCCCCGGGCGGAGCGGCCCCGGCGCCGCCCGGCGCGCTCGCCGTCCGCGGGCGGTCCCGCGGCGTCCTCCGCGACCTGCTCGGTGTCGGCCGCCGCGGCCCCCGGGCCGCCGGTGAAGTGCCGGGGCGCCCGCCAGCAGCGGGTGGGGTCGAACGGGTAGGTGGGCAACGGCACCCTGGAACGGGTGTAGTCGCGGTCGAAGCCGGCCCAGTCCAGGTCGAGCCCCCGGGCGTACAGCTCGGAGACCGTGGACAGCAGCACCTCCCAGTCGTCGTGCTTGGGGCGCAGGCTGGGCAGCAGCAGGTCGTCGTGGTCCGGCGGCAGCGCGTCGCTGACCAGGCCGGAAAGGGTGGGCGCGGGACCGACCTCGAGGAACGTGCGGTACCCCAGGTCGCGCAGCGTCCGCACGCCCGCGGCGAACAGCACCGGCTGGCGGGTGTGCCGGCACCAGTAGTCGGCGTCGGGGGCCTGGTCCCACGGCCACAGCTCCCCGGTGACGTTGGACACCAGGGGGATGCGCGGCGCGGAGAACCTGATCTGCCCGGCGGCCCGGCGCAGCGGGTCGAGGACCGGTTCCATCAGCGGGGAGTGGCCCGGCGAGGCGATGTGCAGCGTCTTCGCCAGGACGCCGCGGGCGGTGAAGGTCTCGCAGACCGCCTCCACCAGGTGGCGCTCGCCAGAGACGGTGGTGTTGGCAGGACCGTTGACCGCCGCGATGGAGATCAGGCCCTCCTGGCCGGCGATCTCCGCGGCCACCTCGGCCTCCGGCGCGAACACCGCGGCCATCGCACCCGGCTTGGAGAACTCCTGGATGAGCCTGGCCCGGTGCACGGCGAACGTCAGGCCGTCCTCGAGGGACATCGCCCCGGCGACGCACGCCGCGACGCACTCGCCGAAGCTGTGGCCGATGACCGCCGCCGGCTCCACCCCCCAGGACCGCCACAGCTCCGCCATGGCGTACTCCACCGCGAACGTCGCGGGCTGGGCGTAGGCGGTGTCGTTGATCAGTCCGTGGTCGGGGTCCCGCGGGTCCTTCGGGTACAGCACCGACAGCAACGGCCGGTCCAGCAGGGGTTCCAGGACCTCCGCGCACCGGTCCACGGCCGCCCGGAACGTCGGCTGGGTGCGGTACAGCCCCCCGGCCATGCCGACGCGCTGCGCGCCCTGGCCGGTGAACAGGAACACCACCTCTGAGTTGGTGGCCTCGCCCTGGGCCAGGCCGTCGCAGTCCTCGCCCCGCACGAAGTCGGCGAGCCGCGACGCGACCTCCTGCCGGGTCGCCCCCACCGCCGCGACCCGGTGCCGGAAGTGCGACCGGCCGGTGTTGGCGGAGAAGCAGACGTCGGCCAGGGAGTCGTCACCCGCGGTCAGCCGGTCCTGGTAGCGCCGGGCGAGTTTGAGCAGCGCCGTCTCGCTCTTCGCGGAGAGGGCCAGCACCGAGCGGGGGCGGCGCTCGTCGGGGACGGGCGCGGACCGCTGCGGCGCCTCCTGGAGGATCAGGTGCGCGTTGGTGCCGCTGAGGCCGAAGCTGCTCACCCCCGCGGTGCGCGGCGCCTCGCCCCTGGGCCACGCGGCCTGCTCGGTGGGCACCCGGAAGGTGGTGCCCTCGAAGGAGATGTTCGCGTTCAGCCGCTCGAAGTGCAGGTTGGGCGGGATGGCCTCCCGTTCGAGGCACAGCACGACCTTGATCAGACCGGCGATCCCGGCCGCCGCCTCCAGGTGGCCGATGTTGGTCTTCACCGCGCCCAGGTAGACGGGCCCACCCTCTTCCCTGCCGTAGACGTCGGCCAGCGCCTCCACCTCGATGGGGTCGCCGAGCCGGGTGCCGGTGCCGTGCGCCTCGATGTACGAGACCTGGTGCGCCTCCACCCCGCTGGCCCGCAGGGCGCCGCGGAACACGTCGCGCTGGGCGGCGCCGTTGGGGGCGGTGATCCCGGCGCTGCGCCCGTCCTGGTTGACGGCGCCGCCGCGCAGCACCGCCAGCACCCGGTCCCCGTCCCTGACCGCGTCGGACAGCCGCTTGAGCACCACGACACCGCAGCCCTCGCCGCGCACGTAGCCGTCGGCGGCGTCGGAGAACGTCTTGGCGCGCCCCTGCCGCGACACGGAGCCGAACTGCGACATGGAGATCAGCAGCAGCGGCGAGAGCACCACGTTGACCCCGCCGCCCAGCGCCAGGTCGCACTCCCCGGCCCGCAGGCTCTGGCACGCCTGGTGGACCGCCACCAGGGAGGACGAACAGGCGGTGTCCACCGACAGGTTGGGCCCCCGCAGGTCCAGCAGGTAGGCGATGCGGGCGGGGATGAAGCTGAGGGCGGAGCCGGAGCTGGTGTAGGCGGACACGTCGGCCGGGTCGTTGCCCTGCGCCATCACGTAGTCGAGGCTGCACGCGCCCATGAACACGCCGGTGCGGCTGCCGGCCAGTCCGGCGGGGGACAGTCCGGCGTTCTCCAGCGCCTCCCACGACACCTCCAGGGCGAGGCGCTGGTGCGGGTCCATGGCCAGGGCCTCGCGCTTGGATATCCCGAAGAAGTCGTGGTCGAACCGGTCGATCCGGTCGAGGAAGCCGCCCGCCCTGGTGTTGATCTTCCCGGGTCGGCCGGGCTCCTCGTCGTAGTAGGCGTCGTTGTCCCACCGGTCCGCGGGTATCTCGCCGACCGCGTCGGTGCCGTCGGTGAGCAGGCGCCAGTAGCTGTCGCCGTCCACCACCCCGCCGGGGAAGCGGCAGCCGAGGCCGACGACGGCGATGGGCTCGGTCCTGGCGCGCTCGTACTCCTCGACCTTGCGCTGCAAGCGCTCCATCGTCAGGTACGCCTGCTTCAGCGTGGCTGCCGATGCCAGCGCCTGTTCCGGTGACGTCATCGCTCGGCCCCTTCGTCGATCTGCTTCGTCTTGGCCAGCAGCAGCGCCTCGAGTTCGCTCGCGGACATCGCGTCGAGGTCCGGCGGCTCCACCTGGTCCGGGGCCGGCGGGCGCGGCGCGTGCGGGACCGGGTCGGCGGGCCGCGGGTCGGCGGCGGTGTCGTGGGGCTGCCCGTCGGCCGTCCGGTCGGCCTCGAGGGGAATCCCCATGCGCTCGGCGAGGAACGGCACCAGCAACTCGATCGTGGGGAACCGCCAGGTGATGGTGGAGGGCAGCTCCACCTGGAGCGTGGCCTCGAGCGACTTGCGCAGTTCCAGGGAGAGCAGCGAGTCGAAGCCCAGGCTGGACATCGGCGCCGTCGGATCGACCCGCGACACGTCCAGGCCGATCACCCGCGCCGCCTGCGCCCGGGTGTGCTCCACCAGGACCGCCCTACGGCGGCGGCCCGGCTCCACCGCGAGCATCTTCCTGCGCACCTCGCCCTGCGGCCCGCGGTCGTCCCGGCGCGGACCCGCCCCGGCGTCCACCAGGGTGCCGAGCAGTCCGCGCGGCGGGCCGCCCGCCTCGTCACGCAGCTTCTCCCGGTCCAGCGGAAGCACGCAGACCTGCGTCGCCCCGCCGCGCAGCAGCCGGTCGAGGGTGGCGATGCCCTCCCGCGGGTCGATGCTCAGCACGCCGCGGGCCGACAGCGCGCCGCCGCGGTCGGGCCGCGCGGCGAGACCGATCTCGGACCAGGGTCCCCAGTCGATGCTCAGCGCGGGCAGTCCCCTGGCACGACGGTGGTGCGCCAGCGCGTCGAGGAAGGCGTTGGCCGCTGCGTAGTTGCCCTGGCTCGCCGAGCCGAGCACCGCGGCGGCCGAGGAGTACAGGACGAAGAAGTCCAGGTCCCGGTCGAGGGTGGCCAGGTGGAGCTGCCAGGCGCCGGCGACCTTGGGTTCCGCGACCGAACGGAACCTCGCCGCGTCGAGCCCGCCGAGCAGCCCGTCGTCGAGGATGCCGGCGGCGTGCACCACACCGGCCAGCGGCGGCATCGAGCCGTCGATCCGTGACAGCACCGACCGCACGCCCTCCGCCCGCGACACGTCGGCGCTGACCACCGCGATCTCCGCCCGGTCCCGCAGGTCCGCGACGGCCCGTTCCGCGTCGGCCGACGGTCCGGAGCGTCCCACCAGCACCAGGTGGCGGGCGCCCTGCTCGACCAGGTGGCGGGCGGTCTCCAGGCCCAGGGCCCCGAGCCCGCCGGTGACCAGGTAGGTCGCCCCCGGCCGGACCGGGGACCGGTCGGGGGCGACCGAGACCTCCTGGTGTTCGCCGGGCCGCAGCACCAGCTTCCCGGTGTGCCGCGCCATGGCCATCCGGGTGAACGCGGCGGTGGCCTCGTCGTACGGGTAGCTCGTCACCGGCAGGGCCTCGAACTCCCCGCGCTCGAAGCCCTCCACGACGTCCTGGAACAGCTCGGCGACCAGGTCGGGCCGCTGGTGGATCTGCCGGTCCAGGTCAACGGCGAGGAACGAGCGGTTCTCCTTGAAGTACCCCAGGCCGATCGGGCTGTCCCCGTAGATGTCCCGCTTGCCGAGCTCCACGAACCGGCCGCCGGGGGCGAGCAGCAGCAGGCTGCGCCGCAGCGCCTCGCCGACGGTCGAGTTGAGCACCACGTCCACGCCCCGGCCGGCGGTGAGTTCCCTGACCTCGTCGGCGAACGCCAGCGTCCGGGAGTCCAGCACGTGTTCCACGCCGAGGCCGCGCAGCAGCTCCCGCTTCTCCTCGGTGCCGGCCGTGGCGAACACCCGGGCGCCGTTCCGCCGGGCGACCTGGAGCGCGGCCAGGCCGACGCCGCCGGTCGCGGAGTGGATGAGCACCGTGTCGCCCTTGCGCAGCCGCCCCAGGTGCTCCAGGCCGTACACGGCGGTCAGGAACGCGATGGGGAGGGCGGCGGCCTGCTCGTCGCTCAGGTCGGCGGGGCGCGGCGCCACCAGGTCGGCGGCGACGGTGACGAACGCCGACATCCCGGAGGGGGCCGCCGCCATCACCGGGTCACCCACCCGGTACCGGTCCACGCCCGCGCCGACGGCGCTCACCCGGCCGGCGCACTCCGCGCCGAGCGGGACGGGGCCGGACGGCGCTCCCGGGTAGGCGCCCATCGCCTTCAGCACGTCGCTGAAGTTGACACCGGCGGCGCCGACCTCGATCTGCACCTCCCCCGGTCCCGGCGGGTTCCGTTCGAAGAGCGTGGCCGTGAGGCTGTCCAGGCTTCCCGGCCGGGTGGCCAGGACCCGGTGGTTGCCGTCCCGCTCCGGGTCGAAGGTCCATCGCCGCCGGACCGGCGCGGCCTCGGCCGGCTCCGGCGGGAGCGGCCGGAGCGCCGGGACGAGGCGACGGCCGTCCCGCAGCGCCACCTGGTCGTCGTCGCCTGGCCTGGTCAGCTCCGCCAGCAGCGCCGCGGCCTCCCCGGCGGGGCGGCCCGGGTCCAGGTCGACGATCGTCGGCCGCAGTTCACCGTGCTCGAGCGTGACCACCCGGGCCAGGCCCCACAGCGACGACTGGCCCACCGACGGGGTCTCCCCCGCGTCCACCACCTGGGCGCCCCGGGTGAGCAGCACCAGGCGGGGCGCCGCGCCGTCGGTGTCCCGCGCGAGCTCCTGCACCAGCCGCAGCACCGGCAGGCAGGCGCGGTCCTGCGCGGTCCACCACGCGTCCGGCCCGTCGTCCTCGGTCAGCCCGGCGTCCAGGGCCCAGCCGTGCACCACGCCCTCCGGGAACGTGCCGGACGAGCGCAGGTCGGCGAGGAGCTCCGCGAGGTCCTCGCCGCGCGCGGGGTCGATCTCGTACCGCGACGGGTCCAGCTTGCGGTAACCGGCGCCCGGGGTGACGGTGACCGCGTCACCCGCCCGGTCCCGGACGGCGGAGGCCAGGTCGGCGCAGACCCCGTCGCTGCCGGCGAAGACCAGCCACCGGCCCGGTTCCCCGGGCGCGGACGCCTCCCCGGACGCCTCCTCGGACGCCTCCCGCCATTCGACGTCGAGCAGCGTCCGGGAGATCGGGTCCGTGGCGCCCGCGCCGTCGAGGCGCCGCAGGGCGATCCCGTCGACCTCGCCGACCGCGGAGCCGGACTCGTCGTACAGCACCACCCTGGCGCCGGTGATCTCCTCGGCGTCGGGGTCGGTGCCGGAGCCGACCACGGCGTGTGCCCAGCGCGGCGCCAGGCGCCCGCTGTTCAGCGCGAAACGACCGGTCCTGACGGGCAGCCAGGTCGCGTCGGACCAGGCGTCGTCGGTGGCCAGCGCCGCCGCGAGCACCTGCAGGGCGCTGTCGAGAACCGCGGGGTGGACCAGGTACGCGCCCCGGTCGGTGGTCAGTTCCGTCCGGTCACGGAGCCGGGCCAGGGCCTCACCCGATCCCCGCCAGAGCTGTTCGACGCCCTGGAACGCGGGCCCGTAGCCCAGCCCCGCGCCGTCCAGCGCGGCGTAGTGCTCGGCGGCCTCCACGGCGTCGCGGCAGCGTTCCCGGACCTCGTCCAGGGGGTCGCCCGCCGGCTCGGCGTCACCGGCGTCGGGCCCGGCGCCGCGGTAGGTGCCGTGCGCGGCCTCGGTCCACTCGTCGTCCTGGCCGGCCCTGCTGTACAGCCGGAACGCGCCGGTGTCCGCGGCGCCGGGGACGAGCACCAGTTGCAGCGTCGGCTCGTCGGCCGTCTCGGGCACCGCGGTCATCCGGGTGAGGTGGACGTCCTCGACGACCGTCCCCGGAACGTCGAGGACCTCGCGGGTCGCGGCGAGCGCCGCGTCGAGCACCAGGCTCGCCGGGAGCACCGGGGTGCCGCCGACCTGGTGGTCACGCAGGTACCCGAAGCCGTCGAGGCCCGCGGGGACCGACCAGTGGTGGGCCCCGGGCTCCACCGCGGACCGCAGGAACGTGTGCAGCACCGGGTGGCCGTGGTGCGCCGGGCGCCGCGTCGCGGAGTCCTCCCCGAACCAGCAGCGCTCCCGCTGCCACGGGTAGGACGGCAGGGCGGTCATGGGCACCACCGGGCCGTGCACGCGGGCCCACTCGACCGGGAAGCCGGCGCTGTACAGACGGCCGAGTTCGCCGAGGAGTGAGCGGCGGCCCGACTCGTCGCGGCGCAGCGAGGACACCACGACGCCCACGAACCCCGTGGTGTCCGGCTCGTCCCGGTCCGCCCCCTGGCTCCCGGCCTCGTCGCCGGCCTGCCGGCTCAGCCGCTCGGTGACGGCGTCCACGAGCATCGGGTGCGGGGAGAGCTCGACGAACACGTCGTGGCCCGAGGCGGCGAGCCCCGCCACCACGTGGTCGAACCGCACCGGCTGGCTCAGGTTCCGCGCCCAGTACTCCGCGTCGAGCCGGTCGCCCTCGATGACCTCCCCGGTGACGGTGGAGACCATCGGGACGGTCCCGACGCGCGGGGCGAGGCCGTTGAGCAGCCGCCACAGCTCGTCGGCGACCGGCTCCATCAGCGGGCAGTGCGAGGCGAACTCCACCGACTCCAGGACCCGGCAGTACACGCCCTCGGCCTCGAGCGCCGCGGCCAGCGCCCGCAGCGACGCGTCCTCCCCGGACAGCACCGTGGAGCCCGGGCTGTTGCTCGCCGCCACCCACACCTGGCCGGGTCGGCGCTCGGCGAGGATCTCCCTGGCGCGTTCCTCGGTGACGCCCACCACCGCCATCCGGCCCTTGCCGGTCGCCGCGTGCAGGGCCCGCCCCCGGTGCAGGGCCACCACCAGGGCGTCGCTCAACGACAGCGCCCCGGAGACGTAGGCGGCGGCGATCTCGCCGACGCTGTGGCCGACCACCGCCCCGGGTTCGACGCCCCAGGAGCGCCACAGCGCGGCGAGGGCCACCTGGACGGCGCACAGGGCGGGTTGGCCGACGGCGGTGTCCAGCAGGCGGGACTCCGCCTGGTCCGCCGTCAGTTGCTCGAGCAGCGACCAGTCCACGTGCTGGCGCAGCAGGGCGTCGCACCGCTCCAGGACCCCCCGGAACACCGGCTCGGTGTCCAGCAGGTCGTTGGCGAGCGGCCACCACCTGGGGCCCTGCCCGGAGAAGACGAACACCGGGCGGGGGCGCCAGCCGACGCGGCGCACCCCCGAGGAGAGCCCCGCCGCCTCCTCGCCGCGGCCGAAGGCGTCCAGGGCGTCGCGCAGTTCGGCCAGGGAGTCGCCGACGCAGGCCAGCCGGTGCTCGTGGTGGGTGCGGCGGACCGTGGCGGCGGCGGCGAACACCGCCGGGGTCAGCCCCGGCTCCGGTTCCGCGAGCAGGTCCCGGTACCGGGCGGCGAGCTGCCGCAGGGCCTGTGGGTCCCGTGCGGAGACGGTCAGCGCCACCGCGCCGCCGGGGTCGCCGTCGGGCGCCGCGGGCCTGGGGGGCTCCTCGAGCACCAGGTGGGCGTTGGTTCCGCCGAACCCGAAGGAGCTCACCCCGGCGAGCGCCGGTTCGCTGGTCGGCCAGGGCTGGAGGCGGTCGGCGACGCGCAGCGCGAGCTCGTCGAACGGGATGTGCGGGTTGGGCTTGTCGTAGTGCAGGCTCGGCGGCACGGTGCGGTGCCGCACCATCAGCACGGTCTTGATCAGCCCGCCGATGCCGGCGGCGGCCTCCATGTGCCCGAGGTTGGTCTTCACCGAACCGATCAGGCACGGCTCGGACGGGTCCCGGCCCTCGGCGAGCACCGCCCCGAGCGCCTTGGCCTCGATGGGGTCGCCGAGCACCGTCCCCGAGCCGTGCGCCTCGACGTAGCGCACCTGCTGCGGGCGCACCCCGGCCTTGGCGTAGGCGGCGCGCAGCACCGCCTCCTGGGCCCGCGGGTTGGGCGCCATCATGCCGTTGCTCGCGCCGTCCTGGTTGATCGCGCCGCCCCGGATCACCCCGTAGATCGGGTCCCGGTCCGCCAGCGCCCGGCTCAGCGGCTTGAGGACGACGACGCCGGCCCCCTCGGAGCGCACGTAGCCGTCGGCGCCGGCGTCGAACGACTTGCAGCGCCCGTCGGCGGAGAGCACCCCGGCCTTGCTGAAGTTGATGGCGAACGCCGGGGAGAGCACCAGGTTCACCCCGCCGGCGATGGCCAGGTCGCAGTCGCCCTGGGCCAGGCTGGCGCAGGCCTGCAGGACCGCGACCAGGGACGAGGAGCAGGCCGTGTCCACGGCCATGCTCGGTCCGCGCAGGTCCAGCAGGTACGACAGCCGGTTGGCGGCGATGCTCAAGGCGCTGCCGGTGCCGACGTAGGCGTCGATCCCGTCGAGGTCCTGGAGTTGGCGGGTGCCGTAGTCGAAGGACGAGATCCCGACGAAGACGCCGGTCGGCGAGCCGGCCAGCCGGTCGGCCGGGACACCGGCGTCCTCCAGCGCCTCGTGGGCGACCTCGGCCAGCAGCCGCTGCTGCGGGTCCATGCGGGCCGCCTCCTGCCGCGGGATGCCGAAGAACCCCGGGTCGAAGCGGTCCACGCCGTCAACGAACCCGCCCCAGCGGCTGTTGGTGCGGCCCGGCACCGACGGGTCCTCGTCGGTGAAGTCGGCGATCTTCCAGCGGTCGGCGGGCACCTCGGTCACCGCGTCCCGGCCCTCGCACAGCAGCCGCCAGAAGCTGTCGGGGCCGTCCACCCCGCCGGGGAAGCGGCAGCCGATGCCGACGACGGCGACGGGCTCCGGCTGGCCGGCGACCGGTGCGGCCGGCTCGGCGGCGGGCCCGGCCGACGTCGTCGTTCCCCGGGCCCCGGCGCTCAGGAAGTCGGCCAGCTTCTCCGCGGTCGGGTACTCCCAGACCACGGTCGCCGACAGCGAGCGTCCGAGCAGGCGTTCCAGGTCACCGACCATGGTGACCAGCTCCACCGAGCGCAGCCCGTACCCGGCGAAGGGCAACGCCGGGTCGATCGCCTCCGGCTGGGTGCGGGTCATCGTGGCGAGCGCCTGCCGCAGCCAGCGCTCGATCTCGGCCCGGTCCACCGCGGGCTGCCGCGGGGCGGGGGCCGACGGCACGGGGGCGCTCGCGGGGGCGACCGGCAGCGGGTCCCGGCCCTGGCGCCACACGGCCACGCTGGTGAGGGTGTCGTCCATGAAGGCGTTGAGGCAGGCGGCCCGCTGGAGCTTGCCGCTGGAGGTCTTCGGCACGGTGCCGCGCGGCACCAGGGCCATCCCGTGGACCTCGAGTCCGTGTTCCTCGGCCACCCTGGCCCGGATCGCGGTGAAGATCCGCTGGTGGTCGGCCGGGGTTCCGTGGTCGGAGACCTCCTGGATGACGATCAGCCGTTCCTCGTCGTCGACGTCCCTGGAGCCGGCCACCCCGCACCCGCGGCGCAGGGTGGGATCGACGCTCTCGGCGGTGCGCTCGATGTCCTGCGGGTAGTGGTTCTTCCCCGCGATGATGATCAGGTCCTTGCTCCGGCCGGTGATGTAGAGCTGGGTGCCGTCGGCGAACCCGAGGTCGCCGGTGCGCAGGAAGGGCCCCTCACCGGTGTCGGCGAGGTACGCGTGGAACGTTTCCTCGGTCTCCTGGGGCCGCCGCCAGTAGCCCTTGGTGACGCTCGGCCCCGACACCCACACCTCGCCGACGCGGCCGTCGGGGAGGCGGGTGAGTGTCTGCGGGTCGACGATGGCCACGTACTCGTCGCTGATCGGCGAGCCGCACCCGACGAGTGACCTGGCGTCCTCGCCGGGCTCCGCGTCCACCGCCTCGTCCGCGGCGAGCGCCGACGCCCGCAGCTCCCGCACCACCGGCTCGGTACCCCGCTCCTCCGCGGAGACCAGCAACGTCCCCTCGGCCAGCCCGTACGCCGGCCGGGAGGTGGCGTTCCGGAAGCCGCAGGGGCCGAACTTCTCGGCGAAGCTCTCCAGGGTGACCCGGCGGATCGGTTCGGCGCCGTTGAGCACCGTCTGCCAGGTACTGAGGTCGAGCGTGTCCCGCTCCTCCGCGGAGATCTTCCGGACGCACAGCTCGAACGCGAAGTTGGGCGCGCCGCTGACCGTGGCGCGGTGGTCCGATATCGCCTTGAGCCAGCGGAACGGGCGCTTGAGGAAGGAGAACGGCGACATGAACGTCACCGGGAACGCCGCGTACACCGGGGTCAGCAGCCCGTAGATGAGCCCGAAGTCGTGGAACGGGGGCATCCAGTTGACCATGTGGTGGTCAGGCTCCTCGCGCATGACCTTTCGGTGCATGGCCCACATGTTGTGCAGCAGGTTGTCGTGGCCGACCATCACGCCCTTGGGCCGGCTGGTGGAGCCCGAGGTGTACTGGAGGAAGGCGATGTCCTCCGGGGAGGTGCCGGGGTGGCGCCAGTCACCGGCCGCGCCCAGGTCGACGTCGTCCACGGCCAGCCAGGTGATGTCCCGCAGGGCGGGGGCGCGCTCGGCGAGCTGGTCGGCCATGGCGACCGTGGCGCGCGGCGCCAGGATCACCACCGGCTCGGCGTCCTCGATCACGCCGATCAGCCGGGGCAGGGTGCGGTGCAGGTTGACGGGGTCCGGCGGGTACACCGGCACGGCGAGCACACCCGCGTAGAGGCAGGCGTAGAACGACGCGACGTAGTCGAGACCGACCTGGCACAGGATCAAGGCCCGCGAGCCAGCCGGGAAACGTTCCCTCAGCAGCACCGCTATGGCGCGGGCGCGTAGGTCGAGTTCGGCGTTGGACATGCCGATCGGCTCGCCCTCGCCATCGTCGAGAAACCGGTACAACTGTTTCTCAGGCTGCTCGCCGAATACTGAACGGAAATGATCGACAAGCGTTCCGGATTCGCGGCCCGACATCAGGTCGCCCTCCCCTGCTAGAGGCTAACGAAAGAGTCTTCGCGAGAAGTTCAGCGTTTTCCTTGAAAGCCTCGCCGAGCACTCTGGAAGACGGCACCGAATCCGGTGACCGAATGGATGTGAACGCTTCTCCGTACCGGCGGACGAAACGTCAGGAGATCCGTTCACATTCAAGATTTCCGCACAGCGCGCCCTGCACAGGAGTCAGCATCTACGAGCCGGTAGGCCCCGTCAAGGCTCGACAAGTTCGCGTGGCACCACCCCGCGACGGCTTTCCGCTATTCACCTTGGAGTAATCGCTCACATGGGACGGGACGGGGCGGCTCCGGGGCCCGGCCGGCCGGGCCCCGGGGCGCCGGGCGCTCAGTCGTTGATGCTGGCCAGGTACTCGTAGCAACTGGGCAGGGCGGCCACCAGCTCGTCCGCCTCCGCCTTGAGCCTGGCGAACTCCCGCTTGGCGTTGTCCGGCGCGATGTGCCTGATCGCCGGCCTGGACGTCGGCGGGATGATGCCGAGTCCGAGGTTCATCGCGTTCCACGAGTAGTTCTCGAAGCCGTGGTAGAAGGGGAAGATCGTCTCGTCGTCGAGCAGGTGCGACGACGCCATCTCCAGCCGCTGGAGCAGGGAGTCGGGCGCCTTGCGGGCCTTGGCCTCCTTCCAGTACGGCGTGTCCTCCCGGCGGGCCGCCTTGTAGTGCAGGACCAGGAACTCCCGGACCCCCTCGACCACCCGGTGCATGCGCTCGTTGTAGTCCAGCCGGAGCTGGGGGTCCCAGTTCTCGTCGGGGAAGTGCCGGACCAACTGCTCGATCGCGTACTGGATGAAGAAGATCCCGGTGGACTCCAGCGGCTCGACGAAGGCGTAGGCGAGGCCGATGGCGACGCAGTTGCCTGACCAGCCCTGCTTGTTGCGGCCGATGCGCATCCGGATGTGGTTGGCCTCGGCGTCCTCCGCGCCCGGCCCCACGGCGGCACGCAGCTCGGCCTCCGCCTCGTCGGCGCTGATGTACTCGTCGGAGTAGACGTAGCCGGTGCCGTTGCGACGGAACAGCGGGATCGTCCACATCCATCCCGAACTCATCGCCGTGGCGCTGGTGTACGGGTCCATCTCGGTGGCTTCCTCGCGGGGCACCCGCAGCGCCACCGCCCGGTTGTTCGGCAGCACGTCGGCGAAGGACTCGAACTCCACGCCCAGGGTCTGGTTGATCAGCATGCCGCGGAAGCCCGTGCAGTCGATGAACAGGTCGCCCCTGAGGTCACCGTGGCCGCGGGTCCGCACGTGGTCGATCCAGCCGCGTTCGTCCTGCTCCACCGCGAGCACGTCGTCCACCACGTGCCGCACCCCGCGCTTGACGCCGTACTCGGCCAGGTACTGCGCCACGGCGTCGGCGTCGAAGTGGTAGGCGTACGGGAACTGGTCGCGCTGCTCCTGGAGGGTGGACCTGCCCAGGGAGCCGTCGAGGCCGCTGGCGAACAGCGAGCCGCCCAGCATCCGCGGCGAGCGCTTGGCGTCGCACAGCGCCGTGGTGATGAAGCACTGCCGGTCGAACGGCTGGCTGCGGTCCCCGAGCTCGAGCCACCAGTCAGCGAGGCTGAAGCCGTCCACGACCCGGAGTCGTTCGAACGGGTGGTAGAAGTGCTCGCCCGGCTTGCTCCAGTTCTGGAAACGAATCCCGAGCTTGTACCCGCCGGCGCACTTCGGGAGCCAGTCGGCCTCGTCGAGACCGAGGAAGTCGAAGAAGTGCCGGACGGTACTGAAGGTCGCCTCGCCCACACCGATCCGTGTGACCTGTTCCGACTCCACGAGAGTCACCTGAATTCGGTCCCCGAAAGCCGCTTTCAGGTAGGTCGCGGTCATCCAGCCAGCGGTTCCACCGCCGACGATTACCACAGAACTGATCATGCTGGCCCCTTCCGAGAGTAAGTCACAGCGCATTCGGGACCATCTGGAGCGGCGCGATCACCGATGAACCCGGGCACTTACCGCCCCGGCATGCGAGGCATAACGCGGCACGGGTCGCAGGCACGCCACATGACCCCGCAGCGGCCTTTTCCCGCGGCTGCTGTGGAACCCCCCGTCCGACCGTCAAACAGTTATCAGGGATAGCCCTTTCCCTGCGAACGCACCACCCGTCGATGCCGATCAGCCCCGCCGAGGCACGGCGCGCACCACCGGAAGGGTGTTCAACTGTCCGGCGCGGACAGTTGAACACCGGGGTGGGCTCGGGACCGGTCGGCGTTCGCTGGACGGCCGCGTTCACCCGGTGTCACGATGAGGCGGCCCACTACCTCTGCACCGTGGGCGAAGGCGACGCGGTACGGCCCGCCCGACCGGCGACACCGTGCAGCCCCCACTCGATCCACCGCGCACGCCGCACGTCGGCTGGCCACCGGCCGCCGGCGCGTCGCCGCGCGGCACACGGTGTCCTCGTCCCGGCCGCGACCGGATCGGCCGTCGCCGAGGAGACCGCCGGACACTCGTCGGCATCCACAGCGCGCCCCGACCCGGCGGACCACCGCTCCGCTTCGCCCTGCCACCACACGGCACGGGCGGCCCCAGACAAGGCTGGAAAGGGCCCGATGACATGGACAAGATCCTCGACGCGATCCTTGCGGACGAGCTGAACGCCCTCGGAAGCATCCCCGTCCCCGACTCGTACCGGGGCGTCACGCTGCACGCCGACGAGGTCATGATGTTCGAGGGGCTGTCCGGCAGGGAGAAGGACCCGCGGGCGTCGCTCCACCTCGACGAGGTGCCCACGCCCCAACCCGGCCCCGGTGAGGTGCTGGTCGCGGTGATGGCCAGCGGGATCAACCACAACACCGTCTGGTCCTCGATCTTCGAGCCGCTGCCGACCTTCAGCTTCCTGTCCCGGTACGGCAAGACCTCGCCGCAGGCCGCGCGGCACGACCTGCCCTACCACGTGCTCGGCTCCGACCTGGCCGGCGTGGTGCTGCGCACCGGCGAGGGCGTGGTGCCCTGGCGACCGGGGGACGAGGTCGTCGCGCACTGCCTCTCGGTGGAGCTGCACCACCCGGACGGCCACAGTGACACGATGCTCGACCCGGAACAGCGCATCTGGGGCTTCGAGACCAACTTCGGCGGCCTCGCCGAGCTGGCACTGGTCAAGGCCAACCAGTTGATGCCCAAGCCCGACCACCTCACCTGGGAGGAGGCCGCCGCCTCCGGCCTGGTCAACTCCACCGCGTACCGGCAGCTCGTCACGACCAACGGCGCCAACCTCAAGCAGGGCGACGTCGTCCTGATCTGGGGCGCGTCCGGCGGGCTCGGCTCGTACGCCACCCAGCTCGCCCTGAACGGCGGGGCGGTGCCGGTCTGCGTGGTGTCCAGCCCGGACAAGGTGGAGGCGTGCCGCCGCATGGGGGCGGAGCTGGTCATCGACCGGGCCGCGGAGGGCTACCGCTTCTGGAAGGACGAGCACACCCAGGACCCCCGGGAGTGGAAGCGGTTCGGCTCCCGGATACGGGAGCTGACCGGCGGCCGGGACCCCGACATCGTCTTCGAGCACCCGGGCCGGGAGACCTTCGGGGCCAGCGTCTTCGTCGCGCGGCGCGGCGGCGTCATCGTCAGTTGCGCCTCCACCACCGGCTACGCGCACACCTATGACAACCGCTACCTGTGGATGAGTCTGAAGCGCATCGTGGGAACGCACTTCGCGAACTACCGGGAGGCGTGGGAGGCCAACCGCCTGATCGAGATGGGGCGGATCCATCCCACGCTCTCCGAGGTGCGTCCGCTGGAGGAGACCGGCCAGGCGGTGTACGACGTGCACCACAACCGGCACCAGGGCAAGGTCGGCGTGCTGTGTCTCGCTCCACGGGAGGGCCTGGGGGTGCGGAACACCGAGCTGCGCGCCAGGCACGAGGCGTCGATCAACCGGTTCCGCACCGGTCCCCGCAGCGTGGTGTGACCGACATCGAGCACCCGGCCGGGGTTCCGGCCGGGTCAGCCCTCCCCCGCGGAGGCGATCAGCGTCGCGGGGCGCATGTCGCGCCAGGAACCCTCCACGAACTCCAGGCAGTCCTGGCGGCCGGTCGGTCCGTGGGTCACCTCCCACCCCGCCGGCACCTGCGCGGAGGCGGGCCACAGCGAGTGCTGCCCCTCCGCGTTGACGAGCACGAGATAGTCGGCGTTCGGGTCCGAGAAGGGGTCGGCCATCTGATGAACTCCTCTCACTCCGGGGAAACCGAACGTACTGCGACGAATAGATGTCCGGGAAGCAGTGCTGTCCACTTGTTCCGGTATCTGAACGCTAAGGTGTCAGTGGTCCAGACCGCACATCGGAGCGACGGTCGCGTATCGACGGAGAATGAGTCGAGGAACGTTTAGCTCCTAATCGAACAGGCTTTCAGTGAACGGCAAGAATTAGTCACTTGCCGGTCAGCCACTGCCTGCTTTTCGTCATATGCCGCGAGTCGGCTCGACAGGTTTGTCCGCATCGGTCTTGTTGAGAACTGCCGAAGCACCGGCGAACGCCTCTTCGCTTCTATTGCGCACGACCCTAGATGCCCTGAGGGGTGGCTGATATCGTGCAGCGACGAGGATGCCGGAGGCACGCGCTCTCAGCACCCCGAACGCAAGACCGACAACTTGGGATCTACATCGAAGAGCGGCAACGGCGCCGACGCACCCATCACTCGGCGACATGCCGATTCATGCCGACTTCATACCCGAGGGAGCTGCGAACCATGGACAGTCAATCTGGAAGACACCTTTGTGACCCGCCACCCCTCGTCACCCCTCGTCACCCACGACCGGCCGGCCCACCAACCGTGCCGCCGTTCACCTTGAGCAGTTGTCGGAGCACCACAGTACCGCGAATCCGGCCCGGATCGACAGCATCGCACAACTCGCACACAACCGAACGATTCACAAGCAGTTAGCCAGAGCTTTAACGAGCAGCGGTTGACTTGGTTTGTTCGCTAGTGATTCTGTTCGTTACACAAACAGGATTATGACCAATCGCACATCGGCTCTTCCATGAGCCCCACCCCGCGGGGACATGGAGCGGAGCCGAGAGAACCTGCTGCCCAGATCGCCGGGAACGACCAGGCCGACGACACCCAGTGAAGAGTCACAGAGGAAGGCCCCGTGTCCGATTCACGAGTTGGTGATGAGTCACAGTTCCACCTTGACGTGCAACTCGCAGCTTACCAGACCGAGCTGACCGCCATCAGCTCGTTGTTGCCTTCCGACTCCCCAAGATTAGCAGGAGAGATCGAAGAGCACATCAGAACACTGGCCGAGTCCCAGGCCCCATTGCCGCCCATCGTCGTGCACCGTCCCACGATGCGAATCGTCGACGGAATGCACCGGTTGCACGCAGCCGTACTGCGGGGCGAGACGCACGTCGCCGTGCGATTCGTCGACGGCAGCCCGGACGACGCTTTCGTCCTCGCGGTCAAGCTCAATGCGGAACACGGCATGCCCTTGTCGCGCAAGGACCGGGTCGCCGCGACGCTGCGCATCGTCGGGAGCCACCCGCACTGGTCCGACCGCAGGATCGCCGCGATCACCGGGCTCTCCCCGGGCACCGTGGCGTCCCTGCGCACCAGCGCGTCCGACGACGTCACCGGGCTGGGGCCGCGCACGGGCCGGGACGGTCGGAGCCGCCCGGTGAACGGCGCGGCCGGTCGCATCGCGGCGAGCAGGGTGATAGCCGAGGCCCCGAACGCCTCCCTCCGGGAGATCGCGAGCAGGGCCGGGATCGCCCTCGCCACCGCGCGCGACGTGCGCGAGCGGATGCGTCTCGGCCAGGACCCCGTGCCGCCGAAGCTGCGGCTGGCCGAGAGGAACCGGGGGACGTGTCCGGCGAAGACGCACCAGCCCGCCCGGGTGAGCCAGTCCCTCGACCCCCGACCACCCACCGACTCCGTCACGCCCGTGGACACCTCCGCCCCCCTCGACGCCACGTCGTCGGTGCCGACGCCCTCGCCGGTCATCCCCGAACGCGTGCTGTCGAGCATGCGCAGGGACCCCTCCCTGCGCATGACCCAGATGGGCAGGACCCTCCTGCACCTGCTCGGCGTCCACCTGCTGACACCGGAACAGCGCAAGAGTCTCCTCGACGGAGTCCCGGCACACCGTGCCGCCGACGTCGTGCAGGCCGCCAGGGTCTGCGCGGAACAGTGGCTGCAGTTCGCCAACGATCTGGAACTACGCAACAGGGAGCAACAGCACAGAAATCGAAGACCGCAGCATTTCGCCCCAATCTACGCGAGTAGCTCAACGGAGTACTCACGTCCGTGACAACCGCACCTCGCCCGCGCACCGAACAGTAGGTGAGCGGGCGCACCGTCGGGGAACGACAGCGTGCCCTCTGGCCGCCGCCCAAACCGGGGAGCGGCGGCCAGGAGGCACGACGCCGACCACCCGCGGAACCGTCAGGGGAACGCTGGCCGCTACCTCACCCGAACCCCGCCCCGCGGCCCGACCGGTCACCGGCCGGGCCGCCCTCCCCTCGTCAACGGCTCCTCCCCGTCCGGCTCTGCCCTCAGCGAATCTGCCACGGGCCGACATCCCCGCCGCAGCCCTGGCCGCGCGCCCACAGTGGGAGAACCGCGGTGACAGCCGCCGCGGCACGACGGGAGGACCCCATGGCGACACGCCCCACCGGCCGGGCCCCGGCCCCACGAGCCGAAGAAGGGGACACACCCCCCTCACGCTTCGACGACCACCTCGCCGCGCAACTCCTCAACCAGCGCATCATCTTCCTCGGCACCCAGGTTGACGAGGTCTCGGCGAACCGCGTGTGCGCCCAGTTGCTGCTGCTGTCGGCGGAGGACCCGCGCACGGACATCGGCCTGTACATCAACAGCCCGGGTGGGTCGGTGACGGCCGGACTGGCCATCTACGACACCATGCGGCTGATCCCCAACGACGTCTCCACGCTCGTCATGGGGTTCGCCGCGAGCATGGGCCAGTTCCTGCTCACCGTCGGCACGCCCGGGAAGCGCTACGCGCTGCCCAACGCGCGGATCATGATGCACCAGCCGTCGGGGGGCATCGGTGGCACCGCCGCCGACATCGCGATCCAGGCGGAGAACCTGGAGTTCATCAAGAAGGCCATCGAGCAGATCACCGCGGAGCACACCGGCCAGAGCGAGGAGACCATCTCCCGCGACGGGAGCCGCGACCGCTGGTTCACCGCGGAGCAGGCGAAGGAGTACGGCATGGTTGACCACGTCGTGGAGTCGCTCGAGGACGTCCGCCCGGCCGGGCCCCGACGCAGGATCGGACTCTGACATGGGCCAGTACACGATCCCCACGGTCATCGAGCGCACCCCCAACGGCGAGCGGGCGTTCGACATCTACAGCCGGCTGCTGTCCGAGCGCGTGATCTTCCTCGGCACCGAGATCGACGACGGTGTCGCCAACGTGGTCATCGCCCAGTTGCTGCACCTGGAGTCGTCGAGCCCGGAGACCGAGATCTCCCTCTACATCAACTCCCCGGGTGGCTCCTTCACCTCCTTGATGGCCATCTACGACACCATGACCTTCGTCAACGCCCCCATCTCGACGTTCTGCGTCGGGCAGGCGGCGTCCACCGCCGCGGTGCTGCTGGCGGGCGGTGACCCCGGACGGCGGTTCGTGCTGAAGCACGCGCGGGTGTTGCTCGGGCAGCCGGTGAGCGGAGGGCAACGCGGGACCGTCTCCGACCTCAGCGTCCAGGCCCACGAGATCCTCCGCATCCGCTCCCAGGTCGAGGAGGTGCTGTCCCTGCACACCCACCACGACATCGCCACGCTCCGCGCGGACATGGACCGCGACAAGGTCTTCACCGCGGAGGAGGCGGTGGCCTACGGGCTCGCCGACGGGGTGCTCAGTCGAAGGGCCCTGCCGGTCTGAGCCGTTCCGCCCGGCCTCCGTTCCGCCCGGCCTCCGTTCCGGCTCGGGTGACGCGCCGGACCCCCGGGCCGGGAACCCCGCCGGGGGTCGGTGCGGGTTCCGGTCAGGACCGGGCCCGGGTCCGACAGGGCACCGGACCCGCACCGGTCAGGCGGCGAGCCGGACCTCGCCCTGGCGACCGGCCGCCAGGGCCCCGCCGTACCGGGTGCTCAGGGCGGTGACCGAGGTGACGGCGACCGTCTCCACCACGGCCTGCTCGGCGGCGGCGTCCTGCCCAACGGCGACCGGGCGCTCGGTGGGGGCGTCACGCCGCGGGGTGTCCGGGGCGATCGGGGCCTGCGCGGGAGGCGCGACCGGGGCGGGACGGCGCCGGGCCGGGGCGGTGCGGGCGAGCTCCCGCTGGGCGAGGGCGAGCAGGTCGGCCAGCCCAAGACCCAGCGCGCGGGCGACGGCCGCGAGCACCTCCGACGAGCCCTCCTTGCGGCCGCGTTCCAACTCGGACAGGTAGGGCATCGAGATCCGCGCGGCCTCGGCGACCTCCCGGAGGGTGCGCTCCTGGCCGAGACGCCGACGACGCAGCACGTCACCGATGACGTCCCGCAACAGCGGCTCCCTGGCTCCCCGCCCCGGTGGCACGACACCCGGACGCAGCGGAACGACACGGCTCTGGTGGGGTGCGCGGCTACTCACCCCTTCAGGGTAGAAGCGTCGTCCCCGGCGGGAAGGGGGTGGGGTTCTGCCCTCGGCGAACCCCGTTCCCCCGCCGGCGGTCCCACCCGTGGGCTGCCGGCGGTCCCGAGGTCCGACGACCCCGGACCGGACCACCGGCCGCCCAGCCACCCGCCCACACGTCAGCCCGCTCGCCCAGGGAGTAGTTGTCAGGCGTCCGCCCAGGTCCTGGCGTCGCGCGCCACCCGGTGGATCGCCTCGACCTCGCCGGGCGCCCACACCCCGGCGAGGGGTCCGAGCGCGGCCACCTCCCGCTCCCGGAACACCCGCACGTCGTGCAGGGACGGCACCGTGGTCAACCCGTCCACACCGACGAACGCCAGCACCGGCGTCACCGGCACCGGGAACCCGCACCCCCGGGTCAGTGCCCTCGACGCCCGTTCCGCCTCGGCGCGGCTCTTGCGCACGTACGGGTACGCCTGCCCGCCGATCTTCACCGCCTCGTCGCCGACCCACACCCGTGCCCCGGGGTGGCACTTGGTGTTGACGCAGAAGACCCCGCCGGGGCCGATCAGCAGGTGGTCGATGTCCACTTTGCGCGGCAGCGGAACCGAGTGCAGCACCCGCCAGCCGCGCGAGGTCAGGCGCTCGAGCTCGGCGCCGACCTTCCGTTCCCCGGCCAGCCCCCTGCGCCAACTGTCCGCCTCCGTCCGCCGGCGGAGCAGCCTCGCCAGCAGCGCGCGCCAGAAACCGGGCGTGACCTCGTCCACCTTCGCCCGCAGCGCCTCACCCGGCCGGTTCGCCGCGAGGTCGTCCTCCGCCCGCGGCGGCGGCCCGGCGGGCGGCCCGGGAACCGGGGTTCCAGCGGGAACCGGGGTTCCGGCCGGGACGGCCGGAGGCGGCACCGGGTCGGTCCGGGGCTCGGTCAGGTCGGGCAGGTGGGGCAGGTGGGGGGCGAGCACGTCGAGCACCGCGCCCCGGTGCTCCTCTGCGAGCAGGTGCAGTTCCCCGGACGCCCGGTCCAGCCAGGCGACCTTGCTCCCGTCGGGCAGGTTCACGTACAACCGGTCGTGCCCGTACCGCTTCCAGGCGGTGACCCGTAAGCCACTCATCCTCCACCTCCGACACCGTTCCCCTGCGCGCCGCCCCCTCGACGGGCGAATGATCATCTGAACAGCACCCCCGCGGCCGGCGCAAGGGCACCCCGGGCCAACGGGCCACCGTTCGCTGCCCGTTCGCCGCGGGAACCCTTGATCAACAGTGGCGGAACAGAACTGCCTGTTTGCCCTGGCTCGTTGATGAGCGATACTGCGCGCCGTGGAGCAGCGCACAGATCCCGTCATCCGACCCATACCCGCGGCCGGCGTTGACCCGGCCCATGTCCCGGGCATCACTCCCCCACCGCCCGGCGAACCGGAGGAGGCGACCGCGGACCAGTCGGCGGACCGACCGGACGATGCGGCCGTCGAGGACGACGACCGGGACGAGCCGGAGGAGCAGGGCGAGGACGCGTCCGCGTCGGGCTCTGACCAGGGCCCGGAGCCGGAGGAGAAGCCGTCGGACGAGGCGGTGGAGGGCCCGGTCTTCAAGGTCTCCGACCGCCGCGCCTCGATCACGGCCGACCGCCGCGGCATCAGGCTCCGGCTCGACGGCGAGGAGGCCGAGTTCTCCTGGGACGAGGTCGGCGCGGTGGAGATCGACACCCCGCGGTTCGGCCGCCGGTTCTCCGTCACCGTCTACACCACCAACCGTCGCTGGTACGAGAACGACGTCGAGGCGCCCGCGAGGAAGCTCCTCAAGGAGTGGGAGAGGGAACTCGACACCGTCCTGGACGCCTGCTTCGAGGACGGCGGCGAGTAGCGGTCCGCGGGGCGTGCTCCGTCGTCACCATGTTCCGCGTGCCTCCCATCACGATCCGCACCGCCCGTCCCGATGACCTCCCCGCCGTCGCCGAGTTGCGCCGGCGGTGGGGGGGAGGTGCACGGGGAACCCGGAACGCCCCGCGACGAGTTCGTGCGGCACCTCGTGGAGTGGGCGCGGGAGAACGCACCCTCTCACCGCTGCCTCGTCGCGGTGCCGACGTACCGCCGACGGGGATTCGCCGTGTCCGAACGTCTGCTCCAGGTGGACCTGCGGCGCTGAACGACGCCCGCGCGGCGGGACGACCTGGCCCGCCGCGTGGATCCGGAACGGGACCGTGGACGTCATACCTCTCGGACGGCGCGGACGTTTCCACCCGGATCAGGCGCCCGCGTCCCGGCGCGCGGCCCGAACGGCCACGCGGTCCCGAGACCGCGAACATCGGAGTGACCGGTCTCACATCCTGGTTGGACCAACCCACCGTCGGTCCGGCGGCGTCCGCAAGGACGGGGGCCGAAGGGGGAGGACGGAGCAAGACGTTGCGCGGGTTGCGGTCTGCACGAGGAATCCTGGCGGTCGGCCTGGCCGCAGCGACGGTACTGGCTGTGCCGCCCCAGACGAGCACGGCCAAACAGCGGTGGTACTGGGCGCACTACCAGAGCGACGGTTGCCGGACGGGCATCCGGGCCAGTGTCGGCTTCGCGTCCGACGGTGACTCCTGGTACGTCAAGGACCGGTGTGCGGACGGCCACGCGGTGGCCGTCAAGACCAGCTTCGGCTGGACCAAGTACCACCGGGGTGGCTCCGGGACCCAGGCCGTGGTCAGGAGGAACTACCGCGAGGGCAGGACCTTCTCGTTCCGGGCCTGCGTGGAGTTCCGCAACGCCCTGCGCTGCGGCCCCAGGCAGACGGCCACCGCCTGACGCGCCGGGACACCGGCCGTGCTCACCACGTCCCGGGGAGGGCCGTGGCGAACTGCTCGGCCATTCCGTTGAGGGGCTGCTCGGTCCAGATCGTCTTGCCCTTGTGGCCGTAGCGGCTCCCCCACCGGGTGGTGCACTGCGCGACGATGAACAGCCCACGCCCTCCCTCGTCGGTTTCCCTGGCCCTGAGCAGGCGGGGTTGGGTGTTGCTCGGATCGCTGACCTCGCAGATGAGCACCCGCTCGCGGAGCAGCCGGAGCGTCACGGGGCCGCCGGCGTACCGGATCGCGTTGGTCATCAGCTCGCTGACCACGAGTTCGGTGGTGTACGTGAGCTGCTCCAGGTCCCAGGCTCCGAGTTGCTCGGCCACCATGGCTCTGGCCCCGGCGACGGAGTCCGGCTCCGCGGCGAACTGCCAGCAGGCCACGTCCTGGGCGCTCACGACCTTCGTGCGCACCAACAGCAACGCCATGTCGTCCTGCGGCAGGGAGGGGCGGGGAGTCACCAGGACCCTGTGGGGGACCTCCTGCAGGGGCGCACCGGACCGCACCGCCTCCGCGAGCCCTTCCTGGAGGTGGCGTATCCCGTGATCGATGTCGCCGTCCACCGCCCGACTCACGCCGTCGGTGTAGAGGGCGAGCACACTGCCCGGCTCCAGGTCCACGGTGACCGGCTCGAACGGCACGCCGCCGACGCCCAGGGGCGGGCCGGGGGAGACGTCAACGAGGCAGGTCGTGCCGTCCGGACCCACGAGGACGGGCGGCGGCTGGCCCGCACTGGCGAAGGTGCACCGGCCGGTCGTCGGGTCGTACACGGCGCACAGGCAGGTCGCGCCCATGGTGTCGCGGTGTTCCTCGGGCGCCTCCGCGGCGAGGCGCTGCACCAGGTCCTCGACGTGGGTGAGCACTTCTTCGGGCGGCAACTCCAGATCCACGTACGCCTGGATCGCCGTACGCAGACGCCCCATGGCCGCGGTCGCCGGAAGGCCCCGGCCGATGACATCACCGATCACGAACGCCAGACGCATGGACGGCAGGGGAATCACGTCGTACCAGTCACCGCCGATACCCGCCGGGCCCGCGGCGGGTCGGTACACCGCGGCGGTCTCCGCCCCCGACGTGCTCGTCACGGCGGAGGGCAGCAGCCGCTCCTGCAGGGCGACCGCCGCCCGCTGGGCGCTGACGAAGCGGCGGGCGCTGTCGATGCCGAGCGCCGCCCGGGAGGCGATCTCACTGAGCAGGTCGGCGTCGTCCTGCTCGAAGACGTCGGACTGCTCGGTCCGGTAGGCCGTGACGGTGCCCAGGAGGAGACCGCGCGCGTACAGCGGTGCGGCAAGAAAGGAATGCGCCCCATCGGGCAGGAAGAGATCGACCAGGGACTCCGCACCACCGAGTTCCCTGACGGCGGCTGCCCGGTCGGTGATGACGGCCCGCCCTGACTCCATGTTCTGCACGACGTGCTCCTCCGGCAGGGGCTGGGGGTACGTCTCTCCCGCCTGGAGCATCCCTGCTGGCCACTCTCCCGAAGCCGACGCCGTGGCCACCCGGGCCAGGTCCCTCACCCCCCGGCCGTGCGGCGGCAGGGGTTCGTCGCCCTCCAGGACGGGTTCTGCGAGGTCCACCGACGCCAGGTCGGCCAGGTCGGGTGCGACGACGTCGGCCAGGGCCTGCGCGGTCTCGGTGATGTCGAGGGAGAACCCGATCCGTGCGGCGGCGTGCTGGAGGATGTCCCGGTGACGGCGGACCTTCTCCCGTTCGGTGACGTCGTCGAAGACCACAGCCACCCCGCTCGGTCTCCCGCGTCCGTCCTGGAGCGGGAACGCGGACAGGGAGAAGACCCAGGTCCGCCCCGGGAACCTCGGACTGCGCACCGGATGCAGGCTCTCGGTGATCGACACCCCGGTGTCCAGCACCCGGCGCAGCACGCCCTCGATGGCCTCCGCGTCCCGCGCGTACATGACGTCGCTGATCCTGCTGCCGACCGGCGGGGGTCTGAGACCGAACGTCTCCTCGGTGATGTTGATCCGGAGCAGCCTGAGGTCCGTGTCGAAGATGGCCAGCGCCAGGTGCCTCTGGGCGAAGAGGGCTCTCATCAGCGAAACGCCCTGCGCCTGTTCCTCCGCGCTGTCGGCGGGGGCGATCAGCACCAGGTGGGTTCCTGTGGCTCCGATGGGCACCACGTGCAGCTCGACGTCGATGGTGTCGCCCGCTCCGCGGCGCAGGCGCACCCGACCCGACGCCGGGACGCCTTCCGGCCGCTCGGAGGGCGTCCCCTGGACGAGCTCCGAGAAGGGGCGTCCCCCAGCCTCTTCGACGGTGCCCGCCAGGAGCCGGACGGCTCCGGCGGACCAGCCGGTGACCACGCCCCTGGCGTCCACCACCAGGACGGCCGGGGAATCGAGGAGCGATTCGCGGTCGTCCGCACCGCCGGGGTTGGTGTCCATGCGTCGGCTCCCGTGGGCCAGGCGTCGCGCCTGTCGTTGTCCGGTCCTCCTGCTTGCGGGCCGGCGACCAGCGGGCGCTGTGTCGCCGGTCACCTGGGTTCCCCGAACGGGGCTCGATATGTACGGGTCGGTCCGGAGCACGTGCGGCCCGACGGTGGGCACGGGGGTCGGGGGTCGGGAGTCCCGGAGCTCGGGGGTCGGGGCACGGGGGTCGGGGGTCGGGGCACGGGGGTCGGGGGTCCCGGGGCTCGGGTCACCGCCGCCCGGTGAGCTGGTTCACCACGAACGTCAGGTGCTGGACGTGGCCCGCCCACACCCGCCCGTGGGCGTTGCCCGAGCCCTGCGGGCCCTCGCCGTGCGCGCACCGGTACATCCAGCGCTCCGCCTCACTGTCCCCGTGGTCGCCGCCGCCGCGGAAGAACGCGGCGTCCACCACCGAGCGGACCGTGGCCCTGCCGCGACGGGCGCGTTCCGCGCGGGCCACCCCGTCCAGGGGTGCCCAGGCCGTGGCGAAGTCGTCCGGCGTGGTGTACCGGACCAGGACCCGGGAGGACCTGCCGGTGTCGGCGGTGTTGGCCCTCAGCGCGTGCTCCACCGAGTAGTCGCCGTACACCACCCTCCTCGGGTACAGGGGGCGTGCCGCGGCCACCGCCTGGTGCAGCGACCAGTCCAGTCGCGGGGTCAGCCGGACGGGCCAGGCGTCGCGGCCACCCCAGGTCAGGGGGAACGCCCCGGAGGTGAGGACCACTCTCCGCCAGGGGAACAGGGTGCCGAGCAGGTCGAGGGCGGTCAGCGCCGTTTTCTGCGCCTCCTGCGGGTCCGTGACGGGGCCCAGGTCCAGGAGGAGGTCGGTCTGGGACCCGACGAGGCACAGCCGCCGGACCATGTCGTCGAGCTCCGCCGCACGGGCCTCGTCGGGCGCCTGGTCCAGCAGGACGCGGATGCCGAGGCCGCGCTGGCCGGCGAGGGCGAGGTCGGCGATGTGGCGCTGGTGCCGAGGGTCCCGTTCCGGGCCGGTCACCAGGCGGAGTCCGCTGCGCGTCGCCACCCTCCACAGGCTGGTGGCGGCCCCCCGCTCGACCCGCTCGACGTGGGTGGCGTCCAGCCAGCCGCCGCGACCCCCCATGGCCCTGACGACGCCGTCCACGCGCTTGGTGAGCCACTCCTGCAACGCTTTCTCACTGGTCTCGGGGTCGTCCGGCGGGCACACCCCGCGGACGCGCTGGGGCCCGACGCGCGGGACCACGGTCCACAGCGGAGCGATCCGCCGACCGATCCACGGGTCCAGGTCCCGGAACGCGGAGCAGGCGGACGACGTCGTCGGCAGGACAGGTACGTAGATCGGCTCCACCATCGCGGCTTCCCCTCCGTCCTGCCGCGTTGCCGTACCGCTCCTGGTGGCAGGGTGAGGGGGAACCCTCGACGCCGAAAAGAGCATCACTCCGGCCAGGTGGCCGTAACCAGCTCTGACCGGACGGATCGGGGTGACCAGCCCACCGGTGGACGGGGCGCCCCGCCGCCGCGTACCTCTCGGGCGTCTCGCCCACCCACGGCCCGATCACTCAGGGCGAGCGCGCGCCCGCATCCGGTGGCCGCCCCGTGATGCCTTCGCGCTCCCCGTTTGACCCATCAACTCATTGGCTACCCGAGCCCTGGTGGTCGCCGGCGCGACACGGGCAGAGCTACCCGTTGCCCGGTGACCACCGCACCACTGGGCACCGCGGTCGCGGTCCCCACCGAACAGCGACGGCGAGAGGTGGTGTCACACCGTGGCTGGTAGTAACAGCGGTGACCAGGGAGGCCGCCCCGCACAGGGCCCGCCGACGCCGCCCGGGGCGCCGACGGACATGCCCCGGGAGTCCTGGGTCGCCGTACTCAAGCGCACGGTGAAGGAGTACAGGGAGGACAACCTGTCCGACTGGGCCGCCGCCCTGACCTACTACGGAATCCTGTCGATCTTCCCCGCCCTGCTGGCCCTGACGTCGATCGTGGGGCTGCTGGGCGCCTCCGACATCGACTCCCTGATCGACAACGTCAGCAGTCTGGCTCCGGGCGCCGCCCGCGACATCCTCACCAGCGCGCTCGAGCAGTTGAAGAACAAGCAGGGGCCCGCGAGCGCCGGGCTGGTCGTCGGCATCGTGCTGGCCCTGTGGTCGGCCTCCGGCTACGTCGCGGCGTTCATGCGCGCCTCGAACGCCGTCTACGACATCCGCGAGGGCCGGCCCGCGTGGAAGACGCTGCCCACCCGTCTCGGCATCACCGCGGTGGTGGTCGTACTGCTGGCCCTGATGGCGATCGGAGTGGTGTTCACCGGCAGCCTCGCCCGCAAGGCCGGCGACGTGCTCGGCGTGGGTGACACCGCGGTCATGGTGTGGAACTACGCCAAGTGGCCGGTGATGGTCATCCTGTTCAGCTTCGTGATCTCACTGCTGTACTGGGCGTCCCCGAACGTCAAACGCGGGTTCCGCTGGGTCTCCCCGGGCGGCCTCCTCGCCGTCCTCATCTGGATCGTCGCGTCCGTGGCCTTCGCGCTGTACGTGGCGTTCTTCGGCAACTACAACAAGACCTACGGCAGCCTCGCCGGGATCATCATCTTCCTGGTCTGGTTGTGGATCTCCAACCTCGCCATCCTGCTCGGCCTGGAGTTCAACGCGGAGCTGGAGCGCGGCCGCGCCATCCAGGGCGGCCACCCACCGGGTGAGGAGCCGTACGCCGAGCCCCGGGACACCAGGAAGCTCTGACAGCCCGCGCCGCTCCCTGTTCCCCAGGGCTCGACGCCCCCGAGCGTCCGCACACCCCCCGCATCCGTTCGGATGCGGGGGGTGTGTGCTGTGTGGGTTCGGTGGCGGGTCGTCGAGTGGTGGCGGGAGGTCCCGTGTCGATGCCCCTGAGGGTTTTTCGAGTGGTCACCGTGAGGAACGTCACCGGGGTGCGGTGCCCTACGAGGTGGAGTAGGAGAACGCTGGCCCGGGCCGGTCAGCGGGAGGCCCCGGGGGTGTGGGCGCGGGGCGCGGCCGGGGTGTGGTCAGGCGGGTGGGGGCGGTATTCCCGGTGCCCCTGCTACGGCCGGTGGTCGTAGCAGGGGGGTCTTGTGCGGGTGGGGAGCCGGCGGCTACAAAGGTTGAGGCGCTGCGGCTTATCAGCCCAGTTGCCCGTTCTGTCCGGTGCGTTTGAGCCCCGCCCCCCGCGGGAG
>NZ_KB904703.1 GCF_000380165.1 Wenjunlia vitaminophila DSM 41686
CCGGGGCGACCGGGGCGACCGGGGCGACCGGGGCGGGGGCAACCGTGGTCAACGGGGCAACCGCCGCCCGCCCGCCCCGAGGTCCCAGGACTCCGGCGGTGCCCTGGCCGACGCCCTGCGCCGCGCCGGTCTGGTCTGACGCCCCGTCTTCGCGGCGGCCCCGCGGCGGCCCCGGGTCCCACGCCGGGGTCGCCGCGCCGGGCCGGGGCACCGCCCGCGGAAAACCCGGCCCGGGTCGGCCGCCTCCCCGGATAGGGTCCCGGCATGTTCGAGATCTCCACCGACCCGGCACGGCTCGACGTCGGCACCGTCCACCGGTGGCTGTCCACCGACGCCTACTGGGCCCGCGGCCGCTCCCCGGACGCCGTGGCCCGATCAGTGGAGCACTCCCTCAACTTCGGCGCCTACGCACCCGACGGCACCCAGATCGGCTACGCCCGCGTGGTCACCGACCACGCGACCTTCGCCTGGCTGTGCGACGTGTACGTCCCGCCCGAGGCGCGGGGTGAGGGCATAGGCGTCGCGCTGGTCGAGGCGGTGCGTGACCACCTGGCCCCCCTGGGCCTCAAGCGGGTGGTGCTGGTCACCGGCGACGCCCACGGCCTGTACGCCAGGGTCGGCTTCCGGCCCCTGCCCAACCCCGAGCAGTGGATGGTCCTCGGCACCGCGTGACCCACCCCGGGCGCGGCAGGAGACGGGGCGGGGGCCAGGCACCACCAGTGACCGCGCGGGACGCCGACCGCGGTTCTCGCAGCTCAGCCGGTTCCAGCGTGATCACGTCAGCTCGCGCGGGCGTCCGCGCGCTCATCCTTCCGTGGTCCGGACGGGACGCGCACGTAGGCTCATCCCATGAGCGCACGTCCAGCACCCACTCGCGACATCGAGACCCGTGACGAGTTGTCACCCGACCTGGCCAGGTCTGTCGCCAAGCTGATCGACGAGGCCGCCGCCAACGACGGATCCTCACCCGTCTCCGAGCAGGGCCGGCTCCATCTGCGCCGGCGCCGGGACGGAGTGCGGCACCTGTTGGTGCACCAGGACGGCGAACTCGTCGCCTACGCCCAGTTGGAGGACACCGATCCCGTGGAGCCACCCGCAGCCGAACTGGTGGTGCGCCCGGGATTCCGCTGCCGGGGACACGGCCGGGCCCTGGGCCGGGCCCTGCTCAGCGACTCGGGGAAGCGGCTGCGGGTGTGGGCCCACGGGGGGCGCCCCGCGGCCCGGCACCTGGCGGGGGCGCTCGGCCTCTCCCTCTTCCGGGAGCTGCGCCAGTTGCGTCGTCCGCTGGACGGCGGTCCGCCGCTGCCGGAGCCGACGCTCCCGCCGGGGGTGACCGTACGCACCTTCCAGCCCGGCCGGGACGAGGCGGCGTGGCTGGCGGTCAACGCCTCGGCGTTCGCCCACCACCCGGAGCAGGGCGCCTGGACCCCGGCCGACCTGTCCGACCGGATGGCCGAGCCCTGGTTCGACCCCGAGGGGTTCTTCCTCGCGGTCCGGGACGACCGGGTCGTCGGGTTCCACTGGACCAAGGTCCACGCCGAGGAACGGCTGGGCGAGGTGTACGTGGTCGGGGTGGACCCGGCGGAACAGGGCACCGGGCTCGGCAGGGCGCTCACCGTGATCGGACTGCGCCACCTGGCCCGTACCCAGCCCACGGCGATGCTCTACGTGGACGCCGACAACGTGGCCGCCGTCGCCCTGTACGAGCGGCTCGGCTTCTCCGTGCACGAGGTGGACCTGATGTACCGGACGGAGACCTGATCGGACCGGGGACCTGATCACACCGGGGACCTGGTCGGACCGGGGCAGGGAGGGGGACCCCCGACGGCTCCCTCCCGCTCCCCTCGGTGACACGTCGCCGTTACCAGCGGTTCACACGCGCTTGCGAGCATCACCGGATGCAGCCCGTAGCCGCCTCCGCACCCGGCCGTCCGCGGCCCGCCGGAACCCGGTGGCCCTCTCCGGTGCCCAGCGCCCACCGCACGCGCGACGGCGTCGCGCGGGCGGACAATGGGAGTGACCACGTGCTGGCCGAGCGTGCCCACCGGGGCCCGCGGCCCGCCGCACGCCTTGAGGAGCTGCCCGCGATGACCCGCCCCGCCGCAGCCGGCACCTCGGCCGGCCCCGTCCCGGTCGGTCCACCCCAGCGCGGTGCCGCGGCGCCCGAACCCGAGCCGTCGAGGAACGGGCCCCGGAAGGTGACCGACGACTCCGAGCCGCTGCCCGAGGGCCGTTTCCTGGAACGTGAGCGCAGTTGGCTGGCGTTCAACGAGCGCGTCCTCGAACTCGCCGAGGACCCGCGGACCCCGCTGCTGGAGCGGGCGAACTTCCTGGCGATCTTCGCCAACAACCTCGACGAGTTCTTCATGGTCCGGGTGGCCGGCCTCAAACGCCGGATCGCCACCGGCGTCGCCCAGCGCTCCGCGTCCGGACTGCGCCCCCGTGAGGTGCTGGAACAGATCTGGTCGCGCAGCCGCGAGCTGATGGCCCGACACGCCGCGTGCTTCACCAACGACGTCGCGCCCGAGCTGGTCGCCGAGGGCATCGAGGTCATCAGGTGGAACGAACTGACCGAGAAGGAGCAGTCCCGGCTGTTCTCCCTCTTCCGCCAGCAGATCTTCCCGGTGCTGACCCCGCTCGCGGTGGACCCCGCGCACCCGTTCCCGTACATCTCCGGGCTCTCCCTCAACCTGGCCGTGGTGGTCCGCAACCCGGTCAGCGGGCACAAGCACTTCGCCCGGGTGAAGGTGCCCCCGCTGCTCTCCCGCTTCTACGAGGCGTCCCCGCAGCGCTACGTCCCGTTGGAGGACGTGATCGGCGCCCATCTGGAGGAGTTGTTCCCCGGGATGGAGGTGCTGGCCCACCACACCTTCCGGGTCACCCGCAACGAGGACCTCGAGGTCGAGGAGGACGACGCGGAGAACCTGCTCCAGGCGCTGGAGAAGGAGCTGATGCGGCGGCGCTTCGGGCCACCGGTGCGGCTCGAGGTGGAGGAGACCATCGCCCCGGACGTGCTCGACCTGCTGGTCCGGGAGCTGAAGATCTCCGACGCCGAGGTCTATCCCCTGCCCGGGCCGCTGGATCTGACCGGCCTGTTCGGCATCACCGTCCTGGACCGGCCCGAGCTGAAGTACCCCAAGTTCGTGGCCAGGACCCACTACGACCTCGCCGAGGTGGAGAGCGCCTCGGCGCCCGACGTCTTCGCCGCCATGCGCGAACGGGACATCCTGCTGCACCACCCCTACGACAGCTTCTCCACCTCGGTGCAGGCGTTCCTGGAGCAGGCCGCCGCCGACCCGGACGTGCTGGCGATCAAGCAGACGCTGTACCGCACCTCGGGGGACTCCCCCATCGTGGACGCGCTGATCGACGCGGCCGAGTCCGGCAAGCAGGTGCTGGTGCTGGTCGAGATCAAGGCCCGTTTCGACGAGCAGGCCAACATCAAGTGGGCCCGGAAGCTGGAAGAGGCCGGGTGCCACGTCGTCTACGGCCTGGTGGGCCTGAAGACCCACTGCAAGCTGTCGCTCGTGGTGCGGCAGGAGGGCGACCAGCTCCGCCGCTACTCCCACGTCGGAACCGGGAACTACCACCCCAAGACGGCCCGGCTCTACGAGGACCTCGGGCTGCTCACCACCGACCCGAAGGTCGGCGCCGACCTCTCCCACCTGTTCAACCGGCTGTCCGGGTACTCCCGGCGGGAGGTCTACGGCCGGCTGCTCGTCGCCCCGCGCTCCCTGCGCGACGGCCTGGTCAACCGGATCACCAAGGAGATCGCGCACCACCGCGCCGGCCGCCCCGCCTACGTCCGGATCAAGGTCAACTCCATGGTGGACGAGACGGTGATCGACGCCCTGTACCGCGCCTCCCGCGCCGGCGTACCGGTCGACGTCTGGGTGCGCGGCATCTGCGCGTTGCGGCCCGGGGTCCCCGGGCTCTCGGAGAACATCAGGGTGCGCAGCATCCTGGGGCGGTTCCTGGAACACTCCCGGATCTTCATCTTCGGCAACGCGGGTGAGCCCGAGGTGTGGATCGGCAGCGCCGACATGATGCACCGCAACCTCGACCGCCGCATCGAGGCCCTGGTGCGGGTGACCGATCCGGCCCACAGGACCGCGCTCAACCACCTGATGCAGCTCGGTACCTCCGACGGGACCGCGTCGTGGCACCTGGGTCCCGACGGCGGCTGGACGCGCCGGGACTCCGACGCCGAAGGCCGCCCGCTCCGCCAGCTCCAGGAGCACCTCATCGAGGCGAGGAGGCGCCGACGTGCGCCGGCGACGCCCTGAGGCGCGGGCACCCGTTCCCTCCTCCGCCCCGTCCCGCGGCACCGTCCCCCGTTCCCTCCCGACGACCTCGCCGGACCCGGCCGCCCCACCGGGGTCCACGGGTCGCACCGCGGTCGTTCCGGCCGGCGTCGTGCTCGCCCGCTACCTCAACGACCAGGCCTCGGCGTTCCTGCGCGCGCTGCGCCGCCGGGAGGACGACGAACCGGAGGCCCTGCTGGCGCTGCCCAGGGCCGCCCGTCGCATCGGTGGCGCGCTGCACGCGTACCAGCCACTCACCGACCCGCAGTGGGCCTCGGCGCTGGGCGAGGAGCTGACCTGGCTGGTCACCGAGGTCCGGCGGGAGCAGCGGCACGCGGCCCGGCTCGACCGGCTGCTCGGTGCCCTGCGCCGGCTGGGTGGGGCCGCGGACAGCGAACTGCCCGCCGCGGGAGCCGTCCGCGCCGGCGCGCTGCTCGACCGGCAGCTCACCCTGGCCCGCAGCCGCGGCCACAGCGCCGCCCTGCGGGCCCTGGGCTCGGCCAGGTTCCACGCCCTGGCCGACGCGGTGGCCGTGCTGGCCTCCGAGGTGCCGCTGACCGGGTCCGCGGGGGAGCCCGCCGCCGAGGTGCTCCCCCCGCTGGCCGGGGCGACCCGGCACCGGCTGGACGAGGCGGTGCGCGCCCTGCCCCTCGCGCGGGCGGCGACGGCGTACAACGGCGAGGCGCTGCTCGCCGCGCTGCGCCCCGCCTCCGCACCCGGCCCCACCGGCTCCGCGCCCGGCCCCGCGGGGCCGAGCACCGCGGCAGCCGACCGGTCCGCCCCCGGTACGGCGGACGGGGACGACCCGTGGCAGGACGCCGTCTGGCACCGGGTGCGGTCCCTGGCCCTGCTCAGCCGCTGCGCCCTGGAGGTGTACGAGGGGGCGTCCGGGACCGTCGAACAACAGCACCTGGACCAGCTCGCCGCCGTCCTCGGCCTGCACCGGGACGCCGCCGAGGCCGCGGCGACCGCCGCCGAGGCGGCCCGCACCCCGCGGATCGCCCCGTCCACCGCCTACGCCCTGGGCGTGCTCCACGCCGACCAGCGCCAGGAGGTGGAGGCGGCCCGGTACGCGTTCAGCCGGTTGTGGCAGCGGTCGGTACCGTCAGCGGTGTGAGCGGCGGGGCGGGGACCGCACGAGACCCGGACCGTGCCCAATTCCCACCCGAAAGTAGTACGACCTGATGAAAGGCACGGTTCACTCCGCGTTCACCCAGAGCCATGAGCCCCTTCACCTCCCCCACCTAGCGTCATCGGTATCAGCGACCGGACCGGTTGTTGGATCATGCTAGAGCCCCGGCAGTTCAGGGGTTATCCAGTTAAAAGGGGACACACAGTGAAGCTCCAGCGCATCGGCCGTTCCAGGGGCCTGGCCCTCGGCGCCGTGGCGGTCGTCACCTCGCTGACGCTCGCGGCGTGCGGCTCTGACGACAACTCGGACACGGACCAGGGGGACCCCACCAAGGCCGCCAACGCTGCCGACGTCACCTGTGGCGACAAGGGTGAGCTCCTCGCCGCCGGCTCCAGCGCGCAGAAGAACGCGATGGACCAGTGGGTCAAGGACTTCCAGGCCGCGTGCTCTGGCACCACGATCAACTACCAGGCCAACGGTTCCGGCGCGGGCATCGAGTCGTTCCTGGCCGGCAAGGTGGCGTTCGCCGGTTCCGACGCCGCGCTGAAGCCCGAGGAGGTCGAGCGGTCCAAGGAGGTCTGCGACTCCGGCCAGGGCATCAACCTGCCGATGGTGGTCGGCCCGATCGCGGTCGGCTACAACCTCAAGGGCGTGGACAACCTCGTCCTGGACGCGAAGACGATGGCGGGGATCTTCGACTCGAAGATCAAGAAGTGGGACGACCAGTCGATCAAGGACCTCAACCCGGGCGTTGACCTGCCGTCCACCCCGATCCAGACCGTGCACCGCTCGGACGACTCCGGCACCACCAAGAACTTCCTGCAGTACCTGAGCGCCGCGGCGCCGGACGCCTGGTCGTACGAGGCCGACAAGAAGTGGCCGGCCAAGGGCGGCCAGTCCGCCGACGGCTCCTCCGGGGTCGCCGCCCAGGTGAAGCAGGCCGAGGGCTCGATCGGCTACTTCGAGATCTCCTACGCCGACGCCAACCAGATCAAGACCGTCGCGCTGGACACCGGTGCCGGTGAGCCGATCGTCGCCAGCACCGAGGCCGCCTCCAAGGCCATCGCCGAGGCCAAGATCGTCGGTCAGGGCAACGACCTCGCGATGGAGGTCGCCTACGACACCAAGGCCGCGGGCGCCTACCCGATCTCGCTGGTCACCTACGAGATCGTCTGCGACAAGGGCAACAACAGCGACACCCTCAAGTCCGTGAAGGCGTTCCTGGAGTACACCGCCAGCGAGGCCGGCCAGCAGTCGATCGCCGACAAGGGCTACGCCCCGCTGCCCACCGAGGTCGCGGAGAAGGTCCGCAAGGTCATCCCGACCCTGTCCTGACCCACCACCGGTCCTGGCCGGCCGCGCACCCACCGCGCCGGCCGGCCGGGCCCCACGGGGCCCACCGCCCCGTCCCCCACCCCCACACGTCCGGTGCACCGCCGCCAGGAGCCCTCCCCCACCGGGCTCCGCCCAGACCGGAGAAGGCCATGGATACGTCGCCACCCCGAATATCACCCCGGGCCGAGCCCGCTCCACCGCCCTCCGGCCGGCCCGACCGGCCCCAGGGACCGCCCCTCGGCCAGGAACCACGGGACAACCAGCCGGACACCGGCGGCACGCCACCGCCCACCGACCGGCCCGCTCCGCCCCCGACCGAGAGCCGCGGCAGGGTCCGCATCGGGGACCGGGTGTTCAGCGGGGCCGCCCGCGGCTCCGGGATCGTCCTGCTCGCCGTGATGGCGGCCATCGCCGGCTTCCTGACCCTGCGCGCCGTGGACGCCCTGGGGAAGAACGAGGGCAACTTCCTCACCACCTTCGAGTGGACCCCCAACGCCGAGCCGCCGGTCTTCGGTGTCGCCGTGATCGCGTTCGGGACCGTGGTCAGCGCCCTGATCGCCATGATCATCGCGGTGCCGATCGCGGTGGGGGTCGCCCTGTTCGTCTCCCACTACGCGCCCCGCCGCATCGCCCAGCCGGTCGCCTACCTGATCGACCTGCTCGCCGCGGTGCCCAGCATCGTCTACGGCCTGTGGGGGGCGCTGTTCCTGGTGCCGCACATGATCGGGCTGACCACCTGGCTCGACGCGTACCTGGGCTGGACCCACGTCTTCGACCAGACCAGCACCGGGGTCACCCCCCGCAACCTGTTCACGGCCGGCGTGCTGCTCGCCGTGATGATCCTGCCGATCGTCACCAACGTCAGCCGCGAGGTGTTCCTCCAGGTGCCGCGGATGCACGAGGAGGCCGCGCTGGCGCTCGGCGCCACCCGCTGGGAGGTCATCCGCACCGCGGTCCTGCCGTTCGGCCGCTCCGGGGTGATCAGCGCCTCCATGCTGGGCCTCGGCCGGGCCCTCGGCGAGACCATGGCCGTGGCCACCGTGCTCTCCTCCTCCCCGGTGCTGTCCCTGAAGATCCTCGACCCGGGCGGCGGCACCATCGCCCAGAACATCGCCGCCAACTTCGGCGAGGCCCAGCCCATCGGCCGGGACGCGCTGGTCGCCTCCGGCCTGGTGCTGTTCCTGATCACCCTGTTGGTGAACGGCGCGGCCCGGCTGATCATCGCCCGCCGCAAGGAGTACTCGGGGGCCAACGCATGAGCACCACCACCAAGCCCACCGTCACCCCGCCGGCCTCCGTGCTCACCCAGCGGCGCCTGCCGCGCTGGGCCCCCGCCGCCACCGCCCTGGGGGCGGTCGTCGCCGGGATCGGAATCGGCGCCGGCGCCGGGCTCACCAGTGAGATCCAGTGGGGGCTGATCGCCGCACTGCTGTTCGTCGGCGCCCTGCACGTGCTGTCCACCCGCGTCGAGGGCAGTCGCAAGGCCAAGGACCGGCTGGCCACCAGCCTGGTGTGGGTCTGCTTCATCCTGGCGGTGATCCCGCTGGTCTCCCTGCTGGAGTACACGATCCGCAAGGGCGCCAAGGTCCTCGACGGGTACTTCCTGACCCACTCGATGAACGGCGTGGCCACCATCGAACCCGGTGGCGGCGTCTACCACTCGCTGCTCGGCACCCTGGAACAGGTCGCCCTGGCCACCCTCATCTCCGCCCCGATCGGGCTGCTCACCGCCATCTACCTGGTGGAGTACGGGCGGGGGCCGCTGGCCAAGGCCGTCACCTTCTTCGTGGACGTGATGACCGGCATCCCGTCGATCGTCGCCGGCCTGTTCGTGCTGTCGTTCTGGATCATCTGGCTGGACTTCTCGTTCTCCGGCTTCGCCGGGTCCATGGCCCTGTCCATCCTGATGATGCCGGTGGTGGTCCGCTCCACCGAGGAGATGCTCAAGCTGGTCCCCAACGAGCTGCGCGAGGCCAGCCTCGCCCTCGGCGTGCCGAAGTGGCGCACCATCCTCAAGGTCGTGCTGCCCACCGCGGTCGGCGGCATCGTCACCGGCCTGATGCTCGCGGTCGCCCGGATCACCGGTGAGACGGCACCGGTCCTGCTGCTGGTGTACGGCGCCGCCACCATCAACACCAACCCCTTCGACGGCGCGCAGGACTCGCTCCCCCTCTACATCTTCCAGCAGTGGAAGAACGGGAACGAGCCGTCCTACGACCGTGCCTGGGCCGCGGCGCTGGTGCTGATCGCACTGGTCATGGCACTGAACCTGCTGGCCCGGGGCGTGGCCAGGTGGAAGGCGCCGAAGCCGGGGCACTGACCCGGTTCCGACGCCACCGAAGCGAAGACGAGGAAGACCACCATCATGGCCAAGCGAATCGACGTCAGCGGCCTGACCGCCTACTACGGCAAGACCAAGGCCATCGAGGACATCTCGATGACCGTGGAACCGCGCTCGGTGACGGCCTTCATCGGCCCCTCCGGCTGCGGCAAGTCCACCTTCCTGCGCACCCTCAACCGGATGCACGAGGTCATCCCCCACGCCACCGTCTCCGGGACGGTGCTGTTGGACGACGAGAACCTCTACGGCCCCGACGTGGACCCGGTGGCGGTGCGCCGCACCATCGGCATGGTGTTCCAGCGGCCCAACCCGTTCCCCACCATGTCGATCTACGACAACGTGGCCGCCGGGCTGAAGCTGAACGGCATCCGCCGCCGGGGCGAGCTCGACGCCCTGGTGGAGAAGTCCCTGCGCTCGGCCAACCTGTGGAACGAGGTCAAGGACCGGCTCAACAAGCCCGGCGCCGGCCTCTCCGGCGGTCAGCAGCAGCGGCTGTGCATCGCCCGGGCCATCGCGGTGGAACCCGAGGTGCTGCTGATGGACGAACCGTGCTCGGCGCTCGACCCCATCTCCACCCTGGCCATCGAGGACCTGATCAGTGAACTGAAGGAACGCTTCACCATCGTCATCGTCACCCACAACATGCAGCAGGCGGCCCGGGTCAGCGACCGCACCGCGTTCTTCAACCTCGCGGCGGTGGGCCAACCCGGCCGTCTGATCGAGATCGACGCGACCGAACGCATCTTCTCGAACCCGACCGTCCAGGCCACCGAGGACTACATCTCAGGCCGCTTCGGCTGACCCACCCCCAGACCGCTCCGCGGTACTGCATGGCGGTGCTGCCGCGGAGCCCGGCCCCGCCCCCCTCCGGGGGGCGGGGCTTTCACCTCAGCCGACGAGGAAGTCCGTGGCGTACCAGGCCAGCGCCGCCACCAGGCCCGCCGCGGGCATGGTGAGGAACCAGCCGCCGACGATGTTCTTGGCCACGCCCCAGCGCACCGCCGAGAAGCGCTTGGTGGACCCCACGCCCATGATCGCCGAGGTGATGATGTGGGTGGTGGAGATCGGCGCCCGGAAGATGAAGGCGGTCGTGTAGAGGACCGAGGAGGCGGTGGCCTCCGCGGCGAACCCCTGGGGTGGGTCCAGCTCGATGATCTTCCGGCCGAGGGTGCGCATGATGCGCCAGCCGCCGGCGTAGGTGCCCAGGGAGAGCATGGCCGCGCAGGCGAACTTCACCCAGACCGGGATGGAGTGGCCGTCGTGGTAGCCGCCGGCGATCAGGGCCATCACCACGATGCCCATCGTCTTCTGGGCGTCCTGGATGCCGTGGCCCAGTGCCATCCCGGCCGCCGAGACGGTCTGGGCGATCCGGAAGTGCCGCTTGGCCTTGTGCGGGTTGGCCCGGCGGAACGCCCAGAGGATGACGAGCATCACCAGGTAGCCCAGGAGGAGTCCGATCACCGGGGAGACCACCATCGGGATGACCACCTTCTCCAGCACCCCGTCCCAGTGGACGTGGCTGGACGCGGCGAGTGCCGCGCCCACCAGTCCACCGAACAGGGCGTGCGAGGAGGAGGAGGGCAGGCCGAAGTACCAGGTGATCAGGTTCCAGACCACCGCCCCGGTCAGCGAGGCGAAGATGATGATCAGGCCCTCGTCCCCTTCCGGGGTGGCGATCAGGCCCTTGCTGACCGTCTTGGCCACTCCCTCGCCGAGGAAGGCACCGGCCAGGTTCATCACCGCGGCCATGGCCAGCGCGGCCCGCGGGGTCAGCGCCCGGGTGGACACCGACGTGGCGATGGCGTTGGCGGAGTCGTGGAACCCGTTGGTGTAGGTGAAGAAGAGCGCAACGGAGACGACGATAATGACACCGACGAGGTCCACTGCGGTCAGGACTCCTTGACTGCGATGGTCTCTACCGTGTTCGCCACGTGCTCGAACGCGTCCGCCGCTTCTTCCAGGGCGTCGACGATCTGCTTGAGCTTGAGCACCTCGATGGCGTCGTAGGTGCCGTTGAACAGGTGCGCCAGCAGCTTGCGGTGGATCTGGTCAGCCTGGTTCTCCAGACGGTTCACCTCGATCCAGTACTCGGTGAGGTTGCTCATGGTGCGCAGGTGCGGCATGGCCTCCGCGGTGAGCTCGGCCGCCCGGGAGAGGACCTCGACCTGCTGCTCGACGCCTTTGGGCAGTTCCTCCACGTTGTACAGGACCACCAGGTCGACGGCCTCCTCCATGAAGTCCATGATGTCGTCGAGCGACGACGCGAGGGAGTAGATGTCCTCGCGGTCGAACGGGGTGATGAACGAGGAGTTGAGCTGGTGGAAGATCGCATGTGTCGCGTCGTCCCCGGCGTGCTCGGCGGCCCTCATCCGGTTGGCGATGTCGGAGCGTGCCGAGGCGTCCGCACCGAGCAGTTCCATGAGGAGCTTGGAGCCCGTGACGATGTTGTCCGCGGACGCGGCGAACATGTCGTAGAAGCTCGTCTCCCTGGGGGTCAGACGGAAGCGCACGTGGAATCTCCGTGTTGCCTTGAATGCGGTCTGCATGATGCTAGGCGCTGTGAACTGCGGCGCATCCATCCGGGGTGCCCGCGCCCCCACCATGTACCCGTTCGTATCCACTCGCACGCGCACGGTCGCACTACCCCCGGGGGGCCGGGTCACAAGATAGGCGTTCGACCGCGAAGCACGCTAGCCTATACCCATAGGGGGTATACGAAAGGCCCGGATATCCACCAACGGGAACACACGCACTAAAGACCCATGGAAACACATCGAGGAGGCCGGCCGGCACCGGTCCGGCCATCCACCGAGCGGGCGGGACAGGAGAACCGGTGAACACGCAGGCCACGCAGGACCAGACGGGGCGGACACCAGCAGCGGCGGCGGAACCGGCCCCCGCCGGCGCTGCCGGCGGGCACGGCTACAGCAAGCAGAAGGAGCAGCACCTCAAGCGGCTGCGCAGGATCGAGGGGCAGATCCGTGGGCTCCAGCGGATGGTCGACGACGACGTCTACTGCATCGACATCCTCACCCAGGTCTCCGCGGGCACCAAGGCGCTCCAGGCGTTCGCCCTGAGCCTGCTGGAGGAGCACCTCAAGCACTGCGTGGCCGCCGCCGTGGAGCAGGGGGGGCCGGAGGCCGACGCCAAGGTCGCCGAGGCGACCGCCGCGATCAAGAGGATGCTGGGGACCTGAGCCGGGGCCGGTCAGGAGGGGCCCTGGGCCCTCACGGGGTCCCCAGCCCCTGACAGGGCCCCGCCGCCGAGCAGAGCCGACCGCCATCGGAGCGATCGACCTGGAGCACCTCGTCGATCCGGGCGGGACTGAGCCTGTCCTCGCTGGCGGTCGATGCCGCGATCATCAGCTCACCGCAGAGCTCGATCTCGGCGAGGGCCACATGGTCGTGGACCCCTGCGCCACGCGGCGACATCACGTGCACCACCTCCTCGTCACCGATGACGGCACTGAACCCGAGGTTCCAGACTAGGGACCGGCACACCGGCCGCGCATGGCACGGACGGGTCATTTGACACGGCCCACTGAGGGGGCGCGACGGACTACCCAGCGCGACGCCCACCCCCCGGGGGGGTGGTGTCCGGGCACGGGCGGGGCCGGGGGCGGGGAGCCACCGCGTCCCGGTTACGGTGACCGGCGTGACCTCTCGTGAGCCCTCGGGTCCGGTGCCCGAACCGGACGCACACCGTGCCGGGACCACCGAGGACGGTTCGTTCTGCACCGCCCGCTGCCGCTGCGGCTGGGCCGGGCCGGCCCGCCGCAGCCGGGACCGGGCACGGCGGGACGCCGCCGAACACCTCACCTCGCTCCGCCCAGGACCCGTGACCGACCCCTGAACGGTCTTCGCGTGGTCTTCGCACGCCGGAGGCTGGTCACCACGGACACCGGTGCGGTGCACTGGCTCCCACGACCACACGCGGAGGCACCGCATGGACCACGACACCAGCGACACCGGCGACACCGCGAGGAGAACCGTGCTGCTGCGGGCGGCCGGACTCGCCACGGCGCTGCTGCCCGTCGCCGCCTGTGACGACGGCGCCCCGGCGCCGGCCCGTTCGTCCTCCCCGTCCTCCCCGGGCCTTCCCCGGCCGACGCCGTCCCGCTCCCCCGGCCCGTCCGCCTCACGCCGCCCGCCCGGACCCGCTGATTGGGCGGCGCTCGCCAGGGACCTCGACGGGGAGCTGGTGCGTCCGGACAGCCCCGACTACGACACCGCCCGCCTCCCTTACAACCCGAGGTTCCGTTCGGCCCGGCCCGCGGCCGTCGCGTACTGCAAACGGCCCGAGGATGTTCGACAGGCCCTGCGGTTCGGCAGTCGGTTCACCACCGCGCTGTCCGTGCGCGGCGGTGGTCACTGTTACGCCGGCTGGTCCACCGGCAGCGGCCTGGTCATCGATACATCTGAAATGAATGACATATCAGTGTCTGGAACGACTACCACCATCGGCGCAGGCGCCAGACTGATGGACGTCTACCAGCAACTGGCCGGACGAGGGGCGACCATACCGGCCGGCTCCTGCCCCAGCGTCGGCATCGCCGGTCTCGCCCTGGGGGGCGGCCATGGAGTGGTGAGCCGGGCGTACGGGCTGACCTGCGACAGCATGACCGGCGCCGAGGTGGTGCTGGCGGACGGACGGGTCGCCGAGGTGTCCGCCGACCACCATGGCGACCTGTTCTGGGCGCTGCGCGGGGCCGGTCACGGGAACTTCGGGGTGGTCACCTCGCTCCGCTTCCGCACCCACCCGGCGGCCGACTGCGCGACGTTCTGGATGAGCTGGCCCTGGTCCCGGGCCCGTGCCGTGCTCGGCGCCTGGCAGGAGTGGGCGTCCGCGGCGCCCGACGAACTGTGGTCCCACGTGACGCTGCTGACGACGACCGGCGGCGCTCCCCGGGTGACCGCCGGGGGGCTGCTGCTCGGCGGCGTCACCGAGCTGGAGCGCCAACTGGACGGGTTGGTGGGCCGGGCGGGACCGGTCACCTCGGTGACCACCGTGTCCCGGTCGTACCTGGACGCGATGGTCTACATGGCCGGCTGCGCGGAGCCGTCGTCCTGCTCGGGCGCCACCGAGAAGCCGTACACGGCGCGGTCGCACTTCTTCGGGGCGACGCCGCTGCCGGACGCCGCCAACCGGGCCCTGGTGGCCCAGGTGGAGCGGATGTCCGGGCTGCCCACGGGTGGTGAGGGCAGCGTGCAGCTCACCGCCCTGGGCGGCGCGGTGAACAGGGTGGGGCCAGGAGAGACGGCGTTCGTGCACCGCGACTCGGCCCTGCTGGCCCAGTACATCGCGGGCTGGGAGCCGGCCACCGCGGGTGCCGTGGTCGCACGCTGTACGGAATGGCTGGACGACCTGCACGGGGCGCTGGCACCGTACGCGGGACCCGGCGCCTACCAGAACTACACCGACCCGGGCCTCAAAGACTGGCGCACGGCCTACTACGGGGCCAACGCCACCCGGCTGGCCCGGGTGAAGGCCGCGTACGACCCGGGCCGGCTGTTCCGCTACCCCCAGGCCGTCTGACGCCCGGGGGCACCGCGGGGTGCGCGGGCGCGGCGGTCAGGCGGCGAGGTCGGCGTCCTTGCCGAGCGGCGCCCGGTGCGCGCCTTCCGCGGAACGCTCCTGGACTGTGATCAGCGAACGCAGCCTGGACCTGGCGACGGCACTGGTGACCGGCGTGAGCAGCGCCAGGGCCAGCGGCGCCAGCAGCAGCGCCGTCGCCGTGCCCAGGGCGAACCCGCCCAGCACGTCGGACGGGTAGTGCACCCCCATGTAGACCCGGGCGAGGCCCTGGAACAGGGCGACCAGAACGGCGAGCGCGCCGAGCCTGCGGTGGACCAGGAACAGGGCGACGGCTATGGACATGCCCAACGTGGCGTGGTCGCTGACGAACGAGTAGTCGTTCTTCCCGTCGACGAGGACCTCGAGGCCACTGTGGTCCACGAAGGGCCGTGGCCGCTCCACGAGACCGCGGATGGGGACGTTGATGAGCACGGCGACACCGGCGGCGATCGGCGCCCACAGCACCGCGGCCACCGCCTCGGGGGCGTCCGGCCGCCGCCGGGCTGTCAGCCAGCAGCCCAGGGCGAGCAGCAACAGCAGGCCGAGGCAGCCGTACTCACCGATCAGCTCCACCGCGCGGTCTGCCTGGTGCGGGGCGCGCTCGGCCACACCGTTGATGTCATAGAGCAGGCTGACATCGGGGTTCGAGCCGTCCCAGGCGAGCTCTGCCATCCACAACCCCTTACGTCGCTTTCTGTCAGGCCGCCAGCCCTGTTCTGGTCAGCCTTTGTTCACCTGCTTGCGTGGACAACGCCCATGGCGGTACGTAGCGTTCCGCTTCCCTCACCGCGACCGCGGGAAGTTACCGAACGGTGATCGACTGGTTGCCCGTTGTACACACTCAGGCCCGATCAGGTACCGCGTCGGCCCCCTCGGCGGTGACCCGGGTGGCGCCGATGTAATCCGGCGAGTCGATCTTGTCGAAGCGGATCACGGCACCGGTGTACGGGGCGTCGATCATGTAGCCGCCACCGACGTAGATGCCCACATGGTAGATGCTCCGCGGATCACGCAGATTGTGCGCGAAGAACACCAGGTCCCCTGGTTGGAGTTCGTCCCGCCGGGGGTGCGGGCCGGCGTACCACTGGTCGTTGGCGACCCGCGGCAGCTCGATGCCGACCGAAGCGTACGCCGCCTTCGTCAGCCCCGAGCAGTCGAACTCGCCACCGTCCTCCGGGGTGCCGTCCCCACCCCACCGGTACGGGGTGCCCAGCTTGGACTCGGCGTAGTAGATCGCTCCAGCCGCCTGCTTGGAGAACGACACCGGTCGTACCGGCGCCGCGAAGCTCTGCTCCAGCGACCTGATGATCTTGACGTAGTTCTTGGTCTCGGCGATGTTCGGCACGCCCTGGGAGGCGATCACCCGGTACGGGCCGGCGTTGTACGCGGCCAGCATGTTGTCCACCGGGTCGCCCGGCACCTTGCTGACGTACTTGGCCAACGCGCAGTCGTAGGAGGCCGCGGAGGGGATGGCGTCGGCCGGGTCCCACACGTCGCGGTCCCCGTCCCCGTCCCCGTCCACCCCGTGGGTGGCCCAGGTGCTCGGGATGAACTGCGCGATGCCCTGCGCCTCGGCCGGGCTCTGTGCGCGCGGGTTGAACCCGCTCTCCTGGTAGAGCTGCGCGGCCAGCAGCGGCGGCGATATGGCGTCGCACAGCCGGCCCCACTTCTGCACGAGACCCGAGTAGGCGGCGGGTACTGTGCCCTTGGCGAGGGCGACCGACCGGCCGTCGGCCGACGTGGCCCCGGGAGCAGCGGAGTAGGTGCCCACCACCAGGAGTCCCATGAAGGCCATGAACGAAGCCGTCGTTCCACCGACGGCGTACCAGACCTTACGGCCGCCCACAGCCCGCCCCCTCCTGTCCGGCCCTTCCCTGCCTGATACGTCGTTACCCCGTTCACCCGCCCGGCACCGCTCCCGTCGGCGCGCCATGGCGGGCGCCCCCGGCGCACGGGGCGCATCCACAACCGGCTTCCGCGCCCCTCACATCGCAACCGCCAACACCCGCGCCAGGGGCGTCGCCAGAGCCCCGGGGTACCACTCCCCGCACTGTTGCTCTATGCAATCGACCGTGATACACAGAGTGAACAAAACGGCCTCGCACCCGCACAACCGCCCCAGTCTGCCGTCAACAGCCGGGCCATACACCGGTTCTAGCAAGAAAAGACGTCAAGTCGACAACAATGGACGGGATTTCCGATCAGGATAGTGGGCCAGGATAGTTAGGGTGCCCTCGCGCGTTCGGCGCGGAGCACCGGATCGAAGCGAGGTGGTGAAAGCCATGAATCTGAGTGCCGAAGAGAGTGACATCGACGTCATCATCGGGGGCATCGCCCCCGACTGGGGGCCGTTCAGCACCCTGGGCACCGAGGCCCGGGTGATGGTGGAAGTCGTGATGGCGGTAGCCATCCTCATCTGCATGGCCATCGCCATCTGGGGAGCGGCCAAGCAGCGGATCGGCGCCACGGCACTACGCGACACGTTCAGTGCGGAGCAGGGCAAGGGGTTGATCATCGCCGGGCTGACCGGGGTGTTCATCATCGGCTCCCTGGGGACCCTGTTCACCATCGTCTACGGGATGGCCGTATAGCGCCCTGACCTCTTCCTCCTCCCACCCGTCCCGTCTACCCACCGACCACCGGTGCCGGCCACCACGGCAGCGCCTGCCCCCGAAGGTTCCTGAAGCATGTCCAGCGACGACGGCCCGCACACCCGCATCCTGCTGCCGGAGGACGAGCAGCAGGGCAGCGCGGCGGGTCGGTCACGCCCGCTGCGCTCGCTACTCATCACCACGGTGGTGCTGACGCTGCTGGTCCTGGCGATCGCCGTGATCAACCACGGGAACGACGAGGACCCCGACGAGGGCGGTGCCGGGGGCACCGCCCGCAGCGGGGAGCAGGCGGCCGATCCCACGGCTCCTTCCGGCACCCCACCGGTGACCACCACCGCGAACGGCTTCCCGAAGGGGTTCGACCGCACCGAGCAGGGCGCCCAGTCGGCCGCGGCCAACTACGCCGTGGCCCTGGGCTCCGACGGCATGTACAACAAGGACGAACGGCACCAGATCATCGAAGCGGTCTACGCGCCGGAGCTGACCGCCGCGATCAAGGGCCAGCAGGACCGGGCGTTCACCGACCGCGTCCTGGACAACGCCGGCCTCAACGCCGAGGGCGAGGCCCCGGAGGGGATGACCTTCGTCTCCCGCACCGTCCCCGTCGGCACCAAGGTCGAGAAGTACGAGCGGGACGGCGCCACGGTGTCCGTCTGGTGCACCGGGCTGATCGGCATGGCCGGCTCCGGTTCCCTGGACCCGGTCCGCACCGACTGGTTCACCTACACCTTCCAACTGCGCTGGACCGGCGGTGACTGGAAGGTCGTCAAGGACACCAAACAGAAGGGGCCCGCCCCGGTGGACGGCGACGTGCCGGTGGCCGGTGCCGAGGACATCGCGGGAGCCGTGGAGGAGTACGGGGGGTTCACCTATGCCCGCTAGCCGGCGCCTACGCAGGTTGCTCACGGTCGGTGTGGTGACGTTCGCCGCGGCCGCCACCCCGGTCGGTCGCGCCCTCGCAGAACCGAGCCCCTCCGCGCCCCCCAACGAGCAGTCGAACTGTGACGACCTCCCGGCCCCCGCCCAGCAGTACTGCCAGGACAACAACGGCGACACCGACCTCACCCCCGCCGAAGCCCTGGACCCCCTGCAGTCCCTGGCCGACGGCTGCGCCGAGGCCGCACGTTGGGTGATCAAGGAGTTGTCCAAGGCGGTCAACGAGACCACCCAGGTGGACTTCACCAACGCCAGCTTCGTCCGGCAGTACGCCGTGGTGTTCGGCGCCTCCACCGTCCTCACCCTGATCCTGTGGATGCTCGCCGTGATCAAGCGAGCGGTGCGCGGCGTCCCGTTCCACGAGGCCCTGGGGGAGGCCATCGGCTTCCTCTGGCTCACCGTCGTCGCCTCGGCCTTCACCCCGCTGGCCCTCTACTCCCTGGTCAGGGTGACCGACGGGATCACCGAGGCCATCGCGATGGGCACCAAGTCGGACACCACGCTGTTCTTCGAGAACTTCGCCAAGGCACTGGAGCCGGAGAACTCCGACATCGGAGGCGGCCCGATCATGCTGATCGTGGTCTCCCTGGTCTCCATCGTGGCCGCCGCGGTGGTCTGGCTGGAACTGCTGATCCGCGCCGCCCTGCTCTACGTCGGGGCGCTGCTCGGCACCGCCGTCTACTCCGGGCTCGTCGACAAGAAGCTCTGGGGACACGTCCGGCGCTGGGCCGGCATCATGATCGCGGTGCTGCTGGTGAAACCGGTCATCGTCATCGTCCTCGGGCTCGCCGGCGCGATCACCACCGGCACGGAGGACTCCGAGTCGTACTCCGCGGTCTTCTCCGGTCTGGCCATCATCCTGTTGACGATCTTCGCAAGCGTCATGATCTACCGTTTCGTCCCCGGCTTCGGCGACGACATGTCCAAGCTCATGGACGCCCGCAGGGCCGCCATCCAGGCCCCCGCCAAGGCCGTCATCAACAGCCCGGCCACCACGCTCCGGCAGGGCATCAACACCCACAGCTCCCGCCCCCAGGGCGCCCAGGCCTCCCGCCCCGCCTCGAACGGCGGCGACGCCGTGTCCTCCGGAATCGCCGCGCACGGCTCCCGGTCCCGCGGCGCCGGCCCGGCCAACGGCCAGCCGCCGGCCGCTCCACGCACGTCCCGCAAGACCGGAGGTGACCGGTGACCACCCAACCCATAAGCCCGCGCCGCACCTACCTGATCGGCAAGGCCAGGCCCAACGCCATCGTCGGCAAGAACCGGGAGACGGGCGAGATAGCGCTGATCGTCGCCGGGGCCTTCCTCGGCATGATCAGCGGCCTGGTCGTCCCGGTGCTGATGCTGCGCATCATCGGCCTGGTCGGCTTCCCGATGCTGGCGTTCGCGGCCGTCTACGTGCCGTACCGGGGACGCACGTTCTACCGGTGGTTCGAGATCAGCCGGAGCTTCCGCCGCACCGCCCGCAACCCCGCAACCGCCACCTGGCGCACCTGGGCGCCCGAGGCCGGCACCCGGATGTCCGACGGTCGCGAGGTCGAGATCGGCCCGCCCCCGGGGATCGGCCGGGTCACCTGGCTGTCCGCCCCGTTCGGCCCGGACGAGATCGCCGTCCTGCTCCACGTGGACCGCCGCACCGTCACCGCCGCCATCGAGATCGAGGGCCCCGGCGTGGGCCTGCGCGACTCCGAGGACCAGGAGGCCCTCGTCGACCGGTTCGGCACCCTGCTCAAGCACGTGGCCAACGGAGACGGCTTCGTCACCCGGCTGCAGATACTCGCCCGCACCCTCCCCGCCGACCCCGACGCCCACGCCAAGGACGTGGAGCGGCGCGGCGACCCGTCGTCCCCCCACTGGCTCCAGGACTCCTACGACCAACTCCTGTCCATGGTGTCCACCTCCAGCGAACAGCACCGCGCCTACCTCGTCGCCTGCATGCACTACAACCGGGAGCTGGCCGCTGAGGCGCAGGCCGTGGCCAAGGCGTCGCGCTCGTCCCGGGACGCCGGACTGGCCGCCGTCATGGCCCGCGAGCTGACCGACATCTGCGCCCGTCTCGCCGAGGCCGACATCCGGGTCCGCCAGCCGCTCGGCCAGGCCCGGCTCTCCTCGCTGGTCCACTCGATGTACGACCCCGACCACCCCATCGACCACATCCAGGCGATGACCCGCCGCAACGCCTGGCCTGCCGAACTCGACGCCACCCACCCCCAGTTCCTCCAGGCCAAGACCCGGGAGTCGGTCACCAGGGAACCGTGGTGCCACGCCACCGCGTGGATCAAGGAGTGGCCGCTCACCCCCGTCGGGGTCAACTTCCTGGCGCCGCTGCTGGTGCACACGCCCGACGTGATCCGCACCGTCGCCGTCACCATGGACCTGGAGCCCACCGACGTGGCCATCGAGCGGATGCTCACCGAGAAGACCAACGACGACGCGGACGCCAGCCGGGCCGCCAAGATGAACAAGGTCGTGGACCCGCGCGACATCGCCCACACCGGTCGGGTGGACCAGCGCGGCGAGGACCTCGCCAGCGGCGCCGCGGGGGTCAACCTCGTCGGGTACATCACCGTGTCCGCCCGCACCCCAGACAGCCTGGCCCGTGACAAACGCACCATCCGCGCCTCGGCTGGCAAGAGCTACCTCAAGCTCGAGTGGTGCGACCGCGAGCACCACCGCGCCTTCGTCAACACCCTTCCGTTCGCCACCGGCATCCGCCGCTAGGATTCCGCTACCCCAGGAGGGGCCGATGCCCGGATTCGAGCCGATGACCGCAGTCACCGAGGCGTTCACCAGTTTCCTCTTCGGGAAGGTGGAGACCACCCGGCTGCCCGTTCGGACTTCGACGGGTCAGGCACAGGCCATCTACCTGCCCACCGCCGCCCCTGGCCTGGGCGACTCCGGTGTGATCATCGGACGCGAGGTCTACTCGGGCAAGGGCTACATCTACGACCCGTTCCAGCTCTACGGGCAGCAGCTCCCCGCACCCCACTGGCTGGTCCTCGGCGAGTCAGGCAACGGCAAGTCGTCGCTGGAGAAGACCTACGTGCTGCGGCAGCTCCGGTTCCGCGACCGGCAGGTCGTGGTCCTCGACGCCCAGGGCGAGGACGGCGTCGGCGAGTGGAACCTGATCGCGCAAGCGCTGGGGATCACCCCCATCCGGCTCGACCCGATGGCCGCGCTGGACAGCAACATCCGCCTCAACCCCCTGGACCCAGCCATCACCTCGACCGGCCAGCTCGCCCTGCTGCGCACCATCATCGAGGTCGCCATGGGTCACGGCCTGGACGAACGCGCCGGTTTCGCGCTCAAGGTGGCCCACGCCCACGTCCACACCACGGTCACCGACCGGCAGCCCGTCCTCACCGACATCGTGGAACGGCTGCGCCACCCGGTCGCCACCTCGGCCGAGACCATGAACGTCGGCCTCGAGGACGTGCGGAACTGGGGCCTGGACGTGGCCCTGGTCCTCGACCGCCTCGTCGACGGTGACCTGCGTGGCATGTTCGACGGTCCGACCACCGTGGGCATCGACCTGGACGCCCCGCTGATCGTGTTCGACCTGTCCCACATCGACCGCAACTCGATCGCCATGCCCATCCTGATGGCGATCGTCGGTGTGTGGCTGGAACACACGTGGATCAGGCCCGACCGCAAGAAGCGCATCTTCCTCGTCGAAGAGGCCTGGCACATCATCAACAGCCCGTTCGTCGCACAGCTCTTCCAGCGGCTGCTGAAGTTCGGCCGCCGCCTCGGCCTGTCCTTCGTGGCGGTCGTCCACCACCTCTCCGACGTCGTGGACGGCGCCGCGGCCAAGGAGGCCGCCGCCATCCTCAAGATGGCATCCACCCGCACCATCTACATGCAGAAGGCCGACGAGGCCCGCGCCACCGGCCACGTACTCGGGCTCCCCCGGTGGGCCGTGGAGATCATCCCCACCCTCAGCCCCGGCATCGCCGTCTGGGACGTCAACGGAAACGTCCAGGTCGTCAAGCACCTGGTCAGCGAGGCAGAACGCCCCCTGGTCTACACCGACCGCGCCATGACCGAGGAGGCATCGGCAACCCAGCGCGGGCTCACCGCCGCAGAGTTGGCCGACGACGCGGTGGCCTAGCCATGGTGACCGTTCCGCAGCGCCGTGAGCCCACCGGGGGCGGTGTCCCCGACGGCGCCCTCATCGGCTTCCTCGCCACGCTGTTGGGCAGTGTCGGCCTGATCTGGCTTGCCACCGGGCTCGGAGGCAAGCTCCAGCACGGCGCCTGGCCGGACATCACGTTCGCCCACACGGGCCTCGCCCTGCGCAGCCTGATCAGCGAACCGACCGACATCGACGCCGCCTGGAGCCAGCCGGACCCGGTGACGGGCCTGCCCTCGGCACAGGCCTTCTGGACCATCCTGGCGGTGCTCGTCGCCCTGCTGATGGCCCTCGTCCTGTTCGCCGTTGTCACCTGGAACCGCTGGCGGCCCGCCAACCGGAAGGCCAGGGCCGCCCGAGCGGCTGGTGCGGCCAGAGCAGGCTCGGCTGCCCCACACCCTCCGGGCGGCCAGCCGCGACAGCGGCCCGCGCACGGCGGCGCGGAGACACCGACCGTCGGTGAGCCCCGCGTGGTTCACCCCGCCGCCGGCCCCGTCCCCCCGAGCGCCGACCCACTTCCCTCGACACCCGCCACCCCACGGACCACGGCCCACCGGCTCTCCGCCCAGGCGCTCTTCCCCCGGGCCCGGACCATCCGCCCGGAGATCCCTGTCATCGGCCGCTCCCTGCACGACGTCCACGCCTACGGAATCCACCTCGGCCGGGACACGGCGACCGGCATCGAGCTGTACGCCGGCCTGGACGACACCGTCTGCGTCTACGGCCCACCAGGCACCGGGGTCGCCGCCAGGCTGGTCCGAGAGGCCGTGCTCACCGCTCCCGGCCCGGTCCTGCTCACCTGCGCCGACCCAGCAGCCGTGGACACCTCGCGGACCACCCGGGAAAAGCTGGGGCCCACCCTGGTCTTCGATCCGCTCCAGCTCACCGATGTCGCGCAGCGCCTGCGTTGGTCACCGGTCCGGGGGTGCGAGGCACCTTCCACCGCGGAGACCCGGGCCTCCAGCCTGCTCGAGCCGGTCCGGCCCCTGGGGCGGACCCTGCGGTCCGACGAACAGCTCCAGCGGACCGCGCACACCCTGCTGCGCTGTTGGCTCCACGCCGCGGCACTGGACGACCGTCCGATCCGACAGGTGCTGCGCTGGGCCAACGGCCAGGCGCCCCGGGACGCCGTCAGAATCCTGCGTTCCGCCCGCGGCGCCGCCCCCGACTGGGCAGAGGCCCTGGAGTCCCTCCTCGCCGGCCCGGAGCAACGGCTGGACGCGGCCAGCGCCCTGACGGCGCGTGCCCTGGAGTCCCTCCAACAGCTCCACGTACTCAACTGCTGTACGCCCCCCTCAGGGGAAACGCTCAAGCTGGAGTCGTTCCTCGAAGAACGGGGAACCATCTATGTGGTCGGCGAGACCATGGAGACGCGATCCAGCAGGGAGCTGCGTACGCACCCCGGCACCACGCCGCTGTTGACCGCGCTCGTGACAGACGTGGTCGAGCACGGCCGGCGCGTGGCCGCAAGGTCATCCTCCGGTCGGCTCGACCCACCACTCCTCTGCGTCCTCGACCAGGTGGCCGGGCTGGCGCCCGCCCCCGTGCTCCCAGAGCTGATGGCCGTCGGCGGCCCCTCCGGCCTGCCCACCATCGCCGTGCTCAGGTCCGTGGAGCAGGCCCGCCACCGATGGGGGGACCGTGGAGCGGCGACGATCCACCAGTCGGCCGGGGTCCGGGTGCGCGTGGGCGCTCCCGGCACCCCCACGGCGACCGTCCAGGCAGGCGACGAAGTCCCCGTCCTCGCCGAGTTCCGCTGACGCGGCCCCAGGCGCCTCCTCCTCAGCAGGCAACGGCCGGCCCCCCAGGGCACGCAGGTCACTCGCGCGCCCACCGCAGGCCCACGACCAACGAGGCCGGACTCGCGCCCCGACCCGTGGTGTCCCCAGCCGGCGGTGCATCAGTCATTTCGGGCACAAAAAAGGAGGGGTCTGGGTTGTTGTCCGAAGACAACAACCCAGACCCCTCACCAAAATTTGTCCGGCGGCGTCCTACTCTCCCACAAGGTCCCCCTCGCAGT
>NZ_KB904704.1 GCF_000380165.1 Wenjunlia vitaminophila DSM 41686
CCCGCGGAGCGGGATATCACGCGCTGGCGCGCGTGAAAGAGAATGCCTCCGCTGCGCTCCGGCGGATTCCCCCGCAAGCGGGGAAATCGAATTCCGCAAGCGGAATTCTAGAAGCGACACCATTCGCGCAAGCGCGAATGGTGGGACACCCGCGCTTGCGCGGGTGTCTAGGCTGGCAGCAAGGGGCGGTGTATCGCGCTCGCGCCTGTGTAGGGCTTGGGAATCCCAGCCACCACCCTGGTAACGATCGTGACGAACCATCGGCCTGACGGAGTGCCAGCCTCACAGTGACGGGCTCCGCTGCGCTCCACCCTCGAAACCGGCCTGCTCACGTTCACTAATACCCCGCCAACATACCGCATGAACTATGCGAGCGGGGCGAGATTCGACCCTACAGGGGCGAACCATGTTGTGCGGCTGATGCATCACGGATCCGACTGTGTACCATCTGGGTACAGACAGCAGCACCCTCGGCCCCTCGCGCCGCGCTGGACGTTCTTTTCTGATTGCGCGCCGAGTCCGCGAAAAGGAGACCACGGGAATGGCTAGGAAACTGTTTCCTCACCAGATTGAGGCTGTGGCAGCCATTGTGCGCGGTCTCGATGTCCCGCCGGGCGGCATTCCCTTCAATGGTCTGCGCGGGCAGGTGCACGCCGCGTGCGGAACGGGAAAGACCATCATCGCGGCGGCCTCCGCGAAAAAGATTGTGCCCCGGGGCCGCATTCTCGTTGTGGTGCCGACCCTGGATCTCCTGGCGCAGACCGTGAAGGCGTGGAGTGACGCCGGGCACAAGGGGCCGGCGGTCATGGTGTGCTCGCCGCTGGACGATCCGGAGCTGTGGCACCTGGGAGTCCGGTGCACCACCAATCCCGTGCAGCTGGCGCTGTGGCACGGGACGGGGCCGGTGACCATCTACGCCACCTACGCGTCGCTGGGCGTGCTCACGGAGGCGTTCGAGGGCGCCTACGGCCAGAAGCTCGCCCCGGTAGACCTGGCGGTGGTCGATGAGGCGCACCGGACCAGTGGATCGATGGGTAAGGCGTGGGCGGACATCCATGACCAGACGAAGATCCCGGCGTACCGCCGGCTGTACCTGACAGCCACGCCCCGGATCTGGCAGGAGCGGCCTCCGCACTGGGAGGTCGCGGAGGGGGTACGAGACGCGCTGCCGCGGGAGATGGCGGCCTCCATGGACGACGAAGCCATCTTCGGGCCGGTGCTCTACAAGCTCTCGCTCGCGTCGGCGGTGTCACGCGGTCTGCTGGCGCGTTACCAGATCATCGTCCTGGAGCTCCAGGACCCGGTCGTCACCCCGGAGAAGCTGATGGGCGAGGAGCGGCACAGCGAGAAGGTCCGCGGGGAGCGCCTCGGGGCCCTCCAGGCCGCGCTCCTACACACCATGGCGCAGCACGGGCTCCAGACCTGCATCACCTTCCACCACCGGACCATAGAGGCCGCGGCGTACGCGGAGGGCCTTCAGCGCGTCGCGGCCAAGCTGCACGCCAACGAGCCGGAGAAGTACCCGAAGCGGATCTGGGCGGACTGGCTGTGCGGCGACCACGCCCCCGAGCACCGGCGCCAAGTCCTGGGCAGCTTCGGGACCACGGCGCAGCGAGCTGTGCTGTCGAACTGCCGCGTCCTGGGCGAGGGCGTCGACATCCGGGCCGTGGACAGCGTCGCCCTGCTAGACCCCAAGGGCGCACCGCACGACATCGTGCAAGCCATCGGCCGGGCGCTGCGGCAGAAGCCCGGCGAGGGCAAACTGGCCTCATTGATCGTGCCGGTATTCCTCCAGCCCGGAGAAAAGCCAGAAGACATGTTCACCTCCGGGTCCTACCGGCCCTTGGTGAAAGTCCTCGAAGGACTACGCGCGCACGACGAAGAAGCCATCGAACTACTCGCCATTCCGCAGGAGCCGCAGAAGAACGTGGCGCAGCCGTCCGAGTACATCGGACCGCCGCCCGAGGAAGGCGAGGAAGAATCCCGCCTGCTGCTGCGCTTTTCCGCTCCGCGTGACCCCATGATGGTCGCCGACTGGGTCAGCTTCAACGTGATCGACACCGAGCGGCAGGACTGGGCGCGCGGCTGGGCGAAGCTGAAGGCGTACGTCGAGCGAGTCGGGAACGCCAGAGTGCCCTACGGACACCGGGAGGGCGCGACACCCCTCGGGCAGTGGGTCGCGGAGCAGCGACGGGCCTACGCAGCGGGGCAGATGAGCGGCCTACGCGCCCGACGGCTGGAGAAGCTGGGCATGGTCTGGAGCCTCGCGGACGAGCGGTTCCAGGAAAACCTGGAGGCCGCGAAGGCCTACTACGAGCAGCACTGGACGCTGTGCGCGCCCCGGTCCGCCACGGCGCTGGGCCGGCCGATCGGACAGTGGCTGTCCAACCTCCGCCGGCCCGGCGCTCTGGACGGGCACCCCGAGTGGAAGACCGCGCTGGAGGCCGTGGACAAGGACTGGAACCCCGCCTGGCCGCCCGACTGGCAACGCCACTACGCCGCACTGCGCGAGCTCATGCGCGACGAAGAAGGCCCAGCCGACGTCATGCCCGGCGTCACCGTCCACGGCATGGACATCGGCAAATGGCTGACCCGGCAGCGGACGCCCGAGGTGTGGGCGGCCCTGGCCGACGGGCAACGCGAGCGCCTGGAGGCCCTCGGCGTCGTCCCACTCGCCCCGGAGCCGGAGACGCCTGCCAGGGCCCCCAAGACAGCCGTGAACACCTTCGACCGGGGCGTAGCAGCCCTGGCGCAGTACAAGAACCGCACCGGCTCCGTGGGGCCCATCAGCCGCTCCCACATCGAGGTCCTGCCCGACGGGACCAAGGTCAAACTCGGGGTATTCCTCTCGAACACGAAGTCGAGACGCGGGAAACTCACCACCGAACGACTCCAGACACTCGCCAACCTCGGACTCGAATGGGCAGCGGCGTAACGGCCGGAGACGAAACAATGACCCACGGATGGGGCCTGCCGAAACAGGCAAGCCCCACCTGTGTGTCCGCCTCCAGGCTGGGAGGTGACAGACCTCTTCAGACAGCCGTGGCGGTGCTGGTGAACACCGCGCAGAACCGCGAACGGACGCACTCACTGATGCCCCCTGGCACCGGCTCCGCCCCGCGGCACCCGCCAGGAACCACCAAACACGCTCCGCACACCCAAAGGGCTCCGCATAAAGGTCAGAAAACAGAGAAAACATGGTGAATACAGCGTGGCTGACAGGCCCCAACGTCACTGCAATGTAGAGGGTGTCCAGCCTGCCCGTTTCCCGCCGCCCCGTTCCGCCTAACGCCCTCGCGGCCGCCAGAGGCTGGCGACGGCTCCCGTTCTTCGCCCCGGGGTAGTGCTGTCCGTGAGTGTGAACAACGGCGGCCATGGCTGGGCCTCGGCTCTGCCAGTCGTTGCGGACCATGTAGGAGTGGGAACCGAGTACGCCAGGAAGGGGCTGCATCGCCGGTGCTGGCGTGCTCGCCGCCGGCACCGGCGTCTGGCTCGCACGTCACCTCCGCGCGGTTGTTGGCATCCATCTGGCTGCGGCTCCGGAACCAGCTACGCGTTCTGGGTCAGGAGACCGGCGTCGATGACCTCAGCGATCAGGGTGGCGCCGCGGCTGTTCTGGTGGATGTGGTCGGTCGTGAGCACGAGGTTTCGGCGCCGCGAGATCGTGTCGAGGTTGCGGCGAAGCACGGCGTGTTGGACGAGGACGCCGAGGCCCGCTGCGGGGGTCACCTCGCGGTAGGGAATCGGCGGTGGGTCCGCTTGGCGCAGTTCCTCGATCTGGCGTTCGTGGAGTGGAAGGTAAGTCACCTCGTTGGTGGTGGCGACTTCGGCGATCATCCGGCTGTACCGCTGCGATGCCTGCGCCGCTGCTCCGTCGAGTTGTTGGCCGAGAACCGGGAGTGACAGCAGACCGATCGTCGCGTCGGTCTCCGCCCGCAGTCGTTCGACGACGGCTCCCAGGCACTGCTGGAACCAGCCGGCTGACGGGCGTTCGGGGAGCTGTTTGCGCTTCATGGCCTTATCGACGCGGTAGCCGGCAAGGCTCGCTCGGGCGTCGTTGGTCCCGATCAACACGGTGATGACGTCGGGCGGGTTCGCGATGACGGCGTCGAGGCTCCGCAAGAGGTTGTAGGCGAAGTCACCGTTGGCGCCGAAGCGGGCAAGCTGCAGATCGCCGGGAGGGTGGCGTCGTCGGAGGAGGTCCAGGTAGTCGACGCTGATCAGCGCGCGGGTGAGGCTGTCGCCGAGGCAGGCGATGCGCGTCGTCATGGTGCTTCCGGTCCCGGCACGCCGACGCGTTCGGTCGGGTGGGTGTCGGTGCGAGGACGGTGGTCGGTGCCGAGGCTGGCGGTGATGGTCAGGATGGACGTCGGCCCGGTCATGTCGACCGCGTGCCATACCCCGGCCGGGTTGATGGTGGCCTCGCCGGGCCCGAGCAGAATGCGGTCGGGCACTCCGTCCAGGTCGCGGGTGACCGTCACCGACCCGCTGAGGCAGACGACCAGTTCGTCGCCGGCGGGGTGGCTCTCCCAATGGTCGCCGAGGCCGTCGCCGTCGAAGATCATCACCATCCGGCCCTCGGCGCCGTCTGCCGCAACCGCGACGCTGTAGGCCTGGAGCGCCTCCGGGGCCCAGGCGAAGCCCTCGACGGGTTTCGCTGTCGATCCCAGTCCGAGGTGCACGGGGGTGGTCCGCAGGTCGATGGCTTTGTGTTCGTTGACGAGTCTCATGCCGACGATCGTCACACCGCAGCGGCCGAGTGGTCTTGAAGGAATGGGAACACAATCCGACGCGACGGGCGGTCGGCGACTACCCGGTCCCGAGGAGGACCTCGCTGTGACGCCAGGCCGTGGGCGTTCGGCCCATGAACTCGCTCCAGTCCCGCACGAGGTGGGCCTGGTCGGCGTAGCCGGAGATGGTCGCCACATCGGCCCACGGGAGCCGGTCCCGCGCCGTCGCCAGGTCGTGCGCGTGCTCGAAGCGGAGAACGCGGGCGAAGGTTTTCGGCGACAGGCCCAGCTCGCCACGGAACCGTTCGGTGAGGTGCCGGCGGCTCCAGCCCAGTTCCGCGGCGACTGCACCGACCTGGACGCAGCCCCGCGCGGCGACGAGGCGGCGCCAGGCCTCGGCCACCTCGGGGCGCATCCGGCGCACACGGTCGCTGCAGGCTCCACGACCAACAGCTCGCAGGAGCAACTCGTCCAGTACGGTGAACCGCGCCGCCCATGTCGATGCCGCTAGGAGCCGGTCGGCCAGTTCGACGCCAAGCGCTCCGAGAAGCTCGTCCAGTGGGACCAGTCGGTGGGCGAGGACAGCGGCGGGCATGCCGTAGATGGCCCGAGCCCCCAGCGGTGTCAGCGCCACCTTCACACCTTGCTGGCGTCCGTCGTGGTGGACCGCGACGGACCGGCACATCAGACCGCCGGCCACACTGCCGAATCGGGTGACCGGTGACCCGTCGCCAACGCCCGCCGCCACCTCCAAAGGGTCTGACAGGCTGATCACCGCAGTGAGAACGCGACTCGGCGGGCCGCAGTGCACCCCCGCCGCGAGCCCGCGAAGGTCGAAACCGACATACGAGTCGACGTACCGCCGCAAGGCGGGCGCCGGACGTGCACCGATCCCGGTGGCCATGCGACCTTCCTCCCTACTCGGAGTACGAGCCGGTGAGCCCGACAAGGTCATCAACTGGACCGCCGTGCCGTTTGCCAGTCCGGTCCGCGTCCACCACGCACGGCACGTCCTCGGCCAGCCCCAGCACCCACGCAGGTGAGCCGGCGAGGACCCGGGAACCTGGTCCAGCCTCGGGAAGTACCTCAGGTACGAACCGCGGGTACGCGGTGCGGTCGATCGACGTCACTGACACCCCGAAGGAACACGACGCGACAAAGACCCGAGCAGCCTAACCGGCGCGGCGCCCAGTAGTGGCGGCGGGGCTGGCCGGGCGGCGGCCAGCACGCTTCCGGCGGAGCGGCCCGGGCGCAGCCGACCCGTAGTTCGAGGGATCAGGTCGTCGTCCCGGGGTGGTGGACTCTTCTCGGTTGCGTGTCATAAGGCCTGTGTAGGGCCTGCCAGGGTGCGCGACCGACTGGCGGCCCGATCCGTCTCACCCGGTGGCACAGGACATCAGAGCCCCTTCCGCCCGCCGGGCCGAACGCCCCCAGACGGTCCAGACGTTCGTAGAAGGCCCACACGAACCGGGCGCGGTTCTCGGCGCAGTATGTGGTGCCCTGGATCGCTTGGGAGAGGCGGCTGACGGATTCGCGGGGGATGACTTCGGCGAGGGCGCCGCGGCCGTTCAAAGGAGGTTCGACGAACACTGCACTGGCCAATTCCGGAACAGACCACCACTGATTCGGGAAAACACCACCAAGATTAACCATCTGAAACGTCGACTGACCAGGACAAAGACGAGTCAGCATCAGTGGTGGGGAAACCCGAACATCTCGGTGACCTCTTCCCCGAACCTCACACTTGTCACCAGGCCGGCACGCTGCTTGTCACCATGAGCGCGCAAGGCATCACTGTTGTCACCGGAAGGCGCCCACCCTGAGCTGTGCGGGAGCCTCGTCACCAAGCATGCTCGACAGCCGTCGTGCCATTGCTGGCGAGTTCTGTCAGCCCGTGCCGGTGTTGTGGCTCTCGTACGCGTCGCGGGCGGCCAGCAGGGTGGGCATGTGCTCCTCCGCCCAGCGCCGGCCGGCTGCGATGAGTTCGAGCAAGGTGTGGCCCAGCGCGGTCAGTTCGTACTCCACTCGCGCGGGGACCTCGGCGTAGACGGTACGGGTGATCAGCCCATCGCGTTCCAGCGCCCGCAGGGTCTGGGTGAGCACCTTCGGGGTGGGGGCGCGCAGGGGGATCCGGAGCTCGGAGAACCGCCGTGGCCCCTGCTCCAGACACAGGATGACCATGGCGGACCATTTGTCGCCGACCCGGATCGGCATCGCACTGCTCGGACAGGCCGGATGGAACATGTCGGGATCAAGCGGTTGCACCAGTACCCCCGCGGTAGCCAGATATCCTTGAAGTAACCATTATGTCCTGCACTACCTTCGCGTCGGCGGCGCAACCGATCGTCGCCTCTCCGGATCATTGATGCGAGGGAAGCATGCGTGCTGTCCGATTCCATGACTACGGATCACCCGCCGTACTACGCGTCGACGAAGTGCCCGTCCCCCAGCCGGGCCCCGGGCAACTGCTGGTCCGGGTCACCGCCGCGGGCATCGGATTCGCCGACGTCCAGATACGGGCCGGCCTGATGCGACAGACTGCCCTCCCCGATCTGCCGATGCCGTTCTCGCCGGGCTTTGAGGTGGCGGGCACCGTGGCGGATGTCGGGCCCGGCGTCGATCCCGCAACGGTCGGCAGGCGGGTGGTGAGCACCACTTCTGGTGGCGGTTACGCCGAAATGGCGGTGGTGTCTGCCGCCGCAGCCCTGCCCTGCCCTGACGCCCTTGATGACCACCAGGCTCTGGCACTGCTGGGTCAGGGTTCGACCGCAGTCGGGGTGGTCCGGGCCGCAGCACTGCAAGCAGGCGACACCGTCCTGGTCGAAGCTGCTGCAGGTGGTGTCGGCAGCCTTCTGGTGCAGTTGGCCAGGCATGCCGGCGCTACTGTGATCGGCGTTGCCCGAGGTGAGAGGAAACTGGCCGTGGCCAAGCGGCTCGGGGCACACACAGTGATCGACTACACCGCGCCGGACTGGCACGAACACGTACGCGATGCGGCACGCGGCAGCGTGCAGGTGGTCTTGGAGACCACGGGCGGTTCGGTGTCGGAGGCCGCGTTCGACCTGCTGACCCCTGGCACAGGCCGCATGGTCATCTATGGCATGACCAGCGGGCAGGCACCGCGCTTCGACCCGCTCGCGGTGTATCACCGAGGCGTCTCCGTGACCGGATTCGCCTCCATGGCACTGACAGCGGACCAACAGACCCGACTACGCGACGAGGTATTCGCCCTGGCTTCCAACGGTGCACTCAAGCCGATCATCGGTGCCGTCCTGCCGCTGTCGAAGGCCGCCGCAGCGCACCAGGCGTTTGAGGAACGCACCACCATCGGCAAAACCCTCCTCACACCCTGAACACCCACTATCAATGCGAGCCCCGCCGCGGCGCACCGACGACGGTTTCGGCCAGCCGGTGACAACAGGCCTGCCTGTGTGACAACTATCGTGCTTCAGCTCAGTGCGCCGGTTCGGAGCCCCCGACACAGGTGGGCAGTCACAGCTCGATCTGGATGTGCTCCACATCAGTGAGCTCCCTGCCCAGGCCGTCAGCCACGATCTGCTGGAGCTGCTCGGGGGCGTCCCGCTCGCGGGTGGTGAACAGTTGGTCGGCGTACTAGGCCGTGTATCGAAAGTGGATCTTGGGCTGTGAATGATTACGGTTCATGGGGCGTGGAGATCTCACGGACGCACAGTGGGCGGTGCTGGAGCCGTTGTTGCCGAAGGGTGTCAGGTCGGGGCGGCCGCCCGTCTGGCCTCGGCGGCGGCTGATCGACGGCATACGGTTCCGGGTCCGGACCGGTGTTCCGTGGCGGGACGTGCCCGTCGAGTACGGGCCGTGGGGCCGGGTCTACGACCTGTTCCGCCGATGGCAGCGGAACGGAACCTGGCACCGGATCCTCACCCGGCTCCAGGCCCTGGCCGACGCGAAAGGCCACGATCGTCTGGGACCTGAACGTCGACTCCGCGGTGTGCCGCGCCCACCAGCATGCGGCCGGGGCCCGCAAGCAGGGCGACCTGCAGAAGGAACCACCGGGCGGAATCTTCGTCGAGCCTGGTGATCACACCCTTGGACGCTCGCGCGGCGGATTCACCACCAAGCTGCACCTGGCCGTCGAACGGGGCCAGAAGCCCATGGCAATCGTGCTCACGGCGGGACAGTACGGTGACTCGCCGCAGTTCGAACCCGTGCTGGAGAAGGTCCGCGTGCCCCGCATCGGGCCGGGCCGGCCGCGTGTCCGCCCCAACCGAGTCCGGGCGGACAAGGCGTACGCCTCCCGCAAGAACCGCGCCTACCTGCGCCGCCGCGGAATCCGCTGCACCATCCCCGACAAGGCCGACCAGGCTCGCAACCGCCAGAGGCTCGGCTCCCGCGGCGGCCGGCCGCCACGTTTTGACGCGGTCGACTACCGCGAGCGCCATGCCGTCGAGTGCGGGATCAACCGTCTCAAGAGACACCGTGCCGTCGCCACCCGGTACGACAAGCTCGCCGTCCGCTACGAGGCGACCGTACTGGTCGCAGTCCTTAACGAGTGGCTGTGACGGGCGCCCTGCTGAAACCATGCGCCGGTGAACTCAGAACTCCCCGCCGGATGGACGATCGAGCGCGCGCGCGCTCTTTCCGGAGACCCAAGCGCCGCCCCGCTCTCCTGCGATCGGCTCGTAGTCGTCGAGGTGGCCGGCCAGGGCGACTACGAGCCGCTTCGTCCCGATGTGATTCTTGCGTTCCATGAGTTGTGCCTCGTGAGGGACGACGGTGAGTGGTTCATGGGGCAGCTCGACGATGACGGCTCGGTGATCTGCTGGGCCTCCTACGGATCCGACCTGGCCGAGGCCATCCGCAGTCTCTGAACGACACCCCGCACCTTCAGTCACTTTCGCAACAGCCCCTAGAAGGTCGGTGAAGATCTTGGGGTTCTGGCGCCGGTGCGTGAGCGGTGGGCCAGACTCGTTGTTGTGGTGATGGGGGAATGGGCCGGGGAGACGGTCGGGCCGGATGTGTGGGAGACCTGTCAGGAGTTGATTCCGGCCGGGAGTGTGTTCGCGTTTCTGGCCGGGCATCGTGGTGCGCTGTTCCCGGTGGAGATGTTCGCGGACATGTACCCGTCGGCGAACGGGCGGCCGAGCATGCCGCCGCAGATCCTGGCCGCCGCGGTCACGCTGCAGGTGCTGCACGGGCTGTCGGATTTCGAGACGGTGCAGGAACTGCGGTGCGATCTGCGGTGGAAGGCCGCGTGTGGTCTGGGCTTGCACGATATGGCGTTCGATCCGTCGTTGCTGGCCTACTTCCGGCGCCGGCTGGCCCGTTCCACCCGGCCCAACCGTGTCTTTGAGGCGGTGCGGGAGGTGGTGAGGGCCACCGGTGTCCTCAAGGGCAAGCACCGGCGGGCGTTGGATTCCACCGTGCTGGACGACGCGGTCGCCACCCAGGACACCGTTACCCAGATCATCGCCGCTGTCCGTGCGGTCATTCGCGAGGTCCCCGGCGCCGACGCGGTCGCCGCCGCGCAGTGCAGCGCGCATGACTACACCGATCCGGGCAAGCCCCGCATCGCCTGGAACGATGAGCAGGCCCGTGCCGAGCTGGTCGACGCACTGGTCACGGATGCGCTGCGGCTGCTGGGCCATCTGCCCGAACAGCAACTCGGCGAAAGGGCAGCCAACGCGGTGGGCATCTTGGCCCTGGTCGCCGGCCAGGACGTCGAGCCCGCCGAGGACTCCGACGGCCGCGACGGACGCTGGCGCATTACCCGGGGCACCGCTCCGGGCCGCATGGTCTCCACTGTCGATCCCGAAGCCCGGCACGTCCACAAGACCCGCAGCCACCAGCAGGACGGCTTCAAGGCCCACCTGGCCATCGAGCCAGAGACCGGTTTATACACCGCTGTCGCTCTGCGGCCCGGCGCCGGAGCCGAACACCATGAGGCCGCCGTCGGCCTGGACCTGCTTGCCGACGAGGGCAAGCCGCTGGACGTCTTCGGCGACACCGCCTATTCCACCGGCGATGTCCGCCAGACCCTCCACGAGGCCGGACACCGGCTGTTCCTCAAACCCGCACCGCTGCGGCCCGCCGTTCCCGGCGGCTTCACCCTCGACGACTTCATCATCGACACCACCGCCGCCATCGTGACCTGCCCGGCCGGACACACCGTGCCCTTGTCCGACCCCGGCGGGCAGCACCACCAGCGCAAAGCGTCCTTCGGCAACGTATGCACCAGATGCCCTCTGCGTGAGCGGTGCACCAAAGCCAAGGCCGGACGCATCCTGACCATCCGACCTCACCACGACCTCCAGACAGCCGCCCGCCGCCAGGCCGCCACCGACCCCGGCTGGCAGGCCGACTACCGCCGCTGGAGACCACCGGTCGAACGCGCCGTCGCCTGGCTCGTCCAGGCCAGCAACCGCCGACTCCGCTACCGCGGCACCATCAGCAACAACACCTGGCTCCACACCCGAGCCGCCGCCCTCAACCTCCGCCGACTGATCAACCTCGGACTCACCCACACCAATGGCACCTGGCACCTCGCACCAGCCAGTACATGACCGCAGGGGCCATCCGGCCCCACAGCCGGACAGCCCCTCACCAAGATCTTCATCGACCTTCTAGGTGTATTGACCTGAAGCGTTGTTCACGCGGCTGATTGGTGGGTGGCCGCCGAGTGCGGTGTGGCAAGGGCGACCACAGGATCGGTGACCTGGTAGGTGATCCGGTAGGCCAGGACATCGGTCGCGGTGTCCAGCCAGTCGTGGGCGTTCCGGGAGGGCGCCATCGGGCCGAGCGCGGTGACGAACCACACCGGCAGTAGCCCCGCGCCGCTGAGCGCGTCGGAGAGCCGGCTGCGCAGCCGAAGCCGCAGCTTCGTGTTCGCCCGCTGGCCCGTGTCGATCACCTTGGCATTCTTTGCCCGTCGGGCGTCGTCAGCCTCCAGCTTCTGCCGGGCTTCCTGCGCGCTGGTCGTCAGGCGGCTGATCCGGCGGTGGACGTCCTGGGCCTTGGGCGCGGACGTCTTGAAGTCGAGTTCGGCCGCCTTCCGCTCCGCGTCGGCGGCTTGTGCGGTGGCCAGGACCGCCGCGGCGCGCAGCACCGCGCTGCGGTGCTGGCTCCGCTCGTCCGTGGCGTGCTTGAGCTGGCGACCGGCCAGCTGCAACTGCGAGCGCTCGTAATCCGTCAGCAGGCTGGCACGGGCGTCGAGGCCCTTGTTCACGGTGACCGCCAGGGCGTGCAGCTCACCCCCGCGGTCCTCGTCAAGGTTGACGACGACGGCCCCCTTGGCTTGGCGTAGATACCGTTTCAGCGCCGCCACCCGGGTAGTGAGCCGGCTCGTGGCCGCTTCGATCTCCGAGATGCTGTTCTCAAGGTCATTTTCGACCCGTTCGGTCTCTTCCTTGGCCTCCCGTACGTCGCTCGAGGCTGTCAACGCGGCGGGGAATGTCCTCCAGTTGGTCGATGGCGTCCTGGACCACCGACAGCTTGGAGCTCACCTCGGACAGAGTGTGCTGGAGGCTGGTTTCAAGGCTTTGGACCTTGCGGTCCAGGCTCGTGTGCGACCCTTCCAAGCTCACGCTGCCGCCTTCCCTTCCTGCGCGTGTGAGACGTCGGCGTCGGCCTCCAGGACGAAGCTGCCGATCCAGCCGATGGCCGCGGCAATCCAGAACCATCCGGACAGCACACCGAAGACGAGCAGGGGCACCAGCACGGTGACCGCTCCCAAGACGCCCGCCGCGACCCGCAGTTTCCGGTGCCCTTGTAGCGAGGCGTCCATCCCGGTGGCCAGGAGACCGAACAGCATCTGGAAGACGGCGAGAGCGACCCAGCCCCAGCCGATCCAGCCGGTCAGCGGCGCCAGACCGAGCAGCACAGCCCCGAATACGTGCACCCATCCCGACCAGGTGAGGGCGGTCTTGCTGACCTGCCGGTGTGGCTCTTCCCGTTTCGCCGGGGCCTTGGCTTCGTATTCCAGCAACGCCGATCCGGCGTTGACCAGTTGCGCGAAGAGCGCCTCATACCGCGGATGGTCTTCAGGCAGGCCCTGTAACTCCTGGAGCACCGAGCTGATGTCCGCCTGGGAGCCAGCGATTTTGCCGGCCACCTCGTGATCGATCTCGCCCACTCACACTCCCTGTGACGACTCGCCGACGGGACATTTCCCGGCAACGGCCCACACCAGTTGCAAACTGATTAACCTTACCGGCCTGCGTCCGCAGCGAGCTGGGCAGTGATCAAACGTGGCCGAATCCGGTGTGAAGAGCTCGGATGTCCGGGCACCTTGTCGCGGATACCCGAGTGGGCCCGCTCTGCGCTGCGGACCACCGGGCCACGTCCAGCATCGTCGGCATGCTCTGCAGCGGGCTGTCCTCGCAGGCGGCCTCGGTGGGTGTTTAGAAACTCGGGCGCTTCCAGTCATCGGTCACCTTCAGGAAAATGGGCGGTGTGACAGAAGATCAGGCAAACGATCAACTAGAGACTTCGAAGGTCTCAGAACATCAAATCATCATTACGGGCGACCGCAGCTGCTCGGTAGTCGCTGCCGGCGACAACGTCGTGGTCGAGGTAGCGGCAACGGCAGTTGTCACCGCTGCGGTGCTGCCCTTCGTCCAGGCTCTGGCCACCCAGGCCGGCCAACGAGCTTTCGAAGCCGCGCGTAGTCTCGCCACATCACTGGTCAGGAGACCCCAGCAGGATCACCCACGCCATTTCATCCTCATAGTCCAGGACGAGGGTAGCCCCGTCACTTTTCAGGTGCCGCCCGGTCTCCCTGACGCGGCCCTCCAAGCCCTCGCTATCACCGACGTCGAGGAACTCGCGGCCCCGGACCCGAATGGCGGTGAGGTCAAGATCTATTGGAGCCCTGCGACAGCCCAGTGGCAGCGCACAGTTGGCTGACGTCGACGGCCAGCCGATCCAGTTCCCGCCCTTCGGCGACGAGCTGCTCGTCACGCTCCTGGCAGCCGATATCCAGCAGTTCCCACCACTGAACATGCTGATCAGCAGACCATCCATCACGCCAGAACCCGCTGCCGATCAACCCACTGCCACAGCAACGCACATTCACACGGTCCGTGCAGCCCCGCCGCCGGCCGCCCCGGGCCACCGAGTAGCCCGCCGGCCCGAGGCGGGCGGGAGCTTGCCCGAAGGCTTGCCCACGGGCCAGTCACAGCAGGAGCAGCGGAGTCCCGGACTTCCGGTTTACACCTGTGTCCATGCAGGTCAGCAGAGATGTACGCCCACCTGTGCGCGGCTTGCCGAGGGTCCGCCGAGAGCTTGCCGCCCCTGACGCCGGGCCAGCTTCGGCGGGGGGAGTTCAAGTCCCCCCACCGACACTCCGCCTGCGGGAAACAACTGAGCCCCTGCCGGTGGACCTGCCCCGGGCCGGGGCGGCGCCGAGGTAGCCGGAGACCGTCCTCGAGGGCGGCGGGACACCTCGGGCCGAACATCCCCGCGCCGGGGAGCGCTCGCCGACGGCCCGGTCAGGGTCTGCCGGTGGGCCGCCGCACGTCTCAGCCTCCGGTCCCGGCACTGACCACCAGAACCACCATGGTCATCATCAGTTCCGCACTGGCGAGAGCGATCCCCAGCGGGGCAACCGCCGCCGGCCGCCGGTACGCCAGGTAGGCCAGCCCGAAGCTGATCATGAGGCCCGTCACGGCCGCTTCCATCACGACCGCGAGCGCGAGTGTGGACATGGGTCCCCCCTCGGTTGGGCACGCCGGTCTGGCGTGCGTGCACGGTGACGATGAGGGATACAGGGGTTATCCCCGCAACCCCCTTGTGAACAGGGCGAACGTCGGCCGGCGCGGCCCATACACCAGCAGGGGCAAGCTCCGCAACCTCCGCCCGTGGGGCCCCGCCACCGGCCGAGCAGCACGGCCAGAAGTACAAGCCCGCCGGCCAGCAGCGGCGACGCGAGGCCCCCCTTGACCAGCCCGTCAGAAAGGCGTCAAGGGGTGTTGTGCTCGCCGGTGCAGCGCCGCGCCTGGTGCTGGAGGACGAGGCGCGGTGGCGACTTCCCCTTCACGGGCGGCTTGCCCATCAAGTCGCCCTACAAGTAGCCCATCAAGTGGCCCTTCAAGTTGCCCCGGCCGACCGGGCTCGGCCAGCGAAACCGCAGATCAGGGCAGGTGGCCAGGGGGCAAGAACGCCCGAACTACTTCCCTGGGAGACCACCCCCGGGCAGTACCGGCCTCGGGTCCCGCCGGACCCCGGCGCCTCGCCGCGGGCCGGCCGGCCACGGCTGGGAGGAGAGCTGGGGGCTCCGTCGAGGAACTCAACGGAGAAGCGGTTGAGGCAGCGAAGCAGTTCCTCAGCAAGAGGTCTGTAGCCGAGGCGGAAGACTGACCCGGGGTTCGTTCTCGCCATCGGGAACGGTCAACAGCGAGGTGATCCGCGCACTCAACGTGGCCGCGTCACAGAACCTGAGCCAGAGCCACGACTCGTGCACATAGCCGTCCGACAGCCGGTCCCTGCACGAGTAAGTGCCTGTTTCTGAGTCGGGTGATGGGGTGTTGGTGTTGGGTAGGTGCGAGCTGTGGTCGGGTGTGTGCTGGCAGGAGGGGGCGCGGTATGGAACCGCTGGCGGCTGGAGACCCGGTACGGGTGAGCGATTTCGCGTTGCGCGGCCGGCTGGGCGCAGGCGGGATGGGGGAGGTGTTTCTGGGCTGGTCGCCGGGTGGGAAGGCGGTGGCGGTGAAGGTGGTACATCCGCATCTGGCACGGCAGGCGGAGTTCCGGCGTCGTTTCCGGCAGGAGGTGGCCGCCGCGCGGGCCGTCAGTGGCGCGTTCACCGCGCCGGTGGTGGCGTCCGGTCCAGAGGATGATCCGCCGTGGATCGCGACGCTCTACGTTCCCGGGCCGTCCCTGGCCGAGGCGGTGGCCAAGGTCGGCGCGTTGCCGGAAGGCTCTGTGTGGCCACTGGCGGCCGGGTTGGTCGAGGCGTTGCGGGCCATCCACGCAGAAGGTCTGCTCCACCGTGATCTCAAGCCGTCGAACGTGTTGCTGGCCGCGGATGGTGCGCGGGTGATCGACTTCGGAATCGCCCGGGCGATGGACACCACCGCGCTGACGGGAACTGGCACGACGATCGGCACGCCTGGCTTCATGTCCCCGGAACAAGCCGAAGGTGACCAGGTCAGTTCGGCCAGCGATGTTTTCTCCCTTGGTGCCGTGCTCGCCTTCGCCGCCACCGGTGGCGAGCCTTTCGGCCAGGGCCCGCCTCTGGCGGTCCTTCACCGCGTTGTCAACGGCGAGCCACGACTGGACGGGCTGCACGGCCCGGTACGTTCTTTGATCACCTCGTGCCTGGCCAAGAACCCCGCTGACCGACCCACCACCGGGCAACTCCTCGATCGGATCACCTCCCACTGGCAACCGCCCGCGGATTTCCCCGACACCCCGCCGTGGCCCCAGGCCGTGACCGCCCTCACGGACGCCCACGCCACACCCGCCACTGCGCTGTACACCGTGCACGACGCCACCCAGCCCTCCCACCATTCCGCGCCGACGCTCACCGCACCCCCACAGGGCGCCCAGACACACCCTGCCCAACGACCACCAGAGACGGGCCCCGACCCCCGCCCCACGCGCGAGCCGCAGCCTGACACCCTGGCCGCACGCTTCCGGCACGCCCAGCAGCTGGGACAAGCAGGAGAGCATGCGCAAGCGGCCCAGTTGTTCGCGGAAGTCGCCGCCGACCGGGCCCGCGTACTAGGGGCAGACCACCCCGACACGTTGGACGCCCGCTTCAACCATGCCTGGCAGCTGGGAGACAAGGGCGATAACGCTCAAGCGGTACGGTTGTTCGCGGAGCTGATCGCCGACCGGGCCCGTGTGCTGGGAGCGGACCACCCCGACACGTTGAGAACCCGCCATCTCCATGCCTATGTGCTGGGAAACGCGGGAGAGCCTACGGAGGCGGCCCGGTTGTTCGCGGAGCTGGTCGCCGATCGGACGCGCGTGCTGGGGGCAGACCACCCCGACACGTTGGGCGCCCGCAGCCTCCACGCCTCCAACCTCGGAGCGACGGGGAAACATGCCGAAGCAGCCCGGCTGCTGGCCGAGGTCCTGGCCGACCGGCTACGTGTCCTGGGAGCGGACCACCCCGACACCCAGGGCACCCGAGCTCCCCATGCCTGGCAGCTGGCGTGTGCGGGGCAATACGCGGAGGCCGTCCGGTTGTTCGCGGAGCTGATCGCCTACCGGGCCCGTGTGCTGGGGGCGGACCACCCCGACACGTTGAAAGCCCGCTATCAGCATGCCTATGTGCTGGGAAACGCGGGGGAGCCCGCGGAGGCGGCCCGGTTGTTCGCGGAGCTGGTCGCCGATCGGACGCGCGTGCTGGGAGCGGACCACCCCGACACGTTGAGCACCCGCAGCCTCCACGCCTCCAACCTCGGAGCGACGGGAAAACTCCGCCAGTCGGCCCGGCTTCTGGCCAAGGTCCGGGCTGACCGGGTACGTGTCCTGGGACCAGACCACCCCGACACCAAGGGCACTCCGACACAATGAGCCGAAGCTCAGGAGTTGCCACCAGCGGGACCGGCTGAACTGGCGAATGGGGACGGTCGAGGCAGCCTGGTTGTCACACACGAGGCATCCGACTTGTCACAGACGCTCATTCAGCAGTCTTTCTGTCACCAGAAACGAAGATCGGGAGCCCGAGGTTCTCCGTGGCGCTTCCATGAGCTCATGGCCGCTCCACGTGCTGGGTCGGGAAGGGTAGTCGAGGCCGCTGACACCGGGTCCGTCTGGTCGCATCGGTGCAACTGGGAGGACCTTTTCGTGTCGACGGACGTCGATGCGGGCAGGTCGGGTCTGGATCTGGGTGACGGCTGGACGAGGCGGTGGGCGGTCTCGTGGCGGGCCGGTGGGGACGATGCGTCCTGCTCGGTGCACGATCTCGTACACGAACCGGTGCTCACGAGCGATCCGATGCGGCACTTCACCCGGCGCCGGGACCAGCGGCACCGTCCTGGCCTGCAGTTTCTGAACAGCACTGGCCGTCACCACGGCGCGGAGAGCCTGGAGGAAATCCGGGTGCTGCTGGCCCTGGACTTCGCCGGCGACGTGGTCGACGTCGTATCGCAGCCGCTGAAGATCTCCTTCGCCACCTGCGGGAAGCGCCGGGCCCACACCCCTGATGACCTGGCGGTGACCCGTCGCGGCGTCTGGCTGATCGACGTACGCCCGGGCCTTTGATCAAGGAGTCGGATCGGGAGTCGTTCGCTGCGGCCGCCGAGGTCACCGTCGCCTGCGGCTGGCGCTATGCGGTGGCCGCCCGCTGGCGCGAGCAGGCCTTCGCGGGCCTGGATGCGATGGCGTCGCGGCGCCGGCTGAGGTCCGATCCTCTGGAGCTGCGGCCGGTGCTGCTTGCTGAGGCCGGGGGCGGGCGGAGGTTCGGCGAGCTTGCGGCGGCGACGGGCTGCAAGCCGGTCGCCCTAGCCCAGCTGCTGCACCTGCTGTGGTCCCGGCAGTTGGGCGTCGACCTGGACGGCCCGCTCCAGGACGGCTCGCTCGTGGTGCCGGCCAGGGAGGCGGGCCGGTGACCGCGGCGGCGGTGCTGGGCCATTCCTCCGGCGCCGGGCTGGTGCTGGACGGGACGGAGTGGATCGTCGAGCGGCGCGAACCGCACCTGGGCCGGGTGCAGTTGGTGAAGGACGGCGGCACCCGCGAGCGGGTGACCTTCCGGTTCCTGGTTAACCATCCGCAGTGCCGGTCCTCGTCGCGGACGTCGGCGGCGGGGGCCGACCGGGGCCGCCAGCGCACGGCGTCCGAGGACCTGAAGGCGGGCCGGCTGGAGCTGACCGAGCTGCGGATGGCCCACCTGCTGGAAGTGGCGACCGGGTTCCGTTCCGGTGACCCGTTCCACCCGGGTCCGGGTGAGCCGAGAGCCCAGTACGACCCGGCGACGACGACGCTCACCGAGCGCCGGCACGCGAAGGTGGCGGAGCTCGCGGACCTGGATCCGCAGCACGCGAGGCTGCTGGGGCTGGGCTCGGTCAGCTACCGCACGCTGATCCGGTGGGAGAACGCCCGCCGCCGGTTCGGGCTGGTCGGCTGGGCGGGCGACCGGTGGCTGCGCCGCAGCGGCGGAACACGGACGGTTCCCGAGCCGGTGCGGGAGGCGGTCCTGGCGGTCCGCGAGGCGACGAAGCGGATGGCGAAGGTGTCGATGCGGACCAAGGACCGCATGATCCGCCAGTACGTCCGCGAGGAGTTCGAGCCCGAGACGAAGGTGCCCAGCTACGACACCCTGCGCCGGCTGTGGCAGGAGTGGTTCGGCCCCGGCGGCGCCCGGCAGCGCTACGCCAGGTCGGCCGATCTGCCCGGAGTCGGAGGCACGTCCTGGCGCACCGGCCGGGCCAGATCGTCGCGCTGGACACCACGGTGCTGCCGGTGATGGTCCGCGAGCATGTGTTCGGCGATCCGGTGAAGATGCACCTCACCCTGGCCCTGGACGTCTGCACGCACTCGCTGGTCGCTTTCCGGCTGACGCTGGTCTCCGACACCTCGGCGGACGTCGCGATGGTGCTGCGGGATGTGACGATGCCGCTGCCGATGCGGGCGGACTGGGGCGAGGACCTGGAATGGCCCTACCCGGGCCTGCCGGCCGCGGTGGTAGCCGAGTTCGCCGGGCACGCGGTGGCCCACCTGCCGTTCTTCACTCCGGAGACGGTGACCACCGACCACGGATCGGTCTATCGCAACCATCACCTGGTCGGAGTCGAGCGGGTGCTCGGCTACCAGGTCCTGCCCGCGCGGGTGCGGCGGCCGACCGACAAGGCCGCCGTCGAGCGGGCGTTCGGTGTGATCCGGCAGCTGCTGTTCGAGCATCTGGTCGGTTACACCGGCGTCGACATCGCCGATCGTGGAGCCGATCCGGCAGCGGATGCAGTGCTGATGGCCGACCAGCTCGAGCACCTGATCGCGACCTGGATCGTTGGCGTCTGGCAGAAGCGCAAGCTGGGAGAGTACGCCCCGGCCTGGGATCCGGACGGTTCCCACAGCCCGAACTCGCTGATCGCGGCGTCGTTCGCGCAGACCGGCTTCGCGATGGACATCCCCTCCCCGGAGCTGTTCTACGAGTTGTTGCCTGCCCACGACGTCCGCATCGACAAGCGCCGCGGGGCGAAGATCCGCGGACCTTGGTACGACGACGCCGACGTCCTGCGGGACTACCGCGGCGAGCTGTCGACGCGGGGCGGCAAGCACAAGGGCAAGTGGCTCATCCGCCGCGACCCGCGGGATCGGCGCCAGGTGTTCTTCCAGGACCCGATCAGCTATGCCTGGCACCCGCTGCCCTGGACGGGCATGCCCAGGGCCGGGCAGATGCCGGCCTTCGGGGACGCGCGGCGGAATCCCGCCCACACAGCACCTGATCTGGGACAACGTCTTCAAGAAACAGCGCAGTACATGCTCAGAGCGTTTCCAGCTCGCCGCCGACACGATCGTTCCCACCTTCAGACGCACCGGCAAAGGCGGACTCCGCCTCCCCTCCACCGGCGTCGGCCTGCGACCCGAACACATCCCCGCGTGCTTGCACCAAGACCTCGCCGAACGCCACCTCGGCACCCTCGCGGACACCACGCCCAAGATGCACCGACGCGCGGCCTCGGTCTTCCTCGTCCGGCGCGCACGCGGCGGCCGCCTGGACAAAGCCGCCCAGTTCCTCGGGATCAACCCCGAGAACAAGAGGCTCGGCTACACGCAGCTGCTGAACCGCCGCCTCCGCACCAGCGGCACGGCCCGCGACTTCGAAAGGGCCCTGGACGCCATCACCGCCGAGCTCCTCGCAGGTCCCGCCATCGACTACCAACACCGACGCGAGGCCCTCGCCACCTGGACGCTGGAACCCGAGAACTGGCAGCACACGCTCACCCGGCTCCCGGACCTCACCAGCCACCGAAAGCCCCTCAGCGACAACCGCAGGCACCTGGCCGTCAGCGCCTACACCTGGACCCGCGTCACCCAAGGCGAACCCGACTTCGCACCCTGCCCGCCGCACATCGCCCCCGACCCCGCCCTACGCGCCGTCTGGACCCGGGAGCGACACAACGTGTTTCACTGGCCTCGCACCACTGACCACCAGCCCTACTACGGCGCCCTCAAGCCACTACTCGACGACCAGCCCGAGCACCTGGCCAAGGCGGTCGACCGCACCGGGTCTTCCGCTCTGTCTGTCCCCGCAGCCCGCAAGACGCTAGCGTCAAGTCCGTGATCGTATGGCTCAACGGCACGCACGGCGCGGGCAAGACGACGACCAGCGCGCTCGTCCAGCAGCTGATTCCGGACTCTCGGGTGTTCGACGCCGAGAAAGTCGGCGAGACGCTCATGGACATCAAGCCAGGATTGCCCGCGACGGACAACTTCCAGCACTGGCCGCCATGGCGACCGCTCGTGGTCGAGACCGCCCGACGCGTCCTCGACTACACCGGCGGAACCCTGGTGATGCCCATGACCGTCCTGATCGAGCAGTACTGGCGCGAGATCAGCTCGGGCCTTGCCAAGCACGATATTCCAGTCCGGCACTTCGTCCTCCACGCCGACCAGGACACTCTCCGCGCGCGCATCGCGGGCGACACCGTTCTCGGCCCCGACTCCCCGTTCCGGCTCCAATACCTTGAGCCCTACGCCGAGGCGGCCCGCACGTGGCTGCACGCCGAGGCCGAAGTCGTCGACACCACCCACCTCACCCCCGCCCAGGCCGCCCAGCAGATCGCAGAGGCCGTCAAGAGTTGAGAGGACACCCTTCCAGCTCCGCACCTCGCAGGTGACAACAAGACCGCCTATGTGACAACTACCGTGCTTCGGCTCAACACCATGAGCGCCGATCGTTGTCGGACCACAGAGATCAGTACTCCAGGTCCAGGTAGTCGATGTCGTTGATGGCCACGTCCGACAGTCCCGTGGCGCGGACACCGCCGTCCTGGACATACACCTCCTTGAATCCTCCGGCGATGAATCTGCCGCATCTACTGGTCACTGGCTCCGGCGTCGCGGGCAGCGAACAAGCAGCGGGCTCACTCCGGAGAGAGGTGCACGGTCAGGCGACGGAACCGTCCGTCGTCGGTCGTGCCGACCGGCGCGGTGCAACCGAACCTGGCCCTCGTCTCCACCGTGATCCCCGTGGTCGTGGCGGCTCGCTTACGGGCCCGGGCCCGGACCCGCGGCTGCCACACCTTGCGTACTTCCCGGCTCAAGGCCTCCCGTAGCCGCTGCCGGGGCGCTTTGCGCTGCCCGGCAAAGTATCCCGCTCCACCAAACGGGGCCGGTAGGAGCCAGGCCGCCCTCATCCCCAAGAGCCGGACCCGCTCCGCCACCGGGGCCTTCCGGAACGGATATGACTGGAACAGCGCTCAGTCCGAGGCCGGCGCGGGACACTGGGCTCGTGACCACAGCCAGCCAACCCCCACGCGACCGTCTCGGCCGAGGCGTCCACACCCTCATCCCGCAGACCACCGCCGCCTCCTCGGACCTGACGGGAAGGTGAGCTACGCGGCGCACCGACGTGGGTACCGCTCGCAGCGGCGGCCGGCCCCAGGACCGGCCGCCTGTGAGAGCTGCCGGAACGGCTGCCCGGGGTCGGCTACGCCCTCCCGCACCGTCAGAACGCTGAGCCCCCGCCCGCCGGGCTTGCGCCGACCGCACCGGTGCCCGGCCCTGCGACGGCTCCGAGCAGCCGGTAGGCCCGCGCACCGGCAACACCATTCGCTTGTGTCACCGGTGCGTAGAGCAGGCCACGCGCACCGTCCTCACTTACGAACACGTGCGCGGTGCCCATGCCGGGGGGCGGAGCCGCCCGTAGCCGGTCGGCGGTGGCCTCAGCCCATCGCGCGGCATGGGACGCCGGCTCACTCTCGGCGCGCGCGACGACGATCACGTCGGTCGTGTCGTCGCCGGCGCCGTCCGGCACGACGGTGTGCGCCAACCGGTAGCGGACCAGCCCGGGACGCCGGATCCCCGGGATCTCGCGGTCGATGCGGCCGACCATCTCAGCCCGGTGTTCGCGCACGAAGGCAAGGTGGGCATCGTCGCTGGTCCACTGCGCGACACTGAGCAGCACACGCCCGTCCGCGCTTGCGAAGCAGCTGAGCCGCAGGAAAGCCTCGGGGCGAAACCTGGCCGACAGCTCGTCCCACTCCCCAAGCAGTGCACGGCCCGCCCGGTCCTGACGGTCCGGCGTGTCCACGATCCACTCGCTGATCAGCGTGGTCCCGGCGTCAGCCCGGGCTAGATCTGGCAGCTGAGACGTTGTCACCAAACCTCCAGTCGTCACCGTGTACCCAGCATGGAACGTCAAGCGCGGTTGAGGTCAAGCCGGGGCTGGGGTAGACGACGCAGTCGGACAGCACCGCGAGCGGGAACAAGCCCGTCATCCTCGCCATGTTGTTGAGCTTGCGGTGCAAGTTGACCCGGGCCACGGCGATGACCGCGGCGCGGATGTCCGGGCGCCAGGTCGGGCGCCGAAAGGGCAGGCCACCGCTCGCCGTCCTTGTAGTGGCGGACCTGGGGGCGCTCGCGGAGCTCACCCACACCGCCCTTGACGGTGGCCTTGATCGCCGTCAGGACGGCGGCCAGGGCCGGGTCTACCTGCTTGTGCTGCTCCATCGCGGCGAGGAAGGCCCGGTCGTCCAGGTCGCGGGTGACGCCGAGGTCGGCGAGGGTGTCGACGTAGGCGGTCTTCAGCCGGTCGTGCCACGGATCCAGGTACGCCCCGGTCTCCCGCCGCAGGTACACCCTCGAGCGGGTGAACGTTGTAACCGAGTTCCTGGGCGTAGGCGACGGTGTGCGTCTGGTACCAGGCCGGGCCTGTTGGACGTTCGCCGCTCGGGGTGAACGGTGAGGGCAGCCGCGGGTCCAGCTCGATGTGAGACAGGTCCACCAGCCAGGAGCCGGGAATCTTCGGGTTGAACGTCGGGACGTGGACGTGGACGGGGGCGGACAGGCCGACGGTGAGCCGGGCCGCGGCGGCGAGGAACGCGGTGTTCAGGTCCAGACCGACCGCGTACGGCAGCACGCACTCCTGATCGGTGAGCGATTCCACCGGCCGCACCCACGGGTACGCCTCCTCGTTCAGGAACCCGCCCGTCCAGCCGGACTGGACGACAACGGGGTGCTCGAGGATGGCCTCCGGCGGCGCCGGGTCCACCGGCTCCGTCCCCAAGCTGCCAGGGTCGCAACCACTGACCCAGTTCCCGGCCCCTTCGTCCCGCACCGCACGCGTGGGCAGGCGCAGCGCTGCCACCAGTTCCAGGCCGCACACGGCGGTGGAGCCGCGCCGGGGTGATGACGCGTTGGGCATAGATGCCGAGGACGCGGGCGATACCGGCTGATGCCATGTCCGCAACGCCGGGCCACGACCGAGTACCCAAAGCACCCCACGACAGGATCGCGAGCTG
>NZ_KB904705.1 GCF_000380165.1 Wenjunlia vitaminophila DSM 41686
CGGCGGGCGCCCCTCACCGTCATACCGGACCCACGCCCCCTCCGGAGCCAACGCCTGACCGTCCACGAACTCGCCCGTCTCCTCCAGCCGCGCCGCGAAGTCGTTCATGTACTGCACGTGCGCCGAGATCTCCTCCGGCGTCCACCGGTCCATCGGCACGTCGTTGACCGCNGCCGGGGCACCCCGGTAGTGCTTCAACAGCAGGTACTTCGCCATCGTGGTTCTCCTCGGTACTCGTGCGACCCCCGGTGGATGCCGCCTTCACCCCCAGGACGGAGCAGGACACGGGTTCTCGACATCGCCGTCCGACTTTTTTGGAATCTCGCGGCCAGGAGGCGCCCTGGGAGAGGGGCGGAGACGCCGCTGAGGGTCCCCGTCGGAACGTCAGCCGCCGTCCGCGACCGCCTGCGCCTGGGCGCGGAGCCGACGGACCGCCTCGGCGGGATCATCAGCACCATAGACGGCGGACCCGGCCACGAACACGTCCGCACCGGCTTCGGCGCACCGTTCGATGGTGCTCGCGGAGACCCCACCGTCCACCTGGAGCCACAGCTCGAGACCGTGCTTGTCGATGAGCTGCCGGGTCCTGCGGATCTTGGGCAGGGTCACGTCCAGGAACTGCTGGCCGCCGAAACCCGGCTCCACCGTCATCACCAGCAGCATGTCCAGTTCTGGCAGCAGGTCCTCGTACGGCTCGATCGGCGTGGCCGGCTTCAGTGCCATGGCCGCCCGGGCACCCAGCGCCCTGATCTCGCGGGCGAGCCGGACAGGAGCGGCAGCCGCCTCGACGTGGAAGGTCACCGACCCGGCACCGGCCTCGACGTACCCGGGGGCCCACCGGTCCGGATCCTCGATCATCAGGTGGCAGTCCAGCGGGGTGTCGGTCGCCCGCCGCAGCGACTCGACCACCGGTGGGCCCAGGGTGAGGTTGGGAACGAAGTGGTTGTCCATGACGTCCACGTGGAGCCAGTCGGCTCCGGACACCGCGCGGGCCTCGTCGGCGAGGCGCGCGAAGTCCGCGGACAGGATGCTGGGGTTGATCTGCACGGCCATGGGGCCAGTATCGCGGCGTGGCTCCGGGGGTGCGGACGGTACCCCCGACCACCCGAGCGCCCAGTCCGGAATGCCGGTTCTATCTGATCATTTTAGGATGCTCGCGAGGCGAGTTGTCCCGCGAGCGGAGGGAAGCAGTTCACCCCTGCTCTTCGCCTGCCGTCCGGCAGGGGAACCACGGGACCGAAGGGGCCCGGATGCACAGCGATCAGGACCGTGCCGCGTCGGAGGCCGAACGGCCCCGGCCGCCCGAGCCTGGCCGCGCCGAGGCGCTCGCCTCCGTGGACACCGGGGTGGTCCACTGGCGCCACGGGACCGGGCAGGTCGAGCTGGACCCGGAGGCCGCCAGGCTCCTCGGGCTGCCCGCGGAACCCACGGTTCTCGGCACCGGCCAGCTGCGGGCCCGCCTGCACCCCGAGGACTGGGTGGAGCTGTGGGAGCGTGCCGAGCTGGCCCGCGAGGAGGGGTCGCTCGTGGAGGTCACGCTGCGGGTGGTCGCCGAGGACGGACGAGTGGAGCACGTGCTCCAGACCCGGATGCGCGCAACCGGCGAGGGACGGGTCGAGGAACTCGTCGGCACCCTCCACGAGCAGTACCGGCCCACCCGTCTCGAGGCGGCCGGGGCAGAGTCCCGTCCCCCGCCCGCCGAGGAGTGGCGTCGGGCCCGTGAGGCGTTCCTGCTGGACGCGGGCCGGGCCCTGGCCGAAGCCAAGGACACCGGCGACGTGCTCAGGGTCACCAAGGCCCTGTCCCTGCCCGGCCTCACCCCGGACGGACTCGTCGTCTACGTCCGGGAGGGGGACGTGCTCCGCGTGATCGGCACCTCCGGGTACGACCCGGAGGACTCGTGGGCCCGCGAGTCGATGCGGCTGGACGCCGGCCACCCCGCCACGGAGGTGACGCGCACCGGGCGGCCCGTGTACGTCATGACCCAGGAGGAGTACGCGGAGCGCTTCCCCTACGCCTGGAACCTCGTGCGGAAGTACGACCGGCACTCCTGGGCGATCCTGCCGTTGATCGCCGAGGGCCGCACCGTCGGGGCCTGGCTGGCGGCCTTCCGGGCCCCGGCGCGGTTCACCCCCGACGACCGGGCGGTCCTCACCACCATCGCCCGCATGCTCGGACACGCACTGGAGCGGACCAGGCTGTACGAGTCGGAGCGGGCCATGGCCGACGCGCTGCAGCGTGCCATGCTCCCGGTCCGTGCCCCCCAGGTGCCCGGGATGACGGTCACGGGCCGCTACCTGCCGACCGGCACCCTCCAGGTGGGCGGCGACTGGTACGACGTGATCCCCCTGCCCAACGGCAGGACCGCCATCGTCATCGGTGACGTGGAGGGCCACGACGCGCACGCGGCAGCGGTGATGGGGCAGCTCCGGATCGCGCTGCGCGCCTACGCGGCGGAGGGGCACCGGCCCGACGCGGTGCTCACCCGGGCCGGTCGCTTCCTGGTGGGACTGGAGACCGAACGCTTCGCCACCTGTCTGTACGTCGAGGTCAACCCGGAGTCCTGCGAGCTCAGCCTGGCCCGGGCCGGGCACCTGCACCCTGCCTTCCGCCTGCACGACGGCACCAGCGTGGTCCGCCCGGTGCCCGGTGGGCTCCCCCTGGGCATCGACCCCCACGACGAGTACCCGGTGAGCCACCTCGCCCTCGAGCCCGGCGAAGTGATGCTGATCCTCACCGACGGGCTGCTGGAGGCCGGCGGCCACGACCTGGTCACGGGCGGTCAGCGGATCCTCCGGGTGATGAGCGAGCCGATCGGCCCCTCGCTGGAAGCCATGGCCGACCGGTTCATCAACGCCGTCCACGGACCGGGGGCCTGGCGGGAACGGGGCCGGTTCAGCGACCAGCGCCAGGACGACATCGCCTTCGTGCTGCTGTACCGCGAGACCGGGCGGGCTCCCGCGCCGGCCCGCCGCACCGCGATGACCATCTCCCAGGCCGAGACCAACCGGATCGCCTACGCCCGCGCCGAGATCCGGGCCACCCTCTACGACTGGGCCGTCCCCGACCTGGTGGACACCGCGGTGCTGCTGTCCTGCGAGATGCTCACCAACGTCCTGGTGCACACCGACTCCGACGCGGCGCTCTCCGCCGAGCTCAGCGGGACCAGGGGGCACCGCAGGCTTCGGGTGGAGGTCACCGACCGCAGCGACGAGATGCCGCGGCGACGCAGCCCCGGCGAACTGGCCTCCTCCGGTCGGGGCCTGGTGCTGCTGGACGCCCTCTCCGACGCCTGGGGCGTCGAACCCCGCGGTGAAGGCAAGATCACGTGGTTCGAGCTCGCGGAGCACCGCGGCACCTCCGACGTGGCGCTGGAGGAACTCGACGACGCCCGGCTGGACGGCGGGCCGGAGCCCGGTGGCGGCGCCGGGGAGAAGGAACCGTTGGACGCCTTCGGCCTCGACGAGGAGCAGGACCAGCCGCGCGGGTGGTGACGCCGGTCAGCCGGTGCGGCGCAGCAGGGCCAGGTACATCGCGTCGGTACCGTGCCGGTGCGGCCAGAGCTGGATGTCCGGGCCTTCCCCGAGGTCGGGGACGCCCGGCAGGAGCGGACGGGCGTCGACCCACTCGGCCGCGGCGGGGGGGCCGCCCCTGCCGCGCAGCACGTCGTCCACCACCGCCCGGGTCTCCGCCAGGTGCGGCGAGCAGGTGGCGTAGCCGACGACGCCGCCCACCCGCACCGCTTCCAGCGCGGAACGCAGCAGCCCCCGCTGCACCGGCCCGAAACCCGACACGTCCTCGGGGCGGCGGCGCCAGCGCGCCTCGGGACGGCGGCGCAGCGCCCCGAGCCCGGTGCAGGGCACGTCCACCAGGACCCGGTCGAAGGAGCGGGGGCGCCACGCGGGCGCGGTGCCGTCCGCGACGACGACCTGGTGGGCACCGCCCTGACCGGCCAGGGCCCTGGCCACCAGCCGGGCCCGGTGCGGCTGTTTCTCCGCGGCGACCAGGGCGGCCCCGCGTTCCGCCGCGAGCGCGGCCAGCAGCGCGGCCTTGCCGCCGGGCCCCGCGCACGCGTCGAGCCACCGCCGGTCCTCCCCGTCCACCTCGGCGGCGGCCAGGGCGAGCGCCACCAGTTGGCTGCCCTCGTCCTGCACGCCCGCCCGGCCCTCGCGGACCGCGGGGAGCTCCGCGGGGTCGCCGCCGGCGGCCAGTCGCACCGCGCGGGGTGACCAGCGGCCGGGTTGCCCGCCTCCCTCCGGCAGTTCCCCGAGCAGTTCCCCGGGGTCGGTCCGACGGGCCACCAGGGTCACCTCGGGGCGCTCGTTGTCGGCGGCGAGCAGGGCCTCGATCTCGGAACGGTCCCCGCCGAGGGCGTCCCACAGCGCGGAGACCACCCAGCGGGGGTGGGAGTGCACCACCGACAGGTGGTCCTCCGGGTCCTCGTCGTACGGCGGGGCGACGAGCTCCAGCCACCGCGGCAGGTCATGCGCGGTGATCCGGCGCAGCACCGCGTTGACGAACTTGGCCCGGCCGTCGCCGAGCACCACCCGGGCGAGGTCCACGGTGGCGGAGACGGCGGCGTGCGCCGGTACCCGGGTGCTCAGCAGTTGGTGGGCGCCGAGCGCCAGCACGTCGAGCACCGGTGGGTCCACCTCGCGCAGCGGGCGGTCCACGCAGGCGGCGATGATCGCGTCATAGCTGCCCTGTCGGCGCAGCGTCCCGTAGACCAGTTCGGTGGCGAACGCGGAGTCCCGCCGGTCCAGTTCCCCGCGGCCCTCGGCCTCGGCGAGCAGGGCGGGCAGCACCAGGTTGGCGTAGGCGTCCCGTTCGTCCACGGCCCGCAGCACCTCGAAGGCGAGCAACCGCACCGGGTCCCGGCGGGGGCGGCGGTACGGCCGGCGGGTCGGGCGGCCACGGTCGGCGGCCGGTGGCACGCGCGTCACCCGCCCAGCCGCTCGCCGGGTTCCAGCCGCGTCCCACGGGCCCAGTCCGCGGCCCGCATCCGCTTCCGGCCCTGCGGCTGGACCTCGGTGAGCTCCACGGCGTGGCTGCCGGTGCCGACCCGCACGGCGTTCCGCTCCACCGCGAGCTCCCCGGGGAGCAGGTCGCCCCGCTCGCGGTCGAGCCGCACGGGGGCCAGCTTGAGCCGTTCCCCGCGGAACGTGGTCCAGGCCCCGGGAGAGGGGGTGCAGCCGCGGACCAGCCGGCCCACCCGCAGGGCCGGGGCGGCCCAGTCCACCCGGGCGTCCCCGACAGTGATCTTGGGTGCCAGGGTGACGCCGTCGGCCGGCTGGGGCACCGCCTGCAGCGAACCGTCAGCGATCCCGTCCATGGTGGCGACCAGCAGCCGGGCGCCGGAGCGGGCCAGCCGGTCGAGCAGGTCACCGCTGGTGTCGGTGGTCCTGATCTCCTCGGTGACCACGCCGAACACCGGCCCGGAGTCCAACCCCTCCTCGATGAGGAAGGTGGTGGCGCCGGTGACCTCGTCGCCGGCCATCACCGCGTGCTGCACCGGCGCGGCGCCTCGCCAGGCGGGCAACAGCGAGAAGTGCAGGTTCACCCAGCCGCGGGTGGGGATGTCCAGGGCCACCTTGGGCAGCAGCGCCCCGTAGGCCACCACAGGGCAGCAGTCCGGGGCCAACTCCCGCAGCCGGTCGAGGAACTCCGGGTCCCTGGGCCGCGACGGGCGCAACACCTCGATCCCCGCCTCCTGTGCCCGCACCGCCACGGGGCTCGCGGTCTGTCGGCGCCCGCGCCCGGAGGGGGCGTCGGGCCGGGTGACCACGGCCACCACCTCGTGCCGGTCGGACGCCAGCAGGGCGTCCAGTGCGGGTACGGCGGCGTCCGGGGTACCGGCGAAGACGAGCCTCATCGTGGGTGTGGTGTCCTTCACTTCTCGGGTGCGGCCAAGTCTAGGGCGTGTCGGCACCGGGGCGCCGGGCAGCCCGGGACCCGGGTCCGGGCCGCCCGCGGGGCCGGTACCGTGCTCCGTCCCGAGGGGGTGCGGTGTGGCGGGAGCGGGGTTCGCCGGGGTTCTGCGTGACCCAACAGGAGGCTGGCGCGTTGGTCAAAGGAGATTGACCGCGACGGGCCGGCTCCTGCGGCCCGTTTCCAGCTCCGCCGGTTCGAGAGGCATTCTCATGGCCGACCACGCCACCCACGACGCCCAGGCCAGGGCCAGTCTGCACCTGTTGGTGCGGGACATCGAGCGGGTTCGCCGCCAGGTGGACGCCCTGCGCACCCTCACCGCGCAACTGGGCAACGTCTACCGGCCGCGCCGCACCGGGCCCTCAGCGGGCTTCGTGGTGTACGGGCGCGCCCCGGCACCGACCGTCCGGCTCGCCCAGGAGCTGCGGGACAGCGTGGAGACGCTGGTCACCGCGGCGGTGGACTTCGACCGTTCCCTGGGGTTCTCCTGGGACGCGGTGGGCTCGGCGCTCGGTGTCACCAAGCAGGCGGTGCACCGGCGCTACGGCGCCCGGCGGCCCGGCACCCGGGACACCGAGGCCAAGCTCCCGGAACAGCAGGTGGTGCACCGGAGCCTGCCGGTCAGCCGAGCGGCGCAGCCCCGTCCGCTGGACCAGCGCCCCGGCGCGTTCCCGGCCCCGCGCAACGGCTGACGCCCCGCACCCGGCCCTTCGGCTCCCCCGGCGCCGCGCCCCAGGACCACGGCCGCCGAGGTGGCGAGCACGGTCAGCCGATGTCCGGTGGGTCGATGCGCACCCGCACCGGCTCGGCCCCCCGGGCCAGCCGGACGGCCTGGGCCGCCTTGAGCGCCGTGGCCAGCGCGGCGCCACTCCCCGGGGGCACCCGCAGCAACACCCGGTCCAGGGGTGGGGCTGCCGGGTCCGCCGCGGGTGCCGGGACCGGGCCGAGCACGCTGGTCTCCGGCGGCAGGGAGGCAGTGGCGACCACGTCCGCGACCGCCGCGGCCGTCCCGGTGACCGACGCCATCCGGGACACCGGGGGCAGCCCGAGCTCGGCCCGTTCGGACAGCTCCCGCACCGCGTGCCCCACCGGGTCCCATCGCACCAGGGCCTGCACCGGCCGCAGCGAGGGCTCGGCGACCACCACGACGGTGCCGCCGTCCGCTGCGGGCCTGACCAACGCCGCGGCGGCCAGCCACCGTCGCAGCGCCTCCTCCCCCGCCCGCAGGTCGGGACGGTTCAGCAGCACCCAGCCGTCCAGGAGCAGCGCCGCGGCATAGCCCCCCTCGGCCACCGGTTCCGCCCCGGGGGTGGAGATCACCAGCGCCGGGGCGTCGCTCACCGAGGCGAGCACGCCCTCGCCGCCCGGGCCGGCCCGGCCCGAGGTGCGCACCGGCACGTCGGGGAACGCCCGGCCGAGCTCGTCCGCGGTGCGCCGGGCGCCGACCACCTGGGCGCGCAGCCGGGTGCCACCGCAGGCGAGGCAGTGCCACGCCACCTCCAGCCGGCCGCACCAGCCGCAGTGCAGGACCCGGTCGTCGGCGCGCAGCTCCAGCGGGCCGGCGCAGACGGCACAGCGCGCCGCGGTCCGGCAGCGCTGGCAGGACAGCCGGGGGACGTATCCCCGGCGGGGCACCTGGACCAGCACCGGCCCCCTGGTCAGCCCGTCCCTGGTGACCCGCCAGGCCAGCGAGGGCAGCCGGGCCGTCCTCGCGGCGGCGTCCCGGGCCGCGTCGGCCTCCTCGACGGTGCGCACCAGGGGGCCGGCGGCCCGCACGACCTGACGGGGGGCGGTCAGCGGCAGCGCCCACCGCCCGGCGACCAGTTGGGCGGCCTCCGCGGTGCAGCCCAGGCCGCCGACAAGGAAGCCGGCGCCCTCGGTGGTCGCCCGCAGCACCAGGACCTCGCGGACGTGCGGCTGCGGCGCGTGCGGCTCGCTGTGGCTGGAGTCGCCGTCGTCCCAGATCGCCACCAGGCCCAGGTCGCGCACCGGGGCGAACATCGCCGAGCGGGTGCCGACTACGGCCCGGACCGCGCCCCGGCTCACCGCCAGCCACCGTCGGTACCGCTCCTGGGGGCCGGAGTCAGCGGTCAGCACCACGTGCCGCCCCGCGCCGAGGAGCCCGGTGAGCGCGGAGTCCACCCGTCCGGCCGCCCGCCCGTCCGGGACCACCACCAGGGCCCCCCGGCCGGACGCCAGGGTCGCGACGACAGCGGTGGCCAACTCCCGGGGCCAGTGCGGGCCGGGCAGCGCCGTCCACACCGCCCGCGGGGTGCCTCCGCCCTCGAGCGCGCGGAGGAAGGCCGGGCCGGTGGGGTAGCGGGACCACGTGCCGGGCTCGGGGGCGGTGGGGGGCGGCAGCGGTTCGGGAGCGTCGGCCGCCTCTGCCCGGCCGTGACGCGGTGGGACGGCGAGCTGGAGGACGTCGGCCAGGGTGCCGGCGTAGCGGTCGGCGACCGCCCTGGCGAGACGGAGCAGCTCGGGAGAGAGCACCGGCTCGGGGGAGAGCACCGAGGAGAGCGGGGCCAGGGGGCCCTGGTAGTCGCTGGACTCGAGGCGTTCGACGATGAACCCGTCCACGAGCTGCCCCCCGGCGCGCCGGCCGGCCTGGCCGCGTGCGACATGGCCACCGAACCGCACCCGCACCCGGGCGCCCGGCACCGCGTCGGCGTCCATGGCGGCGGGGACCGCGTAGTCGTAGAACCGGTCGAGGTGGGACAGCGCCTTGTCCACGGCGACCCGGGCGACCGGCAGGTGGTCGCTGATCGCGGCCGCGGTGCGCGCCCGGGGCCTGGACCTGCGGACGGCCGCCCGGATCAGCGCCAACTGCTCGGGGCCTCGCTCGTCCGGGGCCTTGTCGCTGTCCACTCCCCTGTCCTACCAGACGGCGAGGACAGCCCGGTGCGACGGCCGGGGGCCCGGCGGGGAGACGGGAGCCGGTTCGGGCCGGGCGGTCGCCCAGCGCCGTGTCCGTTGCTCCACCCTGGTCGCGCGTGCTCCACGCCGACGCCGTTTCCGCCGGGGAGTCAGCCGAGGTGCTGCTGGAAGAAGGCGGCTGCCTCCCCGCCGACTCGCACGCGGACAGCCGGGTCGGCGGGTTCCGGGGCGAAGAAGTCGTCGTGGCGGACATCGGGGCCAGCCGAACGGCCACTCGCCGTGGGGACGTGCTCCAGGTAGGGCCTGGTGTCGACTTCGTACGGGTTGACGGTGTCGGCTCCACCCCAGCGGATGCCGACTGGCACCTTCACGGCTGCCAGGCTCTCCGGGGTCACGAGACCACCGGCCCCGGGAGCCACCTGGAAGACCGCCCGCACTCGGGAATCCGAGAGGTCCGCTGCGGCGGCATCCAGAGCACGTCGCGACGACTCGTCCAGTGGGTGCTTCCTCCGCAGCGCCTCCAGGGCGCCGGGGAACTCGGGGATCTCCGGGAGGCGGACCGCCCCCGTGAGCACCGCCCACACGATCTGCGGATCGACACGGGCCCCTGCGAGGGCCGCCGCCGTGTAGCCGCCGAGGGAGAAACCCGCCACACCGACCGGGCCGAGGAGCTCTTCCCGGGCAAGCGCGTCGAGGGCGAGGGTGACGTCCCGGGGCCGGTCCCACACGTGGAGGAAGCCCTCCGGCTCGTAGCCGTCGACGTGGTTGTTGCCGTGGTGGTCGAGGGCCACGACCCGGAAACCCGCCTCGTGCAGCGGACGTACCAGCCACTCCATGGTGCTGCCCGAACCTCCCGTGCCGTGCGAGACGACAACCAGGGGAGCGGGTGTGGCCCGTGGGCGGCTCGGCTCCCACAGGTAGAGACGGACAGGACGCGGGCGAGCCGGATCCCGCAGGTCACTTCGGGACTCGTCGTGCAGGACACGTATCAGCGGCTGTCCCTGCCCAGAGGTCGTCATGGCGACATCGTAGGGAGGCTCGCGCCCCGAGTGCCGGCCTCCCGGCCGGCCCGACGGGTGCCCCTCTGCCCCTTCACCGAGGTGGTTCCTGGTCTCGTCGATCCCTCGCCGCCACGCGCTGGGCGTGGCCGGAGCGACGAGCGGGGGGCACCCGCGGAGCGGACCGGTCCCCGCGGCAGCGCCGCGGGGACCGGGTTCGGTACGGGATCGGGCTCAGGCCCCAGCGGCGGCGCGGAGCTGCTCCACCCGGTCGGTGCGCTCCCAGGTGAAGTCGGCCAGCGGCCGGCCGAAGTGGCCGTACGCCGCGGTCTGTGCGTAGATGGGCCGCAGGAGCTGCAGGTCCCTGATGATCGCTGCGGGCCGCAGGTCGAACACCTCGCCGATGGCCTTCTCGATCCGCGCCACGTCCACCGTGGCCGTGCCGAAGGTCTCGACGAACAGACCGACCGGCTCGGCCTTGCCGATGGCGTAGGCCACCTGCACCTCGCAACGGGTGGCGAGCCCGGCCGCGACCACGTTCTTGGCGACCCAGCGCATGGCGTACGCCGCGGAGCGGTCCACCTTGGACGGGTCCTTGCCGGAGAAGGCTCCGCCGCCGTGCCGGGCCATCCCGCCGTAGGTGTCGATGATGATCTTCCGCCCGGTGAGCCCGGCGTCACCCATCGGGCCGCCGATCTCGAACCGGCCGGTGGGGTTCACCAGCAGCCGGTACCCCTCGGTCTCCAGCTTGATCCCGTCCTCGAGCACCGCAGCGAGCTCGGGCTCCACCACGAACTCGCGGATGTCGGGGGCGAGCAGGGATTCCAGGTCGATGTCCGAGGCGTGCTGGGAGGAGACGACGACCGTGTCGAGTCGGACCGCCTTGTCGCCCTGGTACTCGATGGTGACCTGGGTCTTGCCGTCCGGGCGGAGGTAGGGGATGGCGCCGTTCTTCCGGACCGCCGAGAGCCGCTGGGAGAGCCGGTGGGCCAGGGTGATCGGCAGGGGCATCAGCTCGGGGGTCTCGTCGCAGGCGTAGCCGAACATCAGACCCTGGTCGCCTGCGCCCTGCCGGTCGAGCTCGTCGGTGTCCCCGTCCACCCGCTGCTCGTACGCGGTGTCCACGCCCTGGGCGATGTCCGGGGACTGGGCCCCGATGGACACCGACACGCCGCAGGAGGCGCCGTCGAAGCCCTTCTTGGAAGAGTCGTAGCCGATCTCGAGGATCTTGTTGCGGACCAGGGACGGGATGTCGGCGTACCCCTTGGTGGTCACCTCACCCGCGACGTGCACGAGGCCGGTGGTGATCAATGTCTCCACAGCGACCCGTGACGACGGGTCCTCCTTCAGGAGGGCGTCGAGAATGGTGTCGCTGATCTGGTCGGCGATCTTGTCTGGGTGACCCTCGGTCACGGACTCCGAAGTGAACAGGCGGCGAGACACATCGCTCCCTGGGGTTGCAGCGGCTGCTGGCTGGCCCTCCCCGTCCGCACGGCGGCCGAGGAGGTGGTTCCGGAACCGCTCAGGAGCTGCGCCTGGGGCGATTCCGCCGCCAGTTTATCGCCAACCCAGATTCTGCGGCTGCACCGTCTCGAAGCCTGGATCGAACCGGGGCTGAATTCTCCTCAACGCAGACGCGCCCGGACCAGGTCCCAGACGATGTCCGCGAGGGCCTCCTTGGGTCCGAACGGCACCGGGGTCTCGCTGCCGTCGGCGCCGAGGACCACGGCCTCGTTCTCCCCCGTGCCGAAGGCCTTGCCGTTGCCGACCTCGTTGACGACCAGCAGGTCACAGCCCTTGCTGGCCAGCTTGGCGCGGCCGTTCGCCAGCACGTCGTCGGTCTCCGCGGCGAAACCGACGACCACCTGGTCGGCCCGCGCCCGGTGGGCGGCGAGATCGGCGAGGATGTCCGGATTCCGAACCAGCGCGATCGGGGCGGGCTCCTGCCCCGCCACCTTCTTGATCTTCCCGGAGGCGTAGGTCGCGGGCCTGAAGTCGGCGACCGCGGCGGCCATGACCACGGCGTGGGCGTCCTCGGCCGCCGCGCGGGCCGCCCGGTGCAGCTCCGCGGCGCTCTCCACCCGCACCACGTCCACCCCGGCCGGGTCGGGAAGCTCGGCGTTGGCGGAGAGCAGGGTCACCCTCGCCCCGCGGGCCGCCGCGGTGCGGGCCAGGGCGTAGCCCTGCCGGCCCGAGGAGCGGTTGCCGAGGAAGCGCACCGGGTCGAGCGGCTCCCGGGTGCCCCCGGCGCTGACCACCACGTGACGGCCGGCGAGGTCGGCCGTCCACCCCTCGGCGGTGGGGGCCGCGGCACGGGCCAGCACCCGGCGGCAGACCTCGAAGATCTCGGCGGGCTCGGGCAGCCGCCCCTTGCCCGTGTCCACCCCGGTCAGCCGGCCGACGGCGGGCTCGATCACGATCGCCCCGCGACGCCGCAGGGTGGCGACGTTCTCCCTGGTGGCCGGGTGCTCCCACATCTCGGTGTGCATCGCGGGGGCGAACACCACCGGGCAGCGGGCGGTGAGCAGGGTGTTGGTCAGCAGGTCGTCGGCCAGGCCGTGGGCCGCCCTGGCCAGCGTGTCCGCGGTTGCCGGGGCCACGACGACCAGGTCGGCGTGCTGCCCGATGCGCACGTGCGGCACCTGGTGGACGTCGTCCCACACCTCGACGGCGGCAGGGTGCCCGGACAGCGCCGCCCAGGTCGCCTCGCCGACGAAGCGCAACGCGGAGGCGGTCGGCACCACCCGGACGTCGTGCCCCGACTCGGTGAGGCGGCGCAGCAGCTCGCACGCCTTGTAGGCGGCGATGCCACCGCTGACTCCCAGGACCACGCTGGGCTTGCCCATGCCCGTGTCTCACTCCTTCGGCCGAGGTCAGGACCGGTGCCGCACCTCGGGCCCGGTGGCCGCAACGGCACCACCGGGCCCATGTCGGTCGGTCCGGTCGGCACCGCCTGGGTGCCGACCGGGCCGTGTGGGGTTACTGGCCCTGTTCGAGGGACTCGGAGGTCAGCATCCCGGCGTTGATCTCGCGCAGCGCGATGGACAGCGGCTTCTCGTGGACGTGGGTGTCCACCAGCGGCCCCACGTACTCCAGCAGGCCCTCGCCGAGCTGGGAGTAGTAGGCGTTGATCTGCCGCGCGCGCTTGGCCGCGTAGATGACGAGGCTGTACTTGGAGTCCGTCGCCTCGAGCAGCTCATCGATCGGCGGGTTGATGATGCCCTCGGGCGCGGTGAGAGAAGAGGACACGCTCTACCTTCTTTGTCGGACGTCAGGCCCGCCGGTGAGCGGGGTTCCGCTCGGCGGATGACCGCAGCGGGCGCGGTCGGGTTTCGGGACCGGTGGACACTCGGCCTGCCGCGGTCACGCCGGGCCCCTGTACCGGGTGGGCCAGGCGCCGCTGGTCCTGCGTGGCGCCGGTCCCGTGTGGCGCAGGTCCCGTGTGCTGCTGGCCTCGTGTGTCGCCGGCCTCGTGTGTCGCTGGTCTCGTGTCGCTGGCCCGGGTCCGGGACCCGGGTCAGTCCCCTGAGCTCGGGGAATCCTCCCCAGAGCAGTCGAGCATCAAGGCTAGCAGTTCGTGCGCCACCTTCTGGACGGAGGTGTTGACCAGGGTGACGTCGAACTCCGGCTCCGCGGCGAGCTCCACTTTCGCGGCCTCGAGCCGGCGCTCGATCACCTCGGGGGGTTCGGTTCCGCGCCCGGTCAGGCGTCGCACCAGTTCTTCCCAGGAGGGGGGAGCGAGGAAGACGAGCCGGGCGTCGGGCATCGACTGGCGCACCAGCCTCGCCCCCTGGAGGTCGATCTCCAGCAGCACCGGCTCGCCCCGTTCGAGCCGCTCCATCACGGCTGCGCGCGGCGTGCCGTAACGGTTGCCGGCGAACTCCGCCCACTCGAGCAGTTCGCCGTTGGCGATGAGCTTGTCGAACTCGTCGTGCTCGACGAAGTAGTAGTGCACCCCGTGTTGCTCGCCGGGCCTCGGCTTGCGGGTCGTCGCCGACACCGAGAGCCAGGCCTCGGGGTGCTCCTTGCGCATATGGGCGACGACCGTGCTCTTGCCGACCCCGGAAGGGCCGGAGAGCACGGTCAACCGCGGACGATGGGTCATGGACCGATTATCCCCGAGGGCCACCCCCGCGCGTGCACGGAAGTGCCGCTGCCCGGTGGCGGACTCCCGGGGAACCGTCCCTCCCGCGGGGCAGGACCCCGCGGCACGCCGGAGCCACCGGCTCCGGCGTCATCCGGGCACGTCAGGCCGTGCCGCCGCCGAACTCACGCTCCAGGGACGCGATCTGGTTGGAGCCGAGGCCACGCACCCGACGGCTCTCGGAGATGCCGAGCCGCTCCATGATCTGCTTGGCCCGGACCTTCCCCACACCGGGGAGGGACTCCAGCAGTGCCGAGACCTTCATCTTGCCGATCACGTCGTTCTCCTGGCCGGCCTTGATGACCTCGTGCAGGGACGCACCGCTGTGCTTGAGCCGGTTCTTGACCTCGGCGCGCTCCCGGCGAGCCTCAGCGGCCTTCGCGAGCGCGGCTGCGCGCTGTTCAGGGGTCAGGGGCGGAAGTGCCACGCCTAGTCACCTCAGTGGGAGTTCGAATATCTGGATTGAGTCGCAGAGGAACCTAGTGGCTCGGACGGAAGCCGAGCAACGAGAAACGCCCTGCTGGTGGAACCTACCGCCGGAGCGTAGCCCGCTTGAACAGTCCCGTCAGGAAAAGAAACCGAAAAGTCCAGATCAGCCGCCTGCGACTTGCGCTTTTGGGTGCGAAACGGACTATTTTCCTTGATGAAATTCCCTGCTCAGCCACTGTGGGGTCGCTCGCCCCGGACGACTGCTCACTCACCCCGGGCCTGTCTGATAAATCCTGTTCGGGGCACCGGCGGACGGCGCTCCGCATCAGACGGTCCCCAGGGCGGACCGTGCCTCGTCGCAGAACCGGGCCGCCGCGGAACGCAGGGCCGGGACCGAGGGGCCGTGCCGCAGCACCCCGCGGCTGACGCTGGGAACCACCTGGCCGGCGGCGCTCCCGAACAGCGCCGGCAGATCCGCCGCCGTCGCCCCCTGGGCCCCGATACCTGGGGCGAGCAGCGGCACACCGGCGGGCACCTCCACCCCGGCGCGGGCGAGGGTGGCACCGAGGACCGCGCCGACCGCGCCCAGCGGCGCCGTCTGCGCCGCCGCGTCGGCCGCGTTCTCGGCGGCGATCCGGTCCAGGACCGCCTGCGCCACCGAAACGCCGTCCGACCCGACCGCCCGCTGCACCTCGGCGCCCTCCGGGTTGGAGGTCAGGGCGAGCACGAAGACCCCGGCGCCGTGGGCCCGCGCGGTGTCCAGCGCCGGACGCAGGGAGCCGAAGCCCAGGTAGGGGCTGACGGTCAGCGCGTCGGAGCACAGCGGGCCCGACGGGTCCAGGTAGGCGGCGGCGTAGGCGGCCATGGTGGAGCCGATGTCCCCGCGCTTGGCGTCCATCAGCACCAGCGCGCCGGCCGCCCTGGCGTCCGCCACCGCCCGCTCCAGCACCGCGATGCCGCGCGAGCCGAAGCGTTCGAAGAACGCCGACTGGGGCTTGACCACGGCGACCCGGTCGGCCAGCGCCTCCACCGTGGTCCGGGTGAACCGTTCCAGACCCGCCACGTCGTCACCCAGACCCCAGGCGGTGAGCAGCGACGGGTGCGGGTCGACTCCCACGCACAGCGGGCCCCGGGCGCGGAGGGCGGCGGTCAACCGGGCGCCGAACGGCTGGATGGCGGCGGGGGTGGTGCTGGTCATCCGGAACGCTCCTGGCGGTGCGCGCGTCGGGCGGCGACGGCGGGCTGGTGGTCGGGGTCGGTGACGGCCTGGGCGGGGTCCGTCCCGGCAGGGTCCGTCGGGACGGGCTCGGTGCCCGCCCGGTCCTCCTGGGCCGGCTCGGTGGGGGACGGGGGCGGGTCCACCGCCGCGCCCACCGCCTCCGCCAGGGTGCGGTGGGGGCTGGCCTCGAGCAACGCGGCGAGCCCGCGGTGCAGCCGCCGGTTCCACAAGGGCCCGTGGTAGATGAACCCGCTGTACCCCTGGACCAGCGTGGCACCGGCGAGAATCCGCTCCCAGACGTCCTCGGCGGTCTCCACGCCCCCGACGCCGACCAGGGTGAGCCGGTCACCGGTGCGGGCCCGCAGCCTGCGCAGCACCGCCAGGGAGCGGTCCTTCAGCGGCGGACCGGACAGGCCCCCCGGTCCCAGCCCGGCCACGGTGGTGGCGTCGGTGGCCAGACCGGCACGGCCGACGGTGGTGTTGGTGGCGACGATGCCGTCGAGGTCCAGCCGCAGGGCGAGGTCGGCGACGGCGTCCACGTCCTCGTCGGCGAGGTCCGGGGCGATCTTGACCAGCAGCGGGACCCGGCGGCCCGCCGCGGAGTCGGCAGCCTCGCGGACCGCGGTGAGCAGCGGCTCGAGCCGGTCCACCGCCTGGAGGTCGCGAAGCCCCGGGGTGTTGGGAGAGCTGACGTTGACCACCAGGTAGGCGGCGTACGGGGCCAGCCGCTCGGCGCTGGTGACGTAGTCCTGGACCGCGTCGGCCTCGGCGACCGCCTTGGTCTTGCCGATGTTCACCCCGATGACCACCCTGCGCCGCCAGGGCTGGCCGGCCCTGGCGGCGAGGCGGGCCGCCACCGCCGCGGAGCCCTCGTTGTTGAAGCCCATCCGGTTGACCAGCGCCCGGTCACGCGGCAGCCGGAACAGGCGCGGCCTGGGGTTGCCGGGCTGCGGTTCCGCGGTGACGGTGCCGATCTCGACGTGGTCGAAACCGAGCATGGACAGCCCGTCCACGCCGACCGCGTCCTTGTCGAACCCGGCCGCGAGGCCGAACGGGCCGGGCATGTCCCGACCGAGGGCGTGCACCGCCAGCGTGGGCCGGGGTCGGGCGAGCAACCGGGCCAGCAGGCTGCGCACCCCCGGCAGGGCGGCGGCGATCCGGATGGCGGTGAAGGCCCGGTGGTGGGCCTGCTCCGGGTCCATCCGGCGGAACACCAGCCTGAACAGCAGGGCGTACATCGGCGGTGGTTCCTCCTTCAGCCCTGGCGGGCGGCGACGAGATGGTCCGCGTGCTCCTGGAGCGAACGGACGCTGACCTCGCCCCGGGTGACCGCGTCCACGCCCTGGACCGCCGCGACCAGTGCCTGGACGGTGGTCAGGCAGGGGATGCCACGGGCGACCGCCGCGGTGCGGATGTCATACCCGTCCAGCCGGCCCCCGGTGCCGTACGGGGTGTTGACGATGAGGTTGATCTCGCCGTTGTGGATCAGCTCGACCACTGTCGGCTCCCCGTGGGGCCCCGGGCCCTCGCTCTTCTTGCGCACCACGGTCGCCTCGATGCCGTGCCGCCGCAGGACGTCGGCGGTGCCGGAGGTGGCCAGCAGCTCGAACCCCAGGTCGGCCAGGGCCCGGGCCGGGAGCGCCAGGGAGCGCTTGTCGCGGTTGGCCACCGAGACGAAGGCACGGCCCTTGGTGGGCAGCGGCCCGTACGCCGCGGCCTGCGACTTGGCGTAGGCGGTGCCGAACACCGAGTCGATGCCCATGACCTCGCCGGTGGAGCGCATCTCCGGGCCGAGCACGGTGTCCACGCCCCGGCCGTGCACGTCCCGGAACCGGCTCCAGGGCAGCACCGCCTCCTTGACCGAGATCGGGGCGTCGGGCGGCAGGGTGCCGCCGTCGCCCGTGGCCGGCAGCAGGCCCTCGGCCCGCAACTCGGCGATGGTGGCGCCGAGGCTGATCCGGGCGGCTGCCTTGGCCAGCGGCACGGCGGTGGCCTTGGACGTGAACGGGACGGTGCGGGAGGCACGGGGGTTGGCCTCCAGCACGTACAGGACGTCCCCGGCCAGCGCGAACTGGATGTTGATCAGCCCGATCACCCCGACGCCCCGGGCGATGGCCTCGGTGGAGGCCCGCAGCCGCTTGATGTCGTACCCGCCCAGGGTGATCGGGGGCAGCGCGCACGCCGAGTCGCCGGAGTGGATGCCGGCCTCCTCGATGTGCTCCATGACCCCGCCGAGGTACAGCTCGGTACCGTCGTACAGGGCGTCCACGTCGATCTCTATGGCGTCGTCGAGGAAGCGGTCCACCAGCACCGGACGGTCGGGGCTGATCTCGGTGGACTCGGCGATGTACGTGGCCAGGCGCGCCTCGTCGTAGACGATCTCCATCCCTCGTCCACCCAGCACGTAGGAGGGCCGGACGAGGACGGGGTAGCCGATCTCGTCCGCGATGACCTTGGCCTCGGGGAACGAGGTCGCGGTGCCGTGCCTGGGGGCCGGGAGGCCCGCCTGCGCCAGCACCCGTCCGAAGGCCCCGCGGTCCTCGGCGAGGTGGATGGCCTCCGGCGGGGTGCCGACCACCGGCACGCCGCTGTCCTTCAGCGCCTGCGCCAGCCCCAGCGGGGTCTGGCCGCCGAGCTGCACGATCACCCCGGCGACCGGCCCGGCCTGGGTCTCGGCGTGCACGATCTCCAGGGTGTCCTCCAGGGTGAGCGGCTCGAAGTACAGCCGGTCGGAGGTGTCGTAGTCGGTGGAGACCGTCTCGGGGTTGCAGTTGACCATCACGGTCTCGTAGCCGAGGCCGTCGTTGGCCGGTCCCTCGCGCAGCGCGAACGAGGCGTGGACGCAGGAGTAGTCGAACTCGATGCCCTGGCCGATCCGGTTGGGGCCGGAGCCAAGGATGATCACTGCTGGCCGGGTGCGCGGCGCGACCTCGGTCTCCTCGTCGTAGGACGAGTAGAAGTACGGGGTCCTTGCGGCGAACTCGGCGGCGCAGGTGTCCACCGTCTTGTACACCGGGCGCACCCCCAGGCGGTGCCTGGCGGCCCTGACCAGGGCCTCTCCGTTCTCGCCGAGGCCCCGCACCGCCGCGATCTGCGCGTCGGAGAAGCCGTGCCGCTTGGCCAGGCGCAGCTCCTCGGCGCCGAGCTGGTCGGCGGCGGCCAGTTCCTCGGCGATCTCGTGGATGAGGAAGAGCTGGTCGAGGAACCACGGGTCGATCCTGGTGGCCTCGTGGAGCTGCTCGGGGGTGGCTCCGGCCCGGATGGCGTCCATCACGGTGTTCAGCCGCCCCTCGGTGGGAACGGCTGCCCGGTCCAGCAGCTCGGCGAGGTCCCCGGGGTCGCCGGTGAACGAGAACTGGCTGCCCCGGCGTTCCATCGAGCGCAGGGCCTTGTTGAGCGCCTCGGGGAAGTTCCGGCCGATCGCCATGGCCTCCCCCACCGACTTCATCGTCGTGGTGAGGGTGGAGTCCGCGGCCGGGAACTTCTCGAACGCGAACCGCGGCACCTTCACCACCACGTAGTCGAGGGTGGGCTCGAAGGACGCGGGGGTCTGCTCGGTGATGTCGTTGGGGATCTCGTCCAGGGTGTAGCCCACGGCGAGCCGGGCGGCGATCTTGGCGATCGGGAACCCGGTGGCCTTGGAGGCCAGCGCGGAGGACCGGGACACCCGCGGGTTCATCTCGATGACGATCACCCGGCCGTTCTCCGGGTTCACCGCGAACTGGATGTTGCAGCCACCGGTGTCCACCCCGACCTCACGGATCACCGCGATGCCGATGTCCCGCAGGACCTGGTACTCGCGGTCGGTGAGGGTCATCGCGGGCGCGACGGTGATGGAGTCGCCGGTGTGCACGCCCATCGGGTCCAGGTTCTCGATGGAGCAGACGACGACCACGTTGTCGTTGCGGTCGCGCATCAGCTCCAGCTCGTACTCCTTCCACCCCAGTACGGACTCCTCGAGGAGCACCTCGGTGGTCGGGGACAGGGCCAGGCCCTGCCCGGCGATGCGGCGCAGCTCCTCCTCGTCGTGGGCGAAGCCGGAGCCGGCGCCGCCCATGGTGAACGAGGGGCGGACCACGACCGGGTAGCCACCGAGGGCCTCCACGCCGGCGACCGCCTCGTCCAGGGTGTGGCAGATCACCGAGCGGGCGGACTCGCCGTGGCCGATCTTCTCCCGGACCGCCTCGACCACGGCCTTGAAACGGTCGCGGTCCTCGCCCTTCTCGATGGCCTCGACGTTGGCACCGATCAGTTCCACACCGTAGCGGTCCAGGACCCCCGAGGTGGCCAGCGCGATCGCGGTGTTCAGGGCGGTCTGGCCGCCCAGGGTGGGCAGCAGCGCGTCGGGGCGCTCCCTGGCGATGATCTTCTCGACGAACTCGGGGGTGATCGGCTCCACGTAGGTGGCGTCGGCGATCTCCGGGTCGGTCATGATGGTGGCCGGGTTGGAGTTGACCAGGATCACCCGCAGGCCCTCGGCCTTGAGGACCCGGCAGGCCTGGGTGCCGGAGTAGTCGAACTCGGCGGCCTGGCCGATGACGATCGGGCCTGAGCCGATGACCAGGACGGACTTGATGTCGGTGCGCTTAGGCACGCTGGTTCTCCATGGGGCTGGGCGTGCTGTCGCCGCACATCAGCGCGACGAACCGGTCGAACAGATATGCCGCGTCGTGCGGCCCGGCCGCGGCCTCCGGGTGGTACTGGACGCTGAACGCGGGGCCGTCCAGCAGTTCGAGCCCCTCCACCACGCCGTCGTTGAGGCACACGTGGGAGACCCGGACCCTGCCGAACGGGGTGTCGCTGACCCGGTCCACCGGGGCGTCCACCGCGAAGCCGTGGTTGTGGGAGGTGATCTCCACCTTTCCGGTGGAGCGGTCCTGCACCGGTTGGTTGATCCCCCGGTGGCCGTACTTGAGCTTGTAGGTGCCGAAGCCCAGCGCCCGACCGAGGATCTGGTTGCCGAAGCAGATCCCGAAGACCGGGGTGCGCCGCCCCAGCAGCTCGCGCATCAGCTCCACCGGGCCGTGGGTGGCAGCCGGGTCACCCGGGCCGTTGGAGAAGAACACCCCGTCCGGGTTCACCGCGTCCACCTGCTCCAGCGTCGCCGAGGCGGGCAGGACGTGCACCTCCAGGCCCCGTTCCGCCATGCGGCGCGGGGTCATCGACTTGATTCCGCAGTCGATCGCGGCCACCGTGGCCAGTTTGCGTCCCTGGGCGGGGACGACGTAGGGCTCGGGGGTGGAGACCTCGTCCGCCAGGTCGGCACCGGCCATCTGGGGGGAGGCGGTGACCCTGGCCAGCAGTTCGGCCTCGTCGGCGAGCGCCGCCCCGGAGAACACGCCGACGCGCATGGCGCCGCGCTCCCTCAGGTGGCGGGTGAGGGCCCGGGTGTCGATGCCGCTGATGCCGACCACACCCTGGTCGGCGAGGTCGTGTTCCAGGGGGCGGCGGGAGCGCCAGTTGGACGGGATCCTGGCGGGCTCACGGACCACGTAGCCGCTGACCCAGATCCTCCGGGACTCGCCGTCCTCGTCGTTGACGCCGGTGTTCCCCACGTGCGGGGCGGTCATCACCACGACCTGCCGGTGGTACGACGGGTCGGTGAGCGTCTCCTGGTAACCGGTCATGCCGGTGGCGAACACCGCCTCGCCGAAGGTCTCGCCCTCGGCGCCGTAGGCCCGGCCGCGGAAGGTCCGCCCGTCCTCCAGGACGAGCAGGGCCGGCCCGGCGGCAAGGGAGGGTGGGGTGGTCATGGTGCGCCTTTCTGGTCGTGCGGGGACGGCGGGGAGTGTGCCGGCCGCTCCCCGCTGACGGGGGTGGCGGCGGCCGGGACGGCGCCGTCGCTGAGTCCCGTGACGGCCCGCACCCACGCGGCGTGCTCGGCCGGGTGGTCAGCCCGGAAGCCGGAGTCCAGGAGCCGACCGCCGTGCTCCCAGGTGATCACCAGCAGGCCGCCCTCGGTGAGCACCTTGCCGGCGATGCCCTTGTCGAGGCGGGCTCCGCGCAGGGCGGCGGCGGGGATGTGGAAGTCCGTGGCGCCGGGACGCCGGACGGTGACGCCGTCCCGGTCCAGTGTCACCTCGGCGAGGCTGCGGGTGCCCAGGCCGTGCGCCACGATGCGGTCCAGCCAGTCACCGGCGGTGGTGGTGCCGTGGTAGCGGCCGGTCAGTTCGGCGAGCGGGCCGCCGCACGGGGCGGGCACCCCGGGCAGCTCCGGCAGGTCGCGCTGGCGGGAGCCGCGGCGCCGCCAGGCCCGCCACATCAGCGCGTAGGCGAGCGCCACCAACAGGGCGAGGCCGATCACCCAGAGCAGGCGCTCACCGAGGTCGGTGGTCTCCGCGGAGCGCTCACCCGTGGCGAGCGCGGCGACGTGGGTGAGCGGCGTGTGCGTGATGGAGGTCATACCAGCTTCCCGTCGAGGACTGTGGGTGTGCCCCGCAGGAAGGTCGCCACGACCCGGCCGGGAAGCTCCATCCCCGCGAACGGGGTGTTCCGACTACGCGAGACCAACCCCGCAGGATCCACCACCCCACGGTAAGCCGGATCCACCAACGTCAGATTCGCCGGCTCACCCACCGCCACCGGCCGACCATGCCCCCCAAGACCACCAATCCGCGCCGGACGCACCGACATCCGATCCGCCACCTGCGCCCAATCCAACAACCCCGAATCCACCATCACCCGCTGCA
>NZ_KB904706.1 GCF_000380165.1 Wenjunlia vitaminophila DSM 41686
GTGCATCCCGCGCACACCACGATGGACTGCGCGTCGTGCGGAGCGAGAACCAAGCACGCACTGCCTCTTTCGGAACGTACCTACGCCTGCACCGCGTGCGCAGCCGTGTCCCCCAGGGACAAGAACTCCGCACGCGTGATGCTGGTCCGGGCTGGTCTCAACCCGGCTGGTGCTGATCGTGTAAGAGCCGGCGGACCGCTGGTCCCCGGCCAACGTGAGCCAGGAATCCCCGTCCTTTAGGACGGGGAGGATGTCAAAGCTTCTCCTCCGACGCCTGTACGTACACCGTCCCGTTCCCGGTCAGCTCGAGCTGGAACGCCTCGCCCGAGCCGCGGCCCACCACGTCCCGCCAGCTCAGCGCGGTGGACAGCTTGTTCCGTACGTCGCCGCGGTGCGCCACGTACGCCTGCGGATCGACGTGCACCGGGCGCTGGGGAGTGATCGGCAACTCGATCACCCCGCCGTGCGCCATCACCGCCACCGACCCGTGGCCCCGCAGGGTCGTGGTGAACAGGCCCTGCCCGGTCACCTGGCCCCGGATGACGCCCATCACCCCACCCTGCGACCCCATGAACATGGTGCCCTGCTCCAGCGTCCCCTCGAACGCCAGCAGCCGGTCGGCCTCCACGTACAGGATGTCCCCGGCCAGGTCCACGCAGTGCACGTGGTGGCCGCCGTGCCCGAACATCACCGAGCCCTGGCCCTCGACGGTCATCAACGGTGCGGCCTCGCCGGCGACGCGTCGCCCGATCATCGAGCCCACGCCGCCCTGGCCGCCCTGGACGTTGGGGGTGAAGGTGACCTCACCGCGGTAGGCCAGCATCGCCCCGCGCTGGCTGAACAGCCGCTGCCCGGGGTGCACCTGTGCCTCGACCATCTTGGAACTGATCCGGTGGAACGCCATCACAGATCACCCCCGACGGTGACGCGCTCACTGGGCTGCACGTAGACCAGGCCGTCGCCCTCGAACCGGATCTGGAAGGTCTCCCCCGAGCTCTCGCCGGCGAAGGTGCGCCAGGTGACCCCGGTCTGGAGGTGCTGCTGGACGTTGCCGGTGTGCGCCACGTAGGCGCCGGGGTCCACCAGCAACGGGGTGCCGGGGGAGACCCGGAGCACGATCGCCGGGCCGTCCGACATCAGGGCGGCCTGACCCACCCCCTCGACGGTGGTGGTGAACAGGCCGTTGCCCTGGGTCGCGCCGCGCAGCCCGGTGAACGTGGTCCCGGTGCGCAGCCCCGCCTCGGTGCACAGCAGGTTGCTGGCCTCCACGAACAACTTCTCCCCGTTCAGCCGCACCAGGGAGATGTCGGTCGCGCGTTCGGCGAAGTAGCACGTGCCGTGGCCCTTGACCTCCATCACTTCCATGCTCTCGCCAGTGACCCGGCGGGTCACCATCCCGCGCAGGCCCTCACCTCCGCCGGAGAGCTTCTTGAACGACATCTGGCCGTCGTAGGCCACCATGGATCCCTTGCGGGCCCGCACGGCGTCGCCGGTCATGTCGACCGCGAGCACCTTGGACCCCTGTAGTCGAAACTGCGCCACCCTTAAGACGCTAATCACTGGAACCGCCATCGAACAGGGAAACCCGGTGTTTCCTGGGGCACCCCCACTCTGGGCCCGCGCGGTGGACGGCCATAATGGAAGATGCTTGTGCAACCGTTCACAAGCTTCCGCCCAGGCACCGACCCCGAAGAGGCCACCGTGGACACCACCCGAGCCGACCTGTTCCGCCTCCGCGTCATCTCGGCCGCCGAGGCCACCTCGTTCCTGCTGCTCCTCGGTTTCGGGTCGGTCCTGAAGCGGGCCACCGACGGGGACGTGGACCTGGTGCTCCCGCTGGGCCTGCTGCACGGGGCTCTCTTCGTCGCGTTCCTGGCGCTGTGGGTGGTCGCCTGGTACCGGGTCCGCTGGACCGTTGGCCGGGCCGCCCTCTACCTGATCTCCTCGGTGGTCCCGTTCGCCGGCTTCTTCGCCGAGCGCAAGCTCAAGGGCGAGCAGGAGCGGCTCTCCACCGCGCCGGCGCCCGCCCCGGCCTCCGCCTAGGCGGGGTGTGCCGTCGCCCCCGCCGGGCGGCCGGCGTGAGATGTGTCACCGCGTCTCCCTCGAGGACGCCCCGTCCTTGAGGGCGGGGAGGATGTCAGCAGGGGACTTAGGCGCCCGGACGAGGGCGAACTAGGCTAGCTCCGTGCCGAAGCCCCTCAGCCTGCCGTTCGACCCCATCGCCCGCGCCGACGAGCTGTGGCGGACGCGTTGGGGTGCCGTGCCGTCCATGGCCGCGATCACCTCCGTGATGCGCGCCCAGCAGATCCTGTTGGCGCGGGTGGACGCCGTGGTCAAGCCGTACGGCCTCACCTTCGCCCGCTACGAGGCCCTGGTGCTCCTCACCTTCAGCCAGGCCGGTGAGCTGCCCATGTCCAAGATCGGGGAGCGGCTGATGGTGCACCCCACCAGCGTCACCAACACCGTGGACCGGCTGGTCCGTGCCGGTCTCGTGGACAAGCGGCCCAACCCCCAGGACGGCCGGGGCGTCCTCGCCTCCATCACCGAGCGGGGGCGTGAGGTGGTGGAGGCGGCCACCCGTGACCTGATGGCGGTGGACTTCGGGCTCGACGTCTACGACGGCCAGGGGTGCAAGGAGATCTTCGAGCTGCTGCGCCCGCTGAGGGTCGGGGCCGGAGACTTCGAGGAGAGCTGAGAGAGTTAGGCTCGGAACCATGAAACCGAGCGTCCTGACCCGCTACCGGGCGTTGGCCTACATCACGGCGGTGACGCTGCTGGTGTTCTGCGTGTTCATCATCCTCGACCGTGGCTTCGGCATCGGTGACACGATGGTGATCTCCCAGATCCACGGCCTGCTGTACCTCATCTACGTCGTCTTCGCCTTCGACCTGGGCCTGAAGGCGAAGTGGCCGATGGGCAAGCTGCTGTGGGTGCTGGTGGCCGGCTGCCTGCCCACCGTGGCGTTCTTCGTGGAGCGGCGCATCCACCGGGAGGTGACCCCGCTGCTCGCCACCGGGCCGTCCCAGACCCCGGCGAACGTCTGACCGTTCCCGCGCGGACCGCCCCCCGCCGGGGTCCGCCGCGCCCCCGGGTGCCGGCGCCCGCAGGCCCCACCCCACCGCCCGCCCCGCGGCACAGCGCCGCCCGGGGCGGGTTCTGCTTGCGTGTTGGCACAGGGGTGCGGACAATCACTTGGACGTCCAATAATCGGATGCCCTAGTACTTGCCCCAGCGGCGAGCGTAAGGCGGGGAAGGCGGAGAACATGGACAGTGCCTCCATCGAGCAGGGTCGCCGCCGTTGGCAGGCGCGTTACGACGCGGCACGGAAGCGGGACGCCGACTTCACCACGTTGTCGGGGGCGCAGGTGGACCCGGCGTACGGGCCGCCGCCCGGGCAGGACGTGCCGGGGTTCGAACGGATCGGGTGGCCGGGGGAGTACCCGTTCACCCGCGGGCTGTACCCGACCGGGTACCGGGGCAGGGCCTGGACGATCCGCCAGTTCGCAGGCTTCGGCAACGCCCGGCAGACCAACGAGCGCTACCACATGATCCTCAAGGCCGGTGGCGGTGGCCTCTCGGTGGCGTTCGACATGCCGACGCTGATGGGGCGGGACTCCGACGAGCCGCAGTCGCTTGGCGAGGTCGGGCACTGCGGGGTGGCGGTGGACTCCGCCGCCGACATGGAGGTCCTCTTCGACGGCATCCCGCTCGGCGACGTGACCACCTCCATGACCATCTCCGGTCCCGCGGTGCCGGTCTTCTGCATGTACCTGGTCGCCGCGGAGCGCCAGGGCATCGATCCGGGGATACTCAACGGCACCTTGCAGACGGACATCTTCAAGGAGTACATCGCCCAGAAGGAGTGGCTGTTCGAACCCGAGCCGCACCTGCGGCTGATCGGCGACCTGATGGAGTACTGCGCGTCCAAGATCCCGGCGTACAAGCCGCTCTCGGTCTCCGGCTACCACATCCGTGAGGCCGGTGCGACCGCCGCCCAGGAGCTCGCCTACACCCTCGCCGACGGGTTCGGCTACGTCGAGCTCGGGTTGAGCAGGGGCCTCGACGTCAACGTGTTCGCGCCGGGCCTCTCCTTCTTCTTCGACGCCCACGTGGACTTCTTCGAGGAGATCGCCAAGTTCCGAGCCGCCCGCCGGATCTGGGCCCGCTGGATGCGGGACGTCTACGGCGCGACGTCCGAGAAGGCGCAGTGGCTGCGTTTCCACACCCAGACCGCGGGGGTGTCGCTCACCGCCCAGCAGCCCTACAACAACGTGGTGCGCACCGCGGTGGAAGCGCTCGCCGCGGTGCTCGGCGGCACCAACTCCCTGCACACCAACGCGCTGGACGAGACGCTGGCGCTGCCCTCCGAGCAGGCCGCGGAGATCGCGCTGCGCACCCAGCAGGTGCTGATGGAGGAGACCGGGGTGGCCAACGTGGCCGACCCGCTGGGCGGCTCCTGGTACGTCGAGGCGTTGACCGACCGGATCGAGGCCGAGGCGGAGCAGATCTTCGAGCGCATCCTGAGGATGGGACAGCGCGCGGTGCCCGACGGGCAGCACCCGATCGGTCCGGTCACCTCCGGCATCCTGCGGGGCATCGAGGACGGCTGGTTCATGGCGGAGATAGCGGAGTCCGCCCACCAGTACCAGCAGTCGCTGGAGAAGGGGGAGAAGCGCGTGGTGGGGGTCAACTGCCACCACGGCTCGGTCACCGGCGACCTGGAGATCCTGCGCGTCAGCCACGAGGTGGAACGCGAGCAGGTGCGGGCGCTCGCCGAGCGCAGGGGCCGCCGGGACGGCGCCGCGGTCAAGGCGTCGCTGGCGGCGCTGGTGGAGGCCGCGAGGAGCACGTCGAACATGATCGAGCCCATGCTGGACGCGGTCCGGGCCGAAGCGACGCTGGGCGAGATCTGCGGGGCGCTGAAGGAGGAGTGGGGCGGCTACACCGAGCCGGCCAGGTTCTGACGGGCCGGGCCGGTCACCGGTGCTCCTCCGGTCGGTGGCCGGCCCCGGGGCTCGCCGTGGCCACCAGCCCGTCCAGCAGCACCGTGGTGAACCGTCGGGCCCACTCGCCGTCCACCGGCTCCCCGCTGACCAGCAACCGGTGGATCACCGCTCCGGCGATGACGTCGAAGATCAGGTCCACCGTGGCCCCCGGGTCGCCGGGGCCCTCGGTGAGTTCCCCGCGCTCCAGGGCGCGGTGGCGGCCGAGCACCACCAGGCGCTTCTGCGGGGCGACGATGGCCTGGCGGACGCGTTGCCGCAGCGCGGCGTCCCTGGTGGACTCGGCCACCACCGCCATCAGCGCGGTCTTGGCCTCGGGGCGGTCGATCAGCGCGGCGAACCGCTGCACCACGCACTCCACGTCGGCCCGCAGGCTGCCCAGGTCCGGGAGTTCGAGCTCCTCGTCGAGGAGCGCCGCCACCGCGTCAAGCACCAGTTCGCTCTTGGTCGGCCAGCGGCGGTACACCGTGGTCTTGGCCACACCTGCCCTGGCGGCCACCTCGCCCATGGTCAGACCGCCCCACCCGAGGTCCACCAGGGCCGCCCGGGTCGCGTGCAGGATCGCCCGGTCCGCCGCGGCGCTGCGCGGCCGGCCGGTGCGGCGGCCGCCCCCGGTGCCTCCTGTGCCGGCTGCTGTCCCTGACACGGCGCTGACCCTACCTCTCTGGTCGGTGAACTCCTGGAGGTTCCGTGGAGTGTTGGTGAAGGGGGTGCCGCCCGGCGGGAACCCCGGATCTGCCCCCGGTTTCGTCCGGCGGCGCCGGTCCCTGCCGCGGGGACCCGGCTGACCGGGGGGTTCCTCGGCCGGGCCGGCCCTCCGGCGCCGCGGGAGCGAGGCCGCCCGGGGGCCGACGTGATCGGTATCACCCGGTGCGGAACCCGGTGGGTGCTGCGGGCGGTGCCCGCATCAAGTTACGCTACGACCCGTAGCGAAAGCGACTGACCACTGGCAGTGCGGATCCGTGGGCCGGGACGGGGACCTCGGCCCACGGGTGCGGTACCGGAAGCTCCGGCCGCGGGGTGCGCCGCGGGCCGCGACGCGGTGGCGGCCGATCCAGGGGGCTGTTCCCGCAGGCCGCGCCGAGGGGGGAGGATTGACCCATGCAGCCACGGAACATGTCCATGAGCGGTGTGGTCGACCTCGCCGCGGTGAAGGCGGCCGGAGAGGCCGCGCAAAAGGCTCAGCAGGCTCGACAGGCGGCCGGTGCCGGCGCTCCGACAGGAGGCGGGGCCCTGGTCTTCGACGTCACCGAGGCCACCTTCGAGAGCGACGTCATCCAGCGTTCTTCCCGGGTGCCCGTTGTGATCGACTTCTGGGCGGAGTGGTGCGGGCCCTGCAAGCAGCTCAGCCCGGTCCTGGAGAAGCTGGCCGAGGAGTACGCGGGCCGGTTCGTGCTCGGCAAGATCGACGTCGATGCCAACCAGATGCTGTCCCAGCAGTTCGGCATCCAGGGCATCCCCGCAGTGATGGCGGTGGTGGCCCAGCAGTTGGTCCCCCTGTTCCAGGGGGCGCTCGGCGAGGCCCAGATCCGGCAGTACCTCGACCAGCTCATCCAGCTCGCCGAGCGCCAGTTCGGCATCGTCGGCGCCGAGCCGGGGGCCGGGGCCGGGGAGGAGCCGGTCAGGGAGGTCCCGCAGTCGCCGCAGGAGATCGCGCTGTCCGCGGCGCACGAGGCGCTGGACCGGGGGGACCTCGGCGGTGCGGCCCAGGCGTACCGGAACGTGCTGTCCGACGACCCGGGCAACGCCGAGGCGAAGCTGGGGCTCGCGCAGGCCGAACTGCTCAGCAGGGCAAGGGAGAAGGACCCGAAGCAGGTGCGTGAGGCCGCTGCCTCCGCGCCGGGTGACGTCGCCGCGCAGATCGCTGCGGCCGACCTGGAGATGGTCGGTGGTCATGTGGAGGACGCCTTCGGGCGGCTGGTGGACACCGTCCGCAGGGTCGTCGGAGAGGACCGGGACAAGGCCAGGCTGCACCTGTTGGAGCTGTTCGAGGTGGTGGGTGCGGACGATCCGCGGGTGGTGAAGGCGCGTCAGGCGCTCGCCCGCGTGCTGTTCTGAGCGGAGCGATCACCGCTGGCGATTTGTCGCCTAAACGATCGCCGGACTCTCCGCTTTACCAAGTTTTGGTAAAGCGGAGGTCTTGTTGCGCAGGGTAGTCGGCCCTGTTGTTCGCCGGGGGATGTGCCGGGGATTGTCGTCATTGGCGATCCTCGCCCCCGGTACGGTGCGTGGCCGCCGCGGCAGGGGCGGCCGCACCGTTACCGCATTGGCATTACTCACTAGTAACGAACCACTTGTGCGCCCGCCCCGGGATGGACCACGATCGGCCAAGCTCGGTCCAATCCCGCGGTCCGACATCCACTCGGGCAGCGGCGACTGGGTCCCCACCGGGCCGGGCGCGGCCCCCGCCGTGCCCGAAGGACAGGGGGGTCCCCACCCGTCGGCGGGGCCTGTCCAGCAGGGTTGCGCGAGAGCGTGGCCAGTGGTTGTCGCTCGGGGGTGATCGCCGATGCCGCCGGTCATTCCGTCCCCGCCCGCGAGGACGGTGTGGAACCGGGGGCGCGCCATCGTGGTGCCGCGCCCCGGTCCAAGGCTGACTGGCGGGGGCCGACGGCGCTCTCCTTTCCGAGGACGTAGCTCTTCTCCCCTCCCAGGTCTGCTCGCGTGGACGCGGCAGCCGGAGATGTACGTCCCAGAAGGAGGAATGTCATGAATTCCCAGGCTCGTGGCCGCACCAGATGGAAGAGGTTCTCCGTCGTCATGGTGCCGAGCATCGCCGCGACCGCCGCCATCGGGGTGGCGATCGGCCAGGGCGCTCTCGCCGCGTCGTTCAGTGTCTCAGGCCAGAGCTTCAAGGTCACCGCGGACGAGTTGGTGGGCACCGGGTTCTCCCAGTACGGCGCGCTCGACACCGACCACGCGGGGAAGAAGCACCCGGTGGCGGTCTCCGCGTTCAAGCACGCCGAGATCACCAACCTGTGCCAGTCGGTGGTCGTCCCGGTCCCGATTTTCGGCGACGTCACCCTGAAGCTGAAGGCGGGCGGCGGCGGCAAGGAGGTCATCGCCGAGAACATCTACATCGACGTCGCCCAGCTCAACGCGGACGCCACGTTCACCAACGTGGACATCGGCGTCTCGGTTGACGACGTGACCAAGGGTCCCAAGAAGCAGGCGGGCGAGGCGGTGCTTCCCGGCTCGTTCGCCCAGCAGGCCGACAAGGCAGTCCTCACCGACGTCAAGCAGCGGGCGTGGGCCACCTCGGCGGGCACCTTCAAGCTCAGTGGGCTGGACATGGGCATCGCCAAGGGCAGTGGTCCCAAGGCCGAGTGCTACTGACGGGTTGACCGAACGGAGGGGCGTCCCGGTCACCCGAGCCGCCCCTCCGTGTCCGGCCCGCCGAGGGCACCCCACGGCCGCGTCGCCACATCACCGTCTGAAGAACGACTGATCGATCGCGAAGATCGTCTCGCAGGGAGCTTCCTCATGTTGAGTGCCGTTTCCACACGCTCGCTGGCGGACGGGCTGGACAAGGCGCGCCGTTCGTTCCGGGTGTGGCGGTGGGACCGTCCCTTCTGGGCCGGGCTACTCACCCTGTTCGCCGGACTGCCGATCATGTACTTCCCCTACGCCAACCTCACCATGGGGCAGCTCACCATCCGGATGTCCACCACGGCGGGCTCCGGGTCGCTGATCATCGGCGTGCTGCTGGTGCTGCTCGGGCTGACCATGTGGTTCCAGCCCATGGTGCGGGTGTTCTCCGGGGTGGCAGCGATCATGCTCGCGCTGGTCTCCCTGGTCATCTCCAACTTCGGGGGGTTCCTGGTCGGTTTCCTGCTCGGTCTGGTCGGTGGCGCGATGGCCGTCGCCTGGGCCCCGGGCGTCGGGGACGACGCCGCCGACCCGGTCAAGGGGCTTGGCCCCGTGCCCTCCCAGGACACCGAGGGCGTGCGGGGCGCCGACGGTGCCGAGCCCGCGGCGGTGGGCGCCCGGGCGGAAGACGAATCAACGAACGGAGGGCACCGTGCCGGGTGAAGAGGTGCAGGTGGGGGCCGGCGGTGGCAGCCAGTCCAGAACCGGGCCGCGGCACGCAGCTCCACGCAGGTCGTTCCTCCAACGGCTCCAGGTGCCCGCCGGGAAGGCGATAGCACTGGCGGCCATGCCGACCGCGGTGCTGATGGGGATGGGCCTCACCCCTCGGTTGGCGCAGGCGGACCAGATGCCGCCGGAGGGCTTCGCGCCGGGACCCTGTGTGAGCGCCCCGGACAAGCCGGGCACCGAGGAGGCGGACAAGGACACGGACCAGGCCGCGAAGACGCAGGAGGAGACGGGGTCCAAGGAGGCCGAGGGCACCCCGGGCACCGAGTCGGGCGGGACCGGCAGTGACCAGCAGGAGGCGTCGCGGGATTCCTCCACCACCCCGTCGTCAGGGGCCAGTGAACCGCCGGCCACGAAGCCGGAGGACACCACGAAGCCGGAGGACACCACGGCTGACGGCGCCGACCAGACCACCGAGACGTCCGACGGTGAACCCCAGGCGGCGCCCGAGCAGGAAGCGGAGCAGGACCCGCTGGGAGTGCTCGACCCGATCCTCGACCCCATCGGTGACCTGCTCACCACCGGCGGCACCGGGGAGGAGGCGCCGGAACCCACGCCCAGCGAGTCCACGTCCCCGTCGGAGCCGGCCCCCGGCGATTCCCAGGAGGAGCCGTCGGACCCGCCGTCGGACACCGGCACCGACTCGGACACCGACACGGACACCGGTACCGGTTCGGGGCCGGCGGCGCGGACGGGTGCCGACGCGGACGGGTCCGCCCGGCAGCAGGCCGCCGACGACACCACGGAGCCGAAGGACGCCGATCAGGACCAGGACACCCCGTCCCCGTCCCCGACCCCCTCCACCTCCTCCACGCCGTCCGTCACCGACGAGGACGGCAAGCCCCGGTTCCCCTGCCCGGAGGAGAAGAAGGTGCCGGGCAAGGACGAGCAGGCGCCCTACGCCCTGCCGAACAAGTCCTGGCGGCTCGAGGCCAGCCGACTCGACCTGCACGGGCTGGCCTACCACGGCGTGGTGAACCTCACCCGGCAGGACGGCACCGTGGTGCAGGCGATGAAGTTCACCGCGAGCGGCCTGGACATCCACGACCTGCACCAGATCGTGGACGGCGAGAACGGCTACTGGTACCACGTCCAGGCGGGTGACGGCACCAACTCGAAGTTCCGCGGGGGCACGGTGACGATGTACACCGAAAGCCTCAAGGGCAACCTGCTCGGAGTGATCCCGATCACGTTCACCCCCGAGTTCCAACCGCCGGTGACCCTGCCCGAGCTGTTCTTCACCAAGGTGGAGGTGGTCCAGGTCGGCCAGTTCGGCGGCACGCTCAACATGCCCGGCATGCGGGTCTACACCACGCCGCAGTAGGCGGCGGCTCCCGCCGTGCCACCACCAGGACCTCACCGGGCGGGTGCCCCCCAACGGGGCACCCGCCCGGCGCGTCAGTGCTCGAGCGTGCCGAGGTGGTGGACCCTGACCATGTTGGTGGTGCCGGGGACCCCGGGCGGGGAACCCGCGGTGACCACCACCGTGTCGCCCTCACGGTAGCGGTTCAGCGCGAGCATCGCCTGGTCCACCTGGGACACCATGTCATCGGTGTTGTCCACGTGCGGCACCACGAAGGTCTCCACCCCCCAGCTCAGGGTGAGCTGGTTGCGGGTGGCCTCCTCGGTGGTGAACGCCATGATCGGGATCGGCGAGCGGTACCGGGACAGCCGGCGCGCGGTGTCCCCCGACTTGGTGAACGCGACCAGCGCCCGCGCGTCCAGGTAGTCGCCGATCTCGGCCGCGGCCCGGGCCACCGAGCCGCCCTGGGTGCGCGGCTTCCGACCGGGCACCAGCGGCTGCAAGCCGCGACCGAGCAGCTCCTCCTCCGCTGCGGTGACGATCCGGGACATGGTCTTGACCGTCTCGACCGGGTACTTGCCCACCGAGGACTCGGCGGAGAGCATCACCGCGTCCGCGCCGTCCAGGATGGCGTTGGCCACGTCTGACGCCTCGGCCCTGGTGGGCCGGGAAGAGTTGATCATCGACTCCATCATCTGGGTGGCGACGATCACCGGCTTGGCGTTCCGGCGGCAGAGCTCCACCAGTCGCTTCTGCACCCCGGGCACCCGCTCCAGCGGATACTCCACCGCGAGGTCGCCACGGGCCACCATCACGCCGTCGAACGCGTCCACCACCTCGGTCATGTTCTCCACCGCCTGCGGCTTCTCCACCTTGGCGATGACCGGGACGCGTCGCCCCTCCTGGTCCATGATCCGGTGCACGTCCAGGACGTCGGCGGCGTCCCGGACGAAGGACAGGGCCACCATGTCGGCGCCGAGGCGCAGGGCGAACCGCAGGTCCTCCACGTCCTTCTCGGACAGGGCGGGGACGTTCACCGCGACCCCGGGCAGGTTGATGCCCTTGTGGTCGGAGACCACGCCACCCTCGATGACCATGGTCTGGACCCTCGGACCCTCGACCCCGGTGACCTCGAGGGTGACCGCGCCGTCGTTGATCAGGACCCGCTCGCCCTTGGACACGTCGCCGGGAAGTCCCTGGTAGGTGGTGCCGCAGGTGTGGCGGTCACCGGGAACGTCCTCGGTGGTGATGGTGAACTCGTCGCCACGGGTCAGCTCCACCGGGCCCTCGTGGAAGGTGCCCAGCCGGATCTTGGGGCCCTGGAGGTCCACCAGGACGCCGACGGCACGGCCGGTGGCCTCGGCGGCCGCGCGCACCCGGTGGTACCGCTCCTCGTGCTCCTGGTGGGAGCCGTGGCTCATGTTGAACCTGGCCACGTTCATCCCGGCCTCGATCAGCGTCTGAAGCTGCTCGAAGCTGTCAACGGCGGGTCCAAGGGTGCAAACGATTTTCGCTCGGCGCATGGGTGTGATCCTATCCACCCCGATTTCATCAGAAAAATGTGACGGACTTCGAACACATGGTGACCTCTTCGGATTGCTCGCTGACTGACCGGATCGAACGGTACTTCCGGTGTTCCGGGTCTGTGTGACCGCGCGCCCCGTGCGGGCGCGAGATGCGGGAGAGGCCGTCGCGGTCGATAGTGCTGTTATCGGAAGGGACGGCACCAGGAGACCCTGACTATGCGCATCGGCATCCTCACCAGCGGCGGAGACTGCCCCGGACTGAACGCGGTGATCAGATCCGTGGTGCACCGCGGGGTGACGGAGCACGGTGACGACATCCTCGGCTTCGAGGACGGCTTCAAGGGTCTGCTCGAGCGCCGCTACCGCCCCCTGGACCTGAACTCGGTCAGTGGCATCCTGCAACGCGGCGGCACCATCCTGGGGGCGGCCCGGGTGGAACGGGCACGGCTGCGCGAGGCCGCCGACCGGACCGGGGAACTGATGACCGAGCTCGCCCTGGACGCCCTGATCCCCATCGGCGGCGAGGGCACCCTCACCGCCGCCCGGATGCTCAGCGACGCGGGCATGCCGGTGGTGGGGGTACCCAAGACCATCGACAACGACATCTCGGCCACCGACGTGACCTTCGGCTTCGACACCGCCGTCGGTGTGGCCACGGAGGCCATCGACCGGCTCAAGACCACCGCGGAGTCCCACCAACGGGTGATGGTGGTCGAGGTCATGGGACGGCACGCGGGCTGGATCGCGCTCCAGTCCGGGATGGCGGGCGGCGGACACGCCATCCTCATCCCGGAACGCCCGTTCCGGGTGGATGACATCTGCGAGATGATCAACGCGAGGTTCGCCCGCGGCAAGAAGTTCGCGGTGGTGGTGGTCGCCGAGGGGGCCCACCCCGCGCCCGGCGACATGCCGTACGAGACCGGCGTGATCGACAAGTACGGGCACGAGCGGTTCGTGGGCATCGGCAACCACCTCGCCACCGAGCTGGAACGGCGGCTGGGCAAGGAGGCCAAACCGGTGATCCTGGGGCACGTGCAGCGCGGCGGAACCCCCACGCCGTACGACAGGGCGCTCGCGACGCGGTTCGGCTGGCACGCCGTGGAGGCCGTGCACAAGGGCGCCTACGGCATGATGACCGCCCTGCACGGCACGGAGATCGTCCTCGTTCCGCTGGCGGAGGCGGTCAGCCGGATGAAGACGGTGCCGCCGGAACGGTGTCTGGAGGCGGAGTCGGTCTTCTGACGGCCGGGCCGGGGGCGGACCACCACCCGCGCCGGTCGCGGTAGGGCCCCGAACGGCCGGTGGCCCCGGCCCCCGGCGCGCGGGAGGACCGGGGCCACCGGCCAGTGGGTCAGTCACACGTCCCGCGGGGCGGCTCGGCGCCGAGCCGGGGTGCCGTGACCAGGCCGAGCTCGGCCCCCGAGGCGAGCAGGCCGTGGGCCGGCAGGACCCGGACCGTGTAGCCGAAGGGACCCGTGCGGTCCAGGGCCAGGGGGCCCTCGTAGAGGCAGTGGCCCTCCAGGTCGGGGCGACCGGTGGGCTTCAGCGACGTGGTCGTGCCGTCGGTGATCCGGTCCTCGTCGTCCACCCGGCCGGCGACCACCTGCACCTCGACGTCGGTGGGGTCCAGGCCGCCGAGCGCCACCCGCACCCGCAGCCCCAGCGTGCCGCCGAGCTCGTGGGTGTCGGTGGGTCCCGTGGCCTCCACGTGGTCCACCGCGACCCGCGGCCAGGCGCCGCGCACCTTCGCCTTCCACCCGGCCAGCTCCCTGGCGCCGGCACCGCCGTCCGCGGTGACCTCGCGGTGGGCCCTGGCGGCCGGGGTGTAGAGGCGGTCCACGTACTCCCGCACCATCCGACCCGCCAGCACCTTCGGGCCGAGGGTGACCAGGGTGTGCCGGACCATCTCGACCCACCGCCTCGGCAGCCCGGCCGGGCCCACCTCGTAGAAGCACGGGGCGACCTGGTTCTCGATCAGGTCGTACAGCGCCGCGGCCTCCAGCTCGTCCCGGCGGTCCGACTGCCGGTGCCCGTCGTCACCGGCCGCGTCGGCGGGCACGTCCGCGGTGGGGATGGCCCACCCGTTGTCCCCGTCGAACCACTCGTCCCACCAGCCGTCCAGCACCGACAGGTTCAGACAGCCGTTGAGCGCGGCCTTCATCCCCGAGGTGCCGCACGCCTCGAGGGGGCGCAGCGGGTTGTTCAACCACACGTCACAGCCCGGGTAGAGGTGTTGGGCCATGTCCATCCCGTAGTCCGGGAGGAACACGATCCGGTGCCGCACCCGGGGATCGTCGGCGAACCTGACCAGCTCCTGGACCAGCCGCTTGCCGCTGTCGTCGGCCGGGTGGGCCTTGCCGGCGACGACGATCTGCACCGGTCGGGTCGGGTGCAGCAGCAGGCCGGCCAGGCGATCGGGGTCACGCAGCATCAGGGTCAGCCGCTTGTAGGAGGGCACGCGGCGGGCGAAGCCGATGGTGAGCACGTCCGGGTCGAGCGCCTCGCCGACCCAGCCGAGTTCGGCCTCCCCCGCGCCCCGCTCCCGCCACGAGGCGAGCAGCCGGCGCCGCACGTCCGCCACCAGTCGCTCGCGCAGCGACCTGCGAAGCTCCCAGATGACCTGGTCCGGGAGGTCCGCGACGGCCTCCCAGCGCGGGGACGCGCCGACCGTCACGGCGCGTTCGAGGCGCTCCGCGCCGAACTGCGCCGCACCGGTCCTGAGCACCTCCGGGGCCACCCAGGTCGGTGCGTGCACCCCGTTGGTGATCGCTCCGATGGGCACCTCGGCGGCGTCGAAGCCCGGCCACAGACCGCGGAACATCTCCCGACTGACCCCGCCGTGCAGGGTGCTGACGCCGTTGGCGCGCTGGGCCAGGCGCAGCCCCATCACGGCCATGTTGAACACGTGGGGTTCGCCACCGGGGTAGTCCTCGGTGCCCAGGGCCAGCACCCGTTCCCGGTCCACGCCGGGCAGCGGGCCGTCGTCGCCGAAGTGACGGGCCACCAGCTCCCGGTCGAACCGGTCGATCCCCGCGGGGACCGGGGTGTGGGTGGTGAACACCGTGCCGGCGCGGACGGCCTCGAGCGCGGCGTCGAAGTCGAGCCGGTCGCCGTCCGCCACCAGCTCACGGATGCGTTCCAGGCCGAGGAAGCCGGCGTGTCCCTCGTTGGTGTGAAACACCTCGGGCTCCGGGTGCGCGGTCAGCCGGCAGAAGGCCCGTACCGCGCGGACCCCGCCCACGCCGAGCAGGATCTCCTGGAGGAGCCGGTGCTCGCTCGCGCCGCCGTACAGCCTGTCGGTGACGTCCCGCTCACCCGGCTGGTTCTCCTCCACCGCGGAGTCCAGCAGCAGCAGGGGGACGCGGCCGACCTGGACCTGCCAGACCCTGGCCGCCAACATCCGCCCGCCGGGCAGGGCGATCCGCACCGTCGCGGCGGAACCGTCGGCCTCGCGCAGCGGGGACAGGGGCATTCCGTCGGGATCGAGCACCGGGTAGTGCTCCTGCTGCCAGCCGTCGCGGGACAGGGACTGTCGGAAGTAGCCGTGGCGGTACAGCAGTCCCACGCCGATGACGGGCACGCCGAGGTCGCTGGCGGCCTTCAGGTGGTCGCCGGCGAGGATGCCGAGACCGCCGGAGTACTGCGGCAGGGCGGCGGTGATGCCGAACTCGGGTGAGAAGTAGGCGATGGCGCGGGGCAGTTCACCGGGGCAGGAGGGCGGCAGCGTCTCCACCGCCCCCTGGTACCAGCGCGGGCCGGTCAGGTAGTCGTGGAGGTCCTCCGCGACGACGCCGAGTCGTCTCAGGAACCTGCGGTCGTGGGCGAGGGCGGTCAGCCGTTCGGCCGGGACCTCGCCGAGGAGCCGCACCGGGTCGCCGCCGGTGGCCTGCCAGATGTCGGGATCGACGGACTGGAACAGCTCACGGGTCTCGGGGCTCCAGGACCAGCGCAGGTTCCGAGCGAGCACGGTCAACGGTCGCAGGGGTTCCGGGAGCACTGTGCGCACAGTGAAACGACGAATGGCCTTCACGGTTTCGACCGTATCGGCGCGGGCTCCCCGACCCCCGGCATTGGCGCCGCGCGACGTGGCCGACCGGGCGCGCCACGCGACGAATTCACCCGTACGACTCCATGTCAGAGGCGTTGTGACGGCTGGTGCCGGGCTCCCTAGAGTGCTGGGGCGTGACGCGGGTACCCGTGCCGGTGCGCGCGGGCGGTGCGGTCGGCGCCATGCCCGATACGTGAAGAAAACAGCATATTCACGCTTACGTTACGCTTCAGGGCTTCTGAGGGTTAATATCACGGAGCTACCCCCTTCTCTCCGGGCGTTCCGGGAGCATGCCGGGGAGTGCTCCGACACGTGCCGCCGGCCCTCGGCCCGCGTGTCCGCACGGTCCCGCACGAGCAGCCACTCTCCGGGAGAGGCAATGATCGGTCGCATCCCCGTCCTGGACGTCCGCCCCCTCGTTGACTGCGGACGGCGTCCAGCCAGAGCCGTCGCCCAGGAGACGTTCCAGGTCTCCGCCACCGTCTTCCGCGAGGGCCACGACGCGGTCAACGCGAACGTGGTCCTGCGTGATCCGGAGGGCCGCCGCGGCCCCTGGACGCCCATGCGGGAACTGGCGCCGGGCACCGACCGCTGGGGCGCCGAGGTCACCCCGACGCACGAGGGCCGGTGGAGCTACTGCGTGGAGGCGTGGAGTGACCCCGTCGCCACCTGGCGGCACCACGCCCGGGTGAAGATCCCCGCCGGGATCGACACCGCGCTGGTGCTCACCGAGGGCGCCGCCCTGCTGGAGCGGGCCGCCCGGCGGGTCCCCAGGACCGACGGGCGAGCGGTCCTGGTGGAGGCGGTGCAGGCGCTGCGGGACGACACGCGGACCCCGGTGGCCAGGTTCGAGGCCGCCCTCGATCCGGAGGTGACCGAGGTCCTGACGCGGCATCCGCTGCGCGAGCACGTCACGGCATCGCGCCCGCTGGCCCTGCTGGTGGAGCGCAGGCGCGCCCTGTTCGGATCGTGGTACGAACTGTTCCCCCGGTCGGAGGGCGCGGTGGTGGACCCCACCGGGCAGCGTCCGCCGCGCAGCGGCACGTTCCGCACGGCCGCCGAGCGGCTCCCGGCCGTCGCCGCCATGGGCTTTGACGTGGTGTACCTCCCGCCGGTTCACCCGATCGGCACCACCTTCCGGAAGGGCCCGAACAACGCGCCGACCGCGGGGCCCGGCGACGTCGGCTCGCCCTGGGCGATCGGGTCGTCGGACGGCGGGCACGACGAGGTCCACCCGGACCTCGGCACCCTGGCGGACTTCGACCACTTCGTGGCGCGCGCGGGGGAGCTGGGCATGGAGGTGGCGTTGGACTTCGCACTCCAGTGCTCGCCCGACCACCCGTGGGTGGTCAAGCACCCGGAGTGGTTCGCGCACCGCGCGGACGGCTCGATCGCCTACGCCGAGAACCCGCCGAAGAAGTACCAGGACATCTATCCGATCGCCTTCGACGAGGACTTCGACGGGATCGTCGCGGAGACGGTGCGGGTGCTGCGGCACTGGATGGACCACGGGGTGCGGATCTTCAGGGTGGACAACCCGCACACCAAACCGGTGGCGTTCTGGGAGCGGGTGATCTCGAAGGTCAACGCGGCGGACCCGGACGTGGTCTTCCTGGCGGAGGCCTTCACGAGGCCGGCGATGATGCACACCCTGGCCAGGGTCGGCTTCCAGCAGTCGTACACCTACTTCACCTGGCGCAACACCAAGGAGGAGCTGACCGAGTACCTCACCGAGCTGTCCGGTGAGGCGGCGGCCTACATGCGGCCCAACCTGTTCGTCAACACCCCGGACATCCTGCACGCCTACCTCCAGCACGGCGGCCGGCCGGCGTTCGAGGTGCGGGCGGTGCTCGCCGGCACGCTGTCGCCGAGCTGGGGGATGTACGCCGGGTTCGAGCTGTGTGAGAACGTCCCCGTCCTCCCGGGCAGCGAGGAGTACGCGGATTCGGAGAAGTACCAGCTCAAGCCGCGGGACTGGGTGGGTGCCGAGCGCCGCGGGGAGAGCATCTGCGGGCTGCTGACCACGCTCAACCAGATCCGCAGGGCGCACCCGGCGCTCCAGGAGCTCCGCAACCTGCGGTTCCACCACGCCGACAACGACGCGGTGCTGGTCTACAGCAAACGGGCCAGGACCGCCGCCGGCGCCTGGGACACCGTGCTGGTGGTGGCGAACCTGGACCCCCACCACACCCGCGAGGCGACCGTCTCGCTGAACATGCCGGAGCTCGGCCTTGACTGGGCCGACTCCTTCGCCGTGCGCGACGAGCTCACCGGCGAGTCCTACTACTGGGGCAGGGCCAACTACGTGCGTCTGGAGCCCGGACGGGCGCCCGCTCACGTGTTCTCCCTGCGACCCACCTCGGAGATCGGAGGGTCACCCAATTGATCATCAACGAACCCGTACAGGACACCTTTGAGGACACCCCCGCCAAGGACCGCGACCCCCAGTGGTTCAAGCGCGCGGTGTTCTACGAGGTCCTCGTGCGTTCGTTCATGGACAGCAACGGCGACGGCATCGGCGACCTCAAGGGGCTGACCGCCAAACTCGACTACCTGCAGTGGCTCGGCGTGGACTGCCTGTGGCTCCCGCCGTTCTTCTCCTCGCCGCTGCGGGACGGCGGTTACGACGTGTCGAACTACACCGCGGTGCTCCCCGAGTTCGGGGACCTCGCGGACTTCGTGGAGTTCGTGGACGCGGCGCACCAGCGCGGCATGCGCGTGATCATCGACTTCGTGATGAACCACACCAGCGACCAGCACCCGTGGTTCCAGGCGTCCAGGAGCGATCCCGACGGTCCGTACGGCGACTACTACGTCTGGGCGGACAACGACAAGCAGTACCAGGACGCCCGGATCATCTTCGTGGACTCCGAGACCTCGAACTGGACGTTCGACCCGGTCAGGGAGCAGTACTACTGGCACCGGTTCTTCAGCCACCAGCCGGACCTGAACTACGAGAACAAGACGGTCCAGGAGGAGATCCTGGCGGCGCTGAAGTTCTGGCTCGACCTGGGCATCGACGGCTTCCGACTGGACGCGGTGCCGTACCTGTACGCCGAGGAGGGGACGAACTGCGAGAACCTCCCGGCCACCCACGAGTTCCTCAGACGGGTGCGCGCCGAGATCGACGCCCACTACCCGGACACGGTGCTGCTGGCCGAGGCCAACCAGTGGCCCGAGGACGTCGTGGACTACTTCGGTGACTTCACCGCCGGCGGGGACGAGTGCCACATGGCGTTCCACTTCCCGGTGATGCCCCGCATCTTCATGGCCGTGCGGCGGGAGTCCCGCTACCCGGTCTCGGAGATCCTGGCCAAGACCCCGGAGATCCCGGGGAACTGCCAGTGGGGCATCTTCCTGCGCAACCACGACGAGCTGACGCTCGAGATGGTCACCGACGAAGAGCGTGACTACATGTACGCGGAGTACGCCAAGGACCCGCGGATGCGCGCCAACATCGGCATCCGGCGGCGGCTCGCCCCCCTGCTGGAGAACGACCGGAACCAGATCGAGCTGTTCACCGCGCTGCTGCTGTCGCTGCCCGGGTCCCCGATCCTGTACTACGGGGACGAGATCGGCATGGGCGACAACATCTGGCTCGGGGACCGGGACGCCGTGCGCACCCCGATGCAGTGGACCCCCGACCGCAACGCCGGCTTCTCCTCCTGCGACCCCGGGCGGCTCTTCCTGCCCGCGATCATGGACCCGGTCTACGGCTACCAGGTCACCAACGTCGAGGCGCAGATGAGCAGTTCCAGCTCACTGCTGCACTGGACCCGCCGAATGATCGAGATCCGCAAGCAGAACCCCGCCTTTGGCCTGGGCTCGTACACCGAGTTGCCCTCGAGCAACCCCAGTGTGCTCGCCTACCTCCGTGAGTTCGGGGACGACCTGGTGCTCTGCGTGAACAACTTCTCCCGCTTCGCCCAGCCCACCGAGCTGGACCTGCGCACCTACAACGGACGCCATCCGGTGGAGCTGATCGGCGGGGTGCGGTTCCCGGCGATCGGCGAGTGGCCCTACCTGCTCACCCTCGCCGGGCACGGCTTCTACTGGTTCAGGCTCCGCCCCGACACGACGGTCTGACCCCCCACCGGCCCGTTCGGCGACGTCGCGGAACGGGCCGGTGCCGGGTGTCCCGACCGGCCGGGGCTAGGTGTGTTGTTCGGGCAGGTTGGTGACGCGGCTGGCTGGTGGGTGGCCGCCGATGCCGGTGTGGGGTCGGTGGTAGTTGTACCAGTCCAGCCAGTCGGGGAACGCTGCCTGGCGTTCGCGGTCTGAGGTGTAGGGCCGGTGGTAGGCCCATTCGTCGAGCAGGGTGCGGTGGAAGCGTTCGACCTTTCCGTTGGTCTGGGG
>NZ_KB904707.1 GCF_000380165.1 Wenjunlia vitaminophila DSM 41686
GGCCGGGGGCCCTGGCCGACCTGGCCCTGCCGGCGGAGTGCGCCGGGTGCGGCCGGGCCGGGGTGGTGCTGTGCGGGCGTTGCCGCGCGCTGCTGTGCGGGGCCCGGGCGTGGCCCGTGCGCCCGGAGCCGCCGCCGCGCGGGCTGCCCCCGGTGTTCGCCGCCTCGGGATACCGGGGCCCGGTCAGGGCAGTGCTGTTGGCCCACAAGGAGCGGGGGGTCCTCCCGCTCGCCCGGCCGTTGGGCGAGGCCCTGGCGGTGGCGGTGAGGTCCGCGCTGGCCCCCGCCGGGGCGGGGCCGGTCACCGCGGGGCGGGCGGGTGGCGGGGCACTGCTGGTTCCCGTTCCTTCTGCGCGCCGCGCGGTGGCTGCCCGTGGGCACGACGCCATGCGCCGGGTGACGTTCGTCGCCGCCGGACGGCTGCGCCGGGACGGCCTGCCGGTGCGGGCCCTCACGGCGCTGAGGCAGGCGCGGCGGGTGGCGGACCAGGCTGGTCTCGGCGCGCGGCGGCGCCGGGCCAACCTCTCCGGGGCGCTGCGGGTGCCCGCCGGGTGCCGGGCCGCGTTGGGCGACGCCCCGGTGGTGCTGGTGGACGACCTGCTGACCACCGGGGCGTCGTTGGCCGAGGCAGCCCGTGCCGTGCGTGCGGCGGGTGGCCGGGTGGTCGGTGCCGCGGTCGTTGCCGCCGTGAACCTCTGAGGGGGCGCCGGCGCCCGGAGCGCGGAACCAGCAGCGGGGCTGGGGAGTTCTTCCGGTGAGGCCTGAGGAGTTCGGGGTGCCGGGGTGCCGCTACCCACCTTTAGGGGCTATGTTCGGTTATGAGAGCGAAGCCCACTCGTACGAGCCTTGCTCGATATGTCGGGTTGTCAGTTGCGCCCGTCCGCAACGAGTGGGTTGCCACTGTCCCAGGAGGGGAGGAGGAGGTGAGGGTCGCGACACCGCGCTCGACCGTTCCGCGCCGGGTCGTGGTGTGGCTGGGGACTCAGGACCGGACGGGCCGCGTCCCGTTCGGTGCGGACAGCAAGTGAACGGAGTTCTTCGTGGACATCGTCGTCAAGGGCCGCAAGACCGAGGTGCCGGAGCGGTTCCGCAAGCACGTGGCTGAGAAGCTGGGAAAGATCCAGAAGCTCGACGGGAAGGTGATCAGCCTGGATGTCGAGGTGTCCAAGGAACACAACCCCCGGCAGGCGGGGCGCTCGGACCGGGTGGAGATCACCCTGCACAGCAGGGGGCCCGTGGTGCGGGCGGAAGCGGCGGCCAGTGACCCGTACGCCGCGCTGGACCTGGCGGCGGGGAAGCTGGAAGCCAGGCTGCGCAAGGCGGCCGACAAGCGGCGGGTCCACCGGGGCGGCAGTCGGACGCCGGTGAGCGTCGCGGCGGCGACGGCACCGCTGGCCGCGGCGGCCGACGGGGGGCACGCCGAGGTCCCCTCGGACAAGGGAGTGCCGACCACCAGGATCGGGCCGCTGGAGATCCAGGGGGAAGGCCCCCTGGTGGTGCGGGAGAAGACCCACGCGGCGGCGCCCATGGCGCTGGACCAGGCGCTCTACGAGATGGAGCTCGTGGGGCACGACTTCTACTTGTTCATCGACTCCGACACCAACCTCCCCAGCGTCGTCTACCGCCGGCACGCCTATGACTACGGCGTGATCCGGCTCAAGGCCGACCCGACCGGCGAGGGGACCGCCATGGGCGTGGGGGGCGCGCTCGGCGGCTAGTAGCCGACCGGCCGCCGTCCGTCGGGGTGGCCGTCAAAGCTGAGCTGTCAAGTTGACCGCCCTCACGAGGGGGCGATTTCCAGCAACGCCAGGAAGCCGCGCCGAACCGTAACACCGTGGTCAGCGGTTCGGCGCGGCTTCTGGACGCGGCGAGAAAACGCCCATCGGCTGTGCGCGCAAGCCGGGTTGTCGTTGTGGCGTGGAATCATGGCGACACAGCGAACAGCTCATGGGGAGGGGCGGATGGCGGACAGCCTGGGGCCCGCGTCCGTAGGAGACGCCGGCCCTGCGGAGCGGACCGGCGCGCGCCAGGAGCCGATCCGGGTCCTGGTGGTCGATGATCATGCGCTGTTCCGCAGAGGACTTGAGATCGTGCTCGCCCAGGAGCCGGACATCCAGGTGGTCGGCGAGGCGGGTGACGGCGCCGAGGCGGTGGACAAGGCCGCGGACCTGCTGCCGGACATCGTGTTGATGGACGTCCGGATGCCCAAGCGCGGCGGGATCGAGGCCTGTACGGCCATCAAGGAGGTGGCCCCCAGCGCGAAGATCATCATGTTGACGATCAGCGACGAGGAGGCCGATCTCTACGAGGCCATCAAGGCGGGTGCCACCGGTTACCTGCTCAAGGAGATCTCCACCGACGAGGTGGCCACCGCGATCCGCGCGGTGGCCGACGGCCAGTCCCAGATCAGCCCCTCCATGGCCTCCAAGCTGCTCACCGAGTTCAAGTCGATGATCCAGCGCACCGACGAGCGCCGGTTCGTCCCCGCGCCCCGGCTGACCGACCGGGAGCTCGAGGTGCTCAAGCTCGTGGCCACGGGGATGAACAACCGGGACATCGCCAAGGAGCTGTTCATCAGCGAGAACACCGTGAAGAACCACGTCCGCAACATCCTGGAGAAGCTCCAGCTCCACTCCCGGATGGAAGCCGTGGTCTACGCGATGCGGGAGAAGATCCTCGAGATCAGGTGAGCGGTGCCCGGCCCGTTCAGCCGTGGGTGGCCAGGGCCCGGGTCAGTGGCCCGGCCAGCTCCGGCGGCGTCACCCGCTCGACCCTGACCTGGTCGCACCCGACCCAGCCGGCCGCCTCCACCAGCGCCCCCGCCATCGGCTCGACCGCCCGAGCGGTCTCCAGGCTGGCGTGCCGGGCGACGAGGGTCCGGCCCTCGCGCGCCGGGTCCACCCGGCCCAGCAACCGGCCGCCGGAGAGCAGCGGCATGGCGAAGTAGCCGTACATCCGCCGGGGCTTGGGCACGTACGCCTCGAGGCGGTGGGTGAAGCCGAAGATCCGCTCGGTGCGGGCCCGGTCCCAGATCAGCGAGTCGAACGGCGACAGCAGCACGGTGCGGTGCCGCCCGCGCGCGGGCGCGGCGAGCGCGGCCGGGTCCGCCCAGGCGTTCGCCCCGGTGGTGCCGCCGCCGGGCCGGTCCCAGCCGGCGACCCGCACCGGCACCAGGCCGGAGTCCGCCACCACCGCGTCCACCTGCTCGGTCCTGAGCCGGTGGTAGTCGGCCAGGTCGGCCCGGGTGGCCACGCCCAGCGACGCCCCGGCGAGCCGGACCAGGCGGCGCAGGCACTCGTGGTCGTCCAACTCGTCGTGGAACAGCGTGCTCGGGATGGCGCGCTCCGCCAGGTCGTAGACCCTCTTCCAACCGCGCCGCCGCACGCACACGACCTCGCCGAACATCAGCGCGCGCTCCACCGCGATCTTGGACGCGCTCCAGTCCCACCACGGACCGCCGTTCTTGGCGCCGCCGAGCTCGGTGGCGGTCATCGGACCCTCCTGGGCCAACCGCGAGAGCACGAGGTCGTGGACGCCGGAGGGGAGTTCGTGGTGCCAGTGGTCCCTGGCCCGGTAGGCGCGGCGGCGGAACGCGAAGTGCGGCCACTCCTCGATCGGCAGCACGCACGCCGCGTGTGACCAGTACTCGAAGGCCGTGGGCGGTCGCTGCCCCGCGGTGTGGTCCTGGGGCCCCCAGTAGGCGGTCTCCACGGTGTCGCGGCCGACCGCGCCGAGACGGGCGTACGGGATCAACTCGTGCGAGCGGGCCAGCACGGAGATGGTGTCCAACTGCACCGCGCCGAGGTGCCTCAGCACCCCGCGCACCCCGCCCCTGCGGTCGGGCGCCCCGAGCAGGCCCTGTGCCCGCAGCGCGATCCGCCGGGCCTCGTCGGGGGTCAGGCTCACCTCGGGGGCCGAACCCTGGGCGGGCACGGAGGCGGCGGGGAGGGAACGAGCGGGTGCGGGCGTGGTCATCGGGGTGTGCCTCCGTGGGTGCCCCTGCCCCTGGGCGGGGAAGGTGGCGAGAACTCCTGGGAGCGGGACGCAGGACCCCCGCCTGAGACGGGGGGAAGCCAGGCGCGCAGTCTAGGGCCGGCCACCGACAGCGCCCCCGGCGGCGACACGCGGTGACCTGGTGGTCACTTCTGGTCGCGAACGTGCGGCAGGTAGGGCTGCTGGGCGGGCACCCCGAGGTCGGACGGCAACAGGGCCCCGACCCACGCGTCCCGCCGGACCCCGCGGCTGACGATCCTGGAGCGCAGGGCCCCCTCCATGACGAAGCCCGCCTTCTGCGCGACGGCCCGGGAGCCCACGTTGCCCACTTCGGCCAGCCACTCCAGGCGCTCGATCCCCAGGTCGGTGAACGCCCACCGGGCCACCGCGAGCACTGCTTCGGTGGTGTAGCCGCGCCCGCGGTGTTCCCTGGCCGTCCAGAACCCGACCTCGGCTCGCCTGTCCTCGGTCCGCGAGGCGTTCGTCCGGTACAGGCCGAGGGAGGAGACCAGTTCCCCGCCCTGCCGGGTGAAGGTGCCGAAGTTGAGCAGCGTGCCCCCTTCCCAGCCACGGGGGCAGATGTCGTTGACGAACCCCTCGGCGTGCTCCCGGCGGTAGGGGGAGGGGATGGTGGTCCAGCGCTGGATGTCGGCGTCCTGGCAGGCCCGCAGGACCGCGTCCGCGTCCCGGGGAGCGAAGGGGCGCAGTTCGAGCCGTTCGGTGGTAAGGGTCAAAGGCTCCATGTGCGGAGTATTCCGCACCGTCCCGCCGGGTTCGTAGCGGATTTGCCGGTGTGACACGGTACCCGTGCGCTGACGGACCTCCCAGGGGCGAGGGCACCTCGCATACCATGGCGGTGCGGCGGGGTGCGCCCGCCGTGCCGGCGCGCGAGCACCGCGCGGGTCCGTATCGCCAAGGAGCCAGCTTTCGTGTCCGTCTTCGACAAGATCCTGCGTGCGGGTGAGGGCAAGATCCTACGCAAGCTGCACCGCATCGCTACCCAGGTCAATTCCATCGAAGACGACTTCGTCGACCTGACCGATGCGGAGCTTCGGGCTCTCACCGACGAGTACAAGGGGCGGTACGCCGACGGCGAGTCGCTGGACTCGCTGCTGCCGGAGGCGTTCGCCACGGTCCGTGAGGCGGCCAAGCGCATTCTGGGCCAGCGCCACTACGACGTGCAGATCATGGGTGGCGCGGCGCTGCACCTGGGCAACATCGCGGAGATGAAGACCGGTGAGGGCAAGACCCTGGTGGGCACCCTCCCGGCGTACCTGAACGCGCTCTCGGGCAAGGGCGTTCACCTGATCACGGTCAACGACTACCTGGCCGAGCGCGACTCGGAGTGGATGGGCCGGGTGCACCAGTTCCTCGGCCTCTCGGTCGGCTGCATCCTCGCCAACATGCCCCCCTCCGAGCGCCGCAAGGCGTACGCGTGTGACATCACGTACGGCACCAACAACGAGTTCGGCTTCGACTACCTGCGCGACAACATGTCGTGGTCGAGGGACGAGCTGGTGCAGCGGGGCCACAACTTCGCGATCGTCGACGAGGTGGACTCCATCCTGGTGGACGAGGCCCGCACCCCGTTGATCATCTCTGGTCCCGCGGACCAGGCCACCAAGTGGTACGCCGACTTCGCCAAGCTGGTCCGCCGGCTGGAGCGCGGTGAGCCGGGCAGCCTGGGCAAGGAGGAGACCGGCGACTACGCCGTCGACGAGAAGAAGCGGACCGTCGGCATCCATGAGCGGGGCGTGGCCAAGGTCGAGGACTGGCTGGGCATCGACAACCTCTACGAGTCGGTCAACACCCCCCTGGTCGGCTACCTGAACAACGCGATCAAGGCCAAGGAGCTGTACAAGCTCGACAAGGACTACGTCGTGATGGACGGCGAAGTCATGATCGTGGACGAGCACACCGGCCGCATCCTGGCCGGCCGCCGGTACAACGAGGGCATGCACCAGGCGATCGAGGCGAAGGAAGGGGTGGAGATCAAGGACGAGAACCAGACGCTCGCCACCATCACCCTCCAGAACTTCTTCCGCCTGTACGACAAGCTTTCCGGGATGACCGGTACCGCCATGACCGAGGCGGCCGAGTTCCACCAGATCTACAAGCTCGGCGTGGTGCCGATCCCCACCAACCGCCCGCTGGCCCGGCTCGACCAGTCCGACCTGATCTACCGCACCGAAGAGGCCAAGTTCACCGCCGTGGTGGAGGACATCGCCGCCAAGCACGAGCTGGGACAGCCGGTGCTGGTCGGCACCACCTCGGTGGAGAAGTCCGAGTACCTGTCGCAGCAGCTCCGCAAGCGCGGGATCCCGCACGAGGTGCTCAACGCCAAGCACCACGAGCGGGAGGCGCAGATCGTCGCCCAGGCGGGCCGCAAGGGCGCGGTCACCGTTGCCACCAACATGGCCGGTCGCGGTACCGACATCCGTCTGGGTGGGAACCCGGAGCACCTCGCCGAGGCCGAGCTGATGCAGCGCGGGCTGTCCCCGGTGGAGACGCCGGAGGAGTGGGCGGAGGCCCTGCCCGCGGCGTTGGAGAAGGCCAAGACGGCGGTCGAGGCCGAGCAGGAGGAGGTCCGGGAGCTCGGCGGGCTCTACGTGCTGGGCACCGAGCGGCACGAGTCGCGGCGCATCGACAACCAGCTCCGTGGTCGTTCCGGCCGCCAGGGGGACCCGGGGGAGTCCCGGTTCTACCTGTCCCTCGGTGACGACCTGATGCGGCTGTTCAAGGCGCAGCTCGTCGAGCGGGTGATGTCGATGGCCAACGTCCCCGACGACGTGCCCATCGAGAACAAGATGGTCACCCGGGCCATCGCCTCGGCGCAGTCGCAGGTCGAGCAGCAGAACTTCGAGATCCGCAAGAACGTCCTGAAGTACGACGAGGTGCTGAACCGCCAGCGCGAGGTCATCTACGGCGAGCGCCGCCGCGTCCTGGAGGGCGAGGACCTCCACGACCAGGTGCGTCACTTCATGGACGACACCGTGCAGGGGTACATCCAGGCGGAGACGAGCGAGGGCTTCGCCGAGGAGTGGGACCTGGACAAGCTCTGGTCGGCGTTCGGTCAGCTCTACCCGATCAAGGTCACGCTGGAGGACGTCGAGGAGGCCGCGGGCGGCCGGGACGCGATCACCGCTGACCTCATCGCCGAGATGGTGATGGAGGACATGCACGAGCAGTACGAGGCCCGGGAGAAGCAGCTCGGCGAGGAGATCATGCGCGAGCTGGAGCGCCGGGTGGTGCTGTCCGTGCTCGACCGCAAGTGGCGCGAGCACCTCTACGAGATGGACTACCTGCAGGAGGGCATCGGGCTGCGCGCCATGGCGCAGCGGGACCCGCTGGTGGAGTACCAGCGCGAGGGCTTCGACATGTTCCAGGCCATGATGGACGGCATCAAGGAGGAGTCCGTCGGCTACCTGTTCAACCTGGAGGTCCAGGTCGAGCAGCAGGTCGAGGAGGTTCCGGTGCCGGCCGACGCCGTCCCGTTGGAGAAGAAGGAGCAGGTCCCGGCGGGTGCCCCCGCGGGACGCCCGGCGATCCGGGCCAAGGGGCTGGACGCTCCCCAGCGCCGGGAGCGGCTGCACTACTCGGCCCCGACGGTGGACGGGGAGGGCGGCGTGGTCGAGGGCGACTTCGACACCACCCAGGACGCCCCGTCGGACGCCCCGCCGGCCGGGGGCCGCGCCGAGCGGCGCAAGGCGCAGAAGGGTCGTCGTCGCAAGAAGTGACGCATTCCGTCCCAGGTCGTCAGGGCGGCCGGCTCCCCACGGGGGCCGGCCGCCCTCGGCGTTCTCAACCCGTCTGCAGCGCGGTGCACCGCCACCGCCGGCCGCCCCCGCGTTCCAACCGGAACGCCAGTGCCCTGGACCGGCCCGCGGCCTGGACCACCGCGCCGACCTCCAGCACCCCGGGCGCCGGCGCGCAGTGCCGGCACACCAGCACGGCGGGGCCCGGGTCGCCGGGCCGGTGCCGCAGCCGGCCCTCCTCGGTGAGCGTCCACACCTGCTGGTAGACCTCGCCGCTGACCACCCTGAGCAGCGTCGCCGTGGTGCGCCGCCCGGTGAGCACCTCGAGGAGCGTCTGGGCGAACCAGTGCCTCAGGTCGCCGGGGACCGCCGGTCGGGCCCCGGGCGGCCGCCCGGGGCCGGTGCCTGCCGGTCGGTTCCTGCCCGGTCCGGCTCCCCTGGGTGCCGGACCGCCGCGGCGTGCCCTCGACCTTCCGGCGCCGCCGGTCGTCCCCGTCGTCGGCATGGGTTGCCCGCCTCTCTCCGGCCGTGTCTACTCACGAGTAGCGAGTCTTCTAGCCGGTCGCCGCCGTGCCGGGCAACGTCTCCGCCCCCGCCGGCCAGCCCCGTCGCGGATTCACTCGTCCGGGGAAGCGCACCTCTGCCACCAGGCACGTCAGGGCGCGGCGCACCCGTCAGCGTCGGGCGCGCCGGGGCCGTCACCTCACTCGAAGGTGGACGGCCCCGCCGCCGTGGACGGCCCGTCCCCGCGGAGTGGCCCGCCGGTGGCCGCCGGCGGCCCTTATCCTGGTGACGCCCCTGTCCCCCGGTCCCGGAAGCGGCCTGCCATGCGCGTGTACATCCCCACCACCCTGTCGGGTCTGGCCGAGGCGCACGAGGCGGGCGAGCTCGGCCCCGGCCCGCTGGACGCCTACGCGGTCACTCCCGGGCTCCGCGAGTGGTACCTGTCGGACGACCTCGAGGAGCTGGAGTACGCGGCGCTGACCCGGGCGGCCCAGGGGTCGCTGCGCCACCTCGCGGCCGACCCCAAGGCCCCCCGCCGTCGGGTGGTGGTGGCGGTGGACGTGCCGGACGCCGCCGCGGTGGCCGACCCGGACCGCGGCCTGGACCCCTCGCTGCTCGGCGCCGTCCGGCTGGCCGGCCCGGTCGCCCTCGCCGACGTGGCCGCGGTGCACGTGGACGGGAAGGACGCCGAGGCCGACGTGCTCGCCGCGGCCGAGGTGGTGGGCGCGGCCGACGCCGGGGACGACGACGCCCGCTTCACCGTGGACGGCGCCGAGGACCACGAACTGCTCTGGTACGCCACCCAGGAGATCCCCTCGCTCCTGCCCGACCTGGGCTGACCCCGGCCCGGTCCTGGCGGCGTGTGCCGTTCGAGGTTCGCCCGTCGGTGTCGGCGAGTACCGTGAGCAGGTGGGCACTCACATCGTCTGGGACTGGAACGGGACGCTGCTGCACGACACCGAGGCCGTGATCCGGGCGACCAACGCCGCGTTCGCCCGGATCGGCCTGCCGCCGATCACCCTGGCCCGGTACCGGGAGCTGTATTGCGTGCCCATCCCCCGTTTCTACCAGCGCCTGATGGGCCGGCTCCCCACCGAGGAGGAGTGGGCGATGCTGGACGAGGCGTTCAACCACCACTACGCCCGGCTCGCTCCCGGGTGCACCCTGTCCAGGGGCGCGGCCGAGCTGCTGGTGGGCCGGCTGGCCGCGGGGGGCACTCAGTCGCTGTGCTCGCTCGCCCCGCACGAGGAGCTGGTGCCGCTGGTCCGCCGCCACGGCATCGAGGAGCACTTCCTCCTGGTCGAGGGCCGCAGGGGCCCGTCCCACTCCGGCAAGGCGGAGCAGATGGCGCGCCACCTCGCGGGCCTCACCGGGATCGACCCGCGGTGCACCGTGGTGATAGGTGACGCCCTCGACGACGCCCGGGCCGCGGCCCACGCGGGGGCGCGGGCCGTGCTGTACACCGGGGGCTCGCACAGCCGGGAGAGCCTGGAGCGGGCCGGCGTCCCGGTCGTGGACACCCTGGCCGAGGCGGTGCGGGTGGCGGACGAACTGGCGTCCTGACGCCGGTGCAGGGCCGGTCCGGTGAATCCGGGCCGTGCCTGGTTGTCTGCGGTCGACATCCGACGAAGACTACGACGACACCCGTCGATGTCGCCCTGGTCGTCGGTGCCGACTCGTCCGCCGGCGGCACCGTCCGCCATGACGTCGACGCACCCGAGCCCCGCGGAGCGCCTACCGATGGATGCCGTGTTTCAGGTGCCGGTCCCGGTGAACGAGCCGGTGCGCGGTTACGCCCCGGGGAGCCCGGAGCGTCACCGCCTCGACGTGCGGCTCAAGGAGCTGGAACCCGGCGTCGGCGAGTTGCCCATGACCATCGGCGGGGTGCGGCGCCTGGGGGCGGGCAAGCGGGTGGACGTGGTGCAGCCGCACCGCCACGCCGCGGTGCTCGGCACCTTCGGTACCGCGCTCGAGCAGGACGCGCAGGACGCGGTCGAGGCGGCGTTGCGGGCCGCCGGGGAGTGGCGGGGCTGGCCGTTCGAGGAGCGGGCCGCGGTGTTCCTGCGCGCCGCGGAACTGCTGGCCGGACCGTTCCGGGAGCGGGTGGTGGCCGCGACGATGCTGGGCCAGTCCAAGACGGTGCAGCAGGCGGAGATCGACGCCGCGTGCGAACTGGCGGACTTCTGGCGGTTCAACGTGTCCTTCGCCCGGGAGCTGCTCTCGGACCAGCCGCACAGCCCCGCCGGGGTGTGGAACCGCGCGGACCACCGGCCCCTGGAGGGTTTCGTCTACGCGGTGACGCCGTTCAACTTCACGGCCATCTCCGGGAACCTGCCGACCGCCCCGGCACTGATGGGCAACGCCGTGGTGTGGAAGCCGGCGCCGACCCAGACGGTGGCGGCCTGCGCGGTGATGGAGGTGCTGGAGGAGGCCGGCCTGCCCGCCGGGGTGGTCAACCTGCTCACCGGTGACGGGGTGGCGGTGTCCCGGGTGACGCTGGCCCGTCCCGAGCTGGCGGGGATTCACTTCACCGGGTCCACCAGGACGTTCCAGCACCTGTGGCGGACGGTGGGGGACAACATCGGCTCCTACCGGACCTACCCGCGGATGGTGGGGGAGACCGGCGGCAAGGACTTCGTGGTGGCGCACCCCTCCGCGGACGAGGTGGCGTTGCGGGTGGCGTTGGTGCGGGGGGCGTTCGAGTACCAGGGGCAGAAGTGCTCCGCGGTGTCGCGGGCGTACGTGCCCGAGTCGCTGTGGCGGCGGATGCGGGAGCCGTTGGCCGCCGAGGTGGACGGCCTGCCCATGGGGGACGTCGCCGACCTGTCGAACTTCCTGGGGGCGGTGATCGACGAGCGGGCGTTCGGCCGGCTGCGCCAGGTGCTGGAGCGGGCGGGGGCGGACCCGGCGGTGCAGGTGGTGGCCGGGGGGTCGTGCGACGACGCGGTGGGCTACTTCGTCCGGCCCACGGTGCTGGTCTGCACCGACCCGGGCCACGAGATGTTCCGCAAGGAGTACTTCGGTCCCGTGCTCTCCGTCTTCGTCTACGAGGACGAGCGCTACGAGGAGATGCTGGAGCAGGTGGAGCGCGTTTCCGGGTACGCGCTGACCGGGGCGGTCTTCGCCCGGGACCGGGCGGCGGTGCACCGGGCGCTCGAGGTGCTGCGGTTCGCCGCGGGCAACGTCTACGTCAACGACAAGCCGACCGGGGCCGTGGTGGGGCAGCAGCCGTTCGGTGGTGGCCGGGCCTCCGGGACCAACGACAAGGCGGGGTCGCGGGCCAACCTCTCCCGCTGGGTCTCCACCCGTTCGATCAAGGAGACCTTCGTGCCGCCCCTCGATTACCGTTACCCCCATATGGGCTAATTTCTCCGCGTCGTGGCCGTGAGGTCTCCGCCGGTGGCGCCGTCCCACTCGCACCGTGCGCACCACGGTTCGCAGGGCCCTCGACGGGGGGCCGATAGGGCCCCGGTACGGTCCCGGTCGGGTGGCCCTTCCTATGGCCTCGGTCACTGACCAGCCCCACGTCGGAGGGATAACCTGGTCCCTGTGATCAGTCCCATAGCCGGGGGCGATGGTGCCCTCGTGCCGCCCGTGTGCTTCGTGCTGCCCGGACGGGAACTGATCAGCGCATCATCAGCCAGAACCCGGGTAGGCGTCGCGCGGATCAGCCGCAGGCGCCGTTCCGGCGTGCCCACCCGTGCGGACCGGCCGGGTGGGGGTTGCCCGACGGTCCCCCCTGCGCGCCGCCGTCCCGGGCCCTGGTTCCCGTGGCAGCGGCGCGCGGCCACTCCCCGCATCCATCGACGTCACGCAAAGGCGCGCGACACAGGAGCCAGAGGATCATGCAGAGCAAGCTGGACGAAGCCAAGGCCGAGTTGCTCACCAGGGCGGCCCGGGTAGCGGGAAGCAGCCCGGCGGGGAAACCCGAGCAGGGCCTGGACACGGCGAATCTCGAGACGTTCCTGCGCCGCTACTACCTGCACACCGCGCCGGAGGACATGCTGGACCGCGACCCGGTGGACGTCTACGGAGCGGCCCTGTCGCACTACCGCCTGGCGGCCAACCGACCACAGGGCACCGCGAACGTCCGGGTGTACACCCCCTCGGTGGAGGAGAACGGGTGGACCTGCACCCACACCGTGGTTGAGGTGGTCACGGACGACATGCCGTTCCTGGTGGACTCCGTCACCAACGAGCTCTCCCGCCAGGACCGGGCCATCCACGTGGTGATCCACCCCCAGGTCGTGGTGCGTCGCGACGTCACCGGCAGGCTGCTGGAGGTGGTCGGGCAGGCCGGCCGCGGCCGGGTCACCGAAGAGGACGACCTGCCGGCAGACGCCCTGGTGGAGTCCTGGATGCACGTGGAGATCGACCGGGAGACCGACAGGTCGGAACTGCGGGAGATCGCCGACAACTTGCGTCGGATCCTGTCCGACGTGCGGGAGACCGTGGAGGACTGGGGCAAGATGCGCGCCGCGGCCCTGCGCATCGCCGACGAGCTCACCTCGGCCCCGCCGCCGCTGCCCGAGCAGGAGGTCAGCGAGGCGTGGGAACTGCTGCGCTGGCTGGCGGCGGACCACTTCACCTTCCTCGGCTACCGCGAGTACGAACTGACCACCGAGCCGGACGAGGACGGCGAGCCGCAGGACGTGCTGTCCGCGCTGCCCGGCACCGGCCTGGGGATACTGCGCTCGGACCCGAAGCTCGACGCCGCGGCGCACCCCGTCTCACCGTCGTTCAACCGGCTGACCCCGAGGGCCAGGGCGAAGGCCAGGGAGCACCGGTTGCTGGTGCTGACCAAGGCGAACAGCCGGGCGACGGTGCACCGGCCGTCGTACCTGGACTACGTCGGCGTCAAGAAGTTCGACTCAGAGGGGAACGTGGTCGGCGAGCGCCGTTTCCTCGGTCTGTTCTCCTCCGCCGCCTACACCGAGTCGGTGCGCCGCATCCCGGTGGTCCGCCGCAAGGTGCAGGAGGTGCTGTCCAGCGCCGGCTTCCCGGCGAACAGCCATGACGGCCGGGACCTGCTGCAGATCCTGGAGACCTACCCGCGGGACGAGATCTTCCAGACCCCGGTGGACGAACTGCTGTCCATCGCCATAAGCGTGCTGTACCTCCAGGAACGGCGCCGGCTGCGGCTCTTCCTGCGCAAGGACGAGTACGGGCGCTACTACTCGGCCCTGATCTACCTGCCGAGGGACCGCTACACCACCGACGTCCGGTTGCGGCTGACCAGCATCCTGATGGAGGAACTCGGAGGCCGGGCGGTGGACTTCACCGCCTGGAACACCGAGTCGGTCCTGTCCCGGCTGCACTTCGTGGTGCGTGTCGAACCCGGCACCGAGCTGGGCAAGCTGCCGGACTCCGAGGTCGAGAGGATCGAGGCGAGGCTCGCCGAGGCCACCCGCTCCTGGGCGGACGACTTCACCGAGGCGCTCCTGGCCGAGTGCGGCGAGGAACGGGCCACGGAACTCGCCAGGCGGTACGTCCGGGCCTTCCCCGAGGGCTACAAGGCCGACTTCTCCCCGCGTACCGCCGTCGCCGACCTCAACCACCTCGAGGGCCTCGGGCAGGACGGCGACCGGCCCGGGAGCTTCCGGCTCAGCCTGTACGAGCCGGTGGGCGCGGCCCCGGGGGAGCGCCGGTTCAAGATCTACCGCACCGGTGAGCCGGTGGTCCTCACCCATGTCCTGCCCGTGCTCCACCGCCTCGGCGTCGAGGTGGTGGACGAGCGCCCCTACGAGCTGCGCTGCGCCGACGGCACCCGGGCCTGGATCTACGACTTCGGCCTGCGCTCCGACGCCGCCGACGGCGAGCTGAGCGACGAGGCCAGGGAGCGGTTCCAGGACGCCTTCGCCGCGGTGTGGACCGGTCGCGCGGAGAACGACGGCTTCAACCGCCTGGTGCTGCGGGCCGGGCTGACCTGGCGCCAGGCGATGGTGCTGCGGGCCTACGCCAAGTACCTGCGGCAGGCGGTGTCCCCGTTCAGCCAGGACTACATGGAGGACACCCTCCACACCAACGTCCACACCACCCGGCTGCTGGTCAACCTGTTCGAGGCCAGGATGTCGCCGAGCCACCAGGCCGCCGGCAGCGAGCTCACCGACGGTCTGCTCGAGGAGCTCGACGGGGCGCTGGACAAGGTGGCCAACCTGGACGAGGACCGGATCCTGCGTTCGTTCCTCACCCTGATCAAGGCGACCCTGCGGACCAACTACTTCCAGCACGACTCGCACGGCGACTGGCACTCCTACCTGTCGATCAAGTTCGACCCGCAGGAGATCACCGACCTGCCGGCCCCCCGGCCGGCGTACGAGATCTGGGTGTACTCCCCCCGGGTGGAGGGCGTGCACCTGCGGTTCGGCAAGGTCGCCCGCGGGGGGCTGCGCTGGTCCGACCGCCGGGAGGACTTCCGCACCGAGGTCCTCGGCCTGGTCAAGGCGCAGATGGTGAAGAACACGGTGATCGTGCCGGTCGGGGCGAAGGGCGGCTTCGTGGGCAAGCGGCTGCCCGACCCGTCGGTGGACCGTGAGGCGTGGCTCGCCGAGGGCATCGCCTGCTACCGCACCTTCATCTCGGGCCTGCTGGACATCACCGACAACCTGGTGGGCGGCGAGGTGGTGCCGCCGAAGGACGTGGTCCGCCACGACGGTGACGACACCTACCTGGTGGTCGCCGCGGACAAGGGCACCGCCAGGTTCTCCGACATCGCCAACGAGGTGGCCGTCGCCTACGGCTTCTGGCTCGGTGACGCCTTCGCCTCGGGGGGCTCCGCCGGCTACGACCACAAGGGCATGGGCATCACCGCCCGCGGTGCCTGGGAGTCGGTGAAACGCCACTTCAGGGAGCTGGGCCACGACACCCAGACGGAGGACTTCACGGTCGTCGGCGTCGGCGACATGTCCGGCGACGTCTTCGGCAACGGGATGCTGCTGTCCGAGCACATCCGGCTGGTCGCCGCGTTCGACCACCGGCACATCTTCCTGGACCCGGAGCCGGACGCCGCGGTGTCCTACGCGGAGCGGCGCCGCCTCTTCGAGCTGCCCCGCAGCTCCTGGGAGGACTACGACGCCTCACTGATCTCGACCGGCGGCGGGGTGTACCCGCGCAGCGCCAAGTCCGTGCCGGTCAACGCCCGGGTCAGGGCCGCGCTCGGCCTCCCCGACGGGGTCACCAAGCTCACCCCCGCCGAGCTGATGAAGGCGATCCTGCTCGCCCCGGTGGACCTGCTGTGGAACGGCGGCATCGGCACCTACGTCAAGGGCAGCACCGAGACCCACGCCGACGTCGGTGACAAGGCCAACGACGCCATTCGGGTGGACGGCCAGGACCTGCGGGCCCGGGTGGTCGGCGAGGGCGGCAACCTGGGGCTGACACAACTGGGTCGGATCGAGTTCGCCAGGAAGGGCGGCCGGATCAACACCGACGCCATCGACAACAGCGCCGGGGTGGACGCGTCCGACCACGAGGTCAACATCAAGGTCCTGCTCAACCGGATCGTCAACGACGGGGACCTGACGGTCAAGCAGCGCAACAAGCTGCTGGCGGAGATGACCGACGAGGTCGGGGCGCTGGTCCTGCGGAACAACTACGCCCAGAACGTGGCGCTGGCCAACTCCGTCGCCAACGCCTCGAGCCTGGTGCACGCGCACCACCGGCACATGCGGCAGCTCGAACGCGACGGTCACCTGAACCGCGACCTGGAGTCGCTGCCCAACGACCGGCAGATGAAGGAGCGGCTCAACGCGGGTCAGGGGCTGAGCCAGCCGGAGCTGGCCGTGCTGCTCGCCTACACCAAGATCACTGCGGCGGCGGAGCTGATCGGCACCTCGCTCCCGGACGACCCCTGCCTGCGCTCCCTGGTGCACCACTACTTCCCGCAGCCGCTGCGGGAGCGGTACCCGGCCCAGATCGACAACCACGCCCTGCGCCGGGAGATCATCACCACGGTGCTGGTCAACGACACGATCAACGCCGGGGGCACGACGTTCATCCACCGTCTCCGCGAGGAGATCGGCGCCTCCACCGAGGAGATCGTGCGGGCCCACACCGCGGCCCGGGCGATCTTCCGGCTCCAGGAGATCTGGGACGAGGTGGAGGAGCTGGACACCCGGGTGCCGGCCGAGGTGCAGACCCGGGTGCGGCTGCACTCCCGCCGGCTCGTCGAGCGCGGCACCCGCTGGCTGCTGAACAACCGCCTCCAGCCGCTGGACATCGCCGAGAGCATCGAGGTCTACGGCCAGCGGGTGGCCCGGGTCTGGGCCGAGCTGCCCAAGCTGCTGCGCGGCGCCGACCTCGAGTGGTACCAGGGCATCCACGACGAGCTGACCGCCGTGGGCGTGCCCTCGTCACTGGCCGGCGAGGTGGCGGGCTTCTCCTCGGCGTTCCCCGCGCTGGACATCGTGGACGTGGCCGACCGCACCGGCAAGGACCCGCTGGACGTCGCCGAGGTGTACTACGACCTCGGGGACCGACTGAGGATCACCCAGCTACTGGACCGGATCATCGCGTTGCCCCGGTCCGACCGCTGGCAGTCCATGGCCCGTGCCGCCATCCGCGAGGACCTGTTCGCCACCCACGCGGCGCTCACGGCGACCGTGCTGACCGCCGCCGAGGGCACCCCGGAGCAGCGGTACGCGGCCTGGGAGGAGAAGAACGCGGCGCTGATCTCGCGGGCGCGCACCACCCTGGGCGAGATCCAGGGCTCGGAGACGTTCGACCTGGCCAACCTCTCGGTGGCGATGCGGATGATCCGCACGCTGCTGCGGAGCAACGCCATGCGCTGAGGCCTCCACGGTCCACCCCCGGCCCCTGCCCCGGACCACCTCCACGGTCCGGGGCAGGGGCCGGGTCCGTTTGGGTTGTCCTACTGGCAGATTTCCGTAAAACGTGCGTCACGGTTCCTGGGCGACCTCGCCGAGACCCTACATTCCGTGACATGACCGCACCTGTCACCGTGCCCCAGCCAGCCGCCGAGACGCCGGTGCCGTCCACCAGGCCCCGCCGGTCACGCTCCAGGGCGTCGCGTGACCCGTTCCTCGACAACGCCAAGTTCGTGCTGGTCGTGCTGGTCGTGGTCGGCCACAACTGGGGCCCGCTCATCGACGAGATGCGCGCGGTCAAGGCGGCGTGGCTGGTCCTGTACAGCTTCCACGTGCCGGCGTTCGTCCTGCTCTGCGGGTACTTCTCCCGGGGTTTCACCGGCCGCCCCGACCAGGTCCGCAAGCTGGCGCTGACCGTGCTGCTGCCCTACCTGGTGTTCGAGACGATCTACACCGGGCTGTACACCCTGCTCTTCGACCGCCCGTTCGCCATCACCCCCAGTCAGCCCACCTCGGTCTGCTGGTTCCTGATCGCGCTGTTCGTGTGGCGGCTGACCGCCCCGGTCTGGCAGGCCGTGCGGCAGCCCGTCGCGGTGGCCGCCGCCATCTCGCTGGCCGCCGGCACCACGGCCGTGGGGTACGAGCTGGCCCTGCCCCGGGTGCTCCAGCTCCTGCCGTGGTTCGTCCTCGGCCTGCAGCTCAGGTCGGAGCACTTCGGCTTCCTGCGCCGCCCCCTGGTGCGCTGCTGCTCCCTGGTCGCGGTGCTCGCCGCCTCCGCCGGGGCCTGGTGGCTGGCGCCCCGCGCCGACCCCCGGCTGCTGTCGATGAGCTACGACAACGACGACCTGCGGCTGAGCGTCGCGCAGTACCTGGTGGTCAGGCTGGTGCTGTTCGTGGTGGCAGCCGCCCTGGTGGCATCGTTCTTCGCCTGGGTGCCCCGGCACCGCGCCGCCTACACCCGGCTGGGCGCCGCCACCGTGTACCCCTACCTGCTGCACGGCCTGGTGGTGCAGGCGGCACAGGCGTACGGCGTCCACGACCTGCTGGGATGGGGTGGGCTCGTCGGGGTGGCGCTGCTGAGCCTGGCCGCCGCGGCGTTGGCGGTGGGGCTGTCCGTCACGCCGGTGCGGCGGGCGACGTGCTGGTTGGTGGACCCGCGCACCGTCCGGCTCCCCCGGGTGCAGATCAGTCGGCCCAGCCGGGAACTGAGGACCTAGGGTCTGTCTGAGGGTCGGACCGGCCCTAGCGCCTGGGGGGCACCACCTCGGGGACCCGGTAGTACCGGGCGACGCACACCGCGGCCCAGTCCCGGTTCCTGGGAAGGGCGAAAGGCTCCCGCAGTCCGCCGATCGGGGTCGGCGTGTAGGCGGGGGCCTTCTCGCCGTTCGCCGCCGCGGTCCGCAACCGTGCGTCCTGACGGTCGAAAGCCCCCGCACGGACCTTCGTGTCATGGGCCAGCTCCCGCACCGGACCGATCAGACCGAGCAGGCACAGCGCGGTGACCCCGGCCGCGGCGAGCGGCAGCGGGCGCAGCGGCGCGGGACCCAGTGGCAGCGGGCGCAGCCGGTCGCGCAGCACCAGACCGAGCAGCACCCCGTAGCCGGTGAGCAGCAGCAACAGCAGCAGCAGGTAGTCGTTCCAGGTCCGGGAGGACAACGCGGTCCAGCGGCCGAACGCCGGACGCACCAGGAGCGTCGCGGCCATGCTCGCGGGTACGAACGCCGCAGCGGGCAGCACGAGCAGCGGCCACGGGACCCGCTTCCGCGGCGTCCCGCCGACCCTGGTCACCGCGCCGAGCAGCACCCCGACGGCGACCGCCGCCAGGTACGGCCAGGTCGTCGCCAGCCGCTGCATGATGTCCAGCCAGTCGTTGAGCGCGGCGGCCAACTCGTGGGGCGAGTACGACGACCCGCCCACCCCCATCCGTTCCCGTCGGGATCGGGACCCCGGTGAGGTCACCAGCAACACCAGGCCGCCGAGCAGCCCCGCCACGCCGGCCGCCGAGCACAGCACCGCGGTGCGCCGGGCCGGCGGGCTGAACAGCCCCCGGTCCACCGCGAGCGCCAGCAGCAGGGTGAGCAACAGCACCAGGCACACCGCGGAGGTCTCCTCGGACAGGGTGCCGAGGAACAGGGCGGCCAGCAGCGCCACCCCCGCGGCCACCCAGCGCCGGGCGGGGGTGGTGGCCCCGAGCGCGGGGAGCGCGGCGGCCAGCGCGAGCACCGGCGGCAGGGTGTGCGAGACGGAGCTGGCCGGCCAGAAGAAGGTCTGGTACGGGTTGGGCTGCCCGAGCAGGAAGAGCGCGGACAGCACGGCGACGACGGCGAGCCGACCGGCGGCGGGCGCGCTCAGCGCGAGCACCCGCCAGCTCCTGGACAGCACGGCCCACAGCACCGCCACCGTCAGCACCGCGCTGATCAGGGGGAACCACTGGTGCCCCACGGCTCCGGGCCAACTGTAGAGGCCGACCGCGACGGCGTTGCCCACCCTGCCGTTGTCGTACATGTAGAAGTCGTGTGCCAGCCGGAGGACGCCCAGGTCGCGCACCTTGGTCAGGAAGCACCAGTCGTCTCCTCCCGGCCGTACCCAGAAACCCGCCCGGCAGGCCACCGCCAAAAGGGCGAACGCCCCTGCGGCAAGTCCGTAGATCGCCCAGATACCCGGTGTGTCAGACTTGTTTTTCTGATTGACTCTGCTTACTTCGGCGGGCTCATCCGCCCTTTCAATTGATTTCATAAGAAGACCTTGTTGTTGCGCTGATGAGGATTTCAAGCAGTGTAGTGTTCGCTGTGTGGTCGAAATCTCCATCGCAGTGCCGTGCTACAACGAAGTCGATGTGATCGGGCTGTTCCACTCGACGCTGACGAAGTCGCTGGCAGGGATCACGGAGAGCTTCGAGATCTGCTATGTGGACGACGGCAGCACCGACGGCACCCGGGAGTTGCTGCGGGAGTGGGCGGCGGCCGACCCACGGGTGCGGTACGTCTCGTTCAGCCGCAACTTCGGCAAGGAGGCCGCTGTCCTCGCTGCCCTGCGGTTCTGCACGGGCGAGGCCACGGTGCTGATGGACGGGGACCTCCAGCACCCCCCTGAGCTCGTCGGACGCATGATGGAGCTCTACCGGCAGGGCTACGACCAGGTGATCGCCCGGCGTGACCGGCGGGGCG
>NZ_KB904708.1 GCF_000380165.1 Wenjunlia vitaminophila DSM 41686
GCCGAGCACCCCGGAGTCCACCACCTGTTTCACCAGGTCGGTGTAGGGGGTGTACCGCATGACGTGGCAGACGGCGAAGAGCACACCGGTCTTCTCCACGCCCTCCACGATCTGGCGGACCTCGTCCTCGGTGGGAGCGAGCGGCTTCTCGGCGAGGACGGCGTAGCCGGCCTCGGCCAGCGCCAGGACCGGCTCCACGTGCTGACGGTCCTGGGTGGCAACGATCACCGCGTCGGCGACCCGCTCCCGCACCAACGGCCGCCAGTCGTCGAAGGCCAGCGGAGCGCCAGCCGCCGCACGAGCCGCCGGCCGCGGGTCGGCGACCGCGACGAGCTCGGCCGCCGACGGATGCGCCTTGATCCACTCGGCGTAGGTCAGGCCGCGGTTGCCGGCGCCGACGAGGGCTATCCGGACCGGTCGGTCGGTGATCGGGGGATGCGGAGCCACGTGAGTTCCCAGGGGCTTGGTGGGTGGGAGGGGGATCAGAAGCGCAGGTTGCCTGCGGTGTGCGCGACCCGGTCGCCTTCCTCGGGCATCGCGGTGCGCTTGGTGCCGTCCTCGGTGCACCCGCTGTGCAGCAGGTGGCTGCCGGTGCCGGAGAACGCCTCCGCGGCGAGCTCGAGCCGGCCACCGGTGAAAGAACAGCCGGTCGCCCGGTACCGGTTGGTGCCGTCGGTGAGCAGGACGTGCGCGGTGTCGCCGTCGGACGCGGTGCTCTCGAGGCCGGTGAGCTGCCAGGTGACCGTGCGGTCGGCGCCGGCCCTGGACAGCACGGCGCCGTCCTTGTTGGTGCCGGTGATCCGGGTGCCGGAAATGGTGAGCCGCTGGTCGTTGGCGCCGGTCAGCTTCACCCCGGTGTCCCGCAGCGTCCCGCCCTCGAGGGTGACCTCCGCGTGGGCGACGCGGACTGGTGCCGCCTGTGCCGAGCCGGTCACGGCGCAGTGGTCGAGCACCAGCGGGCCGGTCCCGTTGAAGGCGGCCCCCTCGGCGCCGCGCAGGGTGGTGCGGCTCAGGGTCAGTGGCGCGGACACGTTGGCCTTGGTGATCTCCGCGCCGGCGGCGAAGGAGAACGCCGAGTCCGCGATCACGTTCGGCCGCGAGGAGCGCGACGACGCCTGGGAGACGATCAGCGGACCGCTGGCGGTGCAGCCGCGGAGCTGTACGCCGTCGGCGTTCACCCACAGCATCCCGGAGCCGTCCAGCGACTTCTTGCCGATGACGGTGACGTCCTCGAGGGTGAGGTCGGTCACCTTGACCCGAGCCACGAACCAGGAGCAGGAGTGTCGGCGCACGGTGATCCGCTTGGCGGCCCCACCCCAGGCGGCACCCGAGTTGGCGAAGGTCATCAGTCCGGAGTTGCCGGTGTAGACCAGGTCGTGCTCGAACTGCCCGTGGGTGACGAACGGTCCCTGGTCGTCGCCGTCGCCGTGGCAGTTGGTCACGTAGCAGTAGGCGGAGGCGGTGAAGTCGTTGAGGTGGCGGGCGTTGGAGGTGTGGCAGTCCTCCACGTGTCCGTACAGGCAGTAGATCTGCTGGGTGAGGTAGCCGGCTCCGCCCCAGGTGACCGACGTCGGATTGGCCAGGGAGCAGCGGTCGGTGCGGAAGTAGGTGCACCAGCGGCGCATCACCACGGGCCAGAAGGTGCCGGTGGCCTCGATGCCGGACACGTCGCAGCGCACCGCGTACTCGTAGGCCACCGGGTGGGAGCCCGTGTACTGGTCGTCGCCCGCGCCTTCGAACACCATGTTGCGCACGTGCGCCCGGTCCACCGGGTTGACCCGGGTCCAGGTGAGGGTGCGCCCCGCTGCCATCTCCCAGCCCACCTGGTAGTTCACCCGGATGTGGCTGCCGTCGACGATGTCGGTGACCTGGACCAGGCGCTGGATCTCCTTCTCGTACTTGCCCGAGACGGCGTCCGACTCCACGGCCCACCACTGCCCGACCTTGAACGCCCCGGAGTCGCCGACCTCGAACAGGTCGGACAGGTCCGGCATGACGGCGCCCAGGGTGTGCTTGTGCAGGGTGTCGGTGACCTCGCCGCGGAAGAACAGCACCGCGCCGAACGGGTTGTCGTGGCTGTTCTTCTCGATGCCCTCGGTGACCATCCGGTGGCCGCCGAAGTCCAGCTCGATGTTGGAGCGGGCCCAGGTGTGGCGGCGGAGGAAGAGCAGGTCGGTGTGGGCCTCGATGCGGTACACGGAGGCGTCGGCAACCATGGCGTCGAGGGCGTCGTCGGCCGGGGTTTCGGCGTCGAAGATCCCGAAGGTCCGGAAGTCCAGCACCCCGGTGTGGAGCTGCCGCCAGCGGCCCTTGCCGGAGCCCTTGGGCGCGATCACGGTTCCGCCGTTGTGCTGGGCGGTGGCGGCGGCGTCCCAGGTGACGGCCATGGAGCCGCCGTCGCCCGCGCTGCGGTAGCCGGCGACCACGGCCACCGCGCCGTCGCTGAGGGACGAGGGGTTGAGGGAGCGGAGCACCTCGACGGAGTCGACGTGCAGGACGTCGCCACTGGCCGGGGCGGCCTGCGCGGTGCGTGAGGTGACGGCGGTGCCGGCGACCACCAGGCCGGCGAGCCCGGTGGCCCGCAGCAGGTGACGGCGTGCGGTGGACGGTTGTTGCGGAACGCTCATGGCGGGGAACGCCTTCCGAGAAGTACCGGGACGAGGAGCGTTCCTGCGGACGAGCTGCCGTGCGGCGGATGGCTGGGAAGTGACCCCCCACAGCGTGAGGGTCATGGAGCGCTCGACGGGTGAAGGGCAGACACCGCGAGCGGGATGATGGTGAATGTCGCGCCGGTGACGGGAAAGGTCATGGCGACTGGCTGGGAACTTAACGGGGTACCGCGGATCGGTCAAGACCAGATTTCGCCGACCTGAGGAATGATCCCCGCCCAGGCTGGTGCGCAGGCGCCCGGAAACGGCTCGCCGGTCACGTGGGGCGAGGCGTTCCGGGTGCGCCCGGCGGGCCGCGGAGCGGCCGGGGGTCAGCCTTCCGCGCCCACCGCGGTCGTCTCCGACCCGGCACCGCCGTCGTGCGCGGTCTCGCCCGCCGCTGCGGGGTCCGTCCAGCCCAGCGCGCGGTTGATCCGTGCGGCGGCGTCCCGCACCTGCCCGCCCAGCTCCTGGTAGCGCCAGGCGGGCAGACCGAGCTTGAGCCCGGTGATGCTGATCGCCCCCACGCACATCCCGCGGTCGTCCAGGACCGGGGCGCCGATGCAGATGATGCCCTCGGCGTCCTCCTCGTCGTCCAGGGCGTAGCCGACGCGCTCGATGTCCCGCAGGTGCGCCAGCAGGGTGGCCGCGTCGGTGATGGTCCTGCCCGTGCGGCGGGGCAGGCCGAACCGTTCGATGACCGCCGCGGCCTCGGCCTGCGGCACCGCGGACAGCAGGGCCTTGCCCAGACCGGTGCAGTGGGGGAGTTCGCGCTGCCCCATCCGCAGGTCGAGGCGGACCGGGTGGTCGAGCTCCACCTGGTCCACCACCACCGCGTGGCCGTCCTCCGGCACGGCCAGCCGGGAGGCCATCCCGGTGGTGGCGGTGAGGTCCCGCAGGACGGGGTGGGCCACGCCCCGCAGCGACACCTGGGAACGGGCCCGGTCGCCGAGCCGGGCCAGGCCCATGCCGAGGCGGTAGCGGCGGTTCATGCCCTCGCCGTCGTCGGAGACCAGGCCGTACTCGCGCAGGGTCTGCAGCGTTCCGAACGCGGCGCTCTTGGAGATCCCGCAGGTCTGCGCGACCTCCGTCACGCTCAGGCTGCCGCCGGGCGCCGGAGAGGCGAGGGCCTCGAGGATGTCCGCCGCCCTGGCGACGCTCTTGACCCAGTACTTCGGCTGTGCCGGAACAGCTCTGTTCGTCATGACCGAACAGTCTACTGCTCGTCACCTTGATCCCCACTCGTTTCGCCGGCACCCCCAGCCAGCGTGTTCTGCGGCAGGTGCCGCACATCACCTGGTGGTACGGGGTTGACCGGGACGGCTTGCCGCCGTAATCTCCAGGCACTGTTCGGCCCTACCGAACAGCGTTCTGAAAATTGCCATACAGCGAACCCACCTCCTTCCTGCGGCGACTGCCGGGCGGATGGCGCCAGGGTTCACGGGCCGGGCAGGGCCCGTGGAACCACGACTGACGACGCAAGGAGCAAGCACCATGAGTTCAGGCCCGGGCAGCAGTACTTCCGGAGCCGGAGCCCGGATCGCCGAACGCGCCCGCCGGGTCGTGCCCGGCGGTGTGAACAGCGGCCAGCGCAGCGTGCCGGGACTGACCGACCTGGTCATCACCGGCACCGGCGGCGCTCGTTTCCGCACCGCGGACGGACGCGAGTTCATCGACTTCCACGCGGCGTTCGGCCCCCCGCTGCTCGGTCACAACGATCCCGACGTCGCCCGCGCGGTCGCCGAGGCCGGGACCAGCCTCGGACACATGGGCGTCGGGGTCACCGAGGGCGAGGTCCTGCTCGCCGAGCAACTCGTCGAGCTGATCCCCTCCGTCGAGAAGATCCTGCTCACCAGCACCGGCAGCGAGGCCACCTTCCACGCGCTGCGCGTGGCCCGGGCCGCCACCGGCCGCCGCCTGGTGGTGAAGTTCCAGGGCTGCTACCACGGCTGGCACGACTCGGTCAGCCTCAACGTGATCTCCACGCCGGAGCGCGTCGGCGGTCGCGACCCGATCTCCACCGGCATCCTCCCCGAGGTGCTCGAGGCGACCCTCGTCCTGCCGTTCAACGACAGCGAGGCGGTCCGTGCGGCCTTCGCCGCCCACGGGCAGGACATCGCCGCGGTCATCCTCGAGCCGGTCCCGCACAACGTCGGTGCACTCCTGCCGCACCAGGAGTTCCTCACCACGCTCCGCGAGGAGACCACCAGGGCCGGCAGCGTGCTGGTCTTCGACGAGGTGATCACCGGCTTCCGGCACCACACCGGCGGCTGGCAGACCATCTCCGGTGTCACCCCCGACCTGACCACCTTCGGCAAGGCCATGGCCAACGGGGCTCCGGTGGGGGCCCTCGGCGGCCGGGCGGACCTGATGGACCTGTTCTCCTCCCGCCCCGGCGGCCCCACGTTCTTCGCCGGCACCTACAATGGGCACCCCTCGGTGGTCGCCGCCGCGCTGGCCACCCTGCGCAAGCTCCGGGAAGAACCCGTCCACGAGCACGTCTTCCGGCTCGGCGAGCGGGTCCGCACCGAGCTGACCGCGCTCTACCAGCGGCTGGACGTCCCAGCGGTGGTCGCCGGCTACGGCTCGGTCTTCGTCACCTACTTCATGCCCGGCTACGCGCCGGGACAGCTCCCAGGCAGCTACACCGACCTGCTCGCCAACGACGCCGCGCTGTTCGTCGGCTACCGCCGCCGGCTGCTGGAGCACGGACTGTTCGAGCTCCCGCTCAACCTCAAGCGGAGCCACATCAGCTACGCACACACCGACGACGACGTGGACCGGCTGCTGACCGCCACCGAGACCGCGGTCCGATCGGCCCTCGCCGACGGCGGCGCCGGCGACCTGGCCCACACCTCCACCATGGGCGGAGCGCGCGACTGATGCTCACCGTGAACCGCACCCGACCGGTCGGCCCCGCCGGCCGCATCAGCCGGGTGGAAACCCTGATGCTGGGCACCGCCTGGCGCGACTTCGGCTACGTCCGGGTCCACACCGACGAGGGACTGACCGGCATCGGGGAGATCACCCACCCCTACCGCGGCCGCGAGGTCTGCTCCCTCACCGAGTCGCTGGCCCAGCGCCACCTGCTGGGCGCCGACCCGTTCGACGTCGAGGAGCTGTGGCTCCGCGTCTACCAGGGTGACTTCCTGCGCGGCGGCGACGTCGGCGGCGTCGCCCTGTCCGGGCTCGACCAGGCCATGTACGACCTGATGGGCAAGGCCCTGGGGGTTCCCGCCTACCGCCTCACCGGCGGCGCCTGCCGGGACCGCGTCCGGGTCTACGCCAACGGCTGGTACAACGGCGAACGCGACCCCGAGGTGTTCGCCGCCAAGGCCCGCGAGACCGTGGCCCGCGGCTTCACCGCCCTGAAGTTCGACCCGTTCGGCCCCGGCCTGCACGAGCTGGACCGTGCCGAGCTGCGCCGCTCCACCGAACTGGTCGCCGCGGTCCGCGACGCCATCGGTCCCGACGTCGACCTGTTCGTCGAGGGCCACGCCCGGTTCGCCATGCCGACCGCCGCGCGGCTGCTGCGGGAGCTGGAGCCGTTCGACATCGGCTGGCTCGAGGAACCGATGCCCTGGACCCACATCGAGCGGTACGCCGAACTGAGGCAGCGGGCGCCGTTCCCCATCTCCGGCGGCGAGCACTTCCACAACCGGTACGAGTACAAGCAGCTCTTCGCCACGGCCGCCGTGGACATCATCCAGCCCGACCTGTCCATGGCCGGCGGACTCACCGAGGTGCGCAAGCTCGCGGCCATCGCCGACAGCCACGGCATGCTGGTCGCCCCGCACAACTCCAACTCGCCGCTGTGCACCACCGTCTCCGTCCACGCCGGGCTCGGCATCCCCAACCTGAAGATCCTGGAGACCTTCGACGGTCTGCTGGAGGATCACGTCTTCCAGGCACTGCGCGGCGTGCTGCCCATCGAGGACGGCCACATCGGCCTGCCGACGGCGCCGGGCTTCGGCGTGGAACTGGTCGATGAGGTCTTCGCCGAGCACCCGCCCACCCACCGCTTCTGGAACATGTTCGAGGACGGGTGGGAGAAGAGGAACCGGACATGATCGTTGACGTCCACTCCCACCTCTTCCGGCACAGCCACGACTTCGACGACACCTTCCGCGCCGAGTCCGCCCGGGCCCACGCCGGCGAGGTGGACCTCACCGTGCGCTGGGAGGAGTACGCGGCCACCGCCCCGGACGACACCCGCACCATCGTCGTCGGGGGCAAGGCCCGCCGCAGCGGCCTGTGGGTGGACGACGCCGCCGTGGCCGCGTACACCGCGTCCCGTCCCGACCGGCTGATCGGCTACCTCTCCCTCGACCCCACCCAGCCCGGGTGGCAGGACGAGCTGCGCCACGGCCACCAGGAACTGGGACTGCGGGGCATCAAGCTGATGCCGATGTACGCCGGTTTCGACCCGGCGGACCCGGCCCACGACGACCTGTACTCCTACGCCGAGAGGCACGGCCTCCCCCTGCTGGTGCACACCGGGACCACCTTCGTGGCCAAGGCACCGCTGGAGTACGCCATGCCCCGCCACCTGGACGCGGTCGCCATCCGCCACCCCGAGCTGCGGATGGTGCTCGCCCACCTCGGCCACCCCTTCGAGGGGGAGTGCATCGCCGTCATCCGCAAGCACCCCCACGTGTACGCGGACGTCAGCGCCCTGCACTACCGACCGTTCCAGCTCTGGCACAGCCTGCGGCTGGTGCAGGACTACGGGGTCTGGCACAAGCTGCTGTTCGGCAGCGACTACCCCTTCACCACCGTCGACGACTCGGTGGAGGGGCTGCGGAGCGTGGCCCGGGTGCCAGGCATCCCTGGGCTGCCGCCGCTGGACGTGGACGCCGTGGAGGAGCTCATCCACCGCCCGTCGCTCGACCTGCTCGGCCTGTCCTGACCACTCGCCCCGGGGCGGTCCGCCGCCCCGGGGCCACCGTCCCCCGTCCCACCCGTGCACGAAGGAACCCGATGACCGACGCCCCGCACCGCGGCACCGAACGCTTCGACCTCACCGGCCGCACCGCCCTGGTCACCGGAGCGGCCCGCGGCCTGGGCCGGGCCTTCGCGGTGGGGCTCGCCGAGGCGGGAGCGGACCTGGTCCTGGTGGACCTCCCGGGGGCCGAGGGCGTCACCGAGACCATCGCCGCCGTCGAGGAACTGGGCCGCCGCGCCTGGAGCTACCCGCAGGACCTGAGCAGGACCGGTGAGCTCGCCGACCTGGTGGACACCGTCCGCGCCGAACGGGGGCCCCTGCACATCCTGGTCAACAACGCCGGCACCGCGGCCCTCGAGCGCTACAACGAGATCACCCAGGAGAGCTGGCACGCGGTGATGCGGGTCAACCTCGACGCGGTGTTCTTCCTCAGCCAACGCGTCGCCGAGCACATGACGGCGGACCGGGTCACCGGCCGCATCATCACCGTCACCTCGAAGAACGCCCTGGTGGCCGAGGCCGGCCTGGCCCACTACAACGCGTCGAAGGCCGCGGCCCAGCTCCTCACCGAGACCCTCGCCGTGGAGCTCGCCCCGCACGGCATCACCGCCAACACCCTCGCCCCCGGCATGGTGGACACCCCCATCGACGGCGACTTCCCCCTGGACCGCGACGCCTTCGAGGCGGCCTACCGCGAGCGCATCCCCCTGGGCCGCTACGCACGCCCGGACGAGTGCGTGGGCGCGCTACTGCTGCTCGCCTCCGACGCCGGTGCCTACATCACCGGGGCGCGCCTGGTGGTGGACGGCGGGGTGCTCGCCGACCAGATGCCGCGCACCCGGTTCATGCCCCCCTACCGGAACACGGTCCGACCCGAGTAGGTGCCGCGCACCCGCCGCCACGGGTCCCGTGCCCCGCCGGGGCACGGCCCGCCCGGCTCAGGGCACCGCTGGCCCGGTGACCGGGCGACCGTCGGCGTCGAAGGGCCAGACGTTGGGGAGGCAGCCGTGCATCCCCTTGATCTGCTGCATCATCACCGGCGCCGGCGCACCCTGGCCGGGGCAGCCCTGGTGGCCGTGGCCGAGGAAGTGGCCGACCTCGTGGTTGATGATCAACGCCCGGTACCCGGCCACGTCGTCCTCGTAGACCGGGGTGGCCAGGACCCACCTGCGGAGGTTGACCACCACCTTGTCGTCCACTCGGCAGTTGACCTCCCCGCCGGTGTCGAGCCCGTAGGCCCCGCAGATCCGGTCCACCGTTCCCGGGGTGGCGATCTGCACCACGAAGTCGTGGTCGCTGCCCGGCGCCACCCGTTGGAACCCGGCCCCGCCGTCGGCGGTCCACCCCCTGGGGTGAGCCAGGACGCCGTCCACCTGGGCGGCCGCGTCAGCCACGGACAGGGCGAGTCCGTCCTCCACCGCCACCTGGTACCGCAGGGGAGGCCCCGCGCCGACCGCCTCGCCCTCGCCCTGGGCCACGGTGAAGGTGCCCGGCCCGGACGCCGGGACGTCCTCCGCCCGTGTCGGGTCGCTCGGCCCCGCCGGAACGCTCCGCTTCGGTGGGCGCGGGCTGTTCCGTTCCGCCGCCCCGCCCGGCGTGGCACCCGCCGCCGGCGTGGTCGCCGTCCCGGTGCCACCGGGCGTGCCGCCGGCCGTGGCCGACACCGGGTCGGAGTCGACCGCCACCTTGACCATCACGGTGCCGAAGAACAGCAGTGCGGCAAGCCCGGCGATGAGCGGAAGTCGTGGCCAACGTGGGGAACCGGCGTGTCCGGGGCCCTGCTGACCGCGGCGGTGGCGCCGGTGAGCAGATCGGGTCATGGGACCTGACCATGCGATCGCTATGTGATCACGCTTGGCCCGGCGGATAACGAACCGGAAACGATGCCGGTGCGCCACCCGGGCGGCGCGGTGCCCCGCCACCTCGGCACCCCCGGCCACCGGCAGGGAGCATGTGATCGTTCTGTAACAGAAGCCCCGCGGGGGCCTCCCGTGTTCGACGCCGCGCGAGCGGTGCAGATACTGAGCTCATGCCACGCGTCCTGCTCATCGAAGACGACCCCGCTGTCCGGGAGGGCCTCCAGCTCGGCCTGCGTCGCCTCGGTCACGACATCGCCCCCGTGGCGACCGGGGAAGAGGGGCTGGCGCGGCTGCGGGCCTTCCGTCCCGACGCCGTGGTGCTCGACCTGATGCTGCCGGGGATGACCGGCCTTGAGGTGTGCCGCCGGATCAGAGCCGAGTTCCTGGTGCCGATCATCATGGTCACCGCCCGGGGCGACGACGTGGACGTGGTGGTGGGACTCGAGGCGGGAGCCGACGACTACGTGGTCAAACCCGTGCAGTCCCGGGTCCTCGGGGCCCGCATCCGGGCCGTGCTGCGTCGGGTCGGCGGCCCACCCGACGAGGGCCGCGGCATACCCTCCCTCGAGCACCACGGCGACCTGACCATCGACCGGGCCGGGTACGCGGTGGCCCACCGCGGCGTGCCGGTCGCGCTCGCCCCGTCCGAACTGCGCCTGCTGCTCACCCTTTCGGCCTCACCCGGACAGGTCTTCAGCCGCCAGCAGTTGCTCGAGGCGGTGTGGGAGCACAGCTACCACGGGGACGCGAGACTGGTGGACGCGTGTGTGAAGCGCCTGCGCACCAAGCTGGGGGAGATGTCGCGCCAGCCGCGGTACGTCCAGACGGTGCGCGGCTTCGGCTACCGGTTCCAGTCCCGGTGAGGCACCGCACACGGGTGCTGCCCGCCCTGCGCGGCCTGCGGGTGCGGCTGCTGGTCGCGTTCGCCCTCGTCGCCGGCGTCAGCGCGCTCACCACCGGGGCCCTGACGTTCCGCGAGGCCCGCAACGGCATGCTCCAGCAGAGCCAGGACACCACCGTCCGACAGTTCCGCGACCAGGTGAACACCCTCGCGCCCGCCCTGCCGTTCCCCCCGTCGCAGGCCGACCTGGAGACGTTCGCCGCGGAGACGGCCCGAGCCGGCAGGTCCCAGGGGTGGCGCGTCCTGGTCACCTACGGCGACATCGGCGCCACCTCCCGGCCGGAGGACGGGTTCGAGGCACTGACCCCCCGGCTGCGCGAAGCGGTGGCCGACCGTCCCAGCACCGCCTTCCAACGGGTGTCCACCGACCAGGGCCCGGCGCTGGTGGTCGGGGTGCCCATCACCTTCGTCACCGCGGACGGCGGGACCGGCGGGCCGACCGGGGTCGCGGCCTTCGTGACGGTGTCCCAGCGGAACGAACAGGCCACCATCGACGCGCTCACCCAGGCCGTACAGCGGGCCGTGATCCCCGCCCTCGCCCTGGCCGTGCTGCTCGCGCTGCTCGCCGCACGGCGGGTGCTGCAACCCGTGCGCCGACTGCGCGAGGCCGCCCGCAACATGGCCTCGGGGCGGTTGGACACCCGGCTGGCCGTGGACGGGGCCGACGAGCTCGCCGACCTGTCCAGCACCTTCAACGACACCGCCGCGGCGCTGGAGGCGTCCGTCGCGGAACTGCGCCGGATGGAGGCCCGCGCCCGTCGCTTCGCCGCGGACGTCTCCCACGAACTGCGGACCCCGCTGGCGGCGATGTCCGCGGTCACCGACGTGCTCGATGACAGCAGTGAGTCGCTCGACCCGGACACCGCCACCGCTGTCCGGCTGGTCAGTGAGGAGACGACCAAGCTCGCCCGGCTGGTGGACGACCTGATGGAGATCTCCCGCTTCGACGCCGGCGCGGCTGCCCTGTGCCTGGACGACATCGACCTCGCCGAGTCGGTGCGGCGCACCCTCGCCGCCCGCGGCTGGACCGACTCCGTGCACGCCGAGCTGCCCCCGCCCGGTGCGCTGCGCGGGCGGGTGGACCCGCGCCGCCTCGACGTGGTCGTGGCCAACCTGGTGGCCAACGCGTTCCGACACGGCGCCCCGCCGGTGCGGGTGCGTCTGTCGTCCGCCGGGGACGCGTACTCCGGGGCGTCGACCGCGGTCATCGAGGTGGTCGACGCCGGCCCGGGGATTCCACCGCAGGTCCTGCCGCACATCTTCGATCGCTTCTTCAAGGCCGACCCGGCTCGTGGCAGGACCGGAGGCAGCGGTCTGGGACTGGCCATCACCGCGGAGAACGTCCACCTCCACGGGGGCACCGTGCACGCGGCCAACCTGCCCGGTGCCGGGGCGGTCTTCACCGTCCGGCTCCCCCTCCAGCCGCAGCGGCCCGCCGTGCCCGCGCAGGCCACGAGCCGGCGGGGCCGGCGGTGAGCGGGCGGCTGACCAGGGCGGGAGTGCTGGCGTCCGGCCTGGCCCTGCTCCTGTGCTCCTGCCGTATCCCGGCCACCGGGGTGATCGAGGCCGGAGAGCCGGCGTCCGGGGTGAAGCCCAGGGCCCGGGTCTACTTCGTCCGGGACGGCGCCCTCGCCCCGGCGTTCCGCAGTGCGGGTCTGATCGGCCCGTTCGAACCGGAGCTGGCCCTCGCCGTGCTGCTGAAGGGACCGGTGCCCGCCGAGCGCGCCGAGGGCCTGGACACGGCCCTGCCCCTGCTGCCCACCCTGCCCGAGCTCGATCGGGACGACGGCACGATGTGGATCGAGATGCCCCCGGGTTCGCCGGTGTTGAGCGAGCTCGCCGTGGCGCAGGTCGGCTGTACCGTGCTGGCCGCTGAGGACCTGACGGCGCCGGCCGGGCAGCGGGTGGATGCCGTGGTGGTCGTCGATGCCGAGGGACAGCGGGCGGTCAAACCGAAGGACTGCGCGGCCCCCACGCCCGGCCTGCCCCACCCACCCGAAGCCACGGCGCCTGACCAGAGGGGGGTGGGGTCGGCGGACCACAGCGGCGGACAGGCCGGGACGCTCGAGGAACCCCTCGCGGCCACCCCGCGTCCCTGACGTCACGGCTGGCGGAAGGAGCACGGCGGCGGGCCCCCGCGGCTACTCTGGAGCCACGTGGCAGCCAACCACCGTCCCCGGCGTCTGTTGCACCCCATGATCCATCCACTGATCGCGCGCATCGGCGGGACCCGGACCTTCCGCGTCCTCGGTCCCCACCTGCTGCCTGCCGTGGACCGGTCCGTGCACCGGCTCAGCAAGGGCCGGTGGGTCCCCAGCAGGCTCGTCCTGCCCACGGTGCTCCTCACCACCACGGGCCGCAGGACGGGTCGCCAGCGCACCACCCCGCTGTGCGCCCACCGTTACCCGGACGGCGGCTGGTTGGTCGCGGGCACCAACTTCGGCCGCCGGCACCACCCCGCCTGGTCCACCAACCTCCTGCACCATCCGATCGCCACGGTGAGCTGGCGGGGGCACACCGAGCGGGTCACCGCGCGCCGGCTCCGCCCCGAGGAACTCGCCGAGGAACGTGCGCACCTGCTGCGGATCGTCCCGGTCTATGACACCTACGCGGCCCTGGCGGGCCGTGACGTGCGGGTCTTTCGTCTCACCCCCACCGGCCGGGACGCCGGAGCGCCCCCTGACGTCCCGGCAGCGGCGGGGTGAGCAGCGGCGATCAGCCCCGCTTGCCGGCGCTCGCGGCCTCCACGAGGGCCCGGAACAGCGGCATCGTCGAGTCGCCGAGTTCGCCGTGGGCCTGGATGCCCACCCGGAACGGGGCGTCGGGGTCCTCCTCCTCGGCACCCTCGATGATCCCGTCATCCGCCCACGCCGTGGCCACCATGCCGGCGCCGATCTCGGCGACGCCCTGGTGGTGGTGGCAGTAGACGGTGGGGGAGAGGCCCAGGATGCCGCCGAGACGCGAGTCGGGCTTGATCTGGATCTCCCGCGGCTCGTAGGTGCCGAGGACGGTGGGCCCGTGCTCGGGCAGGTGCTGGTGGAGCCTGCCACCGCGGGCGATGCACATGATCTGGAGCCCGCGGCAGATCCCCAGCACCGGCAGGCCGCGTTCCTCGGCCAGCCGCAGCGCGGCGAACTCGCTGTCGTCACGGAACAGGCGCGGCGGCTTGGTGTCGGGCCCTGGCTCCTCGCCGTACCGGGCCGGCGCCACGTCCGGCCCCCCGCTGAGCAGTAGCGCGTCGGCCTTCTCCATCACGGACTCGACCACCTCGGGGATCGGTGGCAGCAGCACGGGCGCGCCGCCCGCCTGCGCCACCTTCTCCATGTACTCCCACTGGAGCACACAGGTTCTGACATCCCCCCATATGCCCCAGTTAACCGTTGTCCCATCGCCGGTTACCACCACGATCGGTCGAGTCATCGTGCAGTCGTCCTTTCCCGTCGGAGTCGGTTGACACCCTCGTGAACTCCGCCCAGGGGTGTGAGCTTCTCGAGCAGATCCGTGGTGCGTGCCGCCCATGGATCTGTCGGACTGCCGATTATGGCTTCCCGTCCCGCTCCGGTCATCCGAATGCGGTGCGCTCCCATTTCCCGCACAACCGGAAGGCCTGGCGCCATGTCGTCGTGAGGCCCGCTCACGGCGGGGGAATTGTGCGTGCGAGGGCCCCGGCGGATGACCTCTTCATCCTCAGCAACCTCGCACGACAGGGGGTTCTCGGCGTTCTCACGGGACGCGGCACCTGGCCCGGTGCCGGGGGTGCCGGAACGGTCCCCGGTGCCCGGCGCAGCGCGCTCCTCGTTCAACTGCGGATTCATCGCGGTTGAACGGCGGTCGGCCGGGGGGATCTGTCGCGACGGGCGAGTGGGGTGGCGGTTCGGCGTCGAATCCAGGGGGACAGGTGTCGATCGCGTACTCACGGCGTCGGGAATTCCGCGGCTCACAGAACTCCGTGCGGACGACCGCGAACCACCCCCCGAAAGCTCGTTGAGTAGGCAATCATTGAGCTGGTGAATCGTCAGTTCCACGGTCGCCGGCCGGTGCGGCCCGCGTCCTCGGGGCACCGCGGTGCCCGGGTTCGGGGGCCGGGTCCCGGACGGCACCGGAACCCGACCCCGCCAGGGAGCTAGCCCTGGCTCGAAGGACGCTGCCTGACGCCGGCGGCACCGTCCGGTTGCGCCGCGTCGCCGTCGGCCGCCACGGGCGCGGCCCCGGCACCGACGGGCTTCGTTCCCGCCGCGGCCTGCGCCGCCATCGCTTCCTCCCGTTCCTTGGCCAGCGACATGGACAGCAGGGGCGCGGCCATCGCCGTGGTGAACAGCGCCATGATCACCATGGCGCTGAAGAGCTGGGTGTCCAGCACACCGAGACTGAGACCCACGTTGAGGATGATCAGTTCGGTGAGACCGCGGGTGTTCATCAGCAGCCCGAGGGTGCTCGCCTCCCGCCAGTCCATGCCGCTGAGCCGGGCGGGTATGGCCACACCTCCCAGCTTGGCGAGGCAGGCGACGGCGATGATGGCCAGCATCTCCCACAGGCCGGAGGCGGACATGGTGGTCAGGTCCACATTGAGCCCGGTGACCACGAAGAACAGGGGGAGCAGCAGCTTCCCCGCCTGTTCCAGCGGGACCATGGCCACCTCGCGTAGCGTGCCGTCGGTGTCCCGCGGCATGATGATGCCGAAGAGGAACGCCCCGAAGATGGCGTGGATGCCGATCTCGGAGGTGATGTAGGCGGAGCAGAAGACGCCTGCGGCGACGAGCACGGCCAGGTAGGGCCGGAGCGCCGTCGTGGCCCGCCGCAGGGTCCATGCGAGCAGCGGGCGGACCACCAGCAGCATGGCGCAGACGTAGACGACCGACCAGACGAGGGTGCCGACGAACGCCCCCGTGCCGGACGCGGTGACCAGGGCCACGACGAAGGCGAGCATGCACCAGGCGAGCACGTCGTCGGCGGCGGCCAGGGCGAGGGCGAGCGTACCCACCCGACTGAACTGGAGCCGTTGGTCGGAGATGATCCGGGCCAGGACGGGGAACGCCGTGATCGACATGGCGACACCCAGGTAGAGGCAGAAGTCCAGCATGTCCACGGAATTGCCGTTGACGCTGTCATGAGCACCGTAGATCAGGGCGGCCAGCCCCATGCCCAGGGAGAGCGGCAGCCCGATGGAGCACAGCCAGATGCCGCCGACGCTCTTGCGTCGACCGCGGAGGGTGGAGGCGTCGAACTCCCACCCGATGATGAACATGAAGAGCAGCAGGCCCACCTGCGACACCACGTTGAGGAAAGGGCGCACCTCGGCGGGGAAGAGGCGGTTGGGCAGGTCACCGGGAAAGAGCCCGAGCAGGCTGGGCCCCAGGCATATTCCCGCGGTTATTTCGCCGATTACCGCCGGCTGCTTGATCCGGCGGGCGAGCATCACAAAGACCGTTGCGACGGCGAGTACTAAGGCGATGTCGCCGATCGTCACGGTGACGATCCATTCGGCGTGTTCCGACTTGCTCACTGGTGGACCCCCGGGTGGATGGTTGTGCGGAAACCGGCAGTGTGAACGAGTCGGAAGTGGCGTGTCGAGAGGGTCCTCACGGCGATAAGGGGAGGCTCGAGGCCCAATAGAGCCCAGATCAAGGTGGGGCTGGCGCCAGGCGTTATCTCAGGCGCTGGTCAACCGCCTGTGCACCTGAGTTGATGCCCTGACGGGTCCCCAAACAGTGGGGTTAACGGGGAACGGCATCGATCTGATGGGGGCGTGCATATCGCATGGAGGGGCGCATCGAAGCGGATACCGTTATGGAGGGCGCTGTCATGCGCCCCCTCGTGGGGGTGGGGTGTCAGGAACACCGCATTCCCGATGTCCGCGGATCGCGGAATCCCCTTCCGCCGCACTGATCCCTGACCGGTGTCGTCAGGGCCGGCACAGACCTCCCATCACCACGTCGATCAGGCGTTCCACCGCCTCGCTCCGGGCCGCCTCGTCCAGTTGGGCCAGCGGTCCGTCCAGGATCAGCAGGCAGATGCCGTGCATCGGGGCCCAGGCCGCGGTCTCGGCGAGCGGCCGTCGGCTGACGGGCATCAGGCCGCGGGCGACCAGGTCGTCGAGGGCCTCAGTGAGCATGGAGTAGGAGCGCACCTGCTCGGGGGAGTCGTTGGTCCTGAGCGTTCCCTCGTGCTGGAACCCCGTGCGGAACAGCCCGGGCTCGGCCATGGCGAACGCCACGTAGCCGTGGGCCAGCGCTCTGAACCGGCGGTCGGTGTCGATCCGCTCGTCGCCCGACGGGGGCACCGCCGCCGCGGCGCGCTCCATGCTGGCGGCCAACCCGGCGTGGGCCTGGAGCTTGACCGCGTGGAGCAGGTCGCCGTGCCCGTCGAAGTGGCGGTAGGCGGCCGTGGCCGACACGCCGACGCGCCGGGCGGCTTCCCGCAGGACCACCGCCTCCGGCCCGCCGGTGCGGGCCAGGTCGGTGGCCGCGGAGATCAGGGCGTTGCGCAGGTCGCCGTGGTGATAGCGGGTGCGTCGGTTGCGGTTCGCGTCCACAGGACCATGCTGCCGGAAGTTGACACCGTTAGCATTCGCTGCAAGGGTCATGTTTACGACGTCAACATCCGGGCGTCGCCGGAACGAGGGGAGACTGCTGGTGCTCGACCGGATCAGCAGGCTGGCGCTTCACCACGCCCGCCTGGTCCTGGCCCTGACCGCCGTTGCGGTGCTGGCCATGGCGATCGTGGGCGTGGGGGCGTTCGGGAAACTGCAGGGCGGAGGGATCGACGACCCCGGCGCGCCGTCAACCCGGGCCCAAACGCTGATCGAGGAGAAGTTCGGCGGCGAGACCAACCTGGTTCTGCTGGTGCGCGCCGACGGCGGCCCGGACTCACCCCAAGCCCGGCGCGCCGCCCAGGCGCTGACCGAGGACCTGAAGGGCGAACCCACGGTGACCAACGTCGTGTCCTACTGGGACACCGGCGCCACCGCCCTGAAGTCCCACGACGGCACCCGGGCGCTGGTCCTGGCCCACGCCTCGGACGACGCCGCCGAGGCCCTCCTCGACCGCTACACCGGGGACCAGGGCCCCCTCCACATCGCAGCCGGCGGAGGCGTCGCACTCAACGAGGAGGTCACCGCCCAGGTGACCAAGGACCTCGCGCTCGCCGAGGCCATAGCGATACCCATCACCCTCGTCCTGCTCGTCCTGGTCTTCGGCAGTGTGGTCTCCGCGCTCCTGCCCCTGGTGATCGGACTGATCGCCATCGTCGGCACCTTCGCGGAACTGTTCGTCCTGGGCAGCCTCACCGACGTGTCCGTCTTCTCCATCAACCTGGCGACGGCACTCGGGCTCGGGCTCGGCATCGACTACGCGCTGCTCCTGGTCAGTCGCTTCCGTGAGGAGCTCGCCGCGGGCGCCGACGTGCCCCAGGCCCTGGGGAACACGGTGCGCACCGCGGGCCGCACCATCGCCTTCTCCGCCGCCACCGTCGCCGTCGCGCTCTCCGCACTGCTGCTCTTCCCCCCGTTCTTCCTCCGCTCCTTCGCCTACGCGGGCATCGGTGTGGTGATCATCGCCGCGCTGGCCGCCCTCCTGGTCGTCCCCGCCCTCCTCGCCGTGCTCGGGCCCCGCGTGAACGCCGGGCGGCTGCCCTGGGCATCGGCGGCACCCCGCACGGAGTCGCCGCTGTGGGGACGCGTCGCCAGGGCCGTGATGCGCCGGCCCCTGCTGACCGCCGCGCCGGTGGTGGCGCTGCTGCTGGTGGCGGCGAGCCCGCTGCTCGGTGTCACCTTCGGCACCCCCGACCAGCGGGTCCTGCCCGAGAGTGCGGCGAGCCGTCAGGTCTCGGACACCGTCCGTGAGGACTTCCCCGGCGACGACGCCAACGCCGTCCAGGTCATCACCACCGGCCCAGTGGCCGAACGCCCCCTGGACGACTACGCCCGGGCACTGTCCCGCGTCCCCGGGGTGCGCCGAGTGGACAGCAGCGCCGGCACCTACGTCGCCGGCCGGGAGGGCCGGCCGGGCCCGGGGAACGCCACTCTGGGCCGCCCCGACGCCCAACGGCTCACCGCGGTCACCAGCGTGCCGCCACGGTCCGACGCGGCCCAGGACCTGGTCCGGGCCGTCCGCGCGGTCGGACCCCCACCCGGCACCGAGGTGCTCGTCGGAGGCACCGACGCCGAACTGGTCGACTCCAAGCACTCCATCGGCAGTCGTCTTCCCGCCGCGGCCACGCTGATCGCCCTGACGACGTTCGTCCTGCTCTTCCTGTTCACCGGAAGCCTCACCCAGCCGCTGCGGGCCCTCCTGCTCAACGCCCTGAGTCTGGCCGCCTCGGTGGGAGTGATGGTCTGGATCTTCCAGGACGGCCACCTCGCCGCGTTCCTGGGATTCACCCCGCAACCCATGGACACCTCCATGACGGTGTTGCTCTTCTGCGTCGCCTTCGGCCTCTCCATGGACTACGAGGTCTTTCTGACCAGCCGGATCAAGGAACTGCACGACGGTGGATCCACCCCCGTCGAGGCTGTGACGGTCGGCCTGTCCCGCACCGGTCGCATCGTGACCACCGCGGCCGGGCTCCTCGCCGTGAGCTTCTTCGCCTTCGGGACCGGCGACGTCAGCTTCATCCAGATGTTCGGCCTCGGCAGCGGCCTCGCCATCCTGCTGGACGCGGTGGTCGTCCGCGGCGTCCTGGTCCCGGCCGCCATGCGCCTGCTGGGCCGCCACGCCTGGTTCGCCCCCCGCTCCCTGCGGCGACTCCACGGGAAGGTCGCCCTCAGCGACGGCTGAGCATCCCGCGCCGATACCGGACGGCCGGAGCCCGCGGGCCCCGGCCGTCCCTGGCGCCGGGTGGCCCGGTGCGGTCGGGATCCTGCGCGGTGCTCGGGGGCTGGCCGGGTGTCGTCGGGCCTACCGGTACGTCTTCGGGTGGATGGCCTCGTTCTAGGGCCTGTCTGATAAATCCCGCCTGGGTCGTGACGCCTGGCACGCACGCTCGCTGCGTTGTCGGGATCGTCCATGTACGCCCAGTACGAGGACGACCCTCCGCCTTGCGATCGCACGCACCAGACGCCGCGACCCCCGCCCTCCGGGCGGACGGCGCTACTTATCAGACAGGCCCTAGCCGAGTGGTTCCGATGGCGGGCAGCGGGTGGCACGGTCGCGTCAGATGGCGCGGGCCATCGCTGGGGAACAGCCCCGGGCGGCGACGCCCTCGATCCGG
>NZ_KB904709.1 GCF_000380165.1 Wenjunlia vitaminophila DSM 41686
GAGCCGCTATGTGGACGTCGAGCTGATGGACGGTGCAGGGGACTTCCGGCTGTTGTCCCGCAAGGCGGTGGACGCCATCCTCGCCCTGCCTGAGAGTAATCGTTTCTCCAAGGGCATCTTCTCGTGGATCGGATTCGACACGGTCTGCTTCGACTACACCAACAACGAGCGCGCCGCAGGCCGTTCGAAATGGGGCGGGCGGCGGCTGCTGAACTACGGGGTGGACGGCCTGATCTCGTTCAACAGCCGACCGCTGCGACTCGCCATCCACCTCGGCGTGTCGCTTGCTGTCGCAGCGTTCGGATATGCCGTCTGGATTCTCTGCGGCGTGTTGCGGAAAGGCGTCGACACGCCCGGATACGCCACCCTGATCACCGTGGTGGTCGGATTCGGGGGAATCCAGCTCATGACCCTCGGGGTGGTCGGTGAGTACGTGGGCAGGATCTACCGGGAGAGCAAACGCCGCCCCCACTACGTGGTCCGGGAGACCAACGAGGACATCGCCGCCGGTTCCGCGGGCCGGCCGGTGCCCGGGGGCGGGGCGAAGGTCGTGGACGGGGCGGTGGTCGCCGGTGGCCCGCCCGGGCTCACCGACGGCCTCCAGGACGCGCGGGGGCCAGGAGCCCGGGAGCCGGCGGGGCCGGACCTCGGGGCCCCTGACGCCGCGGCGCTGGACCAGACGGGCGGGGAACGGCCCGGATCGGCGGCGTAGGTGAGAATCCAGATCGGCTTTCGCGACTTCCGCCAGTTCGTGACCTTCGCCCTGGTGGGCGTGGTCAACACCGGCACGTACTACGCCACCTACCTCACCTGCAACCTGGTGCTGCCGTACCTGCTGGCGCACGGCATGGCCTACGCGGTCAGCATGACCGGTTCCTTCCTGCTGAACTCCTGGATCACCTGCCGGACCCGCCCCACCTGGCGGAAGTTCCTGCTGTATCCGCTCTCCGGCGTGGTGAACCTGGTGGGCGCGACGGTGGCCCTGTTCGTGTGCGTCTCCTGGCTCGGGCTCTCCGAGGCGCTGGCCCCCTTCGTCAGCGGCTTCGCGGTGGTCCCGCTCACCTTCCTGGTGGCGCGGCGCATCCTGACCTCCGACACCGGCAAGGCCCCGGAACCCCGGCGCGCCGGGCAGCCGGCCGGCGACACCGTGGGGCCGGACGCCCCCTCGGCGGCGAGCACGCCCGAGCGCGGTGCGGTTCCCGGCTCGGGCCCCGTCCCCGACCTCGGCACCGCCGCGGACATCGGCGGGAGTCCGAACGTCGGTTCCCCCACCGACCTCGGCGGTCCCGCGGAGCCCCCCACCGCCGGCCGCCCCCCGTCCACCCCGGGGTCCGGCGGGTCGGGCGGGCCGGCGGGGCCCGGTCCCGTCAACCCCGCCCGGCCGACCGACCCCCCGGACGTCGGCTGACCGGCGGGTTCAGTCGGCCGAACCGTCAGCGGCCCCGGCCGGTGCCTGCGGGCCTCCCGACCCGGCGGGCCGGGTGTCGTCCGCGCCGGCGAGCGGGCCCCGGGCGGCTGCCGCGAGGCGCAGCGCCTCGGTGGGGGACGGCGCCGGGGTGCGGTCCTCCAACGGCATCACGGGCGGGACGTCGTCCTGCTGGCACAGCGTCTTCAGGACGACCCGCTCGGCGGCGTGTCCGTCGTCGAACTCGCAGAAGCGCTCCCGGAAGGCCGCCCTCAGCTCGGCCGAGCGCCGGTCCCGCCAGGCACCTGAGCGGAACACCTCCACCAGCTCGGCGTCGGTGGTGGTCACCGGCCCGGGTGGGGCGGCCAGCAGGTCGAAGTAGACCCCGCGGGTGGCGCGGTAGGTCTCCCAGTCGTCGGCGTGCACCACGATGGGCCGGTCCAGGTTGGCGTAGTCGAACATGATCGACGAGTAGTCGGTGAGCAGCGCGTCCGCGGCCAGGCACAGCTCCTCGACGGAGCGGTGTGCGGAGACGTCCAGCAGACAGCCCAGTTCGCCCAGGCGCCGCACCTCGGGTGACTCGGCGTAGGAGTGGTGGGCGCGCAGCAGCACCAGGAAGTCCGGGCCGAGCGCCGAGCAGAGCCCGGCTATGTCGATCCGCGGGGTGAAGTCCCGGCTGTAGTCACGGTGGGTCGGTGCGTACAGCACGGCGGTGCGGCCGGGGGCGATGCCCAGGGCGTCGCGGATGCCCAGCACGTCCTCGGCCCGCGCGGTGTAGAACACGTCGTTGCGGGGGTAGCCGTACTCCAGGATCTCGAACCCGCAGGGATAGGCCTGTTCCCAGATCTCGCTGGAGTGCCGGTTGGAGGACAGGCAGTAGTCCCAGCGGTCCGAGCGCGTCAGCATCCGCCCGAAGTTGGTGCGCCGGGCCGCCGCCGGGTAGCCGATCTGGTCGATGCCCATGTGCTTGAGCGGCGTTCCGTGCTGGGTCTGGACGTGCACCGTCCCGGGCCGCTTGACCACCTGGTTGTCGAAGTTGACGTTGTTGAACGTGTACTTGGCCCGCGCCAGCATCCGCCAGTACTGCCGGGTCCCCGCGACCACGTGCTCCACCCCCGGCGGCACCGTGCCCACCTGCTTGCCCGACACCACCAGGACGCCCCGCACCTGGGGGGCGAGCCGCTGTGCGCAGGCGTGCACGGCGGCCGGGTTGCAGACGTAGCCCTTGCCCCAGTAGGCGGAGTACAGCGCGAGGTTCTCGTCGATCGGGCGGCGGAGCTGGGCCCGGTAGTAGACGCGCGTTCCGCGCCGGTCGAGCCGTCGGGCCAGCTTGCGGGAGCGTCGGCGCAGTGCCCTGTGCCCCTTGTTGGTCGCCTTCAACGCCTCGAACGCCGGGTAGGCACCCTGGAGCACCAGGTACTGCTTCAGTCCGGTGACGCCGACCGGGAACCGGTGACCCGGGGGCCGGTGGAGCCGGTACCGGGAGGTCGCCTGGTGGAAGAACTCCCTGCGGGACTCCTGGGGCACCCGCTGCGGCTTGGCGAGCACGTCCAGGACGTGCTCGGTCATCTTCCGGTAGAGGAACGGGTGCCAGACGGCGAGCTGGGGACGGGAGCCCAGGAACGCGAACACCCGGTCGTACTGGTCGAAGACGTCGAAGTGCCGCCGGCTCGGCGTGCGCAGTATGTTGCCCTGGCGGCGCTGGCGGTAGTGGACGCAGACCCGGTCCAGACAGGCGATCCGCTCGGCGGAGAGCATCACCGGGAACGTCCAGGGGGTGTCCTCGTAGTAGCCGGGCGGGAAGCTGAAACCGTGGCGGGCCACGAAGTCCGCCCGGTACGCCTTGTTCCACACCACCATCAGCAGGTCCAGGAGCTCCGGCCGCTCCCGGGCGGTGAACACCTCGGGGTCCGACTGCTGGAGCAGGGGCGCCATGCGGTTGCGCTGGACCTTCCCCCACCACCAGGTCCTGGCGTAGTCGAACAGCAGCACGTCCGGGTCACCGGTCTGGTCCAGCCGCTGGGCCAGCGCCTCCAGGGCACCCGGCGCATAGGTGTCGTCCCCGTCGAGGAACAGCAGGTAGTCCCCGCAGGCCCGGTCCATCCCGGCGTTCCTCGCCGGTCCGAGGCCCACGTTCCGTTCCAGGTGCACGGCGGTGACCCGGCTGTCCCGTGCGGCGAACTCGTCCATGATCCGGCCGCAGCCGTCGGGGGAGCAGTCATCCACCGCGATCACCTCGAGGTCGGTGTGCGACTGGGTGAGCACCGAGTCCAGACAGGCCCGCAGGTATCCCTGCACCTTGTAGGCGGGGACGACGACGCTGAAGCGAGGCAAGGCGCCTCCCGGGGTGAGCGACCGTGACTGACCGAGCAATTCGGACAAATCATATGATATGGCACACCGTGCGGGGAGTCGAACCCTCGCGCGCCGGGTCCGTCAGGCCGTGGTGCCCCCGTCGGCGTGCACGGCCCACACCCGGTGGGGGACGACGAGGACGTCTCCGGGGAAGTCCCGGTGCAGCACCCGGGTCAGGTCGGCGGAGAACCGCTCCACCTGGTCGGGGGGCAGGCTCGCGCCCACCCCGGCGCTGGCCCGGATGCGGCCCACCCAGTCCTCGGGCCGGTACCGCACGGCCACGTCGAAGGAGAACGTCTCGATGCCGTGGAAGCCGGCGACGGCCAGGTCGGTCAGCCACCGGGGGTGGAGCCCCGTGCCCCCGCCGAAGCTCCACGCGGGGTTGTGCTCGAGCACCAGGCGTTCCGTGGCCTCGGCCAAGTTGCCGGGCAGGGGCAGCCAGTCGAAGTGGGCGATCACCACCCGACCGCCGGGCCGCAGCAGCCGCCGCACCTCGGCAGCAGCCCGCGGGGCGTCGAACCAGTGCCAGCACTGGCCGGCCGACACCACGTCGAAGGAGGCCCCCGGCAGCCCGGTGTCCTCGGCCCTCCCCACCCGGTAGTCGATCTCCACCCCGCTGGCCCGGTCCAGTTCCCGCGCCTGTTCCAGCATGGGTGCGGCCGGATCGACACCGGTCACCCGGGCGCCGGCCCGCGCGAGGAGGCGGGCGAGGGTCCCGGTCCCGGTGCCGAGGTCAACCACGTCCTGTCCGGGGAGTCCGATGCCGCGGCCGTTCAGCCGCTCCACCAGCTCCGGCGGGAAACCCGCCCGGTGGCGCCCGTAGTCCTCGGCGGTCAGCCCGAAGTCGGCGTGGAACGGCTCGGTCACGCGCCTACTCCCTCGGTGGAACGGCCGGCGGTTCCCGCAGCCTAACGGGGTGGGGTGCGCGAGGGGCGCAGGGGCCCGCAGCGCCGCGGAGCGCGTCGGGGCCCTTCCGGGGGACGCGGACCCGACCCGTCGAACCGCACAACCGTGCGGGCGGGACGTGACCCCCACTTCCCGAGATGAGTAAGGCTAGGCTAATTTAGGTCCGCCTTACTCGTGGAGTTGGTTTCCTCGTCGCCGTCTGGAGTCCGCATGCGTCCCGTCCGTCTCTCTGCCGCCGCCGCCGGGGCAGTGGTGATCGCCATGGCCACTGTCAGTGGCTGTGCCGAGAAGGCCGATGCCGAGAGCGAGGACGCGGTCCGGGTGACGGCCACCGACACCTCGTGCGAGGTGTCGAAGAAGGAGTTCCCCTCCGGGCACCTCCAGCTCGCCGTGGAGAACAAGGGCGCCAAGGTCACCGAGGTGTACGTGCTGTTCCCCGACGGCCGGATCGTCACCGAGCGCGAGAACATCGGTCCCGGCACCAAGGCGAGCATCACGGCGGAGATCAAGGCGGGCGACTACGAGATCGTCTGCAAGCCCGGGATGAAGGGCGACGGCCACCGCCAGAAGGTCAGGGCCACGGGCGGGAAGGCGGTCAAGCGCGACCCGCAGCTCGACGCCGCGGTGGCCGACTACCGGACCTATGTGCAGCAGCAGGCCGACGGGACCCTGCCCAAGGCGAAGGTCTTCGCCGACGCCGTCAGGGCGGGCGACATCGAGGCGGCGAAGAAGGCGTACGCCGACTCCCGGCTCGGCTGGGAGCGCACCGAGCCGGTCGCGGAGTCCTTCGGGGACATCGACCCGAAGGTGGACGTCCGGGAGGACGGCCTCGAGGACGGTCAGGACCCGGAGACGGACTGGACGGGCTGGCACCGACTGGAGAAGTCGCTGTGGCACGACAAGAAGATCACGGCACGGGACAAGGAGCTCGCCGAGCAGCTCATCAAGGACCTGACCGACTGGCAGAAGCGGGTCGGCACCGCCGTGATCACCCCCACGTCCATGGCCAACGGCGCCAAGGAGCTGCTGGACGAGGTCGCCACGGGCAAGGTCACCGGTGAGGAGGAGCGTTACAGCCACACCGACCTGGTCGACTTCAAGGCCAACGTCGAGGGCGCGCAGAAGTCGTACGAGCTGCTCAAGCCCGTCGCTTCGAAGAACGACCCCGACCTGGTCAAGGAGCTGGACACCCAGTTCGCGGCGCTCAACACGCTTCTTGACACGTACCGGGCGAACAAGAACACCTATGTGTTCACCTCCTACGACAAGGTGGGCAAGGACGAGCGCAAGGAGCTGTCCGACGGCGTGAACGCGCTGGCGGAGCCGTTGTCCAAGCTGGCCGCAGCCGTGGCCAAGTAGGGCCGGGGCCCGACACAGCAGTGAGGAAGCATCGGTCGTGACTGAGAACAGCTCTGCGGGGGTTGACGAGGCGGCCCCGGCCGGAGAGCCCCGGCCGGCGTCGCGGCGCTCCGTGATCGCCTGGGGCGGTGTGGGACTCGCCCTGGGCGCCGCGACGGCCGGCGGGACCGCCGCGGCCCTCGCCGGCGACGGAACGGAGCCCGCGGCCGGGGCCGCGGGTGAGGCCGTGCCCTTCCACGGTGCGCACCAGGCGGGTATCGCCACCGCGGTCCAGGACCGCCTGCACTTCGCCGCGTTCGACGTGACCACCCGGGACCGGGCGGCGCTGGCCCGGCTCCTGCGGGAGTGGTCGGCCGCCGCCGCGCTGATGACCCAGGGCCGGCCGGTGGGCGGCGGCGCCTTCGGCGGCCTCGCGGAGGCGCCGCCCGACGACACCGGCGAGGCGATCGGCCTCAAGCCGTCCCGCCTGACGCTGACCCTCGGCTTCGGCCCCTCCCTCTTCGCCGAGGGCCGCTTCGGCCTGGAGCGGCGCAGGCCCGAGGCGCTGGTGGACCTGCCCAAGTTCCCGGGCGACAACCTCGACCCGGCGCGCAGCGGGGGCGACCTGTGCGTCCAGGCGTGCGCGGACGATCCCCAGGTCGCCGTGCACGCGATCCGCAACCTGGCCAGGATCGGCTTCGGGAAGGTGTCGGTCCGCTGGTCGCAGCTCGGCTTCGGCAAGACCTCCTCGACGACGCCGGAGGCCCAGACCCCACGCAACCTCTTCGGCTTCAAGGACGGCACCCACAACATCGCGGGCACCGATGACGCGGCCCTCACCAAGCACGTGTGGGTGCCCTCGAGCGACGGGCCCGACTGGATGGTGGGGGGCTCCTACCTGGTGGCCCGGCGCATCCGGATGCACATCGAGACCTGGGACCGCACCTCCCTGCAGGAGCAGGAGGACGTCTTCGGCCGGGACAAGGGCGAGGGCGCGCCGGTGGGCAAGGCCAAGGAGCACGACGCGCCGTTCCTGCAGGCGATGCTGCCGACGGCGCACGTCCGTCTCGCGCACCCCGACTCCAACGGTGGGGCCCGGATGCTGCGCCGCGGCTACTCCTTCACCGACGGCACCGACGGGCTCGGCCGGCTGGACGCGGGGTTGTTCTTCCTCGCGTACCAGCGCGACGTGCGGGACGCGTTCATCCCGGTGCAGCGGAGACTGGCGCGCCAGGACGCCCTCAACGAGTACATCCAGCACGTGGGCTCGGCTGTCTTCGCGATCCCTCCCGGGCTCCGGGACGAGCGTGACTGGTGGGGACGGGAGCTGTTCTCGTGACGCACGCGGTGGGAGGAGCGGCATGTTCGCCAACTATCTGATCGGCCTGCGCGAGGGCCTCGAGGCCAGCCTGGTCGTCTGCATCCTCGTCGCCTACCTGGTCAAGACGGGCCGCCGGGACGCCCTGCTCCCGGTGTGGATCGGTGTGGGCATCGCCTGTGCGATCTCGCTGGCCTTCGGCGGGCTGCTCGAGTTCGGGTCCCGGGACCTGACCTTCGAGGCCAAGGAGATGCTCGGCGGTTCGCTGTCCATCCTCGCGGTGGGCCTGGTGACGTGGATGGTCTTCTGGATGCGGCGCACGGCGCGGCACCTGAGGCGCGAACTCCACGGCAAGTTGGACGCCGCGCTGCAGATGGGCACGGGTGCCCTGGTCGCCACGGCGCTGCTCGCCGTGGGGCGGGAAGGTCTGGAGACCGCGCTGTTCGTGTGGGCGTCGGTGCGGGCCAGCGGCGAGGGCACGTCCACCCCGCTCGCCGGTGTGCTGCTGGGCCTCGCCACGGCGGTCGTGCTCGGCTACCTGTTCTACCGCGGCGCCCTGAAGATCAACTTGGCGAAGTTCTTCACCTGGACGGGCGGCATGCTCGTCGTCGTGGCCGCCGGCGTGCTCGCCTACGGCGTGCACGACCTGCAGGAGGCCGATGTCCTGGCGGGCCTCGAGAACAAGGCCTTCGACATCAGCGGGGCGATCCCGCCGGACAGCTGGTACGGGACGCTGCTGAAGGGCGCGTTCAACTTCCAGCCCGACCCGACGGTGTTGCAGGTCGCGGTGTGGCTGCTGTACCTGGTGCCCACGATGTTCTTCTTCCTGGCGCCGCAGCGGAGGTCGTCGGGCACCCCGGACGCCGGGGCGGCTCCGGCCGTCAGGGGCACGGTCCCCGCCGGGGCGCCGAGCCCCAAGGAGGGCTGAGCCCCAAGAGGAGCTGAGCCCCGAGGGGAGCTGGGACCCGAGGGGGACCGGGTGCCGGTCAGCCGGCGTCGGCCAGGGCCGCACGGGCCCGCATCAGGGCGAAGCCGAGGAGGTTCAGGCCGCGCCACTGGGACGGGGTGGCGGCGCGTTCGTCCGTGGCGGACAGGCCTATGCCCCACACGCGGTCCCGGGGGCTGGCTTCGACCAGGACGCGGTTGCCGGTGCCGAGGAGGTAGTCGCGCAGGGCGGGGTCCTGGCTGAACTTGGCGGTGTTCCCCCGGACGACGATCTCCGAGCGGTGGGCGACCCAGGTCTGTTCGTCGAACGGGGAGACCTGACGGCCCAGCTTCTTGGCGGCGCCCGGGTGCGGGGCGGCCAGGATGCGCTCCACGGAGCGCTCGTCGCCGAAGAGACGGGCCTTGCCGGCCATCATGTAGTGCTCGGCGGTGGCGTAGGTGACGCCGTCAACGGTGAAGTCACCGGGCCACCACTGGCTCAGGCAGCCGGGGCCGACACCGCCGTCCACCGACGCCTCGTGACCGTAGAAGAACAGGTACTTCGGGGGCCGGCCAGCGGCTTCGAGGCGGAGCAGAGCGGCCACGTCCTGCGGGAGCGCGTCGAGTTCGGACATGGAGGCATCCTGACAGCAGGGTCTGACAGTGGCCAATGGATAACGGGCCGTAGATGCTCGTGCCGCCGCGCCGGGGTCCTCCGGGGCCGGGGAAGGGCCGCTGAGGAGCCGTGGAGGCACAGGGGCCCGCCGCGTCCGCGGCGGGCCCCTACGGCTGTCCGACGTGGAAGGGGAGGCTACTTGACCGCCCCGGCCATCACGCCGGAGACGAACTGCCGCTGGAAGGCGAAGAACACCAGCAGCGGGATGATCATTGAGAGGAACGCGCCCGGCGCCAGGACGTCGGTGTTGGAGCTGAACTGCCGCACCTGGTCCTGGAGCGCCACCGTGATCGGCTTGGACTCGCTGTCCGCGAAGACCAGGGCCACCAGCATGTCGTTCCACACCCACAGGAACTGGAAGATGCCCAGCGACGCGACGGCCGGGCCGCCGAGCGGCAGAACGACCGTGGCGAACAGCCGCAGTTCGCCCGCCCCGTCGAGACGGGCGGCCTCCAGCAGCTCGCGGGGGATCTCCGCGAAGAAGTTCCGCAGCAGGAAGATGGCGAACGGCAGGCCGAACGCGGTGTGGAACAACACCACCCCGGTGATGCTGCCGAAGATCCCAAGGTCCCCGAAGAGCCTGGAGACCGGGACCAGGCCGACCTGGATGGGCACCACCAGCAGCCCCACCACCAACAGGAACACCCAGTCCCGACCGGGGAACTCCACCCACGCGAAGGCGTAGGCGGCCAGCGCGGCGACCACCACCACCAGCAGGGTGGTGGGCACCGTGATCAGGGCCGTGTTCCACAACGAGTCCGTGATGGCCTCGTTCGACAGCAGCTCGTCGTAGTTGCTCCAGGTGAGCTGGGCCGGCTCGGTGAGCGCCTCCCACCAGCCCGAGGCGTTCGCGTCGGTCGTGGTGCGCAGCGACGCGACCAGCAGTCCCACGGTGGGCATCAGCCAGAACAGGGCCACGACCAGCAGGACCACCTGGACCACGCCGCTGCTGGTGCGGGCGACGATCCGGGAGGCGAGGCCCGGCTCCCGCCGCTGCCCCACGGGGGTCGCCTTCTTGACCGCCGTTGTGGCGTCGATCGTGCTCATCGGCGTGCCTCCCGGCGCATCCTGCGGACGTTGAGGTACATCACCGGCAGCACGAGCAGGAGCAGCAGGACTCCGATGGCGCTGCCCACCCCCTGGTTGCTCCCGCCGCCGAACGACGACAGGTACAGCTCCAGCGCGAGGACGTTGGCGTCGTCCATGGACGACCCGGGGGCGATGATCCAGATGAGGTCGAAGACCTTCAGCACGTTGATCATCAACGTGACCAGGACCACGGCCAGGACCGGGGCCAGCAGCGGCACCGTGATCCGGGTGAACACCTTCCACTCGCTGGCGCCGTCCACCCGGGCCGCCTCGAGCAGTTCCCGGGGGACCGAGGCGAGGCCGGCCGCGATCAGCACCATCGCGAAGCCGGACCACATCCAGACGTAGGAGCCGATGATCGCAGGAGTGATCAGCGAGGGCCCGAGCCAGTCCACCCCGTTGTACGGCGTGGTGAAGTTCGACGCCGGCAGCCGGAGCTGCACGGGCCCCTCGGCGTCCAGGGTGAAGGTGCCGTCGCTGGCGGTCCTGGCGGACGCGACGACCTCGCCGTCCTTGACCGCCTCGACCTTCACCCCCTTCAACGCCTTCTCCCCGGGGTCCACCTCGCCGGGCTTGCCGCCGCCGCCCTTGGCGAAGTCCAGCCAGACGGTGCCGACCAGGCCCTCGCCCCCGGCGGAGGAGGGCTTCTTGGCGTCCTGCGCGTCGGACAGCTCGTCGGGCTTGATCCCGACGAGCGGCAGCGCCACCGGGCTCCCCGCGTCATGGGTGGCCTTGGTGGTGAACCCACCGCCCTTCTGCGCCGCGAGGTCCCCCTTCGGCCGGGGCTTGGCCTTCGGGTACGCCGATGACTCGGAGAAGGTGTCGTGCACGCCGACCACCACCGCGTTGGCGACCCCGCGCTCCGGGTCCGCCTCGTAGACCAGCCGGAAGATGATCCCGGCGGCGAGCATCGAGATGGCCATCGGCATGAAGATGACCAGCTTGAACGCGGTGGCCCAGCGGATGCGCTCGGTGAGCACCGCGAACATCAGGCCCAGTGCGGTGGTCACGGTGGGCGCCAGGACCACCCAGACCGCGTTGTTCTTCAACGCCGTCTGGGTGTCCGACCCGGTGAAGATCTCCGTGTAGTTGTCGAACCAGACGAAGTCCGACCCGTTGGCGCCGAACAGGCTGCGCCAGACGGTGTAGCCGATCGGGTACACCACCAGCGCGCCCAGCAGGACCAGTGCGGGGAGCAGGAACAGCAGCCCCACCCACAGTGGGGCACCCAGTACGGTCTTCCTCTTCCGCGCCGGGGGTCCGGCCGCCGGCGCGGCGGTGCCCGGCGCGGTCGTGGTGGCCATCGTGGACCTCAGCCGGCGTTCTTGTACGCCTTGGCGGCGTCGGCCTCGAGCTGGGCCTGGATGTTCTTGACGTCCTTGGGGTTCTTCAGGAAGTCCTGGAGCCGCTTCCACTCGCCCCGGCCCTTGGTGCCGCCGAAGGCACCCGGGGCCTGGTCGGACATGTCGAACCGGAAGTCGTCACCCGCGTCGATCAGCGCCTTGGCGATCTTCTTGGAGATCTCGTCGGGGTAGGAGTTGAGGTCGAGCTCCTTGTTCGGCGAGGTGTAGCCGCCCTGCTTGGCCCAGATCTCGGCCCCGTCGGTGGAGGCCAGGAACGTCAACAGGGCTTGTGCGCCCTCACTTTCCTTCATCACCACCGCGACGTCACCGGCGCTGACCACCGGGGCCTCGCCGCCCACCGCGGGGAACGGGAAGACCTTGGCGTCCGTGCCGACCTTGGCCTTGGTCTCCTTCTCGATGAAGTTGGCCACGAAGTCACCCTCGTAGACCATGCCGGCCTTGGGCTCCTTGGCGAAGGTCTGGGTGATCGAGGCGGGGAACTCGGTCTGGAGGGTCTTCTTGACGCCCCCGGCGAGGTACTCCTGCTTGCCGAGGACCTCGGCGAGCGTGTTCAGCGCCGTGGTGACCGAGGGGTCGGTCCACTTGATCTTGTGGGCGGCCAACTGGTCGTACTTCTCCGGCCCCGCCTGGCTCAGGTAGATGTTCTCGAACCAGTCGGTGAGGACCCAGCCGTCCGCCCCGCCGACGGACAGCGGCTCCACGCCGTAGTCGGAGACCGTCTGCACGGTGGTCTTGAACTCGTCCCAGGTCTTCGGCTCCGAGACGCCGGCGTCGGCGAAGATCGAGGTGTTGTACCAGACCAGCGACTTGTTGGCGACCTTGTAGTAGACCCCGTACTGCTTGCCCTCGTAGGCGCCGAGGTCCTTCCAGCCCTTGGTGAAGTTCTTCTCCAACTGGGCGACGGTCTCGGGTCCTGCGGGCTTGACCCAGCCCTTCTTGGCGAACTCGTGCAACACGCCGACCTGGGGCAGCATCGCCACGTCCGGTGGCTGGCCGCCCTCGACCTTGCTGCCGAGGAAGGTGGCGACGTTGTCGCCGGTCGGCTGGAAGGTCACCTCGGCTCCGGTGCGCTTCTCGAACTCGTCGAGCACCTTGGTGAAGCGCTTCTGCTCCGGCCCGGTCCAGATCGCGGCCAGGGTGAGTTTCTGCCCCTTGAGGTTCGGCAGCGACACGGAGTTCTCCTTGGCGGGGGCCTTCTCCTTCTTGGCCTCCCCGCTGTCGTCGTCGCTACCGCAACCCGCGGCTGTCAGGGCCAGGGTGACGGCGGCGGCGACCGCCGCGGCCCTCCGTGTCCTGCGCGCTGCTTGCATGGTTGTCCATCCCTCCGCGCGGAGACCCCCGCTCCGTGCGGCACGTCCCCGCTTCGTCCCGCTCGAGTCCCTCCCCGGCGACCGGACGTGGATCACTGTCCGTGTCCGTCCCAGGGCATTGGTGCGACAGTCCTACGCCCGGAGTGGACGCCCCGCAAGGCCGTTCACCAAGGCCGATAGTTGATCGTGATCAGGATGTGATGGACCCTCGGGAATCAGTGGAGGATGACTACTGCGCCGCGTGACTGGTGACCTCTTCTTGCTTCTTTAGTGCGGGAGTTGGCCTTCCGTGGCGTCCGGGAGGGCCGGGTCGGAGGGGGGCCGGCGGACTCCCGGGCAGGGAGTGATTCGCCAGCAGAAGTCACCGTTTGGTGAGCGAAGGTGGCGTTCCCTGGGGGGCGTCGCGCCGCGGAACGGAGAGCGCGGGGCGCACCGGCGGGGGGTCCCCCGGGGCGGCCGAGGTCACGGAGGGTGGCGAACGCCGGGGGTGCGCACTGGCGCCAGGTCGGTCGCGGCCCGACGTCACACCAGGGGCGAGGGGACCAGGGCGTCCGCCGACTCCGCCGCCCGCTGCAGGGCGCTGGCCAACAGGGCCAGGTCCGTGGGGCCGTTGCCCAGCTCGCGGACCGGGCGGCGGGTCGGCGGGTCCCCCATCCGCAGCCAGTCCAGCGGCACCACGGTGGGGCGCAGGGTGGCGGTCCTCGGTATCCGCCCGCTGACCCGACCCGTCTGGAACGGGGTCACCGAGCCGTCCGGGCGGCGCAGGTAACCCCGGCCCGGTACCGACTCGTCCACCCCGGCGGCGTCCTCCACGTGCACCAGCAGCCGGGACGACGCCGGGTCGTCGGTGCGCAGCGCTATCCGCAGCCCGGCCTGCTCGTCCACCTCGCCGCCCGAGGTCCGCTCGGGCCGGCCGGTGGCCGCCACCAGGTGGACGCCCAGCCGGGCGCCCCGGCGGGCGACCGCGTCCAACGCCCGGACGACGGAGCCGGTGGACTGCCGTCCCGGGCTGCCCAGGGCGGGTGCCACCAGGGCGTCGAAGTCGTCAACCACCACCACGAGACGGGGCAGGGCCGGCTCCTCCCGGGCCGCGGCGGGTGCCGGGTCGGGGCGTGGACGGCGGGGGCCGGCCGTCCTGGCTGGTCCGCCGGTGCCGTCCGCTCCTCCCGCGGGGGCGCCGTCGCGGCTCCGCGCGAGGAGCCGTTCGGCCTGCCAGGCGGCGAAGTCCCTCCCGCCGAGCACCTGCTCACGGCGGTTCAGCTCTGCGGTGAGCGCCTGGGCGAGCTCCCGCATCCGGACCGGGTCGGTGGACCCCAGGTAGGTGCACACGTGGGGCAGGTCGGTGCAGATCCACAGGCCGTCGCCGGAGCCGTCGATGAGCACCAGCGCGAGCCGGTCGGGCCGGTCCGCGGCCGCGAGCGACGCGGCCACCGAGCGCAGCAACTCGGTCTTGCCGGCCCCCGGGGCACCGCCCACCAGGAGGTGCGGTCCGTCCTGGGCGAGGTCCACGGCGCACCGCCCGTCGGCGGCGGTGCCGAGCACCGCGGTCGCCGCTCCTCCGGTGGTCGGCAGTTCGGCCCAGCGTGCGGAGATCTTCGCCGGTGTGGCCAACGCCAGGTCCAGGGCGTCCAGCAGCCGTGCGCTGTCCGGGAGGGCGCTGCGCGGCCTGGGCCCCTCGGCCTCCCGCAGCGGTGCCAACGCCCGGGCGAACCGCTCGGCCCAGGTCGTGGACACACCGTCAGCGACCACCTCGGGCACCACCGTGCCGTCCGGCAGCGTCACGTCCAGGTGGGCCGCGACCTCGCCGGTCAGCACCGCCCGCGCCCCACAGGTGGGGGAGAGGCGCTCCGGTTCCGCGGTCACCTGCACGACGAACACGCCCGCCGCGGCGCCCCGTTCGTACAACCGGGTCAACTCGCCGCGCACCGGCCGGCCGGACGACTCGTCGACCACCACCACGGTGGGCCGGCGCGGGGCGGTTCCCCCGACCCTGGCCGTCAGTTCGGCCACGCGGCGCTGCTGTTGCTCGGGGTCGAGCCCGAGCAGGAGTCGGCAGTCCTGCCCCTGGGCCGGCCGGCACTGGGGGAGCCAGCGCAGCCAGGCCCACTCGTCGGCGAGGTCCTCCCCGCTGGTCAGCAGGACCAGTTCCAGGGCGCTGGGACCGTGCGACGCGGCCACCTGCGCGACCAGTGCGCGGGCCACCGCCCGGGCCTGTGGCGCCGCCCCGGCCAGACCGAGCACGCCGGCGTCCCGCAGGTCCACGGTCACCGGTACCGCGGGCACCGGTTCGTCGGCGAGGCCGAGCCGCACGGTCAGCGCGTCGGGGTGCTCCGCACCGCGCCCCCACAGCCGGGGCCCGGGGCCGAGCGCGGCCAACAGCACCTCCGCGGGATCGGGGTACCGCACGCGCAGCGCCCTGGCCTGCTCCGCCAGCCGCTGAAGCTCCCTGGCCTGCGCGGAACGCCCCGAGGTCAGTCGTCTGGCCAGGGCCATCGCCCGGGACCCGGAATGGGGGGTGGGCGCCGGCTGCACCTCGGCCGACGGCGGGGAGGGCGTCGCGACCGCCGCCACCTGGAGGTGTCCTTCGCCGTCCGGCACCGCCGTCCGCCCGGTCGGTGGCGGGGAGCCGGCGTCGTCGCCGACCTGGCGCGGGAGCTGGAGTTCCAGCGTGGACGCCCCGACCCGCAGCAGCTCACCGGGGTGCAGTGGCACCGGACGCTGCCCCACCAACAGGCCGTCCAGGGCGGTGCCGTTGGTGGACCCCAGGTCGGCCACCGTCATCCGGTCCCCGTCCACGGTGACCACGGTGTGCAGGCGGGACACGTCGGGGTCGTCCAGCGGCACGTCGGCCTCCGCGGACCGGCCGACGCGGGCCTGGCCGCCGTGCAGCAGGTGCACCCCACCCGCGTCCGGGCCGCCCACCACCTTCAACCGCGGCGTGTGCTCCGACGGCTGCGTCGCGGGCTCGCCCAGCGGCGCCTGGAGCGCCACCACCGCCCCGTCCACCAGCGGCGGGTGCCCGAGCACCGCGTTGGCGGGCAGCCGCTCGGTGCCCGCGTACAGGGCGACGGCCGCTCCCGACCGCGCGGGCTGCCCGGTCCCCGCGCTGGCGGCGATCGCCCCGGCGACCGCGCTGAGCGCGGTTCCGGTGGGTGCGGTGACGAGCACGTCACAGGACTGGCCACTGCGCGGCCCGAGGACGGTCAGCCGGATCTGCATACGCGACCAGCGGTCCCTTCTCTCCAGCGCGCCCGACGGGGCAGCCGCCCCCACCGTGCGCCGGCGGATCGACGCGGCGTGGTCAGGACCACCTGTCCCACCCCGCTTTCCGGTTGCTGTGCTGGTGATGGCATAGCATCCTCCCATCCACCGCGGCGACCGCGCGCCCGGTCTCCGGTTGAAACGATCTTCCCTCGCCAGGCCGCGGGTGACCGCCCACCGGTGGCCGCGAACGGTGGCCGTCCACGGGCCGCCGCGGCCGGACCCAGACCGCGCTGGAGCGCCGGATGGCTCTGCCTGGAGGCGAGTAGGGCCCGCGACGGGTGACGGCCTATCGTGTTCTGCATGTCTGTGCCCGAGCTGATCCGCATTGTCTCTCGGTCCTCGCCGATGGCCCTCGCCCAGGTGGAACGGGTCCGCCAGGAGCTGTCCGTGCTGCACCCGGGCATGCGTACCGAGGTGGTGCCGGTCACCACCTCCGGGGACCGCTGGATGGGCGACCTGGCGAAGCTGGGTGGGAAGGGCGCGTTCACCAAGGAGGTGGACGCGGCGCTGCTCGCGGGCGAGGCCGACCTCGCCGTGCACTGCGTGAAGGACGTGCCGGCGGACCGTCCGCTGCCGGCCGGGACCACCTTCGCGGCGTTCCTGAAACGGGACGACATCCGCGACGCCCTGGTGCACCCCGGTGGGCTGGCCCTGGACGAGCTGCCCCAAGGGACCCGGATCGGCACCTCGTCGGTGCGGCGGATCGCGCAGCTCGGCGCGTCGCACCCGCACCTGGAGTGCGTGCCCATGCGGGGCAACGCCAACCGTCGTCTGGAGAAGCTGGCGGCGGGGGAGGCCGACGCGCTGCTGCTCGCGGTGTCGGGGCTCGAGCGGATCGGCCGCACCGACGTGATCAGCGAGGTGCTCCCGGTGGAGACGATGTGCCCGCCGATCGGCGCCGGCATCCTCACCCTGCAGTGCCGCGAGGACGACACGGCGACCATCGACGCGGTCAGCGGGCTCGGGGACCCGGCGGCGTTCCGGGAGGCGACCGCGGAGCGGATGCTGCTGCACGTCCTCCAGGGCCACTGCAACTCGCCGATCGCCGGGTTCGCCAGGACCGGGCCCGGCGGCGACCTCTCCCTGCGGGCCTGCGTCTTCACGCCGGACGGCAAGACGGTGCTCAACGCGCACGAGTGGGCCGGGCCGCTCGACCCGGCGACGTTGGGCACCTCGGTGGCGGTGGCCCTGCTCCGCCAGGGTGCCCGCGAGCTGATCGACAACATCGCGCACTGACCCGCGTACCGGGCCGGACCATGATGTGAACAAGTGCGGACTTGATCGCGTACTGGCCGGTTTGCGTCTCCGCACCGGGGCAACCACCCGGGTGCGGGAGGGCGTCCTACCCCGCACCACACCGCTGCGACCGCCGTTACAGTGGGCGGTCGAGGCGGCGTTGACACGACGCGGCAGGGACCACTGGACCAGGGAGCGCATGACGTGCGGCCGGTAGGGAGCAAGTACCTCCTAGAGGAGCCGCTGGGTCGCGGGGCCACCGGCACGGTCTGGCGGGGCCGGGTGCGCGAGGACGGCCAGGGCGCCGGCAGCGGGCAGGGGGCGGACGCGCGGACCGGTGAGACCGTCGCGATCAAGGTGCTGCGCGAGGAGCTGGCCGCCGACCCGGACATCGTGATGCGCTTCCTGCGCGAACGGTCGGTGCTGCTGCGGCTCACCCACCCGAACATCGTCCGGGTCCGCGACCTGGTCGTGGAGGGCGATCTGCTGGCCCTGGTCATGGACCTGGTGGACGGGCCCGACCTCCACCGCCACCTGCGGGACAACGGCCCGTTCACCCCGGTCGCCGCGGCCCTGCTGACCGCCCAGATCGCGGACGCGCTCGCCGCCAGCCACGCCGACAACGTGGTGCACCGGGACCTGAAACCGGCGAACGTGCTGCTGGTCACCGACGGGACCGGCAACGGCCAGCGGATGCACCCGCTGCTCACCGACTTCGGTATCGCCCGGCTCGCCGACTCCCCGGGCATCACCAGGACCAGCGAGTTCGTCGGCACCCCGGCCTACGTCGCCCCGGAGTCCGCCGAGGGGCGCCCACAGACCTCGGCGGTGGACATCTACGGTGCCGGGATCATGCTCTACGAGCTGGTCACCGGCCGCCCGCCGTTCCAGGGCGACAGCGCCATCGCCGTGCTCCACCAGCACCTCAGCGCGGAGCCGCGCCGGCCGAGCACCGTCCCCGAGCCGCTGTGGACGGTCATCGAGCACTGTCTGCGCAAGGACCCGGACGAGCGCCCGAGCGCGGTCAGCCTGGCCCGCGCCCTGCGGGTGGTCGCGGACGGCGTCGGGGTGCACGCCACCCCCGCCGCCGCCGAGGCGGCGCTGGGCGTGGCGGCGCTGCTCGTCCCCGACCCGCGGCCCACCCCGGTGCCCGGCGGCGCGCCCGGCCCGGACGCCGAGCCCACCCGGGTGCTGCCCGCCGGGCAACGGCAGGGGCCCGACGCCGACCCCACCCGGGTCCTCCCCCAGGGCCGCCCCGACGCCGACCCGACCCGGGTGCTGCCGCACGGCGGTCCCGACGCCGACCCCACCCGGGCCATGCCGCCGGTGCCCGGTGACGACGGCACGCCGCCGCAGGCGCAGGGCCCGCACCCGTGGCAGTCCCAGATGCGGGCCGCCCGGCACCGCAACGAACAGACCCAGCTCCAGCCCCTGGACCCGAGCGAGGACCCGCTGCGCCGTCGTCCGCAGCGGCAGGTGGCGCCCCAACCGGCGCCCCAGCCCCAGCACGGGCAGCCCCAGTACGGACAGCCGCAGCACGGACAGCCGCAGCACGG
>NZ_KB904710.1 GCF_000380165.1 Wenjunlia vitaminophila DSM 41686
CCGCGAGCGGGCCGAGCGGATCGCGGACCAGGCGGTGGCCTTCGTGGCCACTGCCGCGACCGCGACCGTCCCCATGGTCCCGTCCGACGACGTGGACCTCGGTCTGCACGCGCTCATCCTGCACACGAAGGAGTACGCCGCGCTCTGCGACCGGTACGCGGGCCGCTTCCTCCACCACAACCCCAAGACGGGTGGCGGGGCGCGTGACCCGGAGAAGGTGGCCGCGTCCGCGCACGCGATGAAGGCGGCCGGGTTCATGGTCTTCGACGACCTGTGGACCGTGGACGGCACGAACCTCGCGCAGTGCGACTCCGACTGCGGCCGGCCGTACGGTCAGGCGTAGCGACACGACACCAGCGGCGCGGCCGGCCTCGATGTGGGGTCGGCCGCGTCGCCCGGAAGGAGAACCGACGTTGTCCGGAACATCCCCTGAACTGCCGATCGTCGTGCTCGACGCGCTCATGCCCACGACTCAGCGCCTGGTCCTCAACCGCCGGGGCTCCATGGTCTGGGAAGTCGAGAGCCATCGGGGCCACTACGCCGTGAAGGTCGGCTATCCGATCGAGGCAACGGCCGAATGGCCTGCCCAGCCCTGGACGGCGCTCGCGCCCGCACGCGAAGGTGCGGTGTTGTACCGCCTGGGCCTACATGACTTCGCGTACGGCGAGTGGGACGGCGGTACCTGGAACTTCCAGCCGTGGCGGAAAGGACCGGACCTCTACCAGCTGTGGGAGCCCTGCCGTAAGCCGGGCTCGCGCATCGATCCGCACACGAGCGTCGCCCTGGGATGCGTGGAGGCGCTGGCCGAACTGCACGCCAAGGGATGGGCGCACGGTGACGTGCAGCCCGCGCACTTCATCATCGGACCTGAGCAGACGCACCTGATCGATCTGGCCTTGGCGCGCGGTGGTCGGGTGCCCGAGGGTTACGACTTCCCGTTCCGCGGCTGCCTCGTCCACTACGAAGCCCCGGAGATCGCGCGCAGTGTGCTCAACACCGGAGAGGCTGAGCCCACCCAGGAAGCCGACATCTACGCGCTCGGCGCTTCCCTGCTCATCTCCGCCACGGGCTGGCGGGCAGTCGAGTACCCCGACGACGCACCGCGCCCTGTGCAGCGAAGGGCCGTGGCAGACGGCAAGCGACGGCCCGTCAAGATGCGGGGCGAGCTGGGCGAACTGATCGAGGCCATGCTCAGCCACGCTCCCGAAGACAGGCCAACGATCTACGAGGTCGGCAAGGCCCTGAGCTGAAGCCAACGGTCGGCGGTCTGCGAAGGCGCGACCCACTGCGACGACCAACAAACAGAGACCGGACCACCCCTCAGCCTGGACAGCGTGCCGGGTGGTCCGGTCGTGGAAGCCCTGATCAGGACCCCGGTGCCGATGGTGCCGGGGTGGTCGGCGTGCCCGAACGCGGGTGCGACTGCACCCCCGGTACCCCATGTGAAGTTCGAGAGGGTCCCCGTTGCAGATCGGTCGGCCGTATCCCAGTTCTGACCTGAACCACCGAAAGTCAGCCACGGCGGCGGGCTCGCCGAACGAGCACCCGTCACGTATGTCTCCAGCAACCCCCCGCCGGCCTCAGCCACGCTTCCTCCCATCGTCACGGCCCTCGCCCCGGTCGCTCTGGTGCTCGGCGAGTCGCATGATCTCAGCGAAGTGGACCGTCGAGCGTGCAAGCCGATCGATCTTGAAGAACACGATCACGTCCAGCTCGGCGAGCCTGGTCAGGATGCGTTGCGGTCCCGGCCGGTCGAGCCTACGCGAGAAGCCCGGGACATCGATGTCTTCCTCGGCGGCTACGACCTCCCAGCCGCGTGCCTCGCATAACGCCTCACAGGCCGCGCGCTAGCGTTCAGGCGAAGTCGTCTCGTCGGTTTCGCGCGATAGGCGAACATAGATAGCGGCGCGCATCCCCGGCGCGCTGGCCGGGACGCCCTTCCGGCGTCGGGCACGGGGCATAGCCCGTGCTGTGACAGGCGTTGGTTCTGTCATGAGACGACCTTATCTCCGGAGGTATGTGTGTCCTGCCTGATCGTCCAGAGCGACAAGACCCTCCTGCTCGAGGTGGACCACCCCGGGGCGGACGACTGCCGGCGGGCCATCGCGCCGTTCGCGGAGTTGGAGCGTGCGCCCGAGCACGTGCACACCTACCGGGTCACCCCGCTCGGCCTGTGGAACGCCAGGGCCGCGGGGCACGACGCCGAGCAGGTGGTGGACGCCCTGGTGTCGTTCTCCCGGTACCCGGTGCCGCACGCCCTGCTGATCGACGTCGCGGAGACCATGTCCCGCTACGGGCGGCTGCAACTGCACAAGCACCCGGCGCACGGGCTCGTACTGTCCACCACCGACCGCCCGGTGCTGGAGGAGGTGCTGCGGTCCAAGAAGATCGCGCCGCTGGTGGGCACCAGACTCAGTCCCGACTCGGTGGTGGTGCACCCCTCGGAACGCGGGCAGATCAAGCAGGTGCTGCTGAAGCTGGGCTGGCCGGCGGAGGACCTGGCCGGGTACGTGGACGGCGAGGCGCACCCGATCGAGCTGCGGGAGGACGGCTGGGCGCTGCGGCCGTACCAGAGGCACGCGGTGGAGAGCTTCTGGCACGGCGGCTCCGGCGTGGTGGTGCTGCCCTGCGGGGCCGGCAAGACACTGGTCGGGGCCGGGGCGATGGCGACGGCCAAGGCCACCACGTTGATCCTGGTCACCAACACCGTCTCGGCCCGGCAGTGGAAGCACGAGCTGGTCAGGCGCACGTCGCTGACCGAGGACGAGATCGGGGAGTACAGCGGGACCAAGAAGGAGATCCGTCCGGTCACCATCGCCACGTACCAGGTGATGACCACCAGGCGGAAGGGCGTCTACCCGCACCTGGAGGTGTTCGACTCCCGGGACTGGGGGCTGATCGTCTACGACGAGGTGCACCTGCTGCCCGCGCCGGTGTTCAAGTTCACCGCCGACCTCCAGGCACGGCGCCGGCTGGGCCTCACCGCGACGCTGGTCCGCGAGGACGGGCGGGAGTCGGACGTGTTCTCGTTGATCGGACCCAAGCGGTTCGACGCCCCGTGGAAGGAGATAGAGGCCCAGGGCTACATCGCTCCGGCGGAGTGCGTGGAGGTCCGGGTCAGTCTCAGCGAGGGCGAGCGGCTGGCGTACGCCACCGCGGAGAACGAGGAGAAGTACCGGTACTGCGCCACCACGGCCACCAAGCAGCGGGTGACCGAGGCGATCGTGCGCCGGCACGCGGGCGAGCAGGTGCTGGTGATCGGGCAGTACATCGACCAGCTCGACGAGTTGGGCGAGCACCTGGACGCACCCGTGATCAAGGGGGAGACCAGCAACCTCCAGCGGGAGCGGCTGTTCGACGCGTTCCGCGCCGGGGAGCTGTCCGTGCTGGTGGTGTCCAAGGTCGCGAACTTCTCCATCGACCTGCCGGAGGCGGCGGTGGCCATCCAGGTCTCCGGCACCTTCGGGTCGCGCCAGGAGGAGGCCCAGCGGCTCGGCCGGGTGCTGCGCCCCAAGGCGGACGGCCGGGCGGCCCGGTTCTACTCCGTCGTCGCCCGGGACACGGTGGACCAGGACTTCGCCGCCCACCGGCAGCGCTTCCTCGCCGAGCAGGGCTACGCCTACCGCATCGTGGACGCGGACGAGCTGCTGGCCGAGGACGTCTGAGCGGAACACCCCGCCGGTCTCCACACCCCACCGGGCCGACCCCACCGGTCCGCCCCCGCCGGTCCGCCCCCGCCAGGAAACCGTTCGCCGACCCCGCTGGCAGCCGCTAGAATCTCCGCTCTTGCCGCCTCCCGAGCGTCCCGATGACGTGTGGTGGAGGGCCGTCCGGACGGAAACCGGCCGGCATCCCAGATGATCGTCATCGCAGCCCGTGACCGGGCTCGCCGCGCCCTGCCGTGGAGGCCGCACCGTGCCCACGCACGCCCGTCCCACCGACGACCCGTTGCAGCGCGAACGCGCTCACCTCGCCGAGTCCCGCGCCGCGCTGCGCACCATGCGCGCCGACACCGAGGCCCTCGACCTCACCGACGTCACCGGCAACTGGGTCAACGCCGAGGTCCTGCGGCGCGAGATCAACGAGCGCATCGCCGCGCTCGCCGACCTCGCCGACGCCCCCCTGTTCTTCGGCCGGCTCGACTACCACGAGCCACCGGGCGGCGAGCGGCCCGGCCCGGAGGCGGGGCCGCTCCCGGGACCGCCCGGGGAGCGGTTCTACATCGGGCGCCGGCACGTCCACGACAAGGACGGCGACCCGATGGTGATCGACTGGCGGGCCCCGGTCTCCCAGCCGTTCTACCGGGCCACGCCGCGGGAGCCCATGGGGGTGCGGCTGCGCCGGCGGTTCGGTTACACCGGCGGCGAGCTGACCGCGTACGAGGACGAACACCTCACCGCGGCCGGCCTGGCCGGGGCCGACGTACCGGCCAGCGCGCTGCTCCAGGCGGAGATCGAGAAGCCGAGGGTCGGTCCGATGCGGGACATCGTGGCCACCATCCAGCCGGAGCAGGACGAGATCGTCCGGGCGGACATCGGCGGAACGGTGTGTGTGCAGGGCGCCCCCGGGACCGGGAAGACCGCCGTCGGGCTGCACCGTGTCGCCTACCTGCTCTACGCCCACCGGGAGCGGCTGGCCCGCACCGGGACCCTGGTGGTGGGTCCCAACCGTTCGTTCCTCCGGTACATCGAGCAGGTCCTGCCGGCGCTCGGCGAGGTGGACGTGGCCCAGGCGACGGTCGAGGAGCTCGTCGCCCACGTCCCGTTGCGCGGATCGGACAGCGCCGCCGTCGCGCGGTTGAAGGGCGACGCGCGGATGGCGGAGGTGCTGCGCCGGGCGGTCAGGTCCGGGGTGCGGATGCCGAGCGAGGGCCTGGTCGTGGTCCGCGGCTCGAGGCGCTGGCGGGTACCGGCGCCGGAGGTGGAGGAGATCGTGCGGGAGTTGCTGGACCGCGACATCCGCTACGGAGCCGCGCGGGAGGCCCTGCCGCAGCGGCTGGCGCACGCGGTGCTGGTGCGGATGGAACGGTCCGGTGAGGCGCCGGACGACCGGGTGCAGGACGCGGTGGCCAGGAACCCCGCCGTCAAGGCCCTGGTGAAACAGGTCTGGCCCGTCGTGGACCCGCCCAGGCTGGTGCTGCGGCTGCTGTCCGACGGTGATTTCCTCGCCGAGTGCGCCGAGGGGATCCTCGACGGGGACGAGCAGCGGCTGCTGCTGTGGGACCGGCCCGCCCGGGGGGTGCGCACGGCGCCCTGGTCCGCGGCCGACGCCGTCCTGGTGGACGAGGTCACCGACCTGGTGCGGCGCACCCCGAGCCTGGGGCACGTGGTGCTGGACGAGGCGCAGGACCTGTCCCCGATGCAGTACCGGGCCGTGGGACGGCGCTGCACCACCGGCTCGGCCACCGTCCTCGGCGACATCGCCCAGGGCACCACCCCGTGGGCCACCGGCTCGTGGGCGGAGGCCCTGACCCACCTGGGCAAGGCGGACGCCGTGGTGGAGGAGCTGACCCGGGGCTTCCGCGTGCCGGGCAAGGTGATCGACTACGCCTCCCGGCTGCTGCCGTCGATAGCCCCCGACCTGACCCCGGCCACGTCGGTGCGGGACTCCCCCGGTTCGTTGTCGGTCCGCCTGGTGGACCCCGCGGAGCTGACCGCCGCGGTGCTCGCGGCCTGTCGCGCCGCGCTGGCCAACGAGGGATCGATCGGCCTGATCGCCGCGGACGCCCGGGTCGCCGCGCTGACCGCCGCGTTGGACGCCGCCGGGATGGCGTGCCTGTCCCCGGGGGACGAAGCCTCCCGGGCGTGCCGGCTCACCCTGGTTCCGGCCTCGCTGGCCAAGGGCCTGGAGTACGACTTCGTGGTGCTCGAGGAGCCGTCAGCGGTGGTGGAGGGCGAGGCCGACGCGCGCACCGGCCTGCGCCGGCTGTACGTGGCGCTGACCCGTGCGGTGTCCGGGCTTTCCGTGGTGCACTCCCGCCCGCTTCCGGCCGTTCTCGCCGAGGGGCCGGTGCCGTCGGTCTGACCGGGGGGAGCCGGCCGGGTCCCGAACGACCGGCCACGGTCAGCCCACCGTGGCCGGGGCGTCCAGCAGTTCCCGCCAGCGGCGGACCACCGCGGCGTCCACCGGGCTGTCCCAGCCGCCCCTGCGCACCGCGCTGCCCACGTGGAAGGCGTCGACGCCGGCGGAGAGCAGCACCGGCAGGTGGTCGGTGCGCAGCCCGCCGCCGACCAGCAGTCGTGGTCCGTCGTCCTGGGCGGTCCCGGCCTCGGCCAGCAGGGTGTCCAGTCCGTCGTCCACCCCGAACGGGGAACCGGCGGTGAGGAAGGTGTCCAGACCGGGCAGCCCGGTGAGCTGGGCGCGAACGGCCGCCCGGTCGGCGGCGCGGTCGAGCGCCCGATGGAACGTCCAGCTCACGCCCGGCACGGCCGCGAGCACCGTGCGCAGCGCGTCCAGGTCGGCGGTGCCGTCCGGGCGGAGGAAGCCCAGGACGAACTCCTGTGCGCCCTCGGCCCGCAGTCCCTCGGCCACCGCGCACAGCCGGTCCAGGTCACCGGCGAGGAAGCCGTCCGCGAGGCGCAGCATCACGCGCAGCGGGATGTCGACGGCGGCGCGGATCTCGGCGAAGAGTTCCCGTGAGGGGGTCAGTCCGTCGGCGGCCATGTCCGTGGCCAGCTCCAACCGGTCAGCCCCCGCGGCCTGCGCGACCACGGCGTCGGCCGCGCTGACCGCGATCACCTCGAATATTGGTCTAGACATATCCCAAAGACTGCCACAGCGGGGGGCGGCCGGCTAACCGGCGCACCACAATGGACGTATGACCACCGCTCACCCCGCCCGCACCCGTCTACTGGCCCGGTGGAACGACCTGCTGCGCCGCACCACGCGCACGGGCACCGACCCCACGCCGTACGGCGAACGGCTCCTGACCGCCTGGGAGGAACCACACCGCCGCTACCACAACTGCGACCACCTGCTCGCGGTGCTCGACCACGTGGAGGAGCTCGGGCGGAGCGCCACCGCCCCGGACAGCGTGCTGCTCGCGGCCTGGTTCCACGACGCGGTGTACCAACCCGAACGGTCCACGAACGAGGAACGCAGCGCCCGGCTCGCCGAACGCGCCCTGCGGGAAGCCGGCGTGCCCCCGGACCAGGTCGCCGAGGTGGCGCGCCTGGTCCGGCTCACCACCACCCACGCCCCCGTCCCCGGGGACCGCAACGGCGAGGTGCTCTGCGACGCCGACCTGGCGGTCCTGGCCAGCGGTCCGCAGGAGTACGCCCGGTACGCGGCGGCGGTGCGCGAGGAGTACGCCTTCGTCCCGGACGACGCCTTCCGCACCGGCCGGGCCCGGGTGCTGCGGGACCTCCTTGACCTGCCCCAACTGTTCCGCACCCCGATGGGCCACGCCCAGTGGGAGGCCACCGCGCGCCGCAACGTCACCACCGAGCTGGAGCTGCTCTCCGCCTGAGCCACCGCCCGGTGGGCTTGACCACTCCCCACCTTCGAAAATAGCTTTCAGCCATGGGCCTCAGCGCGAAGGAAACTTTCGCGGGTGACACCGAAGCCAGACGGCACCCGCCCGCACCGGGCATCCTGCGGGCCAAGGTGCGCAGTCTGGCTCCGAGCATGACCCGCTCGATGCAACGTGTGGCCGAGACCGTCGCCGCCGACCCGGCCGCCTGCGCCCAGCTCACGGTCACCGCCCTGGCCCACCGCACGGGGACCAGCGAGGCGACGGTGGTGCGCACCGCCCGCGTCCTCGGCTACCCCGGCTACCGGGACCTGCGGCTGGCGCTCGCCGCGCTCGCCGCCCAGCAGCAGGCCGGCGCCGCGCCCTCGGTGACCGCGGACATCGCCGTCACCGACCCGCTCCCCGAGGTGGTGGCCAAGCTCGCCCAGGAGGAGCAGCTCTGCCTGTCCGACACCGCTGCCCAGCTCGACACGGCCCAGCTCGAGGCGGCGGTCGCGGCGCTGGCGACGGCCCGGCGCACCGACGTCTACGGCATCGCCGCGTCCGCCCTCGTCGGCCAGGACCTCACCCAGAAGCTGCTGCGGATAGGCATGCTGGCGCACTGTCACTCCGACCCGCACCTCGCCGTCACCAACGCCGTGCAACTGCGGCCCGGGGACGTCGCGATCGGCATCTCCCACTCCGGCAGCACCGTGGACGTCATCGAGCCGCTGCGGGTCGCCTTCGACCAGGGCGCCACCACGGTCGGCATCACCAGCCGGCGTGACGCCCCCATCGCCCAGTACGCCGACATCGTGCTGACCACCGCGCCCGGCCGGGAGAGCGAGCTGCGCCCCGCGGCCATGTCCAGCCGTACCAGCCAACTGCTCCTGGTGGACTGCCTGTTCATCGGCGTCGCCCAACGCACCTACGACTCCGCGGCCCCCGCCCTCTCGGCCAGCTACGAAGCCCTCACCCACCGGCACAGCGCCGCCGGGCCCCGCCCCTGAGCGGCTCCCCCTCGTGGACCCTTGACCGGGTGGTGGGCCAAGGGCGTCGGCCGGTCGGCGGCGGACGCCGAACCCGCCTGGCGACGGCTCGGCTTTCCCGCCCCGTTCCGCAGGGGTCCGTTTCCTCCCCGGCCCGAAGGCCCGGGGTATCCACGGAGGAATCCCGATGACCTCGACCGACAACCAGCCCGACCCCCTGCGCCGCGAACTGGACACCCTCACCACGGAGGCGTACCGGGCCGAGCTCGCGGAGATCGACCGGCTGCCGACCCTGGAGATCGCCGCGACGATGAACGGCGAGGACAGCGCCGTCCCCGCCGCGGTCGCCGCCCAGCTCCCGTCGATCGCCGCGGCGATCGACGCCGTCGCCGCGCGGATGGCCGAGGGGGGCCGGCTGGTCTACGCGGGCGCCGGGACCGCGGGGCGGCTCGGCGTGCTGGACGCCTCGGAGTGCCCACCCACCTTCAACACCGCCCCGGGCCAGGTCGTCGGCCTGATCGCGGGCGGTCCCGACGCGTTGGTCAGCTCGGTGGAGGGCGCGGAGGACCACCCGGACCTCGCCGTCCGCGACCTGGACGCCCTGGCACTGACCGAGCGGGACGCCGTGGTGGGGATCTCCGCCTCGGGGCGCACCCCGTACGCGCTCGGCGCGGTCCGCCACGCCCGGCGGCTGGGCGCCCTGACCGTCGGGCTGTCCTGCAACGCCGGCTCCCCGCTCGCCGCGGCGGCCGAGCACGGCATCGAGGTGGTGGTCGGCCCGGAGCTACTGACCGGCTCCACCCGGCTGAAGGCGGGCACCGCCCAGAAGCTGGTGCTCAACATGATCTCGACGATCACCATGATCCGGCTGGGCAAGACCTACGGGAACCTCATGGTGGACGTCCGCGCCTCCAACGAGAAGCTGCGGGCCCGCTCGCGGCGCATCGTCTCGTTGGCCACCGGCGCCCCGGACCCGGAGATCGAGGCCGCCCTGGCCGCCACCGGCGGTGAGGTCAAGGACGCCATCCTGGTGGTCCTCGCCGGTGTCGACGCCGCCCGCGCCGCCCGTCTGCTGGCCGACTCCCGCGGCCACCTCCGCACCGCCCTCCAGGACGCCCTCGGCGGCTGACGACGAGCGGGAACGGGTCCCCGGGACGCCGCTGGGCGGCACCCCGTACGGGGTGCCGCCCAGCGTTGTGCGGACGTCGATCGCCGAGCGATCAGAAGTCCATGTCACCGCCCGGCATGCCGCCGCCGGCGCCGGCCGCGGCAGCGGCCTTCTCCGGCTTGTCGGCGATGACCGCCTCGGTGGTGAGGAACAGCGCCGCGATGGACGCGGCGTTCTGCAGCGCGGAACGGGTGACCTTGGCCGGGTCGATGATGCCCTCGGCCACCAGGTCCACGTACTCGCCGGTGGCGGCGTTCAGGCCGTGGCCCGGGGTGAGGTTGCGCACCTTCTCCACCACGACGCCGCCCTCGAGGCCGGCGTTGACCGCGATCTGCTTCAGCGGGGCCTCCAGGGCCAGCTTCACGATCGCCGCACCGGTGGCCTCGTCGCCCACCAGGTCGATCTTCTCGAACGCGGCCGAGGCCTGGAGCAGGGCCACGCCACCACCGGCGACGATGCCCTCCTCGACGGCGGCCTTGGCGTTGCGCACCGCGTCCTCGATGCGGTGCTTGCGCTCCTTGAGCTCCACCTCCGTGGCGGCACCGGCCTTGATCACGGCCACGCCGCCGGCCAGCTTGGCCAGGCGCTCCTGGAGCTTCTCGCGGTCGTAGTCGGAGTCCGACTGCTCGATCTCGGCACGGATCTGGTTGACCCGGCCCTGCACCTGCTCGGAGTCGCCGGCGCCGTCCACGATGGTGGTCTCGTCCTTGGTGACGACGACCTTGCGAGCCCGACCCAGCAGGTCCAGGGTCGCGTTCTCCAGCTTGAGGCCGACCTCCTCGGAGATCACGGTGCCACCGGTGAGGATGGCGATGTCGCCGAGCATGGCCTTGCGGCGGTCACCGAAGCCGGGGGCCTTGACCGCGGCGGACTTGAAGGTGCCGCGGATCTTGTTGACGACCAGGGTCGCCAGGGCCTCGCCCTCGATGTCCTCGGCGATGATCAGCAGCGGCTTGCCCGACTGCATGACCTTCTCCAGCAGCGGGAGCAGGTCCTTGACGGAGCTGATCTTGGAGTTGACGATCAGGATGTAGGGGTCGTCGAAGGACGCCTCCATCCGCTCCATGTCGGTGGCGAAGTAGGCCGAGACGAAGCCCTTGTCGAAGCGCATGCCCTCGGTGAGCTCGAGCTCGAGCCCGAAGGTCTGCGACTCCTCGACGGTGATGACGCCTTCCTTGCCGACCTTGTCCATCGCCTCGGCGATCAGCTCGCCGATCTGCGGGTCAGCAGCGGAGATGGAGGCCGTGGAGGCGATCTGCTCCTTGGTCTCGACGTCCTTGGCCAGGCTCAGGAGCTGCTCCGAGACGGCCTCGACGGCCTGCTCGATGCCGCGCTTGAGGGCCATCGGGTTGGCACCCGCGGCCACGTTGCGCAGACCCTCGCGCACCAGCGCCTGGGCGAGCACGGTGGCGGTCGTGGTGCCGTCACCGGCGACGTCGTCCGTCTTCTTCGCGACCTCCTTGACCAGCTCGGCGCCGATCTTCTCGTAGGGGTCCTCGAGCTCGATCTCCTTGGCGATGGACACACCGTCGTTGGTGATTGTGGGGGCGCCCCACTTCTTCTCGAGGACGACGTTACGGCCCTTGGGGCCGAGAGTGACCTTGACGGCGTCGGCGAGCTGGTTCATACCGCGCTCGAGGCCGCGCCGCGCCTCCTCGTCGAACGCGATGATCTTGGCCATGTGAAGTGGTCCTCCCAAACGGGGTGGGATTGCTCCGGACCGCGCTGGCGCCCGCGACGGACGGCCCTCGCGCCGGCAGTTCCTTCCCACCGCCGCTTCGAGCCTCACCCACCCGGTCCTCGTTGTCACTCTCACCTTCAGAGTGCTAACCAATCATTAGCACTCGACCCCTCCGAGTGCAAGGCGACATCTCCTCGGGGGCCGGCTTCCCACGCCCCGGCGCGGGCCGCACGGGCACCGCGGACGGCCACCCGGGCACGGCGGAACGGGCACCGCGGAGGGGCCGCAGCGGGCGGGGCTGGCGGGCGGGCGGAGGCCGGCGGCGGGGCGCCACAGGGGCAAGGGGGACACGGGGGACACGGGGGCGCACATAGAAAGGGACCCGCACCCTTGGGTGCGGGTCCTGCGCAGAAGACCGTTGTTGCCGTCCCCCATAACCCCCTGTACGCCCGACGCGACCAGATCCCGCGGTGCCTTCCGCCGGGCGGTGTACCCGGTGCGGAGGACCTGGACGTCCCCCTCGGACAACGCTGCGGATGCCCTACGCCGTCGTCTGCCGGACGCCGGGTCCCGGTCCGGGGGCCGTGGCCCACGGGGGGTACCGCCATCCGGCCCGGAGGCCGAAACCCACCCTCATCGCCGTGCGGCCCTGACCGCGTCGACGCTTGCCCTGATCGGGGGGTCTCCGGCGCTGCGGAGCCTGGAAGGCTCAGCCGGTCACACGAACCATGTCCGCCTGCGGCCCCTTCTGGCCCTGCGAGATCTCGAACTCGACTCGCTGACCTTCTTCCAGGGTGCGGTACCCGTCCATCTGGATCGCGCTGTAGTGGACGAAGACATCCGCACCACCGTCGACCGCGATGAAGCCGTAGCCCTTCTCCGCGTTGAACCACTTGACGGTGCCCTGAGCCATTCCTAACTCCCCTATTACTGGCCCTTTCACGGACCCGCACTTCGCGGATCCGGGTCGCCGAGATTCGCTCGGAACGCGTCGACCGCCGCTGAATGTATCTGTCCAGATGCCCTCCGCAACAGGTCAATCAGACGAGAATTCCCGGCGCGGCCAAACGGTGATACCGCAACAACTCCCAATAGACCAGGGCAAGTTGGACCAGGCATAAAAGACCTATGTGACAATTAGCTCCGCAGGTTCAGACCGCAAGTTGGCGTACTTGTCATACGTCCGAAGCGCAACCACGGCCCCGGATCCTCGCAGGACCGGGCAATTGCCTCGGTGGGGTTTCAACAGTGGTGCCGCGGTACAAGAACTTCAGTGCGGATGTTCGGTGCGCTGTGCCCGAGCCGGGGTGGGCACATCTATTGTCGAGCGCTTGCCGAGGGGCACTCTACCTCTGATCTTGAGCAGCGCACCGCGCGGGGTGGAGGTGACGCGCGTCCTTCGCCAGCCGCGCGGTGAACCACGACCGCCCCGCCCGCCTGCACGGCGAACGGGGCGGATCACGGGACGCCGGACCGGAGGGCCGGCTGTTCTGCGGGCGGTCAGCAGCCCCCGGCCACCGCCGGGATGATCGAGATGCCGACGCCGTCGGGGGTCGGCGTGTCGAGCCCCTCCGCGAAGCGCACGTCGTCGTCGTTGACGTAGACGTTGACGAAGCGGCGCAGCTTGCCCGTCTCGTCGAGCAGCCGGGTCCGGATGCCGCTGTGGTTGGCCTCGAGGTCGTCGATGACCTGGGCCAGGGTGGCGCCCTGGGCGGTCACCTCCGACTGGCCGCCGGTGTAGGTGCGCAGGATGGTGGGGATGCGGACGGAGACGCTCATGCGAGGCCAGCCTCTCGGAACGAGTCAAGGGTCGGACGGATGATCGCGGACGGGCCCGTGGTCGGGGCGACGGCGTCCAGGGTCTTCAGGCCGTCACCGGTGTTCAGCACCACCGTTTCGGCGTGGGGGTCGAGCCTGCCGTCCTCCAGCAGCTTCCGTGTGACGCCCAGGGTCACCCCGCCCGCCGTCTCCGCGAAGATGCCCTCCGTGCGGGCCAGCAGCTTGATCGCGTCCACCACCTCGGCGTCCGGGACGTCCTCGACCGCGCCGGCGGTGCGCCGGGCGATGTCCAGGACGTAGGGGCCGTCGGCGGGATTGCCGATGGCGAGGGACTTGGCGATCGTGTCGGGCCTGACCGGACGCACCACGTCGTGGCCCTGGCGGAAGGCGGTGGACACCGGCGAGCAGCCGGTGGCCTGCGCACCGAAGATCCGGTACGGCTTGTCCTCCACGAGTCCGAGGGCGATCAGCTCCCGCAGCCCCTTGTCGATCTTGGTGAGCTGGGACCCGGACGCCACGGGAATGACGATCTGGTCGGGGAGCCGCCAGCCGAGCTGCTCACAGATCTCGTAGGCGAGCGTCTTGGACCCCTCGGCGTAGTACGGCCGCAGGTTGACGTTGACGAAGCCCCACCCCTCACCCGCGGGGTCACCGATGAGCTCGGAGCAGAAGCGGTTCACGTCGTCGTAGGTGCCCTCGATGCCGACCAGGTCGCCGCCGTAGACGGCGGCCATCACCACCTTGCCGGCCTCCAGGTCGTGCGGGATGAACACGCAGCTCCGCAGGCCCGCGCGGGCCGCCGCGGCGCCGACCGCGCCGGCCAGGTTGCCGGTGGAGGAGCAGGACAGGGTGGTGAAGCCGAAGGTGCGGGCGGCCTCGAGGGCGATCGCCACCACCCGGTCCTTGAACGAGTGGGTGGGGTTCCCCGAGTCGTCCTTGACGTACAGGCCACCGGTGACGCCCAGCTCCCGGGCGAGGTTGTCGGCCCGGACCAACCTGGTCAGGCCCGGGTTGAGGTTGGGGCGACTCACGACGTCCGCGGGCACGGGCAGCAGCGGGGCGTACCGCCAGATGCTGTGCGGACCCGCCTCGATGCGCTGGCGCAGCTCCTCCGCCGAGCCGACCGGCAGTTCGTAGGCGACCTCGAGCGGACCGAAACAGGAGGTGCAGGCGAAGACGGGGCCGAGGTCGAAGCGCTCCTGACACTCCCGGCAGCTCAGCGCGACGGCCGGGCCGAAGGCCCCGGGAACGGCGCCTGGGGACGTTCCGCCGGGCGGCGTGGCGGTGGGAGGCGTTGCGGTGGGTGGCGTGACGGTTGTCGGCGTAGCCAAGGCGAGGCCCTCTCTCCTCATCTTTCCTGTCGGCGCATCTCGCCGCAGGCCGGACTTGGCACCTTCCCCGCCGGGGCCTCGCGCTGTGCGAGTGCCGGCTGGAGGGTTGCCGGGGCTTCAACGGGCCGTTCCCTCTGCCCCTCTGGATGAGCGGTGTGACGCCCGGGACGGGCGTGTTTGTGGCACCGTGGCGCGGCGTCGTCCACCGAGGGACGGTCGCCGCGTTTTTGTTCGACGCGGTGCGCGTGCCCAAAACTGTAGCCGACGACTCCACCCTCCGGCCGGACCAGTCCGTAGCTCGAGACGCGGTGCCCAACCAGCGGTCAGCGCGGATCGGAGCGGCGGCGGGTGGCAGGCTCGGTGCGGACCCGGAGGGATCACGGCAGTAAAGTCGCAGCAAAATGGATGAAGCGCGACAATTGGCGCATATCAGGTGCTACTGATGGCAGACGAACGGGGGACAACGGTGCTGAAGGAGTGCACGGGTGCTTGATGAAGTGGGCCGCTGGCTTGACCGGCGGTCCTGGACCGCCGCTGACCGGCCCCTGGAGCGCATCCTGGCGGCCAAGCGCGCGGCAGGCCCCGCGGGCACCGTCAGCGTGGTGCTCCCGGCGCTCGACGAGGAGGCGACCGTCGGTGAGATAGTCGCAGCGATCCGCCGGGACCTGGTCGAGGCCGTTCCCCTGGTGGACGAGATCGTGGTGGTGGACTCGGGTTCCAGTGACCGCACCGGCGAGGTGGCCGGGCGCGCCGGGGCCCGGGTGGTGCACCGCGACTCGATACTGCCGCAGCTCCCCACCGTTCCCGGCAAGGGTGAGGTGCTGTGGCGGTCACTGCTGGTGACCAGCGGCGAGATCATCTGCTTCGTCGACGCCGACCTGCGGGAGTTCGACTCCCGCTTCGTCCACGGGATCGTCGGGCCGCTGCTGACGGAGCCGGACGTCGGCTTCGTCAAGGCGATGTACGACCGCCCGCTGGAGACCACCGCGACGGTGGTCGAGGGCGGCGGCGGACGGGTCACCGAGTTGGTCGCGAGACCGCTGCTCAACCTGCACTGGCCCCGACTGGCCGGGTTCGTCCAGCCACTCGGCGGGGAGTACGCGGCCCGGCGCACGCTGCTCGAAAGGCTCCCCTTCCCCTGCGGTTACGGAGTGGAGCTGGGACTGCTCGTTGACGCGCTCGACGTGGCGGGGCTGGACGCGCTGGCCCAGGTGGACGTGGGTGTGCGGCACCACAGGCACCAGGACGGCCAGGCACTGGGCCGGATGGCCGCGGCCATCTACCAGACGGCGCTGGACCGGCTCTCCGGAAGCGGCAGGTTCAAGGCGGCGGGAGAACTGACCCCGCCGGAGCTGACCCAGTTCACCCGCCGCCCCGGCGAGGGCTTCGTCCCGCAGAGCCACCCGGTGCCGACCAGGGAACGCCCACCGATGGTCACCCGTCCGGAGTACCGGCAGGCCAGGGAACAACTCGCCAGGCCGCGGGGGCCCGCCGGATGAACCGGGCTCCCCGGCTGGTCGTCCCCGTGAGGGCTACGGGACCCGGCCGCGGGGCCCGCGGCAGCCGGCGGGACCAGCGCGTCACCCCGGGGCGTCGCCGGTGAGCGCGGCGAGCTGGTCGAGGAACCACCGCTGGGGAGGGAGGGCCGCCCCCGCCGCGGCCAGCCGCCGGCTGCGCTCCGCACGTTCCGCGGCGGGCATCGTCAGGGCCCGGTGCAGCGCCTCAGCGGTCTGGACCACGTCGTACGGGTTGACCAGCAGCGCGTCCGCGGCCAGCTCCGCGGCCGCGCCCGCCTCCCTGGAGAGCACCAGGGCACACCCGGCGTCGGAGACGATGGGGATCTCCTTGGCGACCAGGTTCATCCCGTCCCGGATCGGGTTGACCAGGGCGACGTCGGCCATGCGGTAGGCGGCGAGCGAGCGCGGGAAGTCGTCGTTGACGTGCACCAGCAGCGGCTGCCACGTGTCGTCCCCGAACTCCTCGTTGATCTCGTCGGCGATCCGCCGGACCGCCGCCGTGTACTCCCGGTACACCGCCAGGTCGTGCCGCGAGGGGTAGGCGAACGCGACGTGCACCACCTTCCCCCGCCACTGGGGTCGGGTGCGGAGCAGGTGCCGGTAGGCCAGCAGGCCACGCACGATGTTCTTGGACAACTCGGTGCGGTCCACCCGCACGATCGTCCTCCGGTCGCCCACCTCCTCCCGCAGCGCCCGGAGGCGGGACCCCACGTCCGGCCGGTGCGCCCGCTCCCGCAGGAACTCCGCGTCGGCGCCGAGGCCGTGCACCCCCACCCGGGTGGTGCGGCCCTGGTGGACGACGGTGAGGTCGCCTCCCGCGGGGCGCTCCACGGTCGCGCCGAGCACCACCCGGCAGCAGTCGACGAAGGCGTCGGCCCAGCGTCGGGTGAGGAACGCCGCCCGGTCGGCGCCGAGCATCCCGGTGAGCACGTCACGGGCGACCTCGTCCGGGAGCATCCGGTAGTACTCGGCGGGGGCCCACGGGGTGTGGGAGAAGTGCCCGATCCGCAGGTCGGGACGGCGTTCCCGGAGCAGCCTCGGGGCGAGGGCCAGGTGGTAGTCCTGGACCAGCACCGCGGCCCCCTCCGCGGCCTCGGCGGCCAGCGAGCTGGCGAACGCCTCGTTGTACCGGAGGTACGAGGCCCACTCCTGGGTGAAAGCGTGGTCGAACGCGGGACTGACCGGGGTGTCGTAGAGGAGGTGGTGGACGAACCAGAGGGTGGAGTTGGCCACACCGTTGTAGGCCTGGTGGAACGTCTCCCGGTCGATGTCGAGCATGCGCACCGCCTGCCCGCCGGTGTCGTGCCCGGCCGCGTCGAGCCGCCCCTGCGGCGCCTGGGCCGCAGCCCGGCGGTCGGCGTCCGACAGCGCGGCGCACACCCAGACCGCCGCCTCGTCCGAGCCGATCGCGGACAGGCCGGTGACCAGCCCACCACCGCCCCGCCTGCTCGTCAGGGTGCCGTCGTCCGCCTCCTGGAACGACACGGGTCCGCGGTTGGACGCGACCAGAATCCGAGCTGAGCGCGAAGTGACCATGTCGCGAGCCTAGCCACGCCCAGGCGCCGGCACACGTGGGTACGGGCCGGGTTGACCGGGAATGGCCGGTGTTCCGGCCGGAGCGGGGGTGCGTTCAGGCGGAGCGGGCGTCCAACGCGTCGGCCAGGGCGTTCAGCAGGGCCACGACGCCGCCGGGGCCGTCCACCACCAGGTCGGCCTGGGCCGCCAGCTCGGCCACCGTCGACTCCCCCTCCTCGACCGCCGCGCTGCACACCAGCACCCCGGGGAGCCCGCCGGCCCGCAGCCTGCGCACCGTCCCGTACGCCGCCAGGTCCCCCAGGTCGTCCCCGGCGTAGAGCACCGCGCCCGCGTCCGTCTCCCGGAGGTACGCGTCCAGCGCCATGCCCTTGTCCATGCCCGGCGGGCGCAGTTCGAGCACCATCCGGCCGGGCTCCAGGGTGAGTCCGTGCCGGGCGGCCAGCTCCCCGAGCGGGCCCCGCAGGAGCTGGAGCGCAGCCTGGGGAGCCTCCGCCTGGCGGGTGTGCACGGCGACGGCCTGCCCGCCCTTGTCCTCCACCCGCACCGCGGCCAGCCGGGCGCCCGGTCGCGCCCCGAGGCGCTCCAGGACCAGGGGCAGTTCTGAGCGGGCCGCCGCGACCCCGGGGTGGGGCGGGGGCGTGCGCACGCTCGCGGAGCCCGCGTCCCAGCGTTCCGCCCCGTAGTGACCGAGCACCACCAGGCGCTCGAGGCCCGGCACTGCCGCGAAGCCGCCGTGCCGCACCGCCGCCCGGGCCGGTCGCCCGGTGACCACGGCCACCGAGGCCACCTTCGGGGCGAGCCTGGCGAGCGCCACGACCGCGCCCGGGTAGGCCCGGGCGCGGTCCGGATCGGGCACGATCGAGGCGAGCGTGCCGTCGAAGTCAAGGGCGATCACGGCACGCTCCGGCCGCGCCAGCAGCCCGGCGAGACCGTCCTTGCCCTCGGGGGTGGTCGGCGTCGGAATGCCCATGTCCGCTGACCCTACCCGGATCGGCGGGGAAGATGACGAGCCCCGCGGAGCATGGCCGAACCATTGCCCCCAACCCGCGCACCGCCCAGCCGGCACACTCAGCCGGCACCCCCAGCCGGCACGCCCGCCCAACCGGACCGCCGTCCGACCGGCCCCCCGGACAGCACCCCCCCC
>NZ_KB904711.1 GCF_000380165.1 Wenjunlia vitaminophila DSM 41686
CTCTGGCCGTCACTCTGGCCGTCACTCTGCCCATCGCTCTGACCGTCACTCTGGCCGTCGCTCTCGCCGCCCTGGATGCCGCCGATCACACCGCCCAGGCTTGCGGCGCCGTCGGTCAGCCCTCCGGCCGTGGCCGGGGGCGGCGGGTCGTTGTCGACCCCGAAGTTGGCGGCCTGAGCCGCGCCCGCAGCGGTGAGCGAGGCTCCCGCCGCGAAGACCGCCGCAGCCGCGATACGCGCCACGCGCAGCCGTGTCTTCCGGTTGGTCATCAGCCAACTACCCCCTGTAGCTATATGCGAAGCGGCCACATTCTTGCCGCGGCGCCAGCCTGTTGTCCCTGACCAAAACCGTCAAGGGCGTTCCGTCGCACTATGCCGGATATCGACATGGTTGCCGCCTACATGGGTACGCCCCTGTGACTTTTCCTCGTTTCCCCGTGCGTCGGCCATGGCGAACCGTTACGCTTGGGGGTTTTCACAGTGACTCGACGTTCTCGGCAGGGGTGAGCCGGCGACGGCAGTCTAGAACGTAGCGAGCCGACGCCGCGATGTCCGGGTAGTCGAAACTGTCGTGGTCGGTGACGATCAGTACCGCATGAGCCGCACCGAGTTGTTCCCGCGTCAGTTCCACGACGGTCAACCCCGGCACGTCGGGGGGTTCGGTGACATGGGGGTCGACCGCTCGTACCGAGGCCCCGGCGCCAATCAGCAGCCTGGCTATCTCCAGCGCAGGCGACTCCCGGACGTCACCGGTGTTCGCCTTGTACGACAGACCGAGCATGAGTATTCGTGCGCCGGTGAGGGTCTGCCGCCTGCGGTCCAGGGAGCGGGTGAGCCGTCGCACCACGTACTCGGGCATCTGGCTGTTGAGTTCGTCGGCCAGCTCCACCAGGCGGAACCGCCGGCTCAGCGCCCGTTCTACCTTCCAGGACAGGTACAGCGGGTCAACGGGCAGGCAGTGCCCGCCGACGCCGGGCCCGGGGGTGAACCGCATGAAGCCGAAGGGCTTGGTGGCGGCGATGTCCAGCACGTCCCACACGTCAATGCCCAGCCCCTCCGCATGGATGGCCAGCTCGTTGACCAGGGCGACGTTGACGTGGCGGAAGGTGTTCTCCAGGACCTTCGCCAGCTCGGCGACCCGGGGCGAACCTGCGCGCACCACCTCGTTGACGATGGAGTCGTAGAACTCCGCCACCTTGGAAAGCGACTTCTCGTTCACCCCGGACACCACCTTCGGGGTGTTCTCGAACGTCCAGGTCCGGTTGCCGGGGTCGATGCGCTCCGGGCTGTAGCCCAGGTGGAAGTCGACGCCCGGCTCCAGGCCCGACTCGCTGGCCAGCACGGGCGCCAGCACGTCCTCGGTGGTGCCGGGGTAGCTCGTGGACTCCAGCACCACGGTGCACCCCGGGCGCAGCCGGGGGCCCAGGATGCTCCCCGCCGCCTCGATGTACGACACGTCGGGGTTCCCCTGGTGCAGGGGCGTGGGGACCGCTATCACCGCTATGTCGAAGTCCGCCAGGTCGTCCGGGGCCATGCTGGGCCGGTAGGTCCCGCGGTCCAGGACGGCGGCGAGCCGGGCCGAGTCCACGTCGCCGACGTAGGACTCCCCGACCGCCAGCATCTTCACCCGGCTCTCGTCGGTGTCGTAGCCCACGACCTGGTATCCGTGCTCGGCCGCCGCGGCGGCGAGGGGGAGGCCGACGTATCCCTGCCCCACTACGACGAGTTTTTCGGGCATCCGAGCTCCTTAGTCGAAGAACTCGCACACCGAGTCGGCGATGTACTCCACCTGTGCGTCGGTGAGGTGTGGCCAAATCGGGATGGCGAGGTTGTGCTCGCTCGCGTACTGGGCGCCGGGCCACGGTGAGTCGCCGCCCGGCTGGTGGGCGTCCGTGGCGCGCGCGCCCTGCTCGGTGACGCCCGGCCGGTTCCCGAACCGCGAGAACGCGGGCTGCTCGGGTAGCGGGACGGGGTAGTACACATGGGTGCCGATCTCCTTCTCGGTGAGCCAGGCCCGCAGGTCACCCCGGCGCGCGGCGAGAAGGGAGTACACGTAGTAGCAGCGGCCGTTGCGGCCCGCGGGAGGCGCGGTCACCCCGCGTTCGGCCAGGGGCGCGAAGCGTTCCGTGTAGTAGTCGGCGATGCGGGCACGCCGCTCGAGCCGCTCCTCGAAGCCGGGCAGGCGGTGGAGTTGGAATGCGGCGATCACCTCGTCGAACCGGCTGTTCTGGCCGATCCGGTGGTGGAGGAAGCGGTTGACGCCGTCCTGGCCGTGGTTCCGCAGCATCCGCACCCTGGAGGCGAGTTCGGGGTCGTCGGTCAGCACCAGACCACCCTCGCCGGCCGTCCCGAACGCCTTGACCTGGAAGAACGAGAACACACCAAGGTGTCCCCACCTGCCTGAGGGCACCCCGTCGAGGACCGCTCCCTGGGCCACCGCGGCGTCCTCGATGACGGTGAGGCCGTGTTCCTCCGCGATCTTGTTGATCTTGGGCATATCGGCCATGATCGAGAACACGTGGGCCGGCATCACCGCGCGGGTGCGCTCGGTGATCGCCCGTTCGACCGCCTCCGGGTCCATCACCATGGTGTGCGGATCGACGTCCACGAACACCGGCGTCGCGCCGAGGTTGGCCACCGAGCTGGCCACCGGCTGGCAGCAGAACGCGGGCACGATCACCTCGTCGCCGGGGCCGATGTCCAGGGCCTGCACCGCGAGGTTGAGGCCGCCGGTGCCGCTGGAGCAGGCGACCGCGTGCCCGGCCCCGGTCATCTGGCGCAGGGCCTCCTCGAGTTCGGCGGTGCGCCGGCCGAGGATGAACCGCTGCTCGGCATCGGTCCCGACCTCGAACAGGATGTCCAGCATGGCCTGCCGGTCCTGCTCGAAGAGGTCCGGCGGGAAGAACGGAATGGTGGCCACGTCACCGCCTCCCGGCGTAGAAGTCGTCGATGGCCGCGCACACGGTGTCGATCTGCGTCTCGGTCAGGTCCGGGTAGAACGGCAGCGCCAGGGTGCGGGTGCAGGCCGCCTCGGCGTTGGGGAAACGTCCCGGCACGTGGTCCGGCGCGGCGTAGCAGGGTTGCAGGTGCAGTGGGCGCGGGTAGTACGTCTCGGTCCCGATGCCCCGGGAGGTGAGGTGCGCGACCAGCTCGTCGCGCCGCTCCACCTCGATCAGGTAGACGTAGAACACCGGGTCGGTGGGGACGGGGCGCTGGAGCAGTCGGGGAACGGTGATGACCCCGTCGGCCCCGGTCAGCCGCTCGGTGTAGGCGTCGGCCAGCACGCGGCGGCGGGCGATGTCCTGGTCCAGTCGGGAGAGCTTGGCCAGCAGCACGGCGGCCTGGATGTCGTCCATCTTGCTGTTGGTGCCCGACACCCCGGAGAGGTTGGAGATGCCGGCGATGTGGTCGATGGTGCGGCCCATCCGACCGTGGTGGCGCAGCACACCGGCGCGTTCAGCGATCTGTTGGTCATCAGTGATGATCATCCCGGCGTCACCGAGGGCCCCCAGGGTCTTGGTGGGGAAGAAGGACAGCACGCCGCCGGCGCCGAGCAGCCCGGCGTGCCGGCCGTCCCAGCGCATCCCGATCGCCTCGGCGCTGTCCTCGAGGACCAGCAGGTCGTGTCGCCGGGCGAGGTCCAGCAGCGCCCCCATGTCGGCGAGCTGACTGAACAGGTGCACCGGCATCAGGGCCCGGGTGCGTGCGCTGACCGCCTCCTCCACCGACGCCGGGTCCAGGGCGTAGTCCCCGGCCGCGGTGATGTCCGCGAAGACCGGGGTGGCTCCGGCCATGGTCACCGAGGAGGCGGTGGCGACGAAGCTGAAGGCCGGCACCACCACCTCGTCCCCCGGCTCGATCCCCGCTGCCCGCAGCAGCAGGACCAGTGCGTCCGTCCCGCTGTTGACCGCCACGGCGTGCCGCGCTCCGGTGTACTCGGCCACGGCCCGTTCGAACTCCGCGACCTTGCGCCCGTGGGAGAACTTCCCCCGGTCGAAGACGTCCTCGACGTGCTTGCTGACCAGCGGCCACAGTTCGTGGAAGGACTCCGCCTGGGTGAAGAAGGGAACGGCCGCGGCCCCGGTGGCCCCGCTCGGGGCCCCGCCGCCGGTGGTCGTTCCCTGTGCCGAAGTACTCACCGGTCTCCTCACTCGTCGTGGGGTATCGATCCGGACTCGCTCCGCCGGCGCGGGTGGACCGCGGCCGGGCAGGGGCGACTGCCAACGTGGCGGTGACGTGGGATGGGATGAGACGGGCGTCACGGGAGATGCCGTGCGGCCACCGTCTGATCGGCTCCTCACTGACGGTACGGACGCCCTGCTGGCCGCGACAGCGACAAGTTGTTGCCGGTCCCCGCTACAGGGCCGTGGCAGGAGACAGGTGCCCCGGCGTCCTTCACGGCCCCCGGGGGCGCGGGGATTCCCCGCACGCCAGCGGGCCGCTCCCCGGCCATGCGGTATTGGGCCTGGTCACGTCCTCGGGCTCCTCGCGGCCCGGCACGGGAACCGGGGGCCGCCGGACAGTGGCGGTTCCCCGCGCGCGGGGGGGCGCACGGGGAACCAGGGCGGCCTGCCGGGGGACGGCGGACCGCGGCGCGGCGAGTGCTCGGGGGTCAGTCGCCGCTGGAGGTGCCGCCGTGGTGCGAGGCGGTCCCGGTGGGGGTGGTTCGGGTGGTTGGCGCTGCGCTGCTGGTGGGGTTGGTGAGGGTGGCGGTCGCGGGGCCGTTGCCGGCGGGGACGGAACCGTTGGCCGGACCGGGGCCCTGCGGGTGCGCCGGTGGGTCGGCCGACTCACGCAGTCCGAACCGCTCGTGGACCGCCCGCAGCGGACCTGGCGACCACCAGTTGGCCCGGCCGGCGACCCGCATGAACGCCGGCACCAGGGCGCCCCGGACGAGGGTGGCGTCCATCAGCACGGCCAGCGCCAGGCCCAGGCCGATGGCCTTGAGGAACACCACGCTCGAGGTGACGAACCCCAGGAAGACGATGGCGATGAGCAGCGCCGCCGCCGAGACCAGGCTGCCGGTCCTTTCCAGGCCCCGGGCCACCGCGGAGACGTTGTCACCGGTCCTGTCGTACTCCTCCTTGATCCGTGAGAGCAGGAACACCTCGTAGTCCATGGAGAGGCCGAACGCCACGCAGAACAGCAGCATCGGCACGCTCCAGGTGATGCTTCCGGTCGGGGTGAAGTCCCCGACCACGCCGTCGAGGTGGCCGTCCTGGAAGCCCCACACCAGGACCCCGAAGGTGGCACTGAGGCTGAGCGTGTTGAGCACCAGGGCCTTGACCGGCAGCACCACGCTCCCGGTGAGCAGGAACAGCAGGACGAAGGTGCTCAGCGCGACGATGCACAACGCCCAGGGGATGGCGGCGTTCAACGAGTCCAGCGAGTCCTCCAGTTCCGCTCCGGGCCCGGCCACCCGGGCGGGGAACGGCTGGTCCACCGCGCGCAGGTCCCGCACCAGTTCACGGCCCTGCTCGGACATGGCCTCGTCGCTGGGGACGACGTTGAGGTAGACCCCGTCGCCGGCGGTGAACCGGGCCGACGCCCGGCCTGCCGGCACGGCCAGGTCACCGCCGACGAAGGTACCGGTGGAGGTCTCCACCCGGGCGACGCCGTCCACGCCGGACAGCGCGCGGGCGTAGGAGGTGATCTGCGGGGCCGCGGCGGCCGGGTCCCGTCCCACGTCCTCCATGACCACCATCGCGGCCTGGTTCTCCTGCGCGGTGAACTCGCTGCGCACCACCGCACCCACCTGGTAGGAACTGGCCGAGGTGGGCAGTGTCCGCTCGTCGGCCAGGCTCATCGTGAGGTTCAGGAACGGCGCGCCGAGGGCGAGGAGCAGCACCACGATGCCGGTGCCGATCGGGACCGGGTGACGCATCACCGTCATCGCCAGCCGGTGCCAGAAGCCGCTGCCCTCGGGCTTCGGCCGCCGCTTGCCGACGCGGAGCTTGTCGATCCGCGGGCCCAGCACCATCAGCAGGGCCGGGAGCACGGTGAGCGCCGCGGTGGCCGCGAGCAGGGCCGTGGGGATGCCGGCGTAGGCGAACGAGCGCAGGAAGTAGAAGGGGAAGACCAACAACCCGCTCAGCGCGAAGGCCACGGTGACGGCGGAGAACAGCACGGTGCGTCCGGCGGTGCGCATGCTGGTGGCGATGGCCTGCTCGGTCGCCACGCCGCGGCGCAGCTCCTCGCGGTAGCGGCTGATGATGAACAGGCTGTAGTCCACGGCGAGCCCGAGGCCCAGCCCGGTGGTGGTGTTCATCGCGAAGACCGACACGTCGGTGAACTCGATCAGGACGCGCAGCAGCAGGAAGACGCCCACCATGGTGACCAGGCCGAGCGCCAGGGGGATGAGGGCGGCCACCAGGGAGCGGAAGACCAGCACCAGCACCACGAAGAGGACCGGGAAGACGATCATCTCTGCCTTGGCGAGGTCCTTGGTGGTCTGCTCGGACAGCTCCTCGTCCGCCTTGGCCGCGCCACCGGCCTGGACCTGTAGGCCCTGGACGTCGCCCTGGTAGGCGTCGGCGTGCGCGTCCATCCAGTCGGTGACCGCGTCCTCGTCGCCCTCGATCCGGGCCATGACCAGCGCGCGCTCGCCGTTCTCACTGCGCAGCGCCTCGGGCCGGCCGGTGGACCAGTAGGAGTACGCCTCGGCGATCCCCGGCTCCCTGGCCAACCGGTCGGTCAGCTCGGTGCCGGCCCGCACGGCGGCCGGGGAGTCCACCCCCGAGCGGTCGGTGGCGAGCAGCACCAGGTTGGGCTCGCCCACCCTGAACTTGTCCTCGAGGACCTCGGCTGCCTTGGCCGATTCGGTGCCCGAGTCGACGTAGCCGCCGCTGGACAGCTTGGGGATGACCGTGCCGCCGATCGCCGCGGACAGCACGAAGACCATCAGGCACCCGTAGAGCAGGGCCTTGCGTCGTCGGAGTACGAATGCAGCCAGCCTGGCGAGCATCTCTCTCCCTCGGGATTCGATCGGGTGCGGTGCGACGGTGGGGCGACGACCAGTAGACGAGGCAGCACGCCGGGGTGTGACATCCCCGTGCCGGGCGGTCGTGGGCGCTCCCCCGGTGGCCGGGGAACGCCGGTGGCCCCGCCGCCCGGGGTGCCGGCGGCGGGGCTGGGACGGGCCGGACGGTGGGGGCGGTCCGGCCGGGCGGGGTCCGCTGGCGGACCCGTGGGGTGGGCTACCCGGCGAGCAGGGACTTGGCCGCCCGGATGCCGGTGCGCATCGCCGCCTCCGCGGTGGGGCAGCCCAGGAAGTCGCCGGCGAGGACCACGGGGCCGTGCTGCTCGCGGGCGAGCGCGGCGGCCCGGCGGAACCGGCCCGGCTCGGGCCAGGGCAGTCCCACCCGGCGTTCGACGATGTGGAACGGCTCGGCGTTCCTGGGGAAGTCCGGCCACAGCACCGGCGCCAGCTCCAGGGCCCTTTCGTACTGCCGCTCCTGCGGCTCGTCCAGCAGTTCCGCGGTCGCCTGTCGTCCCATGTAGACGAAGACGAGTTCCTTCTCCCGCCTGCCCTGCGGGGTGATCTGGGTCTTCGGCACGGTGATGATGCTGCGCACGGTGCGGGTGCCGGGGCCGCCGGGCACGATGTGCTCGCCGGACGGCATCTGGCCGCGGTCGATCAGGTAGGAGACGGACAGCGCCGGCTCGTACCGCTGGGTCTCGGCGAACCGCACCATCTCGGGTGCCACCACCTCGCTGGGCAACGAGGCGGCCAGCTTGGCCGCGACGGGCGCGGTGGTCGCCAGCACCACCTCGTCGAACGCCTCGGTGTTCGTGCCGCCGTCGGCGTCCGTCCAGGTGATCACGACTTCCCTGTCACGCACCGAGACGTCGGTGGTCGAGGCGTTGAGCCGGACGTCGGCACCGCGGGCCATCCGCTCCGCCACCGTCTCCATGCCCCGGCCGAAGACGTAGAACTTCGAGCCCACCACGTTGGCCTGCATCGCCATCACGTGGGCCTGGGAGATCTCCTCGCAGCGCCACAGCCAGAACGACTCGATCGTGGGCCGGACCAGGGTCTGGTAGGCGCCCTCGGACATGGCGGTGCTCGCCCACTGCGCGGCGTTGGTCCCGTCGTCGTAGCGGGCCAGGTGCTCGGGCTCGAACAGGTCGAGGTGGCTGCGCTTGCGGGTCATCGTCAGCGCGTTGGTCAGGAACTTCACGCGGTCCCGCAGGCCGGTGTGGCCGTAGCGCAGCAGGCTCCCCAGGGAGTCGGCGGCCAGGTTCACCGGCTTGCCGTCCACCATGATGATCATGCTGTTCCGCATCTCGACCATGTCGTGTTCCAGGCCGTACTCCTTGATGCGTTCGAACAGCACCTTGTAGAAGCTGGTGAACCACAGGTTGATCCCGGTGTCCGGTTCGATCTCGGGGCGGTGCCAGGAGCGTGCCCGGCCGCCCAGGCCGTCGGCCGCTTCGAAGACCGTGACCTGACGGCCGGCCGCGACCAGTTCACGGGCGGCGGCGCAACCGGACATCCCGCCGCCGACAATGGCTACTCGCTTGGATTCCCGCATGGAGCGGCCTTTCCCTGATGGTGGATTGGTCATGGTTGGTCGGTGGACGTCGCCGCCCGGGCCGTGCTGACGCCGCCCGGTGCGTGGCTGCTGACGCGTTCCGCGGCCCACTGCGCGGACCGCACCGCGCCCTCGCTGCTCGCCCGCAGGTACAGCCAGTCCCCGGCGTACTCCACGGTGCGGGTGGGACGCCGGGCGAACTCCGGCCGGGCACGCAGGGCCTGCGGGGACGCCTCCACGGCCCCGCAGGGGAAACGGTGCACGAACCAGGACGTGCACGCCGCCCGCACCCCGGGCAGGTACGCCTCGGCCCGGTCCAGCAGGGTCTTGGCCACCGTCTCGTCGGACGCCGTCAACAGTTCGCCGGCGGTGCCGGCCGCGGGAAGCAGACTGACCAGGCCGGCGCCGCTCGGCGCGCGGTTGGCGGCCTTGTTGTGCTCGATGGTGAGCCCGCCGAGCACCTGGTCCTCGACCTCGGGCAGCAGCAGGGCGTACACCGGCGGGGCCAGGCCCCTGCGGGCCGGTTCCAGTGGGCGGTCCAACAGGCAGGTCACCCGCGCCATCGGTGCGTACCCGCAGGCCCGCAGGTACTCCCGCTCGTCCGCGGGCGCACCGGGGTGCATCCGTGCCGCGAGCGGCGCCGGCACCGCCAGGACCACCTGGCGTGCCGTCAACACCGCACCGTCCTCGAACACCAGCCGGGCCCCACCGGGGACCGCGGTCACCTCGGCGACCGGCCGGGAGGTGCGCACGTCCAGCGTGGCCGCGGCCCTGCGGGCCAGGGTGTCCATGCCGTCGCGGTACGTGCGCCACTTCCAGATGCCCCGGGTGGACACCATGCTGGCGACGAAGGGACCCATGCAGGAACGCTCGGGCTGCCAGCCGAACGCGGTGCCCACCGCGGGCTGGAGCAGGTACTGGAACATCTCCGCGGAGTAGTCGGCGGCGAACTCCGCCACGGTGGTGGTGCCCAGCGGGGTGCTCTCCGGGTGGTCCACGTCGTAGGACCCCGCCCGGCGCAGCAGCCGGCTGGTCATCCGGGACATCTCCATCCGCCCGCGCAGCGTGAGCCCTGCCCCGGTGACACCACCCAGGGGGTGCCCCACCCGGGGGTGGGCGCGACCCTTCCGCCACATCCCCACCGAACTGCGCACCGGCAGGATCTCCTCGCCGCCCACGCCGAGTTCGTCCAGCAGCCGCCAGGTCGCCGGGTAGCCGTGCACGGCGAGGGTCTCGGCGCCCTCGTCGATCAGGTAGCCGTCGTGCCTGCGGGTGGCCATCCGTCCGCCCACCCGGTCGGCCGCCTCGAACACCGAGACGGAACGGCCCTGGCGGCTCACCCAGTGGGCGGTCGCCAGACCGGAGATTCCACCGCCGACGACGGCGACGTCGAGGTCCGTCATGCTCGTTGCCTCCTCGCCCGGCTCCGGGTCGGGCCCGGCTTCCGGTTCAGGTCCATCGCCCGGTGCCGAACGTGTCCGCGTCGTCGAGGAACCGTGTCCGCAGCTCGCCCCTGCGCACCTTGCCGGTGCCGGTGCGGGGGATCTCGTCCCAGGTCACGCAGACCGGGTCGGCCAGTGGCGGCAGGTCACGCACCGCCGCGTCCCACTCCGCGCGGTCCAGTCGCCCGTCCGGCGTGCTGACCACCGGCAGGGGCAGCCGGCCCGGGGTGCCGAGCACCACCACCTCCTCCAGCCGCGGGAGCCGGTCGGTCAGCACGTCCTCCAGTTCGATGCAGCTCAGGCCGGGGATGCTGTCCACCTCGCGGTCCAGCAGCCGGATGGCTCCGGTGCGGGAGCGGGTGCCGATGTCGCCGGTGTTCCACCAGGCGCCGTCGGTCTTCTCCCGCCAGCGGTCCTCCTCGCCCAGGTAGCTCAGGCAGCGTCCCCGGGTCTTGGCGAACACCACCCCGCGCTGCCCGGCGGGCAGGGGGCGCATGGTCGCCGGGTCCACCACCTTCAGCTTGGTGAACACCGGCAGGGGCCGGCCGACGTTGCGGGTGGTGGGGTGGCGTTCCCCCGTCTTGGCCAACGCCCTGCGGGTGAGCAGCCGGAACGCCAGCGGGCCGGCCTCGGACTGGCCCCACCCCTGCAACCAGGCGGGGAAACGCCGGCGGGAGGCGCCGAGCAGCCTGCGGATGGTCGGCGGGTGCATGGCGTCGAAGGTGCTGACGTACAGGCGCACCTGGGCGAACACGGTGTCCTGCGACGCCGGTCCGGCGCCTGCGGGGTCCCGAACCAGGGCTTCCCAGCGGGTGAAGGTGGTGGGCAGCGCCTCGCAGGTGGTCGGCGGGTGCTCGCGGAAGATCCGCTCCGCGACGGCCGGGTCCCCGTCCGCGATGACCACCGCCTCGCGCGGCTCGAGCAACAGGGTGCCGGCGGTCCACGGGATGCTCCTCCCGTGGACGAACGAGATGGCGCTGGCCACCGTGTCGGAGCGGCGGGAGGCCACGACGGGCCACCGGATCGACTCGATCTTCCCCAGGGTGTTGACGATCGTGTTCGCGGAGTGCACCACCAGCTTGGGCACCCCCGTGGTGCCCGAGGTGTGCGTGATCACCATGGGTTCGTCCGGCTCCCGGAACCGCGGCGGCGGGGCCGGGGCCCCTCGCACCTCGGTGAGCGGCACCGCGTCGCCCGCGCCGCCGTCCAGGCAGACCGTCCGCCGCGCCGCGGCCGACAGGTCCGCCCCCGCCTCGGTGCACCGGCGCACCACCCGCTCGTTGGTCACGAGCACCGCCGCGTCCAGGCGTTTGAGCAGCACCTGGAGCGCGTCCGGCGCCAGGTGACCGGAGATCATCGCGGGCAGCGCGCCGAGCCGGGCCGCGGCGCAGGCCAGCAGGGTGCAGTCCCAGTGGTTGTCCTTGACGATGGCGATCCGCTCCCCCGGTCCTGCGCCGACCGCGTGCAACCAGCCCGCGGTCTGCTCGACGAGGGCGGCGAGGCCCGGCACGTCGAACCGGGTACCCGCGTCGGGGGCGATGTCGAACGGCCGACTGAGGTGGAAGACCGTGCTGCGGCCCAGCTCGGCGTAGGCGTCGAACAGCCCACCGATCCCGTGCTGTCCCACCTGGTCCTTCTTCTTCACCTGCGATCCCTTCCGGTCCGGGTGCCGGCCGGCTCCACACCACGGGCGCCCGCTGGTACCAGGCCCCCCACGGCTACGCCATGTGCACCAGATTGACGACGAACAGCAGCACAAACCCGGTCCGGTGCAGGTGCATCCCGCGGGCCCTGGCCAGCAGGGCGTCACCGCGCACCACCCCGGTGAGGAACTGCCGCACCCTCAGGACCACCACGGGACCCAGCGCGAGCGCGAACCACCACGGCGCGGCGCCGAACACCGACGCCCCGATCACCAACAGCACGTCGGCGGCGCTGAGCACGGTGAGCACCACCTGACTGGCGCGCGGCGAACCACTGGTGGCGATGTTCCTCCGGCCGACCTTCGCGTCCCCCTCGATGTCCTTGAGGTTGGAGTACAGCGAGACCAGCACCTGCCAGAGACCGAACAGCACGGCCTCCACCACCAACAGCCCGGTCAGTTCCCCGGTGACCAGCCCGTACGGGACCAGCACCACCAGGAACGGGCTGCCCGCTATCAGCGCCTCCTGTCCGCCCCGGTAACTCAGCTTCAGGCCCCACGAGTACTGGACGCTCGCCGACAGCACCAGCGCGGTGCACACGACCGCCCACACCGGGCGGTGCGGAGCGGCGCAGATCGCCGCCGTCCACAGCAGGGTGCCGGCGAGCGTCGCGAGACGCCCGAACCTGACGGCCTCCTCGACGGTCAGCGAACCGTCGAGGAGGGGCTTGCGGCGCAGCTTGCGGCTGGGGGTGCCGGGACCGTAGTTGGCGCCGTCGCTGCCGTCCCGGAACCCGGTGACGTCGTCGAACGCCACCACCGCGGCGACCACGCAGACCTCGCCCACCAGGAACAGCAGCAGCGTGCCCAGGCCCCGGCCGTCCAGCCGCAGCCCGCCGGGCAGCAGTGCCCACACCAGCGGGACGCTCAGGTAGAAGTCGAAGAAGTCCAGTTTGGCCAGGCGGGCGTAGGCCCTCGCCCGCGACTGGGCGCGGGGGGCGACCAGCGGCGGGGCGGTCATCTCGCCCCCCGGGCGCCGGTGCCGTCGTGCCGTGGCCGACGCCCGCTCACGGCCACCATCACCTGGCTGAGCCACCGGTGCGCCGGGTCGCGGAGCTGCTCCAGGGCCTGGTCCACCTCCTCGGCGGAGACCAGACCCGAGGCCTCCATCCGGGGGCGGAGGTGCTCGATCCACAGGGTGTACCACTCGGCCTGCACGGTGCCGCCCTGGACCACCACGGCGCGGCCCTGGGCCTGCACGTCCTCCAGGCCGCAGCGGAGCATCAGGTCCAGGTCGAGGAGGCCGCCGCGGGCCCGGTGCCCCGACTGGCGCATGATCACGTAGGCGGCGTCCTTGACCCGGTCGAGGAACCCTTCCTGCTGGGCGTGCCGGAACAGCGAGCTGGTGTCGGTGTCCTCCAGCAACAGCCGACCGCCGGGGCGCAGGGCGCCGATCATCCGGCGCACCGCCGCCTCCTGGTCGGACAGGTGCTGCACCACCATCCTGGCGTGCACCAGGTCGAACCTCTCCCGCGGCAGCGGGTCCACCAGCACGTCGTGCCGCAGCACCGTGACCCCGTGCTCGCCGAGCCAGGAGACGCGGTCCAGCCGCAGGTCGGTGACGACGACCTCGCCGTCGGCCCCCACCCGGTCGGCGAGCGCCCGCCCCACCGAGCCGCAGCCTCCGCCGATCTCCAGGCAGGCCGTGCCGGGCTCCACCCGCAGCAGGTCGAGGGTCCCCGGGTCCCACATCGCCTCACCGGCCCGAAGCCGCCTGGTCTCCCCCTCGAACGAGGTGGCGAAGACGTAGCCGGAGTCCTCCCGTTCCGGTGCGACGGGTGCCGCGGTGCGCGTCCCCTCGGGAAACGCCACTCCCTTCCGCTCCATCAAAGCTCCTCCGTACCGTCGTGACCGGCGTTTTCACGCGTGGGTCGGGAACCAAATCCGGCGTGGTACTCCAGGCACCTTCCACGTGTCCCGCATGGCGGGGTCACGAGTGCGTCGTTTGGTGGGTGCGGCGTCGTGGTGGGTTCTCCGCGTCCCCCGTCTGCCTCTGCGCGAGTGACGTGGGGTCTGATCAGGCCGATCCACAAGCTAGGCGGGGCCCGGAATCGCCCACAATGACAGTCGGGCTAGCAAGGTCGGCGACCGCGGTAGCAAGAATCAGCGCCGGGCACCGAGGGCCTGTTCAGGGCCCGCGGCCCCGCGGGGGCACCCGGTCCGGGAGGGCCCGAAGGAGCGGGCGGGGTGCGGCGGACCGGTCGGCGGGGGGACGGCCACGTGGGGGGAGCGGAGGTCCCCGAGGACGGGCCCTCGTTCCACGGCCCGGCCGGGCGGGGGCGGGCGGGTGAACGGGCGGTCCTGGGCCGGGTTCGGCGAACCCGCGGCGCGCCGGACGGCGCACACCCCCGGGCGGCGCCGACGGACGGCGGGACCCGTGGGTGTGGGTGGGAACGTTCGGGGCGTGGGGCGGTGACCGCGGCGGCGCGCCCCGGCTCAGCTCACCGGCTCAGCTCGCCGGCGGCTCCCCGCGCACCGGGCCGCGCCCGCCCCCGGTCCCCTGGGCCACGGCCCGGGGGAGCGTCACGAGGACTGGCTCTTGCGCCAGCGGATGCCCGCCTCGAGGAAACCGTCGATGTTGCCGTCGAGCACCGACTGCGGGTTCCCCACCTCGTGGTCGGTGCGCAGGTCCTTGACCATCTGGTAGGGGTGCAGCACGTAGGAGCGCATCTGGTTGCCCCAGGAGTTGCCGCCGTCGCCCTTGAGCGCGTCCATCTTGGCCTGCTCCTCCTGCCGGCGCCGCTCGAGGAGCTTGGCCTGGAGCACGTTCATCGCGCTCGCCCGGTTCTGGATCTGTGAGCGCTCGTTCTGGCAGGAGACGACGATGCCGGTCGGCAGGTGGGTGATCCGGACGGCCGAGTCGGTGGTGTTCACCCCCTGGCCGCCGGGGCCGGAGGAGCGGTACACGTCGATGCGCAGCTCCGACTCGTCGATGTCCACGTGGTCGCTCTGCTCCACCACCGGCAGCACCTCGACCCCGGCGAACGAGGTCTGCCGGCGCCCCTGGTTGTCGAACGGGGAGATGCGCACCAGCCGGTGGGTGCCCTGCTCCACCGAGAGCGTGCCGTAGGCGTAGGGGGTCTTGACGGCGAAGGTGGTGGACTTGATGCCGGCCTCCTCCGCGTAGGAGGTGTCGTAGACCTCCGTCGGGTACCCGTGCCGCTCGGCCCAGCGCAGGTACATCCGCATGAGCTGCTCGGCGAAGTCGGCCGCGTCCACGCCACCGGCCTCCGCGCGGATGTTGACCAGGGCCTCCCGGGCGTCGTACTCGCCGGACAGCAGCGTGCGGACCTCCAGCTCGTCCACGGCCTTGCGCACCGAGGCCAGCTCGGCCTCGGCCTCGGCCCGGGTGTCCGCGTCGTCCTCCGCCTCGGCCAGCTCGAACAGGACCTGGACGTCGTCGATCCGCCCGCGGAGCGACTCGACCCGGCGCAGCTCCCCCTGGAGGTAGGAGAGCCGACTGGTGACCTTCTGGGCGTTCTCGACGTCGTCCCACAGGTCAGGGGCCGCCGCCTGCTCCTCGAGCGCGGTGATGTCGGCCCGGATACGGCCCAGGTCGAGGACGGCCTCGATCGACTCCATGGTCGAAGCGAGGGACTTCAGCTCTTCGGAAACATCGAGGACTGCCACTCAGCCAGGGTAATGCCTCCCCTTACAAGTTCCGGAACCCGTCCGGGGCGGGATTTCCGCGTCCGGCCGGGGCCCGTCCGACGGGTGGCTCCCGACCGGGGCCCGCGCCGGAAGCGGTGGCGCGGGCCCGGCCGGGCCACGGACGGCCCCTACACCCCGGTGGCGCGGGCCAGCCCGCCGTCCTCGGTGCGGACGTACAGCTCCAGGCCGGAACGGTTGACCGCCGCCGCGGGCGCGTCCGCCCCCCGGCGGGTCCCCTCCTGGTGGCCGGGACGGCCGAGGGGGCCGGCCGGCAGCGGCTCGTGCCGCCACCGTCCGGGGCCGGAGAGCACCGCCTGGGCGAGACGGCCCGCCCGGTCCCTGACCAGGACGTAGAACTCGGTCCCACCGCCGGCCACCGGTTCGGGGCGGCCGGTGGTGGACAGGGTGCCCACCTCCTGCGCGGGACGCCACGCGCCGTTGGCGAAGGGGACCCGCAGCACCACCGAGTCGCCGCGGCGGACCACGAACGCGTCCAGGGTCCCCTCGGCCCTGGACACCAGGCCGGGCGCGCCCGCGATCCGGCCCGCGGTGGGCACCAGGGACCAGGTGTTGAGCTGGCCGTCCACGTAGGAGGCGGTCACCAGGTCCCCGCCGGTGCGGCCGACCAGGTCGATCCGTCCGGGAGCGGAGGACGCCGCGGCGGGGGAGGTGTCGAACGTGGTCCTGCCGTCGACCTGGAACCAGTTCTGCCAGGCGCCCCGCACCAGGGTCCGCCGGTACAGCAGGCCGTCGGTGCCCACCGAGAACAGGTCCACCTGCCCCGGCCTCGGGGAGACCACCGCGGGGTCGCCCTTGGTGCTTATCCCGGTGAGTCGCTGCCACTGTCCGTAGCCGTAGGCGGTGCGGGTGAGGTACCACACGTTGGCGTCGGCGCCCCGGGCGAAGACGTAGGTGGCACCCGACTCCGTGATGGCCCGCGGCCCCCCGGTCAGCTCCACCCCCGGCGGGCGGGGCACCGCCTCGAACGACGCCCAGCGCGGCAGGGGCGCCTCGGAGCCCGCGTCGCCCTGCGGTGACGGCTCGCTGCTCGCGGTGGGCGCGGTCGGGGTGACCCCGGGAGCCCGCATCCCGTCGTCGTGCCGGCCGTCCGGGTCCTGGTCCCCCGGGTCGTCCCGGCTGGTGGCGCCGGCGTCCCGGCTGGACACGTAGCCGTAGCCGCCGATGCCGGCCAGGGTCAGCGCCGCGGCGATCGCCGCCCCCACCCGGATCCGGCGCTTGCGCACCTCCGCCGCGCGGTCACCGACGCGCGGCCGGGCCACCGCCACGGGCAGTCGGCGCCGGTAGGCGGCCAGTTCCCCGGCGGTGGGCAGCTTGAGACTGGTGTGGGTGTCCCGGCTGGAGTCGGGAGCGGAGCCGGGCACCAGCGGCACCGCGCCCCTGGGCCGTGCCGCGGGGGGCGGCGGCGGGGGCTCGGGACCGTCGTCCGGCTCCTGCTCGGCCGCGTCGTCCGGCGCGGTGATGTCGAGTGCGGGCAGACCGACGAGGCCCGGGAGCTGTTCCCGCAGCCGCTGGGCGAGTTCGGCCGCGGTGAGCCGGGACGCCGGGGCCTTCGCCAGGCAGGAGGACAGGATCTGCCACAGGCCATCCGGGATGTCCGGCAGCGGCTCCACGGTCTCGGTGACGTGGCGGCGCAACACCGCACCGGGGTGACCGCCTCCGAACGGGGTGAAGCCCGCGAGGAGCTCGTACAGCACCGTCGCCAGGGCGTAGATGTCCACCGCAGCCCGTGGGGGCAGCCCCTCGATGATCTCGGGGGCGAGGTAGTCGGGGGTCCCGATGATCCGGGTGGCCCGGGTGCGCCGCGGCGAGTCCACCAGGCGGGCGATCCCGAAGTCGGTGAGCTTGGCCGGGGGTGCGCCGCCGGGTCCCGCCGGGACCGCCGAGTCCAGCAGCACGTTCTCCGGTTTCACGTCCCGGTGCACCACCCCGGCGGCGTGCGCGGCGGCCAGGCCGTCGGCGACGTCGGCCGCGATGGCGACCGCCGCCTGCGGGACCAGGCGGCGGTCCCGCTCCAGCCGGGAACGCAGGTCGGTGCCCCGCACCAACTCCATCACCAGCGCCAGGTCCTGGCCGTCCACCACCAGGTCCCTGACGCCCACGATCCTGGGGTGGTCCAGGCTGAGCAGGGCGGTGCGTTCCTGCACGAACCGGCCGACCAGGTCCTGGTCCGAGGCCAGGTCCTCACGCAGCAACTTGATGGCGACCGGGCCGTCGGGCCCCTCCCCCAGCCATACCGTTCCGGCGGACCCCCGCCCGAGCACCTGGTGGGCGGTGTACCGACTGCCGATCTTCCGTGCCAATGCTGCTCCGACCCCTTAGATGGCTTCCCCGCTGCCTGCGCTGCGGCCGTGGACGGCTGTGCGGCGTCGGTGACGGGCGGGCGCGTCGGCCACAAAGTTACGCGGACTGCCACCGGTTGAGGGAACTCGGCGTCGGGTCCGCGGGACTTTCTGCCAGAAATCCCCGTTGGGAATCGACAAATCTCCATGCTCGTCCACCCCGGGGGAGCGACATCTCCCCCGGGCGGTGCTCGCGGGTCAGCGCTGGACGTCCGGCAGGTCGCCGAGGTCCGGGAGCTTGCCCTCCGGCAGTTCGGTGTTCGGGAGGTTGGTCTCCCCGGCGCCGCCCCCGCCCCCGCCACTGTCACTGCCGCTGGTGAGGTCGTTCACCCAGTCCCAGGAGTTCTCCACCCAGTCCCGGGTCGTCTGCCAGAAGCTGCGGCCGTCGGACACCCAGTCGTCCAGCGGGCCGACCGTCCAGGCCAGCAGGACCACCAGGGAGAGCACCACCAGCACCGTGAAGCATCCCTTGAGGCAGCCGAGGCCGGGGATGCGCATGGGGGTGCGCTGACGGGGCTCCCGGCGGGGCCGGGGGGACGCGGGCTCAGGAGGAGCGGGACGTTGCGGTGCCGGGGCGGGGGCCGGGGCCGGGGGCACCGGCTGTTGCCGCTGCCTCGGGGGCTGCTGGTACGGCTGTGGGTAGGGCTGCGGCTGCTGGTACGGCTGTTGCTGCCCGTGCTGCGGCTGTCCGTGCTGCGGCTGTCCGT
>NZ_KB904712.1 GCF_000380165.1 Wenjunlia vitaminophila DSM 41686
CCCGCCACAGGACCCCGTTCGGCAGGGGGCCGGGAACGCGGGGACGGGACTCGGGGGACGGGTCCGCGTCCCGTGGCCGTCGGCCGGCAGTGACGCCACGAGACGCGGTCTCGTTGAGTGAGACGCCGTCTTTGCGTGCGAGGCGCGGTCCTTGCGCGGGATGGCGGTCCTTGCGCGGGATGTGGACCGCGCGGGCGCCCGCCCACGGCGACGCGGGGTCACCGTGCGCGGAGCGTCCGGTCGCGCCGGGGCCGTCAGACGGCGATGGCGACCTCGGCCCGGGCGCCCTTCTCGGCCAGCACCACGGTCCGGTCCGCCGTGGCCCCGGGGACCAGGGCGCGCAGGGTCCAGGTGCCCGGGGCGGCGAAGAACCGGAACTGCCCGGACGCCGAGGTCGGCACCTCGGCGGTGAACTCACCGCCGTCGTCCAGCAGCCGCACGTAGCCGCTGACCGGCTCGCCGCCCCTGGTCACCGAACCCTGGATGATGGTTTCCTCCGCGCCGATGCCCGCCAGGTCGGGGCCGCCTGCCTTCGCTCCACACATGGTCCTTGCTCTTCCTTCGGTTGGGGTCTGGAACGCCCGAGGGCTGCGACGCCCCGGGCTGGAACGTCCGGTCGTGACCGGGTCACTCGCCGGAGCCGACCTCGATGGGCACGCCGACCAGGGAGCCGTACTCGGTCCACGAGCCGTCGTAGTTCTTCACGTTCGGCTGGTCGAGCAGCTCGTGCAGGACGAACCAGGTGAGGGCGGAGCGCTCGCCGATGCGGCAGTAGGCGATGGTGTCCTTGCCCAGATCGACGGCCTCGGCCTCGTAGAGCGCCCGCAGTTCCTCGTCGGACTTGAAGGTGCCGTCGTCGTTGGCGTTCTTGGACCACGGGATGTTGCGGGCCGACGGCACGTGGCCGGGGCGCTGGGACTGCTCCTGGGGCAGGTGCGCCGGGGCGAGCAGACGCCCGGAGAACTCGTCGGGCGAACGCACGTCCACCAGGTTCAGCTTGCCGATGGCGGCCACCACGTCGTCGCGGAACGCCCGGATGGACGGGTCCTGCTCCTTGGCCCGGTACTGGGTGGCCGGACGGCTCGGGACCTCGGCGACCAGCTCCCGGGAGTCCAGCTCCCACTTCTTGCGACCGCCGTCGAGCAGCTTGACCGGGCCGTGGCCGTAGAGCTTGAAGTACCAGTAGGCGTAGGACGCGAACCAGTTGTTGTTGCCGCCGTAGAGGACCACGGTGTCGTCGTTGGCGATGCCCCGGGAGGAGAGCAGCGCTTCGAAGCCGGCCCTGTCGATGAAGTCGCGGCGCACCGGGTCCTGGAGGTCCTGCCTCCAGTCGATCTTCACGGCGTTGCGGATGTGGTTCTTGTCGTAGGCCGAGGTGTCCTCGTCAACCTCCACGACGACCACCTTGGGGTCATCGAGGTGGCTCTGGACCCAGTCGGCGTCCACGAGGACGTCGCTACGGCTCATGGTTGTCTCCTCGGGGGGGCAGGGTGCGGCGCTAACCGCGACGGATCGTCGGCTCCATGGGGGTTCCGGCGTGCGGCGGGGCGCTTCTCGTCACGCGGCGGGGGCGGCGGACAGCGCGCTGCGGCGGTGGGAGAGGCGGGGAAACGTCATGCGGGGCCACGGATGTGGCGGCACGGCCCGGCTCTTCAGGGCATTCGAATGCACATTCGACACAGGCAGGCGCCCGTGCGGCACAGGTCAATCGCCCGCCGCCTGGTCAGCACCGCCTGTCGCCTCATGGCCTCGATCGTAGGGAGGTCTCGTGCTGCTTGTCATGGTGATATCAGATGCCGAGACAGATTTGTCCAAATAGCGAGAGATTCCAGAGTCCACGCGAATCCGGTCCCTCGAGTTGGGTGCCCCTGCTCCCCGGGATCATGTCTCAGTTCACGGACACGTTGGTGAGGGACACCCGGGAACCCTCCAGGGTGATGGCGATTCCCTCGGGCTCCGCCCGGACCTGGGTCAGCTCGAGGCCGTCCGGGAGCCCGGTGATCTGCTTCGAGAAGTCGGTGTGCTGGCGCACCCGGTCCTCCATCTCCGGTGAGCGGTCCTCGCCCGGTATGGACTTCGCGCGGACCTGCACCGTGTCGCCGTCCACCAGCTTGATCTCGCTGACCAGGCTCAGGTTGCCCAGAAGCGGGACGTTGCTGGAGACCTTGACCTCGCTCACCCCCGCCTTGTCGCTCTCGCCGCCGTAGCTGAGGGTGACCCCGGCCGGTGCGGCGGCGGACAGGTCCTCGTAACTGATCAGCGCGGTCCCCGTCGCGCGGTCGGCGGTGGCGGCCGAGAAGCCGCTGGAGAACGAGACGCTGTGCAGGTTGGCCGTGAACTTGGTGATCCGCACCGAGGAGCCGTCCGAGCCGTTCGCCCGCAGGCCCTTGGCCGAGGCGTGCACCTCGTCCAGCTCCCCGAACGCCAACTGGGTGAGGAAGGGGAAGCCGTCGATGGAGACGTCCGGGTCGCCGTCCACCTGCCGGGAGTTCTTCAACTCGTCCGCGGCCATGGACTCGGCCACCGTCACGGCGATGCGGTCGGCGGCGATGAAGAGGACGCAGAGCACAACAAGCGTGATCAGCAGTGGACGTGCGACTCGCATGTGAGTTCCCCCAGGTGGTTTCACCTGAGCCTAACGGCACTATCCCGCCACAACCCTCCCCATCACGTACACGACCGGCGCCGCTACGGCCAGTGGCAGCGACACCCCGGCGGTGAAGTGCACGAACCGGGAGGGGAAGTCGTAACTGGCCAGGCGGTGCCCGATCAGTGCGGCGCAGCCCACGGGGAGAGCGGTCAGAGCGCCGCCGCCCGCGCCGACGTCGACGTACCCGCCGGCGATCGCCCCGGCCCCCGTGGCAGCGGCCAGGGACGCCGCCACGGACGCCGCCAACGGCAGCGGAAGCGCCCGGACCAGCACGGCCGCGCCGACGGCGGCCACGCCTATCAGCACGGGGGCGCCGGTGGCCCACTCCTCGCCCTCGCTGCCCTGGGCGCCGACGCTCCAGGCCGCGACCAGGCCGGAGGCGAGCACCGTGGCGGTGGCGGAGGTCATGGTGACGGTGAGGGCGTAGAGCCGCTCGTCAGGCCCGCCGCGGTGGCGCAGTTGGAGCACCAGGACGAGGAGGAACCACACCCCGAGGGTGCCGATGGCCACCGCGGGGGCGTGCTCCCCGTCGAGGGCGAGCATCACCACGTCGGCGGTGAGCCCTCCGGCGAAGGCGAGGGCGATGCCCTGCCGGGCCGGCCACATGCCGTTGAGGCGGAACACCCCGGCCGCGGTGACCGCCTGGAGCAGCACGGCCGCCACGGCGAGCCCCGGCCGGGACAGCCCGGCGGTCAACCCGAGCAACAGGCAGAGACCGGCCGTGATCAGTGCCGGCTGTATCCCCGGCTCGATGATCGGAGACCCGGTCCGCGCCGGGGCCCCGGGCGGCGCGGACGGCGACGGTGGGCTGACGGTGGCGGTCGTCGCGGCGGGCGGGGCCGTGACGAGCGGGGAGTCGGCTGCCTGGCGGTGGGATGTCGCCCCGGCATCGGGCGCCCCGGGGAGCCGGTGCCGACCTGGAGCGCCGCCGGACGGTCGGACGGCCGCGGCCTGCGGGGCGGCGACCTTGGGCATGGGCCGGGTGACGTCGTCAAGCCCCTGCCCGACTCCGTGCGCCGGGCCGCCGTGCGCCGGGTGTCCGTGCGCCGGGCCGCCGTGGGGCGGCCCGGCGGGAGTGGGGTGTGCGGGGGACGGCGGCGGGCCCGCGGGGGGCGCCCCCTCGTGCGGGAGGTACCCGTACGCCTGGTCCCCGTGCGTCGGGGAGCCGTACGGCTGGTCTCCGCGCGGGAGGTTGCCGTACGCCTGGTCTCCCTGGGGCGGGTAGCCGTACGGCTGGTCCCCGTGCGGGAAGGCTCCATGCGGCTGGTCCCCCTGGGGTGGGTAGCCGTACGGCTGGCCTCCCCCGGCGGGGGCCGGGTGTCCCTGCTGCCCCGCGGGGCCGCCGGCGTAGGGCTCGCCCGGGTGTGCCGGGGCGGGGTGGCCGCCGGTCAGGTGGCCGTCGGCCGGGGGGAACCCCTCGGGATGCCCCTGCTGGTACGGGTGCGGCGGTGGGCGGTGTGCCCGCTGCTGTGACTGATCCCATTCGGACGTTGCCATCGCGCCTGTCCTCACCCTCCAGCGAACGGCGGCAGGACCTCGACCGTGCCGCCATCGACCAGCTTCACGTCGCGGTGGTCCCTCGCGCCCACCGGATCGCCGTCCACCAGGAACGAGCAGGCGGCCAGCACCCGTGCGAACTCCGGCCGGCCCTGGTGGCGCTCCCTGGCCGCGGCCAGCGCGTCGGCGAGCGTCTCGGCGCGGTACGGCTCCTCGGCCGTCCCCGCCGCCGATCGGGCAGCGGCCCAGTAACGGATGGTGCCGCCGGGGAACTGGTCCCCGACTTGTGCGGCCATGACGGCTCCTCGTTCCGACTGCGTGCGTGCTCATGCGTCTGCCGGTGCCGGTGCTTGACCCGGCCCCGCGCCCGCGGACCCCCGCCCTCTCGCGGGACCGTGGGTCCATCATGGCGCCTGTTGGTGACCCCCTCGCAACGCCCTGTGGATAACCCGGGAACTTCCCAGGTCAGCGGGTCCGCTCCACCAGCCAGCCGCCGATCCGCCGGAGCAGCGCCGGCCCAGCCGCGTTCTCCGCGTGACCGAACCCCCGCTCCACCCACAGTTCGCAGGAGTCACCGGCGGCCGCGGCGAGCGACCGGGGGTGGTCCAGTGGGAAGTAGGCGTCCCGGTCGCCGTGCACCACCAACAGCGGACAGCGGATGTCGGCCACCGCCCTGACCGGGGGGAGTGGCACCCGATCCCACTCGCGCGGGTGCACCCGGGTGCCCAGGGCGATCCGGGACACCAGCCGACCACCAGGTCGGGTCACCACCCAGTGCAACCGGCGCATGGGAGCCGTCCCGCGGTAGTACCAGCGCGCCGGCGCGCTCACCGAGACCACCGCGGCAACGTGCGCCTCCTCGTGCTTCCGTGCCGCCGGCCAGGGGCCCTTCCCCGTCCGCGGGGCCGCACCCGCGTCCGCGGCTCCGGCAGCCACCCGGGCCCCGATCCCCCGTGTGCCCTCCCGCTCCGTCCCCGCGTGCCGCAGCACCACCGAGCCACCCATGGAGAAGCCGACCGTGGCCACCCTGCGGTAGCCGAGCGAGCGCGCCCAGCGCACCGCCGCGTCCAGGTCGAGCACCTCCCGATCACCCACCGTGGACCGTCCACCGGACCGACCGTGTCCCCGGAAGGAGAACGTCACCACGCCCCCGAACTCGGCGAACACCCGTGCTGCCCGTTGTACCGCGGGCCGGCCGAGCGCCCCGGTGAACCCGTGGGCCACCACGATCGCCAGCCCTGCGCCCCCGGCCACCTCGTCCCGGCGCTCCCCCGGAACGGCCGACGGGGCCACCGGAAGATGGGCCGCCTCGATGGGCACCCCGTCATCGGTGAGGAGTACCGCGCGCCCGGGCAGCGGCCCTCGCGACGCCGTCACCAAACCCCGCGAAACTGCCCGAACATGCATTTTCTCGATCTCCGCTTCGGGGCTCATGTGGGTTATTGTGCTGGGCAGAGGGATCCGGGCAGCGTTGCCACCGGGTCCCTTCGCGCTTTCCGGCCGGGAGTGACGCAGCAGGAGTCCGCGCGGGGACCGAGGAGGTTCACATGGGCAGGAGAAGTGTTCCGGACCACAGACGCGGTGGGCGGTGCCCGCACCGGGTCGCCGACCGTGCGCCCCGCGTGCCTTCCGAACGCGGGGGTGCACGCCGGTGAGCTCCCTGCTGCTCCTGACCAACACCCTGCAGTCGTCGGCGGAGGTGCTGCCCGCGCTGGGCCTGCTGCTGCACCACGTGCGGGTCGCCCCGGCAGAAGGCGCAGCGCTCGTGGACACACCCGGCGCGGACGTGATCCTCGTTGATGGCCGCCGCGACCTCACGCAGGTCCGCAGCCTGTGCCAACTGCTGCGGTCCACCGGGCCCGGCTGCCCGCTGCTGCTGGTGGTCACCGAGGGCGGGCTGGCCGCCGTCACCGCCGAATGGGGCGTCGACGACGTGCTGCTGGACACCGCGGGGCCCGCTGAGGTGGAGGCCAGGCTGCGGCTGGCGCTCGGTCGGCAGGACATCGTCACCGACGACGTCCCGACGGAGATCCGCAACGGCGACCTGTCCGTGGACGAGGCCACCTACAGCGCGAAACTCAGGGGCCGGGTGCTCGACCTGACGTTCAAGGAGTTCGAACTCCTGAAGTACCTCGCCCAGCACCCGGGGCGGGTCTTCACCCGGGCGCAGCTCCTCCAGGAGGTCTGGGGCTACGACTACTTCGGCGGCACCCGGACCGTGGACGTGCACGTGCGGCGGCTGCGCGCCAAGCTCGGCCCCGAGCACGAGTCGCTGATCGGCACGGTCCGCAACGTCGGCTACCGTTTCGTGATCCCGGACAAGTCGGAACACCAGCCCTCGCGCGGGCAGGGCTCCGGGGGGCGTCAGGGCGGCGTGGGTGGTGCGGGTGCCGCCGGCGGCGGCGAGAACGGGGCGGAAGGCTCCGGGCGGCCCTCCGCGGCGGGTGCCTCGGCGGCCCGCCGGTCCCAGTGAGCGGACGGGGCGGGAACGGTGTCGGTAAACCCGCGTAGACTTGCCCCCGTGCCCAAGGTGACGCGCGACGATGTGGCCAGGCTTGCGGGGACCTCGACCGCGGTCGTCAGCTACGTCATCAACAATGGACCCCGGCCGGTCGCCCCGGCCACCCGGGAGCGGGTGCTCGCCGCGATCAAACAGCTCGGCTACCGGCCGGACCGGGTCGCCCAGGCGATGGCCAGCCGCCGCACCGACCTGATAGGGCTGGTGCTGCCCGACGCCAGACAGCCGTTCTTCGCCGAGATGGCGCACGCGGTGGAACAGGCCGCCGCCGAGCGCGGCAAGATCGTACTCATAGGCAACAGCGACTACCTGGACGAGCGCGAGGTGCACTACCTCCGCGCGTTCCTGGGGATGCGGGTCTCCGGCCTGATCCTGATCAGCCAGGGCCCTTCCGAGCACGCCGCGGAGGAGATCGCGGCGTGGGACGCCCGGGTCGTTCTGCTGCACCGCAGGCCAGAGGCGATCGACGACGTGGCGGTGCTCACCGACGACATCGGCGGTGCCCTGCTCGCCACCCGCCACCTGCTGGAGCACGGCCACCCCTACGTCGCCTGCCTCGGCGGTCCGGACACCACCCCCGACGTCGGCGACCCGGTGACCGACCACGTCGAAGGCTGGCGGCGGGCGATGGAGGAGGCGGGTCACCCCACCGAGGGACGGTTGTTCCAGTCCCCGTTCAACCGGTACGACACCTACCGCGCCGCCCTGGACCTGCTCAGCGGCCCTGACCGGCCGCCGGCCGTCGTCTGCGCCACCGACGACCAGGCCATCGGGGTGCTGCGGGCCGCCAGGGAACTCGGTCTCGAGGTGCCCCGCGACCTGGCCGTGGCCGGTTTCGACGACGTCAAGGAGGCGGCGCTGACCGACCCGCCGCTGACCACGGTCTCCTCCGACCGCCAGGCCATGGCCCGGGCCGCGGTGGACCTCGTCCTCGACGACACCCCTCAGGCGACGACGGGCCTGCGGCAGCGGGTGCGGCAGTTCCCGTCCCAGCTCGTCGTGCGCCGCTCCTGCGGCTGCGGCGAGCCACCCCGTCGGCCCTGACAGCCGGACTCCTCACCCCCCCGCTCCGTTCCCACCGTCCTCGTGAGCCAGTCCTCGTGAGCCAGTTGACGCTAAGGCCGTTCCTGGGGGCCGTTCTCCTGATCCGGTCCTCTTGAGCCCGTCCTTATCCGTGCCCACGGACAATGGGCGGACATGAGCGACAACGGCGAACCCGCCCAGATCCTCGTCGTGGACGACGAACCCGCCGTCCGCGAAGCACTGCGCCGAAGCCTGCACTTCGAGGGGTACCAGGTGCACCTCGCCGGCGACGGCCTGGCCGCCCTGGACCAGATCGCCGCGGCTCCGCCGGACGTCGTCCTCCTGGACGTGCTGATGCCCCGGATGGACGGGCTCACCACCGCCCGCCGGCTGCGCGCCTCCGGCTCGGCCGTGCCGCTGCTGATGCTCACCGCCCGGGACACCGTCGGCGACCGGGTCACCGGGCTCGACGCCGGCGCCGACGACTACCTGGTGAAACCCTTCGAACTGGACGAACTGCTGGCCAGGGTGCGGGCACTGCTGCGGCGCAGCGCGCTCAACGCCGCCCCGGACACCCGCGACGTCCTGGCCTTCGACGACCTGCGGATGGACGTGGCCAGCCGGGAGGTCACCCGGGCCGGCCGGCCGGTGGAGCTCACCCGCACCGAGTTCGCCCTGCTGGAACTGTTCCTCTCACACCCCCGTCGGGTCCTCACCCGGCACCAGATCCTGCGGATGGTGTGGGGCTTCGACTTCGAGCCGACCTCCAACTCCCTCGACGTCTACGTGATGTACCTGCGGCGCAAGACGGAGGCCGGTGGCCTGCCCCGCCTGGTGCACACCGTGCGCGGGGTCGGCTACGTGCTGCGGGCAGACGGATGATCAGGTCGCTGCCCCTGCGCTCCCGGCTGGCCCTGCTGACCGCGTTGGCGGTCGCGGCGGCGGTGGCCGCGTCCGCGTTCGCGTGTTGGCTCATCACCCGGCAGAAACTCCTCGGTGAGCTGGACGACGCACTGGTGAGCAACGCCAAGCCCGCGGCGCTCGTTCCGCTGCTGCGCAACGGCTGTCCTGGTCCGCCGCCGGGAAAGGTGCTCCTGCGGGCTCCGCTGGACCAGTCGGCGACGCAGTTGGTGCTGGCGGACGGCCAACGGTGCCCGCTGAGCGGGGTGAGCCCGGTGCGGGTGCAGGAGGCCGACCGGGCGGTCGCGGCGGGGGAGCGCCCCACCGCGCTGCACGACGGCACGACCGACGACGGGCGGCGGATGCGGGTCTACACCGTGTTCAGCCCGAACATCGGGGCCGCGGTGTCGGTGGCCCGACCGCTGAAGGAGACCGAGGACGCCCTGCACAGCCTGGCGCTGCTCCTCACGGCGGTCGCCGCCGTGGGGGTGGTGGGCGCCGGCGCGGCGGGGCTGTTGGTCGCCAGGACCGGGTTGCGTCCCGTGAACGGGCTGATCGACGCGGTCGAGTACATCGCCAGGACGGAGGACCTGAGCACGTCGATCCCGGTGCGCGGCCGGGACGAGATCGCCCGGCTGAGCAGCTCGTTCAACACCATGACCCGCGCACTGGCCTCCTCCCGGGAGCGCCAGCGACAACTGGTCGCGGACGCCGGCCACGAGTTGCGCACCCCGTTGACGTCGCTGAGCACCAACGTGGACCTGCTGCTGCGCAGCGAGCGGACCGGCCGGCCGCTGCCGGCGGACGACCGGCGCACCCTGCTGGTCAGCGTGCGCGCCCAGATGAGGGAGCTGACCAGCCTCGTCGGGGACCTCCTGGAGCTGTCCCGGCCGGCCGGGGCGTCAGGGGCAGCACCGGGCGTGGTGGCGTTGCACCAGGTGGTCGAACGCGCCCTGGAACGGGTCAGGTTGCGCGGCCCCGGCTTGTCCCTGCGCGTGGACCTGGCCCCGTGGTACGCCCGGGGCGATCCGGCGGCGCTGGAACGGGCGGTGGTGAACCTGCTGGACAACGCGGTGAAGTTCAGCCCGCCTGGCGGTGTGGTGCAGGTGCGGCTGGCAGCCGGTGAGCTGTCGGTGCGGGACCACGGCCCCGGCATCCCGGCGGTGGACCTGCCGCACGTCTTCCACCGTTTCTGGCGCTCGGAGTCGGCCAGGAGCCTGCCGGGCAGTGGGCTCGGCCTGTCCATCGTCGCCCGCACCGTCCGCCAGACCGGCGGCACCGTCACCCTCGGTCCGGCCCCGGGCGGCGGCACGGTCGCCCGGCTGCGGTTGCCCGGCGCCCCCACCCCGCCCCCGGACGGGGACCCGGCGTCCGAGCCCCCTGCGGAGTCCGTGCCGCTGTAGCCCGGGACGGCGCTCCCCCGTGGACGTCCGCCGCGACCACCGGGGGCGCCGTACCCGGCTCGGGTATGGTGGCTGTTCCCGTACGGCCGCGATCGAGGAGGTGGGACCCATCACCGCTGTGCCACGCCCGGTGCCCTTGGCCCACGGCCGCCTCGTTCCCGTCGGATAGGTGGCGCGCCCAGGGTGCTCTTCCTTCTCCCGGGAGGCTCCCATGCCCGTGTCCCCACCCTCTCTTCCCCTGACCGTCCCGCCGTCCGTCATCGACCGCCTGCGGGCCGCGGGTTGCGTCTTCGCCGAGGACGAGGCGCGCCTGCTGGTCGCCGCCGCACGAACCCCCGACGAACTCGCCGCCCTCGTGCGGCGGCGGATCGACGGCCTGCCCCTGGAACACGTGCTGGGCTGGGCGGAGTTCTGCGGTTCGCGGGTCACGGTGACTCCGGGGGTCTTCGTGCCCAGGCCGCGCACCGAGTTCCTGGTCCACCAGGCCGCGGCGGGCCTGCCGCGTCCCGGGGACCCGTCCCGGCGTCCGGTGGTGGTTGACCTGTGCTGCGGGTCGGGGGCCGTGGGCGTGGCGTTGGCCGCGGCCCTGCGGCCAGACCGCCAGGGCGCGGACCGGAACACCGTGGAGCTGCACGCCGTGGACATCGACCCCACCGCGGTGCGCTGCGCCAGGACCAACGTCGCCGCCGTCGGTGGCCGGGTGTACCAGGGTGACCTGTACCAACCCCTGCCGGCTGACCTGGTCGGCCGCGTGGACGTGCTGGTGGTCAACGCCCCCTACGTGCCCACGGAGGAGATCGAGCTGTTGCCGGTGGAGGCCCGCGAGCACGAGCCGAGGGTGGCCCTGGACGGCGGTGCGGACGGCCTCGAGGTGCAGCGACGGGTCACCGCACGGGCGGCCCGCTGGCTGGCCCCCGGCGGGCGGCTGTTGATCGAGACCAGCCGGAGCCAGGCCCACCTGACCGTGCGCGCCATGACCCTCGGCGGTCTGCTGACCGAGGTGGCCCGCTCGCAGGAGTACCAGGCGACGGTGGTGGTGGGCACCAGGGCGGCGGGCAGGAGCTGACGCCCGGCGTTCAGTCCCCGTCCCGGCGCAGCCGGCGTGTTCAGTCCCCGTCCCGGCGCATGGGGAAGGCCATCACGGTGAGGCCGACCGGAACGGTGCCGGGTGAGCGCGGCGTTCGGGCCGCCGCGTGCAACTCGTCGAAGACGGCCGTCAGCCGGTCGAGCGCCTGCTGCCACACCTCCGGGTCAAGCCACAGCTCGGCGTCCACCGTCACCCCCTGCCCTTCGAGGGAGCGGTGGACGGCCCGTTCCCGCAGGGTGTGTGCCAGGACCTCGGCCAGCAGCGGGGAGCCCTCCCGCCGGTCGGACAGCGGTGAGCCGGCGACGGCCCGGTAACGGCGTTCCCGCCCGCCGCGCCGGACGCGTTCCTCGGCCAGTTCCACCAGCCCCACCGCGTCCAGCCGGCGCAGGTGCTGGCTGGCCAGGGCGTGGGAGACGTCGAGTTCCCTGGCGAGTTCGGCGGCGGACATCGGGCCGGGCCACATCAGGGTCATCATCCGCAGCCGCAACGGGTGGGCGAGTGCGCGCAGGACGGGGTCGATGTCGGTCACACGGGCCAGTAAAACGCAGACCGAGCGGTCCCGTCGGGCCCTTCGGGCTCCCCCTAGCAAATGATTGGGGGTAGTCTGCCGGCGATGGAGGGAGGGGAGTGGACGGCAACCTCCTGCTGATCCTGCGTGACCGCGACACCGCTCTCTACCTGGGCGGACGCACCGTGTCGGCCTTCGGGGACACGGCGATGTCGCTCGCTGCGGGCATCTGGGTCAAGACGCTCACCGGCTCGGACAGCCTCGCCGCCCTGGTCGGCTTCTGCTTCTGGCTCCCGACCTTCGCCGGTCCGGCCATCGGCACGGTCGCGGACCGGGTCCGCCGTCGGCCGTTGCTGATCGGCACCAACCTGGCCCTCGCCGGGGTGCTGATCCTTCCGCTGGCCGTCCGCTCCGAACAGCACGTCTGGCTGCTGTTCGTGGTGCTCGGCCTGGTAGGCGCGGGCACCGTGCTCGCCGACGCCGCCGAGGTCGCGCTGCTGACGGCCATCGTCCCCGCCGAACTGCGAGGCCACCTCAACGGCCTGGTACGGACCGCTCTGGAGAGCGCCAAGCTGCTCGCCCCACTGGCCGGCGCTGGTCTGTTCGCCCTCGCGGGCGGACACGCGGTGGCCCTGCTTGACTCCCTCACCTTCCTCGCCACCGCGCTGGTCTTCGCCCTGATCCGGACCCGTGAGGCCGCTCCCGCGCCGAGCCGACGCCCATGGCGGAAGGAACTCGGGGCCGGCGTCGGCTACCTGTGGAGCCACGCGACGCTCCGCCCACTGGTCCTCACCGGAGGCGTGGCCCTGTTGGCGTCCAGCCTGAGCAGCACCGCCACCTACGCGCTGCTGGACGTGGGCCTGGGGCTGACGCCGGCCTTCGCCGGGGTCCTCACCGCGTCCCAGGGACTGGGCTCGGTGGTCAGCGGGCTCACCTCCGGCGCCCTGCTGCGCCGGGTCCCCGAACGGGCCTTCGCCGCCGCAGGCACAGCGGCGTTCGCCCTGGGCTGCCTCCTGCGGGCCGTTCCGTGGACGCCGGGCGTCGTCCTCGGCAGCCTGCTGGTCGGACTCGGCCTGCCGTGCCCGCTGCTCGCCGCCCTCACCGCGCTGCAACGGGAAACCCCGGACGCGCTCCTCGGCCGCGTCGCGGCCACGGCCAACACGCTGATCTTCACCCCGGCCGGGCTCGGCCTGCTCATCGGCACCGGCATGGTGGCCGGCCTGGACCACCGCGTCCAGCTCCTCACCGCCGGCGGGCTGGCCCTGGTGACCGCAGCGGCGCTGGTCCGGCCGGCGGCCCGGGTCCCGACCGGTGACGTGGACCCCGTCCACCCCGATCACGCCGATCACCCCGATCAGGAACGACTCGTCCCGGCGCCTGAGCGTGGCTAGCCCCGAACGTCGAACCAGAGCAGTTTGCCGTGACGACCGTTGTCGGCCGGCCCCCCGTCCGCCGCGTGCCCGCCCCAGTCGGCGGCGCAACGCCGGACGAGGAGGAGGCCGCGCCCTCCGTCGGCCTCCAGGTCGGTGCCGTCGGAAGGGGCGTGTGGGGCCACGGCCCGGTGGAAGGTGGATGGCACGTCAGGGTTGCTGTCCCAGACGCTGACCCGTACCCGGCCCTCGTTGTCCGTGCCGTGCACCCGCAGGGATGACGGACCGGCCGAGTGCAGAACGGCGTTGGTGACCATTTCGCTGGTCAGCAGCTCGGCGTCGGGGAGGCACGCGGTGAGTCCGTGGGAGGACAGCACAGCCCGCAGGGTGGCCCGGGCGACGCGGGGAGCGCGGGGATCGCGAGGTAGTTGCAGGCGTAGACGAACTCCATGGGAAACCTCCTGGGGAGGAGCGGAGTTGAGTGGAGTGCGTCAGACGGTAGCGAGTAGGTCTGATGGATTCTACGAACTCGGTGGAATCTATTAGGTAGTTACTCGTTTGAGTGAAGGCTGGGATGACCATGGCGCCCCGGACCGCCCCCACGGCACGCCAACTGCGCTTGGGGCTTGAGCTCCGCAAGCTGAGAGAACGCGCTGGGCTGACTGCGCGTGAGGCGGGGGAGATGCTCGGAGCCAACCAGGCGACCATCAGCAACATCGAAACCGGCCGTTTCGGGTTGAGCGCCCAGCGAGTGCGTGCCCTGGCGCGCAACTACTCCTGCGCTGACCAGGCACTGGTCGAGGCTCTGGTGGCGATGACCGGAGAGCGCAGAAGGGGTTGGTGGGAGGAGTACCGGGAGGTCCTGCCGACCGGCCTGCTCGACCTCGCCGAACTGGAACACCATGCGATACGGCTGCGCACCGCCGACACCGCGCACATCCCCGGTCTGCTCCAGGTACCGGACCACGCGCGGGAGGTGTTCAGCCAGGTCGTGCCAGCGCTCGCGCCACCAGAGGTGGAGCATCGCGTGTCCCACCGTGCCAAGCGTCAGGCGATCCTTTTCCGGGACCCTCCGACGCCGTATCACGCGACCGTTCACGAGGCCGCACTCCGCATGAAGTTCGGTGGTGCGGGAGTCACCCGCAAGCAGCTTCAGCACATCGTGGACATGAGTGAGCGAGAACACGTCACCGTGGTGGTGTTGCCCTTCGACGCCGGGGCGTATCCGGGCTCAGGACAGTCAGTCTGTTATGCGCAGGGCCCGGTCCCGCAGCTCGACACCGTGCAACTCGACCAGTCACACGGTTCCGTGCTCCTGGACGCCGAAGCACAGTTGAACAAGTACCGCGTCCTCCTCGACCGGATGGCAGCGGTAGCACTCGGTCCGGAGAAGTCGCGCGACCTCATCTTCAGCATCATCCGCAACCTGTGAAGGGAAAACATGTCCACCTACGACTGGCAGAAGTCCTCCTACTGCGGCGAGGGCAACTCGTGCGTCAACGTCGCCGCCGCCCCCGACGGCACCGTGCGGCTGCGGGAGAGTGCGCAGCCGGACGCGGTGCTCGCCGTCAGCCGCGACCAGTTCCGGGCGCTGATACGCGGCATCAAGGCGGGAGAGTTCCCGGCCCGCTGACCGACCACGCCTGTGATGCCTCGGCTGGGTCGTTGACTCCGTATGTCATGGTCGGGCAAGCGATCCTCTACCGGGAGAAACCGACGCCGTACACGGCGGTCATCCACGAAGCTGCGCTGCGGATGGGGGTCGGTGGGACAGCCACGAGCCGAGCCCAACGCGATCACCTGGTGAGCATGAGCGAACGTGAGGGCATTACGGTCCTGGTCGTGCCATTCGGAGCAACGGCTTTCCCCGGCAGCGGCCAGGGAGTGGATCAGGCGCACGGTCCCGTGCCCCAGCTCGACACCGTGTTGATCGACAGTAATCACGGAGTTGAGTTCCTTGACTCAGAAGCCCAGTTGGCGAAGTACCGCACTCTGCTGGACCGTATGGAAGCGAGCGCACTCAACCCATCAGAATCGCGTGCCTTCCTGCGCCGCGTTGCAGAGAGCGGATGAACGATGTCGAACACTCCCGAACTCAACTGGCACACATCGTCCTACTGCGGCGACGCCATCAACTGCGTCAATGTCGCCGCCGCCCCCGACGGCACCGTGCGGCTGCGGGAGAGTGCGCAGCCGGACGCGGTGCTCGCCGTCAGCCGCGACCAGTTCCAGGCGCTGATACGCGGCATCAAGGCCGGGGAGTTCACGGCCCGTTGACCGACTCCGGCGGCAGCCGTCAAAGGCCCAGCGCTGCCAGGTCAAGCCGGCCGAGGCGCTCGGGGTCGGAGAGGGCATCGATGGCGACGATCCTGCCGTGCCTCACGGTGAACGCCATCAGCGAGATCGCCCGTCCCTCGGACACCGCCACGACCCCCGCGGCGCCGTTGACCAGGACCGCGTGGCTGGACCTGGCCAGGTGGCCGTAGGTCACGGCCCCTGCGGCGATTGTCGCGGCGCCCCGGACGAGGACCGACGGCTTCTCGGTTCCGGGGTCGGAGCGGAGCACCACGTCGGGGTCGAGGACCGCGAGCAGACCTTCGAAGTCGCCGTCCCTGGCCGCGGCGAGGAAGGCGTCCACGACCTCGCGCTGACGCGTCACGTCGGCGTCCGGGTCAGGGGCCGCCCCCCGGACACGGCGGCGGGCGCGGCTGGCGAGTTGCCGGGTGGCCGCGGGGGTGCGTCCGACGACGGGGGCGATCTCGTCGAACGGCAGCCCGAACGTGTCGTGCAGCACGAACGCCAGCCGTTCGGCCGGGCTGAGCGTGTCCAGCACCACGAGGAGCGCGAGGCCGACCGAGTCCGCCAGCAGCACCTGCTGTTCGGGATCGACCTCGTCGTAGCGGGTCACGACCGGGTCGGGCAGTCGGGTGCCTTCCAGGGGTTTCTCGGCGCGGGTGGACCGGGAGCGCAACATGTTCAACGAGATCCGGGCGACGATCGTGGTCATCCACCCGTCGAGGTTCTCCACCCCGTCGGTGCCGGCGCGGGTGATCCGGAGCCATGTCTCCTGAACGGCGTCGTCGGCCTCGGCCAGCGAGCCGAGCAGCCGGTAGGCCACCGCACGCAGACGGCTCCGGTGCTGCTCGAACCGTTCCGCCAGGAATTCCTGCTCGTCCATGGGTCACATACCTCCGTCGCGTGTCGCCAGTGTGGTGACCCGCGGGCCGTCACCGGTGTGACGTGCGGCGCACAACGGGCCAACGTGAGGAGCGTCACGGTGGGGGAGCGTCCCGGCAGGCGGTGGACCAGCGATCAAGGACATGTAGGGTCCCCTTTCATGAGGATGGGCGAGGGGGTCGAATGGGGAGTGCACTGTTGCGCGACGCTCGCCTGGTTGCAGGGTGAGGGGCCGGTCCCGATCCGTCGGCTCGCCACGTGGTTCGACCTGCCGCAGGAGTACCTGAAGAAGCGGCTCCAGGCGCTGGCCCGCGCTGGCATCCTGGCCTCGACTCCGGGGGTCAGGGGTGGGTTCTCCCTAGCCAGGGCGCCGGAGCAGATCACCTTGCTGGACGTGGTCACCGCCTTGGAGGGCCCGGCCGAACTGTTCGGGTGCTCCGAGATCCGCCAGCGCGGCGCGGGGTCCCTGGGTGGTGACAGCGAGTTCGTACAGCCCTGTGGGGTCGCCGTCGCCATGCGTCGCGCCGAGTTGGCCTGGCGCCGGGAGCTGGCGGGCCAGACCATCGCCGACCTGATGGCCCTTGCCCCGCGGAGCGGGGAACGCACGCTGAGGAACTACCGGAACATGACTGACTGACGGGGGAGGAGCCGGTGGTCGTGAGGACGAGCGCGCAAGGAAAAGGGATATCAGGTGTCCCTGATCGATCGCGGACCGCAGCGGCCGAACCCGCCCCGCGCGGGCTCGGGGCCACCCTGGTCCTGGCGCTGGGCACCTTCGCCGTCGGCACCGACGCCTTCGTGGTCGCCGGGTTCCTGCCCGCGATGGCTGACTCCCTGAACGTCTCCGAGGGGGCGGCAGGACAGTCCGCGACCGTCTTCGCCATCGCCTACGCCGTGCTCGCGCCGGTGTTGGCCACCGCCGCCGCCCGGGTGCCGCGGCGCGCCCTGCTGGTGGCGGCGTTGGTGGTGCTGGCGCTTGCCAACCTGGGCTCGGCGCTCGCCCCCAGCTATCCGGTGTTGATGGCCACCCGCGTGCTCGCCGCGGTCGGCGCCGCCGCGTTCACGCCCAACGCCGGCGCGGTCGCGTCCGCGCTGGTCTCCCCCGCGCAGCGGGCCCGTGCGCTGGCCGTGGTGGTCGGCGGCCTCACCGTGGCCACGGCGCTGGGCGTGCCGCTGGGCAACGCCGCCGGGAGGGTCCTCGACTGGCGGGTCACCCTGGGCCTGGTGGCGGCGCTGTGCGCGGTGTGCGCCGTGGGGGTCCGCCTCGTCATGCCCGCGCTGTCCGGCGCCCCGCACCTCGCCTTGCGGCGGCGTCTCGCCGCTTTGCGCCGACCGGGCGTGGTGACGGTGCTGCCGCTGTCCGTCCTGGGCCTGACCGCCAGCTACGGGCTGTACGCGTACACCGTTCCCGTCCTGCGGGCGCTGGGCGTGGGGGCGTCGGCGGAGACCTGGCTGCTGTTCCTGTACGGGGTCGGGGCGGTCATCGGCAACCTCGTGGCTGGCGCCGCGGGGGACCGTCACGGTCCGGTCCCGGTGCTGGCAGTGGGGTACGTGGCGCTCGCCGTCACCCTGGGCGTGTTCACCTGGGCGACCGCCTCTGGCGCGCACTGGCCCGTGCTGGCGGGGGCGCTGATGCTCGGCTGGGGGATGAGCACCTGGTTCCAGACGCCGCTCCAGCAGCTCCGCCTGATCAACGCGGCTCCGGAGGAGACCGCCGTTGTCGTCGGCCTCAACGCGTCCGCCCTCTACGCGGGCATCGCCCTCGGCACCGCGCTGTGCGGGGTCCTCCTCCCATGGGGCGGCGCCCCGGCGGCGCTGGGCACGTGCACCGCCCTGGCCGTGGTCTGCCTGGTGTACCTCGGGGCTACACGCCACCGGTGAGCCTTGCCGGGCCCGCGCTCGTCCGCGCGGGCCCGTGGGTGGTTCAGTCGTCGTGGAACAGTTCGTCTGCGGTGGAGACGGTGAATGCGCGGTCGAGCCAGCGGTCNAGGGTTTCGGGGTCGGTGCACTCGGTGATGCGGTCCCAGGACTTGCCGGTGCCGATGCCGCGGCGTTCCAGCACCCGGAGCACCATGCGGGCCCG
>NZ_KB904713.1 GCF_000380165.1 Wenjunlia vitaminophila DSM 41686
TGACCGCCGCGTGGCCGGGCACCCTCGGCGCCATCATCGGAACCGTCCAGCTCACCGGCGTCCACCGCGCCACCGGCGGGTGCTGCGCCCCCTGGGGCGAGCCCGACGCGTGGCACTGGGAACTCACCCAGCCACGGCCGCTGCCGGACCCCATCCCCTGCCCCGGGCGACTCCGGCTGTGGACACCACCCCCGCAGGTCCTCCAGCAACTCGCCCACGCCACTCCTACCGCCTCGGCGGCCAGCGTGCCCTACCACGACGCGCACACCCCGTACATCAGGGCCGTCGCCAAGGCCCTGGCGGCACTCGGAGTCGCCGTCCACGACTGGGACACCATGCCGGACGACCCCCGCACCGCACACATCACCCTGGACACCGGCCCGGCCACGGCCGCGTACGGCGATGCGGACGTGGGCCTGCTGTGGTCCGAGGAATCGGGGTGGGCCATCGCCTGGGACACCCGAGAATCCGGCCGCTACGAAGCGCTCGCCGACCTCGGCGACGACGTGCTGCCCACCCCCCAGACCCTCGCCGAGCTGACCCGAGACGCCCTCACCACTCGCCCCGCACCCCTGCACGGCCGGTGGGCCACCTACCGCGACTTCGGCGACAACGACAACTTCGAGGACCGCCTGACCACCTACCACGACTGACACCGACACCAGCCACAGCAGCGCCATCTACACAAAGGAGTGCCATGTCCCTCGGCGAGACCCCGATCACCGTGATCGGCAACCTCACCAGTGACCCCGAGCTGAAGTTCACCGACAGCGGAGCGGCCCTGGCGAAGTTCACCGTCGCCTCCACCCCCCGCTCCTACGACAAGGACACCGGCCAGTGGAAGGACGGGACCGCCGCATTCTTCCGGTGCGCCGCCTGGCGGAGCCTGGCTGAGCACGTCGCCGAGAGTCTGACCAAGGGCAGCCGCGTGGTGGTGTCCGGCCGGATGCGCCAGCACAACTGGACCACCCCCGAGGGTGAGAATCGCTCGATGCTCGCCATCGAGGTGGACGACATCGGCGCGTCGCTGCGGTTCACCACCGTCACCATCGGCGGCAAGCCCGCGGCGAGTCCCACGCCCAGTGACGACCCTTGGGCCAACCCCGCGCCGACGGCCCCGACCGGGGCGGAACCGCCGTTCTGACCATGCCCGGGGCGACCGCACTTCTCGCCAAAGACCCACGGTCGCCCCGGCCCAACCCGTCCCTACAACAGAACAGGAGAACACCAGCATGGCCCAACCCGTGCCCGGTCGGCGACCCACCGACCGGCACCCCCTCCTGGCCACCGCACTCCGGCTCGCCACACACGGCGTGCCCGTGCTGCCCCTGCGCGGCAAGCGCCCCCTCGCGAACTGTCCCGCCTGCGCGGACAGCGTGTGCGGGGACCGGCCGAACATGAAGCAGGCCGGACCGTGCGCGTGCCCGCGGCCCTGCCACGGCTGGGCCGCAGCCTCGACCGACACCGCGGTCATCGCCTCCCCGCCCTGGCTCACGGCCTGGCGACAGGCCGACGCTGTGGCCTGGCACCCTGCCGGAGCCGGAATGACCGTGGTGGACCTCGACAGTCCCGACGCGGTGGCGTGGGCCCGCACCACCCTGCCCCCCACCCGAACCGTGCCCACCACCCGCGGAGAGCACTGGATCTACCGCGGCACCATGCCCTCCGTCTGCGCCGTCCGCCCCGGAGTAGACATCAAATCCACCGCCGCTTACACCCGGTGGCGCGGCCCCGGGGCAGGTACCACGCTGCCCCTGCCTGACGCCATCCGCGCGCTGGCCTCGAAGGAAGAAACCACCCCCGCCCCCAGGGGGGCGGGTGGCCTCTTCACCCGAGCACGCTGGGACCGGACCGTGGCCACCGGCTGCCGCCACACCGAGCGGTACGTCCGCACCGGCCTCGACCGCGGCCTAGCCAAGATCCGAACCCACCGCGAGTCCGGCGCCGGATCACAGGCGTACGGCGTCGCCCGGTTCCTCGCCGGGCTGCACTCCTCCTGCCCCGGCCCGTGCGGCCTGGACGCCATCGGGCACGAGATCGTGACCGCCGCGGTCTCCGTCGGCGTCCCCGAGGCGTACGCCCACCGCGCCGTCACCCGCGGCCTCGCTCTGCCGGGCGCCTCATGACCCCGACGCGGCCGGTGTCCGCCACCGCCACCGCACCTACGGCTGGCGAGTGCGGCCGACAGGCGTCGCCCGACAGGGCGTCCATTCAGCTTGTCCCACCGACATCCCACACCAGCGCCTCCCACGCGGCTCGGTCTCGGCTGCCCGCACCCGACACGGCACCCGCCTCCAAGCCCGCCCCGAAAGGCACATGATGAGCACCGATCCCATTGACGGCGCCGCCTTGTTGACCGATGTCGAGCGCTTCCACAGGCGGTTCAACGCGTTCCCCTCCGAGGCCGCTTACGTCGCCGTGGCCCTGTGGGACGCCCACACCCACCTGCTCGACTGCTTCGACAGCACGCCCCGTCTCGCCTTCCTCAGCCCCGAGCCAGGCTCGGGCAAGACGCGGGCGTTGGAGGTGATCGCCACGCTGGTACCCCGACCCATGCACGCAGTCAACGCCAGCCCGGCCGCGCTGTTCCGCGCGGTCGCGGATCAGGGAGGACGGCCCGTCATTCTCTTCGACGAGATCGACACCGTCTTCGGGCCGAAGACCAAGGGCGACAACGAGGACCTGCGCGGCCTGCTCAACGCCGGCCACCGCCGCTCCGGTGTGTCCTACCGGTGCGCCGGGGACGGCGGTACCCAGACCGTGGTGGCGTTCCCCTCGTACTGCGCCGTGGCCATGGGGGGACTGGGCAGCCTCCCCGACACGATCCTGGCCCGGTCGGTCATCATCCGGATGCGCCGCCGGGCCCGCACCGAGAAGGTCGAGCCGTACCGACACCGCATCCACGAACCCCAGGGCAACGCCCTCCGCGACAGGCTTGCGGACTGGGCTCAGCAGGTCCGGTCGGTGGTGGACGGGGTGTTCCCCGAGATGCCCGACGGCATCACCGACCGCCCCGCGGACGTGTGGGAGCCGCTGCTGGCCGTGGCCGACGCGGCAGGCGGTGACTGGCCCCAACGGGCCAGGGACGCGTGCGTGGAACTCGTCACCGCGGTCACCACCGACGACCGAGCGTCCCTCGGAGTCCGACTGCTGACCGACCTACGCGACCACATCTTCCCCGGCGAGACCGCCGTGTCCACCGTGGAAATCCTCCACCTCCTCAACGGCATGGAGGAATCCCCCTGGGGAGACCTCGACGGCCGACCGCTCAACCCCCGCTCCCTGTCGGCGATGCTCCGCGAGTACGTCACCGCATCCGGCAAGCCCATCGGACCCCGGTTCCTGCGCATCGGTGGCCAGCCCACTAAGGGCTACCACCGCGACGACCTCACCGACGCCTGGAACCGCTACTGCCCCCCACCCCCCGAGACTGCGGTTGCATCGGTTGCGCCACCTGCCAGAGGCCTGCTGATCAGCGAAGACGCTGCAACCGATCACGCAACCGATCCGGCGCTGCAACCGTAGCGCCGCAGCAACCGTCCGGACGCCCCTGGGTGGGGTGCAACTGAAGTTATCGGTTGCACCCCGCCCATCGGTTGCAGAGAACACGCCGCTGACCTGCGCTGTAGCCGATGCAACCGATGCAACCGATCCCTGAGGGCCAGGGCGACGCACTCACGAGGAGGCACCGCCGCATGAGCATCGCCGTCGACCCCGCCGAACAGTTCCTCTACCGGCCCGAAGAGGCCGCCAAGCTACTCCGTATCGGCCGTTCGATGGTCTACGAAGAGATCCGACTCGGACGCCTTCAGACCGTCCGCATAGGTCGGCGTCGACTCGTGCCGATGGAGTACATCCGGCGGTATGTCGAACTTCTCAAGCGCGAGGCAGAAGCCGCTGCTTGACCTCTCCATCACTCAGTTCCACAGGGCCGCGCCCCGAAGGGCACGGCCCTGTCCCATGGAGGCACAACAGAAGATGAGCGACACCCCGAAGCGCACCCGGGCTGGCCACGGTGCGGACACGATCTATTGGGACCCCGCCAAGAAGAGCTACGTCGGAGCTGTCTCCCTGGGGTACGCACCGAACGGCAAGCGCCGTCGCCCGAAGGTGTATGGCAAGACCAAGACCGAGGTACGTCAGAAGATCCGGGACTTGAAGAAGGAGGTACAGACCGGGGTCAAGGCTCCGGCCAACTACACCGTGGCCGACGCGGTGAACGACTGGTTGGAGCGCGGACTCAAGGGGCGGGACGAGAAGGGCACCATCGGCAAGAACCGCTCGATGGCGAACAAGCACCTGATCCCGTTCATCGGCAAGGCCAAGCTGAAGGAACTCAGCGCGGACGACGTCGATGACTGGTTGGACGGCAGGGCCGAATTCCTCGCGACGCGAAGCCTGCGTGACTTGCTCGCCATTCTGCGCCGCTCCATCGCGCACGCTCAGCGTAGGGACAAGGCCGCGCGGAACGTCGCCCAGCTCGTCACCGCGCCCGAGGGGCGCCCCGGCCGGCCGAGCAAGGCACTCAACTTGGAACAGGCCAAGGCCGTGCTCACCGCCGCGCGCCCGTCACGGCTCTACGCCTACCTCGTGCTGTCGCTCCTCAGCGGTGTGCGCACGGAAGAGGCGCGGCCCCTCACCTGGGATCACGTCTTCCTGGAGACGACGGACGGCATTCCGGCTCATGTCGCGGTGTGGCGTTCGGTGCGCAAGCACGGGGAGACCAAGACCAGGAAGAGCCGCAGGACCATCGCTCTGCCGAAGCAGGTGGTCGATGTCCTCGAAGAACACATGCGGTGGCAGAAGCAGGAGCGGGCATCGAGGGGGATGGAGTGGAGCCCGACCGGTCGCGTCTTCACCACCCGGAGCGGCGAGCCCCTCGACGCGGCCAACGTCCGGCGGGACTTCAAGGCCATCGTGAAGAGGGCGGGACTGAAGCCTGAGTGGACGCCGCGGGAGCTCCGGCACAGCTTCGTGTCGCTGCTCTCGGATCACGGCATCCCGTTGGAGCGCATCGCGCTGCTAGTTGGTCACAGCAGCCAGGCGACCACGGAGGCCGTCTACCGCAAGCAGCTCCGGCCCGTGATCACGCAGGGTGCCGAAGCGATGGATGACATCTTCGCCGAAGATCAGGAGGGGGAGCAGGCGGAGGACGAGGGTTAGGCCGACGCGGTGGCCTGACCAAAATCGTTTGGCCCCCTCTTTGGCCCCCCGAGCACGACAGAAGGCCAATCGCGATCACGCGATTGGCCTTCTGACCAGAGTCGGGGTGGCGGGATTTGAACCCACGACCTCTTCGTCCCGAACGAAGCGCGCTGCCAAGCTGCGCCACACCCCGAATCAACGCTCACTACTCTAGCGGACGCCTTCGCCCAGGCGAAATCCGTTTCCCCGCGGGTGTGCTCAGGGTCGGGCGCGGGGGACCAGGGTGAGCAGGGTGGCCTCGGGGAAGCAGGCGAAGCGCACCGGGGTATAGCGGTTGGTGCCGCAGCCGGCGGAGACGTGGAGGTAGGACTCGTGGCCGCCGGCCCGGTGGGTGGACAGGCCCTTGACCCGCTCCGGGTCCAGGTCGCAGTTGGTGACGATGGCGCCGTAGAACGGGACGCAGAGCTGGCCGCCGTGGGTGTGGCCGGCCAGGATCAGCGGGTAGCGGTCGGCGGTGAAGGAATCCAGGACCCTCAGGTAGGGGGCGTGGACCACGGCGAGCGAGAGGTCGGCCGCGGGGTCGGGGCCGCCGGCGACCTCCGTGTAGCGGTCGCGCTTGATGTGCGGGTCGTCCAGGCCGGTGAGCTCGACCTCGAGGTGGTCCAGCTTGACCCGGCCGCGGGTGTTGGTGAGATTGACCCAACCGGCGGAGTCGAACCCGTCGCGGAGCTCCGTCCACGGGTTGTGGATGGCGCCGGTGATCGGGCGGTTGCCGTTCGTGCCGTGGCGTCCGGTGAGCCGGGCGGTGATGTAGCGGCCGGGGTTGCGAAGACGGGGCCCGTAGTAGTCGTTGGAGCCGAAGACGTAGGCGCCGGGGAACTCGAGCAGTGGGCCGAGGGCGTCCAGCACGTCGGGGACCGCGGTCGGGTCGGAGAGGTTGTCCCCGGTGTTCACCACCAGGTCGGGCCGCAGACCGGCCAGGGACTGCAGCCAGCGCTGTTTCTTGCGCTGGCCGGAGACGAAGTGGATGTCCGAGATCTGGAGCACGCGCAGGGGGTGGGCCCCGGGGGGCAGCACGGGCACCTCGACACGACGGAGGCGGAATGCCCGGGCCTCGTACCCGGCGGCGTAGGCGATGCCCGCGGCGGTGGCCGCGGCGACTCCCAGGGGTACTCCGAACAGCGGTCGCATGGCTCCATCGTTGCAGAAATCGACTACGCGCCCGAACCGGAGGGCTGGCAGACTCGGCCGCATGACCACGCTCAAGTCTCGTCTCAGGGACGATCTCACGACCGCCATGAAGCAGCGTGACGACCTGGCCGCGGCCACGCTCCGGCTGACGCTCTCCGCGATCACCCGGGAAGAGGTGGCCGGCGAGGCGGCGCGCGAGCTGTCGGACGACGAGGTGCTCACGGTGATCAGCCGCGAGGCGAAGAAGCGCCGCGAGGCCGCCGAGGCGTTCGAGATGGGTGGCAGGGCGGAGGCGGCGGAGCGGGAGCGCGCCGAGGGGAAGGTGCTCGCCCGGTACCTGCCACAGCAGCTCTCGGACGACGAGCTGAGCGCGGTGGTGGCGCAGGCCGTGGCCGAGGCCGCGGCGAACGGGGCGGAGGGGCCACGCGCGATGGGCGCGGTCATGAAGATCGTGAACCCGAGGGTGACCGGGCGGGCCGAGGGCGGCCGGGTGGCCGCGGAGGTGCGCCGGCAGCTCGGCGGGTGACGCCCGCGGCCCCGGGCTGCCGCGCTCCCGGGGTTCCCGGTGGGGNCCGGCCCCGGCAGACGGCTCGGGTGTGCCCCGCCGTGCGGGGCACACCCGTGGTGAACCGGTGGTCAGTGGTGGCGCCGGGGCCGGCTACGCGGCCTTCGGTGACGGTGGCCGGGGCTGAGCTGACCGGGGCGTGGGCTCAGGGCCATGACTAGTCGCGTCCCTTGTTCCGCCCTCCGGGGGTGCCTCCGTCGGTGATGTCGCCCGGCAGGGAGATGTCCGGCTCGCGGTCCTCCTTGTCCTTCTCCTTGTTCTTGGGCTTCCCCTTGCTCTTGGGCTTCTCGGGCTCTGGGAGCTTGATGTCGACGAAGTCGGGGTCGGGCTTGCCCTCCAGGGCGCCGCTGACCGCGTCCCGCCAGATCGGCGCGGGACCGTCGGCACCGTAGACCTTGGGGTAGTACTTGCCACCGATGGTGATGTCGATCATCTTGCGCTTGTGCTCCGGGTCGCCCATCCACACCGCGGCGGACATGTTCGGCGTGTAGCCGACGAACCAGGCCGCGTAGCGGAAGTCGGTGGTGCCCGTCTTGCCGGCGCTGGCCCGGTCGCTGAGGCCGGCCTGCTGGCCGGTGCCGAAGTCCACCACTCCCTTGAGCATGGCGTTGATGGTGTCCGCGGTCTTCTCGGTCATGGCCCGCTTGCAGTCGGGTCCGGGTGCCCGCACCTTCTTGCCCTGGGCGTCCCTGACGGACTCGATGGCCCGGGGAGCGCAGTACACCCCGCGGTTGGCGAACGCCGCGTAGGCGCTGGCCATGGTCAACGGTGAGACCTCGTTGACGCCGAGGGTGAACGAGGCGCCCACGCCGAGCTCCTCGCCGCTGGCCCGCTCCTTTATCCCCAGGGAGCGAGCCATCTTGGTGACGTCGCACAGGCCCGTGTCCGCCTCCAGGGAGACGAAGTAGGTGTTGACCGACATCTTCATGGCCTCGGTCATGTAGTACGGGCCCTTCTCGGACTCGGACTCGTTGGGCACGGTGCCCGGGTCCCTGAGGGTCTCGCCGGCACAGTTGGTCATGTCCGGCCAGGGCATCTCGTACGGGGACGGGTAGACCTTCGCCGGGCTGATCCCCTTCTCCAGCGCCGCCGCCGCGGTGATCGGCTTGAACGTGGAGCCCGGCTGGTAGCCGGCGCCGCCGCCCATGGCGTCGTCCACGGAGTAGTTGATCACCGTCTCGCTCTTGCCGAAGCCGTACGGGCGGCTCTGTGCCATGGCACGGATCTTGCCGGTGCCCGGCTCGACCAGGGTGACCGCCGCGGCCACCGGGTCGCTGGCGTTGACGTGGTTGTTGGCGGCGGCCTGGGCGGACTTCTGCGCCTTGGGGTCCAGGGTGGTCTTGATGGTCAGGCCGCCCTCGTTCCAGCGCTTGGCCCTGGCCTTCTTGGACTTGCCGAAGGTGGGGTCGGACAGGAAGATCTCCCGCACGTAGTCGCAGAAGAAGCCCGCTCCGTCCACCGCGGTGATGCAGCCGTTCTTGGCCTTGCTGACCTTCAGGCCCAGGGGCTTCTTCTTCGCCTCCTCGACCTCCCGCTTGCTGATGTCACCGACCTCGTACATCCGCTGGAGCACCATGTTGCGCCGCTTCTTGGCCTCGTGCTCGTCGTTGATCGGGTCGAAGCGGCTCGGGGACTGGACGACGCCGGCCAGCAGGGCCGACTCGGTGAGGTTCAGGTCCTTGGCGGACTTGCTGAAGTAGCGCTTCGCCGCGGCTTCGACCCCGTAGGCCTGCTGCCCGAAGAAGGTGATGTTGAGGTAGTTCTCCAGGATCTTCTTCTTGCCGAGCTCTTCCTCGAGCTGGATGGAGTACTTGAGCTCCTTGATCTTGCGGCCGAGGGTCTGCTTGGTCGCCTGGGCGACGGCCCCGGCGTCGTCGCCCGCCTCCTCGACGAAGACGTTCTTCACGTACTGCTGGGTCAGCGTGGAGGCGCCCTCGGAGACCTCGCCGGACTCGGCGTTCTTGGTCAGGGCGCGCAGGATGCCCTTCAGGTCCACCGCTCCGTGCTCGTAGAAGCGGTCGTCCTCGATGGCGATGATCGCCTGCTGCATCGTCGGGGAGATGTCCTTGAGGTCGACGATGGTGCGGTCGCGGGAGAACACCGTGGCGATCTCTCCGCCGTTGACGTCGAGGATGTGCGAGGCCTGACTCAGCGTCGGTTGCTTCAGCTCACCGGGGAGCTCGTCGAACCCTTCCGCGGTGTCCTTGACACCCAGCCCCATGGCGCCCACGACCGGGAGCGCGATGCCGGCGAGGACCACGCCGGAGAGCACGCTCACTCCGAGGAAGTTGACGGCTTGCCGTACGGCCGCACCGCCCGAACCCTTGTAAGCCATGGGGTCAGCCTACGTGGCGATTCCACGTACATGCGCCCATGCGTTCGCTTACTCTGGTCGGGCTGCCCGGAGCGCAATGACGAGTGAGTGCGCCCTTGCGCGCTGTGATGCTCCCGGGCTGGGCGCCGGAGCCCGTCACTTGTCTTGGCATATGCCAAAAATGGGGGAGTGATCGCCGAGGGGAACGGCTTGGTGGGGTGATTTGCGGTGTATGTGGTAAAAAACCATCGCTCACTCCGACGGGTGATCTCCTACCTACCCATAGTCCGTTCGGGCCATTCAAGATTGAGCCCCAAGGGGCTGTTGAACCGTATCCCTCTTCCGTAACGTCCCGAGTGGTGGCGGCGAATTTGCCGTTGCCGCCGTGGGGGAGCCTCGATTCGGGAGAGGACGGCGCCAGCATGAGCTGGGTTACCGACTGGAGTACGCAGGCAGCGTGTCGCACCAGCGATCCGGACGAGCTGTTCGTCCAGGGGGCGGCACAGAACCGGGCGAAGGCAGTGTGCACCGGATGTCCCGTGCGGACCGAGTGCCTCGCCGACGCCCTTGACAACCGCGTTGAGTTCGGCGTGTGGGGTGGCATGACGGAACGCGAGCGCAGAGCGCTGTTGCGCCGCCGTCCGCTGGTGACCTCCTGGCGCCGTCTGCTGGAGACCGCGCGCAGCGAGTACGAGCGCGGCACCGCGACGCTCGAGCAGGACTACGCGGAGGCGGGCTGACCGCCGGATCGGTCTCGGCCGGCCTCCGGTGCGGCCGTTCCCCTGGGCCCTGGACGGGGCCCGGCCCGGTTCTGCCCTCCTGCCGCGTCCGACGGGGCTGCCGGTGGCGTGCGTCGTCGTCGTGCCCCCGGGGGGAACGCGCGGTCGTCGGCGTTTGTTGCGTGCCCAGCCAGCCAGCCAGCCAGCCAGCCAGCCGGGCCCGGGAGCCGTGGCGTGGAATCCCGGGTCCGCTGGGAGGCGTGGGGCCAGAGAGGCGTGGGGTCAGACGAACGCCTGGGCTCCGCGACGCGCCGGCTCGTCTTCCCTCGCAGGTGCTCGCGGCTGCTTTCAGCCTCCGGCGAGGCGCTCACCGATGGCACGGAGACCGTCGAGGTCGTGGACGTCGCCGGGCAGCGCAGACACCTCCACTATGGGAACTTCCGGGTGCACGGTGACGAACCGGTCGCGGGTGCGCCGCTCTCTGGCGATGACGTGCATCCTCTCGGCGTGTAGACGCAGCAGCCCGGCGGCGAGCAGTTCCGCCGAGTGCTCGGTGGGGGTGTCGTCGGTGGGCGTGGTGCCCCCCGGCGTGTTACCGGTGGAGTTCGTGGGGTCGGTGGAGCCTGGTGTGGCGACCGGTCGGGTGCCGGCCGGACCGGTCGTGAGCTCGGACGAGGCGCGGGAACCGGGGGGGAGGGTGGCGCCGTCCTCGTCCTCGGGAGAGGTCTTGCCGGTCCGCAGTGCAGCTTTCCCCTGTTGACGATCCTTAATGCCTACGATTGCTTGATTCTCGATGGACTCGACGACGTTCCTGGTGGGGGCCGTGGACGAGGAGTCCTCCGCCGCGTCCTGGAGCGCCTCGGCCGCGGCCAGCGCCCGTTCCGCGGTGAGTTCGGGAGCGCCGCTGCGGTGCACCCGGTTCAGGACCAGGCCGGCCAGCGGCATCCGCTCGTCGGCGAGCCGTTCCACGAAGAAGGACGCCTCGCGCAGTGCGTCCCGCTCCGGCGCGGCCACCACCAGGAAGGCGGTGCCGGGGGCCTGGAGGAGCTGGTAGGTCTTCTCCGCCCGGTCGCGGAAGCCGCCGAACATCGTGTCCATGGCGGCGACGAAGGTCTGCACGTCCCGCAGCACGTGGGCGCCGAGCACCTTGTTGAGCGTGCCCGTCATCATGCTCATCCCCACGTTGAGGAACTTCATCGCGCTGCGCCCCCCGACCTTGGCCGGGGCCATCAGCACCCGGATGAACCGGCCGTCCAGGAAGGAGCTCATCCGCTGCGGCGCGTCCAGGAAGTCCAGCGCGGACCGGCTCGGCGGGGTGTCCACCACGATCAGGTCCCACTCGTCCCTGGCCCTGAGCTGCCCCAGCTTCTCCATCGCCATGTACTCCTGGGTTCCGGCGAACCCCGCGGAGAGCGACTGGTAGAAGGGGTTCTCCAGGATCATGCGGGCGCGTTCCGGGTCGGCGTGGGTGAGGACGATCTCGTCGAACGTCCGCTTCATGTCCAGCATCATGGCGTGCAGCTCGCCACCGGCCTCCTCGCCCACCCCCTCGACCCGGCGCGGGGAGTTGTCCAGCTCGGTCAGGCCCATGGACTGGGCCAGGCGCTTGGCCGGGTCGATGGTCAGGACGACGACCTTGCGGCCGCGTTCGGCGGCCCGCACGCCCAGGGCCGCCGCGGTGGTGGTCTTGCCGACGCCGCCGGAGCCGCAGCACACCACGATCCGGGTCCTGGCGTCGTCCAGGATCGGGTCCACGGCCAGGGGGGTCACCGCCAGGTTCCCGTTCATGCCGCTCCCTGTTCGCGCAGGGCCCCGGCGAGGCGGTAGAGCCCGGCCAGGTCCACGCCCTCCCCCAGCAGCTCCAGCTCGTACCAGGGCCGGCCGAGGCCCTCCACCTCGGCGCGCTCGGTCTGTTCGAGCAGCAGCCGTTCGGCGTGCTCACGGGCCTGTTCCAGCAGCGGCTCCAGCAACTCCTCGGCACCCCGGGAGCGGCCCGAGCCGGTGCCACCGGCCGCTGCGCCCCGTCGGGTCCCGCCGGCCCGGCTCGCCCTGTCACCCGTAGCGGACCGGGTGCCCGCGCGTTCGCGGCCCCTCCGGCCGTCCCCGAGGCCCGCCGCGACCAGCGCCGCGGCGACGGCCTCCCGGCCGTCCCCCTCCACCGCGCGGACCGCCGCCTCGTCCAGCACGCCGGGACGCACCATGTTCACGACCACGCCGCCGACCGGCAGTCCGACGGCGCCGAGCTCGGCGACGCCGTCCACGGTCTCCTGCACGGGCATCTCCTCCAGCAGCGTCACCAGGTGCACCGCGGTCTCCGGGGAGCGCAGCACCCGCATCACCGCCTGGGCCTGGTTGTGGACGGGGCCGAACCTGGCGAGCCCGGCCACCTCGGTGTTGACGTTCAGGAAGCGCGTGATCCGCCCGGTGGGCGGGGCGTCCATCACCACCGCGTCGTAGATGCGTCGCCCGCTCTTGTCCTTGCGGCGCACCGCCTCACAGGCCTTCCCGGTGAGCAGGACGTCGCGCAGCCCGGGGGCGATGGTGGTGGCGAAGTCGATGGCTCCCAGTTTGTGCAGGGCCTTTCCGGCGCGGCCGAGCTTGTAGAACATCTCCAGGTAGTCGAGGAGCGCCAGTTCCGGGTCGATGGCCAACGCGAACAGGTCGCCGCCGCCCGGGGCCGCGGCGATGCGGCGTTCCTCGTAGGGCAGCGCTTCGGTCTCGAAGAGCTGCGCGATCCCCTGTCGCCCCTCCACCTCGATGAGCAGGGTGCGCCGCCCCTCGGCGGCGAGGGCGAGGGCGAGCGCGGCGGCGACCGTGGTCTTCCCGGTGCCGCCCTTACCGCTGACGACGTGGAGCCGCACGCCCTCCCAGTCGGGGGCCAGACCGTTGCGGACTACCGCGTTCCGACGCTTCGGACTCACGTCGTGAGCCTAACCACCGGGGCGTCCGGATATGTGCCGGGCCCTCCCATCCCGGGAAGGACGGGTGCCGGCCACCTCCCGTGGGCGGACTGGCCGAAACCGAGTGAGTGGTGAAGGTTCTGCGGGGAAAAAGAGCTAGAAGATTCAATAATCCGCTGGAAAGGTTTGCCGGTGCAAGGCTTTCCTGGTCGGCGCCGCAGTTCGTCGCATTCGACGGACCGTGCGCAGCACCGGCGGGGCGCCAGGGCCGACCGGGCCGAACAGGGGCGGTTCCGGCCGGCCCGGCCACCCCCGGGGCCCGCGACGTCAGCCGCCCGCCAACTGGCCCCGTGCCGCGGGCCGTCGGCGGATCCCACGGGCCACAGGGCATTAGAGTCAGCCCATGACCAAGTACGAGTACGCCACGGTGCCGCTGCTGGTGCACGCCACCAAGCAGATCCTGGACACCTGGGGCGAGGACGGCTGGGAGCTCGTCCAGGTCGTCCCCGGCCCGAACAACCCCGAGCAGCTTGTCGCCTATCTGAAGCGGGAGAAGCAGGCGTGACCAGGCACGACGAGGACCGGGCCGCCGATGGGGCGGGTCGCAGGACACCGGTGAGGACCGTATGAGCGTCATCGAGGACCGACTCGCCACCGTTGGCCTCAGCGTGCCCGAGGTGGCCGCGCCGGTGGCCGCGTACGCGCCAGCGGTGCGCTCCGGCCACTACGTCTACACCTCGGGCCAGCTCCCGGTGGTGGACGGCAAGCTGCGGCTGACCGGGAAGGTGGGCGCCGAGGTCACCGCGGACGAGGCCCGGGACCTGGCCAGGACCTGCGCGCTCAACGCCCTGGCGGCGGTGAAGTCGGTCGTCGGCGACCTGGACCGCGTGGTCCGGGTGGTGAAGGTGGTCGGCTTCGTCGCCTCAGCGCCGGACTTCACCGCGCAGCCCGGCGTGGTCAACGGGGCCAGCGAACTGCTGCTCGAGGTGTTCGGCGACGCCGGGGTGCACGCCCGCAGCGCCGTCGGCGTCTCCGTGCTGCCCCTGGACGCGCCGGTCGAGGTGGAGCTCCAGGTCGAGATCACGGACTGACCCGGTGCCCGCCGTGCCCGCGGAGGGTTAGCATCCGGGCATGGCATCGGCATCCGAGGCATCCGAGGCACCCCGGCCCTCCCGGGCCAGCACCGCTCCCGTACCACCCCGGACCGCTCCCGGAGCCCCCGCGGCTCCCGGCGCCACTTCGGACCCCATCGCCGCGGCGCCCGGTGACCTCGGCGGCGGTGTCGAGCCGGGGAGCGGCCAGGGCTCCCCGTCGCGGTGGCCCGCTTCCTGGCCGGACCGGATCAGGGCGCTGGCCCGCGGGGACCTCGAACCGGTGCCGCCCAGGCGGGCGGCGACGGTGATGCTGCTGCGGGACTCGCCGGCCGGGCCCGTCGTCCACCTGCTGCGCCGGCGCGCCTCCATGGCCTTCGCCGCGGGCGCGTACGCGTACCCCGGCGGCTCGGTCGATCCCCGGGACGAGCACCCCCACCTGCGGTGGGCCGGCCCGGACGCTGACTGGTGGGCACGGCGCCTGGGGTGTGGCCCCAGGGTCGCCCAGGCCGTGGTCTGCGCGGCGGTGCGGGAGACGTTCGAGGAGTCCGGTGTGCTGCTGGCCGGCCCGGACGCCGACTCCGTGGTGGCGGACACCACCGGCGACGACTGGGAGGCGGACCGCGCCGCGCTGGTCGCCCACGAGCTGCCGTTCGCCGAGGTGCTCGCCCGCCGCGGACTGGTGCTGAGGTCGGACCTGCTGGGCGCCTGGGCCCGGTGGATCACCCCCGAGTTCGAGGAACGGCGCTACGACACGTGGTTCTTCGTCTGCGCACTGCCGTCCGGGCAGCGCGCCCGCGACGTCTCGGGCGAGGCCGACCGCACGGTGTGGCTGAGCCCCGCGGAGGCCGTGGCCCGCTACGACGCCGGGGAGTTCTCGATGTTGCCGCCGACCGTCAGCACCCTGCGCCAGCTCGCCGGCCACCGCAGTGCCCGGGCGGTGCTCGACGCCGCGGGCGGCCAGGACATGGCGCCGGTGCTGGCCACCGCCCGGATCGAGGCGGACCGCGTGGTGCTGACCTGGCCGGGGCACGACGAGTTCACCGAGGCGGTGCCGTTCAGCGGCCCGGTCCCCGGGGCCGGGCGGTGAGCGGCGAGCTGCCCGGTGACCCGCGGCCGGGGGTCGGTGGTCCCGCGACCCCCCGGGCCACCTGCGTGCTGGCCCCCAACCCGTCGCCGATGACCCTGGACGGCACCAACACCTGGATCATCGCCGAACCCGACGCGGAACTCGCGGTGGTGGTCGATCCAGGGCCGCTGGACGAGGGGCACCTGCGCCGGGTGGTCCACGTCGCGGAACGGGCGGGCAAACGGGTCGCACTGACCCTGCTCACCCACGGGCACCCCGACCACGCGGCGGGGGCGGCGAGGTTCGCGGAGCTCACCGGTTCCCGGGTGCGCGCCCTCGACCCGGGGCTGCGCCTCGGCGACGAGGGTCTCGCGGCAGGTGACGTGATCACGCTCGGCGGCCTGGAGCTGCGGGTGCTCGGCACCCCCGGGCACACCGCGGACTCGCTCTGCTTCCACCTGCCGGCCGACGGCGCGGTGCTCACCGGCGACACGGTGCTGGGCCGGGGCACCACGATGGTCGCCCACCCGGACGGACGGCTCGGTGACTACCTGGACTCGTTGCGCAGGCTCCAGGAGCTGACGGTCAACGGGGAGGTGGACACCGTGCTGCCGGGGCACGGTCCGGTGCTCGCCGACGCCCGGGGCGCGGTGGAGTTCTACCTCGCGCACCGGGCGGCCAGGCTCGCCCAGGTGGAGACCGCCGTGGAGGGGGGCGCGCGCACCGCACCCGAGGTGGTGGCCCGGGTCTACGCCGACGTGGACCGCGCGCTGTGGCCGGCCGCCGAGCTGTCGGTGCGGGCCCAGCTCGAGTACCTGAGCGAGCACGGACTCATCGACGGCTGACCGACCCGGGCCCGACCGCGGTCAGCGGGAGCGCTTGGCCAGCCGCTCCACGTCCAGCAGGATCACCGCGCGGGCCTCGAGCCGGAGCCAGCCACGGCTGGCGAAGTCGGCCAGGGCCTTGTTGACCGTCTCCCGGGAGGCGCCGACGAGCTGCGCGAGCTCCTCCTGGGTGAGGTCGTGGACGACGTGGATGCCCTCGTCCGACTGGACCCCGAACCGCCGGGACAGCTCGAGGAGCTGCTTGGCGACGCGCCCGGGGACGTCGGAGAAGACCAGGTCCGACATGACGTCGTTGGTGCGGCGCAGCCGGCGCGCCACGGCCCGCAGCAGTGCGGTGGCCACCTCGGGGCGGGCGTTCAGCCAGGGCTGGAGGTCGCCGTGGCCCAGGCCCAGGAGCTTGACCTCGGTGAGCGCGGTGGCGGTCGCGGTGCGGGGGCCGGGGTCGAACAGCGACAGCTCGCCGATCATCTCTCCCGGACCGACCACCGCGAGCATGTTCTCCCGGCCGTCCGGGGAGGTGCGGTGCAGCTTGACCTTGCCCTCGGTGACGACGTACAGCCGGTCGCCGGGCTCACCCTCGTGGAACAGGGAGTCGCCGCGGGCGAGGGTGACCTCGGACATGGAGGCACGCAGCTCGGCGGCCTGCTCGTCGTCGAGCGCCGCGAAGAGCGGGGCGCGCCGCAGAACGTCGTCCACGAGTGTCCTCCTAGCGGGGGAAACCCCCCTCATACCCAACGGTAAAACAGTGCGATCAGTCACAAGTTTGACGTACGACGGGGCGGGTGGGTGCACAGGGGGCCGGTTGGAGTGGGTTCTCGCGTGCAAAGCCGTGTGGTCAGGGCGAGCACGTAGGCTGACTGAGTGCCCAAAGTGCCTGCGCGGCACGGTGGGGCGGCCGGTCGGGTGAAGGAGGCAATGTGGATTCAGCCGTGGGCGAACAGGGCGCCAGCAGGCCGGGCGGCGGGCGGAGGCCCAAGCCCGAGTCGCGTCTCGCGCTGGTACGCCGGGCGCGGCGGATCAACCGGGAGCTCGCCGAGCTCTACCCCTACGCGCACCCGGAGCTGGACTTCGAGAACCCCTTCCAGTTGCTCGTGGCCACGGTGCTCTCCGCGCAGACCACCGACCTGCGGGTGAACCAGGTCACACCCGGCCTCTTCGCCCGCTACCCCACGCCGGACGACCTGGCGGCGGCGGACCCGGAGGAACTGGAGCAGCTCATCCGGCCGACCGGCTTCTTCCGGGCCAAGGCCAAGTCGCTGCTGGGGCTCTGCACCGCCCTGCGGGACCAGTTCGACGGCCGGGTCCCCGGCCGCATCGAGGACCTGGTCACCCTGCCCGGAGTCGGGCGCAAGACGGCCAACGTCGTCCTGGGCAACGCCTTCGGGGTGCCCGGCATCACCGTGGACACCCACTTCGGGCGGCTGGCACGGCGTTGGCGGTGGACCGCCCAGGACGATCCGGACCGGGTCGAGGCGGAGGTCGGCGCGCTCTTCCCGAAGAGCGAGTGGGTGATGCTCTCGCACCGCGTCGTCTTCCACGGCCGCCGGACCTGCCACTCGCGCAAGCCCGCCTGCGGGGCCTGCCCGATCGCCCCGCTGTGCCCCTCCTACGGCGAGGGCGAGACCGACCCGGAGAAGGCCCGGAAGCTGTTGAAGTACGAGCTCGGCGGTCAGCCGGGGCAGCGCCTCAAACCGCCGGCGAACTACCCGGGCGAGCCGGCCCCGCCGCTGGCTCCCCCGTCGGCTTCCGGCCGTCCGGTGGCTGCCCTGCCGGCAGCCGACGGGGCCCCGGCCGACGGCCCGGAGGAGCGGCAGTGACCACCGCGGGTGGGGTGCGGGTCACCGCTGAGGGCCTGCCGCGGTGGCTGCTCCCGGTCGCCGACGCGGCCCGGACGGTGCGGCCCGAGCAGCTCAGCCGGTTCCTGCCCCCGGAACGCGGGGGCCGCGCCTCGGCGGTGCTGATGCTTTTCGGCGAGGGGGCGCGCGGCCCCGATCTGCTGCTGATCGAACGCGCCAGGGAACTTCGCTCGCACGCCGGCCAGGTGTCGTTCCCCGGCGGGGCACTGGACCCCCCGGACGGTGACCCGGAGGGTGAGGGGCCGCTGGTGGCGGCGTTGCGCGAGGCCGAGGAGGAGACGGGCCTGCGTCGGGACGGGGTGCAGGTGTTCGCGGCGCTGCCCCGGCTGTACATCCCGGTGAGTGACTTCGTGGTCACCCCGGTCCTCGCCTGGTGGCGCGACCCCACTCCGGTGGCCCCGGTGGACCGGGCGGAGGTGGCGGCGGTGATGCGGGTCCCGCTGAGCGAGCTGGTCGACCCGGACAACCGGGTGCTGGTCCGCCACCCGAGCGGCCACCGGGGTCCCGGCTTCCTGTTGGGGGACTCCCTGGTGTGGGGGTTCACCGGTGGGGTCATCGACCGGGTACTGCACTACTCCGAACTGGAGCGCCCCTGGGACCGCGGCCGGGAGGTCGAGCTGTCCGCCGACGCCCTGCGGCTCGACGCCCGGGACGGGGCCCGAGGAGTGCTCCGCCGAGGGAGCCGCGGAAAGTGAACGTGCTGGACATCCTGCTGCTGCTCGCCGCCGGGTGGTTCGCAGTGATCGGCTACCGCCAGGGGTTCGTCGTCGGCATCCTGTCCGTGGTCGGCTTCCTCGGCGGCGGGATACTGGCCGTCCTGCTGCTGCCCCTGGTCTGGGACCGGGTCGCCGAGGGGAACTCGGACAGCTCGGTGGTGCCGGTGCTGGCGGTCGTGATCGTGATCGTCTTCGCGTCGGTGGGCCAGGCCCTCACCACCCAGCTCGGCAGCCAGGTCCGCGAGCACATCACCTGGCAGCCCGCCAGGGCGCTGGACGCCACCGGCGGCGCGCTGGTCAACGTGCTGGCGATGCTGGTGGTCGCCTGGCTCCTCGGCTCGGCGCTGGCGGTCACCACGCTGCCCACCATCGGTCGGGAGGTGCGGGCCTCCCGGGTGCTGGCAGGTGTGTCCGACGTGATACCGCAGCAGGCCAACTCCTGGTTCGCGGACTTCAGCTCGGTGCTGGCGCAGAACGGGCTCCCGCAGGTCTTCCAACCGTTCCAGAACGAGCCCATCACCGACGTTCCCGCACCCGACCCGGCCCTGACCGGGAGCCCGGTGGTGGCGCGGGCCAAGCAGAGCGTGGTCAAGGTGATGGGTACCGCGTCGGGCTGCGACAAGGTGCTCGAGGGCACCGGCTTCGTGTACGCCCCGCACCGGGTGATGACCAACGCGCACGTGGTGGGCGGCGTGGACGAGCCGACCGTGCAGATCGGCGGGGAGGGCAGGCTCCTCGACGCCACCGTGGTGCTGTACGACTGGGAGAAGGACATCGCCGTCCTGGACGTGCCCTCGCTCGGCGACGACCACCCCACGCTGGACTTCGCCACCGACGACGCCGTGGCCAGGGACGACGCGATCGTCGTGGGGTTCCCGGAGAACGGCTCGTTCGACGTGCGGGCGGCCCGCCTGCGGGGGCGCCTCGAGGCGTCCGGCCCGGACATCTACCACCGCGGCACGGTCCACCGTGACGTGTACTCGCTCTTCGCGCTCGTCCGCCAGGGCAATTCGGGCGGTCCGCTGCTCACGCCGCAGGGCGACGTCTACGGGGTCATCTTCGCCAAGTCGCTGGATGACGACGAGACGGGTTACGCGCTGACCGCGGACGAGGTGCGCGAGGAAGCGGAGGCGGGCCTGCGGGCCCAGGGCCCGGTGGACACCCAGGACTGCGCCCTGTAGCGGCCGGCCCGGGACCCGCCGGGGTGGTGGCGCCCGTACTGGGGTCAGTCGCTGCGCGCGTGCCGCAGACGGGCCGTCATCCACCGGGCACGCCGCCCGATGATGCGGGGGATGCCCACCGGGGGAGCGCCCAGGCGGTTTCCTTCGACCACGTCTTCCCTGCGCTCCGGCGGGTCCGCCAACGAGGCCGCGTGGTTCCCGGCACGGCGGTGGTCGTGTGACACGTCACGGTAGTCGTGCGTCCAGCCCATACCCCCGGTTGTGCCCGGACCGTGGCGTTGGTAACCGCTCCCGGCACCGCCAATCGGACTATGCGGCTGACCTATGTACCCCCTTCTGACCAGCACCGCAATGCTGTTCGAAGGAACTCAGCGGTCCGGTTCGGGGTCCTTCAGCCAGTTGACCAGCTCGGTCGAGAACACCACCGGGTCCTCCTCGGGCGGGAAGTGGCCGAGGCCCTCGAACAGCCGCCAGCGGTAGGGAGCCTCGACGTACTGACTCGATCCGGCCGCGCTGCGGGTGCGCATCACCGGATCGAGTGACCCGTGCAGGTGCAGGGTCGGGACACGGACGGGACGGCGCATCCGCCGGTTGAACTGGAACCCGTCAGGGCGCAGCAGGGAGCGCACCATCCAGCGGTAGGGCTCGATCGAGCAGTGTGCGGTGCTGGGGATCTGGATGGCCCGCCGGTACGTCCACAGCGTCTCCTCCCGGGGCTTGCGGGGCCCTGACCAGTCATGGACGATCCGTCCGACCAGGGCCGCGTCGTCCGCCACGAGCTGCCGCTCGGGGACCCAGGGGCGTTGGAAACCCAGGACGTAGGAGCCGGCCGCGGTCTGCCGCGGGTCCTTGACCATCGCGGAGCGCCAGCGACGCGGGTGCGGCATCGAGCACACGGCGAGCCGGCGGATCAGCTTGGGGCGCATCACCGCGGCGGTCCAGGCCAGGTACCCGCCGAGGTCGTGCCCGACCAGGGCGGCGTCGTGCTCGCCCAGGGAGCGGATCACCCCGCAGACGTCCAACGCCAGGTTGACCGGGTCGTAGCCGCGCGGCGTGCGGTCACTGCCGCCCACTCCGCGCAGGTCCATGGCCACCGCGCGGTAGCCCGCGTCGGCGAGCGCGGTCAGTTGGTGCCGCCAGGCCCACCAGAACTGGGGGAAGCCGTGCAGCAGCAGGACCAGCGGGCCCTCACCGGCCTCGGTGATGTGGAACCTGGCCCCGTTGGCGGCCACGTCCCGATGGGTCCAGGGGCCGTCGAGCCGCACCAACGAGGTATCAGCATCGGACATGCTGGCAGCCTGTCACAGCCGGCACCGGCTTCGCTCACCACGGGGAGGCCCCCAGCGGGGCCGGGCGGTGGTCGTCGTTGCCGGTGCGGCCACGGATCACGGCTGTGGTTCGCCGGAGCGCGGCCGCACGGTGCGCAGGGTCGCGGCGGTCTCCTTGACCGAGGCGATGCTCCGCCGGGCGAACGTGATCCGCTTCACCGCACGCGCGGCGAAGAGCGCGACGACCAGCGCGACGAGCAGGTACCCGCTGCCGACGATCAGGAACGACCAGCCCAGACCCAGACCGAGGGCGTGCAGGCCGTAGGCCGCGGCGAAGCTCAGCACCGGCAGGGCGAACGCCACCAGCACCCCGACCACGGCCAGGGCACCGCCAACGATTCCCGACCACTTGGCGTCCCGGCGCAGTTCGGCCTTGGCCAAGGCGATCTCGTCGTGCACCAGGTCCGAGATCTCGACCGTGGCCTTGGTCACCAGGGCGGCGAACGAGCTGTCCATGCGGGAGTGGTCGGCGGTCGGGGCCGACCCGTTGTCGGCAGCGGTCATCGGGGAGTCTCCGTGGGTGAGTGGGCGGGCGGTCCGTCGGGGGACGGGCACACGGGAGCACCTCGATCATGCCCAAAGGGATGAACCGGGGGCCACCCGACGGCCCCTATTGCTCGTCCTGCGGCGTGTCCGTGCCGTCCCGGGGCACGTCCCGCTCGCCCTGCTGGCCGCCGGACCGCTCGGTGGGCGGGGCGTCGTCCCGCGGTGCCCGGTCGCGGGCCTGGTCGGCCAGCCCACGGTGGGCGGCGGCCCTGGCCGCGTACAACTCGGCCATCCGGGCGTGCCACTGCGGGTCGTCCTGCTCGTACACGTCGGGGATGCCGTTGTGGTCCTCGTCCCGCTCCTCCTCCTCGGCCAGCTCCCGGTAGCGCCGGTTGCGGGCCCTGATCAGCGCTCCGGCGGTCAGGGCGGCGATGAGCGAGCCCACCAGCACCGCGGCCTTGGCGTGTTCGACCGTCGCGGGGTCGTCGGGGAAGGCGAGCTCCCCGATGAGCAGCGAGACGGTGAACCCGATCCCCGCCAGGGCGGCCACGGCGAAGACGTCCGCCCACTTCAGCTCCGGGTTGAGTTCTGCCCGGGTGAACCGCGCCGCCAGCCAGGTCCCGCAGAACACGCCCAGGGTCTTGCCGACGACGAGACCGAGGACCACGCCCAGCGGTTCCGGCTCGGTGAACACCGTGCCGAGGGCGTCACCGGAGATGGCGACCCCCGCCGCGAAGAGCGCGAACACCGGAACCACGAACCCGGCCGAGACCGGCCTGACCAGGTGCTCGATGTGCTCCCCCGGTGATCGCTGCTCACCCTCGCGCCTGACGCAGCGCAACATCAGCCCCATCGCCACCCCCGCCACCGTGGCGTGCACCCCGCTGGCGTGCATCAGTGCCCAGATGACCACCCCGAGCGGGACGTAGAGGTACCACCCGCGCACGCCGGTGCGCAGGAGCAGCCAGAACAGCAGCAGGCCGGCGAACGCTCCGAGCAGGGGCAGGAAGTGCACCTCCGCGGTGTAGAAGACGGCGATGACCAGGATGGCGCCGAGGTCGTCCACCACCGCCAGGGTCAGGAGGAACGCGCGCAGGGCGGAGGGCAGCGCGGTGCCGAGCACGGCGAGCACGGCGAGCGCGAAGGCGATGTCGGTGGCGGTCGGGATCGCCCAGCCACCGGTGGCACCGCCTCCGGCCGCGGTGGTGGTGACGTACACCAGGGCGGGTACCGCCATGCCGCAGACGGCGGCGATCACCGGCAGTACGGCGGCGGCCGGGTTGCGGAGCTCCCCGGCGACCAGTTCGCGTTTGAGTTCGATGCCGGCGACGAAGAAGAAGATGGTCAGCAGGCCGTCCTTGGCCCAGTCGGCGATCGACAGGTGCAGGTGCAGTGACTCCGGCCCCAGGTGGAAGTCCCGCACGTCGGCGTAGCCGCCGCTCAGCCCGGTGTTGGCCAGGACCAGTGCGGCGACCGCTGCCACCAGCAGCAGGACGCCGCCCACCGTCTCGGTGCGCAGCGCGTCGGCGACGAAGGCCCGCTCGGGCAGTGGGAGGCGGCCGAGGAAGACGGACCGGCGTGACGGCTGCTCCTGCGGGGCCCGGTGACCGGTGTCGTGGTGGACGCGGGACGGGCGGGTGAACAACTTCCGGAGCAAGGCGCGACTACCTCCTTCAGCGTTGACCGCTGTGAGGGCGTGGGCAGTGGTCGTGCCGACCAGACTTCCCGGCGCGCCTGTTGAGGAGTGTGTCGTGGAGGAACGTTTCTCGGCAGCCTACCGGACGCGGCGGCGGCGGGAGGAGTGCCGAACCGGTTGCTGGCCGGCGTGGATGCCGGTGCCCGGGGCGGGCACCTCCGGAGACGTATCCGGAGGTGNCCCGCCGGCATCGGGCTCACTCCCGGGCCGGGCCGGCCCGGTCAGCCCTCGGAGGAGGACGCGTGCGGCAGCTTCGCCTGGATCAGGTCCATGACCGTGGTGTCGGTCAGCGTGGTGACGTCACCGAGCTCCTTGTTCTCGGCCACGTTGCGCAGCAGCCGGCGCATGATCTTGCCGGAACGCGTCTTGGGCAGCTCGGCGACCGCCAGGACCCGCTTCGGCTTGGCGATCGGACCGAGGGCCTGGCCCACGTGCGCCCGCAGTTCCTCGGTGAGACCGTCGTCCTCGGCCGCGGAGCCGCGGAGTATGACGAACGCCACGATGGCCTGCCCGGTCGTCGGGTCCGCGGCGCCGACCACGGCCGCCTCGGCCACCTTGGGGTGGGAGACCAGGGCCGACTCCACCTCGGTGGTGGAGATGTTGTGCCCGGAGACCAGCATCACGTCGTCCACCCGGCCGAGCAGCCAGATGTCGCCGTCCTCGTCCTTCTTCGCTCCGTCGCCGGCGAAGTACCGGTTCTCGAAGCGCGACCAGTAGGTGTCCAGGTAACGCTGGTCGTCGCCCCAGATGGTGCGGAGCATCGACGGCCAGGGCTCACTGAGGACGAGGTAACCGCCGGAGCCGTTGGGCACCTCGTTCGCCTCCTCGTCCACCACGGTGGCGGCGATCCCCGGCAGCGGCACCTGTGCGGAACCCGGCTTGGCCGCGGTGACCCCCGGCAGCGGGCTGATCATGATGGCGCCGGTCTCCGTCTGCCACCAGGTGTCCACCACCGGGGTGCGGTCCGCACCGATGGTCCTGCGGTACCACACCCACGCCTCGGGGTTGATCGGCTCGCCGACCGATCCGAGGATGCGCAGGCTGGACAGGTCGAAGCGGGCGGGGATGTCGTCGCCCCACTTCATGCAGGTGCGGATGGCCGTCGGCGCGGTGTACAGGATCGTCACCCCGTACTTCTGCACGATCTCCCACCAGCGGCCCTGGTGCGGGGTGTCCGGGGTGCCCTCGTAGAGGACCTCGGTGGCGCCGTTGGCGAGCGGGCCGTAGACGATGTACGAGTGCCCGGTCACCCAGCCCACGTCGGCGGTGCACCAGTAGACGTCCGTCTCGGGCTTGAGGTCGAACACCGCGTGGTGGGTGTAGGCGACCTGGGTGAGGTAGCCGCCGCTGGTGTGCAGGATTCCCTTGGGCTTGCCGGTGGTGCCCGAGGTGTACAGGATGAACAGCGGGTGTTCGGCCGGGAACGCCCGGGGGGTGTGCTCGGCGGACTGGCCGTCCACCGTCTCGTGCCACCACAGGTCACGGCCCTCGGTCCAGTCCACCGGCTGCCCCGTGCGGCGCACCACCAGGACGTTGCGCACGTTGGGCGTGCGGGAGACGGCCTCGTCCACCGCGGGCTTGAGGGCGTTGGGCTTGCCGCGCCGGTACCCACCGTCCGCGGTGATGACCACACGGGCGTCGGCGTCCTCGATGCGGGTGGCCAGCGCGTCGGCGGAGAACCCACCGAAGACCACCGAGTGCGGGGCGCCGACGCGGGCGCAGGCCAGCATCGCGACCACGGTCTCCGGGATCATCGGCATGTAGATCGCGACGCGGTCGCCCGCCTCGACGCCCAGCGACGTCAGCGCGTTGGCCGCCTTGCAGACCTCCTGCTGCAACTCGGCGTAGGTCAGGGTGCGGGTGTCGCCCGGCTCGCCCTCGAAGTGGATGGCGACCCGGTCCCCGAGCCCGGCCTCGACGTGCCGGTCCACACAGTTGTAGGCGACGTTCAGCTCTCCGTCCGCGAACCACTTGGCGAACGGGGGGTTGGACCAGTCCAGCGTCTCCTGCGGTGTCGTGCTCCAGGTGAGCCTGCGTGCCTGTTCCGCCCAGAACGCGAGGCGGTCCGCCGTCGCGCGCGCATAGCTCTCGGCGGTCACGTTCGCGGCGGCTGCCACCTCGGCCGGGGGCGGGAACCTCCGTTCTTCCTTCAGCAGGTTTGCCAGGCTCTCACTGCTCACGACATCTCCCTTTCCGGGGCTCTTCCAGATTCTCCGGGCTAGCTCATCAGGAGAGGGGGAACCTGACAAGAGCAACCGGTGGAAACTGGTTTAGACCTGTCGCGGTGAGCAGGTCAAGCCGGGTTCACCATGCGAAAGCCGTGGGGACCGCCGGGCCGGTCGAGCCGGGCCCGGCGGAAGGAGACGATCAGCCGGGACGGCAGCCCACGGCGAGGTCGGGCCGCACCCGTTGGAAGGTGTCGGACGCCGGGTCGAACACGTAGACCTGGGCGCTGGGGATGTCGAAGTACATTCCGGTGAGCCGCAGTCCGCCCTCCTGGAGCCTGCGGCCCACGCAGTCGTGCGCCCGCAGGTGGTCGAGCTGACGGACCACGTTGACCAGGGCCAACCGTTCCACCCGGTCGGTGGTGGGCCGGTCGTCGAGGCGGGGGGCGGCCCGGTCGGTCCCGTCCAGGCCGGGGAGCCCGTGGCGCAACCACCTGGCGAGCGGGGTGCCGGTCTCCGTTCCGGCTCCCACCAGGGCCTGCATGGCGCCACAGCCGGAGTGACCGCAGACGGTGACGCTGGTGACCCGCAGCACCTCCACGGCGTACTCGATGGCTGCGGCCACCGAGTCGTCGCCGACCTCCTCGCCGGGCAGCGGGACGAGGTTGCCCACGTTGCGCACGGTGAACAGGTCCCCCGGGCCACTCGACGTGATCATGCTGGTGACCAGCCGGGAGTCGGCACAGGTCAGGAAGAGCTGGGAGGGGTGTTGACCCTCTCTGGCCAGCCGGGCCAGGTCGGCGCGGACCAGGGGGGCGGTGTGGCGCTGGAAGGCGCTGACCCCGCCGAGGAGCAGGGGATCACTCGCCGGCTCCTCGGCCGGGGGCTCCGGGTCCCGCGGGGCGGTGGCCCAGGAGGTCCACGGGCGGCGGCCCTCGTCCGTCACGTCCCGTCGCTCGGGATCACCGGCGTACCCGCAGACCTCGACGGACCCGCCGCGCGCGGTGTACCCCGTCTGCCAGGCCCGCAGGGACTCGGAGGCGGCGTGGTCCATGAACGAGCCCCGCAGCTCCAACGTGACCCGCCCGCCCTCCGGGACGCGCCCCAGCGCGCGGCTCAGCCTGGGCACGGAGAGGAAGGTGAGCTGCCCGCGCACCTGGACGTGGTGGAACTCGCCGGTCGCCGCCACCACGACACGCGTCCTGGCCAGCCGGTGCAACGCCAGACCCATGGCCACCGCGACCCCCAGGGCCACCCCCTCGAGCACGCCGCCGAGGATCACCCCGGCGACGGTGACCAGGTAGACCGGGAACTCCCGGTGCCGCCACACGTGCCGCATGTGCAGGAGGTTCACCATCTGCACGCCGACCACCAGCACCAGGGCGGCGAGCGCGGCCAGCGGGATGCGCTCCAGCAGTGCCGCGAACAGACCGACGCAGAGGACCACCCAGCAGCCGTGCAGCACGGCGGAGGCACGGGTCTGTGCGCCGGCCCGGACGTTGGCGGTGCTGCGGACCGCGACACCGGTGATCGGCAACCCGCCCAACGCCCCGGAGACCACGTTCCCGGCGCCCTGACCGAGCAGCTCGCGGTCGAGGTTGGCCCTGGGGCCGTGGTGCAGCCGGTCGATGGCGACGGCCGACAGCAGCGACTCCACGCTCGCCACCAACGTCACCGTCAGCACCGCCGCGACCAGCCCGAGCGCCGGCCCCCTGGGCGTCTCGGGGAGCGCGTGGCTGTTCCACGAGGGCAGCTCCACCAGGGCCAGGTCGAGGCCGAACCCGATGGCGACCGTGGTGGCGAGGGCGACCGCGGCGAGGGCGCCCGGCACCTTGCGCAGCGCGGCGCCCCACCGCCCGGGCAACCGGGGCCACAGCAGCAGGACGGCGGCGGTGAGGAGACCGATCGTGGTGGCCGGGGCATGGTGACCGAGGAGCTGCCCGGGCAGGGCGGTGATGTTGGCCAGGGCGGAGTCCTCAGGGGCGCCTCCGAGCACGACGTGGGCCTGGGCGAGGGCGACGGTCACCCCGATCCCGGCGAGCATGCCGTGGATGATGGCGGGTGACACCGCGAGCGCGGCCCGGGCGATCCGCACCGAGCCGAGGACGAGTTGGGAGAGCCCGGCGAGCACGGTGATGGCGCAGGTGGTGCGCCAGCCATAGGTGTTGATCAGGTCGGCGACGACCACGGTGAGCCCTGCCGCCGGGCCGCTGACCTGGAGCGGTGCGCCTCCGAGCGTGCCGACGACGAGGCCGCCGACGGCGGCGGCGACCAGCCCCGCCTGCAGGGGCGCCCCGGTGGCGAGGGCGATGCCGAGGGACAGCGGGATGGCGATGAGGAAGACCGTCACCGAGGCGGCCACGTCGGCGCGCCGGGGCAGGGTCCTGGCGAGAGGCGCGCGCTTGCTCGGCGGTGGTTCCTCGGTACCAGGTGACGCGTTCGCACGGTGCGGCGCGGGGATGTGGCGCCCTCCGCCGGCCGGTGGCCGACCGTCGAGGGTCGGGGCCCGGCGGGCGGAGGGCCCGGTCCCGCGGGTGGGGGCGGTGTCGGGCGGGGGTTCGGCGGTGGGTGGCTCGTCGGTCGGCGTGTTGCCAGAGTGCATGGTGTCCCGTCTCCTCCGGGGCGGCGCAGCCGGGCTGGTGCGCCCAGGCTGCGGGGCGGGGGTACCGGGCCGGAGCCGGCCCGGGCAGTCACTGGAGCCCGAGAGATGTCTCGGGGCGGTGGCTTCCGTGGGTCACGGGGGTGCGGCGGGAGCGTGGCTGCCCCTGGATGGGGCGCCTGTCGGTCGGTTGACCGATGTGGGGGACTGTGTCTCCATCCGAGATTCGGTAAACAAAGAGTAATGGCACGTCAATGTTTCAGTAAGTGCGCCGTGTTGCTATCCAGGGAAATTCGCCCGATCGAGTGAAGATAAGTCGATTATCCGAAAAACAGTGTTCGGTGAGGGGTCGTGTCTCGCGGCCGGTTCACCGGAACGCCGTGGCACGTTGAACCGCGAGGGGCGCGCACCAGCAAGAAATGGTGGGTGATGCGCACGCCGGCGCGTAGCAGATGTTGACATGGCGTGCGAAAGCCGCGCAGCACCGGAACGAGGTTACGTCCATGAAGGCCACTTCTGTCATCGCCGCGGTCGCCGTGGCCACCGTACTGGCGTCGCTCGGCGCCTGCTCGGACGGTGGTTCGTCGGACCGGCACGGCCGTCACGACCGGCCCGGACGAGGACAGCAGGGTGCGCCCGACGACCAGCCGGGCAAGCGCCGCTCGGAGCCGATCGGCGACGGGTCCACGGCGGACACGGGACCGCAACCGAACCAGCCGACGGTGAAGCGTCTCGTTCCAGGAGAGCGGCCACCGCAGTTCGTGGTCTTCTCCTGGGACGGTGCGGGCGAGGACGGGAACCACCTCTTCTCACACTTCCGAGAACTGGGGAAGCGGCACCGCGCCTCGATGACCTACTTCCTCAGCGGCGTGTACCTCCTCCCGGATTCCGCACGGCACCGTTACGACCCGCCCCGTCATCCCCGCGGATCGTCCGACATCGGATTCACCTCCGAGGAGAACCTCGTCGCCACTGTGGAACAGCTCAGGCTCGCCTGGCTGGAGGGAAACGAGATCGGTACCCATTTCAACGGTCATTTCTGCGGCCCGAATGACGGAGTGGGTACCTGGACGCCGGCCGAGTGGAAGAGTGAGATCAATCAGGCCAAGTCGTTCGTCACCACGTGGCGCACCACCACCGGGCGGGATGACATCGATCCCCTGCCGTTCGATTACGAGAAGGAACTCGTCGGAGGACGGGCGCCGTGCCTGGAGGGCCAGCAGAACCTGATTGCCGCCGCCAAGGAGATGGGGTTCCGCTACGACGCCAGTTCCCCTGGTGGTCTGCAGGTCTGGCCCAAGAAGATCGACGGCATCTGGGACTTCCCGCTGCAACAAGTCCCCTTCCCCGGGCGGAAGTTCGAAACATTGTCCATGGACTACAACTTCCTGGCGAACCAGTCCGGCAGTGTCCAGGGAGATCCGGCGATGCACGACACCTGGCATCAACAGACCAGGGACGGTCTCCTGGCTGGTTTCGAACGTGTTTATGAGGGCAATCGAGCTCCTCTGTTTATCGGCAACCACTTCGAACAGTGGAACGGCGGTATCTACATGCGGGCCGTGGAAGAGGTCATCAAGACCGTGTGCACCAAGGAGGAGGTCCGGTGCGTCTCCTTCCGGCAACTCGCCGACTGGCTGGACGCACAGGACCCCGAGGTGCTCGAGCGCCTGCGGACCCTGGAGGTGGGACAGCAGCCGGAGTGGTCCACGTTCCTGGGGGCGGCGGCCAGCGACGTCACGCAGGGCTGACCTGCGGCCGGGGAGTACCCGGCCCCGTCACCAGCACGGAGCGGTGCGCCCACCGAGGCACTGGTGGGTTGGACCCACCCGGGCACTCCTGGCCGGTGCCCCGGCATGGGCACGGGCTCGTCGTGGCCGGGTGCTGCCGGCCGCCCGGCGCGCGTCAGGTCAGGGCCGCTGCTGCTTCCCCCAGGCAGAAGTCCGGGTCCACCTGGCCGGTGAGGTCGGTCCCCACCCTGGCGCTGCCCCAGCTCTGCGCGTTCTTGACGTGGAAGTGCACCATCTGACGGGTGTACCGGTCCCAGTCACGGTGCTCGTAGGCGGCGTCCGCGGCCTCCTGCATCGTGGCCAGCGCCCGCGCGTTGGGCTCCTCCAGGGCGTCGAAGCGGAGCGGGCACCCCTTCTCCGCCGAACGCACCCAGTCCGAGTGGCCGACCGTCACCAGCAGGTCATCCCCCACCTCCGCACGCAGGAAGGCGAGGTCGTCCGGCCCCTGCACCTTGTTGCCGATCACCCGTAGGGCGACGTCGAAGTCACGGGCGTACTCCTGGTACTGCCGGTACACCGCCACGCCCTTGCGGGTCGGCTCGGCCACCAGGAACGTCATGTCGAACCTGGTGAACATGCCGGAGGCGAACGAGTCGGAACCCGCGGTCATGTCGACGACCACGTACTCGCCCGGCCCGTCCACGAGGTGGTTGAGACAGATCTCGACGGCGCCCACCTTGGAGTGGTAGCAGGCGACGCCCAGGTCGGCCTCGTTGAACGGTCCGGTGACCAGCAGACGCACCAGGCCGCCGTCCAACGGGACCGGGCGCGCGCACAGGTCGTAGACGGGGTTGGCCTCCACCACGCGCAACAGCCGGGAGCCGCGGCCGGGCGGCGTGGTCTTGATCATCGCGTCGGCGCTGGTGATGCGGGGGTTGGTCCCGCGCAGGTACTCCTTGATCTGCGGCAGGTGAGCGCCCATGGCGGGCAACGCGGCGGCCTCGCGCTCGTCCAGGCCGAGCGCGACGCCGAGGTGCTGGTTGATGTCGGCGTCCACCGCGATCACGGGGAGCCGGGCGGCGGCGAGGTGACGGACGAAGAGGGAGGAGAGCGTGGTCTTGCCGCTGCCGCCCTTGCCGACGAAGGCGATCTTCATGGATGAGCTCCTGGACTGCTGACCCGGCCCTGAACGGGGGGCGAGGTGCGTTCCGCCGCCGAGGGGCGGAGCACCCAAAGTGAATTGGCAACCGTTATCGTATCCATAACGTACGGGCATAGTAACGAGATTGCTGCGGATTGTTACCGGCTCCATGGGGGAGTCACTCCATCGGGGGGTTCTCGGACTGCCCACACCGAGGTGCGTAGGGTCTGGACCCATGAGTAACAACGACCCTCTTGCCGCCCTGGCAGCGCTGCCGGGCGTCACCGAGTCGGTGGAGTCGGTGCGGAAGGCAGTGGACCGGGCCTACGGACACCGGGTGATGCGTCGACGGAGCAGTGAGGTGACGGCCGAGGCCGCGCTCCGCGGGGCGCGGGCCTCGGCGGCCTGTGAGGGGGCGGACTGGCCGCTGGAGGAGGTGCGCCGGCGCAGTGACTTCTCCGTCGGTGCGGACGGCGGGCACGGTGAGGCCGAACTCGTCGGCGCGGCACTGCGGCTCTCCGCGGAAGCCGGGCACCTGCTGGAGGTCTGGCGGCGGGCGCCGTTGCAGGCCCTGGCTCGGCTGCACCTCCTTGCGGCGAGCGGAACCCTCGATGCCGACCGGGTCGGACGTCCGCGTCGGGACGGGGAGGAACCCGTGTCGCCGCCGCCGGCGCGACTCCTGACGCCGCCTCCGGCCGAGGAGGTGGCGGGGCGGCTGGACGGGCTGGCCCGGTTGCTGCTCGCCGGGACCGAGGCACCGGCGCTCGTGGTGGCCGCGGTGGTGCACGGCGAGGTGCTGGCGCTGCGTCCGTTCGGTTCGATGGACGGGCTGGTCGCGCGGGCGGCGCAGCGTGTCACCCTGGTCTCCGCCGGCCTGGACCCCAAGGCGATCTGCCCGGCGGAGGTGGGGCTGGCCGAGCTGGGGGCCGAGGCGTACGCCGGCGCGCTGCAGGCCTACGCCTCCGGGACGCCGGACGGTGTCGCGTCCTGGATCGCCCACTGTGCCGAGGCCCTCCTGCTCGGCGTGCGGGAGACCACCGCGGTGTGCGAGGCGCTGCAGCGCGGTGCCGCCTGAACCAGTGCGCCGTGCGGTGTGAGATGCCACCGTGCTCTGGTGCGACGCCCGGTACGGGCCCCGGGTGCCGGCGCCCCGCCGAGCTCACCAGGTGGGGGTTCTCCTGCGGGTGGCGTACCAGACCACTCCGGCGGTGGTCACCGCGGCACCGACGGCCGCGAGGGCGACGGCGAGCGGTGGTGCGGCGCTGAGCGAGGGGAGCCGGCGGCGCAGCCTGACCGGGCGGCTGAAGGTCAGGACCGGCCACTGGCGCGCGACTGCCTCACGGCGCAGCGCGCGGTCCGGGTTGACGGCGCAGGGGTGCCCGACGGCCTCGAGCATCGGCAGATCGGTGATGGAGTCGCTGTAGGCGTAGCTGCGGTGAAGGTCGTACCCTTCGCTCTCGGCCAGCTCCGCAATGGCCCGGGCCTTGGTCTCGGCGTAGGCGTAGTACTCGATCTCACCGGTGTAGCAGCCGTCCACCACCTCCATCCGGGTGGCCACCACGTGGTCGGCGCCGAGCATCTCCCCAATGGGTTCCACGACCTCCGAGCCCGATGTGCTGACTATCACAATGTCGCGTCCCGCGGTGTGGTGCTCCTCGATCAGTGAGGCCGCCTCGTCGTAGATGATGGGATCGATCAGTTCGTGGAGGGCTTCGGCGATGATTTCCCTGACCTGCTGGACGTCCCATCCCCGGCACAACGTGGAGAGGTACTCCCGCAGTCCCTCCATCTGGTCGTGGTCGGCCCCTCCCGCCAGGAAGACGAACTGCGCGTAGGCGGTGCGCAGTACGGCGCGGCGGTTGATCAGCCCACCGCGGTAGAAGGTTCTGCCGAAGGCGAGCGCGCTCGACTTCGCGATGACCGTCTTGTCCAGGTCGAAGAAGGCCGCGGCACGCGGTTGGGGGTGGTTTTCCACGGGGATGAGGATAGGCGCCCACCATTCGGCGTAAGCTGGGGCGCGTGGGTTTGCCTGAGAAGGCTCTCGGGTACACCATGGAAGTCACGGATCGTTCGCGACCGTGCTAACCCGGACCGACTCCTCCCCCCCCGAGTCGGCCGTGGGGACGACCCCCGCTCTCCCCCCCGGCGGGGGTCGTCGCATGTCCGGACGCATTTTTCCTCCCCTGTGAACTTCCCCCTTCCACGCCCTTCCACTCATTCTTCTTCCCTTGGGTGACCAGCGACTTGTCGTCCTACTTGTCGGTCTACTCGCGTATCCGACTACTCATCCATGATGACTGGTTGCTTGTTGTGTAGATGGCGGTCTGTTGTGTGGGTTCGCGCTCGCAATGAGTGTTCCGTCGGTGGCGCAGTGTCAATGGCTACGTTGTCCGTGTCGGGGACTCCGTGTCGGCGAGTACGTGTCGACCTACGTGGACAAGAGTGACAGTGTTCCCGGATGTGGGTGAAGTCACCCGGTTGAGTGACGAGACTTTCCACAAGCTGCTAATTGTCCCCAGAAACGGCCCAAGATCCCCGAGAGAACCGGCAATGGGTCCACCGTGATCCCCGGCGCGCCGACCGTGCGCGCGACGAAGGGGGAGGGCCATGGTTGGACCGGACAGGCCGAAGGGCCCGGACGTCCCGGCCGGTGAGCGCGCCGGTGGGAGGACGCTGATCGTCACCGAGGACGAGGAGCTCCTCGACGACCTACTACGCCTGTGCGCGGCGGCCGGGGCCGAGCCGGAGGTGGTCCACGGCAGGCTGTCGCCGCTGCACCGGGCGAGCTGGGAGAGCGCGCCGCTGGTGCTCGTCGGGGACGACTCGGCGGCTCGTCTCGCCCGCGGCGAGGAGGTGAGCGGGGCTCGCCGCGGTGGGGTGCTGCTGATCGGTCGGGACCTGGACGACCAGGGCGTCTGGCGCAGGGCCGTCGAGATCGGCGCGGACCACGTGCTGTTCCTCCCCGATGCCGAGCCCTGGCTGGTGGACCGGATCGCCGACGCGACGGAAGGCGTGGGACAGCAGGCGCTCACCGTGGGGGTGATCGGCGGCCGGGGCGGAGCCGGGGCGAGCACGCTGGCGTGCGCCCTCGCTGTGACGGCTGCCCGTGGCGGCCAGCGCACCGTGTTGGTGGACGCCGATCCGCTGGGTGGTGGCCTCGACGTGCTGCTGGGCGGCGAGCGCACCGACGGGCTGCGCTGGCCGGACCTGGCCGGCTCCCGGGGGCGGGTCAACGGTGGCGCGCTGGAGGAGTCGCTGCCCCACCTGCACGACCTCGCGGTGCTGTCCTGGGACCGCTCCGACACGGTGTCCGTGCCTGCCGAGGCGATGCGCTCGGTGCTCGGCGCCGCCCGGCGGTGCGGCGGGCTCGTGGTGGTGGACATGCCCCGCCGGGTCGATGACGCGGCGGCAGAGGCACTCTCCCAGACGGACATCGGGCTGTTGGTGGTCCCCTCCGAACTGCGCGCCGTGGCGGCGGCCAGGCGGGTGGCGTCCACGGTCGGGATGGTGCTCGGGGACCTACGGGTGGTGGTGCGGGGGCCGGTGGCGTCCGGACTGCGGGACGAGGACATCGCGGGGATGCTCCGGCTCCGGCTCGCCGGGGAGCTGCCGCCCGAGCCGGGACTTGTCGCCGCGCTGCACGGCGGGGAGCCCCCCGGCGGCAGTGCCCGGGGCCCGCTGGCCCGGTTCTGCTCCGCCTTCCTCAGCGAGGTGCTCCCGGCGCCCGGGGGGAGTGCGGCGGCATGAGCGGGGCCGTGCTGACCGGAGCGCCCGGTGCACCGCGCGGGGAGGACCACACCGCGCTGGTTGACGCCGTGCGGCTGCGGCTCGCCGAGGCGGGCGACGAACCGACCCCGGCCCGGGTGGCCGCCGCGCTGCGGGCGCAGGGCAGGCTGCTGGGGGACACCGCGGTGCTCGGGGTGGTGCGGGCGTTGCGGTCCGAGATGGTCGGTGCGGGCCCGCTGGAGCCGCTGCTCGCCCAGGAGCGGGTCACCGACGTGCTGGTGAACGGCCCGGACCAGGTCTGGATCGACCGGGGCGGCGGGCTGGAACGGGTCCCCGTCCGGTTCCCGGACGCAGCAGCGGTGCGCTCGCTCGCCCAGCGGCTGGCGATGTCCGCGGGTCGGCGGCTGGACGACGCCCACCCTTACGTCGACACCCGGTTGCCTGACGGCACGCGGCTGCACGCGGTGCTGCCCCCGGTCGCCGTGGGCTCCCCCTGCCTGTCGCTGCGGGTGGTCCGCTCCCGGGCGTTCACCCTCGATGACCTGGTCGCCGCGGGAACGCTGGGTGCGCAGGGCGCGGCGCTGCTCGGGGCGGTGCTCGACGCCCGCCTCTCCTTCCTCGTCAGCGGCGGGACGGGCAGCGGCAAGACCACGCTGCTCGGCACCCTGCTGGGGCGGGTCGCGCCCGATGAGCGGATCGTGCTCGCCGAGGACTCCGCGGAGTTGCGCCCGGCCCATCCCCATGTGGTGCGGCTCGAGACCAGGCCCGCCAACCAGGAGGGCGCCGGGCTGGTCACCCTCCGCGACCTGGTCCGGCAGGCGCTGCGGATGCGCCCGGACCGGCTGGTGGTGGGCGAGGTCCGCGGGCCGGAGGTCACCGATCTGCTGGCTGCCCTGAACACGGGACACGAAGGCGGCTGTGGAACTGTCCACGCCAACGCCGCGGCGGACGTGCCGGCGCGGCTGGAGGCCCTGGGAGCCACCGCGGGCCTTGACCGGTTCTCCCTGCACAGCCAACTGGCCGCGGCGCTCGCCGTCCTGGTGCACGTCGTGCGGGAGCGCGGCGGCAGACGACGCGTCGCCGAGCTGCACGTGCTGGAGCGCACCGCCGCCGGTCTGGTGGTCACCGTACCCGCGGTGGTGTGGCCAGCCGACGGCCGGATCGTCCGGGGGCGCGGCTGGCAGCGGCTCCAGTCGCTGTGCCGCCGCGGGGACGTCCCGTGAGCCCCGGGACGGCCGCTGCCTGGGTGGTGCTCGCCGGTGCGGCGGCCTGGTTGCTCTCCGGGCGGGACGAGGCGCTGCGGCGGGCCCGCTGGGTCACCGGGGCCAGAGAGGTCGCAGGGGTGGGTGTCGCCGGCGCAGGACCCGCAGGGCCGGGCCCTACCGCCGTGGCCTGGGGGCCGCCCCGCCCGGCGTGGGGGCGGTACCGCGGGGCGTTCTCGTCGGGGTGGCGGCGGCTGGCCGACGGGCCGAGGGGCTGGGCCGGGGAGGTGGGATGCGTGGTCGCCGGTGCGGCGGTCGCCTTGCTCTCGCGCTCGCCACTGCCCGCACTCGCGGGTGTCGCGGCGGTGCCGCTGGTTCGGCGGTGGTTGCGGAGGCGGGCCGGGGAACGGCAGGCGGCCAGGCGCCGGGCTGGTGTGGTCGAGCTGTGTTCCGGCCTGGCCGGGGAGCTGCGCACCGGTCGGCCGCCGCAGCAGGTGCTCGCCGAAGCGGTCGAGGACAGCCCGTGGATGACCGGGCCGGGGCTGTCGGAGGCGGCGGTGGGCGTGCTGGCGGCGGCTCGGTTCGGCGGGGACGTGCCGGCAGCGCTCCGCCGGGCCGCGGGCGCGCCCGGGGCCGAGGGCCTCGCCGGGGTGGCCGCCTGCTGGCAGGTCGCGGTGGACCGCGGGTGTGGGCTGGCCGAAGGCGTCGAACGGGTGGGGGCGGCGCTGAGGGAGCAGCAGCGGCTGGACGACGAGCTGCGGGCCGAGTTGGCCGGGCCACGTTCCACCGCGGCGCTGCTCGCCGCGTTGCCGATGGTCGGGCTGCTGCTGGGTACCGCCCTGGAGGCGCAGCCGCTTCGAGTGCTCCTGCACACCCCCGCGGGCCTCGGCTGCCTTGTGCTCGGTGCCGTCTTGCAGGGGTTGGGGCTCGCCTGGACGGCGCGGATCGTCCGGAGGGCAGCGGCATGACCGGGTTGTTGCGGTCGCTGCCGCTGCTGGCACTGCTGTCCTGTGGTGGCGTAGCCCTCTGGTCGGCTGTGGCGGCGGGCCGGCGGTCCAGGGCGCTGCGACTGCGCGTGCGGGCTCTCGCCGGGTGCGGGAAGCCGCAGCGCACCCCGTGGCGTGACCGGCTCCCCGGGAGGGCCAGTCGCCGGTCCGGGCTACCGGGTACGGCACTCGGCGCCCCCGCCGCCGGGATCGGCACCGCGGCGTTGGTCGGCGGGCCCGAGGGAGTGCTCGCCGGGGCGCTGCTCGCCGTCGCGGTACTGGCCTGGTGGCGTCGCGGCGCCTTGGTCGGGGCGCCGCAACGAGGTTCGGCCGCGGACGTCGAGCGGGTGCGGCGGGAGCTTCCCCTGGTGGCGGATCTGCTCGCGGCCTGTTTCGCGGCGGGAGCGGGGCCCCGGCAGGCCGCCGAGGCGGTGGGGGGCTCCGTCGGCGGGCCCCTGGGCGAACAGCTGACCAGAGTCGGTGCCGAGCTGAGGCTCGGCGGTGACCCCGCGCAGTGCTGGGCGAGGTTCACGTCCACACTGCCCGCCGCGGCCGACCTCGGCCGCCGCATGGAACGGGCCTGTGCGTCCGGGGCACCGCCGGTGCGCCCTGTCGAGGCACTGGCCGCGCAGTGCAGGGCCGAGGCGGCACAGACCGGGCGGGCCCGGGCACGAAGGGCGGGGGTGCTGGCCACGGCTCCGTTGGGGTTGTGCTTTCTCCCCGCCTTCCTGCTGGTCGGTGTCGTCCCGATGGTGATCGGGCTGACCGGGACCATGCTCGCCGGCGGATGACCAAAACAGATGACCACACAACACATGGGTGTCCCGTTCGGGACGCCGGGAGATCGGGGGAGTGATGGCAGGGGTTCGGGGGTTCCGCGGCCGGTTGGCCGCGCTGCGGGGTGGCGGTCCGGGAGGCGGCGACGCGGGGATGACGACGGCCGAGTACGCCGTGGGCACGGTGGCGGCGTGCGCCTTCGCGGCCGTCCTGTACCGGGTCGTCACCAGCGGCACGGTCACCTCGGCGTTGAGCGCAATGGTGGAAAGGGCGCTCCATGCGACGTTCTGACCGCGGTCTGAGGTGGCTCCGGCGGCGTTGCGCGCCGCGGCGGCGGGGTGACGGGGGCTACGTCACGGCCGAGACGGCGGTCCTGCTGCCGGCCCTGGTGTTGTTGATGGCGATGCTGCTCTGGGGGGTGCTGGCCGCGGCGGCGCAGATCCGCTGTGTGGACGCGGCACGTGCCGGTGCGCGGGCCGCCGCACGGTCCGAGTCCCGCTCCGCGGTGCTGGCGACCGCCCGGGAGGCCGCTCCAGCGGGTGCACGGGTGCGTGCCGAGGTGCGGGGGGACATGGTGCTCGTGCGGGTGCGGGCGCACGCCCCGGGCCCCGGCAGGCTCGCCGCGCTGCTCTCCGTCGAGCTGGGAGCGACGGCCACCGCGCTGGCCGAGGACAGTGTGGCCGGGGAGGCGCGGTGAGGGGCCGGGACCGCGGTTCGGCAACGGTGTGGACGATGGCGCTGGCCATGACCGCGGTTGCTGCGCTGGCGGCGGTCCTGGGCGTCGCGCAGGCCGTGGTGGCCCGGCACCGCGCCGGTGCCGCGGCCGACCTGGCCGCTCTCGCGGCGGCCGATCGAGCGTTGGACGGATCACGGCAGGCGTGTGCGACCGCGGCCCGGGTGGCGGTGGCCAACGGCACCGCACTGGTCTCCTGCGCGGTGCGGGGCGATATCGCGGACGTCGTGGTCGAGGCGGTCGCCGGTTCCCTGCGCGGGTTCCCTGTGGCGAGGGCCCGTTCCCGTGCCGGCCCGACGTCCCCCGGTGTTCCCGCCGGGCGTGCCCGTCAGGGGGAGCCGGGCTTCGCCTCCGCGCGGCGGTTCGGGGTCCCACGCGGCCAGGGCCGGGGGTTCCACCGCGCGTCACCGGAGGTGGCGTGCGGCCCAGGTCGGACAGTGCGCGGCGGGGGCGGTCAGCGCGTTCCCTTCGCTCTGACGGTCGAGTGCCGGAGGGTGGGCGCGGGTGCGGGCCCTCCGTGGCGCCGCACGGCGCCACGGCGGCCGTGGTCAGGCGCCGACGTCCTGGGTCTCCACGGGGCCTGTCCCGGCGCGTTGGGCGGGGACGGCGCCGGGGTCCCCGGCGCAGGACAGCAGCAGGTCGAGCAGCCGTACCGCACCCTGCTTGTCGAGGGGTTCGTTGCCGTTGCCGCACTTCGGGGACTGGATGCAGGACGGGCAGCCGAAGTCACACTCACAGGAGGCGATGGCCTCCCGGGTGGCGGTCAGCCACGCCTGGGCCGTACCGAAGGCCCGCTCCGCGAAGCCCGCGCCCCCGGGGTGGCCGTCATAGACGAACACGGTCGGCAACCCGGTGTCGGGGTGGAGCGGCACCGAGACACCGCCGATGTCCCAGCGGTCACAGGTCGCGAACAGCGGCAGCATGCCGATCGAGGCGTGTTCCGCCGCGTGGGCCGCCCCGGGCAGCTCCTCCGGGTGGATCCCCCCCTCCTCGAGCTGGCCGGGGGTCACCGTCCACCACACGGCCCGGGTACGAAGGGTGCGCGGCGGCAGGTCGAGCCGGGTCTCGCCGAGGACCTCGCCGGTGATGACCCTGCGGCGCAGGAAGGAGACCACCTGGTTGGTGACCTCCACGGAGCCGAAGCACAGTCGGGCCTGCCCCCACGGCACCTCCGTCTCGGTGTCCAGGACGGAGACCGAGGTGGTGTCCCTGGCCATGGTCGTGTACGGCGGATCGGCCTCCTTGACCAGGGCGACCGAGTCCGCCAGGTCGAGGGTGCTGACCAGGTAGGTGCGGCCCCGGTGCAGGTGCACGGCGCCCTCGTGGACGGCGGTGTGCGCCGCGGAGGCGTCCACGGTGCCCAGGAGCCGTCCGGTGCCCTCCTCCACCACCTGTACCGGCCGGCCCCCGGCACCGCGGATGTCGGTGAGGTCCGCCGCCCGTTCCCGCCGGGTCCAGTACCAGACCGCGCTGGGCTCGTCGTCGCCCTCGCCGGCCGGTGGGCGAGCCTGGACAGTGAGGTCCCGGCGCCTGAGCAGCCCGCGCCGTTCCAACTGGGGCAGCAGTTCCGCCGCGGAGGGCCCGAATATCTGCGTGTCCCCGTCGGTGAGCGGGATCTCCGCCGCTGCCGCGCAGAGGTGCGGGGCCAGCACGTACGGGTTGTCCGGGTCCAGGACGGTGGACTCCACGGGCTGCTGGAACAGCGCCTCGGGGTGGTGCACCAGATAGGTGTCCAGGGGGTCGTCCCGGGCCACCAGCACGGCCAGCGCGCCCTGCCCGGCGCGCCCGGCCCGCCCCGCCTGCTGCCACAGGGAGGCCCGGGTGCCGGGATACCCCGCGAGCAGCACCGCGTCCAGCCCGGAGACGTCCACGCCCAGCTCCAGGGCGGAGGTCGAGGCGAGCCCGAGCAGCCGCCCGGAGTGCAGCGCCCGCTCCAGGGCCCTGCGTTCCTCCGGCAGGTACCCGCCCCGGTAGGCGGCGATCCGGCCGGGCAGCGCGGGATCGACGTCGGCCAGGCGCTCCTGGGCGACCATCGCGATCACCTCAGCGGCCCGGCGGGAACGCGCGAAGGCGACCGACCGCACGCGCGAGCGCACCAGGTCGGCCAGGAGCTCCGCGCTCTCCGCCGCGGCGGTGCGTCGGACCGGGGCGCCGTGCTCCCCGCTCAGCTCGGTCAGTGGCGGTTCCCACAGCGCGAAGACGACCTCACCGCGCGGCGATCCGTCCTCGGTGACCTCCATCACCTCCAGCCCGGTCAGCCGGCTCGCCGACACGCCGGGCTCGGCGGACGTGGCGGAGGCGAGGAGGAAGACCGGGTCCGCGCCGTAACGGGCGCAGACCCGCCGCAGCCGCCGCAGCACCTGGGCGACGTGCGAGCCGAAGACCCCCCGGTAGACGTGGCACTCGTCGACCACCACGTAGCGCAGGGCACGGAGGAACGACGACCAGCGGGCGTGGCCGGGCAGGACGGTGCGGTGCAGCATGTCCGGGTTGGTGAGGACGTAGTTCGCGTGCTGCCGCACCCACTCGCGTTCCTCGACCGGGGTGTCACCGTCGTAGACGGCTGGGCGGACGCCCGGCTTCAGGTCCTCGGCGAGGTCGGCGACGGACCGCCGCTGGTCCGCGGCGAGCGCCTTGGTCGGCGCCAGGTACAGGGCGGTGGCGCCACGGCCGTTCGGTGCCTGGGCCCCGTCCAACAGGCAACTGAGCACCGGGAGGAGATAGGCGAGGGACTTGCCCGACGCGGTCCCGGTGGCGACCACCACCGAGCGGCCCTCCAGCGCGGCGGCGGCGGCGCGCGCCTGGTGCTCCCACAGCCGTTCGACGCCCCTGGTCCGCACCGCTGCCACCACCGCCGGGTGGATTCCTCCAGGCCAGGGGGCATGGCGAGCCACGCGCGGGGGCAAGTGCTCCATATGAGTGATGCGTTGGTCTCTGCCGGGTCCGGCGGCCAACCGCCGGAGTACCGCGCCGGGACCTGCGTATCCGCGCGTCGCCTGTGGGAAGGAATCGTGGGCCATTGACACTCAGTGTGTCACTGGCGTGACGGACAATCGCGTGAAGGCGTCGTGCTCGCCTGCTCGTAAGTGATTGAATGCCATGGCGGCTGCCGATCCATGGGGGGCGACCGCTCGATGCAAGGTGCTGGAGGATCCGTGGACCTGTCCCTGTCGACCCGTACCGTCGGTGATCGCACGATCGTCGATGTCGGTGGCGAGATCGATGTGTACACCGCGCCGAAGTTGCGTGAGCAGCTCGTCGAGCTCGTCAACGACGGCAGCTACCACCTGGTGGTGGACATGGAAGGCGTTGACTTCCTGGACTCCACCGGCCTCGGTGTGCTCGTCGGAGGCCTGAAGCGTGTGCGCGCACACGAGGGCTCGCTGCGTCTGGTGTGCAACCAGGAGCGAATTTTGAAGATTTTCCGGATCACCGGACTGACGAAGGTTTTCCCGATTCACACCTCGGTTGAAGAGGCTGTCGCCGCGACCGACTGACGACCGCGTAGGGTCGGCGGACAGGGGCAACCGGACGGTGCGTCCGGTCCCTGTGCGGCGCGTCCGAGGACCGAGGGGGAGATCATGGCCACCGTCGAGCTGCGTTTCAGTGCACTTCCCGAGCACGTGCGGACCGCGCGGTTGGTTGCCGCGGCGGTGGCTCGGCGTGCCGGGGTCGACGAGTCCATCCTCGACGAGGTCCGGCTCGCCGTGGGTGAGGCCTGTAGCCGTGCGGTCGGCCTGCACCGCGGTAGCGGTGTGGACCAACCGGTGCGTGTGGTGTTGGTCGAGGACGAGAAGAAGTTCTCGATCGAGGTCGGGGACGCGGTGCCGGAAGGCGCCGTGTCCGCCGGCGCGCCTGGCGAGGAGGCCGGGGAGGAGAGCGAGATGGGGCTCGCCGTGATCAGCGGCCTCGTCGACGACCTTGAGGTCTCCAGCGGCGAGGAAGGCGGAACGATCAGGATGACCTGGCCCGTCACACCAGCCTCTCTCCTGCCCTGAGCCACCCGGATCGCTGGGGCAACCCACTCCAACAACAGCCCGTCCCGCGCCACGCCCCCACGCTTGACGTTCGGGGCCTATCCCGTGTGCCCGGCCAAGCCCCCCGCCTGGCCAAGCCCCCGCCCGGCCAAGCCCCGAGCCCTCGCCGGGAGTCCCCGCCGCCCTCGCCGGGAGTCCCGGCGCCGGGTCCGGCAGCCTTCGCGGGCACCGACGCCCCGTACCGTGCCGCCGGGTGTTCCGGCTCACGTCCCAGCAGGCGTTCCCTGGCTGGCTCACGCCCACCACGGGATCGGGAGCCTGTTTCTCGTCGGTCTAGTTCGGTCCAGTTTGGTCCAGGGCGGGTGTGCCGTGGTCCGGCTCGGGCCAGCTCGGTCCGGCGGTGCCCTGCCGAGCCGGCCCGCCCCTGTCCCGCTCCGCTGAGGCCCAGCGCGCTTCTCGGGCCTCGCGCTTCTCGCCTCGGGGCATTTTGATCAGGCCAATCCGGGGACCCCAATCCGGAATTGATCTCCGATGAGACCACGCCCCAATGCCTTTGATCTTTTCACGCCGTGCCGGCACGGCCTTCTGGCCCACCGGCGACCGCCCGTCGCGGTGTGCCGGACCGCGCCCGGCAGCGCGGTCAACCCTTTGGGGATTCCCGCCACCGAGCGTATTTAAACCTTGAAGCATTGTATTAACCAGTTCCCGGTGATTCACGCGTCAGTGGCTTGCAATTCCTTTCACTGGCAGGGGCGAACAGAAGTGACGATGGTCTGTCGTGCCCTGTTTTGATCATGCCCTGATCCTTAGAATCCCCCTCGTCCCTTGCTTCCCACGATCCAGGTCCGTGGCGGGGATGCTCTTCATGCCCACACGGCCGAGCAGTTACGTGCGCACCGTCGATGGTCGCGACTGTTCCGCGGTCGCTAGGACCTCCGCGGCACACACGTGCCAAACATCAAGGAGGACGAATGGCGGGGTCTGCCTTCCCCGGAAACGAGGCCGCAGAGATCATTTCCTCCGGCCCGCCACCTGATCATCTCATGCCATCAGATCACCCCGTGCTATCTGATCATCTTGTCGGGCGATGGAATTTCGCCGCTGAGTTCGGCGAGGTCGAGGCCGTGCTCACCGGGGGGAACCGGGCCATGATCCTGGTCATCGCCGCGGTGGCGCTCGCCGCCCTGGTGGTTGCCGGCGTTCTGGTCCGTCAGGTGCTCGCCGCCGACGAGGGCACGCCGAAGATGAAGGAGATCGCGGCGGCGGTGCAGGAGGGGGCCAACGCCTATCTGGCCCGCCAGCTCCGCACCCTGAGCGTCTTCGCCGCAGTGGTGTTCTTCCTGCTCATGCTGCTCCCCGCGGACGACTGGAACGAACGGATCGGGCGCTCGATCTTCTTCGTGGTCGGGGCGTTGTTCTCCGCGACCACGGGGTACATCGGCATGTGGCTGGCTGTCCGCAGCAACGTGCGGGTGGCCGCGGCGGCCAGGGCGGCGACGCCGGGCGTCCCCGTGCAGGCCGGTGGGGGCTCCGACGAGTTCACGGCCCCCAAGTCAGCGATCGACGTGAAAAGCGTCTCGCACTCCGCGATGCGGATCGCGTTCCGCACCGGTGGCGTGGTCGGCATGTTCACCGTCGGCCTCGGGTTGCTCGGCGCTGCCTCGGTGGTGCTGATCTACGAGGAGAGCGCCCCCAAGGTGCTCGAGGGTTTCGGATTCGGTGCCGCGCTGCTGGCGATGTTCATGAGGGTCGGCGGCGGCATCTTCACCAAGGCCGCTGACGTCGGCGCCGACCTGGTCGGCAAGGTCGAGCAGGGCATTCCCGAGGACGACCCGCGGAACGCCGCGACCATTGCCGACAACGTGGGCGACAACGTCGGTGACTGCGCCGGCATGGCCGCTGATCTTTTCGAGTCGTACGCGGTGACGCTCGTCGCCGCGTTGATCCTGGGCATGAAGGCGTTCGGTGACGCGGGCCTCGCATTCCCCTTGCTGGTGCCGGCGATCGGTGTGATCACAGCAATGATCGGGATCTTCGCGGTCTCCCCGCGGGTGAATGATCGCAGCGGAATGACGGCGATCAATCGTGGTTTCTTCATTTCTGCGATCATCTCCCTGATCCTGGTCGCGATCGCCGTGTACGCCTACCTGCCGTCCAGCTACGCGGAACTGGACAACGTTCCCGGTGAGATCAGTGGCCACGACGGTGACCCGCGGGTGCTGGCACTGGTCGCGGTCGCCATCGGCATCGTGCTCGCCGCCCTGATCCAGCAGCTCACCGGATACTTCACCGAAACCAACCGCCGCCCGGTCCAGGACATCGGCAAGACCTCGCTGACCGGCCCGGCGACGGTGGTGCTCGCCGGCATGTCGGTGGGCCTGGAGTCGGCGGTGTACTCGGCGGTGCTGATCGGCCTCGGCGTCTACGGCGCCTTCCTGCTCGGCGGCAGCACCCTGATGCTCGCCCTGTTCGCCGTGGCGCTCGCCGGAACCGGCCTGCTCACCACGGTCGGTGTCATCGTGGCCATGGACACGTTCGGGCCGGTGTCGGACAACGCCCAGGGCATCGCCGAGATGTCCGGGGACGTGCACGGCGAGGGCGCCCAGGTGCTCACCGAACTCGACGCGGTCGGCAACACCACCAAGGCCATCACCAAGGGCATCGCCATCGCCACCGCGGTGCTCGCGGCCACGGCCCTGTTCGGCTCGTACACCGACGCGGTGGACGAGGAGGTGAGCAACGTGGGCACGCCCAGCGACCTCAGCCTGAACCTGGACATCGCCCAGCCGAACAACCTCGTCGGGCTCCTGCTCGGGGCGGCCGTGGTGTTCCTGTTCTCCGGTCTGGCGATCAACGCGGTGTCCCGGTCGGCCGGTGCCGTGGTCCTGGAGGTCCGCAACCAGTTCCGCACCCGTCCCGGGATCATGGACGGCACCGAGAAGCCGGAGTACGGCAGGGTCGTGGACATCTGCACCCGGGACGCGCTGCGCGAACTGGCCACACCGGGTCTGCTCGCGGTGATGGCCCCGATCGCGGTCGGCTTCAGCCTGGGCGTCGGTCCCCTCGGGGCCTTCCTCGCCGGGTCCATCGGTGCCGGCACCCTGATGGCGGTGTTCCTGGCCAACTCCGGTGGCTCCTGGGACAACGCCAAGAAGCTGGTGGAGGACGGGGCACACGGTGGCAAGGGCAGCGAGGCACATGCCGCCACGGTGATCGGGGACACGGTCGGTGACCCGTTCAAGGACACCGCAGGGCCGGCGATCAACCCGCTGCTGAAGGTCATGAACCTGGTCTCGCTGCTGATCGCCCCCGCCGTGGTGACCTACAGCTTCGGCGAGGACGAGAACCTCGCGGTGCGGGTCGTGGCGGCGGTGACGGCGCTCGCGGTCATCGTCGGGGCGGTCTACGTCTCCAAGCGGCGTGGCATCGCCATGGGCAGTGACGACCACACCGACACCCCCAATCCCGCCCCCGACCACGTGATCGTTTCCTAGCCCGCNGGGAACAACGGGACCGCACCGGCGGAATCCAGCCCCACCAGCACCCAAGGGGCACCGGGGCGGGCGGCGCGGAAACCCCCGCGCCGCCCGCCCTCCGCCGTGCCGCCCCGCCCCGCCCCGCCCCCCGCCTGACCAGCCGCCCGTCGGTCCCCCTCCCTGGCGCCGTGTATGTTCCGGAGCGCACGAGCCATGGAAGGGACAGAAGCGGTGAACGAGAAGGTGGCCACTGCACTGGCCGGTGCGGCCCTGGCGGCGCTCGCCCTGGCGGGATGCGGCGGGGGCGACGACAACTCCAAGGAGATGGAGGCCTGGGCCAAGGACGTCTGCGGTTCGATGAAGACGCTCCTGGACCGGGCGGAGCAGGCCGAGAAGGACACCGGGGTGGTCAAGGAGGGCGAGAAGCCGGCGGACCTCAAGAAGCGCCTCTCCCAGGACATGGACACCGCCGCGACCTCCTACCGTGAGCTGGCCGACGACGTGAACGGCGCCGGCCCGCCACCGGTGGACGACGGCGAGCAGCTCCACCGCGACGCGGTCGAACAGCTCCGGAACTCCGCCAAGGCGTACGAGGACCTCAAGCAGCAGGTGGACGAGCTCGACACCAAGAACCAGGGGAACTTCGCCGAGGGCCTCACCGACGTCAGCAAGGAGCAGCAGGCCCTGGGCAAGATGGACAGTGAGGCCCTGCGCAAGCTCGGCACCGGAGAGACCGGACGAGCCATGGCGGAACAGCCCGGCTGCAAGGCCTCCTCCTCGGCCCCGGAGGCGTCCTCCGACTCCGGAACGGCGTCGCAGGACGCCGCCGACTGACCGCGGCGTCCGCCCGTTCCCCCGAGCGCCCGCCGGCCACCGACTCGCTGGAGAACCCCCCGCATGCACCGGCTGCCCAGCCCCAGCCCCGCCACCTGCGCCGTCCTGCGCACCGCGCTGCGCCGCGCCGACTTCACCCCGGACGGTTGTCGGGACCTCCTCGGCGCCACCGCCTACGCGGCGCTGGCCAGGAACGAGGTGGTCCCCGCCCTGCGGGTCACCCACGGCGGCAGCCCGCTGGAGACCCTGCTGCGGTTGTTCCTGTTGGGGGCGGACGTGCCCCGCGAACAGGCGGAGGCCGCGCTGCCCGTCGAGCAGTGCCTGGCCGGCGGCTGGGTCGAGCCGGCCGGGGACGGGGCCGACCAGGACGCGGTGCGGGCCACCGTGGACATCCGTCCCTACGCGGGCGAGCCGGCACCGCGTCCCGGCGGGGCCGCCGCCGACTGGTGGATCGTGTCCGACCTCGGGTGTTCGGCTGGCGGTTCGGGCAGCGCGGGGCGGCCTGCCGACGTGGTCCTGGGGGCGTACGGGGCCTCGGCGACGCTGGCCGGGATCACCGTGCGCCGACCGGTGGGCACCGCCCTCGACATCGGCACCGGCTCCGGTGTCCAGGCGCTGCACGCCTCGCGCCACGCGGGACGGGTCACCGCCACGGACGTCAACCCGCGAGCGCTGCACTTCGCCGCCCTGACCCTGGCCCTGTCCGGGGTGGACAACGTGGACCTGGTGCGCGGGAGCCTGTTCGAGCCCGTGGGCGAGGCCCGCTACGACCTGGTCGTGGCCAATCCGCCGTACGTCATCTCGCCCGCGCCACCGACGTCCGTCCCCACCGCCGCGGTCCCGTCGCCCCTGACCAGGCACACCTACCGGGACGGGGGGATGGAGGGCGACGACCTGTGCCGGACGCTGGTCACGCGGGCCGCCCACCACCTGGCCGACGGCGGCTACTGCCAGTTGCTGGCCAACTGGCAGCACGTCGAGGGGCAGGACTGGCGGGACCGGCTCGCGGACTGGGTCCGCCCGACCGGGTGTGACGCGCTGGTGATCCAGCGTGAGGTGCAGGACCCGGCACAGTACGTCGAGCTGTGGCTCCGGGACAGTGGGGACCACCTCTCCGACCCGGCACGCTACGCCGCGCGTTACGACGCCTGGCTGGGCGGGTTCGAGCGGCAGCGGGTCAGTGGGATCGGCTTCGGATGGATCACCCTGCGCAGGTCCGGCGCGGACCACCCGGTCGTCCGGATCGAGGAGTGGCCGCACCCGGTGGAGCAGCCGCTGGGGGAGCATCTCGAACGCTGGTTCGACCGTCAGGACTTCCTGCGTGCCCACGACGACGCGGGACTGCTCACCTCCCGGCTGCGGCTCGCCGACGGGGTGGTCCAGGAGCAGGTCGGGGTCCCGGGCGCGGAGGACCCCGAGCACCTGGTGCTGCGGCACGAACGGGGGCTGCGCCGCGCGACGCGGGTGGACACGGTGGGCGCCGGGTTCGCCGGCGCGTGCGACGGGACCCTGCCCGCGGGCACCATCCTGGACGCCATCGCCCAGTTGATCGGGGAGGACCCGGTACTGCTGCGGGACAGGACTCCGGACACCATCCGCCTCCTGGTGGAGCAGGGCTTCCTGGAGCCGTGAGCCGGGCGGGGCGCCAGCTCACCACAGGTTCCGGGTCACACCCCAGACGGCCGCGAGGAGGAGCACCGACGCCGTGCCCCGGGCGCCCAGACGGAAGCGGTAGCGCCGGCCGCGGAGCCCCTCGACCAGCCAGCGCGCGACGAGCACCGCCACCAGGGGGGTGACGAGCAGCAGCGCGGCGTTGTCGTGCCAGGCGGCCACCAGGTCGACGTGGAGCAGGTCGTAGGTCATCCGGGTGCCGCCGCAGGCGGGGCAGTCGAGTCCGGTGAGCCAGTTGAACGGGCAGCGGGGGAGCAGCGAGCCCGACTCGTGGGGGTTCGTCCCCCAGAGGTAGACGCAGCCGGCGAGCCCGGCCAGCAGCAGCCCGATCGGTGCCGCGGCCGGGTGGGTGAGGCGCCTGCGCAGCCCGTGGCGGGCGGTGTTGACCCGTTGGCGCAGCCGCCCCCCGGGGGCTCCGGCGTCAACCGCCACGGAGCGGGCGCCCCTGGGCGTCGGTGACCGTGCCGCTGGTGAGGATGATGATCCCGTCGATCAGGGCCCATATGCCCAGGCCGCCGCAGGTCAGTAGCTGCGCCACGGCCATTCCGGTGTGGCCGGTGTAGAAGCGGCCGACGCCGAAGCACCCGAGGAAGATCTGGAGGAGGCCGGCGGTGGTCTTCGACTTGTCCGAGTAGGGACGGCCGTAGGGGTCGTAGCCGTACGGCGCCATGGGGTCCCCGTACCCGGGCGGGTACCCGGGGTATCCCGCCGGCCCGGGGTACCCGTAACCCCCCGGCGCATACCCTCCCGGTGCGTAACCACCCGCGACGGGCCCGGGCTGTCCGTACCCCGCCCCGTAACCCGGCTGGCCCGGGTCCGCCGGTGGCGGCGGGGTGGAACCGTCGGGGGCGGAGTGGGGTGGCGGTGGGCCGAAAGGTGATTGATCGGACATGGACAGCCTCCGTATCGCTCGTCTGCCATCATCTTTTCAGGGGAGTGACGCCGCTGGGTGGGGGGCTCGGTTCCCGGCGCCCAACCAGTACGGGGACGGCGCCGAATCCGCACCGACGCACCGACGCACCGACGCACCGTCAGCGCCGGCTCCCCGGGCGTCGGTCCGGGCCGGTCGGCACGGCGCCCCGCCCCGTCCCGCGGTTCCCCGCCGCACCCGGAGGCGGCCGGTCGGGCTCCGTGGGCAGACCGGCGGGTCTCGGCCCCCGATCGCACATAAAGCCGATCTTAGACAATGTGTGTCTGTATGATGACGAATCGGACATGGGCGGCGGTCCGTGCGGCATGAATACCGGTTGTCGGGTTACCGTTCGAGTGGCGTTGTGGGCTTTTCCCGTTTGACACGGGGGGCTGGGTTACGGTCACACTCCGCGACGTCACCCTTTTCGACCCGGAGAGAAGAGCGAAGTTGTCCCCGACCAGCGAGACCGCGCGCAACGGCCGCCGACTCGTCATCGTCGAGTCGCCGGCCAAGGCGAAGACGATCAAGGGCTACCTGGGCCCTGGCTACGTGGTCGAAGCCAGTGTGGGGCACATCCGCGACCTGCCCAACGGGGCCGCCGAAGTGCCCGCCAAGTACAAGAGCGAGCCGTGGGCCCGCCTCGGCGTGAACGTGGACCGGGACTTCGAGCCGATCTATGTCGTGAACAGCGACAAGAAGGCCCAGGTCACCAAGCTCAAGAGCCTGCTCGCCGACGCTGACGAGCTCTTCCTCGCCACGGACGAGGACCGCGAGGGCGAGGCGATCGCCTGGCACCTGCAGGAGGTGCTCAAGCCCAAGGTCCCGGTCCGCCGGATGGTCTTCCACGAGATCACCAAGGACGCGATCCAGCAGGCCGTCGCCAACCCGCGTGACCTGAACAAGCGTCTGGTGGACGCCCAGGAGACCCGTCGCATCCTGGACCGCCTCTACGGCTACGAGGTCTCCCCCGTGCTGTGGAAGAAGGTCATGCCGCGTCTCTCGGCGGGGCGGGTGCAGTCGGTGGCGACCCGCCTGGTGGTGGAGCGGGAGAGGGAGCGCATGGCGTTCACCTCCGCCGAGTACTGGGACCTGACGGCGACCTTCGCCACCGGTCGGGCCGGTGACGTCTCGGACCCCGGCACGTTCGGAGCCCGGCTGACCTCGGTGGACGGCACCCGGGTCGCCCAGGGCCGCGACTTCGGCCCCGACGGACGGCTCAAGTCCGCGGCGCGGGTGCTGCACCTGGACGAGCAGGCGGCCAGGGGGCTCGCCGCGGCCCTGCAGGGCGTGGAGTTCGGCGTGCGCGGGGTGGAGTCCAAGCCGTACCGCCGCAGCCCCTACGCGCCGTTCCGCACCACCACCCTGCAGCAGGAGGCGTCCCGCAAGCTGGGCTTCGGCGCCAAGCGCGCCATGCAGGTCGCGCAGCGGCTGTACGAGAACGGCCACATCACCTACATGCGGACCGACTCCACGACCCTCTCGGCGACCGCGGTGACGGCTGCGCGGGCGCAGGTGGAGCAGCTCTACGGCCGTGACTACCTGCCGGACGCGCCGCGCACCTACGCCGGCAAGGTGAAGAACGCCCAGGAGGCGCACGAGGCGATCCGTCCTTCGGGGGACCGTTTCCGCACCCCCGCCGAGACGGGTCTGTCCGGGGACGAGTTCCGGCTGTACGAGCTGATCTGGATGCGCACCGTCGCCTCCCAGATGAAGGACGCCGTGGGCCAGTCGGTGACGGTGCGGGTCGGCGGACGGACCGGGGACGGACGGGAAGCGGAGTTCTCCGCCTCCGGCAAGATCATCACCTTCCACGGCTTCCTGAAGGCGTACGTCGAGGGCCGGGACGACCCCGAGGCGGAGCTGGACGACCGGGAGCGCCGGCTGCCGCAGGTCACCGAGGGCGATGAGCTGACCGCGGACGCCATCACCGCCGACGGCCACTCCACCAAGCCCCCGGCCCGTTACACCGAGGCCAGCCTGGTCAAGGAGCTCGAGGAGCGGGAGATCGGTCGCCCCTCCACCTACGCGACGATCCTGGGCACGATCCTGGACCGCGGCTACGTGTTCAAGAAGGGCACGGCCCTGGTCCCGTCGTTCCTGTCGTTCGCCGTCGTCGGGCTGCTGGAGAAGCACTTCGGCCGTCTGGTCGACTACGACTTCACCGCCCGGATGGAGGACGACCTCGACCGCATCGCCCGGGGCGAGGCGCAGGCCGTGCCGTGGCTGCGCCGCTTCTACTTCGGCACCGACCAGGAGGGGCCGGAGGCCGGCTCCGCCGCCGACGTGGCCGGTGACCACCTCGGCGGGCTCAAGGAACTGGTGACCGACCTGGGGGCGATCGACGCCCGCGAGGTCTCCTCGTTCCCCGTCGGGGACGGCATCGTGCTGCGGGTGGGCCGCTACGGCCCCTACGTCGAGAAGGGCGGCAAGGAGGGGCAGCGTGCCGACGTCCCGGACGACCTGCCGCCGGACGAGCTGACCGTCGAGCTCGCCGAGGAGCTGCTGGCCAAGCCGAGCGGCGACCGGCTGCTGGGCGAGGACCCGCGCACCGGGCGCCCGATCGTGGCCAAGGACGGGCGCTACGGGCCGTACGTCACCGAGGTGCTCCCCGAGGACACCCCCAAGACCGGCAAGCACGCCGTCAAGCCACGCACCGCGTCGCTGTTCAAGTCGATGGCACTGGACACGGTCACGCTCCAGGACGCGCTGAAGCTGTTCGACCTGCCGCGGGTGGTCGGGGTGGACCCGGCGTCCGGCGAGGAGATCACCGCGCAGAACGGGCGCTACGGCCCCTACCTGAAGAAGGGCACCGACTCCCGTTCGCTGCAGGACGAGGAGCAGCTCTTCACGGTGACGCTTGAGGAGGCGCTCGCCCTGTACGCGCAGCCCAAGCAGCGCGGACGGGCGGCGGCCAAGCCGCCGTTGAAGGAGCTGGGCAACGACCCGGTGACCCAGCGCCCCGTGGTGGTCAAGGACGGTCGCTTCGGCCCCTACGTCACCGACGGCGAGACCAACGCGACGCTGCGCCGGGACGACGACGTGGAGACGATCACGCCCGAGCGCGGCTACGAGCTGTTGGCGGAGAAGCGGGCCAAGGGGCCGGCCAAGAAGACGGTGAAGAAGGCCGCGGCCAAGAAGTCCACGGCCAAGAAGACGGCGACGAAGAAGACCGCCGCGAAGAAGACCACCCCGTCCACGGCCAAGAAGACCGCCGCCGCGAAGACGACGGCCAAGAAGGCACCCGCGAAGAAGTCCGCCGCGGGTGGGTCGGCGGCCAAGCGGGGGACCGCCAGGACCGCGGCCGCCGGGCGGAGCACCGCCAACGAGGTCGTCGTGCCCAGCTCGAAGGGGACGGACCCCCACTGATCCGCACCCCCGGCGACTGTCGTCCGTTTGTTCGGCCAGCCCCCGACGGGAAGGAGTACGCGCCGGATAGGCTGGCGGAATGACGCGTGCCGACCAGCCCACGGACGTGACCGGACAGACCAACGACGCTGGCGCCGACGCCCTCACCGCCGACGCCCGTGACCGCGCCGTCGGAGCCCTGCTACGCATCCCCGCCCTGCGCAAGTTGTGGACGGCGCAGCTCCTGGGGGGCATCGGTGACCGGCTCGCGCTGCTGGCGCTGGTCGTGCTCGCCGTCCAGGCGGCCGGGGCAGCCCTGTCGTTCGGCGGCGAGTACGGGGGCGTGGCGGTCGCGGTCGCCCTGGTGTTCGCAGCCAGGCTGTCGGGCATCCTGCTCATCGGCGTGGTGCTGCTCGGGCCGGTGTCCACTCTCACCGCGCCGGAGGGCCCCCTCGACCGACGCTGGACCATGATCGGCTCAGACGTGCTGCGGGTGCTCCTGCTGGTCTGCGCCCCGCTGTGGGTCTCCTGGACCGAGTCCTCGGCCGTGGTGTGGCTGTTGGTCACCGCGTTCCTCGTGGGGGCGGCCGAACGGGTGTGGACCGTGTCCAAGGACAGCGTCACCCCCGCCCTGCTGCCCGGCACCCCGCCCGAGCCACTGGCCGCCAGGGTCGCCATCGCCGGCCTGACCGACGCCCCGGACCAGACCGTGCGCCCCGCCGACGCCGCCGCACCCACCGTGCGCGTCCCGGTCGAGGACGGTGCCGCGGGCCAGCCCGCCGGGACGTCCCCAGGAACCGCACCGGCAGGGGCCGCCGGAGGCCTGGCAGTACCCACCAAGCCCGGTCAGGAGGCCGCAGCCGCCAGCCCCGGTCCGAAGACCGCCCAACCCAGTCAGAAGGCCGCGAAACCGGCGAAGGCGCCCAGGAAGCCCGGTGTCGTCGTCCGCCCGCCCGCCGAGCACCTCGACGCGCTGCGTCGACTGGACCTGCGGACCGGCTACGGCGCCCTGCCGGCAGCCGCCGCGGTCCTCATCGGCATCACCCTGATCAGCAACCTGTTCGCCGTCGGCATCGACTGGTTCCACACCCACCAGGTCGCGCTCGCCACCTACACCGCCGCGGGTCTCTTCGCCGCGTCCGTCGCCGTTCTGTACCTGCTGGAGCTGCCCGAGGCCAGCGGCCCGCGGCTCCGTTCCCCGCTGGAGGGCCTGCGGCTGCGCGGGCAGGGCCAGTCCGCTCCCGGGCACGGGGGTGCCGGGGCGAAGGGCCGCACCGGCTCCGTCCCCGTCCTGGTCCTGAGCACCGCCGCCACGTGCGCGGCCGTCGCCGCCGCGGTGGCGGTCGCCGTGCTGCACGCCGCCGACCTCGGCGGCGGGCCGATCGCCTACGGGCTGCTGGTGCTGGCGCTGACCGGCGGATCGGTCGTCGGAGCCCGGACGGCGCAGCGCCTGCTGCCCGGTTTCTCCCAGCGTCGGCTGTTCGCCCTCGCCATCGCCGTGGTCGGTTCGGCGTTGTTCGTCGCCGGGCTCGTCCCCGACCTGACCACCGTGCTGCTGCTGGCGCTGCTGGCCGGCTACGGCCTGGGTGTGGTCGCCAACACCGGCCACCGACTGCTGGACCTGGAGGTCGAGGAGGCCCAGCGGGGCCGGCTCACGGCCCACCTGCACGCCGTGGTCCGGCTCTGCACCGGTGTCACGGTCGTGGGCGGCCCCCTGCTGGCCGCCGCGATCGGACCGCACCGGGTGGAGGAGGGCGCGTTCACCTTCGACCACGGCGGCGCCTCCTTCGTCCTGATCCTCATCGGGGCGCTGTTGCTGCCGGTCGCCGCGGTGGCCCTGGGCCGCACCGACCACCGCAGGGGCGTCCCGCTGCGCCGGGACCTGTGGGAAGCGGTGCGCGGTGGGGCCGAGCCGAGGACCCGTCCCGCGCCCACCGGCTACTTCCTCGCCATCGAGGGCGGGGACGGCGCGGGTAAGTCCACCCAGGTCGAGATGCTGGCCGAGTGGGTTCGCAACAAGGGGCACGAGGTCGTGGTGACCCGCGAGCCGGGCGCCACCGCGGTCGGCAAGCGACTGCGGTCCATCCTCCTCGACGTCTCCACCACCGGGATCTCCCACCGCACCGAGGCCCTGCTCTACGCCGCCGACCGCGCCGAACACATCGAGTCGGTGGTCCGGCCTGCGCTCGCCCGTGGGGCCGTGGTGATCAGCGACCGTTACATCGACTCCTCGGTGGCGTACCAGGGCGCGGGCCGTGACCTGTCGCCGGTCGAGGTGGCCCGGATCTCCCGGTGGGCCACGGACGGCCTGGTGCCCCACCTCACCGTGCTCCTGGACATCGCGCCCGAGACCGCACGGGAACGGTTCACCGAGGCCCCCGACCGGCTGGAGTCCGAGTCGGCCGAGTTCCACCAGCGGGTGCGGAACGGCTTCCTGGCACTGGCCTCCGCCGACCCGTCCCGCTACCTCGTGGTGGACGCCGGGCAGGACCCGGACGACGTGGCCACCACCATCCGGCACCGCCTCGACCGCGACCTCCCGCTGTCCGAGCAGGAGATCCGGGCACGCGCCGAGGCCGAACGCCGGGCGGCCGAGGAGGCGCGGCGGCGCGCCGAGGAGGAGGCCAGGCGGAAGGCCGAGGAGGAGCGCCTGGAACGCGAGCGGCAGGAGCAGCTCGCCCGGCTGCGCGCGGAGGCCGAGGAGCGCCGGCGTGCCGAGGCGGAGGAGGCCCGCCGCAAGGAGGAGGAGCGCAAGGCGGAGGAGGCCAGGCGCCTCGCCGCCGAGGCCCGCCGACTGGCCGAGGAGGAGGCCCGCCGCAGGGAGGCCGAGGAGAAGGCCCGCCGCGAGCAGGAGGAGCGGGCGCGTCGCCAGGCCGAGGAGGAGGCCAGGCTCCGCCAGGAGGCCGAGGAGCGGCGCCTGGAGAAGCAGCGCAAGGCCGAGGAGGCGCTGCTGCGCGCGGAGGAGGCCCGCCGACTCGCCGAGGAGGAGGCCCGCCGCCAGGCGGAGGCCGAACGCCTGGAGACCGCCCGCCGCGAGGCCGAGCGGCGTGCCGAGGCCGAGCGCCTCGCGGCCGAGGAACAGCGGCTGGCCGAGGAGCGCAGGGCCGCGGAGGAGCGCAGGGCCGCTCAGGAGCGCCTGGCCGCGGAGGAGGAGGCCCGCCGGGAACGGGAGGCCGCCGCGGCGGACACCGTGCAGACCCCGCAGCCCGCCGCCCCCCACCCCGGGTCCGAGGACGACACCAGGACCGTGGAGACCCCGCGGGTGGTGCAGGACGAGGCGCCGGCCGACGACCAGGACCAGCACACCCGCACGGTGCCGACCCGGCGCCCCACCAGCGGACCCGACGACGAGACCACCGCGTTGCCGCAGGTCACCGACCGTCCCGAGCCCCACTCCGGGGGCCGGCGCGCCCCGGGCGACGAGGACGAGACCACCGTGCTGCCGCAGGTTCCCCACCCGTCCGCCGACTCCCCCGCACCCCGTCGGTCGGCGGGGCCCGCGGACCAGGACTCGGACCCCGCCGACCGCGTCCCCCCGTGGCTCTGGCGCCCCGAGCCGCAGCCCGCCGACGAGGTCGAGCGCACCCGTGAGCTGCCCCAGCCGCAGGTCGATCCGGACGCCGGCGGGCCCCGGCGCCGCTCCCGCCGCCCGTACTGGGCGGAGGAGACCCCGCTGGACGACCTGCCGACCCTCGCCGACGAGCTGTTGGGCCCGCGCGAGGACGGCGCCGTGGACTACGGTGACGAGGACCCGGCAGAACCGGACCAGGGGGGCCGCCGCGGCTGGGGCCGCCGCGGTCACCGCTGACCGGCCGGCCCGTCCGTTCCGGCGAACCGACCCGTCCGCCCCGACCCATCCGCAACCCCACGAGCACAGGTAACGGTAGGAGCCCATGACCGTCTGGGACGACGTGGTCGGACAGCAGCGGGTGGTGGACCAGCTCAGCGCGGCGGCCCTGGCCGCCGGCGCCCTGATCACCGCCGACCCCGCCGAGGCCCGGCCCGACTCGTCGGCGATGACCCACGCCTGGCTGTTCACCGGCCCGCCCGGCTCCGGGCGGGCCACCGCCGCCCGGGCGTTCGCCGCCGCGTTGCAGTGCGTCAGCCCGGACCGGGCGCTCGGCGCCGCGCCGGGCTGCGGCTTCTGCGAGGGCTGCCACACCACCCTGGTCGGCACCCACGCGGACGTCGAGGTCGTCCGCACCGACCTGCTCACCATCGGGGTGAAGGACACCCGGGACCTGGTCCGCCGCTCCTCCCTCACGCCCGCCGGTGGCCGCTGGCAGGTCATCGTCCTCGAGGACGCCGACCGGCTCACCGAAGGCGCGGGGAACGTCCTGCTCAAAGCGGTGGAGGAGCCGGCGCCGCGCACCGTCTGGCTGCTGTGCGCCCCCTCCCTGGAGGACGTGCTGCCCACCATCCGCTCCCGCTGCCGCGCCCTGGTGCTGCGCACCCCGCCCGCCGAGGCGATCGCGGACACGCTGGTGCGCAGGGACGGGGTGGACCCGCAGATGGCGGCGTTCGCGGCCCGCGCGGCCCACGGCCACATCGGCCGCGCACGCCGACTGGCCACCGACGAGGGCGCCAGGACCAGGCGTGAGGAGGTCCTGCGCATCCCCCAGATGGTCTCCGACATCGGCGGCTGCCTGAAGGCGGCGCAGCAGCTCGTGGACTCCGCCGTCGAGGACGCCCGGCAGGTCGCCGAGGGGACCGACGCCAAGGAGACCGAGGAACTGCGGGCCGCCCTCGGTGCGTCCGGGGCCGGCAGCCGGCTGCCCCGCGGTACCGCGGGAGTGCTGAAGGACCTCCAGGACCGGCAGAAGCGACGGGCCACCCGCACCCAGCGGGACACCCTGGACCGGGCCCTGATCGACCTGGCCGGCTTCTACCGGGACGTGCTCGCGGTCCAGGTCGGCGCGGCCACCGAGCTGTGCAACGCGGAGCTGCGGCCGACGATCGACCGCTTCGCCGCCTCCTCCACACCGGAGCACACGTTGCGCCGGATCGAGGCGGTGCTCGACTGCCGCCGCGCCCTGGACCGCAACGTCGCCCCGTTGTTGGCCCTGGAGGCGATGACCGTGTCCCTGCGCGCCGCCTGATTCCGGCCCCCGTGCCCCCCGTCCCCCCGTCCCCGTCCCCGCCTTCGTCCCCCGTCCCGTCCCCAGGTGGCAGACCCGAACACCGGCGCTGCCGCGGCCCCGCCCGGCGGACCCGGACGGCGCGGCGAACGCGAGGTCCCCGGCGAGCGCCCCGGCTGCGACTACCCTCCGTCATGACGCCGAACGTGAGGAGCACGATCCCATGCCCACCGTCCACGCGCTCCGCTCCCTCGCGACCTGGACCTCGGCAGCGATCGTGGTGCTGTCCGCCTGCTCGCTCACCTCCGCGGAAGAGGCGGCCAGCCCCGCCCGGGACGCCGGCTCCCCGAGCGCCAGCGGCCTGCCCGACTCCGCCAAGTCCCCCCGGTCACCGAAGCCCGGGACGTCCGCCACGCTGGCCCCGTTGCCCTCCACGACCGACCCGGAGCTACGCCCCTACTACCAGCAGGAGCTGAACTGGCGGGCCTGCGGGGCCTCCGGGTTCGAGTGCACCACCATGCGGGTGCCGCTGGACTACGACAACCCCCGCCGCGGGGACGACGTCAAGCTCGCCGTCGCCCGCAAACGCGCCGAGAGCACCGCCGACCGCATCGGTTCCCTGCTGGTCAACCCGGGCGGCCCCGGAGGGTCGGCCATCGACTACCTCCAGCAGCAGGCCGCGTTGGGCTACCCGGCGCCGGTCAGGGCCCGCTACGACATGGTGGCGTTCGACCCCCGGGGGGTGAAACGCAGCCAACCGGTGACCTGCCTGTCCGACCTCCGGATGGACGCGTTCACCAGGGTGGACATCACACCCGACGACCAGGGCGAGATCGACAAGCTGGTGGACGCCAACAAGGCGTTCGCCCGGGGCTGCGCCCAGAACTCCGGCAAGCTCCTGCCGCACATGGGGACCATCGAGGCGGCCCGGGACATGGACGTGCTCAGGGCCCTCGTCGGCGACGACAAGCTGCACTACGACGGCCTGTCCTACGGCACGATGCTCGGCGCCACCTACGCGGGGCTGTTCCCCGACCGCGTGGGCCGGCTGGTCCTGGACGGGGCCATGGACCCGTCGATCAGCGCACTGGAGTCCTCCCGCGCCCAGGCCGGCGGCTTCGAGACCGCGTTCACCGCCTTCGCCAGCGACTGCGTCAAGCGCGAGGACTGCCCGCTGGGCACCTCGTCGGTCAACGCCGCGGGCCGGAACCTCGACGAGTTCTTCAAGGACCTGGACCGCAAGCCGCTGCCCACCCAGGACGGCTCCCGCACCCTCGACGAGCCCCTGGCCACCACCGGCGTGCTGCTCGCCATGTACGACGAGGGCTACTGGCCCGTGCTGCGCCAGGCCCTGGCCGCCGCCAAGAAGGGCGACGGCACCCGGCTGCTGCGGATGTCGGACGTCTACTACGAGCGCGAGGGCGGCGTCTACAGCAACATCATGTACGCCAACGCCGCCGTCAACTGCCTGGACCTGCCCCCGGCGGCCCGAACCCCCGACGACGTCAAGCGCGCCCTGCCCTCGTTCACCGACACCTCGCCCCGCTTCGGCACCAGCATGGCCTGGGCCTCCCTGATTTGCGGAAGCTGGCCGGTCAAGCCCCAGGGCACCCCGCACCGCATCGAGGCCAAGGGCGCCGACCCCATCCTCGTCGTCGGCACCACCCGGGACCCGGCCACCCCCTACACCTGGGCCCAGTCCCTCGCCGGCCAACTCGACTCCGCGACCCTGCTGACCTACGAGGGCGACGGCCACACCGCCTACGGCCGCGGGAGCGCCTGCGTGGACTCCGTCGTCAACGACTACCTCCTCAACGGCCGCGTCCCCGCCACCGACAAGCGCTGCACCTGACGGCGACGGCGCCCCGCCACGGAGCCCGCACCCATGCCCGGCAAGGGGACGCCGGCCCGTTCGGGGCACCCCCCGAAACTGTGTAGACTCTCCCCGGTGTCGCTGGCACCCTCGTGGTACGCGCACGGGAGTCCAGCACCCCGCCGCCTTAGCTCAGTCGGCCAGAGCGACGCACTCGTAATGCGTAGGTCAAGGGTTCGATTCCCTTAGGCGGCTCAGAGAAACCCCAGGTCAGGGATCCGCTGACCTGGGGTTTTGTGTTGCTCGGGGCATGAGGCGCCACACTGCCACGACGCTGTGGAAGGGCTTGCGTGGGCGATGCGTGAGCGACACCGTCACCAAGGCATCCCGGCGCCCGCCGGCCCGATTCCTTGCTAGTTTCGCTCCGTTGCCAAGGAGGTCCAGTGTCGTCTTCCCTGTCCACCAGAGCCCCAGTGGATCTGCGGATTGAACCCGTTGACCGTGTGCTGGACGAGGTCGAGCGTGCCCTTCAAACGCAGTTGGACAGAGGGACGCTGGTGCGGAAGCGGCGGTCGCTGGGGGCGCGTACAGACCGTGGTACGTGGGTACGGGTTGAGCGGCGCCGCTTCGACAAGATCGGTGGCCAGGGCTGGAACGGCACCGAATGCGCTGCCCTCCTAGAGGGAGTGGCCAGGCCGCAGTGGCACCGAGGCGCCGCTTGGAGACAGCCTGGGGACACTGTGATGTGGCGGGCCGACGAGACGGATCTCCTGCCCGGAGCGCCGATCGGCAGCAGTGTCCTGGCTACCGAACCCGTGCTGTCGGACCAGTGGTGGCAGGCGTTCAATGCGTCGCTGGATGCCCTGGCCGAGCAGCATACGAGCCGCGTCGCCACCCCGGACACTGTGATGATCACGCAGAGCGGTGTCGCCGAGGCGATCCACCGCTTTCTCCGCAACGGTGTCGACACGACGGTGGAACAGTGGCTGCCGGCACACGCGGATCTCAATTGGGCGAACATGACCGGGCCGGAGTTCTGCCTGTTCGACTGGGAGGACTGGGGCGTGGCCCCTCAAGGGCTGGATGCCGCGTCGCTGTGGGGCAGTTCCCTCGCCGTCCCGGCCCTGGCAGAGCGAGTCCGCCACGAGCGGCGCCGCGATCTGGAGAGCCGGGACGGCAAGCTGATGACCTTGTTCGTCTGCGCGAAGATCCTGGCCCCGGACGCCCATCCCGAGGACCCTCGCCTTGAACCCGCACGCGTCATGGCCGAGGAAGTCGCGGAGGATCTTCAGAGCGACTGACGATCTCGCTGTTCACGGAGAAGGCGACGGTAGGTACTGAGATTGTCTGCATCGGCTTCGTATCGCAGGGCGTCGACGAGTTCCCCGAGGTGCGAGGGGGTGTCCGTACCGACGGCGATCCTTCCCACCCTCGGCAGCCAGTAGGCCACACGGAATGTGGCCTGCACGGCCGATAGGCCGTCGTGTGGTTCCTGGATGAACACCCGTGGGTCCAACTCGTCCCACAGCGACTGCGCAGTACTGCCCCCGAAAGGGCTCATGCCCCAGAGCTGGTCCGGGACGAGGTCCCAGCGGGCCGCCAACGCTTCGGAGGCTTTCAGGACATCGATTCCGGCGAGGAGTCCCGCACGGACCATGACAGCATCGGGTCTGGGCAGGGTGGCATCCACGAGACCGGGCAATGGGCGGGGGTCCCATGAGGAAATGCCCCAGCCTCCGCACAGTCCCTTGGCCGCCGCCTTCTCCACGGCAGCGCATGCCGTACCGAGCCTGTCCCGGGCGGCTTCCGAGGAGCCGGTCAGCGACCGCTCCGGATTGTGGAGGAACACCAGATCCGGGGCGCGCCCCAAGTCGCGATTGCTCTGCTCCACGGCTTCCCGGAGACGATCGGGATCGAGAGAGTGCTCGACCCGGCCAACGGCCGGGAAGAAGCCGACCTTGGTGGAGAGCTTGAAGCGGGGGAGGATGTCGCGTCCAGCGCCCGCCAAGGCGGTGTGAGCGGAGAAGCTGTGGTAGTTGAAGCTGGTGTCGATCGCGTCGACACCGAGTTCCAGGGCGCTGGTCAGGATCCGGCGCTCGTAGCGAGACCGGTGTAACCCGAGAACAATTCGGGGGTCAGACCCGCGCACAGCTCCTCCTCCACCAGGATCTTCGCCAGTGCCTCCACCTCGGCGCCCACCAGTCGAGCAGCCTCATCCAGCCGCACGGGGTGGCCGCTCAGGAGCAAGCGGAGCCCCGGCAGAGCCTTGGCCACGAAGGTGAGCTTCTTGCCCGCAGCCACCACGACGACTGCCTCTCCGTCCTGCGTGATCAAGGGCGGGAACTCGCTGACGCACGCCACGGCTTCAAGCGGGCCGAAGATGTCGAGGAACGGGACGTGGCGTCCAGGAGGAGCTTCCTGCTCACGGAGCCGAAGGAACTGTGCCGGGTCGCGGGCGTCGATGAGCTGGGAGGCCGCGGCGGTCAGCGATAGCCGCTGGGCCTGCTGTTCCTCGGGGCTGCCCCAGCGATCGAGGTCGTGGCGGAACACCTCGTCCTGCCGGGACCAGTCGGCGAGCCAGGTGAGCCAGCTCACGGCGGTGCGCTTCGCGAAGCCGAACGTCACGTGGGTGCTGTGACCGCGGCCGTGGCCCACGCGGGTGGCCGCATGCCAGTAGCCACGGGGGATATGCATCACGTCTCCGGCCCTCATGGTGCCGATCCACACGATCTCTTCGCTGGGGGTGTTGTTCCGCTCAGCGTCTCGGAACATCGGTACGGGACGGGAGGCACCGCGTACCTCCCATTGTTTCTCGCCGGCGAGCTGCACGATGAGGACGTCGTGGTCGTCCCAGTGCAAGTCGAAGCCGGACGCGTCATTCGTGGTCAGGTAGACGTTCGCCTGCACGTGCTCCCGGGACCACCACTGCATGGCCCGGCACGCCACTTCCATCGTGGGATCGAAGACGTTCGACTGGTCCAGGACCAGCGTCGCTCCCTCGCGCAGCAGGCTGCCCACACGGCGCATGTCCGCTATCGGTATCGCCTGCCCCCGCGGCGTGACTTGCCGGTTCAGATAGGCGTCGGGGTGCAGCTCCTTACCACCCTTGAAGAGCCGGAACTGCGGGTTGGCCAAGCTCCGGCGCATGACCATGTCCAGCATCCGCGAAGGCGTGAGCAGCCTCTCCAGGACTTCGCGGTCGCTGACGCTTCCGCGGGCGAACTCCCTCCCGAGCAGGGCGGCGCCGTCCCACCCAAGTGCCTCTTCGACAGCGCGGACCAAACGGTGCTCCACGATTCGCTTCTCCCTCCTTGCGTCAGACACGGGACCTGGGAGGCGGAGGGGCCGGTACGCTGCCCCTCCGCCAGAGAACTGGCGGCTACGCCGCGTGGTTCAGCCCGTCTCCGCCAGGCCAGGGGCCGTCACCGGACGAGCCCTGCCCAGGGTCGGAGGCGTTGCTGTCGTGCCGGTCATGGACGCTCGTGAGGACTTCCACGGCGACCAGGAGGCCTGCCTCGACGGAGGGCTTCTTGTCTTCCACTTCGTGCTCCTTCCCCTACCGGTCTCCCGCCGGTTCCGGCGGGACGTTTGCGGCGTGCGGAGGTGCTCGTGATGCGGGTGGGGACGTGCCCGTGGGCGCGAGGGGGCGTGGCAGGGAACGATGTCGAGGGCCGGGTGCCGTAGCGCAGCCAGCGCTCAGTGCCGGCGCAGGAATCCGCCGCGCGCTCGGTGCCCACCTCCGCGGTGGCCGCCCGACGGCTCTGCTTCAGGTGCAACTTCGACTTGCGCGGACCTGGCCGACCCATCGCTGAGAAGGATGCACTGCCAGACCTGGTCCTGAAGTATCCGGATGCACGGCCCGCAGGCGTACATCGGCGCCCGGGTGCCACCCACGCTCATGTTCCAGAACACGAGGCGACCCCCGAGATCATTTGGAAAGGGCAGCCACGGCGCTCTGGTCCACAGCATGCCGGAGCCGTGTGCCGTGGGATCAGTTCCAGTACCCGACTTTGCAGCAGTGTGGCAGCTCTACGCACAACATCCGGATCTTGCGTACAGAGGTGTCTTGCCCGATCACGAATGAGCCCCCTTGGCCATTTCTCTGGTTGGAAACCTGATGGTGGCTGAGTAGACGGGGACCGCATCACCCCGCACACGGACGCCTTCAAAGACGTCCTGGGACCTTTCAGCGTGCCGCGAAGCGCTCCAGAATCCGCAGTAGCTGCGCCGTATCCGACAGATCTGGTAGGACTACATCGGCGCCGGCAGCAGCCAGTTCTTCTGGGCTGTGAACCCCTGAGGCAACTGCCACGATTCCGGAGTCCGTGGCAAGAGCGGCCTCGACGTCCCGGGGTGTGTCTCCCACCAGCACCACGTGTACGTCAACCCGCACTCCGCGGAGGCGTTGAGCCCGCTTCCGGGCGACACTGACCAGATCAGGGCGCTGCTCCGCATCAGCCCCGTAGGCCCCGACAGGCAAGTCCAGCAAGGGAGCAAGGTGAAAGGCCGACAGCTTCAAGCGTGCGTTGGCCGCGATGTTGCCCGTCAGAACCGAGGATATCCAGCCGTCATGCTCCGACGCCGCCTTGAGCGCCTCGCTCACTCTCGGCAGCACGGTTCCGCGCTCACCGGGAATCTTAAGGCGCTCTTCACCGGCAAGGGCAAGGGCGGCCTCAACGACGGCCCAGTCCGGCTCGGACAGGCCATGGCGCACGAATAATTCCCGCATGATCAGGCGATCCGTTCGCCCCTCTGTCCGCGCAGGCCCGGTGGGTGGGTCTCCCGCCAAGGCTGAGAACGCTGCGGCGTAGATCTCCTTGCTCACCCCCGAGTTCTCGATGAGCGTGTGATCGATGTCCCACAGGACGATGAGCTCCATGCCGCCAGAGTAGGGATCGGTCAAAGCCTCGGCTCCTGAAGACGTCCCAAATCGTCCTTGCCGGATCACGGCCGCCTCAACTTCCATGACATCCGTGAACGAGCGACTGCACTCCGTACTCGCCCAGCGTGGCGTCTCACCAGAGTCGCTCGCCGAGGCCTGCGAGGTGGACCCCAAGACCGTCAGCCGCTGGCTCGGCGGGCGCGTGCCGCACCGGCGCCACCGCTTCCGTGCCGCCCAACACCTGTGCGTAGAGGAGACGTTCCTCTGGCCCATCCCACGCCCCCAGGGCAGCCGACCTGACGCAGGCTTGGGCACCGAACTCGTAGGCACCTACCAGAACCGGGCCAGTGTCCCCCGAGACATATGGCTCCAACTCCTGGCAGAGGCGCGGGAGGAGATCGGCGTACTCGTCTTCTCCGGGACCTTCTTCGTCCAGTCCAATCCCCGCGTCGCCAAGATGCTTTCCGAGCGCGCGACTGCCGGCGTGCGGGTGCGGCTGTGCTTCGGCGACCCGAGTGGTCAGGCGGTCGTCGTCCGGGGCCGCGAGGAGGGCATCGGCGACACCCTCGCCGCCAAGATCCGCGCCTCCCTCACCTACTACCGCCCCCTACTTCCCGAGCCGGGCTGCGACGTGCGACTGCACGACACCACGCTGTATGCCTCGTTGTTCCGCTACGACGATGACCTGCTGGTCAATCCGCACGTGTGGGGACAGCCAGCCAGCGCCAACCCGGTTCTTCATCTCAAGAGGGCTGACGCCACAGGGTGGTTTGACAGCTACGCTCAGAGCTTCGAAACAATCTGGGCCGGCGCACGGCCCTGGACCCCCGACGAGGAGGGCACCGCCGCACATGGGCAGGACTGAGTACTACAACGATCCCACCGCCCCGAAGGCGAACACCCTCATCCCCGCCAGCAATCTGCTCGTTGTCGACGACGAGGGCGCGATCCTGCTTCAGCGCCGTCGCGACACCGGTCAGTGGGCCCTGCCTGGCGGTGCCCAGGACATCGGAGAGACAGCGGCACAGTGCGCGGTGCGCGAATGCCTGGAGGAGACCGGCATTGTCGCCGAGATCACCGGCTTCCTCGGGGTCTACACCAACCCCCACCACATCGTCGCCTACACCGACGGCGAGATCCGCCAGCAGTACGAGAACACCTACATCGGCCGCCCGATCGGCGGCGAGCCCACCGTCAACGATGAGGCCAACGGTGTCCGCTTCGTCCAGCCCGCCGACCTCGACCAGTACGACATCCACCCCAGCATGCGCCAGCAGATCGGCGACTACCTCGCCGGCACCTACCCCTACCTCGGCTGAGCCGCCAGCGCCGCCTCCACCCTCCCCACCGCGGCGAAGATCTCCGGCGCCGCCCGACGGATGAACCGCCCGACGATGCTGTCGGCCCCGTAGCGGCCCACGATCTCCGCCACTCGCTCCTGGGCCGTCGTTGGTTCCCCGAAGGGCGTTGTCGTCATGTCGCAGTAGACCAGCGCGTCCACCAGGAGCGGCTCCTCCAACAACGGGAACTCCGCCTCCAACTCCTCGCGCAGCCTGCGCTCCTCGGCCTCCAACGACGCGAACGAGTGGTTCGCCACCAACCGCACCAGCCGCTCGTCGGCACCATGCTCGTCACGGAGGAACCGGGCACCGTCGAGCGGATGAAATCCCGTCGCCGCTAGGCGCGGCGCGTAGCCCACATCGTGAAGCGTTGCGGCAGCTAGCAGCAGACCAGTGTCCTCCCTGAGGATTTGTCCAAGATTGGCCGCTCGACGCGCGACCCCTCGTGAGTGCGCCCACCGCCGAGGAAGCACAGCACTCAGCTCCGCTTCTGCTACTTGCATCGCCCAGTCCACTAACGATCCATCCACGGTTTGGTTCATGCCCAAGTACTGCTGTGGGCAGTCGACAGAACTGCCCACAGGGCAGGGCCGTTCCCCCCGTCCCGGTCTTGCACCCCCTCGTAACGCGTAGGTCAAGTGTTCGATTCCCATGGGTAGCTCGGTAGAAGGCCAGGCCAGGTAGTCCCTGACCTGGCCTTTTCGACGTCAACTGGTCCGGCGGGGGAAGGTCACGAGGCAGGCGGGAACGCCCTCGCGCGTGTGCGGGGCCGTAGCCGGTTCCCGTGTCCCGGAGCGGCTCGCCCGCCCCTTCGGGATGGGGCATCCTGGGCACATGAGCAGGTACGCGGAGTCGCGGCCGTATGTGCTGCCGGAGTCCCTGGCCGAGCTGAACGGGCCGACGGAGGGCGTGGTGTGGTTGCCCAGGCACCTGGACTGGGGACCGGCGTACGGCTACGACCTGGGGGACGCCGCGGACCTCGCCGTGATGTACGAACGGGTGATCCGAGAGGCCCGGTCGCGGGAGGACCTCCGGGCGTACCTCGAGGGTGGCACGGTGCGGCGACTGTGGAGCCGGCTCGTCCTCCCGTCTCCGGTGCGGGCGCTGTGGGAACGGCGGTTCCCTGAGCTCGTGGTCCCGCCCTCGGCAGCCGCGTAGTGGACGACCTGCACCTGCGGTTGATCCGTCTCGGCCTGGAGACGCTGAGCGACGACTTCGGGTTCGCCCTGGCCGGGGGGTATGCGGTCCGGGCACACGGCGTCCTCGAGCGGTCGAGTGACGACGTGGACCTGTTCATGCCCATCGAGCGCCGCGACGAGATGCCGGCGGCCACCGAGCGGCTCGTGACGGTCCTGCGCGATCACGGATACGGGGTCGAGGTCGTCCAGCGGGTCGAGGCGTACGTGCGGCTGGTGGTGACCGACCCGGTCAGTGGGCGGGACACCAAGGTGGAGCTGGTGGCCGAGTTCCTCCAGCACCCTCCGGTGCCATCGCGGTGGGGGCCGGTGCTGCACCGGGACGACGTGGCAGCGGGCAAGGTCCAGGCGTTGTTCTCCCGCGCGGAGGCCCGGGACTTCCTCGACGTCCACGCGCTCCTGCGGGCCGGCTACACCCGGCAGCGGCTGGTCGAGCTCGCGGCCGCGCGCGACGCCGGATTCGACCGCTCGGTGCTGGCTGACATGCTCGCCGGGGTGGGTCGGTTCAGCGACAGGCAGTTCCTCGTCTACGGGGTGGATCAGCCCAGGATCGATGCCGTACGCGCGGAGTTCGCCGACTGGCGGGCCGAACTCCTGAGCCGGGCGTAGCCATCGGCGGTTTGCCCGTGGCTCCCGCCCCGCCGTGGCACGGAGGCGCTCGGCGACGCTGTGTTGGGAGTTCCCCGCTGTTGGTCACACCGTGGTGACTTCGATCGTGTCTCCGCAGAGCAAGCCGATGTCCTCGGGGTCGGAGGTGAGGACGGTGACGGGGCCGTGTGCGGTTCGTGCGACGGCGGCGAGGACAGCGTCGATCGCGTACTTGTGGCCGCGGAGGTGGTGGTTGCGCAGCAGGGCTGCTGCCTCGTCTGCCACGCTCTTCGTGACGTCATGGATATCGATCCGGGAGAGGACCCACCGGATGCGGGCGGGGTGGACACGCTCGTAGTCCGCCTCAAGGGTGGTCATCGCGGTCGTGGCCACCCGGGTGCCCTCTTCCAGGGCCGCTTGCACGAGGATCATCACGGCACGGTCCTTGAGGTACAGCTTGGAGAGGCCCTCGCTGTCCAGCAGAAGCGTCCCCGGCATCAGGCTGCGGCACCGCCCGTGCTGCGGTGGTCATGCCGCAGCAGTGCGCGGGCCGCTTCGACCTCGTCCCGGGAGAGCGGGTTGTTGTCGGTCTCGAAGTCGGCGACGATTTCGCGCAGCTTGTCCATGGCCACCCGCTGCTCCAGGGCTTCGGCCACATAAGCCGAGAAGCCACCGGGGCCGACATGAGCTCGCACGCTTTCTGCGAGGTCCTCGGGGAGGCTGATCGAGTACTTCCTGCTACCGGCCATGTCGCCAATCCTACCACTGGTAGTAAGAATCTGTTCGGTGCCTGGGAAGTCACCCGCCGGCGCGGAGTTCGAGCAGTTCGGGGGCGAGGACGTGGACGGTGCCGCGCTGGACGGTGATCAGGCCGTCCTGGCTCAGCCGGGCGAGGGCCCGGTTGACCGTGACTCGGGTGACGCCGAGGAGGTCGGCCAGGTGCTGCTGGCCGCCCGGCAGCGGGATGCGGCTGGTGCCGGTCGCCGCCCGGCGCAACAGCCAGGCCGCGAGGCGGGCCTCGGTGGGGAGCGTGGTGGTGGCCGCCCACCGTTCCTGCTGGGTGCGGGCGTGGTCGGCGAGGACGCGCAGGACGTGCCGCCGCACCGGGGCCACGTCCTCGACCAGCGCCAGGAAGCGCTGCCGCGGCAGGCTCAGGACCTGGGCGGGCGCCTCGACGGTGAGCGTGGCGGTGTGGCCACCGCCGTCGATCACGGCGACCTTGTCCAGCGCGCAGGGAGCGGACCACTCCCCGAAGCGGACGACACGACCTGCGGGCGTCGTCGCGCTGGCCGACACCCGGCCGTCCAGCAGGAGCAACAGGTGCGTCGCCGGGTCACCGACGGCGCGCAGTACGTGCCCCGCCTCGTGACGGCGGCCCACGGAACCGTCCCGGACGGCACGCAGCGCCTCCTCCGCCAGCCCCGCGAGCAGTGGCACAGCCCTCAGGGCGCGTGTATCGGCCGATACAGATCCCGTCACGGCCCCGACCGTACGGTCGCCACATGCTGATCGTCGAACTCGCCTTCACCGGCGCCCCCGAACGCCTCGCCGCCCGCCCCGCACACCGCGCGCATCTGAACCGTCTCCACCAGGAGGGCCACCTCCTGGCCGCCGGCCCCTGGGCTGACGAGTCCGGCGCCCTCCTGGTCTTCACCGTTGATCGCCCGGAGCTGGACGCCATCCTCGAGGCCGACCCCTACTACCGCACGCCCGGGGTGGAGGTTGCCAGCGTCCGGGAGTGGAAGCCGGTCGTCACGCCCTGACCCACGCACGGGAGTTCCGTCGCCGCGGGCGGGGCCTACTCTCCCACTCCGAGGTCGTTGCGCATGGCGACGCGTAGTTCGTCGAGGAGCGCGATGAACGCCTCGTGGGTGTGGACCCAGGTGCCGTCGGTGTGCACGTCTCCGGCTTCGAGCCGGTCAACCAGGTCCCGCAGCGTGTGCAGGGTGCGGACGGACAGGGCGCTGACGGGCTCCGGCGCGATGAGGACCATCTGGTGGCGGAGTTCGTAGGCGCCGCCGGAACGGAAGGCCCTCCCGGCCTCACGGCCTCGTTCGTCAGCCGGGGTCGTATGGGAGCGGGCCAGCGCGCGCAGCTCGTTGCGGGTGCGGGACAGGGCGGCGAGGTACTCGCCGTAGAGCTGGCGCTTCTCGGCTCGTTCGCGAGCCGAGGTCTCCCGCTTCCAGCGGGAGCGTTCCGCCAGCATGGTCGCGCTGATGCCGACGGAGGCACCGAGCGCGGTTCCTATGAGGGTGCCCCAGTCCACATGATGATCGTAGGAGATCGGGGGAAGCCGTCACCGGGCCTCCAGGGGGCGGTGCGCTCGGGCGGGTGGAGTCGCACGGGGGCGGCAGGTGCCGTCAGGGGCGGAGTTCACCGGCCCTGACGGCCGCGACGAAGGATGACCAGGCCGCGACGGAGAAGACGAGCGCGGGGCCGTGTGGGTCCTTGGAGTCGCGTACGGGGACGCCGGCGGGGTGGTCGTCGAGGACTTCGAGGCAGCTACCGCCCTCGTCGTTGCTCCGCGACGACTTGCGCCAGCCGTTGAGCGCGGAAGCGTCCGGAACTACGAGGTCACTCATGGCGTCCGTACTCCCTTGCGGTCGCCCGCAGTAGTGCCAGTGATTCCTTCGTGGGCAGGGCCTCGCTCAGCCCGAGAGCGTACCGGCCCTGGAGGCGGCGGACCACGGCCGGGGAGTCGTGGACCTTGCCGATGGTTAGGCCCTCGCTGTAGGCGACCGGCGGTTGGTCCTCGAACCACATGAGGGTCAACGCGCCAGCCATCAGTTGGTGGTAGCCGACGCTGAAGGGCAGGACATGGGCTCTGATGCGCCCGCTCTCCGCCAGGCGGACGATGTGTGAGATCTGTTCGGCCATGACATCAGGGCCACCGACCGCGCGCCGGAGCGACGCCTCGTCCAGTAGCACCCACATGTCCGGTGTCATGGGGTCGGCGAGGATCTTCCCGCGCCCCAGTCGTGTGGCGACGTGCCGGTCACGCTCCTCCTCGCCCAGTGCGGGATAGGCCGCCCCGATGACGAACCGTGCGTACGCCTCCGTCTGGAGGATGCCCGGCACGAACGTCAACGCGAACTCGCGGATCTCCGTGGCCTGCTGTTCCAGGTGCCGTGCCGGCTCGAAGTAGTCGGCGACGGTGTCGTCCCGCTGGGGGAGGAAGTTGCTCAGCACGTCGCCCGTACCCAGCGCCTGGTCCAGACGCCGGGCGTCCTCCTTGGAGGGGATGCGGCGGCCGGCCTCGAGGTGGGCGATGTGGGTGCGCGTCATGATCGCGGCTTCGGCCAGTTGTTCCTGGGTGAGACCGGCCGCCTGGCGCTGGGTCTTCAGCCAGTCGCCGTAGGCATTGGGCTCGCCGTAGGCATTGGGCATCGTCAAGACTCCCGTGTCGGACGTCGTCCCCCGAGTCTGCGACGAGGCTAGCGCCGTTCGTGTCGTTGTGTGCGTGGATTGCTACACCGCGTGCGGGGCGGCGGCCGGGAAGGCCACGGTGATGTCCAGGCCGCCCTCCGGGCCCGGCAGGGCGGTGACGTCGGCGTCGTGTGCGGTGGCGACGGCGGCCACGATGGACAGGCCGAGGCCGTGGCCGTCGGGGCTGCCGGTACGGGAATCGCTGCGCTGGAAGGGCTGGAAGAGTGCGTCGATGCGGTCGTGGGGGATGTGGGGGCCGCTGTTGGCCACGCGCAGGAGGGCCCCGCCGTCCGCGACGCGGGTGGTGACACGGACCCAGCCGTCAGGCGCGTTGTGCCGCAGGGCGTTGTCGAGGAGGTTGCTGACCAGTCGCTCGACGAGGCGGGGGTCTCCGACGGTCCAGGCGGGCGCCAGGTCGTGTTCGACGCGGACGGGGCCGGTGTGCCGGTCGTGCAGGGTTGCGCGGACGACGGGGGCGAGGTCGGTCGGCTCGCGGCGCTCGAGACCGCGGTGGCTGCGGGTGAGCGTGAGCAGTCCGTCGATGAGGTGTTCCTGGTGTTCCCCGGCGGCCAGGACCCGTTCGCAGACGGCGCGCAGGGACTCCGTGCTGGCGGTCGGGTTGGCCAGGGCCACCTCGATCATCGCGCGTTGCAGGGTGAGCGGGGTCCGCAGCTCGTGGGAGGCGTTGGCGGCGAAGCGGCGTTGGGCGTCGAAGGCGGCGTCGAGGCGGCCGAGGAGCTCGTCGAAGGTGTCACCGAGTTCTTTGAACTCGTCGTTGGGCCCGGTGACGTCGAGGCGTTCGTGGAGGTTGCGGTCGGAGATGCTGCGGGCCCGGTCCGCCATGGTGCGCACCGGCCGCAGGACGCGTCCGGCGACCAGCCAGCCCGTGGCCACGGAGGTGGCGGACATCAGGGCGAGAGCGGTGGCCGACTGGGTGAGGAGCTGGCGCATGGACTCGTCGTACTGGTCCTGCGCGTTCTTGGCTTGTTGCAGCAGGTCGGGTTCGGCTGCTCGCAGTTCGTTGCCCGGCACGATCGCCTTGACGACGATCTTCGGCTCGCCGCGGGTGGCGACCAGCAGGTAGGTGATGGTCAGCAGCGCCGCGCCGGAGAGCAGGAAGAGGCCGCCGTACAGGATGGTCAGGCGAAGCCGGGCGGACCAGCGCAGGCGGCGTGGCCCGCGGGCCACGGCGGGGCGGTCAGATGCGGTAGCCGGCATGGGGCACCGTTTCGATGACGGGCGGTTCGCCCAGCTTGCGGCGGAGGCGGCTGACGGTGACCTTCACGGTGTTGGTGAAGGGGTCGGCCGCCTGGTCCCAGGCGCGTTCCAGGAGTTGCTCGGCGGAGACGACCCCACCGCGGGCGGCCAGCAGCAGTTCCAGGACGGCGAGTTCCTTGGGGGTGAGGTTGAGGCGGCGACCGGCACGGGTGGCGACCCGCTGGGTGGAGTCCAGGGTGAGGTCACGATGGGTCAGCACCGGCGGCACCGCGGGCTGGGACCGTCGGGCGAGGGCCCTGACCCGGGCGATCAGCTCGGCGAAGGCGAACGGTTTGGCGAGGTAGTCGTCGGCGCCCAGGCCGAGGCCCTCCACGCGGTCCTCCAGGGTGGTGGAGGCGGTGAGCATCAGCAGCCGGGCGCGGCCACCGTCGTTGACCAGGGCCCGGCACACCTCGTCGCCGTGGACGACGGGCAGGTCGCGGTCGAGCACGATGACGTCGTAGTCATGGACCGTCGCCATGTCGAGGGCCTCCCGGCCGTCGAGGGCGAGATCGACGGCCATGCCGTCCTGCCGCAGCCCGGTGGCCACGGTCTCCGCGAGTTCCCGGTGGTCTTCGACGATCAGTACGCGCATGGGGCCAGCATGCAGCAGCCGGGGTTACACGGGGATCACAGGATCTGTTCCCGCGGTGTAACCCGCGGGTCGGTACTCCTTGACGCATGACACGTACCCGCAAACACGTACGAACCTGGGTGATCGTCCCACTGCTCCTGAGCGGGGCGCTGCTCGCCGGCTGCTCCGACGACGCCTCCTCGTCCGGCAAGGACTCCGGTAGCGCCTCGTCCGGCGAGGACGCCGGCGGCGGGACCACACCCACTGACCCGCGGGACCGTGCGCTGGCCTACGCCCAGTGCATGAGGGAGAACGGGGTGCCCAAGTTCCCGGACCCGAGCGACGGCGGCGCACTCAAGATCACTCCGGAGACGGGCGTCGATCCCGGGTCTCCCGAGTTCGCCGAGGCCCAGGAGGCGTGCCAGGACCTGTCGCCCCAGGCACAGTCCCAGAACAGCGGCCCGCTGGACTCGGCGAAGGTGGCCGAGTGGGCCCAGTGCATCCGTGACCACGGGGTGCCGGCGTTCCCGGACCCGCAGATCAACGGCGGAGCGATGGAGATCGATCTCGGCAAGGCGGGCATCGGCCGGGACGACTCCGCGTTCCAGGAGGCCATGCAGGCATGTCAGTCCGCGTGGCCCGGCGGCGGCGTCATGATCCGGGGCGGCGGGCCGAAGTGACGCAGTCGCAGGAGAACAGTGGTGTGCGGACGCCGGCGGACCCCCCTCCGGCCCAAGGGGTCGGCCGGCCAGCGGACCCCGCGGTCGCCGGCCACGAGGGCGGCGACGGGTCCGCGCCGCGTCGCCGCCGCCCGGTGCGCACCTCCCTGGTGGCGCTGGCCGTGGTCGTGGTCGCGGCGGCCAGCGGCCTCGCGGCGACCGGCGCGCTGGGCAGCGACGGCGGGGGTTCCGCCGCTGCCGCCCCGTCCGGGCCGGCGAGGACGGCCAAGGTGGAGAAGGCCACACTGACCCGCACCGAGACGGTGGACGGCACCCTCGGCTACGGGGAGGCCACCGCGGTGCGGGCCCCCGGTTCTGGCACCCCGGCGGAGGACGGCGGGCAGGGCGGCGCGCCCGCGGGACGGGCCACGGCCGGGGACGGCAGTGGCGTCCTCACCCAACTGCCCGGGGAGGGCCAGGTGATCAGGCGCGGGGACCCCGTGTACAGCGTGGACGAGCGGAGGGTTCCCCTGCTGTACGGCTCCACGCCGCTGTACCGCACGCTCGACGTCGGCGCCGAGGGCGGGGACGTCCAGGTGCTGGAGCGGAATCTCGCCGCGCTCGGCCACACCGGGTTCACCGTGGACCGGGAGTACACCTCCGGCACCGCCGAGGCGGTGCGGGCCTGGCAGGAGGACCTGGGCCGGGAGGAGACCGGAACGGTGGCGCCCGGGGACGCGGTGGTGGCCCCCGGTGCCAGGCGGGTCGCCGAGGTCAAGGCGTCGATCGCCACCGTGCCCAGCGGGGACGTCCTCACCTGGACCGGTACCACGCGCCTGGTCAGCGTGGACCTCGATGTCCGGTACGAGGACCTGGTGGACGAGGGCACCGAGGCCACCGTGGCGCTGCCCGACGGCACCAGGGTCAACGCGGTGGTGGCCGACGTCGGCAACGCCGCCACGGCCAGGCCGGCACAGGAGGACGGCGGCTCCGACGGCGCCACCCTGCCGGTCGAACTCACCGTGCGGGACCAGGAGCAGCTCGGCCGCTACCAGGCCGCCCCGGTGGACGTGACCCTCGCCGCCGAGACCCGGCGGGACGTGCTCGCGGTGCCGGTCAACGCGCTGGTCGCCCGGCAGGGCGGCGGCTACGCCGTGCAGGTCGTCACCGACGGCGGCGTGGAGTACCGACCGGTGCGGCTCGGCATGTTCGCCGACGGCAGGGTCGAGGTTTCCGGCGCCGGTGTCACCGAGGGCCTGGACGTGGGAGTGCCCGGATGACCCCGCCCGTCGTCGAGCTCTCCGGTGTCTCCAAGACCTACGGCGGCGTGACCGCGCTCGCGGGCGTCGATCTGGTCGTCCGGCGCGGTGAACTCCTCGCCGTGGTGGGTCCTTCGGGTTCGGGCAAGTCCACCCTGCTCAACCTCATGGGCACCCTCTCCCGGCCGTCCTGCGGGACCGTGCGCATCGACGGCCACGCCGTGCAGGAGCTGTCGGACCGTGAGTTGTCCGCGCTGCGCGCGTCCACCATCGGTTTCGTCTTCCAGTCGTTCCACCTGGCCCCCGGGGTGCCGGCGATCGACGCGGTGGCGGACGGCCTGCTGTACGGCGGACGGCCCCGGGGCGAACGCCGCCGGCTCGCCGAGCGCGCGTTGCGCCGGATGGGGCTGGGCCACCGTCTCCACAACGCGCCGCACCAGCTCTCCGGGGGTGAGAAGCAGCGTGTGGCCATCGCCCGGGCGGTGTTGGGCGACCCGCCGCTGCTGCTGGCCGACGAGCCGACCGGGGCGTTGGACTCGCGCTCCGGCGCGGCGGTGATGGACCTGCTCCACGAACTGCACCGCGCCGGCACCACCGTCGTGGTGATCACCCACGACCGGGACATCGCCGCGTCGCTGCCCCGGGAAGTGCGGATCAGGGACGGTCGCGTCGAACGCGACTCCGGTGTCCCCGTGGGTGGGGCGGTGGGCGGGTGAGCACCGCGGCACCGTCCCGGCAGCGGGTGGCCCGCCCCAGGCCGGCACGGCTGAGCGCCGTGGACGTCATCCGCGTCGGTGGCTCCGGGTTGCGTTCCCGGCCCGTGCGGGTGTTCCTCTCCGCCTTGGGCATCGCGATCGGCATCGCCGCGATGATCGGCGTGGTCGGCATCTCCACCTCCAGCCAGGAGGAACTGGATCGGAAGTTGGACGCGCTGGGCACCAACCTGCTCACCGCAGGACCCGGACAGTCCTTCGGCGGGGACCAGGCCCACCTGCCCGACGAGGCCGTCGGCATGGTCGCCGCCGCCGACGCGGTGGAGTCCGTCTCGGCGGTCGGCAGGGTGAGCGCCGAGGTCTACCGCAACGACCACGTCCCCGAGGAGCAGACCGGTGGCATCGGCGTCTACGCCGCCCGCACCGACCTGCCCCGGACGGTGGGGGCGCAGGTCGTGGACGGTCGGTGGCTCGACGCCGCCAACGCGAGGTACCCCTGCGTGGTCCTGGGCGCCAGGGCCGCCGCGCACCTCGGCGTCCACCGGGCGGACCCCGGGACCCGGGTGTGGCTGGGCGACCGCTGGTTCACCGTGGTCGGCGTCCTCGCCCCCAACGAACTGGTCCCCGAGCTGGATTCGGCCGCTCTGGTCGGCTGGCCGGTGGCGCGGCAGGAGCTCGGCTTCGACGGGTACGCGACCACCGTCTACACCCGCGCCGAGGAGTCCGCCGTGGGCGACCTGCAGGGGGTCCTGGGGGCCACCGTCAACCCGGAGCACCCCAACGAGGTGCAGGTCTCCCGCCCCTCCGACGCGCTGGCCGCCAAGCAGGCCACCGACGACGCGCTCTCCGGCCTGCTGCTCGGCCTGGGCGCGGTGGCGCTGCTGGTCGGCGGCGTGGGGGTGGCCAACACCATGGTCATCTCGGTGCTGGAGCGCCGTGCGGAGATCGGTCTGCGCCGCTCGCTGGGCGCCACCCACGGGCAGATCCGGACCCAGTTCCTGTGCGAGTCGTTGCTGCTGTCCGCCCTCGGCGGCCTCGGCGGCGTCGTCCTGGGCATCGCGGTGACCGCGGGCTACGCCGGCTACCAGGGCTGGCCGACGCTGGTACCGCTGTGGGCGACGGTGGGCGGCGTGGCAGCCACCCTGGTCATCGGTGGCCTGGCCGGTTTCTACCCGGCCGTCCGTGCCTCCCGCCTGCCCCCGACCGAGGCCCTCGCCGCCGGATAGTCTCCCGCCGGCCCGGTGCCCCCGCCGTGGACCTCCCCGGAGGGCGGCGGGGGCACCGCCACGTCCAACGGACCTTCCCGGGAACCCCGACCGGGTTGCGGACAGGGAGGAGGGAGCGGTCACCGCGACCGAGCGGTGCCCCTTCACACGGGAGGTGTCCGAGTTGCGCACGTGGGGAAGAGCCCGGGCCACGGCGGTGGCCCTGACGAGCGTGCTGGCGGTGGCGGTGGCGGGCGGTGCCCACGGGGCGCCGTCGGCGCGGAACGGGCCGGGGGCCGAGCCCGGTCAGGGGGTGTCCTGGCGGGCGGGTGGGGCAGCGGAGGGTCCGGGGGCCCGCACCGTGACCCTGCTCACCGGTGACCGGGTGACGGTTGACGCCCGGGGACAGGTGATCGAGGTGACGGCGCGTCCCGGCCGGGAGAAAGCGCTGGTGGACATCCAGGAGCTGGACGGCCACACCTACGCGGTGCCGTCCGACGCCCGGCGCCTACTGGCGCGGGGCGTGCTCGACCGGCGGCTCTTCGACGTGACCGGGCTGCTGGAGGCGGGGTACGGCGACGACGCCCGCAAGACGCTGCCGTTGATCGTGACCTACCGCGGGCAGCGCGCCGACCAGGTGAGGTCCACGCTCCGCGACGCCGGGGTGGAGGTACGGCGTGCGCTGCCGGTGGTCCACGGCGACGCGGTCACCGTGCCCAAGGCCACGCCCGCGGCGTGGGACGCCCTCACCCGGCGCTCGGGGGCCCATGCGGAGGAACTCACCAGCGGTGTCGCGGCGGTGTGGCTGGACGGGGTCCGCCGGGCGAGCCTCGACCGCAGCGTGCCGCAGATCGGGGCGCCCACGGCCTGGGACGCCGGGTTCACCGGGGAGGGGGTCAAGGTCGCGGTGTTGGACACCGGAGTGGACCAGGGCCACCCGGACCTCGCCGGGGTGGAGGTCGCCGAGAAGAACTTCTCCGAGTCCCCGGACACCGTGGACCGGAACGGACACGGCACCCATGTGGCGTCCACGGTGGCGGGTTCCGGTGCGCGGTCGTCCGGCCAGTACCGGGGCGTGGCACCAGGTGCCCGCATCCTGGATGCCAAGGTACTGGCCGACGACGGCTGGGGTGCCGACTCCGCGGTCATCGCCGGGATGGGGTGGGCCGTCGAGCAGGGCGCGAAGGTCGTGAACCTCAGCCTCGGCTCGCCGGACCGCCCGGGCACCGATCCGCTGGAGGAGGCGGTCGATCGTCTCTCCCGCGACCACGGGGTGCTGTTCGTCATCGCCGCGGGCAACGACGGCACGCGGGGGGTGGACTCGCCGGGCAGTGCCGAACAGGCACTGACCGTGGGGGCGGTGGACCGCGAGGACCGGCTGGCCCCGTTCTCCGGCGTCGGGCCCACCGCCGCCGCGACGCTCAAGCCGGACCTCACCGCGCCCGGGGTGGGCATCGTCGCGGCCAGGTCCACCCAGGTGCCGCAGGGGCAGGAAGACTCCGCCCCGGAGGGCTACCAGGCGGCGTCCGGCACCTCCATGGCCACACCACACGTCGCGGGTGCCGCGGCACTGCTGGCCCAGCAGCACCCCGACTGGACCGGGCAGCAGCTCAAGCGGGCACTGACGAGCTCGGCCGAGCCGACCGCTGGCCTGACCGCGGACCAGCAGGGCACCGGGCGGACCGCGGTGGGCCGTGCGGTGAACGCGACAGTGGTCAGTGAGTCCCCCGCGTTGGACTTCGGCGTCCAGCGGTGGCCGCACCAGGACGACGAGCCGGTGGCCCGGACCGTCACCTACCGCAACCACGGCAGCGCCTCCGTCACCCTGTCGCTGTCGGTGGGGGTCGCGGGGCCCGACGGCCAGCCGAGTGCGGACGGCATGATCACCCTGTCCACGCAGCGGCTCACCGTTCCGGCCGGAGGCACCGCCGGCGTTGAGGTGACCGCGGACACCAGGGTCGCCGCGGCGGACGGCCGCCACAGCGGTGCGCTGGTGGCCACGGCCGACGACCAGGCGGTCCGCACCGCGCTCGCGGTGACCCGCGAGGCCGAGTCGTACGACGTGACGCTGGACGTGACCGGTGACGACGGGAAGCCCACCAGTGACTTCTTCGCCGAGCTGTGGAACCTCGACGAGGAGGAGTACACCGAGGTGAGGGCGGACCTCGGGGAGTCCCGCACCGTCCGGCTGCCCAGGGGCACGTACACCGTCAGTGTGTCCACCCTGGTGGACCCGGTCATGATGATCTGGCCGAAGCTGACCGTGGACCGGGACACCACGACGACCTTCGACATCCGCCGGGCGAAGCACATCCGGGTCACGGCGCCCGATCCACAGGTGGCGATCGCTCCCCGGTACGTCAGCTTCCGAGTCACCGGGGAGCGCGCGACCTTGCAGAGGGGCATGTTCGGCATCCCCGACCTGTCCTGGCTGCGGATCGGTCACGCGGGCCCCGAGGTCCCGGACGGTGAGTTCAAGGCGTACGTCGCCGCGTCGAACGAGGGTGGTGGCACCGGCTACAGCTTCGTCCACAGCCGCGAGGGACGTTTCTTCGACGGCTTCGAGCACCAGGTCACCATGGACGAACTGGCCCGGATCGACGTGACCTCCGCGGTGGCTGCCCCCGGCAAGTCCGGGAGGGTCAGTGCCTGGTGGTCGGACGGCCACCAGCAGGGTACTGGCGGGCCGGCACTGGTGGACCGGCTCCCCGGCTCCGGGCGGCACTACGTCACCACCCCGCCGGGTGTGGAGTGGGGCTTCCACGTCCGACAGCTCGACGCCAACGGAGACACGGAGGTGGCCCAGTACGACGGGCCGCTGCACAGCTACCAGGCCGGGCAGGGCTACCGGGCCCGGGCCAACCCAGGGGTCTACGGGCCGGCCGTCGGCCTGCACGCCGACTCCCCCGTGGCCTACCGCGAGAAGAACTCGATCGACCTCTGCCCGTCGATGTTCGGTGACGGTCAGGGCCGCCTCGGGGAGTCCGTGGTGACGTCGGCCAGGGCCGAGCTCACCATCGACGACCGCACCGTGCTCGAGCTCGACGAGGTGCCCTGCGGCACGCTCAGCGGCGCACCCGAGGAGTTGGCGGGGTACCGACTGGACGTCAGCGCATCCCGCGACACCGCCGTGTCGGAGCTGACCACCCGCTCCGAGGCCACCTGGACGTTCTCCTCCGAGCACACCGACACCAGGACGTCGCTGCCGCTGTCCAGCGTGCGGTTCTCGCCGGAGCTGTCGCTGACGGGCACGGCCGAGGCCGGGGAGACGCTACGGGTGCCGGTGACCGTTGACGGCGCGGCGCGGAGCGTGGGGACGCGGTCGCTGAGCGTCGAGGTCTCCTACGACGGCGGTGGCACCTGGCGGGCCGTTCCGGTCGGCGAGGACGACGGCAAGCTCCACGTCGAACTGGAGCACCCGAACGACGGCGGGAGCGTCTCGCTGCGTGCGGACCTCACGGACCAGCAGGGCAACTCCGTCTCCCAGTCCATCATCGACGCCTATCGCCTCGTCAGGTGAGGCGCGGGGCCACGGGCCGGTGGCCGTGACGTGACCTCGGGCCCGCCGGCGCGTCCGGCGGGCCCGAGGTCGCTGAGCCGGGTGGGGAAGAGCTGGTTCTCGCAGCTCGGGGCAACCCCTTGGCGGGGCACCGCCCGCCCCGCCCGTCCGGCAGCCGTGGGACTCAACATCGTTGGTAGTGGGCGAGGACAGGGGTCCGGTGCGGGGACCACGGTCCGTCGGCGGGGGCCAGTTTGTCCGCCAGCCGCTGGGACCACTGCTGCCCCGGGGACGTTCCGAGGGCGAACTCGGCGAGGCGGTGGAGTTGGACGTCGCCGGTTCCCGCCGGGGCCCAGATGTGCTGGACGTCGCGGTTGAGGCGCTCGACGGGGAGGTTCGTGCGCAGGCCCGCCGCGGCGTGGATCTCCATGGCCGCGCCGGCCGACGTCCGGGCCGACTCGTAGTTCAGGTACTTGGCGTTCAACAGGTGGGGGTCGCAGGGCTGGCCGGCGTCCAACAGTTGGGATGCGTGGTAGGTGGTCAGGCGGGCGGTCATCAATCGGGCGTGCATCTCACCGATCTTGTGGCCCACGGGGGACAGGAGGGAGAGCGGTTTGCCGTAGCGACGGCGGGTGGAGGCGAAGCCGACCGTCTGCTCGAGGACGGCCTGGTGCAGTCCGAGTGCGACGGCGGCCAGGTTGAGCCGGCCGTACAGCACGCTGGAGGAGTAGGCGACGCTGAGGCCGTCGCCTATGTCGCCGATCATGTTGGAGGCCGGGACACGGCAGTTGGTGAAGGTGATGTCGCCGAAGGAGAACCCGCGCAGTCCCATGGTGGGCTGGTAGGGCTCGAGTTGGACCCCCGGCCGGTCGGACTCGACGAGGAAGGCGGTGAGACCTCGTGAACCGGGGCCGGTGCGGACGACGACGCCGTGCAGGTGGCCGATGTGGGAGTTGCCGACGAAGGCCTTCCGGCCGTTGAGTATGTAGTCGTTCCCGGAGCGGTGAGCGGTTGACTGCATGCCCAGGACGTGACTTCCGCTTTCGGGCTCGGTCACCGCGATGGTGGGGAGGCACGTGCCGTCAGCGACCTGCGGAAGCCAGGTGCGTTTCTGTTCCTCGGTGCCGTAGTGGACGATTTTCGCAACGCCGAGTTGGGAGGCCTGCACCATGGCCCCCATGGCCCCGCTCACCCGCGAGAGTTCCTCGATGATGATGGTCTTCGCGAGGTGCCCGGCGCTCATGCCGCCGTACGCGGAGTCGACGGTGGCGGCGATCCAGCCCTGTCGGGCGATGAGCGCGGCGAGCTCGTGGTCGAAGGAGGTGGGGGAATCCTCCATCGCCGCCACGCGGGGAGCGATCTCTGTTTCAGCGAAGGCGCGCACCTGGTCGCGCAAGGCCTTGTGGGCCTCCGTCAGTAACGCGTCGGACATCCTGATCCTCTCCCTGAGACGCCTGTCAGGGCGTCGGGTAAGTGGTGCGCTGGTTGATGATCTCCATGAGGGTGTCGCGGTATTTCTTGATCAGGGCCAGTGTGGGCTGCCCGGTGGACCACGGGCGCTGGGTCGGCCCTATCACGCACACGGTGCCGAGGAGGGTGTCCGTGGGACCGTGGATGAGCGGGGCGCCGGCGTAGGTGCGGACCCCGAGTTGGTCCACGACGGGGTTGCCGGCGAACCGGGGGTTCATCATCACGTCCGGCAGCACCAGGGGCTTGCGCCGGTCTAAGACGTCGGGGCAGAAGCCGTGCGTGCGGGGCATGGTGCGCCCGACGTCGGCGCCGGGAGGCGCGTGCAGGCCAGCGAAGTGCTGCTCCTCCACGATGAAGTTGACCATCGCGTAGGGGGTGCCGGCGGCGCGGGCGAGTTCGGCCGCGAACTGGTCGAACTCCTCGTCGGGATCGCCGAGGCCGAGTTCCTCGAGCAGCTTCTTGCGCTGTTCGAGGGCGGTGTCCTCCGCTTGGACGTACAAACCGGAGTTGCTGTCGTACTTCATGGGCGGACTCCAGGAGAGGCGAGTGAGGACCGGGCACGGGTGAGGGCGTGCTGGACCAGCGTGATCAGGACGTTGATCGCGGACGGTGTTCTACGGGCGTCACACAGCCGGACGGGAACCTGCTCCGGCAGGTCGAGGGCCTGCCGGATCTCGTCGGGGCTGTAGCGGTGGGGGGCGTCGTCGAACTCGTTGACCGCGACCACGAAGGGCAGGCCGAGCTGCTCGAAGTAGCCCACCGCGGGGAAGCAGTCCTGTAGGCGACGGGTGTCGGCGAGGACGATCGCGCCGATGGCGCCGCTGGACAGGTCGTCCCACGTGAACCAGAACCGCTCCTGTCCCGGCGTGCCGAAGAGGAGCAACCGCATGGGTTGTGGCTCGGTGAAGGTGCAGCGGCCGAAGTCGATCGCGACCGTGGTGGTCGTCTTGGCCTCGACCCCGTTGAGGGAGTCCACGCTGGCGCTGGCGGAGGTCAGGTACTCCTCCGTGGTCAGTGGCTCGATCTCGCTGACCGCACTGACCAGTGTGGTCTTCCCCGCTCCGAACCCCCCCGCTACGACGATCTTGAGCAGGAGAGGAGCCGGTTCCACCGGCCCGCCGTCAGGCCGCATCGGGGAACTTCTTGCGTAGCCCGACAAGGAGCGCCTCCAGAGCATTCACGTCGCGGCTTGGTGAGGTTTCGGAGATCTGGATCGAGAGCACATCGGCGTCGAGAAGGTCCGATAAAATCACCTTTGTGACCTGTACCGGCAGTCCGAGGTGCCCGGCGAGCTCGGCCACGGACCGTGGTTCGTCACGGCACAGGGCCACGGCCTGCTCGGCTTCGGGAGGGAGCGGGTCAGCGGGGGGAGAGGAACCGGGCGCGAGCAGGGAGACGAGCCGCATCGTGTGACGTGGTCGGGTCCGCCCCCCCGTGACCATGTACGGACGCACGTCCTGCTGATCCACCTGACTCCACGCCCGGTTGCCATCGGTCTCCATGTCACCGACTCTCGTCGGCGATGTGGCGCGCGTCGGTCACCAGGTGCTCGGCCACACTCCTGATCATCGTGGTCATCTGGTGACCGATGGCGCGAACGTCCGCGTCGGGGGCGGCGAGCACGCCCAGGATGCTGCTGACCTTGCTGGCGTCGGCCCCGACCTGCACGCGCACCCCGTGCGGCAGTCCGTCGCCGGCCACCATCAGGAACAGCGTCGTGGTGTTCAGCTCCGTGACCACCTGGAGCACCTGTGCGTGTCCGTGCGGCTGGGGCGTGAGCTGGTTGACGCCGCGGGCCAGTGAGTACATGGACGCGACGAGCGCGGCGGCTGCCTCCGCCTGGTTGTGGGGCAGGTTGGCCTGAGCGAGCAGGATGCCGTCACTGGAGGCCAGGAACGCGCTCTGGGTTCCTGGCTCGCGTTCAACGAAGCGTTCCAACAGCCAACTCAGGTGGGACATCGTCTGGCTCTGGAACGTGTGGGCGTCGATCGTCATGGACATCTCCCGATGTGAAGGGGGCGCGGAAGTCAGTCGGTGGCGTTGTCGTCCAGTGCGCCGGCCACGGGCTCACGTGTTCTTGCCTCCTGCTGCCCCCCGGTGAACGCGGCCCACAGGCCCGCGCTGGGCTCGACGTCGGCCGGTGGTGGGGCGGAGGGGGAAGGGTCGGCGGGAAGGGGCTGCCGACGCGTGCGCTGAGGGAGCTTCGGACGGTCGGTTTTCTCCGCGGCGTTTTCCGCACGGGGCGTCTGCGGGAGGGGCTGGGCCTGCGTTCCCCCGCGGTTCGCCGCCCCGGGGCCCGACGACGCGCTGGGCTGGACGGGATCGGCGGGCGGGCACGGCGTCGGGGCCGGCTTCGGGTCGGCCGGGGGTGCCGTGGAAGCGGGGGGTGCCGGAGGCGCCGGGGACGCCGGGGACGCCACCGCGGTGGCCTGTGCCTCTTCCGGGGTGAGGAGCAGGGCGTGCGGGAGGACCACGATCGCCTGCGTACCGCCGAGGAGGTTGCGGCGCAGCTCGATGCCGATGCCGTGCTGGATCGCGAGTCGAGCGGCGACCAGCAGGCCGATCTGCCCGGCGGCGAGCTGTTCGCGCACATCGACGCTCTCCGGGGCCGCCAGCAACTGGTTCATCCGGCTGAGCTTCCCGTCCGGCATGGACAGGCCGCGGTCCTCGACCTCGACGACGAGGCCGGCGGGCACCTCCTGGACCCGCACGATCACCTGCGTCTCCGGCGGGGAGAACTCCGCGGCGTTCTCGATCAGCTCGGCGAGCAGGTGGATCACGTCAGGGCCCGCGTGGCCCGGCAGCCGCAACTCCGTGGTGGGCGTGACCACCCTCACGCGCCGGTACTGCTCGATCTCGGCGACCGCCTGCCGCAGCACCGTGGACAGCATCAGCGGATCGCGCACCTGGCGGGCCTGCTCCCCGCCGAGCACCGCGAGGCTCTCCGCCGCACGGCGGATCAGCGTGACCTGGTGGTCCAGGGTGAACAGGTCAAGGAGGAGGTCCGGGTCCTCCACCTCACGTTCGAGGTCGGACAGCTTCTGGAGTGCCCGGCGGACCAGCGCGTGCAGGCGCCGCGCCACGTTGAGGTAGACCTCCATCTGGTCGCGGTGCGCACGGTGCGAGGCGGCCTCGCTCGCCACATCGGCGATCGCTGCCAGCGTTTGGTGGCGGATCGTCTCGAGCGCCGCGGCCAGGTCCCCGAACGGATCGCCCGTCCGCTCGGACGGCTCTCCGGGCTCCGTGGTCGGGGCCTCGCCACGGCCGACCTGCTCCGCCGCCAGGGTGACGTCCTTGTCGATCTGCTCGATCAGCGCGTCGTAGTGCCTCAGCCAGCCGCTGATCCGCTCGTTGAGGTCAACGCGCTCGCGCAGGAGTCCCTTCGCCACGGCGGCGGTGTGCCGCACGCCCACCATCACCGTCACCGCGCTGCCGACCCCGGCGCCGGCCACGGCCCACACCGCCGGCACGCCGGCCAGGGCGTGCGTCGCCCAGGCGGAACCCACGACGGCCGCGGACAGGAACGTGGGCACCGCGCCCTGTCTCCGCAGTCGCGCCCGCAGCGCCCGCTCGGCGCGGCGGGTGGAGCCACCGGCTTCGCCCAGTGTGGCGCCCTGAGGCGGACGGGACTGTGGGCGTGAGAAGAGGCGGTGTGTCGGCATCGGCATCCTCGGGGATTGGCTCGGTCGGCCATGAACGCGTATGGGCCAGCTCCACTTTCAGTACCGGGCGGTGCTGGCATGACCGCAGCACACAGCACCGTCGCGGCGCACCGGGCCGAAGCCGGTGCGCCGGTGACGGGCGGCGGTGGGCAGCCCCGACGTCCCCGCGACCGGGTACCAGCGACCGTTCCGGCGGAACAGCGGGCGGCACTGAGCCGCACCAAGCTCGAACTGCCTTTCGGCCTTCTGGTGGCTGCGGGAACTAAGAGGGGCATGTGGCCCTGAGCGTAGTGGAAACCGCGGGCGTGAGGAGGCCACTGCCGGGGAGTCGGCACCCCCCGAGCCGGACGACTGCAGGATGTGCACCATGGCGTCCTGGATGGTCACTGAACGGATCTCCATTGCCTGCTGGCGGTGGTTCCACGGCCGGCGGCCCGAACTGTCGGGACCGTGGGCGCGGACTGTCTGCCGGGCACGGGCCGAAGCCGGATCGACCACCCCGTCGCGCCACCGTTCCCGTGTCGCGAGGGGCAGTTCCCGGGCACCCGAGGGTCGTGCGGTCACCCGCACGCGTCTCCCCGCGAGGCCGGCCCGGACGAGGCCGCAGTGCGAGTGCACTGCGGTCGGGCGCCACGTGAGGTGGTTGTCTCCCAGGACTCGTCCAAGATCAGACCCATGGTTGGGGGTATATCAGGAACCGACTGCTCCATGTGAGTGGCTTCACAAACCCCGCCGGAGATTTCTGGATAACCGTTTCCAGTTGACCGGCCGGACCGGACCGGACCGGATCGAGGCGGCGGCGCCGCGGCGCGGTCAGCGGGTGTCGGACGGGTGGAGCAGTTCGGTGATGCCCCGTGCCGCGAGGTGGTCGGGGTCGTGGGCGCGGCCGGCGAGGACCACGGCGGGGCGCAGCCCCCGGGAGGCGAGGCGCATCCAGGCGTCGAAGTACTCCCCGCCTGGGGCGCAGACCGAGCGCCGGGGCGCGGTGTCCTCGTCACCCGCGTCCAACACCAGCGCGGTGGAGCGGTGGACCGGCCGGGGCGGCTCCTGCCGCAGCCGGGCGACGACGTCGGCGACGGCCCGCCCGGCCGGCTTGACCTCGCGATCGGCGGTGAGCAGGCCGAGCCCGTACTCCAGCTCCGGGAAGTCGGCGAGGGAACGGGACACGTCGTGCGAGCACCACCAGGTGATGCCGTACAGGTCGGCACAGGTCAGGGCGTTGGCGATGGTGGCCTCGGTGAACGCGGCGGCGTGCTCGGCCGGGACCAGCGGGGCCGGGGCGCCGACCTCCTGCAACCACACCGGCCGGCGCGGGTCCAGCGCCCACGCCTTGGACAGTTCCAGCAGGTACTCGGCGAGGTGGACCGTCCCGGTGCCGTCGTGGCCGTGGCGTTGGGCGGCACCGTTGAACACCCACGAGTGCACGGTGGTCATCCGGCCGACCCTGGAGGCGTGTGCGGGGGTGAAGGGGTGCCCGTCCTGGAACCAGACGGCGTCGTACTCGGAGTGGGTGTGGTTCCGTCCGGGGGCGGCGCGCTCGCAAGCGGCCAGCAGTTGGTCGAGCCACGCCCCGGCCTCGGTGTGGGTGCACGGGTCGGGGTCGGGGTGCGGCCGGTCGGAGAACTGGTTCACCTCGTTGCCGAGGGTGAGCCCGAGGAAGTTCGGCCGGTCCGCGAGGGACACGGCCAGCGTCTCCAGGTAGTGGACCTCGCCCTGGACCGCCTCCGGATCGGTGAACATGTTGCGGCGGTGCCAGGTGCGCAGCCAGGACGGCACGAAGTCGAAGCTGGACAGGTGGCCCTGGAGCGCGTCGACGGCCACGTCGAGGCCGCACTCGGCAGCCGCGTCCACCATCTGCCCCAGTTGTTCGACGGCGCGGGGCCGAACGAGGGCGCGGTTGGGCTGGAAGACCGGCCAGAGGGCGAACACCCGGACGTGGTCGAGGCCGAGCGCGGCCAGGGAGTCCAGGTCCCGGCGGACCTCGTCGAGGTCGAAGTCGAGCCAGTGGTGGAACCACCCCCTGGTCGGGGTGTAGTTGGCGCCGAGGCGGACGGGCTGGGCGGGGGTGTGGGGCACGGTGTGGCTGCTTTCCTGCGGGGGCGGGTGGGAACGGGCGCTGACTGCCCCGGCCATCGTCGTCCCGATGGTCGTCCCGGTCGAGAAGTAGGAGTGCGGCGAGGGGAATTGACGGCCCCTAATGGTAAGTTGATACTTACGGTTCGTGGGGACTTACCAAGAGGGGTTGGGTGCGCTGGGTGACCCGACCCGCCGAGCGATCTTCGAACGTCTGGGTCGAGGGCCGTGTGCGGTGGGCGAGTTGGCGGCGGAGCTGCCGGTGAGCAGGCCGGCGGTGTCACAGCACCTCAAGGTTCTCGTCCGGGTGGGGCTGGTCACCTGTGAGGCGGTCGGGACGCGGCGCGTGTACCGGCTCGATCCTCAGGGCGTGGACGCCCTACGGACGTACTTCGAACATTTCTGGACACAGGCGCTCACCGGCTTCTCTCAGGCTGTCGAAGCGCCGCCACGGGAGGACAACGACACGTGAACGAGTACGTGCAGGGGAAGGACGTCCGGGTCCAGGTCACCGTCGGCGCCCCGGTGGAACGCGCGTTCCAGGTGTTCACCGAGCAGGCCCACCGTTGGTGGCCCGCCCCCTACAGGATCGGTGCGGGTGGGGAGCGGACCGACCTGGTGATCGAGCCGAAGCCCGGTGGACGCTGGTACGAGGTCACCGACGACGGCGCGGAATGCGCCTGGGGCACCGTCCTGGAATGGGACGCCCCGCACCACCTGGCACTGTCGTGGGCGATCACCCCCGCCTTCCGTCCCGAGACGGACGGGGCGAAGGCCAGCCGGGTGGACGTCGCCTTCACCGCCGACGGGCCCAACCGCACGGTGGTCACGCTGGTCCACTCCGGGCTGGAGCGGCACGGGTCGGGCTGGGAGCAGGCCCGCGACGCCCTGGCGGCCGACGGAGCCTGGCCCGGTGTGTTGGGCTCCTACGCCGCGGTCACCGATGCCGTCTGAGAGCGAATCGCGCCGTCGAGCCGCGTCGGGGTGAACCGGCGCGGCTCGACGGCGCTCGGCGCCTTCCTCCGGGAGCGGGAGGCCCCCGTGGTCGGCAACGGGGAGCCGCCGCCGTTACTCGGTGCGCAGGCCGTCCGGGCGGGTCATCCGCAACAGGGGCGGGATGCTGAGGGCGGTCACCGCCAGGACCACGCCCGCGCCCACGGCCGTCATGGTCAGCACGCCGGACCAGTCCACGGTGACCGGCACGGCCACCATCCGCAGCAGGACCCCGCCCAGGACCAGGCCCACCGCGGACGCCAGGAGGAGACCGAGAGCGACGGGGACGGCGGTCTGCCACAGCACCGAGAGCCCCAGGGTGCGCCGTCGGGTGCCGAACGCCACCAGCGTGGACAGCAGTTTCCTGCGTTCGCGGAGCTGCTCGAGCTGAGTGACCAGCAGGCTGGCGCCGATGAGCGCCAGGACGCAGGCCGCGCCGACGAAGAGGCCGGTCCTGATGGACGCGAACTCCTCCACCTCGGTGGATTCGGTGAGGGTGATGGTGGTGGTCAGGGGGTCGAGCCTTGCCGCCGAGTTGCGCACCAGGTCCACCGCGTCGGGCACCGAGGTGTCGAGCTGCACCCAGGCCTGGGCCCGGGCGTCGGCGACGACCTCACGTGGGAGCGCGCTCGGGGTGGCCAGGATCCCACCGTTCTCCCAACCGGTCGGGTCGGGACGTGGCCCGGCCTTCTTCGCGGTGAGCGGCAGCCGCCAGGGAACCGCAGCGCTGTCGTCCTCGCCGTACCCGGGGTCGGCGTAGAACATCCGGCCGGGGCGGGCGATGCGGGGGGTGTCCGCATAGTTCTCGGCCCCGTGGACGACGAACACGTCGCCGTCCGAACAGGAGGGCAGCCGGGCCACCTCCCGCAGCGCGGAGCAGCCCCCGATGGTCAGGTCCACCACGTCCTCGGAGTTACCACGCCGGCCCCCGAGGGAGGAGACGGACACCACCGTGGCCCGGCGCACGCCTTCGCTCCGGGCCACCTGACGGTCCACCTGGTCGACAGAGACTCCCTGCCGCACGTAGATCTGTACCTGGGCGCGCGTCAGGTCGCTGTCCGACTCGACGGTGTAGTCGCCCTCGACGCCGGTGAACAGCATCTGGAGGGCGATGGCGCTGGCCACCGCGACCGCGACGCCGTTGACCATGCGGGCCGCCGTACCGCTGTTCAACTGGAGCCTGCGGACGGCGAGCTGCCAGGACACGCCGCCCGAGCCGAGACGGGTCACCACCGCCTCGACGATCCAGGGCAACAGCGCCGTGACGCCGACCAGCAGCAGCACGGTGCCGCCGATCACCAACTCCTCGTTGAACTCGCCGTTGTCGTGGCCCTGTCCGACCATCGGGTACAGCAGGGCGAGGCCACCGAGCGGGAGGAGCAGCCGCCACCACAACCGGCGCCGCGTCGGTCTGGTGGAGCGGACGACCCCGAGCGGTTCGACCACCACGCCCCGCAGGGCCATCAGGGTCACCGCGACCGAGGCTGCGGGCACGGCGAGCGCCACCAGGGCGGCCAGGGTCCAACTGGGGTCGAGGTCGTGAGGGAAGATGCTCTGCCCGTACACCTCGACGCGGCCCGCGAGCGTGCGGCCCCAGGCGAAGAACAGGGCGCCGGCGAACAGGCCGAGCACGGCGCCGACCAGGGCCTCGCCGGCGGCGATCCGCCGCGTCATGGACCGGTCCGCGCCGACCAGGCGCAGCGCGGCGAGCCGGCGGTCCCGGCGCTCCCCGCCGAACCGCACGGCCGTGGCGACGAAGACCCCCACCGGTGTCAGCAGCGCCACGACGACGACCACCACCAGCAGGAGCAGCACCGGGTCGAGCCCGTCGCCGTGGTACGGGCCGTACGGGTGGAAGGCGGTGATGCGCTGCACCCCGTTCTGGCCCGCCTCGATCTCGTCGCTTCCCGCGTAGTAGGCGAGCTCGTTGGGGCTGGTCAGGCCGGCGTCGCCGACGGTCCCAGAGATCCGGTACGGCAACCGGTCCCGCAGCAGTTCGCCCTCGTCGGACTCCAGCAGCCCCTTCAGGGACGGGGAGACGACCATCTCGCCCGGCGCGGGGAAGTCGCTGACGCCGGGCGGCAGCGGGGGGCGGGGCCCGTCGGACCGCAGCAACCTGCCACGGATGTCGTGGTCGCGGTAGGTGGTGCTGATCTCGGCGATGAGCAGGGCGCGCGTCGCCGCGTCCCCGTGTGTCTCGGTGGCCTGGGTGTAACCCAGATCGCCGCGTGCCCGTTCCCGGTCGTCCCGCGCCGACAGGGCGTTCGGTATCGCGGTGGTGAGTAGCAACAGCGCCACCCCGAGGCCCACGCCGACTCCGGTCAGCAGCAGGCGCACCCAGCTCTCACGTCCGCCGGTGACGGCCAGCCGGGCGCCGAGTGTCAGGTCCCGCGCCCAGCTCCTCGCGTTGGTCCTCGCCGGTGTCATGCCACCCGCTCCAGGTCACGGGACCTGCCGTCGCGCACCACGACCTCGCGGTCGGAGTAGGCCGCGACCCGGGCCTCGTGGGTGACCAGGACCACCGCGGCGCCGGTCGAGCGGGAAGCCTCGGTCAGCAGGTGCATGACGCGTTCGCCGTTGAGGGAGTCCAGGGCGCCGGTGGGCTCGTCGGCGAAGACCACACGCGGCTCGGTCGCCAGGGCACGGGCCACGGCGACGCGTTGGCCCTGGCCGCCCGAGATCTCGCCGGGGCGCTTGTTCCGCACGTCATCGACCTCGAGCTGTTCCAGCCGGGCCAGGGCGGCGCGCTCGGCCGCCCTGCGGCCGGTGCCGTTGAGGCGCAGCGGCAGTGCGACGTTCTCCAGGCAGGTCAGTTCGGGCACGAGCTGGCCGAACTGGAAGACGAACCCGAACTCGCCGCGCCGCAGGGCGCTGCGCCGCGAGTCGCTCATGGCCGACAGTTCGCGACCGTCGTAGACGATGGTTCCCGCGTCGGGCGTCACGATGCCGGCGAGGCAGTGCAGCAGCGTGGACTTGCCCGAACCGGACGGGCCCATGACGGCGACCACCTCGCCGGGCCGGATGGAGAAGTCGGCGCCGTCGAGCGCCGGCGTCGGCCCGTACGTCTTGCGTAGGCCCGTGGCGACGAGCAGGGGGCCGGTGGGCTTCATCGGCGCACCTCCGTGGCGAGCCTGTCGAGCCGCGCGGCGGTCAGCTCCAGCCAACGCAGGTCGGCTTCGAGGTGGAACAGGGCGTGGTCGCAGATGAGTTGGTCGGCGAGGTCGCCCTGTTGCTTGCGCCTGGTGAGGACGCGCATCGCGCTCAGGTGCTCGGCCCGCTGGGTGTCGAGGACGTCGCTGGCGTCCCGACCGGTGAGCAGGGCGAGGACGACCTTGGTGTAGAGCGTGGAGTGCAGGTACTGGTCCGGCTTCTCCGGGGTGGCGAGCCACTGTTGGACGTCTGAGACACCGGCGTCGGTGATCGCGTACCGCTTGCGTTCCGGGCCGCCTCCGGGCTCGATGGCCTCCACCTCGACGAGGCCGTTCTTCAGCAGGCGGGACATGGTCGAGTAGACCTGCCCGTAGTGCAGTGGGCGGTCGTGCCCGAACCTCTGGTCGAAGGAGCGCTTGAGGTCGTACCCGTGCCGGGGGCCGGACTCCAGGAGCCCGAGGAGCGTGTGACTGATGGACATGCGAGACGACTATACATGCGGTGTATACGTGGCGTGTATACATGCCGCGCATACCCGCTCCGGGACCTGTCGGGGGCGTCTGGCCCCGGCTGCTGGAACCCTTGTCCCTCGGTGGCGCGGACCGGCGCCACCGAGGGAACCGTCGATCGTCGCCGGAGGAACCGTGGACATCCGTTCCGCGCAGCAGCTCGCCTGGGAGAACAAGCTCGACAAGGGGTTCAACGTCACCGACGTCGCCGTCGAGTTCGGCCTGCTCACCGCGGAGGTGGGGGAGGCGTTCACGGCCTGGCGCAAGGGACTGCCCGACTTCGGCGAGGAGTTGGCGGACGTCTTCCTCTACCTCGTCGCGGTGGCGCAGATGAACGGCATCGACCTCCAGGGCGAGGTCGAACGCAAGATCGCCAAGAACCGGGACCGGGTGTACGTGCGGGACGCGCGGGGGGTGCTGCACCGGGTGGAGGGTCCGCCCGCGGGGGCCGGCCCGGGGGAAGGGGCCCCGGGCGGCGACGGCCCCCAGCCCGCCGGCCGCGGTGGGCGGCGGGGCGAGGGGTGACCCCCGGCGTCAGGCCGCGCCGTCCCTCGGGCCGTCCGCCGGTGCCGACGTCCCGGGACGGCCCCCCGAGCGCCGCCGCCTCCTTCGCGGGCCCGAGCGGTTGACCGCTGGCGCCCCCCGGGCGGCCAGCGGCCCGAGCGCGTCGTTGAGGCGCACGCCGTCCTCGGTCAGCGGGTGCTCGACGCGGGGCGGCACCTCATCGTGGGAGACGCGGCGCACGGCCGGCCGGTGACGGTGTAGGCGTGCACGGACCTAGGGGGAGGTTCAGTCAGCCAGCGAGCCGGTGAAGATCTGCCACGCCAGGAGTGACTTCGCCGCGAGGCTGAGGACCAGGTAGGACTTCTCGCCGTATGCGTAGTCGGACCACCGGCCGACTCCGCGGTACTGGAGCCACTGGTTGACACCGAAGCTGAAGAAGAGAACGGCCTGGACGAGAACGATTCCGTACACGAAGCCGGGGACGGTCCTGGCCGCGACGATGTTGTACGCGATGGAGACCCACGGCGTGACGCCGACCAGCGTCCCGAACCAGAACGGCAGCATCCTGGTCCTCGCCCGCCCCGGCGGGTTCATCACCTCCTCGACCCAGCCGAAGAGAATCATCCCGACGTTGGCGCCGACGACGGCGATGACGGCATTGAGGCTGGTGACGCCCGCGTAGAAGCCGATGAGGAGCACCATCAGGGTCGCGCTCAGCGCGTACTCCAGCCACCGGAAACGGTTGATGCCACGTCTGAGGTCGCGCTCGTAGACGCGGCGGCACACCGTCGCCGTCAGCAGGTGGTCCACTGCGGCGAGGACGAGGAACACGGCGACGGCCCAGCCGATCGGCACGTCGAACAACGCCTCCGGGGCGGGCGCTGTCGTTCCCGGTGGCCCCTCGGGGACGGATGAGGTGATGGTGATCGAGAAGCTTCCGGCGAGCAGGACGACGGCCACGGCCTGGAGCAGGTGCAGCAGCGTGAGCCCCAGGTTCCACCTGCGGAGCCCAGCGAGGCGCTCGGCGGTGACACCGGTGGCCACCGATGTGCCGCCCTCTCGCTTCACAGTTCCTCCCCGGTGGCCGGCGCCGCGGTACGTCAGCATGGTGGTACCCGTCCGGCCGGGAGCCACGGCAGTCACGCCACCGCCCCGCCGGAAAGTCGCCCGAGTGGCGCCCGGGAATCCGCCGGGCCGGTCGCGTTCGTAGCGGCGTGTGACCAGGCCGGTGGCCCGGTCCAGGTGGGTGGGGCGGGCCAGGCGACCCGCCGGGCGCCGGGCCGCACGCCCCTGGCCGGGGGCGCCCGAACGGCGTAGTCCGATGACCCGGACGCCACACGGAGTCGTTTCCTTTCGGGGGGTTCTCCCGTGGTGCGCCGTCGCGGTCACGGAGCGGACGGCGGGGGGGTTGCAGCATGGGCTGCCGTCTACACCCCCCCCGTGACGCCTTCGTGAAAGGAACCCCCCATGGCTTCTCCCCTGCGGCGCGCGGTGACGTCCGCCGGACTGGCCCTCGCCACGGTCCTCGTGACCGCGCCGCTCGCCCAAGCCGGCGCCCAGCAGCCCTGGGCGCCGTTGGCCCTGAGCACGGTCCAGGACACGCGGGCCGCGATGCGCGGCGAGGCGTTCGCCCACGCGTCGTACACGCTCTTCGCGGTCCAGGCCCGCCACGAGGACCAGGACGCCGCGGCCACGCTGTTCCGCTCCACGGCCGCGACGGAGCTGAACGAGCACTTCACCGAGGAGGGCGAACTCATCGACTTCGTCGGCAGCGACGAGTCCAACATCCGGCAGGCCATCGAGGGGGAGCGCCACGAGGCCGCCACCATGTACCCGAGCTTCGCCGAGGAGGCACGGGAGGACGGTGACACCAAGGCCGCCGAACTGTTCACCGAGCTCGCCGCGGACGAGGACCAGCACCGCAAGCTGCTGACGACGGCGTTGAAGGCGTTGACCACGGGAACGGTGGACGTCCCGGCGCCGCCGACGGTGGACCCGGTAAAGGTCCGCGCGGGGCTCCCGAAGGTCTCGTCCGCGCGCACCCGGCACAACCTGGACGAGGCCATGCACGGGGAGGCGCTGGCGAACGCCGCCTACACCCTGTACGCCCGGCACGCCGAGCTGAAGGGCCAGCACAAGCTGGCCGAGCTGTTCCGCGGGCTGGCCAAGGTGGAGCTGCGCGAACACTTCGCGGGTGAGGCCAAGCTGGCCGGACTCGTCTCGCGCACGGCGAACAACCTGCGCGCCAGCATCGCCGGGGAACGCTACGAGGCGAAGGTGATGTACCCGGCCTTCGCCGCCCGGGCCCGTGCCGCCGGTGACGTCAAGGCGGCCGACCTGTTCGCCGAGATCGCCGGTGACGAGGCCAGGCACGCCGCGGCCTTCAAGGAGGCCCTGGAGGACCTCTGACGCCACGGGGCGCCGGTTCCGGTCCGGTCGGTTGGCCGGGCCGGTTCCCCGGCCCCCGGTCAGGGGGCGAGGGAGAAGTAGCTCTCCTCCTCCTGGGTGAAGTGCAGGCGCAGCACGGCGTGCAGGCCGTACAGGCAGGCCCGCAGGTCGTCGAGCTGTTCGGGGCGGGGCGCGGCTTCCTGGCCGGGCCCCGCCCGTTCGTCGGCCAGGGCGAGGTGGGTGCTGATCCGCTGGGCGAGCCGTTCGATCTCGCTGTGCGTCCGGCTCATGGTGGCGGTGGCCTCGGTCCCGCCGAGTGCCGCGGCGAGCGCCGGGTACAGTTCCCTCTCCTCCGCGCGCTCGTGCGGCAGCAGGCGTTCCGTGAGCAACGTCTGGGCGTCGTGCACCGCGGCCAGGGCCGCCGGCCCGGGGTCGGCGGAGAGCAGGTCGGCGGCCTTCCGCACCGCCTCGAGGACTTCCCGCAGCTCGGCGTGTTCGGCGGCGAAGCGGCGCAGCAGATCCTCGGTGTCGGGGGCCACCACGGTCCGGGTCCCCCGGTCCGGGCGCAGGGCCCGCAGGGCGTTGAGGATGACGGTGACGTCGATGCCCTCCTGGAGCAGGGCGCCGGGCGCGGGGGGCAGCAGGCCCAGTGCGGCGGCGGCCATCGCGGCGGTGGACATCAGCATGCCGCCCAGGGCGCTCTGCACGGCGATGCGCCGGGCCCGGGCGGCGATGGTCACCGCCTCGGCGAGCCGATCGACCCGGTCGGTGGTCAGCACCACGTCGGCGGCCTCGGACGAGGCGCTGGAGCCGTGTGCGCCCATGGCCACGCCGATGTCGGCGACGGCCAGCGCCGGGGCGTCGTTCACGCCGTCACCCGTCATGATCGTCACCGCGCGTTCCCGTTCGGCCCGCACCGCCGCCACCTTCTGGGCGGGGGTCTGCTCGGCGTACACGCCGTCGAGGCCGAGGACCGCGGCCACCTCGCGGGCCGGCTCGGCCCGGTCCCCGGTGAGCATCAGCAGTCGCTCGATGCCGGCGGCGCGCAGCCGGCGCAGGGTCCGTGGCGCGTCGGCGCGCAACGGGTCGCGCAGCAGCACGGCGCCGGTGAGGGTTCCGTCGAGAGTCAGCCAGACCACGGCGGCGTTGTCCAGCCTCGCCCGGTTCTCCGCGGCGCGCGCCCAGGTGGGCAGGGCCTCCTCGGCGTCCCGCTTGCCGACCGTGACCCGGTGCCCGTCCACCGTGCCGGTGGCCCCGCGGCCCGGCTCCTCGGTCACGTCCACCGGCCGCGTCAGCTCCATCCCCCTGTGGTGCGCCTCGTCCACCAGGGCGCGGGCCAGGACGTGCGGGGAGTACTGGTCCAGGGAGGCGGCGAACCGCAGGACGTCGGGTACCGGGCGCCCAGGCGCGGCGACGACGTCGGTCACCCGCGGCCGGCCCGTGGTGAGCGTGCCCGTCTTGTCCAGCACGACGGTGCGGGCGTGCCCGAGGCGTTCCAGGGCGCCTCCGTCCCGCACCACGACGCCCTGCCGGGAGGCCCTGGCCAGCCCCGAGACGATGGCCACCGGTGCGGCCAGGAGCAGCGGGCAGGGCGTCGCGACCACCAGCACGGCGACCCCGCGGACCGGGGAGCTGCTGGCGAGCCAGGCCGCCGCCGCCACGGCGAGGGTGAGCGGGACGAACCAGGCCGCGTACCGGTCGGCGAGGCGGACGACGGGGGCGCTGGTGGCGCTGGCCTGCTGCGCCAGGCGCACGATCTCGGCGTAGGTGCTGTCCCGTTCCGTGGCGGTGGCCAGGAGCTCGAACGCGCCGCCCGCGTTGAGCACCCCGCTGCGCACCCGTTCGTCCCGCGGCAGCTCGGTCTGCCGCGGCTCGCCGGTGAGCGCCGACTCGTCCAGCACGGCGGTGGCGCTGGCCACCCGTCCGTCCACGGGCACCACCTCCCCGGGGCCGATCACCAGCAGGTCCCCGGGGGCCACCTGGTCCAGGGGAACGACCCGCACCTGCTCGCCTTCCCGGCGGCGGGCCGAGCGCGGCACCCGTTCCAGCAGGGCGCGCAGGTCACGTGACGCCCGGCGTTCGGCAGCCGACTCCAGCCACCTCCCGGTGGCCAGCATCAACCCCACCAGCGCCCCGGCCAGGTACTCCCGCACGGCCAGGGTGCCGGCGAGCGCCAGCACCGCGATCAGGTCCACCCCGGTGTGGCCGTGGACCAGTTCCCTGACCACCCACCACAGGGCGGGCCCGAGGGCGGCCACGGTGCCGACGGCCCAGAACACGTCGGCGAGCAGGGTGGCCCCGGTCAGCCAGGCGATCCCACCGGCGACCAGGGCACCGCCGGTCACCAGGGTCAGGGCCGGTGCCGCGCCGTGTCGAAGCAGGGCGGTGAGCGCGTGACGGTACCGCATCCGTGACGCGTCGGGCTCCTGGGGCCGGACCATGTCGTTCCCTCCGGTCGGTGGTCGGCGGCCGGGAACTCCCGGTCCGGCCGGTCCACTCCCGGTACCCGGTGACGGGCCGTGGCCGACGCCCGACTCACCCGGACGGGTGTCGGTGGGGCGGGACAACGAGCGGGGGCGGTGTTCCCGGTGGCAGTGACAGAACCATAGTTGAGTGAGTTAGACTCAACTAGACTGCGCGTGAGGACAGGAGGTTCCGAGTCACGTGGACGCCGAGCTGACCAACAAGAGCCGTGAGGCCATCAACCTCGCCACGTCGCGGGCTGTCTCCGCCGGGCACCCGGACCTCAGCCCCGCCCATCTGCTGCTCGCCCTGCTCGAACAGGGCGACAACGAGAACATCCAGGACCTGCTGGTGGACGTCGGTGCCGACCCCGCGGAGGTGCGCGCCGGCACCGAGCACGTCCTCGCCGGGCTCCCCAGGGCCCAGGGGGCGACCGTCGGACCGCCGCAGCCCTCCCGGGACCTGCTCGCCGTGCTCACCGAGGCCGGCAGGCGCGCCAAGGACCTGGGCGACCAGTACCTGTCCACCGAGCACCTGCTGATCGCGCTCGCCGCCAAGGGCGGCCCGGTGGCCGACCTGCTCGCCCGGCACGGCGCCCGGCCCAAGCGGTTGGACTCCTCGTTCCGGGCGCGGCGCGGGGAGTCCCGGATCACCAGCCCGGACCCGGAGACCACCTACAAGGCGCTGGAGAAGTACGGCACCGACTTCACCGCCGCCGCCCGCACTGGCAGGCTCGACCCGGTGATCGGCCGCGACCAGGAGATCCGCCGGGTGGTGCAGGTGCTCTCCCGGCGCACCAAGAACAACCCCGTGCTCATCGGGGAGCCGGGCGTCGGCAAGACCGCCGTGGTGGAGGGGCTCGCCCAGCGCATCGTCAAGGGCGACGTCCCCGAGTCCCTGCGGAACAAGCGCCTGGTCGCCCTCGACCTCGGGGCGATGGTGGCCGGCGCCAAGTACCGCGGCGAGTTCGAGGAGCGGCTCAAGGCGGTGCTCAACGAGATCAAGGCCAGCGAGGGCCGGATCATCACCTTCATCGACGAGCTGCACACCGTGGTGGGCGCGGGCGCCGGCGGTGACTCGGCGATGGACGCCGGCAACATGCTCAAGCCCATGCTCGCCCGCGGCGAGCTGCGCATGGTCGGCGCCACCACCCTCGACGAGTACCGCGAACGCATCGAGAAGGACCCGGCGCTCGAGCGGCGGTTCCAGCAGGTGCTGGTCGCCGAGCCCAATGTGCCGGACACCATCGCGATCCTGCGCGGCCTCAAGGGCCGTTACGAGGCGCACCACAAGGTGCAGATCGCCGACTCGGCGCTGGTGGCCGCCGCCACCATGTCCCACCGTTACATCACCTCCAGGTTCCTCCCGGACAAGGCCATCGACCTGGTGGACGAGGCCGCCTCACGGCTCCGGATGGAGATCGACTCCTCCCCGGTGGAGATCGACGAGCTGCAGCGCGCCGTGGACCGGCTGCGGATGGAGGAGATGGCGATCGCCAACGACTCCGACCCGTTCGCCAAGGAGCGCCTGGAGCGGCTGCGCAAGGACCTCGCCAACCGGGAGGAGGAGCTGCGCAGCCTCACCGCCCGCTGGGAGCAGGAGAAGAGCAACCTCAACCGGGTGGGCGCGGTCAAGGAGCGCCTCGACGAACTCACCGTGCAGCTCGAGCTCGCCGAGGACGCCGGGAACCTGGAGGAGGCGTCGAGGCTGCGTTACGCGGAGATCCCCGCGGCCGAACGCGAGCTGGCGGAGGCGGCCAGGGTCGAGGCCGACGCCGAGGGGCGGCCCACCATGGTCAAGGAGGAGGTCGGCCCCGACGACATCGCCGACGTGGTGGCCTCGTGGACCGGCATCCCGGCAGGCCGGCTCCTCCAGGGGGAGACGGCGAAGCTGCTGCGGATGGAGGACGAGCTCGGTCGCCGGCTGATCGGACAGCGCGAGGCGGTCCGGGCGGTCTCCGACGCGGTGCGCCGCTCCCGCGCGGGGATCGCCGACCCGGACCGGCCCACCGGCTCGTTCCTGTTCCTCGGCCCCACCGGGGTGGGCAAGACGGAGCTGGCCAAGGCGCTCGCCGACTTCCTCTTCGACGACGAGCGGGCCATGGTCAGGATCGACATGAGCGAGTACGGGGAGAAGCACAGCGTCGCCCGTCTCGTCGGTGCCCCGCCCGGGTACGTCGGTTACGAGGAGGGCGGGCAGCTCACCGAGGCGGTGCGCCGCCGGCCCTACAGCGTGGTCCTCCTCGACGAGGTGGAGAAGGCGCACCCGGAGGTCTTCGACGTCCTCCTGCAGGTCCTCGACGACGGCCGGCTGACCGACGGGCAGGGCCGCACCGTGGACTTCCGCAACACGCTGCTCATCCTCACCTCCAACCTCGGTTCCCAGCACCTGATCGACCTGACCCTGAGCGAGGAGGAGAAGCGGGAAGAGGTCCTCGAGGTGGTCCGCAGCTCGTTCAAACCCGAGTTCCTGAACCGGCTGGACGAGGTCGTGGTGTTCTCCGCGCTGAACAAGGAGCAGCTCGCCCGGATCGCCGAGTTGCAACTGGCCCGGCTCACCCGGCGCCTCGCCGACCGCAGGTTGGAGCTGGAGGTAACCCCGGCCGCGCTGGAGTGGCTGGCGGACGAGGGCAACGACCCGGCGTACGGCGCCCGGCCGCTGCGCCGCCTGGTGCAGACCGCGATCGGGGACCGGTTGGCCAGGTCGCTGTTGTCCGGGGAGATCAGGGACGGCGACACGGTGCTGGTGGACCGGTCGGGCGACGGGCTCACGGTCTCCTCGACGGGCGAACGGCCGGGGCTTGCACGTTCCGGGCAGTGATGAGGGAGGATGGCCGGGTCCACAGAAGGGAAAACCCACAGTGAGCATCGACCCGTCCGCGATTCCCAACTTCGGTGGCCAGCAGCGGCCGACCCCGCAATCGGCGCCCGGCGGCTCGCCGGTGGTCAATCCCGACCAGGACCTGGTCAAACAGTTGCTTGACCAGATGGAGCTGAAGTACCTCGTCGATGACGAGGGTGACCTGGCGGCGCCCTGGGAGAACTTCCGCGTCTACTTCATGTTCCGTGGGGAGAACAAGGAGCTGTACGCGGTGCGGACCTTCTACGACCGCGCCTACCCGCTGGACGACAAGCCCCGTCTGCTCGAGGTCATCGACGAGTGGAACAGGGACACCCTGTGGCCGAAGGTCTACACCCACACCCATGACGACGGGGTGGTGCGGCTGATCGGCGAGGCGCAGATGGTCCTGGCCGGCGGGGTGAACCTGGAGCACTTCGTCTCCAGCACCGCGAGCTGGGTCCAGGCCGCGATCGGCTTCGACCAGTGGCTGACCGAGCGCCTCGGCCCCGCCGAGGGCAAGGCCGCGGAGGCGGCCGAGGAGGCCCAGGCCGAGGCCGGGGACCAGGAGGGCGAGCAGGCCGGCGGCGAGCGGACCGACGAGGGCTGAGGCCCGGGGCACCGAACGCACGAGCACCGGCGGGGCCGGTCCTGGAGGGAACTCCCGGACCGGCCCCGCCGGCGTGTGGGGGGCCGGTCGGCCACCAGCCGCCGGGCCCCCGCCGGACGAGCGGCGTTTGTCCGTCACGCCCCGGGTTACCCAACTGCCCGACGGCCCGCGACCGGCCCACACCGGGGCCGGTGGCGCGCGACCGCACAGGGAGTAGGAGCGATGACGCAGCTAGAACCGACGTTCGTGGTCGTGGGAGCGAGCCTGGCCGGGGCCAAGGCGGCGGAGGAGCTGCGGGAACGCGGTTTCGACGGTCCCGTGGTGCTCATCGGGGACGAGGACGAGCCCCCGTACGAGCGACCACCGCTGTCCAAGGGCTACCTGCGGGACAGGCAGCGGCGCGACGAGGCGTTCGTCCACGACCTGCAGTGGTACGCCGACCACGGGATCGAGCTGCGCCTGGGAGCCGCGGTCACGGCCATCGACCGGGACCGGCGCGAGGTCGTCGTCCAGGACGGGGAACGGATCGGCTACACCAGGCTGCTGCTGACCACCGGGGCCTCCCCGCGACGGCTGCCGGTCCCCGGAGCCGACCTCGACGGCGTGCTGTACCTGCGGCGCCTCGGCGACTGCGAGGCCATCAAGGAGGTCTTCCGGACCTGCTCCCGCGTCGCCCTGGTCGGCGGGGGCTGGATCGGCCTGGAGGTGGCCGCCGCCGCCCGCGAGGCGGGCCTGGAGGTGGCGGTGCTCGAGGCCGGGGAACTCCCGCTGCTGAACGTCCTGGGCCCCCGGGTGGCCCGGGTCTTCGCCGACCTGCACCGCGAGCACGGCGTGGACCTGAGGCCGGGGGTGCGGGTCACCGGGATCGCGGCGGAGGGCGGGCGGGCCGTCGGGGTGGAGCTGGCCGACGGCTCCCGTGTCGCCGCGGACGCCGTGGTGGTCGGCGTCGGCGCCGTTCCCAACACGGCCCTGGCCCTCGACGCGGGACTCCAGGTGGACAACGGCATCGTGGTGGACGCCGCGCTGCGCACCTCCGACCCCGACATCCACGCGGCGGGGGACGTGGCCAACGCCTTCCACCCCGCGCTGGGCAGGGCCGTCCGGGTGGAGCACTGGGCCAACGCCGTCCACCAGCCCGTGGTCGCCGCCCGGTCGATGCTCGGCGAGTCCGCGTCCTACGAACGGGTGCCGTACTTCTTCACCGACCAGTACGACCTGGGCATGGAGTACGCCGGCCACGTCGAGCCCGGGCACCTGGACGACCTGGTGGTCCGCGGGGACCTCGCCGCCCGGGAGTTCGTCGCCTTCTGGATGGCGCAGGACCGGGTACTCGCCGGCATGAACGTGAACGTGTGGGACGTCAACGACTCGATCCAGCGGCTCGTGCGTTCGGGGGCGCGGGTGGACCGTGACCGGCTCGCCGACCCGCACACCCCCCTGGAGCAGGTCACCGCCCGGTGACGTCGCCCCCGTCCGTCCCTCCCGGCAGCCCGGCGACGGCGGCACCGCGCCGCAGGACCTCGCGCAGCATGGCGGGGGTGAGCCGGCCGGTGAAGGTGTTGCGCTGGCTCGGGTGGTAGCAGCCGAGCAGGTGGACCTGCCGGTTGCCGGTGTCGGAAAGCAGCGCGTGCGCGCCGTGCCCGAAGGCCGGGCGCGGACGCGGGAGCTGCCACCCGGCGTCGTGCAGCACGGGCAGCAGCGCCTGCCAGGCGAACCCGCCGAGCACGACGATCGCCCGCAGGGTGGGGCGCAGCAGCTCCAGCTCCCGGGCGAGCCACGGCCGGCAGGTGTCCCGCTCCCCGGTGGTGGGCCGGTTGGCCGGGGGAGCGCAGTGCACCGGGACGGTGATCCGCACACCGCGCAGCGCCATCCCGTCGTCGCGTCGGGTGGCGGTGGGCTGGGAGGCCAGCCCCACGGCGTGCAGGGCGGGGTAGAGGACGTCACCGGAGGGGTCCCCGGTGAAGATGCGCCCCGTGCGGTTGCCGCCGTGCGCGGCCGGGGCCAGCCCCACGACCGCGAGGGCGGCGTCCGACGGCCCGAAACCGGACACCGGCCTGGCCCAGTAGGTCCAGTCCTGGTAGGCCTTGCGCTTGCTGTGGCCGACCTCCTCCCGCCAGGCCACGAGGCGCGGACAGGCACGGCAGGTGGTGACCGCCTCGTCCAGCGCGGGCACCGTCCTCGTCCGGGACGCGGTCACCGCGGGGAAGCGCTGCTCCCCCGGCGTGGCGGACGTCGGAGGGCGGCGCCGGCCGTCACCGGATGGGTCGCCGCGCATCCCGGTCCTCCTCCACCAGTGGCCGCGGGAGTGTGAGTGTGGTACCCGCCCGACCGTCAAAAAAGGACATGAGCGTCCAGTCTTCCTAAAATGGCGGTACCGAAACAGTCATTCCAACATGGACACAACGGTCGGTGGTCGACAGACCCCGACCAGCCATGGGGAAGGGGTGTCATGGCCAAGCAGGTCACCTGCCACCGAGTCTATGAGGAGACCTCCCCCAGGGACGGCAAGCGCGTGCTCGTCGATCGGGTCTGGCCCCGCGGCATGCGCAAGGAGGACGCCCACCTCGACGAATGGCTGCGGGACGTCGCCCCCTCCACGGAGCTGCGTCGTTGGTACGCCCACGAACCCTCCCGCTTCGCCGAGTTCCGCCGCCGTTACCTCGCCGAGCTGCGCGACCCCGCGCACCGGGAGGCGGCCGGGCACCTGCGCGACCTCGCCGCCCACACCAGGCTCACCCTCCTGACCGCCACCAGGGACGTCCAGCACAGCCAGGCCGCCGTCCTGGCGGAGTGGCTCAACGGCGACGGGGCCGGCCGGGCCCGGCGCTGACTGTCCGCTCGGGCGATTTCCGGGGGTGCCCCTCCCGGGCCGGGCGTGTCCGGTCCCCTCCTCGTCGGGCCCGGGCGATGCTGGTGGGGTGACCACCGCCAACCCCACCAGGAGCGGCCCCCGCGCGCGGGCCGCCCGCTCCACGGTGGCGTTGAAGGCGGTCATGGCCGTGACCGGCCTGATCATGGTGCTGTTCCTGCTGGCACACATGTACGGCAACCTCAAGCTCTTCGAGGGCTGGACCGCCTTCGACGACTACGCGCACCACCTGCGCACCATGGGCGAGCCCTACCTGCCCTACGGCGGTGGGCTGTGGATCATCCGGGTGGTGCTCCTGGCCAGCGTCGGCGCCCACATCTGGGCGGCGGCGGTCCTGTGGGCGCGGTCCCGCCGGGCCACCGGGGGCCGGGGCGGGGGGCGCTACGAGAGCCCCCGGGCGCGTCGCGGCGTCCAGCGCAGCTACGCGTCGTTCACCATGCGCTGGGGCGGGGTGACGGTGGCGCTCTTCGTCGCGTACCACCTGCTCCACCTGACCAGCAACACGATCCACCCGGGCGGTGCCTCGTCGAGCCCCTACGAGCGGACCGTGAACGGCTTCGAGATCTGGTGGGTCGTGGTGAGCTACACGGCGGCCATGCTCGCGATCGGCCTCCACCTGCGGCACGGGTTCTGGAGTTCGTTCGCGACGCTGGGAGCTAACACCTCCCTGCGTCGGCGGCAGCAGCTCAACGCCTGGGCGGTGGTGGTGGCGCTCGTGATCACCATCGGGTTCCTGGTGCCGCCGTACGCGGTGCTCCTCGGATGGGTGGGCTGACGTGCACCCGCCCGCAGCCGCCCGGTTCCCGGACCTGTTCTCCGTGGGGGAGCCCATCGCCGACACCAGGGCGCCGTCCGGCCCGATCAGCGAACGGTGGGACGACCGCAGGTTCGGCGCGAGGCTGGTGAACCCGGCCAACCGCCGCAGGCTGTCCGTGATCGTCGTCGGCACGGGTCTCGCCGGGAGCTCCGCGGCGGCCACGCTGGGGGAGGCCGGGTACCGGGTCGAGGTCTTCTGCTACCAGGACAGCCCCCGCCGCGCGCACAGCATCGCGGCTCAGGGCGGGATCAACGCGGCGAAGAACTACCGCAACGACGGGGACAGCGTGCACCGGCTGTTCTACGACACGGTCAAGGGCGGCGACTTCCGCGCCCGGGAGTCGAACGTCCACCGGCTCGCACAGGTGAGCGTGGACATCATCGACCAGTGCGTGGCCCAGGGGGTGCCGTTCGCCCGCGAGTACGGCGGGCTGCTGGACAACCGCTCGTTCGGTGGCGTGCAGGTCTCGCGCACCTTCTACGCCCGGGGGCAGACCGGCCAGCAGCTCCTGCTCGGCGCCTACCAGGCGCTGGAACGTCAGGTCGCCGCGGGCACCGTGCTGGTGCACCCGCGGCACGAGATGCTCGACCTCGTCGTCGCCGAGGGCCGCGCCCGCGGTGTGGTCGTCCGCGACCTGGTCAGCGGGGCCGTCACGGCGCGCTTCGCCGACGCCGTCGTGCTCGCCTCGGGCGGCTACGGCAACGCCTACTTCCTGTCCACCAACGCGGTGGGCTGCAACGCCACCGCGATCTGGCGGGCCCACCGCAGGGGTGCGCTGTTCGCCAACCCGTCGTTCACGCAGATCCACCCGACGTGCATCCCGGTCAGCGGTGAGCACCAGTCCAAGCTGACCCTGATGAGCGAGTCGCTGCGCAACGACGGCCGGATCTGGGTACCCACGCACGCCGGCGACCACCGCGCCCCCCGCCAGGTCCCCGAGGCCGAGCGCGACTACTACCTGGAGCGCCGGTACCCGGCGTTCGGGAACCTGGTCCCCCGCGACGTCGCCTCGCGCGCCGCGAAGAACGTCTGCGACCAGGGGCGCGGCGTCGGCCCGGGCGGCCTCGGCGTCTACCTGGACTTCGCCGACGCGATCGAACGGTGGGGCCGCCCCGTCATCGAGGAGCGGTACGGCAACTTGTTCGACATGTACCGCCAGATCACCGACGAGGACCCGTACGCGGTACCGATGCGCATCTACCCGGCCGTCCACTACACGATGGGCGGCCTGTGGGTGGACTACGACCTGCAGAGCACGGTCCCGGGCCTCTTCGTCATCGGCGAGGCCAACTTCTCCGACCACGGCGCCAACCGGCTCGGCGCGAGCGCGCTGATGCAGGGCCTGGCAGACGGCTACTTCGTCCTGCCGAACACCCTCGCCGACTACCTCGCCGTGGGACCGTTCGAGGAGGTGGACCAGACCCACCCGGCGGCCAGGGAGGCGTTGGGGGACGTCCACGACCGGCTGCGCAGGTTGCTGTCGGCCCGGGGGCGGCGCACCGTGGACTCCTTCCACAAGGAGCTCGGCAGCCTCCTGTGGGACCACTGCGGTATGGAACGCTCCGGGCAGAACCTGATCGGCACGCTGGGGGCGGTCCGGGAGCTGCGGGCCGCCTACTGGAACGACGTCAGGGTCCCCGGCGCCGACCAGGAGCTGAACCTCTCGCTGGAGCGGGCCGGCCGGGTCGCCGACTTCTTCGAACTCGCCGAGCTGATGTGCGTCGACGCGCTGCACCGGGAGGAGTCCTGCGGCTGCCACTTCCGGGTCGAGCACCAGACCGAGGACGGTGAGGCGCTGCGGGACGACGAACGGTTCGCCTACGTCGCCGCCTGGGAGCACCGGGGCGAGGGCCAGCCCCCCGTGCTCCACCGGGAGGAGCTCGTCTTCGAGTACGTCCGGCCGGTGCGAAGGAGCTACCGGTGAACGTCACGCTCCGCGTCTGGCGGCAGGAGAACGGGGACCACGCGGGGAGGATGGTCACCTACCCGGTGGACGGTGTCTCCCCCGACATGTCGTTCCTCGAGGTGCTCGACGTGCTCAACGAGCGGCTCACCCTGGCGGGCGAGGACCCGGTCGCGTTCGACAGCGACTGCCGCGAGGGCATCTGCGGCAGCTGCGGGCTGGTGATCAACGGCGTCGCGCACGGACCGAAGGAGCTCGTCACCGCCTGCCAACTCCCCATGCGCACCTTCGCCGACGGCGAGGTGATCGAGGTCGAGCCGTGGCGGGCGGGCCCCTTCCCGGTGATCAAGGACCTCGTCGTTGACCGCGGTGCCCTCGACCGGATCATCCAGGCCGGCGGCTACATCAGCAGCCCCACCGGGACGGCCCCCGAGGCCCACAGCGTGCTGGTGCCCAAACGGGACGCCGACGCCGCGTTCGACGCCGCCACCTGCATCGGCTGCGGCGCCTGCGTCGCGGCGTGCCCGAACGGCTCGGCAGCGCTCTTCCTCGGCGCCAAGATCACCCATCTGGGTCTGCTCCCGCAGGGCCAGCCGGAGCGACGCAGCCGCGCCCTGGGCATGATCGGGCAGCACGACGCCGAGGGGTTCGGCGGCTGCACCCAGATCGGTGAGTGCACCGCGGTGTGTCCCAAGGGCATCCAGATGCATGTGATCTCCCGCTACCACCGGGACGTCCTCGGCGCGCTCCGGCACCGCGACACCTAGGCACGGGGTCCGCCCAGCCACGGGGTCCGCCCAGGCACGTGATCCGCGGGCTTCGGGTCGCCTCACCCGACTGCTTCCCAGAGACATAGCGCGGACGCAATAGCCAGCGCTTGCAATAATAAGTACCTGCAATTATTTTTGTACGTGGCAAAGCGCACCTGCAAGCAACTCGTCCGTGTCGCCAGTCCCGCCCAGCGCCAGACGACGCTGGCCCTCCCACCAGGAGTCCGACGTGAGCACCACCCTCTTCACCCCGTACGCCGTCAGGTCACTGACCATCCCCAACCGCATCTGGATGGCGGCGATGTGCCAGTACAGCGCCGCGCCGGACGGCGACGCGGCCGGCGTGGCAACGGACTGGCACTTCGCCCACCTCGCGGCACGCGCCACCGGCGGCGCGGGGTTGATCATCACGGAGGCCACAGCCGTCAGCCCCGAGGGCCGCATCAGCCCCTATGACCTCGGCATCTGGAACGACACCCAGGTGGCGGCCCTCCAGCGCATCACCTCATTCCTGGAGGCGCAGGGCGTCGTTCCCGGCATCCAGCTCGCCCACGCCGGCCGCAAGGCGTCCACCGAGCGCACCTGGATCGACCGCGGACGCCGGATCGCCCCGGAGGAACCCCACGGCTGGAGGCCGGTCGCCCCCAGCGCCATCCCCTTCGACCCGGCGTCGACCACACCGGACGAACTCACCGGGGAGCAGATAGGCGAGATCGTCCAGCAGTTCGCCGACGCCGCCCGACGCGCGATCGAAGCCGGCTTCCGGGTCGTCGAGATCCACGGCGCCCACGGCTACCTGATCCACGAGTTCCTCTCCCCCCACAGCAACCACCGCACCGACGCCTACGGCGGCTCCTTCGAGGGCCGCACCCGCTTCGCCCTGGAGGTCGTGGACGCCGTCCGCGCGGTGTGGCCCGAGGGACTGCCCGTCTTCTTCCGCGTCTCCGCGACCGACTGGCTCACGGAGAACCCGGAGGACGACCGCGAGGGCTGGACGTCACGGGACACCGTTCGGCTGGCCAAGGAACTCCACGCCCACGGCGTGGACCTGTTGGACGTCTCCACCGGTGGCGTCGCCCCCGACGCCAAGATCCAGACCGGTCCCGGCTACCAGGTGCCCTTCGCCGAGTCCGTGCGCAACGAGACCGACATGCCCGTGGCGACCGTCGGCCTGATCACCGACGCCGTCCAGGCCCAGGACATCCTGGCCTCCGGCAAGGCGGACGCCGTCCTCCTGGGCCGCGAACTGCTGCGCAACCCGTACTGGCCGCGCCACGCAGCCGCCGTGCTCGGCGGCCAGGTCCCCACCCCCGTCCAGTACCACCTGGCCTGAGGCCCGTCTGCCGAATCCCGCCCGCGTCGCCACGCCGAGCACGGCCCGCGTCGCCACGCCGAGCGCGGCCCGGGACGCCGGCCGTGCGCCGTCCCCGTCCCGTGCGACCCAGGGCCGGCCCGGCGGTGGCAGACTCGGGCCATGCGAATTTCCCTCGACGACCGGGTGCGCGACCAGGTGGAGCGGGCGAAGGAGTCCCCGTCTGGCAGGAGCGCCGAAAGCGTGTACGGCGGCCACGACAACGTGCTGCGGCAGACCCTCGTCGCGTTGCGCGCCGGCGCCTCCCTGGCCGAGCACGAGAGCCCCGGCGAGGCGACGCTGCTGGTGCTGCGCGGACGGGTGCGGCTGAACAGCGGCGACACCTCGTCGGAGGGGACGACCGGGGACCTCCTCGTGGTGCCCTCGGCCCGGCACAGCCTGGACGCGGTGAGGACGCCGCCGTCCTGCTGACGGTGGCCAAGGCCCGGTGACCCGAAGGCCGTTGCCGCCCGGGCCGCGGCGCTCGGCGACCTGCGCGTCACACTCCGGGACGCGCCCGACACGACGCTGACCAGCGCCGCGTACGCGGAGCGCACCGAGGAGAACGCGAGAACCGTGGCGCGCCCCTTCCCCGCGCCGACGAAGCACGGCGAGGGAGTCCTGGTCGCTGCTGCCGACCCCGCCCGAGGTCTTTGCGTGGGTGCGGCACCTGGACCCGGAGGAGGCGCGCGCGTTCACCGTGGAGCTGCTCGACGCGTTGTCAGACGCGGCCGAACTCGGCGGTGGGAAAGCCGTACACCGAGCTCTGGTGTCCTGGAGGGCGACGGCCCGCATCAACGCAGACCCAGAGCAGCTCAAGGCGGTGTCGCGTCCCCTGGACGGTGAGGACCCGGGCCCTGTCGAGGGGACGCAACGCCCGTCGAGGCGGGCGAGCGAGCCCGAAGCAGGGGCGACCGGGTCGATGTCCCGCCCCTGAGCGGGTGGACCCCTGGGGCCAGGGGGCCGCGACGGGCTGGGAGGGGCCGTGCCGAGGCGCGTCAGCGAACGCCCGCCGTCGCCCGAGGCGCTGCCCACCGCCCCACCCTCCCGTGACCACGGGAACCGTCAGCACCATTCGGGGGAGCCGCGCGACGCAGGACACCGAACGGGCATTCGGACGAGCAGGTGACCCCAACCCCACTGTCACACCTTCGGACAACCCGCCCCAGAGTCGGGAAAATCGGCGGGCTGTGCGTGGTAGGTTCTGTGACCATCCCACTTCAAAGAGTGACCCCGGCAGCGTGCAACCGCCCCGGGGCCTGGCACAAGGACCACTTCTTCCTCATGCACATTCATCGTAGCGCGCACAGCAGCGGCTTCACCGTACTGCCCAACACTCTGCTCCAGGACCGACGCCTTTCCTACACCGCCCGGGGCCTGCTCGTGGATCTCCTGTCCCGGCCCGACGGCTGGTCAGAGGACGGCCGGCACATGGCCGACACCAGCCCGCAGGGCCGTCTCACGGTCGCCAAGGCCCTGCGCGAGCTGAGGGACCTCGGTTATTACCGGGTTGACAAGGTCCGTCGCGGCGACGGCACCTTCCTCAGCGAGGCCCACGCCTACGACGTTCCGCAGGCGGCACCGGATCTCACCCGTCCGGGTCCCGGTGCGCCGATCCCTGATGACCCTGGCGCCAAACCCGTAAAGAACCGTGAGAAAGAACCCTCCCTCCCCGGCCAGCGCACCAGCCTTCCCGAGCCGCGCGGGCTCGCGGCGTGGACGGGCGGGGGGAAGGAGCCCCCCACGGCCAAGACGCTCCCGGCTCACCCCAGCCGTCCGACCGACGGCGTTCCCCAGGAGGCCGTCGCCACCCTGTTCCGGGTGCTTCGCCCAGAGCCGCGCCTACGGCTCGGCACGGTCGAGGCCCTCGCCCTCGCGCCGCTGGTCCGCCCGTGGCTGGAGCGCGGCTACGGCCAACGTGACCTTGCCGAAGCCCTGCTCGGTGGGCTGCCCGAGCGCGTCCACTGCGCCCCGGCGTTGCTGCGTGACCGCCTGACACGCAAGCTCCCCCCGGCCCGGCTGCCCTCCGCGCCGGCCAAGCCGCGCTGGCACGAGTGCGGCAGATGCGCACGACCGATCCCGCACGAGGGCATCTGCCGTGCCTGCGCGGGCCTGGGCGACCGGCCCGACGACGGCGCGGACAGAGCCCGGGTGGCCGCACGGGGCCGGGCCAAGGTCCGTGCCGCCCTGCTGGCGGACCGTTCCGGGCTCCGAACCGCCAGCAGAGCCTGACCCCGCCCAACGGCCCACCAGCTCCGCCTCGGGCCACCCCCAACCAGCCCAACGGGACGCGGAACGCGTTAGCTGTCCAGGTCGAACTGCGCGAACACCCCCGGTCCACACGCACATGGAGGTCCGCGGAACGTGAGCGGTCCCGTGTCCCTGGGGCACAACTCGCCTGATCCCATGCCGTCCTGGGCCTCACCGGCACCCTTCCCGGACCTCAGACGAGCACCACCCCCGCCACGGTCGTCGCCGCGAGCGCGACGATCACCAGGACGTTGAACACCACGTCCTGGTTCTGCGAGCGGTGTTCGGCCGCGCGGTCCAGCGTGAAGTCGGCCGGATCGGCGGGCGCGTAGTGGACCGTGACGTCACGGCCGTACGCGCCGGCCGGGTCCGGGAGGTTCGACGTGCAGTGGGCCGTGACGGCCACGCCCCCGCGCGTCGTGAACGACACCACCGGGGTGATCGTGGTCCAGGTGCCGCCGTCGTCCTCGTCGACGCGCACGTCCTGCAGGACCGCGACGACCCGTCCCCGCACGCTCTCCATCGCGGCCAGCCTCGCGACGCGGCCGTTCTTGGCACGTACCGTCTCGGGCAGGTACGCGGCGGCGTAGACCGCCCACGGCCCGCCGAAGCCGATCAGCGCCCACGGCCACCCCCACTCGAGCGCGGCGAGGACCACCAGCCCGACGTAGACCAGGAAGACCGCGAAACTCGGCCAGCCCAGCCCACGACTTGGCTCCTCGGGGACGTTGGAGAACTGGTAGGCGTGCGGCCTGCCCCGCGGGTGGCTGACCCCGATCTCCCGGCCCTCCCACGCCGCGGTGATCATCTCGCCGCGCTCACCGTCGTTCGTCACGGTGACCTCCTGCCCGGAGGCCGGGTCGTGGTAGGAGACGACCACCGATATCCCGCCGCTGCGGGACCCGCCGTGCCGGGGCTCCCGCACCCGCACGATCCGCCCCGTGAGCCGGACCGTCCGCTGCGCCCTGGTCACCCCGGCCAGCGCCATGCCATACCCGGCCAGCGCCACCACACCCCACACCGCGCACCACAGCACCACTGCCTCGTCCCACCCCATGCGCCCTCCTCCTGCCGACCCGGTCAACCGCCGCTGCGGCGGAGCACACTGCCGTGCCTGTCCGCCTCCAGCGTCGCCGTGCTGCCCCCGTCGCCGGTCACCTGGACCCTGAGACCGAGCCGGTGACGCCGTCAGCAGTGAGCTGCCAGCTCCGTGGGGACTCGACGCCGAGGGTGGTCCTGGCCTCCTCGACCAGCGCGGGCACGCGGTCGTAGGGCAGGGAATCGAACCCGGCGCCCTTCACACCAGCGGGGGAGAAGACGACGGTCAGCAGGCGGTCCTGTACGACGACGGTGAGCGCCTGGGGCTTGGCACCGTCCCGCGTCAACGACGCGACCGACTCGCGCGGTTCGCCCTCGTCGAGCGTCGACTGGCCCGGACCGAGGGTGACCGTGCCGGTCGCCGGCGTCAGGGTGGTCGTGGACGACGAGGAGGAGGACGGCCCTGGCGGGGCTCCGCCCTCGTCGGAGCCGAACAGATCGGCGCGGAACGGCACGAGCACGGCGACCGCGCCGAGCAACAGACCGAAGAGCGTGAGGAGACCGCCGGCACAGCCCCCCGCGGGGTCGCTCCGCAGGGCCGGACCGGGCACCGAGTCCAGGCGTGCCCCGGCCGCCCGCTCCTCCCACTCCGGCGTCGGCCGCTTCACTATGCGCAGCTTCCACGGCCGGTCCGGCGGATACTCGACCACCACGACCCCGCGCGGCCGGTAGTCGGGGAGCTCGACGACGTTGACGTCCTGCCGGATCTCGACGCGGAACGCGGGCGCCTCGTCCGGCGCGACGGACAGCTCGAACCGAACCGGGACGTCACTGGCCTCACCCTCGACCGCCTCCAGACCCTCGATCATCGCGAGTGCCGTGCGCGGTACGACCGCCGCCTCACGGGTGCGGCGCGGCAGCGTGGCGAGGAAGAAGACCAGACCGTACGTCGCGGGCAGGACAAGACCCGTGACGATCAGCGACACCTTCCCGACGACGCACCCGCTGATGAAGGCGGTCAGCGCCGCCCCGATCACACCGCCCGTCAGGAACCCCAGCGCGAGGTCGGCAGGCGTGTTGCGCGTGGGTGGCGCGCCAGGGGTGATCGTCATGTGACCGATTGTGCATGTCATGGGTAACGGCCACTAGGTCCTGTGGATAACCTTCGCGGTCCCGGCGGGATCGCCGCGAGCGGGTGAGCCCGAAGAAGGGCGATCGGGTCAGCGTTCCGCCCTTGAGCGGATGGAACGTGGTGTTCGGGACGACCGAGGCAGTGACCGGCTGGGAAGAGCTGTGCCGAGCCGCACTGCCGAACGCCCATCGGTGCCTGGAGGCGCAGCGCACCGACCCACTGTCGCGTGACAACTGGAATCGTCAGCATCAGCTTCGGGGAAGGCACGCGACCAAGGAGTGGGAGGGTTCCGCCGACCAGGCATCCTGAGGACACCGAGTAGTTCGCAGCCCGGCAAACGGCCCGGCTTCCCTCAGCGAGCGGATGCCGGGCCCTTCGTTCGCAGTAGCCGTCCGGCTCGCCCTCAGGGAGCGAGTCGCTTGAGGCGGGCTACTGCCTCATCCAAGACGGCCTTCCGCTTGCAGAAGGCGAAGCGGACCTGGCTGCGACCGGCCTCCGGGTCGTCGTAGAAGACGGAGTTGGGGATGGCGACGACACCGCAGCGTTCGGGCAGGGCACGGCAGAAGGCGTAGGCGTCCTTCTCACCGAAGGGGGCGATGTCGGTGGTGATGAAGTACGTGCCCTGGGGCTGGTGGACCTCGAACCCCGCGGCGCGCAGGCCGTCGCCGAGCAGGTCGCGCTTGCCGCGGAGGTCGGCGCGGAAGGTGTCGAAGTACTCGTCCGGCAGCCGCAGCGCCTCGGCGATCGCGTACTGGAACGGGCCCGAGCTGACGTAGGTCAGGAACTGCTTGGCGGTGCGGACGGCAGTGACCAGCGGGCTGGCCGCCGTCACCCAACCGACCTTCCACCCCGTGAAGGAGAAGGTCTTGCCGGCCGAGGAGATGGAGACGGTTCGTTCCCGCATGCCGGGCCGGGCCGCGACGGGGTGGTGGGCGCCCTCGTACACCAGGTGCTCGTAGACCTCGTCGGTGACCACGAGCAGGTCGTGTTCGACGGCGATGGCGGCGATGGCGTCGCACTCCTCGGTGGTGAGCACCATGCCGGTCGGGTTGTGCGGGGAGTTGAGGAGCAGGAGGCGGGTCCGCGGGGTGATCAGGGACCGCAGCCGGTCCAGGTCAGGGCGGAAGGCCGGTGCGCGCAGGGTGAGCGGCACCCGCGTGGCGCCGGCCATCGCGATGCAGGCGGCGTAGGAGTCGTAGAAGGGCTCGAAGGCGATCACCTCGTCGCCGGGTTCCAGGAGGGCGAGCATGGTCGCGGCGATCGCCTCGGTCGCCCCCGCGGTGACCAGGACCTCCGTGTCGGGGTCGAAGTCGAGGCCGTAGAAGCGGCGCTGGTGGTCGCTGATGGCCGCCCGCAGCTCGGGGACGCCCGGTCCCGGCGGGTACTGGTTGCCGCGCCCGTCCCGCAGCGCCCGCACGGCCGCCTCACGGATCTCTTCGGGCCCGTCGGTGTCGGGGAATCCCTGACCCAGGTTGACCGAGCCGGTCCGCACCGCCAGCGCGGACATCTCCGCGAAGATCGTCGTGCCGAACCCGGCGAGGCGGCGATTGAGCGGCGGCCGGTCCATGGAGTCTCCCTCGGTCGGGGCCACCTGGGTGGCGGCCGACTGCCCATGGTGCGCCCGACCTCAGAACTTCCTCAACTCCAGTGCCTGTGGCGAAGGCCACCCCCATCCTGGGGGTCCGTGCTCGACGGACAAGGAAGGCGGATCAGATGACTCTGGTGCCCCTGCTGGTGCTGCTCGTCCTGTTCTGCGGTCTTCTCGCGCTGGTCGTGAAGATGAAGTCGCCCGGAGCGCGTGGGCGTGCTTCCGGGGGGAGTGACATATTGGGTTCGGACGACAGTTCGGGTAATCACTCCGCATATGTTTCGCCGTACCGCGGCTGGGACGGCAAATTCTGACAGTCGTGGAAGGAGCTGGTGGGGCCGATCGCCTGGCGATCGGCCCCTGGTCGTGACCGGATATTTCCGTATCGCTGACTGAAGAAACATCACTGCAAACGCGCACATATTTTCGGCACGTATGAATACCGGAAGATGCTGAGAATGTTTGCTCGAAGCACGGCACACTTGTTGCCCATGCACGTGGTGGAGGGCCGACGCCGTCCCTGCGCACGCGGCGGCGTTGGCGGCCCCCGCCTCCCCCGCGGCCCGCTCCGGGCGGGCCGGATGACCCCCGTCAACTGTGTGCACTCGTGCTTGCGGAGCCCTTTCATGCTCACCACACTCCATACCCCCTATGCCGACACCCGGGCCGGAGACCTGGCCTGGTGTCTGGGGCAGGAGCCGCTTCCCGCACTGGCCGCCGTCGATCTCGGCGTGGACGGGGGTGAGGTCCAGATGCGTCTGCTGGGAGCCTCGCACCAGGTCTTGCTGGAGTCGGAACGAGGCCGGTGCTCGGAAACGGTCGCCTGTCTGCCCGGTCGCAGCGTTCCGTTGCCGGTCGGGGTGGCCGAGCGCGTGGACGACTGGGAGTACGAATTCGCCGCGCGGACGGAATCGCTGCCCGCCGCCTCCTTCGCCGGGCGGGCACAGGAACTGCTCGACCTGGTGGCCGAACACCCCCACGGACTAGCGGGAACGTTTCCCGGGGACCCGAACGCCTTCACCGCGATGCTGGTGCAGACGACCGACCGGGGTGTGTGCTGGCGCACCTGGCACGCCTATCCGCAGGAACACAGGCTGGTGGTGACCAGGTCCCGGCTGGTCCTGGCGACGGAACGCGGCCGGGGGCGCCCCGTCCGGCGAAGGCCCCGGCGGGAACACTCGATGGCGCCCCGTCCGTCCGTCCGGACATTACACCCATGTGAGTGACCGTATCGTGGCTCTGAGTGACGTAGCGTGCACTCATGATTGACCAGTCCGAACGAATGACGGCAGACCCGCGGTCCGGGGCGCGGGTGGGAGTGCGGTCCGGGGCGCAGCCGGGGCCGCGGTCCGGGGCCCCGTTCGGGCCCCGGTTCGAGCCCCCGCAGTCCCCGCCCGAGCCGGTTCCCGAGCCCCCGCCCGAGCCGGTTCCCGAGCACCAGTCGGGCCCACGGCCCGGGGGGGAGTTACGGCCGCAGCCGGCGCCGCGGCTCCCGGTCTCCGTCCGCCGTGCTCGCCAGCTCGTGTTGCTGGGCGTCTTCACCTGCGCCGCGTGCGGGTTGGTCTACGAGCTGGCCCTGGTCGCGCTCGCCTCATACCTGGTGGGCGATTCGGTCACCCAGGCGTCCGTGGTGCTCTCGGTCATGGTCTTCGCCATGGGGGTCGGCTCGCTCCTGGCCAAGCGGTGGTGCGGCAGGGCAGCGGCGGCGTTCGGCGTGGTCGAGGCGCTGCTGGCGCTCGTCGGGGGGCTGTCGACGTTCGCCCTGTACGGGTGCTTCGCCTGGTGCGGCCAGGCCAGGGTGGCGTTGGTCGGCTTCTCGTTCGCCATCGGGGTGCTGGTCGGGGGAGAGATACCGCTGCTGATGGTCCTCATCTCCCGGATCAGACGGCAGGCCCCCGGCGCCGACGTCGCCGACCTGTTCGCCGCCGACTACGTCGGTGCCCTGGTCGGTGGGCTGGCCTTCCCGTTCCTGCTGCTGCCGCTGCTGGGCCAGCTCGAGGCGGTGCTGTTGGCCGGGATGGTCAACGCGGTGTCCGGGTGCGTCATGGTGCTGTGGCTCTTCCGGGCGGACCTCACGCGACGGCAGCGGTCGTGGCTCTACGCGGCGAACGCCGCGGCGTTGTCCGTGCTGGCCGTGGTGGTGGTGTGCGCCGGATCGTTCGAGCAGGCCGCCCGGGAGGCCATCTACGGCCAGGAGATCCGGCGTTCGGTGCACACCGGGGTCCGGGAGATCGTGCTCGCCGGTGACCGCCCCCAGTCGTTGCGGCTGTTCGTGGACGGGCGGCTGCGGTTGTCCGGGGCGGACGGGCGCCGCTACCACGAGGGGCTGGTGCACCCCGCGATGGCCGGACCGCACCGGCGAGTGCTGGTGCTGGGCGGTGGGGACGGGCTGGCGCTGCGGGAGGTGCTGCGCTACCCGGGGGTGCGCGAGGTCACCGTGGTGGACGTGGACCCCGCGCTGATCGAGTTGGCCGACGGTGATCCCGTGCTGTCCGCGCTCAACGAGCACGCCTTCGACGACCCCCGGGTGCGCGCTGACTCCTCCGACGTCTTCCAGTGGTTGCGCGGTGAGTCCGGCACGTCCCGGTACGACGTGGTCCTGTCCGACCTGCCTGACCCCGGGGAGTCACGGAGCAGCAAGCTGTACTCCCAGGAGTTCTACGGCCTGCTCGGGCGTGCGCTGGCGCCCGGGGGACGGCTGGCGGTGCACGCGGGCTCGTCCGTGGAGCACCCGCGGACTTTCTGGACGGTGGCCTCCACCGTGCGCTCCGCGAACCTGCGCACCGCGGAGTACCGAGTGGGCGCGGGGGCCGGCCAGGACTGGGGGTTCGTCCTGGCGTCGCGCCACCGGCCGGAGCTGAGGCTCTGGCCGGTGGGCGGGCTGCGGGATTCCCGCTCACTGCGTGCGGGGAGCCTGTCCCGGGACCGCCCCCGGCACCTGCCGCCGCCCTCCACGCTGATGCACCCGCGGTACTTGGACGCAACCACGCCTTAGTTCGCCGGTCGGTGGGTAGGCTCCCCGACCATGGAGCACCAGGTGAAGGTTCCGTATCCGGTAGAGGACGTGCGTCGGGCCCTCGCGGACGCCGAACGGGTGCGTCGCTGTGTGCCAGGAGCGCAGAGCGACGCGGGCGGTGACGGTCTGTCGGGGCGGCTTCGGCTGCGCATCGCCGGCTCGACCATCACCTACCGCGGGGAGCTTCGGGTGGAGCCGCGAACCCATGGGGTGCGGCTGGAGGCGCAGGGGCGCGAGGCACGCGGCAACGGCGGTGCCGAGGCCGTGGTGGACATCGTTGCCGAGCCGGACCCCAGTGGAGGAACGGTCCTGCACGTGACCGGGAGCGTCACTGCCCAGGGCCGTCTGGCCGAGGTGGACGCCCAGACAGCCGGTGCGGCGGGCAGGCGACTGCTGGACAGGTTCCTCAACGACCTGCTGCCGCGGGAGCGGCCCGCGGGGCCGTCGGCCCGGGACACCGACGCCGCGGTGGCGGCCGGTGAAGCCCCGGCTGACGTCTCCCCACAGGCCGACGTGCCGCAGGCAGAGGTTCCGACCGAAGTGCCGGAAGCCGTGACCGAAGTGCCAGGAGCAGAGGTCCCGGAAGCTGAGGTCTCGGAAGCCGAGGCGTTGCAGGCACGCGCGCTGCAGGCCGAGGCCGACGCCCTGGACGCGGAGGCGGACGCCCTGGACGCCGAGGACGAGGCGGACGCGCTGCGGGCCGAGGGCCTGGACGTCGAGGGCCTGGACATCGAGGGAATCGATCCGGAGGCGTCGCAGGCCGAGGAACTAGAGGCCGAGGAACTAGAGGCCGAGGACCTGGAGGCCGAGGCGCTCGAAGCGGAGGTGGAAGCGCTCGAGGCCGAGGCGCTGGAGGCAGAGGCCGAGATCATCGAGGCCGAGGTGATCGAGGCAGAGGCCGAAAGGGCCGCGGCCGAGGGCGCCGGCGCGCCGGCGCCAGCGGAGATGGCACCGGTCGAGGAGCCCCTCGGTGGCAACGGCCGGCGCACCATGATCGGCCGATCCGCCGAAGAGGTGGACCACGCCCCGCCCCAGGGCCGGTACGCCCCCGTCGCCAACCCGACGGCACGCGCCGCCGTGTCGCTGCGCTGGGCCGGTCCCGCGGCGGCGGCCCTGGTGGCCTCGGCGGTGGTGGTGGGAAGGGCCCTGCGGCGCCGCCGCTAATCTTGGAACGGGCCGGTCCGCCAGCCCTCGGTCGTCGCACAGCGAGGAGTGCCGCTTGTCCAGCCCACGCCAGCCCGGTCCTGCTCAGGCGTCTCCCTCCGCCACTGGTCTCGCCCCCGCCGCCCCGGTCCTGCTGTCCGCCGGCGGTGCCGAGGTCAGCGTGCTGCCGGGAGAGGGGTGCCGGATCGGGTCGTTGCGGATCGACGGCACCGAGCTGCTGCGCACCGAGTCCCCGGCCCAGTACGGCTACGGCAGCTTCCCGATGGTGCCGTGGGCGGGGCGGGTGGACCACGGCCGGTTCCGCAACGGGCAGGTGAGCCACCAGCTTCCGGTGGACCCCGGGGCCGCCCCGCACGCCATCCACGGCACCGGGGTCTCGGCCGTCTGGCGCCCGGTGCGGGAGGCGACCAGCGCCACCTCGGCCGCCTTCTACACGGACCTCGCCGACCCCTGGCCCTACCCCGGCCGGGTCACCCAGACCTTCGACCTCAGGCCGGACAGCCTGACCGTCACCCTGGCCGTGGAGACCGCGGCGGAGTCGTTCCCGGCCCAGGTCGGTTGGCACCCGTGGTTCCTGCGCCGGCTCGGCGGACACGGGCAGCCGGCACGCCTGGACTTCTCCCCGGCGTGGCAGGAGGAACGCGGGGACGACCACCTGCCCACCGGCCGGCGCACCGAGCCCCGCCCCGGCCCGTGGGACGACTGCTTCGGGATGCCGGACGGCGTCGATGTCACCCTCACCTGGCCGGGCGCGCTGGAACTCAGGGTGACCAGTGGGGCCCGGTGGGTGGTGATCTACGACGAGCCGGAGGACGCCCTGTGCGTGGAGCCGCAGTCCGGCCCGCCCAACGGCCTGAACACCGCCCCCCGCCTGGTCACCCTCATCGACCCTCTGGAGGAATCGACCACGTGGCACTGGCGTAGGCTCCAGGAATCATGAGCGTGAACGACCGGGACAACCTGCTGGCACAGATCAAGGAAAAGGCCGTGGTGCACGGCCGGGTCACTCTTTCCTCGGGGAAGGAGGCCGACTACTACGTGGACCTGCGCCGCATCACCCTGGACGGGGAGGCCGCCCCCCTGGTGGGCCGGGTGATGCTCGACCTGACCGACGATCTGGACTACGACGCCGTGGGTGGGCTGACCCTGGGCGCCGACCCGGTCGCCACCGCGATGCTGCACGCGGCCCCCGCCGGCCGCCGCCTTGACGCGTTCGTGGTGCGCAAGGCGGGCAAGGCCCACGGCCTCCAGCGGCGGATCGAGGGGCCCGACGTGGCCGGCCGCCGGGTGCTGGCGGTGGAGGACACCTCCACCACCGGCGGGTCCGTCCTCACCGCCGTCGAGGCGCTGACCGAGGCCGGGGCGCAGGTGGTCGGGGTCGCTGTGATCGTTGAGCGGGGAGCGGAGCCCGCGGTGCGCGAGGCGGGTCTGCCGTACCGCTACGTGTTCTCCGCTGAGGACCTCGGGCTGGGCTGACCCCCGGCCCACCGGTTGAGGACGGTCGCCCCGGGCCGTGCCCCAGGACCGTCGCCCCAGGACCGTCGCCCCCGGGCCGTGCCCCATGGCTGTGGCCGCCCCGCGCGGGCCGCTGCCGCACCGCAGGTGTCCGCCGGTCGCGCGGGAGCCGCCCGCACGGTCCGCGGCCCCGCTGTTTCACGTGAAACGCCAGGTGGGGGAGGCCCGTTGCGCGCCCGGACCCCCGGGCGGCGACGCCGTCGGGGGACGTGGGGGACCGGTGCTGCGGCCCCGCCGGACCCGGCGGGATTCCGGTGGTGAAAGCGCGGTGGTCGATCTGGGAAGATATGGGGGGCGCGCCCGGACCGCGGACAGTGAGGTCGGCCGGTGCCGCGGCGCCTTAGCCGCACACCATCCACACGCAGGACGCCTCAGAACAAGGACGCCTCGAAGGAGCGAACCAGATGCCCATCGCCACCCCTGAGCTCTACAACGAGATGTTGGACCGCGCCAAGGCCGGGAAGTTCGCGTACCCCGCCATCAACGTCACGTCCTCGCAGACGCTGCACGCCGCGCTGCGCGGATTCGCCGAGGCGGAGAGCGACGGCATCGTCCAGATCTCCACGGGCGGCGCGGAGTTCCTCGGCGGCCAGTACAAGAAGGACATGGTCACCGGCGCGGTGGCGCTCGCCGAGTTCGCGCACATCGTGGCGGCCAAGTACCCGGTCAACGTCGCCCTGCACACCGACCACTGCCCCAAGGGGAAGCTGGACGGCTACGTCCGGCCGCTGCTGAAGATCTCCCAGGAGCGGGTGGCCGGGGGCCGGGAGCCGCTGTTCCAGTCCCACATGTGGGACGGCTCCGCGGAGACGCTCTCCGACAACCTGGAGATCGCCAAGGAACTGCTGGCTGAGGCGGTCAAGGCACGGATCATCCTCGAGATGGAGATCACGCCCACCGGTGGCGAGGAGGACGGCGTCTCGCACGAGATCAACGACGAGCTGTACACCACCGTCGAGGACGCCATCCGCACCGCCGAGGCCGTCGGCCTCGGGGAGAAGGGCCGCTACCTGCTGGCCGCGTCGTTCGGCAACGTGCACGGGGTGTACAAGCCGGGCAACGTCGTGCTCCGCCCCGAGCTGCTCAAGGAGCTCCAGGAGGCGGTGGGCGCCAAGTACGGCCGGCAGAGCCCGTTCGACTTCGTCTTCCACGGCGGCTCCGGCTCCACCAAGGAGGAGATCGCCACCGCGCTGGACAACGGCGTGGTCAAGATGAACCTGGACACCGACACCCAGTACGCCTTCACCCGACCGGTCGCTGACCACATGTTCAAGAACTACGACGGCGTGCTCAAGGTCGATGGCGAGGTCGGCTCCAAGAAGACCTACGACCCGCGGGCCTGGGGCAAGTCCGCCGAGGCGGGCATGGCCGCCCGGGTCACCCAGGCCTGCCAGGACCTGCGTTCGGCCGGCACCACCCTGAAGTAGCGGCAGCAGGACCCACCGACTGGCCCGGCACGCGGTTCCCGTGCCGGGCCAGTGCGCGCTCGCGGCAGACTGGGCACATGAGCATTCACCAGAACCTGCTCGGCGGACCGCCGGAAACGCTGCTGCCCGACGAGCCCGAGCCCCGCGAGATGCTGGCCTCCGGCGTCGCCCCGGCCGATGTCGCGGCCAAGCACCCCAGTTCCTCCCTCGTCTGGGCCCGACTCGCCGACGACGCCTTCGAGGCCGGCCGGGTCGTGGAGTCCTACGCGTACGCACGCACCGGCTACCACCGGGGCCTGGACGCGCTGCGCCGCAACGGCTGGAAGGGGCACGGCCCGGTCCCCTTCGAGCACGAGCCGAACCGTGGTTTCCTGCGCGCCCTGCACGCCCTGGCCAGGGCCGCCGCCGCCATCGGGGAGCAGGACGAGGCGGAGCGCTGCGCCACCTTCCTGCGGGAGAGCTCGCAGACGGCGGCGGACACCCTCTCCTGAACCGGGGCACCACCCGGCTCCACCGAACCGGGGTGCCGCCGGCCGGCGGCCCGCCCGACGCCCGCGGCGCGGGTCGCCCGGCGGTGTGCCCCCGGTGCCGCCCCACCACGACGGCCGCCGGCCGGGGTCCCCGACCCCGGCCGGCCCTCCCCTCCTCGGTCCGTGGCTCTCCTCGGTCCGTGGCTCTCCTCGGTCCGTGGCTCTCCTCGGTCCGTGGCTCTCCCCGGTCCGTGACCCTCGCGGGTGCGACCGCTGGCCGTGCCGCGCGGCAAGACCCCGTACCAGTGACATCCTGGGAGTCGGAACACTTTCGTCCTCCGAGGCGGCCAACGGCGGTCGCCGGCACTTGCGGTCGGTGCCCGCCCGCGCGGATGATCTGCGCGTGGCCCGCGATCTCGGGCACTGATGAGGAGGCGGCCATGTCCCACCCGGACGAGGCGAACAAAGCCGGACCCACACCCACGGGGCCGGCCGCACACCCGACGACACCCGAGTCCGTGACACCGCAGACCGCGGCCCAGCAGGCCGCCACGGAGGCGGACCTGGAGCCGAACTTCGAGTTCAAGGGCACCACGCCGTACGAGGACTACGTCCGGGCGTCGGTCATCACCAGCCTTCAGCACCCACTGAGCGACGAGCCCGGTGAGATGGTGTTCCTGGTGACCTCGCAGGTCATGGAGCTGTGGTTCACCGTGCTCGTCCACGAGTGGACCGTCGCGGCGCGGGCGCTGCGGGACGACGACCTGCCCAGGGCGATGGCCGCGCTCAAGCGCAGCACCTGGGAACTCAAGGCGCTCAACGCCTCCTGGAAGCCGATCGACCACCTCACCCCGGCCCAGTTCAACGCCTACCGGACCGCGCTGGGCGAGGGCTCCGGCTTCCAGTCGGCGATGTACCGGCGGCTGGAGTTCCTGCTCGGCGAGAAGTCCGCGACCATGCTGGTGCCGCACCGCGGAGTGCCCGGCCAGTACGCGGAGCTGGAGAAGGCGCTGCACGAGCCGAGCCTCTACGACGAGGTGCTGCGCCTGCTGCACCGTCGTGGGTACCCGGTGCCGCAGCACGTGCTGGAACGCGACCCCACCCAGCGGTACCAGCCCGACCCGCAGGTCGAACGGGTCTGGGAACAGGTGTACGCCGGCCCCCAGGAGGACGAGTTGGTGCGGCTGGGCGAGGCGTTGACCGACGTCGCCGAGCTGGTGCTGCGCTGGCGCAACGACCACCTGCTGGCCACCCGGCGGGCGATGGGGGCGAAGGTCGGCACCGGGGGATCGGCGGGCGTCGCCTGGTTGGAGAAGCGCACACGGAAGAACGTTTTCCCCGAACTTTGGACGGCGCGTAGTCATGTCTGATGAAGAACGGCACGACACCTCCGGTGACCCGGAGCTGACCGGTCTGGCCAAGGAGCTGGACGCCGCGGACCCGCTGGCGTTCGCCCGGGACCGGTTCGTGGTCGAGGACGACGTCATCTACCTGGACGGGAACTCCCTCGGGGCGCTGCCCAAGGCCGTTCCCGACCGGATCGCCCAGGTCATCGAGCACGAGTGGGGCCGGCTGCGCATCCGGTCCTGGTTCGAAAGCGGCTGGTGGACCGCCCCCGAACGGGTCGGGGACCGCATAGCCCCACTGCTCGGCGCGGCCCCGGGACAGGTGGTGGTGGGTGACTCCACCAGCGTCAACCTGTTCAAGGCCGTGGTGGCCGCGGCACGGATCGCCCAGCGACGGGACCCGGCGCGGGACGAGCTGCTGGTGGACGACTCCACGTTCCCCACCGACGGCTACATCGCCGAGTCCGCCGCCCGGATGACCGGCTGCCGGCTGCGCCGGGTCGAGCCCGGGGACGTTCCGGCCGAGCTCGGCGAGCGCACCGCGCTGGTCCTGGTCAACCACGCCGACTACCGCACCGGCCGGCTGCACGACCTCCCCGGGATCACCCGGGCGGCACACCAGGCGGGTGCCCTGGCCGTCTGGGACCTGTGCCACAGCGCCGGCGCCCTGCCGGTGGAGCTCGACCGGCACGGAGTGGACCTCGCCGTCGGCTGCACCTACAAGTACCTCAACGGCGGACCCGGTTCCCCGGCGTTCCTCTACGTCAGGGCCGAGCACCAGCCGCAGTTCGACTCACCGCTTCCGGGCTGGCACTCGCACGTCGAGCCGTTCGCCATGAAGCCCGAGTACGAGGCCGCGGACGGCGCGGTGCGGGGCCGGGTGGGCACACCCGGAATCCTGTCGCTGCTGGCGCTCGAGGCGGCCCTCGACGCCTGGGACGGGGTCACCGTCGAGCAGGTCAGGACCAAGAGCCTGGCGCTGACGGACTTCTTCCTGCGGTGCGTGACCACCCTGCTCCCGGACGGGGTCGTCGAGTCGGTCACCCCGGCACGGCACGAGGAGCGGGGCAGCCAGGTCTCGTTGCGCTGCGCAGGTGCCCGGAAGGTGATGGACGAGCTGATCAGCCGGGGAGTGGTCGGCGACTTCCGCGAACCCGACGTGCTGCGCTTCGGGTTCACCCCGCTGTACACGCGCTACGCGGACGCCCTGCGGGCGGCGCGCATCCTGGCGGAGATCCTGGCGTGACCGGGGAGCGGGCGACCACGGAGGAGGACCGGGTGCTCGGCCTGCCGGAGCGGGCCGCGGACCACACCGAGCCCTACGGCCCGCACCCCGACCAGGTGATCGACTTCTGGTTCCCCCGCGGCACCCCGGACGACGAGCCGGACCCCGGGGCCGGGATGCCGCTGGTGACCCTGGTGCACGGAGGGTTCTGGCGGGAACGCTACGACCGGCGCCACCTGTCGCCGCTCGCCGCGCACCTCGCCGGGCGGGGCTTCCCGGTGGCCTCGGTGGAGTACCGCAGGGTGGGCGGCGCCGGCGGCTGGCCGGCGACGTTCCAGGACGTGGCCAGCGCGGTGGCCCTCGCACCCGCGGTCGTGGCCCGGCACCTGCCGGCCCCGGCCCCGCAGGTGCTGGTCGGCCACTCCGCCGGCGGCCACCTGGCGCTGTGGGCCGCGGCCCGGGCCGCGGCCGACGTCACCGCCGTGGTGGCCCTGGCCCCGGTCGCCGACCTCGGCCACGCCCTCGCCCTCGGGCTTGGGGCCGGCGCCGTGGCGGACCTGCTGGACGGTGACCCGGGGCGGCTGGCCGACACCGACCCGGTGGCGCTGCTGCCCACGGGGGTGCCGACGACGCTGGTCCACGGCCGGGACGACGACACGGTGCCGCTGCTGCTCTCCGAGCGCTTCGTGGCCGCGGCGAGGGCGGCCGGCGACGAGCCCCGCCTGGTGGCCCTGGACGCCACCGGCCACTTCCCCCTGATCGCCCCCGGCTCGCCGGCCTGCGGGGTGCTCGAGGACGAACTGCGGCGCTGGTCCGGCACGCCGACCTCCGGCACGCCCCACGCGTGACACGCCCGTGGCCCGCCCCCGGTCAGGGCGGGCCAGGGACGTCCACCGAGCCGGTCAGCCGGTGAGCTCGCCGCGCCTGATCGCTGAGACGAAGGCCTTCCAGCCGGTGGGTGTGAAGGTGAGGGTGGGGCCGGTGGGGTTCTTGGAGTCGCGGACGGGGACGACGCCGTGGGTGGTGGCGACCTCGGGTGCCCACTCCACGCACTGCCCGCCATTGCCGCCGCTGTGACTGGACTTGACCCACCTGGCCCGGGAGAGATCCGGAATGCTGCCCATGGGTGTGTCTCCCTGCGTTGCGGATGTGGAGCCGTCAGGTGGTGAACTCGCCGCGGGTGACTGCGTAGACGAAGGCCTTCCAGCCGGTGGGTGTGAAGGTGAGGGTGGGGCCGGTGGGGTTCTTGGAGTCGCGGACGGGGACGGTGCCGTGGGTGGCGGCGACGTCGGGTGCCCACTCCACGCACTGCCCGCCGTTGCCGCCGCTGTGGCTGGACTTGACCCACCTGGCCCGGGAGAGATCCGGAGCGCTGCTCATGGCGTGTATGCCTCCAATGCCTCACGAATGAAGGCCAGTGAGTCCTCAGGGGACAGGGCCGTGGCCCGCAGCCGGTCGTACGCGGCTTGGGCGTCCACCACCGATGTCGCCGAGTCGGTCACATGACCTGTCACCAACGTCTCCGAGTACGCGACGGTCGCACCGTCGTCCTGCCGGAGCAGAGTAAACGGAACATGCGACGCCGGTGCACCCGCGCGGAACGGAAAGACCTGAATCGTCACGTGGGGCGACTCGGTTTCGGCCACCAGCCGGCGGAGCTGGTCGCGCATCACCTCCGGCCCACCCACCACCGTCCGCAGCGTCGCCTCGTGCAGCACCACCCACAGCAGGGGCGGGGTGGGACGGTCGAGGATGTCGTGCCGGTGCATCCGCGCGTCCACCCGGGCCCTGATCTGCTCCGCGTCCTCCCTCGGATGGGTCGCCCGGAAGACGGCCTCCGCGTAGGCCGGGGTCTGCACGATGCCCATCACGAACGCGTTGGAGTAGTCGCAGATGGCCGCGGCCTCCTGCTCCAGCCGCAGGTAGGGGACGAACCACTCCGGATGCCCCTGCTCGCTCACCCGCCCCCGCAGCCGGGCGAAGTAGCCGGAGGTCTGGAAGGCCCGGTCGCAGGCCGCCGCGAACCGTTCCGAGGCCAGGCGGCTGCCACCCTCCACCCTGCTGACGTAGGTGCGGTCGTAGCAGGTCTCGTCCGCGAGTTCCTGCTGGGTCAGGCCGGCCCGTTCCCGGGCGTACCTGACCTCCTGCCCCAGGAACGCCGCTCCGTCCAGCGGAGTGCTGCGCTCCGGCGCGCTGATGTCCATGTGTGTGCCCCCAGGTGTTCCGGTGACGGATTCGCCCCGCTGTGGTCGGCGACCGTAACGCCGGGAACGGCATGCTGTCGGCCAAAGCCACCAAAGGCACCCGAAGTGGCGAATGTCACGTCCGGGACCCGACACCGGTGAACACGCTGGGGGTTCCGCTCCGCGGCGAGAGGGCCAGCCGCCGCGTTGGTGCGTCCCGGACCTCAGGCACGGGCCTGGCGCAGGGCACCGATCTGTAGCAGGGCGAACCCACCGACGGTGGCTGCCTGGAGGGGAATCCAGACCGCGCCCGCGGTGTGGAGGTCGTCGAACCAGGACAGCGGGGCGACGATGCTCAGGACGGTCCACACCACGTTGGCCCCGACCACCGCGTACACGCCGGGCGCCGGCGGTCGTGACCGCCCGGCCAGGCAGCCCACCGCCACCGCGTACAGCGTCAGGAAGACGCCGAGCCCGAGCAGCAGATCCCCGTCCACCCCCAGCCTCCGCCCCACTGGTCCGGAGGCCGCGGCGTACACGAGCCCGTTGGCGCCGGTGACAACGGCGTCGAGGGCGAGGACGCGGCGTAGCCAGAGGTGCTGGTTCGGGGGAGCCAGGGGTGAGGCACTCCGTTGGATCGTGGCCATGGCGTGGGACTCCTTGGGTGCTGGAGGACGGGACGTCCGTGGCTGTTCGGCACGTCTCACGATGTCGCCCGGCTCCCGGGGCGTCGATTACCTCGCGGGTAAGGGACCGGGCACCGTCTTGTTCCGGGGGCGGTCCCCCGGGGGTTCGGCCGGAGAGCCGCGGGCCCAGGGACCGCTCGGGCCACCCGGACCGCCCCGTTCAACGAGTCAACGAGTCAACGAGTCAACGAGGGCGGGGGTCCGCCGGCAGGTCCCAGGTGTGTTCCGTGCCGTCGGGGGTCCGGTAGCCGATCCACTGCCGCCGCCCGGTGACGTGGATCTCGAACCACTCGCGGCGCGGCCGGTGCAGGGCGAGCCAGCGGGTGTGGGCGCGTTCCACCACGGCCCACAGGTCGCGTTGACCGGTGACGGTGACCGTGCGGTCGGTGACCCGGGCCCGGGAGCCGTCCCGGGCCACCACGGTCGGGGGGTGTGCGGTCAGTGCGGCACCGCCCAGGTGGAGCTGGGCGAAGAAAGCGAACGCCGGGTCCCCGAGCACCCCGCCGGGGACCTCGGTCCGCCGGACCATCGCGGGCCAGCCGTCGCTCCCGGTGCCGGCCGGGGGAGTGGGAACGGGAGGGTCCTGCGGCGACGGGGAACCGGATAACGAGCCCACCGACTCCGCGGGTGAGGGCAGCAGCCGTCCGGCGGCGGTGCCGTCCGCCGTGACCTGGAGCACGGCCAGCGCCCCGGCCACCGGGGCGGCGAGCAGGGCGCCGGGGAGGCACTGGGTGAGCCAGGCGCGGGGCAGCCGCGGCACCGGGTGGTGCGCCAACACCCGGTGGTAGGGGCCCCGTTCCGGGTGGCCCTCGGTGGGTGCGGCCCGGGTGAGCAGCGGCCGGTAGCCGATCCCGGCGAGCCGTTCCCTGGCCCGGGCCAGCCGCTGGGCGCAGACGTCGGTTCCGGTGACGGAGGCGGGGCGGGTGAGCCAGGCGAGCAGGGCGGTGGTGTAGCCGGAGCCGGTGCCGACGTGCAGCACCCGGTGGCCCGGCCGGACGTCGAGGGCGTCGAGCAGGTCGGCCTCGGCGAGCGGCGGATCGACCCGGGCGGCTGCCTCCGGCCAGGCCGCGCCGCCCGCCCCCGACCGGGCCGCCCCCGCCCCGGGCAGGAAGGGGTGGCGCGGCACGTACAGCAGGGCTGCGGCAACCCGGGGGGAGAGCAACGGCCGGGCGGAGACGAGTCGTTGGTGCGTGGCGATCCGGGCCTCGGCCAGCCGTGCCGCGTCCGCGATCGCGCTGTGCATCCGTCGTCCCTTCTGTACCCGCCGTGCCGCGGAGGACCCCAACCGACCCGGACCGACCCAACCGACCCGGACCGACCCGGACCGACCCAACCAACCCGGACCGACCCAACCGACCCAACCAACCCGGACCGACCCGGCCGACACCAACCGACCTCAACCGTCAGCGGATTCCGGCGCCCGGGCCGGAGCGGGCACGGTCAGCCGCCAGGCGCGGGGGTGGACCGTCCAGGTGCGGGTGCGGACGGGCCCGGTGAGCACGGCGTCGGCGGCGTAACTGAAGCCGCGCCCGGTGATCGTCACCGCCCGTGCGCACATCCGCACCGGGGCCTGCGCCGACGGCTGCCGCACCACGACCTCGACCAGCCCGTCGTCGGGATCGCCGGACCCGCCGTCGGCCGGCGGCGCGGCCTCGTTCCCCACCTGGGGCGGGCAGGCGTTGGAGACGGAGATGAGCTGGACCGGCCGGTCCAGGTCGGCCAGCAGGATGCCGTCGGCCTCCACCCGCAGCCGGGGCAGGTGCCCGCCGTGCAGCGTCACCCGCAGGCTACGGACGAACGACCGGGCGCCGCGTCCCACCGAGGCCCACCGCGCCGTGCCCGTCGCGGAGTTCCCGCCCTCGGCCGTGGCACCCCGCCCCGCCCCGCTGTGGATCTCCACGCCACCGAGCACCACCCCGCCGCGGTCGTCCACCAGCAGGTCGAGCCGGCGTTCCGCGCCCGCGAGCACCGCCCGGGCTGCCGGCGCCGCGGCCGTCGGCAGCCCCAGGGCCCTGGCCACCGGCAGCGCGGCGGGCACCCCCACCGGGACGTGCGCCACCGCGGCGTCGGGCAGTTCCCGCCGCTGGTGCAGCATCTGCACCACCCGGTGCAGCGCCCGGTCGTCGCCGACCACCACCGGCTGCCGCCTGCCCCGGTGCTCCAGCGCCCGGTTGAGTTCCTCGGGCGACTTCGGGATCACCATCTTCACCTGGGCCCCGGCGGACAGCACGTCCCTGGCGACGCGGACGGATTCGCCGTCGGTCAGGCGGGCGGCAGGGTCGATGACCAGCAGCAGGGCATTCCCGGACGGTGGCTGAGCCGACACGTCGGTCCTTCCTCAGGTAATCTCTCGGTGCAAGAGCCCCTTGCGCTGTTGCGCCAGGGGCTTCGTCTATCCGGGGCCGGGTTCGACGGCTCTCTGCCGTTGGACATGCCCCGCCCGGAAGGGGTGTACGCCTGTGCCCGCACTTGTGCTGCTCGGTGCTCAGTGGGGTGACGAGGGCAAGGGAAAGGCCACCGACCTGCTCGGTGGTTCCGTCGACTACGTGGTGCGCTACCAGGGCGGCAACAACGCCGGACACACGGTGGTGGTCGGCGACCAGAAGTACGCCCTGCACCTGCTCCCCTCCGGAATCCTCAGCCCCAACTGCGTCCCGGTCATCGGCAACGGCGTGGTGGTGGACCCGGCCGTGCTCCTCACCGAGCTGCGGGGGCTCCAGGAGCGCGGGGTGGACACCTCGCGGCTGCTCATCTCCGGCAACGCCCACCTGATCACCCCCTACCACCAGACCCTGGACAAGGTCACCGAACGCTTCCTCGGCAAGCGCCGCATCGGCACCACGGGGCGCGGTATCGGACCGTCCTACGCGGACAAGATCAACCGGGTGGGCATCCGCGTGCAGGACCTCTTCGACGAGTCGATCCTCCGGCAGAAGGTCGAGGCCGCCCTGCATGACAAGAACCAGATCCTGGTCAAGCTGTTCAACCGTCGCGCGATCGGCGTGGACGAGGTGGTCGGGGAGTACCTGGGGTACGCCGACCGCATCCGGGAGTACGTGGCGGACACCACACTGATCCTGAACGACGCGCTCGACCAGGGCAAGGTGGTGCTCCTCGAGGGTGGGCAGGGCACGCTGCTCGACGTGGACCACGGCACCTACCCCTTCGTCACCTCGTCCAACCCGACCGCGGGTGGCGCGTGCACCGGGTCCGGGATCGGCCCGACCAAGATCAGCCGGGTGATCGGCATCCTCAAGGCATACACGACGCGGGTCGGCGCGGGGCCCTTCCCCACCGAACTCCTGGACGCGGACGGCGACGCGCTGCGGACCATCGGCGGCGAACGCGGAGTGACCACCGGACGGGACCGAAGGTGCGGCTGGTTCGACGCGGTGATCGCCCGCTACGCGACCCGGGTCAACGGCCTCACCGACTTCTTCCTCACCAAGCTGGACGTCCTCACCGGTTGGGAGCAGATCCCGGTCTGCGTGGCGTACGACGTCGACGGCCAGCGGGTGGAGGAACTCCCCCACAACCAGAGCGACTTCCACCACGCCAAGCCGATCTACGAGACGCTGCCCGGGTGGAACGAGGACATCACCGGCGCCAAGTCGTTCTCCGACCTGCCGAAGAACGCCCAGGCGTACGTGCGGGCGCTGGAGGAGATGTCCGGGGCGCCGATCTCGGCCATCGGGGTCGGCCCGGGCCGTACCGAGACGATTGAGATCAACTCGTTCCTGTGATGCGTACCGTGCCGGTCCAGCGCAGCAGCCTGCGCCAGCAGGTCGCCGACGCGCTGCGCGAGGAGATGCTGACCGGTCGGCTGCCCGCGGGCGGGCGGTTCACCGTGAAGGAGATCGCCGAGCTGTACGAGGTGTCGGCGACGCCGGTCAGGGAGGCGCTGGTGGACCTCGCGGCGCAGGGCCTGCTCGAGGTGGAGCACCACCGGGGGTTCCAGGTCCGCAGGTTCACCCTCGCCGAGTACGAGGAGATGGTCGCCGCCCGCGCCCTGGTGGTGCAGGGCGTGTTCCGCAGGGCGCGGGACGGCAGGGAAGAGGGGGTGCCCCCGCCGGTGCTCTCCTCGGTGCGCCGCCGCGCCGAGGCCGCGACCCGGGCGGCGTCGGCCGGCGAGCTCGATGTGCTCATCGGGTGCGACCTGCGCTTCTGGCGAGAGCTCGGCACGTTGATCCGGAACCCGCCGATCAACGACTTCCTGGACCGGCTGCGCGTCCAGGGCTGGATGTTCACCGTGCCGCTGCTGCGCGGGCAGCCGGACCCCGCCGGGCTGTGCTGGGACCAGCACCTCCCGCTGGTGGACGCCATCGACTCCGGTGACCTGCCGTCAGCCCGGCGGATCGTCGGTGAGTACCACTCGGGGTCGCTGGAGCTGATGCGCCGGCTGTCCGGCGAGTGAGGTCCGCCGTGGGCCGGACCACGCACGGGGGTGACCACGCACGGGGGTGACCCGGCGCGGTGGCCGGGACGTCGGCGCCGCGCGGCCAGTACGCTGGCCCGACCGCCCCTCCCGCAACCGCCGTCCGCATCAGGAGCGCACGTGGCCTGTGACCTCTGGCTCGTCCCGCTGGTTGACGTCCTCTGCCACAGCCCCGACAACCCGTTCCACGACGACCTCGCCGCCTACAACCGGGCGCTGGCCGGTGCCGGACTGCCGCCGGTGCCGGTGTACAGCTACATGCCGGGCCTCTCCGGGGACGTGGCCCCGGTGGCCGGGTTCGACTACGACGCCCTGCACTTCCTGCGCCGCGCCTACCTGCTCAGGCTCGCCGGTCTCGACGTGACCCCGGTGGACGCGCTCGGCGGGGACTACACCCAGCTCCTGGAGATGTTCGAGCAGTCCGCGGCCGGCTCCCACCTGGTGTGGCACTACGACCACGCGGGCGCCTACGTCCCGGTGGACTTCCCGGTGCCGCTCGCCGACGACGACCTGCTGGCCTCGGGGGGACCGTTGGGTTCCTCGCACGGGCTGCTCCGGGAGCTGGAGGTGGTCGCGCCGGCCATCGGCATCGACCCGCAGCATCCGCCGGTGGCCCCGCCGGCTCCGGCTCCCACCGCCCTGGACGAGCCGGCCGCGCCGGTGCACGACGACGGCCCGTTCGCCAGGGAACGGCACGTGTGGCTGGGGTTGCACGCCGCGGCGACGCGGAGCCTCAGCCAGGGCTCGATGATCGTCTTTTCCTGACGGCGGTCGGACCGCCGGTCCTGGTGCCCCGGCCCCGGTGATCGGGCCGGGGCGCGGGTGGCCGTCAGCGCGGCGGCTCCGGAGGGCGCTGGCGGGGCATGCTCGGGCGGTGGTTGACCGGGGGTAGCTGGGTGCGTGCCGTGGCGTAGCCGAACTGCGGGCGGGGCTCCACCGTGCTCGGGGCATGGGTCTGCACCTGCACCAGCGAGGAACGGAACTCCAGTATCCAGTCCGACGTCTCCGCCCGGACCAGCTCGGAGAGGTCCTCACAGAACCGCCGGAGCACCCCGAGGCACCGCTCGGCGGCCTCGCTGGCCGTGCCCTCGGTGGGCCCGAGCACCTCGCGCACGCTCTCCGACGCCCACTCGAACTGGAACGCCTCGAGCCGGCGCTGCACCGCCTGCGCGGTGTGCACGTCCCGCATCCACCCCGAGGTCAGCCCGAAGTAGCGGTCGGCGCCGACCGACGCGGCCGCGGCCAGCAGGGCGACGTAGCCCCACGCCCCGTACCCGTCGAGGTCGGCCGCCAGGGACAGCAGCGGCACCGCGGCGCCCACCACCGCGAACACCACCGCGGCCAGCCGCAGCAGCCGGGCCGTCCGCCGTTTCCACACCCGGTCCCGCAGGTACCACCGCGCGGTGCTCAGCGCCCGGTCCTCCGCCCAGCGGTAGAGGCCGTCCAGCCGCTGCGCCGGCTCCTGCCAGTCGCCCGGGGGGAACGGCCCCGGCAGCAGGTCGCCGGGGTTCCGCCGCCGGTCCTGGCCGCCCCGTTCGGCCCGTCCCGGGTCCCCGGCACCCCTGTTCCCGTGGTCCTGGGTCCCGTGGTCCTGGTTGCCCGGGGCACGGTCCCTGCGGAACCTCCGGGCCCACGAGTCCCGTCGGTCCCGCCAGCCCCGTCGGTCCCGCGGTGTCCCGGGGGCCGGTTCGTCCCGGCGTGGACCCGTGGGTCGAGGAGCCTCCTCGGGCTGCATCTCCGGCTGGCTCACCCTGCACTCCCTGTGACTCGGCCAGTTTCCCCGGGAGACCGATCGACTCCCGTCGGTGGGGCTGCTCCCGCTGCGGTGGGGTTGCAAAGTCACCTTCTTACCGCCGAACGGCTGAGCAGGATGAACTGTTTTCCCAACCTCCCCCCGACACACCCCCTCATTTCGGTGCGGAGCCCCAGGTACTGTCACCTGAACGAGCGATCCGTGACCTTACCGGGCGAGGCACTACGCTGGGCGGCGTGAACGTCCTAGTCATCGGTGGCGGCGCCCGCGAACACGCCCTGTGCCGCTCCCTGTCCCTCGATCCGAGCGTCACCGCCGTGCACTGCGCCCCCGGGAACGCCGGCATCGCCGAGACGGCCACCGTGCACCCGGTGGACGCGATGGACGGTGCCGCGGTGGCCGCGCTGGCCGAGCGGCTCGGGGCCGACCTGGTCGTGGTCGGCCCGGAGGCCCCGCTGGTGGCGGGGGTCGCCGACGCGGTGCGGGAGCGCGGCATCGCCTGCTTCGGCCCGAGCCGGGAGGCGGCCAGGATCGAGGGCTCCAAGGCGTTCGCCAAGGACGTGATGGCCGCCGCGGGGGTGCCGACCGCGCGTGCCCACGTGTGCGTCACCGCCGAGGAGGTGGACCACGCGCTCGACGCCTTCGGCCCGCCGTACGTGGTCAAGGACGACGGCCTCGCCGCGGGCAAGGGCGTGGTGGTCACCGAGGACGTCGCGGTGGCCAGGGCACACGCCGCCGCCTGCGACCGGGTGGTCATCGAGGAGTACCTCGACGGCCCCGAGGTCTCGCTGTTCGCCATCACCGACGGCACCACCGTGCTGCCGCTGCGGCCGGCGCAGGACTTCAAGCGCGCCGCGGACGGCGACGCCGGGCCGAACACCGGAGGCATGGGCGCCTACTCCCCGTTGCCCTGGGCCGACCCCAAGCTGGTGGACGAGGTGCTCCACACGGTGCTCCAGCCGACCGTGGACGAGATGCGGCGCCGCGGCACCCCGTTCGCCGGGGTGCTGTACGCCGGCCTCGCCCTCACCTCCCGCGGGGTCCGGGTGATCGAGTTCAACGCCCGCTTCGGCGACCCGGAGACCCAGGTCGTGCTGGCCAGGCTGCGCTCCTCGCTGGCGGGCCTGCTGCACCACGCGGCCACCGGACGCCTGGACGAGTACCCGGAGCTGCGCTGGAGCCAGGACGCCGCGGTGACCGTGGTGCTCGCGGCGAAGAACTACCCGGCGAGCCCGCGCACGGGCGATCCCATCGACGGGCTCGAGGAGGTCGCGGAGCTGGACGAGCACGCCTACGTGCTGCACGCGGGCACCCGCAGGGACGAGACGGGCCGGGTGGTCAGCGCGGGCGGGCGGGTCCTGTCCGTCACCGCCACCGGGAAGGACGTCGCCCAGGCGAGGGAGCGCGCCTACCGGGCGCTGTCCCGGATTCGGCTTGACGGCTCGCACCACCGCACCGACATCGCCGCCGCCGCCACGCTGGAGGCCGCGACGCCGGTGTGACCCCACGGGAACGGGAGCGCCAGCAACTGCCGCGCCGAACAACCCCATCGGGTGAAGCGCTGGGCAACGGGGTGACGCCGTCACGGGGTCGCAACTATGGTGCCCGAAACCGCGTACCAGACGTGGTTATCGGACCGGGAACGATCTCGCGGGCGTCCTGACCGCCACCGAGCCACCACGCACTGTCAGTGCCCGGAGGCACGGTGGAGTGGACGGCGCGGTCGGTGTCGCGTAGCAATGGAACGGCGAACGCACGGTGCACGACGGCGCGCCCGAGGGCTCGCGGACGTGCTCTTCGCCGGCCGGGTGCGACGCGTGACACCGCGCACCCGCCGGGCCCGCTCCATCGTCCGTTGGGGGTGACCAGGGTCATGGCCGGTGTGCAGGTGGCACGCGCTCACGCTCTGGCCGTGCTGCGCATCCGCGGCACGGCACTGGGGATCGCCCTGCTGCCGGCCGCGTTCGCGGTGGTGCTGCTGGTCGGCGGCGCCACCGGGTGGATCGGCGGCTCCGACCAGGGCGGCTGGACGGCGTTCCGCTGGGCCGTGGTCGGTTCCGCACTGGTGGTCCTGGTGCTCGCCGGCAGCGTGGCCGCGGTCCTGGTGCGGGCGCGCCCCGCGCAGAGTCCCACCGTGCCGGTGGACGAGCGGGCCGCCCCGGAGCTCTACCGCATGGTCCGTGAGCTGGCGGAGCGCCTCGACGTCCCGGCTCCCTCGGTGGTCGCGCTCACCCCGGACTGCGACAGCTGGCTGGAGGTCCGCCCGGACCGCCGGCGCCCGCCAGGGCGGCCGCCGCACCGCGGCGCGGAGCCGGCGACCCTGGTCCTGGTGATCGGCTCGCCCTTCCTGTGGTGGATGCGGGTGGCCGAGCTGCGGGCGCTGCTGGCCCCGGTGGTCGCCGGCACCGGCCCGTCCGCGGACCCGGACGTCGCCGCGGCCCGGAGGTTCGTCCGCGGCCTGGACGCCGCCGTCGCCATCAGCGCGTCCCCACCGCCCGGGGCGGTACCCGGCGCGGTCTGGGCCGCGCCGTTGCGGCGTCCCGCGTTCGCCCTGCTCGGCGCCGTCGCCAGGGTGCTGCTGCGGTCCTGTCGGGACCGTGCGTCGGAGATGGAACGGGCGGTCGCCTCATGGGCGTCGGAGCGGGCCCAACAGGTGGACTACGGGCTGCGGATCGTCGCCCAGGAACAGGTCGGCCTCGCCTACGCCGGCTGGGACCGGCTGCTCACCCGGGTGGCGCTGCCCGCCTGGCGCAGCGGGCGCTGGCCGTCCAGGCTCAACGCTGGAGTGGTCGCCGCCCTCACCGAGCTGTCCAGGCGGGACCGGCTCGCGGAGGGGTACGAGAGCCGGCTCGGTGAGCGCCCCGCCTGCGACCTGCTGGAAGACCCCGGGACGGTCGACCAGGAGGTGTCCCTGCTCGCGGCCAGGCTCTTCCACGGCGGCCCGCCGAGCCCCGGGCCGCACTGGTCGCCCGTGGGCTGGGACGAGTACCCCCAGCAGGTGGTGGACCGGATCTGGCGGGGCGGCGCCGCCCGGCTGCACCGGGTCCTTGACGAACTGGGCCCGGCCCCACGGGACGACGCCGGGGCCACGGTCGCCCGGGTCCTCGACCGTCTCGCCCAGGGCGGTGGGGAGCCGCTGGCGGCTCGGCTGGTGGCCGCCCTGTCCCGCGAGGACTGCGACCACGGCCCCGACGCCCCCCAGGCTCAGCTCGCCCCGACCCCCGGCGACGGCCAGGGGGTGTACCTGCCCGTCTACCAGCTCCAGCCGGCCCGCACCGCGCGGGACCTGCTGATCGAGCACGTGACCGCCATGGTCTGCTGCGCCGCGGTGGACACCGCCGGGGCCCGGCCGGGCCTCGACTGGCTGGACGGGCCGGCGCTGCTCGTCGGCGGAGCGCGCAGGGCCGACTTCGCCTCGCCGGTGATCCGGTTGGTCGAGGGCGGCGACCCGGCCCCGCTGCGCACCTGGCTGGCCAACGCCGGCGTGCGCCTGGAGAAGCCGGTGCACCTCGGCTGAGCCGCGCGTGCGCCGGCTCGTCCGTTCCCACCCCTGTGAGCTAACACGCTCAGTTACTCGCGTGCTGCGTATTGTGATGTGCTGTGGCTCGACGTGGACGTGGACGTGACCGGCAACGGGCCGGTGGATCGGCGAGCCGGAAGGGGCGGGTTCGTGGGTGACGGGCAGACTCCGGGGCGACGGACGGACCCCTGGACGGCGCAGGCGGGGGCCGGGGGACGGATCGAGGGCTTCGCGTCGGACGGTGCGGTGGCCCCGGGGGAGGCGGTGGACTTCCGGATCACCGTGGACCCACCGCGCGAGTTCCGGGTGGACGTGTACCGGGTGGGCCACTATGGCGGGGCCGGCGCCCACCGGCTCACTGCCAGCCCCACGCTGCCCGGCATGGTGCAACCGGAGCCGCTGGTGGCCGGGCGCACCGTGTCCTGTCACCACTGGTGGCGGTCCTGGAGACTGCCCGTTCCCCCGTCCTGGCGGTGCGGCGCCTACGTCGCCCAGCTCACCACCGTGGACGGCGCCCGCGGTCACGTCCCGTTCACCGTGCGCTCCCTGCCCCCGGCGGGCGAGCCGGGCCCGGAGGAGCCCACCGCGGCCACGTCGCCACCGGTGGCGGACCTGCTGGTGGTGCTGCCCGACATCACCTGGCAGGCCTACAACTCCTACCCCGAGCAGGAGCTCCCCCCCGGCGTCCGGGACGCCCCGATGACCGTCTCGTTCGACCGGCCCTACGCCGGGACGGGCGTCCCCCCGTTCGCGGGGCACGCCCACGGGTTCATCCGGTGGGCCGAGCGCTACGGCTACGACCTCGCCTACGCCGAGGCCAGGGACCTGCACGCGGGCCGTGTCGCCGCGTCCCACTACCGCGGCCTGGTCTTCCCCGGCCACGACGAGTACTGGACCGCGCCCATGCGGGCGGCGGTGCGGGAGGCCCGGGACCAGGGCACCTCGCTGGTCTTCCTGTCCGCCGGCTCCCTGGCCGGGCACGCCGACCTCGACCCGTCCCCGTCCGGTGAGCCGCACCGCCTGCTGACCTGCCGCGGGCGCCGGCGGCACCGCGGCGGCTCGGGTCGCGAGGCCGGTGACCCGGAGCAGGCGCTGCTCGGCATCCAGCACGCCGGCCCGGTTCCCGAGCCGGCGCCGCTGGTGGTGCGGAACGCCGGCCACTGGCTGTGGGAGGCCACCGGGGCCGAGGAGGGCGACCTGCTGCCCGGGCTGGTCGCCGGCTGCGCCGACCGCTACTTCCCGCGCACCAGCCTGCCCGAGTACCGGGAGCGGATCTTGTTGACCCACTCGCCGTACCGGGACGCCCGGGGTGCGCGCCGCCACCAGGAGACCTCGCTGTACCGGGCGCCCAGCGGCGCGCTGGTGTTCGCCTCGGGGACGTCCGCCTGGTCGCCGGCGCTCGACCGGTCGGGACGGGCCGAGTCCACGGTGCAGCGGGCCACAGCCAACCTGCTGGATCGGATCTGCAAGGGAGACTGAGCGCTACGCTGCATGCAGGACCAGCCATTGACCGTCCAGGGCCGAGGAACCCCCGGAGCCCGGGACGCGTCGGAACTGAAGGACCCACCGGATTCGTACCCACCCGGGCAGGTCGGTGACCCCCGCGCGGAGCGCCGGGGCCCGCCGGTAGTGACCAGCCCGGTAGTGACTAGCGAGGAGAACGCCGCCCCATGGCCCGTCAGGTTTCCTCCAGGGTCGTCGTGACAGGTCTCGTCGTCTCCGCCCTGGCCGCAGTCTCCGCTCTGGCGATCCAGGCGAACGGCGCCACGTCGGGTGACCACACGGCGGGGCACAAGCCGTCGTCGGACAGCTCGTCCACCGCGCCGGGCAAGCCCCGCGCGCCCAAGGCCCCTTCGCTACCCCCGCATTCGGGCACCGGCAAGCGAATAGTCTATTCCCTGAAACTGGACCGGGTGTGGATCGTGAACGCCAGGGGCAAGCCGCTCAGCACGTTCGCGGTGTGGCCCGGCACCCTCGATCCTCCGATCGGTCTGCACCGGGTGACGTATCTGCTGCCCAACACCACCGGCTCCGATAACCTCCAGGTGGAACACGTGATCTATTTCAGTACGGTGGAGAACACCTGGATCGCGTTTTCCGCCGCATTGGACGGATCTTCCCCCAAACCGGTGCCGGGAAAGAAGACCGGCGGGGTGCGGATGCGCCGCAGTGACAGTGCGAAACTGTGGGATTTCGCAGCCATCGGGACGCCGGTCATCGTCACCCCCTGAGCCGTCCGGCGGCTCCACCCCCCCCGGCTGCCGTCCTCCCTCGCCGGTCCGCCCCCGGTCAGGGGCCCCGCCAGGGACCCGCGCGGGGAGCCGGACCGGGGGGCGCTGACGCCGGTCACCTGGGAAACCTTTCGGCCGAAGAACCGCGCCGCCCCGCCCCGGGGCGGCCCATTCTCGGAAGGTAGTGGAGAATCAATAGCGGCCGAGACGAGCGGGGAGGACTGATGTCCGGATTTGTCGAGAAGCCCGAACCTGTGCAGGTTCCCGGCCTGGTGCACCTGCACACCGGCAAAGTGCGCGATCTCTACCAGAACGAGGCCGGCGACCTGGTGATGGTGGCGACCGACCGCATCTCCGCGTACGACTGGGTGCTCCCCACGGAGATCCCCGACAAGGGGCGGATCCTCACCCAGCTCTCCCTGTGGTGGTTCGACCAGCTCGCCGACCTGGTCCCCAACCACGTCCTGGCCGCCGAGCCACCTCAGGGCGCGCCCGCCGAGTGGGCCGGCCGCACCATGGTCTGCCGGGCGCTGCAGATGCTTCCCGTCGAGTGCGTGGCCCGCGGCTACCTCACCGGCTCCGGGCTCGTCGAGTACCAGGAGCACCGCACGGTGTGCGGGTTGGCCCTGCCCGAGGGCCTGGTCAACGGTTCCGAGCTGCCCGCGCCGATCTTCACTCCGGCGACCAAGGCCGAGGTGGGCGAGCACGACGAGAACGTCTCCTACGAGGAGGTCGCCCGTCGGGTCGGCGCGGAGAGGGCCGCGCAACTGCGGCAGTGCACCCTCGCGGTGTACGGCCGCGGCAGGGACATGGCCCGGGACCGGGGCATCATCCTGGCGGACACCAAGTTCGAGTTCGGCCTGGACTCGCAGTCCCAGGAGCTGGTGCTCGCCGACGAGGTGCTGACCCCGGACTCCTCCCGCTTCTGGGCGCTGGACCAGTGGGAGCCGGGCCGGCAGCAGCCCTCGTTCGACAAGCAGTACGTCCGCGACTGGCTGACGTCGCCCGAGTCCGGCTGGGACCGGGCCTCCGAGCAGCCGCCGCCCGCCCTGCCCGACCACGTCGTGGAACACACCCGGGCCAGCTATGTCGAGGCCTACGAGCGGCTGACCGGGAGCTCCTGGAGCTAGCCCTGGCTGGTGCCCCCGCCCTCCGGGCGGACGGCGCCACACACCGGGGCCGGTCCGGTCGGAACGGGGCGGTCAACGCGGGGCGCGGACGGAACCACGGGGCGCGCGGCACCTGGTGACCGAGTGGCGGGCGGGCACACGGCCAGCCCGCCACGGCGGGGGCGCACGGGTACGGACAGCACGGCACTGACTGGACGACAAGACGACCGCACCACAACGGCACGACAAGACGGCGGCACGACAAGATGGCGGCACGACAAAGGCCCTGTCATCGACAGGGCCTTTTCTTGTTGCTCTCACATTGGAGCGGACGACGGGATTCGAACCCGCGACCCTCACCTTGGCAAGGTGATGCTCTACCAACTGAGCCACGTCCGCACGAACACTGGAGGTAACCAGCGTAGCGCCATGCTCGACTGCTCTTTCGAGCAGTCCGGCACACGGACCACTGTACCCGATGTCGGGAGGTCGTCCAGGGGCCGGTCTGTTCCGATGGAGCAATCAGAGCGGGTGACAGGGATCGCACACTGCGCCTCCCCCTTGGAAAGGGGGCGCTCTACTACTGAGCTACACCCGCGGGACTCCGGTTCTTCCGGGCTTCTGCCCGTTTCCCCGGCGCGTATGAGAACCATAGCGGATCACCGGGGGGAGCTGTCCAATCGGCCTCCGACAGCCAAGTCCGGCCCCGAACGCGCTGGTTGGGGCCGCACCTGGCCGCGCGGCTCAGCCCGCCTTGGCGAACGCCTCGTACACCTTCTTGGGGATGCGGCCCCGCGGGGGCACCTCCATCCCGTGGGACCGGGCCCAGGCGCGCACCGCGGCCGGGTCGGGCGCCACCGAGGTGGTGCGGTAGGTCTTGCCTGACCTGCTGCGTCGCCGTCCCGCATCGACAAAGGGGGCGAGTGCGTCGCGCAGCTTGTCCGCGTTCGCCGCCGACAGGTCGATCTCGTAGGTCTTCCCGTCGAGGCCGAAGGAGACGGTCTCGGCCGCTTCGCCGCCGTCGATGTCGTCGAAGAGGCTGACCACCACGCGCTGCACCATAGATCCAGGTCCTTTTCTGCCAAGTCAATGCCGAAACAACCCGAAACTACATCGGCACTCACCGTGAGGTGCGGCCTTCGGCTTGGTCGGCTGGTCGGGGCTCCTAGGCTTTCTTTTGTCCGGGCGAAGATGTGCCGTTCGCATTTCGCCGGACTGGCGCCCCATGCATAAAGATACTTTTCCTCGCTGATTTTCTACAGAGCTGGCACCCGGTGGTGCCCCGGTGATGCCCAACCGTGATCAAATGTGTGATCAAGAACGTCACATAGTGCAAGATCACGATCGCGATCAGAAGCGGAACCGTCCCGGTCACCGACATCCACCGGGAGCCCGTCGCGGGCGGCGCTGATCAGCACCCGGGACAGCGCCGGAGGGTTCGCCGAGGAGGCCCGCTACCCTGGGAGGACCTCCTTTACGCACCACACCACCGGGAGTGCCAGTGGCACGCGTCGTCGTCGACGTCATGCTCAAGCCGGAGATTCTCGATCCCCAGGGCCAGGCGGTGCAGCGAGCACTACCGCGCCTGGGCTTCTCCGGAATCACCGACGTCCGTCAGGGGAAGCGTTTCGAGCTCGAGGTGGAGGGGCCGGTTGACGCCGCTGCCCTCGCCCGCATCCGCGAGATGGCCGAGACGTTCCTCGCCAACACCGTCATCGAGGACTTCGACGTCAGGGTCCAGTCGTGACCGCTCGGATCGGTGTGGTCACCTTTCCCGGCTCACTCGACGACCGGGACGCGCGGCGCGCGGTCCAGCTCGCCGGCGCGGAGCCGGTGGCCCTCTGGCACCGCGACAAGGACCTGCGTCAGGTGGACGCCGTGGTCCTGCCCGGCGGCTTCTCCTACGGGGACTACCTGCGCGCCGGTGCCATCGCTCGTTTCTCCCCGGTCATGGAGACAGTGATCGCCGGAGCCCGGGACGGGCTGCCGGTGCTCGGGATCTGCAACGGGTTTCAGGTGCTATGCGAGTCCCACCTGCTGCCTGGGGCGCTGACCCGCAACGACCACCTGCACTTCGTCTGCCGGGACCAGCGCCTGCGGATCGAGAACGCCACCACCGCCTGGACCAGCTCCTACCGACCCGACCAGGAGATCGTCATCCCGTTGAAGAACGGTGAGGGCGGTTACGTAGCCGACGAGCGCACCCTGGACATGCTGGAGGCCGAGGGCCGGGTGGTCGCCCGTTACCTGGAGCTCAACCCCAACGGTTCCCGGCGGGACATCGCCGGCGTCACCAACGAGGCCGGGAACGTGGTGGGCCTCATGCCGCACCCCGAGCACGCCGTGGAGTCGCTGACCGGCCCCGGCCTCGACGGCCTCGGCTTCTTCACCTCGGTCCTGAAGCGGCTGGTGAACGCATGACCACCGATGCAGGAACGGCGAGTGAGCGAGTGAGCACGACCATCGATACCGTCAAGCGTGCCGTGGACACCCCCGGCCTGGCCCAGCCCTGGGCCGAGCTGGGGCTGAAGCGGGACGAGTACGACCGCATCCGGGAGATCCTGGGCCGCCGGCCCACCGGTGCCGAGCTGGCCATGTACTCGGTGATGTGGTCCGAGCACTGCTCCTACAAGTCCAGCAAGGTCCACCTTCGGCAGTTCGGCGAGAAGGCACCGCCGAGCGACGCCCTGCTGGTCGGGATCGGCGAGAACGCGGGCGTGGTGGACGTCGGCCAGGGCTACGCGGTCACGTTCAAGGTGGAGTCGCACAACCACCCCTCCTACGTTGAGCCCTACCAGGGCGCGGCCACCGGGGTCGGCGGGATCGTCCGGGACATCCTGGCGATGGGAGCCCGGCCGGTGGCGGTGATGGACCCGCTCCGGTTCGGCGCCGCCGACCACCCGGACACCCGGCGGGTACTGCCAGGAGTGGTCGCCGGTGTCGGGGGCTACGGCAACTGCCTCGGCCTCCCGAACATCGGGGGCGAGGTCGTCTTCGACCCCTGCTACCAGGGGAACCCGCTGGTCAACGCCCTGTGCGTGGGCGTGATGCGGCACGAGGACATCCATCTGGCCAAGGCTTCCGGCGTCGGCAACAAGGTCATCCTGTACGGCGCGAGGACCGGCGGGGACGGCATCGGTGGGGTCTCGGTGCTCGCCTCGGAGACCTTCGCGGACCCCAGCGCGGCCGGCACCCGACCGGCGAAGCGCCCCGCGGTGCAGGTCGGCGACCCGTTCCAGGAGAAGCTGCTCATCGAGTGCACCCTGGAGGTCTTCCGGGAGAAGCTGGTCGTCGGCATCCAGGACCTCGGCGGCGCCGGCCTGTCCTGCGCCACCAGCGAACTGGCCTCCGCGGGGAGCGGCGGCATGCGGGTCGAGCTGGACTCCGTCCCGCTGCGCGACGCGACGCTCTCCCCGGAGGAGATCCTGATGAGCGAGTCGCAGGAGCGCATGTGCGCGGTGGTGGAGCCGGACAAGGTCGAGCGTTTCCTGGAGATCTGCGAGAAGTGGGACGTCCTGGCGACCGTCATCGGTGAGGTGACCGACGGCGACCGGCTGGAGATCCACTGGCGCGGTGAGCAGATCGTGGACGTGCCGCCGCGCACCGTCGCCCACGAGGGGCCGGTCTACCAGCGGCCCTACGCCCGGCCGGTGTGGCAGGACGCGCTCCAGGCGGACGACCCGGCGAAGCTGTCCCGCCCCGGCACCCCGGAGGAGCTGCGAGAGGCGGTGCTGAGCCTGGTCGCGTCGCCGAACCAGGCCTCGAAGTCCTGGATCACCTCCCAGTACGACCGCTACGTCCTGGGCAACACGGTGCTGGCCCAGCCCGAGGACTCCGGGATGATCCGCGTCGACGAGGAGACCAACCTCGGGGTGGCCCTGGCCACGGACGGCAACGGCCGGTACGCCAAGCTCGACCCGTACACCGGCGCTCAGCTCGCGCTCGCCGAGGCCTACCGGAACGTCGCCGCCTCCGGCGCCACCCCGCTGGCCGTGACCAACTGCCTGAACTTCGGATCGCCCGAGGACCCGGCCGCCATGTGGCAGTTCGCCGAGGCGTGCCGGGGCCTGGCCGACGCCTGCCTGGCCCTGGGCACCCCGGTGACCGGCGGCAACGTCTCGTTCTACAACCAGACCGGCGAGGTGGCCATCCACCCCACTCCGGTGGTGGGGGTCCTCGGGGTGATCGACGACGTCACCCGGCGCACCCCGATGGGCTTCACCGGGGAGGGCGACCTGCTCTTCCTGCTCGGTGACACCCGTGAGGAGCTCGGCGGCTCGGCGTGGTCCGAGGTCGCCCACGGCCACCTCGGTGGTCTGCCGCCGGCCGTGGACCTGGACCGTGAGCGGCTGCTGGCCGAGGTGCTGGTGGCCGGGTCGAGGGACGGCATGCTCGACGCCGCCCACGACCTCTCGGACGGCGGCCTGGTTCAGGCCCTGGTGGAGAGCTGTCTGCGCGGGGGCCTGGGAGCCAGGATCGTGCTGCCGGAGGGGACGGACCCGTTCGTCGCCCTGTTCAGCGAGTCCACCGGACGCGCGGTGGTGGCGGTGCCCCGCAGCGAGGAGCTGCGGTTCACCGACATGTGCCGCGCCAGGGGGCTGCCGGCCACCCGGATCGGCGTGGTGGACGGGGACAGCCTGGACGTTCAGGGGCAGTTCAGCATCGGCCTCGGGGAGCTCCGCGAGGCCAGCGAGAGCACCATCCCCGCGCTGCTCGGCTGACCCGGTGCCCGGCCCCGGAGTGGGCCGGGCACCCGGTATAGGGTCGCCCGCATGCCGCCTCGCGTCCGCACCCACAACCCGGACCGGATTCGCAACGCGCTGGTTGCGCAGGCGTGGAGCCTGCGCGGCGCCGTCGGGTCGCTCGACCCCGCGGACCTGGCCCGCCCCACCCGGCTCGACGGGTGGACCGTGGGGGACCTCGTGGTGCACCTGGCCCTGCAGCTCGAGGCGCTGCCGCGGGTACTGGCCGAGCCGGCGCCCGAAGGGGCCGCGGCCGAGCTGACCCTGTCGCGGTGGGCGGTGTCCACCGCGTCGGTCGCCGAGCGCCTAGACGCCGACACCCGGGCCGCGGTCGCCGGGTGCCCGGACCCGGTGGTCCGCCTTGACTCGGCGGTGAACGCACTCCAGGACGCCGTGTCCGCCCCGCTGCCCGACCGCGCGGTCCGCATCCGACTGGGCACCATGACCGCCCTGGACTTCGCGGTGACCCGGCTGGTGGAGATGGTGGTGCACGCCGACGACCTGGCCGCCGCCACCGGTGCGGACGTCCCCCTGGACCGGCACGCCCTGGCCACCGTGGTGCGGCTGCTCGCCGACGCTCTGGCCGCCGAGGCGCCAGGGGGCTCGGTGGAGCTGCGGGTCCCCCCGTTCGCCGTGGTGCAGTGCGTGGCCGGTCCCCGACACACCCGGGGCACCCCGCCCAACGTGGTGGAAACCGACCCGCTCACCTGGATCCGCCTCGCTGCCGGCCGCCTCACCTGGGCGGACGCCGTGGCCGACGCGGCTCTCACGGCCAGCGGCGAGCGCTCCGACCTGTCCGGTTTGCTCCCGGTTCTCGGGTGACCAGGACCACACCGTTCCGGCCCGCCCCGAGTGTGACCTAACTATCACCCGAGTGGTGTTCGACCCGTGTTCTCCCGGTTCTGCCGGGGGATCGGCGGCTCCGACGGCCGTGGAAAGGCGCTGGGGGCCACCTCCCCCGTTCGGCCCTCGCCGAGGACCTGTCCTAGACTCGAACTCGTGCCACGTGGTGACGGATCCCTCAACCACGATCTCCTTCCCGGTGAGAAGGGCCCCAAGGACGCCTGCGGCGTCTTCGGTGTCTGGGCCCCCGGTGAAGAGGTCGCCAAACTCACCTACTTCGGGCTGTACGCACTGCAACACCGTGGACAGGAGTCCGCGGGGATAGCAGTCAGCAACGGCTCCCAGATCCTGGTCTTCAAGGACATGGGCCTGGTCTCCCAGGTCTTCGACGAGACCGCGCTGAGCTCACTGAGTGGGCACCTGGCCATCGGCCACACCCGTTACTCCACCACCGGTGCCTCGGTGTGGGAGAACGCCCAGCCCACCTTCCGTGCCAGCGACAACGGCTCCATCGCGCTGGGCCACAACGGCAACCTGGTGAACACCGCCGAGCTCGCCGAACTGGTCGCCGCGCTGCCCCGGCGGCAGGGCCGGCCGTCGCAGGCAGCCGCCACCAACGACACCGACCTGATCACCGCGCTGCTCGCCGGCCAGTACGACCAGGACGGGGCACCGCTGTCCCTCGAGGAGGCCGCGGCCCGGGTGCTGCCCCAGGTCAAGGGCGCCTTCTCGTTGGTGTTCATGGACGAGCACACCCTCTACGCGGCCCGCGACCCGCAGGGCATCCGCCCGCTGGTCCTCGGCCGCCTGGAGCGCGGCTGGGTGGTCGCCTCCGAGACCGCCGCCCTGGACATCGTCGGCGCCTCCTTCATCCGGGAGATCGAGCCGGGCGAGCTGGTGGCGGTGGACGCCAACGGCCTGCGGGCCACCAGGTTCGCCGAGGCCCGGCCCAAGGGCTGCGTCTTCGAGTACGTCTACCTGGCCCGCCCCGACACCGACATCGCCGGCCGCAACGTGCACCTGTCACGGGTCGAGATGGGCCGTCGCCTCGCCAAGGAGGCTCCGGTCGAGGCCGACCTGGTGATACCCACCCCGGAGTCGGGCACCCCGGCCGCCGTCGGCTACGCGGAGGCCAGCGGCATCCCCTACGGCGCAGGCCTGGTCAAGAACTCCTACGTCGGCCGCACCTTCATCCAGCCCAGCCAGACCATCCGCCAGCTCGGCATACGGTTGAAGCTGAACCCGCTGAAGGAGGTCATCCGGGGCAAGCGCCTGGTGGTGGTGGACGACTCGATCGTCCGCGGCAACACCCAGCGGGCCCTGGTCCGCATGCTGCGTGAGGCCGGCGCCGCCGAGGTGCACATCCGGATCTCCTCGCCGCCGATCAAGTGGCCGTGCTTCTTCGGCATCGACTTCGCCACCCGCGCCGAACTGATCGCCAACGGCCTGACCGTCGAGGAGATCGGCACCTCGCTCGGCGCCGACTCGTTGGCCTACATCTCCATCGACAGCATGATCGAGGCCACCACCATCGCCAAGCCCAACCTCTGCCGGGCCTGCTTCGACGGTGAGTACCCGATGGAGCTGCCCGACCCCCGACTGCTCGGCAAGCACCTGCGGGAGGACGAGGCGGCGGCCCCGGCCCGCACCGACGTCGCGGACGCGGTCCCCTCGCTGCTCAGCGGGCCCGGCGGCGCGGACGCCCTGCGCCGCCCGTAGCCACCCCGACGGCGCACCAGTAATCCCAGCGGAAAGAGCTCCTCACCGTGTCCGAGACCAACCGATCCCACCCCAAGGACGCCCCCGCCCCCGCGGCCAGCTACGCCGCCGCGGGCGTGGACATCGAGGCCGGTGACCGCGCCGTCGAACTGATGCGGACCTGGGTCGCCAAGGCCACCCGGCCCGAGGTCGTGGGCGGCCTCGGTGGCTTCGCCGGCCTGTTCGACGTCTCCTCGCTCAAGGGCTACACCCGTCCGCTGCTGGCCACCTCCACCGACGGCGTCGGCACCAAGGTGGCCGTCGCCCAGCGCATGGACCGGCACGACACCATCGGCCACGACCTGGTCGGCATGGTGGTGGACGACCTGGTGGTGTGCGGGGCCGAGCCGCTGTTCATGACGGACTACATCGCCACGGGCAAGGTGCACCCGGAGCGGATCGCCGCGGTGGTCAAGGGCATCGCCGAGGGGTGCGCCCTCGCTGGCTGCGCCCTGGTCGGCGGGGAGACCGCCGAGCACCCCGGGCTGCTCGGCCCGGACGAGTACGACGTGGCGGGAGCCGGCACCGGGGTGGTGGAGGCGGACCGGGTGCTGGGCCCCGAGCGGGTCCGCGCCGGGGACGTGGTGATCGCGATGGCCGCGTCCGGGCTCCACTCCAACGGGTACTCACTGGTGCGCCACGTGTTCTTCGAGCGGGCCGGTTGGACCCTGGACCGGCAGGTTCCGGAGTTCGGCCGCACCCTCGGCGAGGAGCTGCTGGAGCCGACCCGGATCTACGCGCTCGACTGCCTCGCGCTGGCCCGGGCCACCGAGGTACACGCGTTCGCCCACGTCACCGGGGGTGGGCTGGCCGCCAACCTGGCCCGGGTGATCCCCGAGGGTCTCGCCGCCCGGCTGGACCGCGGCACCTGGACGCCGCCTCCGGTGTTCACCCTGGTCGGGGCCCTCGGTGGCGTCCACCAGGAGGAACTCGAGCGGACCCTGAACATGGGCGTGGGCATGGTCGCGGTGGTGCCCCCGCACGCCGTGGACCCGACGCTGGCGCTGCTCGCCGAGCGCGGGGTGGACGCCTGGGCGCTCGGTGACGTGGTGCCGCGGGACGATGACTCGCTGGCCGCCGCGCTGCGCGGGGAGCACCGCTGAGGTCGGCTCCGGCCGCCGGCCGTCCGGTACCCGGGGGCCGTCGGGGGCGACACCCCCGGCGGCCCGCCACCCTGGGCCCGGTGGCCGCGGGAGGGGCCGGCTTAGCGGCGCGCGGGCGGACCCCGGCGTCCCGGCGGTGTGCGGGAAACCGTCGGACGGCCCCCGGGCGGCTGGGCACGACGAAACCCGGTCCTGGGCTTCACACCCTGGACCGGGTCCCTACGCGGGCGAACCCGCGCGGCTCAGGCGCCGCGACGGGCAGGGCCGGACTTGCCGCCCTCGTCCTCGTCGTCCTCGTAATAGGCGGCGTACGCCGCATACGGGTCGTCCTCCAGCTCGTCATCGTCATGCAGCGGCTCGTTGTCCCGGTTGACCGGCTGCGATGTCGATGCGCCCAGCTCTTCGGCCAGGCGGGAAAGGTCTGTCCCGCCGCTGTTGTACTTCAACTGGCGGGCGACCTTCGTCTGCTTGGCCTTGGCCCGGCCGCGCCCCATGGCTCGACCCCCTCAACGACGGGGCTCGACGGCCCCGAGTCTTGACACGCGTTCATGATCTGGAACGGTCCCTCATAGGAAAGACCGCCCGTAGGCCACCAACGGTACCTGCTTCCGAGGCCGTACGGTACGCCGCCCGCGCGACGTGCCGAACACCGGGCACCGTTCGTCGCCTCGTCCCCGCTGGTCAGCATCAATTTTACGGTGTCCGCCCCCGGCGCGCGGCCGGGCTCGGGCACCGTCAGTCCAATGGGCTCATCGGCGGACCCGACGCCGGCGGGTCACGCCTGGTGCCGGGTCCGCGACGGAGGGCGGAACGGGCTCACCGGCGCGTCGCCGTCCGTGCCTCGAGGGCCTCCGCCATCCGGGCCTCGGCCAGCCGGTCGGCGGCGACCGCGGGCGGCACCCCGTCGGCCTCCGCGCGGGCGAAGATGTTCAGGGTGGTGTCGAAGATCTTGGCCGCCTTGCCCTTGGCCCGCTCGAAGTCGAAGCCGTGGATCTCGTCCGCGACCTGGATCACCCCGCCGGAGTTCACCACGTAGTCGGGTGCGTACAGGACGTGCCGGTCGGCGAGGTCCTTCTCCACCCCCGGGTGGGCGAGCTGGTTGTTCGCCGCGCCACAGACGATGGAGGCGGTCAGGACCGGGACGGTGGCGTCGTTGAGCGCGCCGCCGAGCGCGCACGGGGCGTAGACGTCCAGGTTTGATGTGATCAATGTCTCAGTGTCCGCCACCGCGGTCACCTGCGGGTACCGAGCCCTGACTCGCTCCACCGCGTCCGCCCGGACGTCGGTGACCAGCACCTCGGCGCCGTCGGCGAGCAGGTGCTCGACCAGGATGTGGCCGACCTTTCCGACCCCGGCCACGCCCACCCGCCGGCCGCGCAGGGTGGGCTCGCCCCAGCGGGCCTGGGCGCTGGCGCGCATGCCCTGGAACACGCCGAACGCCGTCAGGACCGAGGAGTCGCCGGCGCCGCCCTGCTCCGGGGAGCGACCAGTGGTCCACTGGCACTCCCGGGCCACCACGTCCATGTCGGCCACGTAGGTGCCGACGTCGCAGGCCGTGTAGTAGCGCCCGCCGAGGGAGGCCACGAAGCGACCGTAGGCGAGCAGCAGGCGCTCGCTCTTGAGGGTGTCCGGGTCACCGATGATCACGGCCTTGCCGCCGCCGTGGTCGAGCCCGGCGAGGGCGTTCTTGTAGGACATGCCGCGAGCGAGGTTCAAGGCGTCCTCGACTGCTTCGTCCTCGGTGGCGTAGGCGTGGAACCGGGTACCGCCCAGGGCGGGGCCCAGCGCGGTGGAGTGCAGGGCGATGACGGCCCTGAGGCCGCTGGCACGGTCCTGACAGAGCACGACCTGCTCGTGGCCGCCGAGCTCGGATGCGAAAAGCCGGGCGACGACACTGTCGGCCTGACGTACGTCGGTCACTGTGGTGACTCCCGTGGTGGAGAGGTTGGCCCGCCGAGGTGTCAGGCGGGACTGATGGGCACACAGCGTAGATCCTCCACGGGGGCCGGCCGCTCGAAGTGGCCCGGAACACCCTCACCGGTCCCCGGCCGCGTGCGACGATGCTGACGGCCAGCACGGAGCCGCTAGGGGAGTGAGCGCGTGGCGCAGTCGTCGGTCGAGGTGCCCTACAACGCCTACCTGCGGGTCTACGAGCCGCTCGCGGCCTTCCCGGAGCCGGAGCGCTCGCACTGGTCGGAGTACGCGGCCAGGGCCGCTGAGGACCGGCCGACGGAGCAGGACGAGGTGCGGCAGGCGCTGGTGGACCTGGTGCCCGTCCCCCCGGTGCCCGTTCCGGTGCACGAGAGCCGGGACGCCTTCGTGGCGGTCGTGGACGGGGTCACCCTGGTCTGCCCCTGGCGTACCCGGCTGCGGTCCTGGTTGGCTCTCGAGGAACTGCGGCACCAGTTCCCGCGTCCGGTGCTGGACGCGGTGCTGCCGCCGGTGGTGCGCGTCCAGGCGGAGGCCGACTACGAGCACTGGCGTGAGCGCAACCCCGACGTGCGGCCGTGGATCAGGTCGAGCACCTGGCACGTACCCGTCCGGTGGTTCGTGCTGTTCAGCGATGACGAGCGTGAGTTCGAGGCGGGCCGCATCGAGGAGCGCTCCGACGGGCCGGACAAGCGGCGCTCCAGCCCGCTGCTGCGGTACCGCACACCCATGGTGCAGGCTAGGCGCCGGGTGGCCCGGGGGCTGAAGGTCCTGCGGGACACCATGGGGGAGGGACCGTTGATCGAGGGGCTGATCGAGGTGGGCCGCTGGATCGAGGACTTCCATCCCCGCTCGCTCGTGGAGCTGGACTACGGCGGGCTGGTCCACGCGATCGACGAGGACAGCCTGGCCGAGGACCGTTCCGCGGCGGACGTGGCCGAGGGGCTCGCGGCCCTGAAGGCGGAGGACGGGGCACGCGCCGGACAGGCGTACGAGCGCCTCACCGAGCGGTGGCGCGGGGTTCGCGAACTGGAGTTCGCGAGCTGAAACCGGGCGAGTCGCCGCGAGAATCGCGTTCGCCGTGATTCGGAAATAACGGCCCTAACGTGATGTATCGCACGTTAGGCACCTCTGGTGCAGCCAGCCTAGATGTGTCAAAGTAGGACAAGCAACCGCATGGTTGAGGCTTCTATGTCCTTTCGGGTGGATGGGCTCCGGTTCGGTGGCTCGATGGGGGATGGCGGGCCTCTGGGTAAGCTGTGACTGATCGTTACTCTCGAGTGACTGTCCGCTATAGGCCGGTCCATCGGCATCCGCCAAGGTTGAGCACCTGAGGGGTCAATTCCATCGGTTTGGCCGACGGGGCTGGACAGATGGTGTAGTTGTAGTGCCGAGGACAAGCCGTTCGTCCTATTACCGACTCGGCCCGCGTGCGCCATTTCGGGCATCGCGGGTCAAGGTGCAGAATTTGAAGGAAAGAACCGTGTTGGTTCGGTTCTCCCGAGGAGGCCGCTCATGACCGCTCGCACCCCTGATGCCGAGCCGCTGCTGACCCCGGCTGAGGTCGCCACCATGTTCCGCGTCGATCCCAAGACGGTCACGCGCTGGGCAAAGGCAGGCAAGCTCACGTCGATCCGCACGCTCGGCGGTCACCGCCGCTACCGCGAGGCGGAGGTTCGCGCCCTGCTGGCGGGCATCCCCCAGCAGCGCAGCGAGCCCTGACCACCAGCCAGAACGCGGCCCTGGGGTCCCCCAACCCCGCATGGTGTCCGTGTTCTCGGCTCCAGTGCCAACTGCGCTGACTCATCAGGGTTTTGACGAAGGGTCGTATCGGATTCCGCCGGATCCGGTGCGGCCCTTCTGGCATCCCCGGAGCCCTCTCTGGGGCGCCCCGGGCCAGGGGAAGCAGCCCTTCCGGGGACCGGAACCGGCCAGGCGACACATGTCGGCAGGCCCCGCGGGGGTACCCCGCTCCTGGTCCCTCCCAGCTCCTCACTGGGCGGTGAAATTTCACATATAAAATTGATGCCTTCTGAGGGGCGGATGGCTTCCCTTCTTTTCCAAACTCATTTCGTGATGCGCGTCACACTTCGCTGCGGGCCGTGTCGAGGTTCCGACCCCGAGTGGCGGGCCGCGAGGGGGAGTTCGGGCCGGACGCCGAAGGCCCGGCGATCAGTCGCGGACCCGACGGCGGTAACCGCATGGCCTGATCCAGCAGGTGCCGACAGGCGCGGCAGCGCTCCGTGCGGTGGCCGGCGCGGGCGGCCGCGGACAGGTGCGCACGCAGCAGGGCGTGCGTCTGTTGTCTGGCAGACCTCATCCCGGTCCTCCGTTACCCCACCAGCCGGTCGCTGTCGGTGACCGACTCATCGCCCTTGGTCGAACAGGTAGCCATGTCGCGGCGCAGGAGTCAAGGGCCTGGGGCACAACCCAAGGGACACAGACGACAAACGGCCCGAATCCAAGGGATTCGGGCCGCTGCTCTGCGGTCCTGACGGGATTTGAACCCGCGGCCTCCACCTTGACAGGGTGGCGAGCACTCCAAACTGCTCCACAGGACCAAGTCGATGTGACCAGGCGATGCTCCGGACGAGCCCGCCCCGAGGTCGCTGACACACGATGTCGCGTCCGGTGACACAACGAAACCGAGACCTGCTTTCGACCCGGAACGCAGTGAACCCACCGAAGTGACGTGGTGACTTGGTGGCCAGGGCCGGGGTCGAACCGGCGACCTTCCGCTTTTCAGGCGGACGCTCGTACCAACTGAGCTACCTGGCCAGGCCCGGAACGCCGGGCGCTGACACAGAGCTTACCCCATGGGGTCAGATGGTTCCGCACGCGTTTCCCGCGGTGCGGCGCCCGACCGCACCACCACTCCCGACGGGTGCTCCCGCCGCCCAGGTGCCCTCCCGCCCGTGCTGCCCCGCTCCGGGCCACTCCGGCTCGTCCCCGCCCCCCAGCCCCGCCCAACTCCTTCAAGGGCGGTTTACTGAGGGGCCATGACAGCCGTGCGCACCGTGCCCCCCACCCACAGGGACCGGACGGCCGCCGACACCGACGCCCCCGCCGGCAACCCGCCGGGCCGTCCTGCCCGCCGCGTCCCCCTCCGTCCGCGCCTCCCGGACTGGACGGGCACCCTCTACGCGAGGTTCGCCCTCACCATCGCCGTCTGCTGCCTGGTGGCGACCGTGCTCAGCCTGCTGGCCCACCGCGCGGTCACCGAGGAGCCGCTGGACTACGCCCGGCAGAAGGCCCTGAGCCGGCTGGACTCCGCCGAGCGGGAGTACGTCGAAGGAGGCGAGCTGGGGCCGGACGCCGCCGTGGACCCGCCGGAGCTGCCCCCCGCCCTGCGGGCGGGCGCGCTGCGCGGCGAACGGGGCACCACGCTCGCCGATCACCGGGGACGGGCCACGGTGTGGGCCGCGTCATCGAGGGACGGGCGCGTGCTGGCGGTGCGCGTGGACTACTCCGCGGCGGAACGGTCACTGGAACGCGTCGACTGGGCCATCGCGGGTTCGGCCGCGTTCGTCGTCGGCGTCACCGTCCTGGCCGGCCTGGCGATGACCGCCCGGATCAGCCGCCGGCTGCGCCGCACCGCCCAGGTCGCCCGCAGGATCAGTGCCGGGGACCTGGACGCCAGGGTCGGCTCCGAGGACCGCTCCGACCGCCGAGGTGACGAGGTGGCCGCCGTGGCCGCGGCGCTGGACTCCATGGCCTCCGCCCTGCAGAGCCGGATCAGGAACGAACAGCGGTTCACCGCCGACGTCGCGCACGAGCTGCGCACCCCGCTGACGGGCCTGCACGCCGCCGCTGAGCTGCTGCCCCCTGGCCGGCCGACCGAACTGGTCCGGGACCGGGTACAGGCGCTGCGCCGCCTCACCGAGGACCTGCTGGAGATCTCCCGGCTCGACGCGCAGGTGGAGCGGGCGAACCCGGGCGTGCACCAGTTGGGCCCGCTGGTCGAGGCCGCGGTCGCCGCCACCGGGTTGGCTGCGGAGGTCACGGTGGTCGACGACGTGGTGGTGGAGACCGACCGGCGGCGCCTCGACCGCGTCATCGGCAACCTGGTCGCCAACGCCCACCAGCACGGCTGCCCTCCCGTGGTGCTCACCGTGGACGGCCCGACGATCACTGTCCGGGACCACGGTGACGGGTATCCGGACGAACTCCTCGACTACGGCCCGCGGCGGTTCCGCACCGAGTCCACCAGTTCGGGGAAGAAGGGCCATGGCCTGGGGCTGACCATCGCGGTGGGGCAGGCGCGGGTGCTCGAGGCGGACCTGCGGTTCGCCAACGCCCCCGACGGCGGGGCCCTGACCACCCTCACCCTGCCCGAGCGGCGCGCCGTCACGTGACCCGTCCCATGCGGACCGCGGCTCGGATGGAGGCGCCGGGTCGCAGCCGGGGGTGCGCACCCCGTGCCGCCACCGCCCGGCCCTCCCGAGCGTTCCCGAGCGTTCCCCGAACACGAGAAAATCCCCCCGGCCCACGGCCTGGGGGGAACGCAACGTTCACGAAGAGGCGGTCCTGACGGGATTTGAACCCGCGGCCTCCACCTTGACAGGGTGGCGAGCACTCCAAACTGCTCCACAGGACCTCGTGCGACGAGCCCGACCGTGATCCCGATGGCCGGACGAGAGGGACTCGGATGAGTGCCACCCGGCGAGCCGGTTTCGCGGTTGTTGTCGCTGGATCAGCGTAGCAGACCGCGGACCCCGCGCGGACCAACCGCCCGGCGGGGCCGGGGTGCCCGGCCGGGCGGTTGGGTGCTGCTCAGCGCCTACGGCGCCGGTCGGGAACCACCCGGACCGGTAGGTGCGCCCAGCCGCGGAGGACGTTGTTGAGAGCCCGGGTGGGCTCGCCGGCGAGCTCCAGACGGGTGCAGTGGGTGGCCAGGGCGTCCAGTACGGCGCCCGCCTGGAGGGCCGCGAGGTGGTTCCCCGCGCAGGCGTGCGGGCCCGCGCCCAGCGCCAGGTGCTCCGCCGCGTCCGGGCGCAGCACGTCGAACTGGTCGGCGCTCGCCCCCCACCTGCGGTGGTCGCGGCCGGCGGAGCCGTACAGCACCCACACCTGGTCGCCGGCGGGGATCTCGGTGCCGTCGATGGCGGTGTCCGAACCGACCCGCCGCCCGAAGCCCTGCACCGGCGCGTCGTACCGGATGGCCTCGTGGAACGCCTCCCTGCCGGTGGCCCGCCGGCCCCGCAGGTGGCCCCACTGCCGGGGGTGGGTGGCCAGGAGGTGGACGGCGTTGGTGATGCCGTTGATGGTGGTGTCCATCCCGGCGACCGTGTACGCGGACATCAGGGGGACCACCTCGGACTCGTCGAGCCGCCCGGCGTCCACCGCGTCATAGACCGAGGCCATCCACGAGTCGGGCCGCACCGACGTCCTGGTGACCCGCTGGCTCAGGAAGTCGATCATCGCCGCGGCAGCCGGGGCCGCCACCTGGTAGCGCTGGTTGGCCGGGCCGAACATCTCGAAGGTCGCCGCGGCGTTGTCGATCAACTCGTCCCTGGTGTCCAGGGGCAGGCCCATCAGTTCCATCACCACGTCCGCGACGAACCCGCGGGCGAGGTCCCCGGCCGCGTCGAAGCTGCCCCTGGTGACCAGGCCGGCCACCAGCCGGTCCGCGCGCCGGTGGACCTCCGTGGTCAGGGCCCGGATCGAGGCCGGCCTGAGCTGCTCCGCCAGCACCCGGCGCAGCCTGCGGTGGTCCTCGCCGTCCGAGCCGAGCACGGTCCCGTCGAGGATGACCTGGTTGGCCATGTCGGTGAGGGCGACGCCGTCCTTCGAGCGGAAGGTGTCGGTGTCCCGCAACACCGCCTGGACGTCGGCGTGCCGGGGGACCGCCCAGACGTCGTGCCCGGGCAACCGGACCGCTGGGCCGAGGTCGCGCAGGGTGCGGTACCAGGGGTAGGGGTCGGCGAGGACGTCGTCGGTGAACAGGTCCAACGAGGCGAGGGTGCCAGGGTCGCGGGTGGTGGACGTCATCGGGCGGCTCCGGAGTCAGGCGTGGACGGGGCGGGCGCGATCGATCAGGTGGTCCATCAGGGCGATCAGTGCGTCGCGGCTGGAGGTGCGGCTGCGGGCGTCGAGCTCGATGATCGGGGTCTGCGGGTCGGACATCCGCAGCGCGCCACGGATCTGCTCGGCGGAGTACGGCTGGTGCCCGTCGAAGGCGTTGACCCCCACGACGAAGGGCAGCCTGCGGTTCTCGAAGAAGTCCACGGCGGGGAAGGACCGACCCAGGTGTCTGGTGTCCACCAGGACGATGGCCCCGGCGGCGCCTTCGAGCAGGGCGTCCCAGACGAACCAGAAGCGGTCCTGGCCCGGGGTGCCGAACAGGTAGACCACCACGCCGGCCTCGGGCAGCGTGATCCGTCCGAAGTCCATGGCGACGGTGGTGTCCGTCTTGTCCTCGATGCCGTCCAGGTCGTCCACCCCGATGCCGGCGGTGGTGAGGCGTTCCTCCGTGGTCAGCGGCCGGATCTCGGAGACGGACCCGACCAGGGTCGTCTTACCGACGCCGAACCCGCCGGCCACGATGATTTTGAACGCCGCCTGGGCCGGCGCGTCGTCAGAGTTGTTTGGCAAGGCACTCCCTGATCCTGGTGAGAAGTACGACGTTGCAGGTCTCGGCTGGGCTCAGCGGGAGCCGGTGGTGGATCAGTCCGCGTTCGAGCAGCACCCCCAACAGGCGGGTCATCGGGGTGAGCCGCCAGCCCATCCGGGCGGCCAGCTCGGCGACGGCCAGGGCCCGGGGTGGCCGGCACAGGTCGAGCACCGCCCGCCACTCACTGGGCAGCCCCTGGTCGTCGCCCGCCGCGGTGATGAGGGTGTCCATGGTCAGCACACTGGTACGGGCGGTGGAGGACCGGCCTCCGGTGGCGGCGTACAGCCGCGGCCTGCGCCCGCGCCCCCGCGACGTCACGGCCGGGTCGCGCCCTGCCGCTCCGGGGTGCCCAGCCACGGGCCGAGGGCCTGTGCGGTCCTGACCGTCTCGCCACCGAGCTCGCCGACCTTGGCGCCACGGGCGACCACGATCAGGGTGCTGCCCTCGCCGCACGCGGTGACGCACGCCTTCAGTCCCGGGGTGATCTCGGCGAGGTGGCGGGTCACCTCGCCCCCGCCGAACTCCTGGGCCACCGCCGCCATCGACGACGCGATGCCGGAGACCGCGGCGGCGACCCGCTCGGCGCTGTCCCTGGGCAACTGGTAACTGGTGCGCACCAGGCCGTCCTTGCTGAGCAGCACCGCTCCGCTGACGCCGGCGATCCGGGTGAGGTTCTGCTCCAGGATCGCGTGTAGCTGGGCGCTGTCGGCCTGGTCGTGCTCGGTGGTCATCGGGGTTGCTCCTGTCCGACTCGGTGGAAGGTGTGGGCTGGTGGTGCTTGTGTCTCCGCCGCGCTGGTGGCGAGTTCGTACTCCGCGTAGGCGTCGGCGACCTGCTCGGGGGTGGCGCCGTCGTCCCGGACCACCGGGCCGCGGCGCTGGAGGAGCTGGGGGGCGAGGTGGGTGCCCGGCTGCCGTTCGGGCAACGCGGGCAGCCCGGCCGCGGGCGGCCCCGAGGGGGACGGGTCCGACGTCGGCGCGGGCGCCGGCTTTGGCGTTGACACGGCTTCCGGCCGCGGGTGCGGACGGGGCCCTGGCTCTGCGCCCGGGTCGGGCTGGTGGTCGGGCTCGGGCTGGTGGTCGGGCTCGGGCTGGTTGTCGGGCCGGTGCGCCACCGGGGTGACCGCCCCCGCCTCGTTCTCGACCGCCGGTGTCCTTGCCGGAGGTGCCGGGGGCCTGACCAGGAGGCTCCCCGGCAGCAGCACCACCGCCGAGGTGCCGCCGAGGGCGCCGCGCCGCAGGGTGACCTCGGCCCCGAGCTGTTGGGCGAGGTGCCCGACGGTGAACAGGCCGAGCCGGTGGGCGTCGCGGGCCAGGTCGGCGTACGGCAGGGCGGTGCGCAGGCGTTCGTTCATCTGCTCGTAGAGGGCGGGCGCGACACCGGGCCCCCGGTCCTCCACCTCGATCACCAGACGGTCGTTGATCGCCTCGGCGGTCATGGTGACCCGGGAGGCGGAGTAACGGGTGGCGTTGTCCAACAGCTCGGCCAGCAGGTGGATCACCCAGCTCACCGCCTGGGCGTCCAGGCTGACCTCGCTCAGTGCGTGTTGGTCGACGCGCTCGAAGTCCTCCACCTCGGAGGCGGCGGTGTTGAGCACGTCGGCCAGCCGCATCGGCTCCTGGTACGGGTCGGGGATCTCGCCGCCGGCGAGCAGCACCACGTTCTCGGTCTGCCGCCGCACCCCCACCACCAGGGCGTCCACCGCCATCAGCCCGTCCAACAACTCCGGGTTGTCGCCGTAGGTGTCCTGGAGGTCGTCGATGCGGTCCAGGATGCGACCGACGAGGTTGCCGGTGCGCGAGGCCATGCCGGCGGAGAACGCGCCGAACCCGGCACGCTCCCGGGCGAGCTGCTCGTGGCCGCTCACCGACACCTCGACCACCCGGGCGAACGCGTCGTGCACCCGGCCGATCTCGTCGCGGTCCCCGCTCACCACGGGCAGGCCGGCCAGGTCGGGGGCCGCCCCGTGCTGCAACTGCTGGACGATCTCGGGAAGCCGCACCTCGGCGACGTCCGTCGCCTCGTCGCGCAGCCGACCGGTGCGTCGGATGACCTTGTGGCTGATCATGATGATCAGCACGGCGATCAGCACCACCGCCGCCAGACTCCCCCCGACCTGCCACAGCACCTGGGTGCGCAGCTCGTCGGCGCGCTGCAGGCCGTGCGCCAGCAGCCCCTGGGTGCGGCTGAGGTTGAGCGCGGCGATCTCCTGGGCCACCTTCGCGTGGGCGTCCTCCCACCGGGCGACCTCGCGGGGCAGCTCCTCGACGTGACCGTCCGCCGAGGTGGTCGGGGCGTTGATGATCGCCCGCTCGACCCGGGACTTGGTCGCCCACGCCTCGCTCGCGGTGATCCGGTCGTAGGTCGCCCGGTCGTGGGCGGGGAGGTAGGGCGTGATCCACCGGTCGTACATCACCCGTTGGGTGCCGTACGCCTCGGCGAACTGCTGGCGGTGGGACGCGGTCATCCGGCCGGCGGCCCGCGCCTCGGCGATCAGCGTGTCCTCCAGGGCCAGCCCGTCACTGGCCCAGAAGAGACCGACCAGCGCCCGTGTCTCCACGGTGAGTTCAGGATCGTCCATGGCGGACAGCGCCTGGTAGAACTCGATCAACTTGGTGACGAGGCCCGTGTAGTACGCGGTGGCGAGGTCCTGCTGGATGTCCCGGTTGTCGATCCTGCGGCGGACGTCGTCGAGTTCGTCCAACTCGTCGTAGATCCGCTCGACGTGCTGCCACTCGTGCCGCTGCTCCACTTCCAGCTCGGAGCCGGACAGGTGGCGGAAGCTGACCACCCCCCGGTCGGTGCGCTGGCGCTGCTCGTCCAGCGCCCGGCGCGCGGCCGGGGTGGGGTCGGCGAGGTAGGCGGCGCTGAGCCGGCGTTCCGCCTGTGTGCCGACGAACAGCGGCAGGCTCGCCTCGCCGCCCAGCGTTCCGGTACTGACGTCGTTGCGGAGGTTCTCCTGCCGCTCCCACAGTTGGGCCGCGTTGACGGCGACCAGGCCGAGCAGCGCCAGGATGGAGACCACCGCGATCAGGGCCAGTTGTATCCGTACGGTCAGGCCGCGGCGGCCCCGTCCCCGGTTGTTCCGGCGCCGGTCCTTCGGTGTTCTCGTGGTCATGGATCCTCGGCGGTCGTCGAGCACGGACGGGTGGCCGGGCTGGTGACGACGCCGTGCTGGACGACTGCGACGGGTGGGCCCGGACCGGCGGTGAGGCAGCGCAGTGCCGCGGGAACCCGCTAGGGGGAGCTCCGCGGCGCGTGTTCCTGCGGGGATTCCCCCGGCGCGTCATATCGCTGGTGGGACGGGGAGACAACGCGCCTGGCGGGCCGGACCGGGAAAGCCGCAATGGGTAAACCCGGGTGCCGGGTCCCGGCTCGTGGAGAGCCGTCACCGCCTTCCGGCAACCTCATCCGCGATACCGTCGGGCGGCCCTGCTTCCCGTCGGGTTCCCCGGTGTGGCCGGCGGCGCCGCCGCGGTTGACCAGACACCCGTCGACCGGCCGTCGTCCCTGGTGGAAGCCTTGTTGAGGACGGAACCGCGCACCGTGAGACGCCATGTTGCCGTTCCCCACTCCCTGTCCGCCTGCCGCTCCGTCGGCAACCGACGTGCCCGGGCCACCACCGTGAGCACCTACCGTGCTCTCCGTGACATGACAATCACATAGTAGGGCGGCGTCTGTGGGGAAGGTTCCAGGCCTGCCATGATCTGATCACATATTCAGCGTGATTTGTTGCCTTGTGCGGAAATGTGTTCGAGTCGATCGACAGAAGTGAAAAGGGGAAACGGGGAATCCCGCTGTCCGTCGTACCGGCCATGCCCGGCGGTGTGGTGGGGTCGTCCGGCCACCCGGAACCGGGACTGCCGGGGCGGTGCCCCCCGGCGTGCGGACCAACCGCGGGCACAAAGAAACCCGCCCCCGGCGAGGGGACGGGCACACACACTTCGATGGTGCCCCCAACGGGATTCGAACCCGTGCTACCGCCTTGAAAGGGCGGCGTCCTGGGCCACTAGACGATGAGGGCTGGTGGGCCGCCTGGCATTGTGCTTCCGCCGGGGACGTCAGCAGCATAGGTGATGTCGCTGGGCAAAGCCAAAACGGTTTCTCCGGGCATCAGCGAGCCGCGCGGGGAACGCCCGGAAGGCCCCGCCGGCCCCCGGCCGCACCCGCCAGCCGTCACCGGGGGGGCCGCACCGGGGCCGGCGTCGAGGACCGGTCCTCGCCCGGCAGATGCCGAGTGATCTTCGCGGTGGTCTCCCCCAGACCGCCCAGCGTGATGTCGTCCCACGCCTCGAGCCGGTGGCTCTCCCGGTCCAGGTAGAGCACGGACAACTCCACCGGCTGGGGCCTGGTGCCCTCCACCGCCCGCAACCCCGCACCGCCGGTGGTGCCCTGGATGAACAGCCGGGTCCCCCCGTCCAGCACCCGGGTGCTGCGCCGGTGGGTGTGCCCGGCCAGGACCAACGGGGCCGCACCAGCCGCCTCCTCGGCCGCCTGCGGGTTGTGGGTGATGGCGATGTCCACGGCGTTCCGCTGCGCCCGGACCGCGTCGGCGAGCTGACGGCCCGCCGCCCGCTCCGCCGGGTCCCCCGCCGGGACCACCGAGCGGTCCGGGGTGAACTGCGGGTCCCCGATGCCCGCGATGCGCAGCCCGGCCACGCTCCTCACCTCGCCGTTGTCCACCACGTACACGTTCTTCCGCTTCTCCATTGCTTCCTGGGTGGCCATGGAGTCGTGGTTGCCGCGCACCCAGACGTACGGCGCGCCGAGGTCGGAGACCACCTCGGTGAACCGGTTCTCGGCGGCCGTGCCGTGGTCCATGGTGTCGCCGGTGTCCACGATCACGTCCACGCCGTAGTCCTCGACGGTCGCGTTGATCAGGCTCCACGCCGCGGGGTTCAGGTGGACGTCGGAGACGTGCAGCAGGCGCAGCGTCGACGGGGCCGGACTGTACGCCGGCAGGGTGGTGGTCGCGTCGTACAACCTGGTGACGTTGGTGACGAGACGGGCCAGCTCCTCCTGGTAGACGTCGAAGTCGCTGACGACACTGCGGGCGTCCCCGATCACCGAGGGCGCCCCGCGCAGCAGCCCCGAGTACCCCGGCTCCACGACCGACCTGGGATTGAACGTGGCCGCGGCGAGCACCCCGCTGGCCACGAACACGGCAAGGGCGAGGCCGCCCGCCGCCATGGCCCGCCGCGGCCTGCGGTACACCACGAGACCGGCGGCGGTGGCCCCGGCCACCACCGCGAGCGCCGAACGCCAGACGACCTGGACGGTGCTGGCGAGCACGTCGCTGCCCACCTCGTCCTCCAGGCCCCGCAACCGCTCCGGATGGTTGACGATGGCCTGGGCGCGCACCGGGTCCAGCCGGCGGACGTCCACGTCGAGGCGGAGCGGGGCGTCGTGGGTGTCCAGCTCGAGGGCGCCCAACGGTGGGATGTTGATGTTGGTGCCCCCGGTCCACGAGGGGTGCAGGGACATCCGGGTGGACACCGGTCCCACGGGCGCCTGCACCGCGCCGACCACGACCAGCCCGAGCCAGGCCCCGAACAGCACCACCACGGACATCAGCGCGGCCCGGTGCCACCGGGGCGGCTCGGGAACCCCGAGACCGAGCCCCCGCGCACCCGGTTCCGGTCCGGAACGCCCCGGGCGGGACGACCCGAACACGCCGGGGCGCGCCCGCGGGGGACCGCCGCGGGCCTTGCGCAGTGTCGCGCGGGCGCGGCGCAGCCTGGCACGGACCCGCCCGAGGAGTTCGCCGGCCATTGAGTCCCTATGCCCATTGTCACGACATGTATGCGGAGCGTGTCCGCTCCCGGGGGTGCGCCACCCCAATGGCCCGTTCCGTCCTCCACCCCGGGGGGCCGTGACCGGGAGCGCCCGGTGGGGAGTGCGGGCGGGGGCTGTGGGGATGCCGTGGGGTCGCGGACAATGGCCGTGTGCTGGAGATGACGCGTGAGGAGTTCGAGGAACTGGTCGGGGAGGCACTCGACCGCATTCCTCCGGAATTGACCAGGCTCATGGACAATGTCGCGATCTTCGTCGAGGACGAGCCGGATCCCAGCGACCCGGACCTGCTCGGTCTCTACGAGGGCACGCCGCTCACCGAGCGGGGGGAGTGGTACGCCGGAGTCCTCCCGGACCGCATCAGCATCTACCGCAACCCCACACTGCGCATGTGCGACACCCGCGAGGACGTCATCGCCGAAGTAGAGGTGACCGTGGTCCACGAGGTGGCCCACCACTTCGGCATCGACGACGCGCGGCTGCACGCCCTGGGCTACGCCTGACCCGCCCCGGGGCCGACAGGCCGTCCCCCCACCCTCACAGCGCCCCGCCCAACGCCCAGCCAGCGGTCACCGCGGCGAGCCCCGCCGCCAGGTTGGCGCCGACGTTGAGCAGCGCCCGGCCGGCGCGCCCGGTCTCGAACAGCAGCAACGTCTGGTGGCCGAAGCTGCTGAAGGTGGTGAGGCCCCCGCACAGCCCCGTGCCGAGCAGCAGGCGGAGGTCGGGCGGGGCGGCGCGCAGCACCACGCCGAGGGCGAGTGATCCGCTGACGTTCACCGCCAGCGTGCCCCAGGGGAAGGCGTTGCCGTACCGGGCCGACAGCCAACGGTCCGTCAGGTAGCGCAGTGGCCCGCCCACCGCTGCGCCGAGCGCGACGAGCAGCACGGTCAAGGCCGCACCGGCGCCTTCGTGCCCAGCCATACCGCGAGCAGCCCCGCGGCGACGCTGCCGAGGCAGTAGCCGACCGCGGTGCCGTACGCCTGGTGTGCCACCAGGGACCTGGTGTCGGCCGCGTAGGTGGAGAACGTGGTGAACCCACCGAGCACGCCGATCCCCCAGAACGGCCGGGCCAGCGGGTGCCGCACCCGCCCAGCGGCGATCGTGGCCATCAGCGCGCCGATGCCCAGGCAACCGGCGACGTTGACGCCGAACACGGCCCACGGGAACGTGCCAGGACCGGCCGGAACCGCCTCGGTGACCCCGTACCGGGCGAGCGCGCCGAACGTCGCGCCGAGGGACACGGCCGCGAGGGCGGCCCCGGTGCGCTCGCTGAGTCGAATCCGTCGGCGCATGGAGCACTTCCTAGCACGCCCACCGGGCCGGTGCCGTGTCCTGCGCCGCTGCGCCGACGTTGGGCAGTGCATGCGTTGCTCAGCGGTGGCCCGGCACGGTGCGTTCCTCCTCGTCCCGGCCGCCGCGCTGCTGGCGACCGGATGCGTGGACGTGGGCGGCCGGCCGCCGCACCCGCGGCCGCAGGGCTCCTCCGCGGTCCGGGTGTTGGACGAGGAGGCGCCGCGACCGGCGCCGGGCGTCCCCAGCGGCATACCGGAGCCTGGGGCGCCCATACCACGGTCGTCGCCGGCCGAGGTCCGGCCGGCGCGGCCCGAGGCCGGGCCGCCGGAGCCCCGGCCGGCCCACAGCCCGGTGCTCCCGTCCTCCTCCCGGCGGCCCGGCGCGCCCCCGCGACCCCCGGCCCGCCCGCAGCCCGCCCACCCGCCGCCAGCGGCGCCCCCGTCCGTCAGTGAGCCGCCGAAGACCGAGCCGCCCCCGGCCACCAAACCGTCCCCGAGTGTCGGTGAGTCCTCCGCACCGCCTGTCCCACCTGCGTGAACGCCGTGGTCGAGGGCGCGGCGTGCTACCCTCGAACAGAACGGTCATGCCGTGGCTGGTGCCGGCGGACGGGAAGGTTTGTTCCTCTCCGAGAACAGGGCGTATGCTGGTAGATCGTTTGATCCCTCGTGTTTGATTCCTGTGTTTGACCCCCATTTGCCTGGCGCTGAAAGAACGCGCCCCTGGCGCGTTCCGATCATTCCGTGGCTGGCCGCATCGAGGCGGTCTGTGAGAACTACGGAGCTGGCGCGTGCCACTCTCCGGAAGGTTCTGCTCTCGCATGTCTGTAACCGCCGCTGACAGCTTTGCCATGCCCGTGGCCGAGCCGGTCGAGGTCGTGGAAGCCCCCCAGGCCCCCGAGGCCGCCCAGGCCCCTGACGCCCCCGCCGCGGACGCCCCCCAGTCGCCCGACGCGGCCGAACCGCGGGTCGCCACCTTCGGCGACCTCGGCCTCGCCGACGACATCGTGCGTGCCCTGGACAAGCGTGGGGTGACCACCCCGTTCCCGATCCAGGCCGCCACCATCCCGGACGCCCTGGCCGGCCGGGACATCCTCGGCCGTGGCCGCACCGGCTCCGGCAAGACCCTCAGCTTCGGACTGCCCCTGCTGACCCGCCTCGCCGACGGCGGCCGGACCCGGGCCAAGCGCCCCCGGGGGCTGATCCTCACCCCGACCCGCGAGCTGGCCATGCAGGTCTCCGACGCGCTCGAGCCCTACGGCGCCGTGCTCGGCCTGGAGCTCAAGGTGGTCTGTGGCGGGACCTCGATGCCCCGTCAGATCTACGCCCTCGAACGCGGTGTGGACATCCTCGTCGCCACCCCGGGCCGGCTGCGTGACCTGATCGACCGCGGCGCCTGCACGCTGGACCAGGTCGAGGTCGCGGTCCTCGACGAGGCCGACCAGATGGCCGACATGGGCTTCCTGCCGGAGGTCACCGAGATCCTCGACCTGGTGCCGCCCGGCGGTCAGCGGATGCTGTTCTCCGCCACGCTGGAGAACGAGGTGGACACCCTCGTCAAGCGGTACCTGTCCGAGCCGGTCACCCACGAGGTGGACCCCTCGGCGGGCGCGGTCACCACCATGAGCCACCACCTGCTCGTGGTGAAGCCCAAGGACAAGGCGCCGGTGACGGCCGCCATCGCCGCCCGCAAGGGCCGCACCATCATCTTCGTGCGCACCCAGATGGGTGCCGACCGGGTCGCCGAGCAGTTGGTCGAGGCAGGGGTGCGCGCCGACGCGCTGCACGGCGGCATGACCCAGGGCGCCCGCACCCGCACCCTCGGGGACTTCAAGGACGGGTACGTCAGTGTCCTGGTCGCCACCGACGTCGCCGCCCGCGGCATCCACGTGGACGACATCGACCTGGTGCTGAACGTTGACCCCGCCGCCGACCACAAGGACTACCTGCACCGTTCCGGCCGTACCGCTCGCGCTGGCCGCAGCGGCACCGTGGTCACCCTGGTCCTGCCCCACCAGCGCCGCTCCACGTTCCGGCTGCTCGAGGACGCGGGGGTGGAGGCGTCCCGGCACGTGGTCGGCGGCGCCTTCGACAACGAACTGGCCCAGATCACCGGCGCCCGGTCGCTGACCGAGGTCCAGGCCGAGTCCGCGGCGAACGCGGCGAGGCAGGCCGAGCGCGAGGTCGAGGAACTGACCCGCAGGCTGGAGAAGGTGCAGCGGCGCGCCGACGAACTGCGGGGGGACGCCGACCGTCTGGCGGCCCGCGCCGCCAGGGAGCGCGGCGAGCAGCCGCCGGCCCCCGCGTCGGACGCCACCGCGCGGCCGGAGTCGGACGAGTCCCCCTCCGCGGTCGAGGAACCCCAGCGGAACGACCAGGCGGAACAGCCGCTCGGTGAGGGCCGTGAGGACTGGGCCCAGCGCCAGGGGGCCGGGGAGCGCGCCCCCCGGGACACCAGGGACGGCCGTGACTTCCGTGACCGTGACTCCCGCGCCCCGCGCACCGACGAACCGCGTCGCGACCGCTTCCAGAGCCGTGACCGTTACGCCGACCGCGACCGTTACGCCGACCGGGACCGGTACCAGGGTCGTGGTGGGCACGACCGCGGTGGCCACCCGCGTCGGGAGGACTCCCGCGGTGACGACCGGCGTCCGTACAACCGGCGCGAGGACCGCGGCGACCGCTCGTTCGACCGGCGTGACGACCGCCGGGGCTACGACCGGGACCGTTCGCCCCGTCCGTTCGAGCGGCGTGACGACCGCGGTGGCCGCCCCTACGACCGGGCACCCGGCCGGGAGCGTTCGCCCCGTCCGTTCGACCGCCGGGACGACCGCCGGGACCGGCCCCACGGCCGGGACGGTGGCGGCCGCCAGTTCGGCCACGACCGGCGTGACGACCGCCGTCCCACGGACCGCACGTCCGGCCGTGACGACCGCGGTGGCCGGGCGGGCTTCGGCGACCGCAAACCCCGCTGGAAGCGCGACGGCTGACCGTGCGCCGGGCCGGGGGCGGGTCCCCCGGCCCGGCGGCGCGGCACGCGGGGCCGTCGGAGACGCCGGCCCGCCGTCCGCCCCGGAATGCCATGGACGAGGCCGGGGGCAGGACCGGTACCCTTGCCAGTCGGGGCCGCTAGCTCAATTGGCAGAGCTGCGGACTTTTAATCCGTAGGTTCAGGGTTCGAGCCCCTGGCGGCCCACCGAGTGACACCCCGTTGACCAGCACTGGAGTGCCCCGACTGGTTCCCACCAGTCGGGGCACTCCGTCGTTCCGGCCCTCGTGCGTGAGCACGGGGCCTCGCGCGGAGGCGTCACCGAACGCCCCCGCGTCGGCACGGGGCGCGGTCGCCTCCCGGGTGTGGTTCGGCCGTCGCGGGGAACGGTCGGGACCGCGCGGAACGGAGGCATCCGACCAGGCGTGGCGGGTACCCGTCCACGCGGTGGGTCGGCGGAACCCGACCGGAACCCGACCGGAACCCCGACAAGACCGACCGGCGCCCGGCGCCCGGCCGGACCGTCCGCGCGGGGCAGGAACTGCTGGGCCGCGGCGGACGACGAAGGGCAGGTGGTTGAGATGGCGCACACCAACGTCCACGACGTCCTCGGCGCGCTGAAGGAAGTGGACTTCCCCGCGGACAAGGACGCCCTGCTGACGGCGGCACGCCGCGCGGGGGCCTCGGACGAGGTGCTGAAGGCACTGCGCGGCATCCCGCCCGAGGAGTACGGCAACCGCCAGGACGTGGCGCGTTCCGTCCGGGTGGACGCCGACTCTGACCTGCGCCACAGCCGCGCGCAGCGGGCGGAGCAGGCCCGGGGCCACGGCAGGCAGGGCCTGTCCCAGCACCTGCGCGACGTTCCCAAGCCTCCGGTGGAGGACGAACTGGACCGGTGACGGCCAACGCCTCCCCCCCCCGAGCATCGTGACGAGCACCGTGAGGAGTCACACCATGGGCAACCAGGAAGAACCCGAACCGCGCCACGAGGGCCGGCGGCCGCAGCTCCGCACCGGTGGCGACCAGCCGATCGACCCGGAGGACCTGGTGATGGCGTCCGGGCGGGAGGTCACGCCGGAGAGGGTCGAGGAGGCCAGGCGGCTCATCGAGGAGAAGGGGGCGGCGGCCATCGAGGAGTACCTGCCCTGAGCGGCGCCCGCGGGGGCGGAGCCGCGGGTGCCGCGGCGGGGTCGCGGTGGTGTGCGGTCAGGTGGCCGTCGCTGCCAGGTACCCGCCAGGTGTGGTGGGTACCTGGCGGACTCGTGGGCTGTGCGTTGGCCACGGGCCACGCTACGGTGAGGTTTGGGAAAGATGCCCTAGACGTTGTCGATACTCGCATTACTTGGGTTTTCGCTTTGTTCGTTCTTCTTGGGGCTTCGTATGTCAGATGATCCGTGGACCATTGAGCGCGTCTGCGAGGCCCTCCGCGACGGCGTTCTGGTGCGGGAGTTCCTCGATGAGATCAACAAAGCGCCCGCACACCAGTTGCTCCATGTGTTCACACGGTGGCAGGTTGTCGCCGGCGATATCGACGCGGCCGTGCGGCGTGGGCGCGAACTCGCCACCTACGAAGATCGGGGCGAGGATCTGCCGGGCCAGTGGGTTGACGTCACCGACCGCGTCCGGGAGGAGGCAGCGACGGCCCGCACGTAGGGAGCCGCCTGATCAGAACGTTCGTCCCCCCGGCACCCTCGACCAGCCCCGGTCAGGCGGTCGCCGCGGCCAGCCGTACCGAGTTCTCCAGCAGCACGGCGTGGACGAAGGCCTGGGGGAGGTTGCCGCGTAGCTGTCGTTGGGCGACGTCGTACTCCTCGGCGAACAGGCCGGAGGGGCCGCAGGCGGCTCGGGTGCGTTCGAACCAGCGGGCGGCCTGCGTCGTGCGTCCCTCGGTGAGGCAGGCTGAGCACAGCAGGAAGCCGCACAGCAGGAAGGCCCCCTCGTCCTGGCCCAGTGGGTGGTCCCGGTAACGGAACCGGTAGACGTAGCCGTCGGAGGTCAGGTGGCGTTCCACGGCCTGCCGGGTGGCCGAGAGGCCGGACGTGGCGGGGTCCTGGCAGCCACGGGCCAGGGGGCGGAGCAGGGCCGCGTCGGGGCCCTCGTCCTCGGAGGAACGTTTCCACGCGCCACCGGGGTGGCGGCAGCAGCGTTCCGTCTCGCGCCAGATGGCGTCGGCGAGTCCGCGCCAGTGGGTGCTGTCCGCGCCGGGGATCTCCGCCGCGGCGGCGCGCAGACCGGTGACGGCGATGAGCCTGGAGTGGGTCCACCAGGCGGGTTCGAGTTCCCACAGGCCCGCGTCGGGGGCCTGCCAGTGCTCCTCGATGGCCCGCGCCGCGACGCCTGCCGCGCGCACCGCCTCGTCGTCGATCCCGCTGCGGCGGGCGACCGTCGCGAACAGGTCGAGCACCTCCCCGAAGACGTCGAGTTGGAACTCGCCGCCCGCCCGGTTGCCGACGCGGCGACCACCCCCGGGGTACCCGCGCACGGTGAGCTGCCGCTCTTCCGGCAGGGGGTGGCCGTCCACGGTGTAGACGGGCCGGAGCCGTGGCCCGTCGGCGAGGACGCGTTCGGTGACGAAGCGGACGGCGGTGTCGGCGAGGGGGTGGGCGGTGTGGGTGGCGACGGCGATGCCGGCGTAGCACTGGTCGCGTATCCAGGCGTAGCGGTAGTCGTAGTTGCGGTTGCTGGTGGCGCGTTCCGGCAGCGACGTGGTGGCCGCCGCCACCATGCCACCTGACGTGCTGGTGAGGCCGCGCAGCACGGCGTAGGCCTGGCGCGTGTCCCGGGGAGCGGCCGTGGTGGCGCAGTCGGGGACGGCGTCGGCCCAGGCCCGTTCGGTGGTGTCCCACAGGTGGGCGGGGATCAGGGGGCGGCCGTCCGGGGCGTCGGAGACCTCCAGGACGACGTCGTGCTGCTGTCCCTCGGGGACGTCGATGTGGGTGATCAGGGAACCGTCGGTGTGGGGCACCGCGTCCGGGGCGCCGAGCAGCCGGACGTGCAGGGCGCCGGAGCGGGCGTGCCACAGGTCCGTGTGGTGGCGCAGGTCGTGCATGGCGTGCCCGCCGAACCCCGCCCGGACGTCGAGGCGGAGCCGCACCCGCGCGTCGCCCCGCAGGGCGCGGACCCGGCGCAGCAGGACGGCGCGGCCGGTCTCGGCGGGCATCGCCAGGGCTTGGCGGCACTCGGTCACGCCGTCGCCGTGGATCCACCGGTTGACGTAGATCAGGGTCCCGTCCTCGTAGAAGCCGCCCCAGACGTTCCAGGGGTCGTCCGGGCTGACGCTGAAGGCTCCGGGGCCGCCGATGAGCTCCGCGAACACCGCCTCGTCGTGCCATCGCGGGGCGCACATCCACACCACGTTCCCCCGGGGGCCGATGAGCGCGCCGCGTTCGCCGTCGGCCAGCAGGGCGTAGTCCCGCAGCACCCAGGGGCTGTCGGGTCCGCTCACCCGCGGCCCGTGAAGTGCTCGGCGAGCTTCTGCCTGACCCCCCGGGTGGCGATGCCGACGCGCTCGGGGTCGGACACGGCGGCCTTGGCGGCCTTCTTGCCCTGCTCCAGCATGATGTGCGGGGGGATGGGGGCGATCTCGGCGTCCACCTTGAACTCCAGGACGACCGGGCGGTCGCAGGCGAGCGCCTCGTCCCAGGCCTCGCCGACCTTCTTGGGCGAGTCGCACATGATGCCCTTCAGCCCGAGCAGGTCGGCGTACGCGGCGTAGGGGACGTCGGGGATCTGCTGCGAGCCGGGGAACTTCGGGTCGCCGCCCATGGCCCGCTGCTCCCAGGTGACCTGGTTGAGGTCCTGGTTGTTCAGCACGCAGAAGACGAACGGTGGGCCGGCCGCCAGCTCCCGCAGGTACCGCTTTACGGTGATCATCTCGTTCATGCCGTTCATCTGGAACGCGCCGTCGCCGACGAACGCGATCACCGGGCGGTCGGGGTGGGCGAAGCGTGCCGCGATCGCGTACGGAACGGCGGGTCCCATGGTGGCCAGCGTCCCGGACAGCGAGGCACGCATGCCGTCGTTGAGCCGCAGGTGCCGCGCCCACCAGTTGGTCCCGGAGCCGGAGTCGGCGGTGACGATGGCGTCGTGGGGCAGCCGGGGGGACAGCTCGCTGGCGACGGCCTGCGGGTTGATCTTCCCGCCGAAGTGCTGGCCGGCGCGCTTGTCGCAGATGGCGTTCCACTCGCGGACGTTCTTCTCGATCTCCTGGCGCCAGTCCCGCGCGTCCTTGCGCCTCAGCAGGGGGATGAGCTCCCTGAGCGTCTCCCTGGCGTCGCCCACGAGGTGGGCCTCCATCGGGTAGCGGATGCCGATCATCCGCCCGTCGATGTCGATCTCGACGCCCCGGGCCTGTCCCTCGTCGGGCAGCCACTCGCCGTAGGGGAAACTGGTGCCGATCATGAACAGTGTGTCGCAGTGGCGCATCATCTCGTCGCTGGCCTTGCTGCCGAGCAGCCCGATCGGCCCGGTGACGTAGGGCAGGTCGTCGGGGAGGACCTCGCGGCCGAGCAGGGCCTTGGCGACGCCGGCACCCAGGAGTTCGGCTGCCTGGGTGACCTCGTCGGCGGCGCCGGCCGCGCCCTGGCCGATGAGCATGGCGACCCGCTGGCCCTCGTTCAGCACCTGGGCGGCGAGCTGGAGTTCCTCCTCGTTGGGCAGGACCCGGGGCCGGCTCCAGCCGACGCTGGAGTACACCGCCCCGTGGGTCTTCGGCGGTGAGGGCTGGGCACTGGCCTCCTGGATGTCCTCGGGCACGATGATCGTGGCCACGCCGCGGCGGGTCAGTGCCGTCTTGAAGGCGCGGTCGATGACGTGCCGGGCCTGAGCCGGGTGCACGATCATCTGGCAGAACTCGGAGACGTCCGCGAACAGGCACTCCAGCGCGATCTCCTGCTGGTAGTGGGAGCCGAGGCACAGGGTCTTCTGCTGACCGACGACGGCGACCACCGGCTGGTGGTCGAGCTTGGCGTCGTACAGGCCGTTGAGCAGGTGGATGGCACCGGGACCCGATGTGGCGAAGCAGCAGCCGACCTCGCCGGTGAACTTGGCGTGGCCGCAGGCCATGAACGCGGCCATCTCCTCGTGCCGGGTCTGGATGAACGCCGGGTTCCCCCGCGCCCGGTCGAACGCGCCGAGGAATCCGTTGATCCCGTCCCCCGGATAGCCGTAGACCCGACGCACCCCCCACTGCTGGAGTCGGTCCAGGACGTAGTCGGCGACCTGAGTCATGGGCGCGCACCTCTGGTTCCCTGGTAGTCAGCAACGCCCCTGCCCGCCAGTGCGGCCGCGTCAGGGGCGCGGACCGGACGAAGTACCCGTTGTCCGGCTTTCCTAACCCGCGGCCCGCGTGCGCCCGGCCGCCCGCCCCGGGGCCGGCGGTCGGGCGCCGCCCGACCGGCCCAACGGCGCGTTTGGGGCCGGTGGCTCGGCGGGGACCCTGACCGGCGGAACAGCCGGCCGGGACGGTCAGCGTGGCGGCCCACACACCACGCCCCGCCCGGCCCGGCGCCGAAGCGCCGTCGGCGAGTGCGTCGCCGGTGGAGGAGGCAGGGAGTCGGCGTCGGACAAGCGCGGGCGGCGGTCCCGGCCGGGACGGGGCGAACGGGCGGTGACCGTGCTCGACCGGCGCTTCCCGGTGATGTCCCTCGGCAGGCAGTTCCTGCGCAAGGCCTTCTGTCCATTCCCGTGGTGGGCACCTACCTGGCCCTGTTCGCCTTCGGCGGGGAGTTCCCCGGACACGAGGTCCTGCCCAGGCTGTACGCGGCGCACATCCTGCCGGTCCCCGGTCTGCTGGCCGCCCTGGTGACCGCGCACCTGTTCCTCGTGGTCTACCTGAAGCACACCCAGTGGGCCGTACCGGGCAGGACCAACCACAACGTCATCGGCAAACCGTTCTTCCCCGAGTACGCCGCGAAGTCCGCCGCCCTGTTCTTCGGCGCGTTCGGGGTGCTCGCCGTGCTCGGCGCGACCGTCCAGATCAACCCCGTCTGGGAGTACGGCCCCTACCGGGCCGACGTCGTCTCCACCGACTCCCAACCTGACTGGTACGTGGGGTTCCTCGAGGGGGCGCTGAGCCTGATGCCGGGGGCGGAGACGGAGCTGTGGGGGCACACCGTGGCGTGGAACCCGCTGCTGCCCAGGGTGGTGTTGCCGACGGCGCTGTTCGCGGTCCTCTACGCCTACCCGGTGTTCGAACGGTGGATCACGGGGGACACCGGGGAGCACCACCTGTGCGACCGTCCCCGCAACCAGCCCACCAGGACGGCACTGGGGGTGGCGGCGGCGTCCGGCTACGCGGTGCTGCTGTTCGCCGGCGCCCAGGACGTGCTGGCGTACGTCCTGCGGTGGCGCGTGGAGACGTTCACCCACGTCTTCCGGGCGGCGCTGTTCGTCGTCCCGGTGGTCGCGTACCTGGCCACCAAACGGGCGGTGCCTGGGGTTGCAGGCCGGCGACTGGCGGCTGCTGCTGCGCGGGGACGGCACGGGACGCGCGCGACGCACGGACGGCGGCGGCTACCGGGAGGAACACGTCCCGCTGGGCGACGGGAGCCGTTACCGGCTCGCGGTGCGCGAAGAGCCGCGACCGCTCACCGCCGGCACCGAGGGCTGGCGCTTCTTCCGCAGGCACCGCGTGCGCAACCGGCTGAGCGCCTGGTTCCTGCGGGACCGCGTGGAACTGCCGCTGACCGAGGAACAGCGACGCCTGATCGCCGCCCGGGTCACCGCCGACCCCGAACAGGTCCTGCGGGAACGGGACGGCGCCGGCACCTGACCCCGCACGGGCGGCACGGCGACCGGCGCGGACGCGGCCGGACCGGGCGGTCCGTTTCACGGGGGACGTGCGGGGAACCGTGAGAGGTCCCCACGAGCGGGCGGCCGAGAGGAAGACCCATGAAGCGGCAGGCGACGCGGACGGTACCGATCAGGGCTGGCGCCCCCTCCACCGGTGACGGCGGGGTCGAACAGGTGAACGTCATGGGGCTGGAGGAGCGCCTGCGGCGGCACGTCCGGGGCGAGGTGCGGTTCGACGCCGGGAGCAGGGCGCTGTACGCCACGGACGCCTCCAACTTCCGGCAGGAACCCATCGGCGTGGTGATCCCCCGCACCCTCGCCGACGTGGAGGCGACGGTCGCAGCCTGCCGCGCGTACGGGGCGCCGCTGCTCCCCCGGGGCTGCGGCACCAGCCTGTCCGGGGAGACGGTGAACTTCGCCGTCGTCGTGGACTTCTCCAAGTACCTGCACGACGTCGAGTGGGTGGACCCGCGCCGCCGCCTGGCGCGCTGCCTTCCCGGGGTGGTGTGCGACGACCTGAAGGCCGCCGCGTCCCGGCACGGGCTGACCTGGGGCCCCGACCCGTCCACGCACCAGTACTGCACCATCGGCGGGATGCTCGGCAACAACTCCTGCGGCACCCACTCGGTGATGGCCGAGTTCTACGGTTCGGGCCCCAGGACCTCGGACAACGTCGAGGAACTGGAGGTCATGACCTATGACGGGCTCCGCCTGACCGTGGGTCCCACCAGCGAGGAGGAGCTGGACCGGATCATCGGCGAGGGAGGCAGGCGCGGGGAGATCTACCGGGGACTGCGGGACCTGCGCGACCGCTACGCCGACCTGATCCGCGAGCGCATGCCGGACATCCCGCGCCGGGTGTCCGGCTACAACCTCGACGAGCTGCTGCCGGAGAAGGGCTGCAACGTGGCCCGGGCCCTGGTCGGCACCGAGGGCACCTGCGTCGTCGTCCTCGGCGCCACCCTGCGGCTGCTCCCCGAGCCGGCCGCGCGCGCCACCGTGGTCCTCGGCTACGACGACATCGTCACCGCCGCGGAACAGTGCCGGAAGGTGATGGCGCACCGCCCGCTGGCCTGCGAGGCCATGGACGACACGCTGATCGAGGACCTGCGCATCGAACAGCAGCACCTGGACGAGCTCCAGTTGCTGCCCGGCGGGTCTGCGTGGCTGCTGGTGGAGTTCGGCGGTGACGACCAGTCCGAGGCCGACGAGCGGGTGCACGCGCTCCTGGACGACCTGCGCCGCAGCGACCACCGGCCACCCACCGACGTGCGCACCTACGACGACCCGGCACGGGCCGCCGCGGTCTGGCACGTGCGCGAGGGCGGGCTCGGGGCCACCGCCTTCCCGCCCGACGGCCGCGACCACTGGCCCGGCTGGGAGGACTCCGCGGTGTCGCCGGAACGGATCGGGCCCTACCTGCGGGACCTGCGGAAGCTGTACGCCCGGCACGGGCTGCGCGGCGCCCTCTACGGCCACTTCGGCCAGGGCTGTGTGCACTCCCGGATCAGCTTCGACCTGCGCAGCGCCGAGGGGATCGCCACCTACCGCGGCTTCCTGGAGGACGCCGCCGACCTCGTGGCCTCCCACGGCGGCACCCTCTCCGGGGAGCACGGCGACGGGCAGCAGCGCGCCGAGCTGCTGCCCCGCGTGTACGGCGACGAGCTGGTCGAGGCGTTCCGCGAGTTCAAGGCCGTCTGGGACCCCGGCGGCCGGATGAACCCCGGCAAGGTCGTCGATCCCTACCGGCTCGACGAACACCTGCGGCTGGGCACGGACTACCACCCGCCGCAACCCGCCACCCACTTCTCCTACCCCGACGACGGCGGCAGCCTCGCCCACGCGGCACTGCGCTGCGTCGGGGTCGGCAAGTGCCGGCAGCCGCACGACGAGGGCACCATGTGCCCCAGCTTCCAGGTGCTGCGCGAGGAGAAGCACACCACCCGGGGCCGGGCCAGGCTCTTCCACGAGATGCTCGCCGGCGACATCACCACCGGCGGGTGGCGGGACCACGAGCTGTACGAGGCGCTCGAGCTCTGCCTCTCCTGCAAGGGCTGCACCCACGAGTGCCCGGTCCACGTGGACATCCCCACGCTCAAGGCGGAGTTCCTGGCCCACTACTACTCCCGGCGGCTGCGTCCACGGTCCGCCTATGCCATGGGCTGGATCATGCACACCGCCCGGGTCGCCTCGCTCGCCCCGTCGGTGGCCAACCTCGCCGGGCAGGCCCCGCTGCTGTCCCGGCTCGTCAAGCTCGCCGGTGGAGTCGCCCCGGAACGCCAGGTGCCGGCCTTCGCCGCCACCCCGTTCCGCCGCTGGTTCGCCCGGCACCGACCGGCGCACCCTGCCGGACCACCGGTCATGCTCTGGCCGGACACGTTCAACGACCACTTCACCCCGCAGACCTCGATCGCCGCCGTGCGGGTCCTGGAGGACGCCGGTTTCCGGGTGCTGCTGCCCGACCGCTGGGTCTGCTGCGGACGGCCCCTGTACGACTACGGCTTCCTCGGCATGGCCACCCGGCTGCTCCGCCACGACCTCCAGGTGCTGCGCCCCGCGCTCCAGCAGGGCATCCCCGTGGTGGGCCTGGAACCGAGCTGTCTGGCCGTGTTCCGTGACGAGCTCCCCAAGCTGCTGCCGAACGACGAGGACGGGCAACGGCTCACCGGTCTCGCGGTGCAGTTCAGCGAGGTGTTCGCGCGGCACGCCCCGAACTGGCGGCCACCCCGGGTTCCCGGCGCCGCGCTGGTGCACGGTCACTGCCACCACAAGAACGGCCTGGGCGGCATGGAGGCGGAGCTGCGGCTGCTGGACCGCACCGGTCTCGACTACACGGTGCCGGACACCGGTTGCTGCGGCATGGCCGGCTCCTTCGGCTTCGAACAGGGCGAGCGCCACCGGGTCTCGGTGGACTGCGGGGAACGGGTCCTGCTGCCGGCGGTGCGCGACGCCGCCCCCGACACGTTCGTCGTCACCAACGGCTTCAGTTGCCGGGAACAGATCCGGCAGGAGACCGAGCGCCGCGCCCTGCACCTCGCCGACGTCCTCGCCCTGGCCCTGGACCGCCCGGACGAGGACCTGGGTCCGCTCCCGGAACGCCTCCTCCCCGACCCGGCGGCCTCCCCGTGGCGCGGAGCCGCCGTCGTGGCGGCGGCGGCGACGGCCCTCACGGCGGGGGGCGCGCTGCGCCGGCTCCGGCCCTAGTCCACCCGGTGGTCAGGTGGTCCTCCTGCGGGCGGCGAACGCCCCCAGGGCCACCACCGCCGCGGCCCCACCGGCGAGGGCCAGGGTGCCGTGGTGGTGGGACGCCCAGAGCTGACGGCTGTGCGGGTGGGCCTGCTCGTCGAAGACGCCGTGGGCGCCGTGGTCCCTGCCGTCCCCACCGTCCACCGGCTCCCACAGGTTGACCGGCTGGTCCGGGTCCCGGGGCCGGTCGTTCTGCTGCGACTGGTAACCGGTCCTGGCCAGGTACCGGTCGAGCAGGCCCGCCGCGACGGCGTTCGCCACCAGGGTGGCGGCGGTCGAGCCGCCCACCCAGTACTCGCGGCGCCCGGGGTGGTCGGCGGCGTACAGCACCGCCCTCGCCGCCACCTCCGGCTGGTAGATGGGCGGCACCGGCTGGGGGTGCTTCGGCAGCCGGGACAGCACCCAACTGAACTGGGGGGTGTTGACGGCCGGCAACTGGACCATCGTCACCCTGACCCCGCTCCGGTCGTGCAGCAGTTCGCAGCGGAGGGACTCGGTGAAGCCCTGGATGGCGTGCTTGGCGCCGCAGTAGGCGGCCTGGAGCGGGATGCCGCGGTACGCCAGGGCGGACCCGACCTGCACGATCACCCCCCGGTCCCGGGGCAGCATGCGGCGCAGCGCCGCGCCGGTCCCGTACACGTACCCCAGGTAGCTCACCTGGGTGACGCGCCGGAACTCCTCCGGGGCGATCTGACTCACGGGGGCGAACACCGTGGCGAACGCGGCGTTGACCCAGACGTCGATCGGCCCGAGGCGTTCCTCGACCTCGGCCGCGGCCCCCTCCACGGCGTCGGCGTCGGAGACGTCCACCTGGAGGGGCAGCGGCTCGCCGCCGGCCTCCCGCACCTCGTCGGCGGCTCCCCGCAGTCCCCTCTCCCCGCGGGCGAGGAGGGCGACCCGGGCCCCCCGGGCGGCGAAGGCGCGGGCCGCCGCGCGCCCGACGCCGGCACTCGCCCCGGTCACCACCACGACCTGCCCGTTCACGGCACTGGGTTTCACGGTGCACCTCGCATCGGAAGCGGATCGAACGGGCTGCCCGTGGGCTGCCCTCGGCCCGGCGCCCCTCGCTGGAGTCACCGGCACCGCCGGGGGTTACCGGGCCCGGTCCCCGTCAAACCGGTCGGAACGGGGGTTTTCCCCGGGCCGGGACGGGCAGGGCCGCGCGCCGGTTCGGCCCCGTCCTGCTGACGAGCGGCGTCTCGGTCCCGCCGGTGGGGTGCCGTGGCTGCTCCGACCCGCGCGCCGGGCGACCGCCGCACCGAGGGGGGCCGGTGAAACTGCGGCGCGAGTTCGACCGGGTGTTCGTCGTCGAGGTGGCCATCGCGGCGTTCGTCTTCTTCCTGGTGCTCGGGGCGCTGGCCGTCGCCGTGGCCCGTCGGCGCGCGGAACGGGGCGGCGGTGCCGCGCGGCGCACCGAGTGGCCGAGGCTGGAGCTGTGCTACGTGGGGGTGCTGGCCGCGGTGGCCGTGTTCCTGGTGGTCTTCACGGCCTCGGCGAACCACCGGCAGCGGCACGCCGCCGGCGAGCCGGCCGTGCGGGTGAAGGTCACCGGCTTCCAGTGGTGCTGGCAGTTCGGCTACCCCCGGGCGCCCGGGAGGACCGTGACCGTGACCGCCGACTGCCGCGGCGACGAACTGCCCACCCTGGTGGTGCCCACCGGCCGGACCATCAGGTTCGAGCTGACTGTACGCCAGCGCCTTCCCGTTCTGGCTCGCGGTGCTGGGACCTGCCCGGCGGCTCAGCGACCCGGGGCGCTGCGTCTACCTGTTCTCCGCGGCACCGGCGCTCGACCTGCCCGCCCTCGGCCTCGTCGCCGCGGGACACGACGCGGGCGGGCTCACGATGATCGTGAGCATGTTGCCGGTCGGGGGCGCCGCCCTGGCCGTGACCTGGCGGTGGATCACCGCCGAGGAGCGCCGGGAACGCGCACTCGCGAGGAACCCCGCGGTCGGCGCCGGCCACTGAGCGACGGGGTGTGGGACACCGTGCGCCGCGACGTCCCGTCGCGCCCGTGGAAGAGGGCTGAGTGCCCGCGGCCAAGGAGCAGGGGCCGGCCCGCCGCTCGGACCGCATGCGGGGATCGAGCGCTCGCGCGACCGTCGTACTGGCGTGCGCACGGGCGACGAGGGGCACACATTCTCCACCCCCCGGGGCCGGGCGAACGCCTGTGGAGCCGCCCCGGAGTGCAGTACGTTCTCTCCGCGTGTCCGGGTTTGAGGCAACGATCCGACCGAGGTGAGGCGCAGGTGCTCCCTGGAGAGTTAGTCGGCGGGCGGTACCGTCTCGAGGACGGCCCCATGCGCGGGGGGCGGGGCGAGGTCTGGCTGGCGTACGACACCGAACTGCCCCGCGCCGTCGCGCTCAAGCGGGCCCGCATCCGCGACGACACCATGGCGGCCTTCCACCAGATGCGCAGGGAGGCCAGTGCCCTCGCCGAGCTCAACCACCCGCACGTGGTCACCCTCTTCGACGCGGTGCGGGTGCCCACCGCGGACCGGGCCGCCGGTGCCGCCGACGGTGGACCGGCCGAGGGCGAGACCTGGCTGGTGATGGAGTACGTGTCCGGTGGCGACCTGGCCGACCAGCCGACGACCTCGCCGCGGGAGGCGGCCCGTGTCGGGGCGCAGATCGCCGGCGCGCTCCGGGCCCTGCACGACAAGGGGATCGCCCACTGCGACGTCAAACCGGCGAACATCCTGCTCACTCAGGACGGAACCCCGAAGCTCACCGACCTCGACGCCGCGTTCCGGGTCGAGTGCAGTGAGACGATCACTCCCCACCGACTGGCGTTCACCCCCGACTACGCCGCTCCCGAGGTCGTCCGGGGGAGCCCCACCTACGCCTCGGACGTGTTCTCGCTCGGAGCCACCCTCCACGCGCTCGTGACGGGCGGGCCGCCGCGCAGGCGCCGGGATGTGGGCGCGGACACCGGTGAGGTGGTGCGGACCGAGTCGTTCCTGGCCCCCCGCGGGACGGTGCACCTCGACGGCGACCTCGGGGTGCTGACCCGGCCGCTCACCCGGATGCTCCAGCCGGACCCGCAGGACCGTCCGGACGCGACCGAGGCCCGGCGCATGCTCGAGGAGGCGGCGGGGCTGCGCAAGCCGCTCCGCCGCCCGGACCGCCGGTACCTGGCGGCCGGTGCCGGGGTGGTGCTGCTGGCGCTCGCGGTTGCCGGAGGAGTGCGGTGGTGGCCGGGCGGCGGCTCCATCCTGCCGGGGGAGGACCACACGGCCCGGTCGGGCCGTGTGGCATCCATCGGTGACCAGCGGACCGCCGACCCCTGCGCCCTGACCGACCCGACGGCGTTGGACCGCTTCGGCCGGGCCGAACTGGACCGCGCCTACGGCAACTTCGACCGCTGCGACGTCCTGCTCTCCTCCGGCGGCGACGAGTTCGTCGACGTCAAGGTGGACCTCAACAACGGGCCGGCGTCCGAGCTGGACGCGCCGAGCCGGACGGTGGGCTCCGTGCAGGTGGTGGAGGAGGGCCCGGAGAGCGAGGAGTGCAACCGCACCCTGGTGCTGGACGGCGAGAAGGACGCCCACGTGACGGTCACCGCCAAGCTGGTCGACGAGCGGGCCGCCCCGCTGTGCGACATCGCCGACGTCGCCACGGGAAGCGCGGTGGAGGTGCTCAACCGGGGAGAGCTGCCCCGGCGCGCCGGGACCCCGGTCGAGGCGTCGCTCGCGCACCGGGACGCGTGCACCGTGCTCGACGGGAAGGCGCTCGCCGTGGTCCCGGGGATCGACGCCGAGCCGGAGGACGTGGGGTTCGGGAACTGGGACTGCCAGTGGCGCAGCTCCACCCGGGACATCGTGGTGGACCTGCGGTTCGACCGGAGTCCGCCGCTGAACGCGCAGGAGGACGGCCGGGTCACCCGGGTCGGCGGCCACGACGTGTTCCTCCAGGCGGAGGGGGAGGGGGACCAGACGTGTTTGGCGCAGGTGGTGCACCGCGAGTACCCGGCGGGGGACGGGACCGCCGTGGAGACGGTCCGGCTCACCGTCGGCGGCCCCCAGCCGATGGACCGCCTCTGCGACCTGACCACCGCGCTTGCCGGTTCGGTCGCGGCCTCGGCCGAGTTGTCGTCCCGCTGAACGGCCACCACCCCGACCCGCCAGCGCCGGCGTTGACCGACGCCGGGAGCGACGCGGTGGGTCGGCCGGGTCGGGGAGGGGTCCCGGGCCGGACCGGGCACAGTGGTGGCCCAGGAGCCGGTCCGGCCCCCAGGACGCAGGTGAGGTCCCGTCAGTACAGGAGCCCGCGATGAACGGTCACGACAGCCTGGCCCGCGGCGTCACCCCTTCGCCGCCCGGCACCCTGCACATGCGGTCGGTCTCCGGTGGCCTTCGGGTGGCGCCCCGACCCGGGATGACCATCTGCTTCGGCCGGCAGCGGCCGGCTGTGGACCTGTGCGTCGGTGAGGACGACCAGTGGGTGAGCCGCCGGCACGGCGAACTGACCTACCGGCAACACCACTGGTGGCTGAGGAACACCGGTCAGCAACTGATCCGGCTGCCCAAGGGCCACCTGATGCACCTCAGCACCGAGCCCGTGCCGCTGTGCCCCGGGTACACCCCGCTGTTCGTGCGGGGGTCGGCCCGCCGGGAGCACCTGGTGGAGCTGTACGTGGTGGACCACGACGAGGCCCGCTCGGGCCCCCGGCACAGCGCCGAGACGGTGCCGCCCAAGCGGTGGCAGCTCGACGACGACGAGCGGCTGGTCCTTGTGGTGCTGGGCCAGCAGTACCTCCTCTTCCAGGAGGACCCGCGGCCCCTGGCCTACCGGCAGGCGGTGGAGCAGCTCCGCTGTCTGCGCGGTGACGAGCACTGGACCCAGAGCAAGGTCGCCCACCGGGTGGAGGCGGTCCGCCGCAGGCTGTCCCGCAGCGGTGACTTCCCCTACGAGGTGATGCGGGACACCGAGGCCGGCGGGCCGTGCGACAGCAACCTGATGCACAACCTGTTCCGGGGCCTGGTGGAGTCCACCACGCTGGTGCCGCCGGACCTGGGCCTGGTGGACGAGGACCCGGCCGCCCCGTGAGCCGGCGCCGCCCGGGCGGGGAGCGGGCGGCGCCGGCTCACGTCGTCAGACGGCCGTCGCCGCTTCGATCGCCGGCACCCGCAGTCCCCGCCGGGTGGTGCCCAGGCTGGCGGCGAGGGTGAGCACGGCGGCGACGGTGACGATGCCGAGGTAGATCCAGACCGTGGCGTCCGGCACCACCTGGTCCCGCCTGGCGATGCTGTACGGGATCACGGTGAACAGCGAGGCGACCGAGCCGAACAGCACGCCGGTGACCGCGAGCACCGCGCTCTCCAACGCGACCATGCGCTGGACCTGGCCCGGTGTGGCCCCGACCAGCCGCTGCTGGCCGAACTCCCGGCGACGGTGGGTGGTCGCCGCCACCAGGGTGTTGACGAGCATGATCGCGGCGAACAGCAGGATCATCCCGATGACCACGAAGTTCAGCGTCTCGATGTTCCTCTGCTCGTTGGTCTTGGCCAGCCCGGAGGCGGCCATCTCGGCGTTCTCGATGCTCTGCATGTACAGCGTTCCGGTGGCGATGCCGGTGAACAGGATGATCGGCATCAGGGCGCTGGCCATCGTGTGGCTCCGCTGCCGGACGTTGTGGGCGGTCAGGTAGCCGCTGACGCCGCCGAGGCGGGCCAGCGGGACGGCCACGGCGGAGGCCACCGTGCGGACCAGGCCGGGGGAGAGCAGCGCCAGGCCGATGGCGAACCAGATGCAGGACTGACCCGAGGTCATCATGGCGTCCGACCCCTCGTCGCCCATCGCGGTCGCGGTGACGAGGGCCAGGACGGTGCCCAGGGCCATGAAGGCAGCCGCGGGGACGATCCGCTTCTTGCCCATCCGGCGATCCTCTGTGGCGGCGGCCAGCAGTGACTCGGTCACCCGCATCCCGGCGGCGCGCCGGGCGGTCAGCGTCGCGGCGATGGTGGAGGCGGCGAAGGTGATGCCGAGCCCCATGCCCAGCGCGGTGGAGCCGAACCGGTAGTCCACGCCCGGGGCCACCTGGTCGGTCTCGACCAGCAGCTCGAGCAGGGCCCGGCCGGCGAGCGCCGCGAGGGGGACGGCGAGGGCGGCGGCGAGCAGGGCGAGCACCGCGGTCTCGCCGACGATCATCCGGCCGACCTGCGCGGGGGTGGCCCCCACGCTCTTCAGCAGGGCCATCTCCCGGCCGCGCTGCCGCACCGAGAGGGTGAGCGTGGAGGTGACCGCGAAGACCACGAGCAGCAGGCCCCAGCCGCCCACCACCGTGCCCATGGTCTCCAGCGTCTCCTTGCTCTGGTCCGGCACCCCCTGGGCCGAGCCGGTGTCGAGCATGGAGGCGAACGCCATCAGGATGACCGCGCCGAGGAACACGGCGAGGAAGCTGGCCAGGAAGGAACCGGTGCGGAAGCGCAGGGTGCGCAGTGCGAGTCCGAACATGGTCAGGCACCCGCCAGCACACGACGTCGCTCGACCTCGTCGGCCAGGTGGGTCATCCGCTCGGCGACCGCCTCCGCGGTCGGGTTCCGCAGCTCGCCCACGAGCTGGCCGTCGGCAAGGAACAGCACCGAGCCGGCGTAGGAGGCGGCGACCGGGTCGTGGGTGACCATCACCACCGTCTGGCCGAAGGTGTGCACGGCCTCCCGGAGCAGGACCAGCACGTCCCGGGCGCTGCGGGTGTCCAGGGCGCCGGTCGGCTCGTCGGCGAAGATCACGCTGGGGCTGGTGACCAGGGTCCGGGCGATGGCCACCCGCTGCTGCTGGCCGCCGGAGAGCTCGGCCGGGCGGTGGTCGAGCCGCTGCCCGAGACCGACCCGTTCGAGTACCGCGCGGCAGTGCCTGCGGTCCACCTTCCGCCCCGCCAGTCGCAGCGGGAGGGTCACGTTCTGGTAGACGGTCAGCATCGGCAGCAGGTTGAACTGCTGGAAGACGAAGCCGATCCGCTGCCGGCGGAACTTGGTCAGCTCGGTCTCGGTGCCCGCGGTCAGCTCCGCCCCGTCCACGTGGACCGTGCCGGCGGTCGGCCGGTCGAGGCCGGCCGCACACTGCAACAGGGTGCTCTTGCCGGAACCGGAGGGGCCCATCACCGCGGTGAACGTGCCGGAGGCCAGGGTGAGCGAGACCCCGTCGAGCGCGTTGACCGGCTGCTCCGCGGTGCCGTGGACCTTGCGGACCCCCACCAGCCGCAGCGCCTCGGCGTTCCGCGGGGTCGCCTTGCCTTGGGTGAACATGTCGCCGTCTCCTTGGGTGTGTGGTCCGGGTGGGTGTCGCGCGCTGGTGACGACGCTACGGAGCGGGGACGGGACCCACGAGGGGCGCAGAACCCGGAACGGGGGTGTACCTACCCCCCCTGTCCGAGCTGGGGCGCGTCCCAGGTCGCGGCACGGGTGGGCCGGTCGGTCCATCAGCGGTCCACCGGGAGGCGTTTTCCTGGGCCGGGAGGGAACGGTGAACGAGGAGCAGCGCGGGCCGGGCGGCGTGGGGTGACCCCCGGGGGTCACGGAGAGGACGGGGACGTGGCACCGACGACGATGGCACGCAGACGGGAAGCGGTGGTGCGCGGGGCGGTCAGCGCCGGGCTGGTCGGGCCGCGGGCCCCCCTCGCCGGGTTCCTGGACGCGGACGGCATCCGGCGTTCCGTCGCGGACCTACAGGCCGCGTTCGCCGACGTGCCGGAGGTGCTGCACACCTTCGCGGTGAAGGCCGGGTCGCTGGTTCCGGTGCTGCGGCTGCTCGCGGAACGGGGGATGGGGTGCGAGGTCGCGAGCCCGGGGGAGTTGGCGCAGGCGCTGGCGGCCGGGGTGCCGCCCGGGCGCATCGTGCTGGACTCCCCGGCCAAGACCTGGAACGAGCTGGCGCACGCCCTGGACCTCGGTGTCGCGGTCAACGCGGACAGCCTCGAGGAACTGCACCGGATCGATGTGCTGCTCGACGGCGCCACCCCCCGCTCGACCCTCGGCCTCCGGGTCAACCCGCAGGTGGGGGCGGGGGCCATCGGCGCGATGAGCACCGCAACCGCGCACGCGAAGTTCGGCGTCGCCCTCCATGACCCGGGAGCGGTCGAGCAGGTCGTGCGGGCGTTCGCCACGCGTCCCTGGCTGACCCGGCTGCACGCCCACGTCGGCTCGCAGGGCTGCCCGCTCGAGCTGATCGCGGCGGGCCTGAAGGAGACGTACGACCTGGCCGAACGGATCAACGCGGAACTGGGGCGGCGCCAGGTCACCAGCCTGGACATCGGCGGCGGGCTCCCCGTCAACTTCGCCGACGACGAGGTCACCCCCACCTTCGCCGAGTACGTCCAGCACCTGCGGCGGGCCGTCCCGGGACTGTTCACCGGCGCGTACGCGCTGGTCACCGAGTTCGGCCGGGCCCTGCTCGCCAAGAACGGCTTCCTGGTGTCGGTCGTGGAGTACACCAAGGAGTCGGGCGGGCGGCGCATCGCGGTGACCCACGCCGGGGCACAGGTCGCCACCCGCACGGTGTTCATGCCCGAGGCGTGGCCGCTGCGGATCGGGGCGTTCGACCCCAGGGGCCGGGAGAAGACCGCCCCCGACGTGGTCCAGGACGTCGCCGGGCCCTGCTGTTTCGCCGGTGACCTGGTGGCCAGGGGACGCGAACTGCCGGAGCTCGAACCGGGGGACCTGGTGGTGCTCCTGGACACCGGCGCGTACTACATGTCCACGCCGTTCACCTACAACAGCCTGGCCAGACCGCCGGTGTACGGCTTCACCACGGCCGGCGGGGGGACGGCGGACCAGGTGCGGTTCGGCACCGTGCGGGAGGGCCAGACGCTGCGGAGCGTGGTCGTCGAGAGCGGGCTCGACCAGGTCGAGGCCCTGGTGTCGCTGGTGCCGGGCCCGGAGGGCGGCCCCGGCACCGACTGATCAGCCGCGGTCACCGGTCCCTGGGCCGTCGGCCGCGGGTCGGGTCTGACGCCAGAACTGCGGGCTGCCCTTGGCCCGGACCACGATGCCCAGCCTGGCCAGCTCGCCGCGCAACTGCTCGGCGTCGTCCTCGTCCCCCCGTTCCAACGCCCGGTCCCGGGCCCGGAACAGGGCGTCCAGCGTCCCGGAGAGCTCGGGGAGGCCCTCCACCCACCGCCGGTACCGCTCCCGGTGCGGGTCGTCGTCGGTCCAGGGGAGGTCGTGGGCGAGGAAGGCGCTGCGCAGGGGGTCGGCGTGAAGGTGGGTGGACTGCCTGACCAGCTCACCGGTGTCCCGGTCGAGCAGGACCAGGTAACTGTCGTCCAGGAAGGCGCCGCTGACCGCGTCCCGTTCGAACCGCCGGGTCTTCCCGCCCCGCCGCAGGGCCACGCCCTTGTCGGAGACGGTGACCGTGAGGTGTTCGTGAGCTCCCCCCGCAGCGATGACCAGGCCCACCAGCAGACCGACCGCCAGGGAGACCAGGGTGGCGGCCGGCTCGTGGTCGGAGAGGGAGTCGATGAACCGCAGCGGACCCCTGAACGGCACGAAGGGGATCGACGCCACCCAGCCGGCCACGGCCTGGAGCAACCACCCCGCCCCCGCTCCCAGCAACGGGAAACCGATCCACATGAGCAGCAGACCGGGCTCGGCGACCACCGTCTCACCAGTGGACGGCGTGGAGTTCATCGAGGAGGCTCCCTGGGCCTGACGGGTTCCCAACATGACCACGACGGTACGGGTGCGTCCCGGTGCAGGCGTCCCCCGAAGGTATGCGGGGGTGCGACTTTGGTCGGACAACTCTGGTTGGACAACGGTTCGGCCCGGTGGTGCCCGGGCCGAACCGTTGTGCCGACGGGGGGTCAGCCGGTGGCCGACGGCCGTCCGTCCGGCACCGCCGCGGTGTCCGGCGGCTCCGCACCGCCCTGGCCTCCGGCCGTCGCGCCGCCGGCGGCACCGGGGTCCATGTTGCTCAGGAGCTGCCTGGCCAGGCCGAGACCGGCGCCGCCCATGGTGAGCGCCTTGGCGAACATCTCCGCCATGCCGTCACCGCCGTTGAGCATCACCATCTGGTCCACGTTGCCGAACGCCTGGGCGCCGGCCGCGGCGATCTCCGGCCAGCGTTCGGCGAGCTGCTGGGCGATGACCGCCTCCTGGTTCTCGGCCAGCGCTGCGGCCCTGGCCTTGATCGTTTCCGCCTCGGCGAGCCCCTTGGCCCGCACCGCCTCCGCCGCCGCCAGGCCCCGCGCCTTGATCGCGTCCGCCTCTGCCTCGCCGGTGGCCCTGGTGGACATCGCCTCGGCCGTGGCCCAGAGTTCCTTCTCCCGGGCCCTGGCCTGGGCCGCGGCGATCTGGACGTCGCGTTCGGCTTCGCCCAGGGTGCGCTTCTTGTAGGCCGCCGCGTCCGCCGGCTTGCGGACGTCCGCCTGGAGCTGCTGTTCCCGGCGCTGCGCCTCGAGTTCGGCGACCCGGGTCTTCTGGACCACCACTTCCTGTCGGGCCTGCGCCTGGGCCAGCGGGCCCGACTGCTCGGCCTGGGCCCTGGCCCGGTCCCGTTCGGCCTGGAAGCCGGCCTGGAGGATCACGCTGTCCCTGGTCGCCTCGGCCTTGCGGGCGGCGGCCTTCTGCTCGGCCTCGGTCGCCAGCCGGTCCGCCTCGGCCTGGGCGATGCGGGCGTCCCGCTGCACCACGGCGGTGTGGGGGGCGGCGAGGTTCTTGATGTAACCCGTGGGGTCGTCGATCTCCTGGATCTGCAGCGAGTCGATGATCAGACCGAGTTTCTCCATCTCGGTGCCGGAGGCGACCCGGGTCTGCCCGGTCAGCTTCTCCCGGTCCCTGATCATGTCCTCCACGGTCAGTCCGCCGACGATGGAGCGCAGGTGCCCGGAGAACACGTTGTGCACCCGCTCGGCCATGTGCTTCTGCTGGCCGAGGAAGCGCCGGGCGGCGTTGGCGATGGAGACGTAGTCGTCGCCCACCTTGAAGATGACCACGCCGCGGACCTTCACCGGGATGCCCTGGTAGGTGACGCAGTCCACGGACAGGGACGCTTCGTTGAGGTCCAGCGAGAGCTTGCGCACGGTGCGGGCGAAGGGAAGCACCAGGGTGCCCCGGCCGGTGACGATGCGGAAGTTCATCCCTTCCTTGAGGCCATCGGTACCGCGCCGCGCCCCGGAGATGATCAGGGCCTCGTTGGGCTCGGCGACCCGCCACATCACCTTGAACAGAAGCAGTAAGAACAGCAGGGCGGCGAGGCCGCCCCCCAGCACAGCGATGACCACGTAAGGCTCCCCCCTCGGGCGCGCCGTGCGCTGCGGGCACGGCCGCGCGGTCTTTGCTGGGGAGTCTCCGCCCGCGGGGGCCGGATCGGCCGGGGTGCGGAGATCCTGTGACGGACCTGCTACAGCCCTATCGCCGAACCCTTACCGCGCCGGGGGTTTGCGTCCGTGGCACCCGCCTCAACGGGATCAACTGCCCAGGGCCCGCGCCACGTAGACGGTGCGCGGCGGCTGGTACTCCACCACCACGATCACCGTGCCCACCTCGATGGTCTCCTCCGGGGACACCGGGTGGGCCAGGAACGCCTCCGCACCCCCGCGCACCGAGACCATGACCTCTCCCACCAGGCCGGGCCCCACCGTTCCGGTGACCCGCCCCTCACGTCCGACCATGTGCGGAGACTAACGGACGGTCCCCGTCACCGGCGACGCCGTGGCACCGGCCCCCTGGCTGCCCCCGACCCGTCCTCGACCGTTCCACCGTGCCGTGGGGCCGTGCCGGTGACCGCCCACCGGCGCGGCCCCGGGGCGTCCCTCACCCGGAGAGGGTCTCCGGCGAACCCGCCGTGGTCCCGGTCCCGGTGCCGGCCACGTCGCCGAGGCCCGGTTCCACGCCGCCCTCGCCGCCCATGCCCAGCGCCACCTTGGTCCAGCCGGTCTCCCTGCGGTCGAAGGAGCCGTAGGCGTCGATCGCGTCCTCGGTGAACGACCAGTGGGTGACCAACGGGCTCGGGTCCAGCGCGCCGGACGCCACCAGCGAGACCAGGTGCGGCAGGTAGTGGCGGTGGTGGCAGTTGCCCATCTTCAGGGTGAGGTTCTTCATGAACGCCGCGCCGAAGGGATAGTGCTGCACCTGCGGCGGATACAGCCCGATGACCCCGATGGTGCCCGCCTTGGCGGCCATCTCCACCGCCCAGCGCGCGGCCAGCGACGGGGCGTCCCCTGGCGTCCAGGTGCCGAAGCTGTCCGGGTGGTGCACCGGAGCGACCTCCTCGGCCTCGTGCGCGAACTCGCCCTCCTGGCTGGCGAGGGCGTCCCGGGCAGGCCCCCTGGCCGGGCGTTGGGCGTCCACGCCCACGGCGTCGATCACCCGGTCCGCCCCGATGCCGCCGGTCAGCTCCAGGACCGCCTCCACCGGGTCCTCGGCGTTGAAGTCGATGGGCTCCGCGTGCTGGCGGCGGGCGAGCTCCAGCCGGTCGTGGACGCCGTCCACCACGATGATCCGGCCGGCGCCGTGCAGCCGCAGGCAGCCGATGGCTGCCTGACCGACCGGCCCCGCGCCCAGCACCACCACCGTGTCCCCGGTGCTGACCTCGGCGAGCTTCGTCCCGAACCAGGCCGTGGGGTAGATGTCGGACAGCATGATCGCCTGGGCGTCGTCCACCGACTCGGGCAGGGGCACCAGGCCGGCGTGGGCGAACGGCACCCGGGCGTACTCGGCCTGGAGCCCGTCCAGGCCGCCGGCTGACTCGGGACCGCCGAAGTAGGTGGTGCCGGCGAGCCGGCCGTTGGGGTTGGCGTTGTCGCACTGCGCGTGGTAGCCGGCCCGGCAGTAGCTGCACACCCCACACGCGACGGTGGAGGGCACCACCACGCGGTCCCCCGGCTGGAGGTTGCGCACGGACCCCGCGACCTCCTCGACGACGCCCACGGCCTCGTGCCCGAGGATGCGGCCCGGCTGCATCCCGGTCATGGTGCCCCGGACGAAGTGCAGGTCCGTTCCGCAGATCGCCGACGTGGTGACCCGCACGATGGCGTCGTACCGGTCCTGGATCTTCGGTTGGGGCACGTCATCGAGGCGGATGTCCCCTATGGCGTGCCAGACGACGGCCTTCATGTGCTCGCCTCCTGACTCGGACGTCCATGCGGACGATCGAGTGCCCGTTCGGCAGGGAGGGAAACAGCGGTGGGCGCGTGGGCCCCAGCGGTGACCGGTCGGTCACTCGCCGGGGCGGGTCGGCTTGAGCGGGTCGTGCCCCAGGTCCATCAACTGGTGCCGCCACTCGGCGTCGCCGGCCTTGGGTTCGGCCTCCAGGTTGGCCTGCCGGTGCACACTGTCGATCACGTGTTGCATCGTCCGTGCGTCGCGCGGGGTCAGGTCGCGCCGCCGTTTGCCGAGGATCTCCACCACCTGCTGCCCGGTGGGGGGCTCGATCTGGTCCGGAAGCTCCTCGGTGTCCTCGCCCGCTGACCGGGTGCGGAGCCAGTCCTCCAGTTCGCGCGAGGTCATGTTGACGATGGTGTGGAACTCCTGCCACAGCTCGTCGGGCACCTGTGCAGTCATGGCGTTGCTCCTGGCCGTTCCTCGGGTGCGTCGTTCCTCGGTGTGTCGGTACCCCCTCCCCAGGATGGGTCGGCTGGCCGGGCTCCGCGACCCGGTCCGCTCCGTGCACGGTCCGTGTCCACCGGATCGGCGCCGTCCTGCGAGCTCACCGGCGGTCCCGGTGACGCCCGGTCCCCCCGTCGTCCCACCCGCCGTCGTCCCACCCGCCGTCGTCGTCCGGAGCCGTCGTCCTCGCACCCTGCGGGTACGCCGCCGTGGAGTCGGCGGCCTGCTCGTCGTCGCCACTGGTGTCAGCGGAGCGCTCGGGGTACTGCACCTCGTCCCGGTCGCCGGTCCTGTCCCTGGTGGAGGAGCCGGGGCGCGGCAGCTCCGAGGTGTCGGGGCTCCCCCCCGTCCGGTTCTCGTCCTGGTTCTCGTCCTGGTCCTCGTGGTCACGGGAGCCCCCCTCCTGGTGGGTGGGGTCCTGGGTCGCGGCCTCCCGGGGAGGCGGCTGCGGGACGTCGGTGGCTCCGGTCCCGCCGCCCTCCGGGCCGCCGTCCTCGACGGCGGCTTCCTCCCGGGCCCGGCGCTCGCCGTCGGAGGACGACGGCGAGCCGGTCGCGGAGCCCGGGGGTGGCTCCCCCGAGCGCCTGGTGTCGGAGGGCGGGTCCGTGGGGGAGGGCGGGGGTGCCGGAGTGGACCGCACCGACCCGGGTTGCTGCGGGGGGTGCTCCTGGTCGGGCGGCAACAGGGGGACGCCCACGCCGGCCAGGGCGATGCCGCTGCCGAGGACCACGCTCGCCACCACGGCCACGGCGGTGGACGGGGCCGCACCCAGACGCCGCACCCACCAGCGCAGGGGTGGCACGGGCCGGGCGCGACGCCGACGTGTAGCGCCCTTCACCCGCGCGGCGTGGAACATCGCGACCGCCTGCTCCTCCCCCTCGGGATCGGCCCCGCACGGACCGGCCGCGGCGGCCAGCACCTGTGCCAGCTCGCCGGCGGTCCGGTCGCTCATCCGGTCAGCCGGGTCGTCCCCGGCGAGCCGTCGCAGGGCCGCGCCGTCGAAGTTCTCGGCGTCCATCTTGTCTCTCACTCCTGAACGTCCCGACCGGTCCCGCCAGGTCGTTGACGCTGCTCCAGCGTCCGTGCCAGTTGTCGGAGCCCGCGGGACACCGCCATCCGCACCGCGCCCTGCCGCCGCCCCAGCACCGCGCTGGTGTCGGCGGTGTCCATCCCCAGCACGATCCGCAGCATCACGGCCTCGGCCTGGGCCGGGGGCAGCGTCGCGATGAAGGCGATGGCCCGCTCGGTGGACAACGCCTCCAGCACCTCTTCCGCCGCGTCCACGCCGCCACCCGACCGGGGCTCGGGGAACTGCTCGGCCGGGACCGCCACCTCCTTCACCCTGGCCCCCTTGCGGCGCAGCAGGTCCCTGGCCCGGTTGCGCGCGACCACCAGGGCGAAGGTCCGGAAGCGCCCTGCGTCGCCGCGGAACCGTGGCAGGTCCCGGGCGAGTTGCAGCCAGGTCTCGGACACCACGTCCTCGGCGTCGTCCCCCACAACGACCCGGGCATATCGGGTGAGTTCTGGGGTGAGCGCACGGTACAGGACCCGGAACGATTCCTCGTCACCCCGTACCGCGTCCCTCAAGGCGGTGCTCAGGTCCCGCGGCCCGGCTGCCTCCTGCCCCGGCTGGACGGCCGCCTCCTCCTGCTGCATGCCAGGCATCCTGGCATGGTTGCGGTTTCAACATCAGATGTCCCGTGGATCTGCCACGACCACGGCCACGTAGAGCAGTTGTACCGAATCGTCGATGCCGTTCTCGAAACACCGGACCGCCCGTCCCAGCGGGTTCCACGCCCGCCCGTCCGGTGTCCGCACCCCGAACGGGTGGCCGAACCACTCCCGTTGGGTCTCGTCGAAGTCCACCCAACTGGCGTCCGCGTGGCGGACCAGCACCTCCCCGGCGTAGGCGCCGAAGCCGAGCAGGGTCTCGGTGACCGCCTCGACCGGCGGCGCCTCGCTGCGGATGCCCTGGATGAGCCGGTCCACGACGGCGAGGCTCCGCACCGAGTAGTCCAGGCGTATCCGGGCCCCCTCGCGCACCACGGAGACGATGTCGGCGGCGAACCTCGGACCGTTCGCCGCCACCAGCGGGTACTTCAGTGACGTCAACGAAGACTGCACCGGATCTGCTCCCTTCCGGGGCTGCCCTTGGCCCCGTGCCCCACAGAGCGCACGGGGGCCGAGAAGCGTCACACCCGTCGGGTACGGCCCCCACGCCCGCCACCCTCCGTCCGGAGCCGCGCGGGGACCGGGGCGGCGGGCGAGGACGGTCTCCGTAGGGTGGTCGCACCAGAGGCAAGACGGAACGCAGCCGGAGGGGAGCCCGTGGTGGCTGATCACGACGTCCTGGACGAGTACGACGTCCTGGTGGTGGGCGGTGCCGGAGTGGACACCATCGTGCGGGTCGACGCGCTGCGGGTCCCGGAGGGGGACTCGGTGGGCGTTCCCCCGGTCCACGACTACCTGGGACACACCGGGAGCGGGGTGGCGCTGAGCTGCCACGCCCTGGGGCTGCGCGTGAAGTTCCTGGACTTCCTCGGGGACGACGCGCAGGGGCGCCTGGTCCTGGACGAGTTCGCCCGGGCCGGCCTGGACTTCTCCCACCTGGTCTCGCCCGCGGGCACGCCGCGCGGAGTGAACCTGGTGGACCCGCAGGGCCGCCGGTTCTCGTTCTACGACGGGCGGCACCCGGCCGAGCTGCGGCTGCCGCGGTCGTTCTACCTGCCGTACCTGGAGCGCGCCCGGCACGTCCACCTGTCGATCGTCAACCACAACCGGGACCTCTACCCGGACATCGAGAGCCTGGGGCGGCCCAGCTCCACCGACCTGCACGACTGGGACGGCCACAACCCGTACCACCGCTTCTACGCCCTCGCCTCCGACCTGGTGTTCCTCAGCGACGCGGCCGTCAGGGAGCGTCGGGAGGAGGTGATGCGGGGCATCCTCAGCGAGGGGCGCGCCGAGGTGGTGGTGGTGATGGCAGGTGCCGACGGGTGCTACCTGCTCACCCGGGACGAGCACCGGGCGGCCGGGCGGGGCGGCGGGGTGCGGCACTTCCCCGCGGTGCGCCCGCCGCGTCCGGTGGTGGACAGCAACGGGGCCGGCGACGCCTTCGTCTCGGGGTTCCTGCACGCCCGTCTCGCCGGCCGGCGGGTCGAGGAGTGCGTACGGGCGGGGCTGGCCGCAGGCGCGCACGCCTGCACGGGGGTGGGCACCCACACCGCGTTCATCACCGCGGGAGAGCTGGCGGAGCGCTGTGGGTGGGAGAGTCGGGAGAATGGTCACTTTGTCGGCCAATAGGAGCTAAATACTACTTCTTTGGCGGGAAGGTCTGGCATGGCGCGCGGATCTCGCGGCGTGGATCGGGGAGTGTGAGGCGCGCAGACGTGGGTTCGGGCCCCGTCGCGTTCACCCCCTTAGCCCACTTCAGGGAGTCGGTTGCAGATGTCCGCAGTCAGAACCTTCAAGACCTCCGCCGCTGTCAGCCTCGGCGCGCTCGCCCTGGGTGCGCTTGCCGTCACCCCCTCGACGGCGGCTGCCCAGCCGGAGACCCAACCCGCGTCCGTTTCGTCCCAGGCCACGACCCCGGCCGGGGACCACCACCACCACCACTTCGCGCTGGGGAAGGTCGTCTCCCGCATCGGCGTGAACGTGCGCAGCGAACCCAACACCCACTCCGAGATCCTCGACGTGATCCCCTCCGGGGCCATCGTCAAGCTGAAGTGCAAGGTGATCGGCGAGAACGTGGACGGCAACAACCGTTGGTACAAGCTGGCCCACAAGCACCACCGTCACCACCACCACCACCACGGGTGGGTCTCCGCCCGCTGGGTGAAGAACCTCGACCACGTGCCGTGGTGCCACTTCCGCTGAACAGGACACCTCGGACGGCCGGTGGTGCGCTCACCCGTACCACCGGCCGTCCGGCCTGACCGGCGTGCCCGCCCCGGAGCGCGGTGCCCGAAGGGGGCACCGCGGCGACGACGGGGTCAGCCCACCTGACCGGAGACGTTGACCGCCTGCGCGGTGATCCCCGAGGCGAGGTCGGAGGCGAGGTAGGCGACCATCCCCGCCACCTCCTCGGGGGTGCTGTAACGGCCTTCCGTGCCTCGGCTGGAACGGTGTTCCGGCAGGTCGTCGGGGTGGAACGACCAGGCCCGAGGGTGGCCGGAGGCGGCGGGCCGCGGCGGTGGCGGGGGGAGGTAACCGGGACAGACGGCGTTCACCGTGATCCCGCTCGCGCCCAGCTCGCTCGCGAGCGCCCTGGTGAGGCCGACCACGCCGTGCCGGGTGACCGAGTAGGGGGTGCCGGGCGGCACGCCCCGTTCGTCGGCGGTCGAGGTGACGTTGATGATCCGGCCGTTGGCCCGGTCGCGCATCCCTCCCGTGGTCAACACCTCCTGGGACATCAGGAACACACTGGTGAGGTTGGTCTCCACCACCTCCCGCCACTGCTCGAGGGACAGCTCCACGGTGGTGCCCCCACCGACCCGCGCCGCGGTGGTCACCAGGATGTCCACCGGTCCGTAGCGGCGCACCGCGGCCCGGACGAGGGCCCTGACCTCCCCCGGATCGCGGACGTCACAGGGCGTGCCGTCCACGTCCAGACCATCCGCGCGTAACCGGCGGACGGTCGCGTGGAGCGCCTCGGAGACCGGGGCGCAGACGAACACCCGGTTCCCCAGTTCGGCGAGGCGCCTGGTCACGGCGAGGCCGACCCCGGTGGTGGCTCCGGTGACGAGGGCTATCCGTGGGCCCGGTGGGGACATCTGCGCTTCCTTTGGACACCTGCGTCCGTGACGGCTGGGTGCAGAAACCTTTCAGACGGTGCTGGAGCACGGCCGGACACGCAGGTGAGCAGGGGTCGCCAAGGCGCGGTGGCGGCGGTGACATGCCGCGGGCGGGGAGACCTCAGCCCCGGTAGGGCCGGGCGGCGCGGCCCTCCCGGAGCGTACGGCCCCACCAGACGAGCTGGTCCAGCATGACCTTGGCCGCGGCGTTGAGCTGCTCGGGGTTGACGGGGGCGCCGTCGGCGTCGAACTGGCGCCACGCCCCGGCGATGCTGACGCTGTCCCGGACGGTGACCACGTGCAGCTCGGCGAAGACCTGGCGGAGCTGTTCCACCGAGCGCAGCCCCCCGGAGACGCCCCCGTAGGAGACGAAGCCCAGCGCCTTGGCCCTCCACTGCTGACCGACCGAGTCGATGGCGTGCTTCAGCGACGCCGGGTACCCGTGGTTGTACTCCGGAGTGATCACCACGAAGACGTCCGCCGCGTCGATCCGCTCGGTGAGCTCACCGAGCGCGGGGGACACCCACTCGCCGTCCACCACGGGGTTGGCGAGCAACGAGGCCGGCAGGGCGAGCTCCGCCAGGTCGAGGACGTCGAGGTCGAAGCCGTCGTGCTGCTCGGCCCGCGCCGTGAACCAGTCGGCGACGGTCGGCGCGAAGCGGTTCTCCCGGGTGCTCCCCACGATCACGGCGAGGCGCAGGGGTGCGGGTGATGTCTCGATGGGCATGGGTGACCTCCCAGTTGGCCCTTGCGGGCGGGCTCGGCAGTGCCACCAGCATGTGACCTCAAGTTTGCTTGAGGTCAAGCTCCGGGGGAGGAGGGAACCCGCCGGCATGCCCCCGGTGCGCACGGACCCCGATCACGGCGACATCCAGCGCCCCTCCACGTAGTTGTACTCGTGGGTCGGCCGGCCGGCGATCCCACTGGTGCGGAACGGCTTCCCGCGGTCGTCGATCCGCACCGTCCCCGAGCGGCCCCCGCTGCTCCAGTCCAGCTCCAGGTACCAGGAACAGTCACAGTTGACCGTGCGCCCGGACACGAGGAGCACCTCCGGGTCCCGGTCCGACACCCGGTAGGGGAGCGACACCGCGGGCAGTTCCCTCTCGCCGTCGTAACCCGCCACGGAGTGGGCGACGGGACGGGGCATGTCCAGGTCCACGTCGAACACGCGCGGGGTCAGCGCGCCGCCACAGCCGGAGCTCATCAGGTACACGTCGGACCTCACCGGCTCCCGCCGCTCCACCACCCGCACCCGCAGGGCCTCCAACACCACCGCGGTCCCCGAGGTGCCCTGGACGGAGATCTCGACCCAGGTGTCACGTCCGTGCACCGCGCCCAGGGCGTCCGCCCACCCCTGGGCGTCCTGCTCGACCGGCGGCGGCGGGACCTGCTCGGCGGGCCGGTCCACCAGGTATGCGTGGTCGCAGGCGTTCTGCCACCGGTGCGACCGGACCGTCCAGGTGATCGGTGTCGCGGGGGCCTTGGGGGTCTCCACCCGCGGCGGGTTGCCCCGCGTGGTGGTCGGGGTGCGCACCGGCTCCTCGACCTTGCCGTTCGCCTCCCTGTGCCGCTCGCTGGTCCTTGACGCGGGGGAGCGGCTGGCGCTGGGCCGGGGGGGCTTCCTGGCGGACGGGGCGGCCGACGCGCTCTGCTCGGGGACGACGGTCCGGCTCGAACGGGGGACGTCGGTGTCACGGGGAGCGGCGTCCAGGGCGACCAGGGTGGTCAGCGCGACAGCCGCGGTGGCCGCCGCCCCCAGCAGCATCCGGCCGCGGCGGGACCGCCAGGACGGCCGGCGACGGGCCGGGGGAGCGGAGGCGGCGCGTTCCCCCGGCACCGGGCCCAACAGAACCCGTTCCTCCGGGCGTTCGCCCGCCGGCTCCGGCTCCGGCTCCCGCTCCGGGTCTGTTTCCGGGGCCCGGGAACCCCGAGGCAGCCCACCCGGTCCCGCCGGCGCCTGCTCCCCGGCCCGTTGCCCCTCGGCCCGCGGTTCCTCCTGCTCCTCCGGTTCCTGCTCCTCTGGTTCCTGCTCCCTCGGCTCCTGTTCGTGCGGCTCCTGCTCCCTCGGCTCCGGAGCGCCAGCGCCGCGGCCGTTCGTCCCGGGGACCGTGGCGGTGGTCGTGGACGTCGGGGAGACCCGCTGGTTCCGGGCGGCGTCGGCCGCGTTCCACAGCCGGTGCAGGGCGACCAGTTCCTCCGGCTTCGCGCCGCAGAGCCGGGCGAACCGTTCCAGCGGTGCGAACTCCACCGGCACCGTCGCCCCCGAGCAGTAGCGGTGCAGGGTGGACTGGCCCATTCCGAGCCGGCGTGCCAGCGCCCCGTAGCTGCGCCCGGACTGCTCCTTCAGCCCCTGCAGCCTCGCGGCGAGCTCCAGCACCTCGGTTTCTCTCGCGGCACCCATGTACGTTCCGTGCTCCCTGTGTCGTCCCGGTCGTCCGGTGTCCCGCCCCAGAGCCGTCCGGTCGTGTACCACCCTCGGACTCGTCCCGTTCCAGCATTCCAGACCTCTACGTTCGTGCACGTCAGAAGGGGTGGAACGGTTCCATGGGTGGACCGGGCCCGGTTGACGTTGTGACAGGTGGGATGCGCCCTCCAAGCTGGTCCTGTCGCGCCGCCGCTCGGTGTTTGGGGGAACGGAGGCGGCGCGGCGCCAACCGCGGTCGCTCGGCGACCGCGCACCCATTTCCGATAGGCCACCCACAGGGGGGAACACCTATGAGCCTGCCCACCAGCCGTGCCGCCCGCGCAGCGGGGCTGGCCGCGGCGGTCGCCGGCCTGACCATGGCGGTCGGCACGATCACCCCGGCCACCGCCGCTCCGGCCTCGACCACCGCGTCCGTCAGCACCACGACCACCACCGCGCCGCGGTTCCTGTCGCCGACCCAGATGCCGCCGCACCCGGCCTCCGCCTGGTACGCCAGCTCGGTGGCCAGGGGTCTGCCCGACCCGCCGCCGTTCTGCGTGGCCAAGACGCTCCCGTCATCGACGCTGTACCGCAACTACTGGACCGAGTTCGACACCACGGGCGGCCAGTACACGGTGACCGCGTCCAGCGAGGCCAAGGCGAAGGAGCTCGCCGCCAAGCTTCGCCTGGCGGTGCGGGTCTGCGCGGCCAACTACGCCAAGGAGACCGGTGGCACGGCCACCCTGAGGTACTACGGGACGCTGGACGTCGAGGAGGGTGCCAACGTCTACGGCATCCACACCTCGCACCCCTCCGGCCCGTCGGACATCAACATGTTCGGCGTGGGCCGTGACGGTCGGGACGTGACCGTGGTGAGGTGGGGGCAGATGGGCAACTTCCAGCACGCCCAGGTCGCTGACTTCAAGAAGACGACCACGATCGCGGTGAACAAGCTCCGCTGAGCGGGCATCGAGTCGCCATTCCGACCGGACGGAGCCGCAACCCGCCCCGCGGCTCCGTCCTTGGCGTTCCGGCGGGCGCGGACCCCGGTTCGGCCCCCCGTCAGGCCGGGCCCGCCAAGGGGCCAGTGCCAGGGGCCGTGCTCCCCCGACGGAGCCGACGCCCCGTGGGGCCTCGCCGATGCTCACCCCGCCCTCGTCCCCGGCAGGGTGCTCACGGTGGGTTATGGACTGCCCCCGGTTCCGTACTCATTCGAGTAGCCATCCGGCGGCTTTCGCAACGGGTTTGGCTCTCATCCTCGAAGGATCATCCCTCAAAGCCCGATTGTTCCCAATGTTCCTTGGGTCAATCCGTCGATCCACTTGGAAACTGAGTGGCCGTTCTATTAACGTCTGATAACGCAGCGCGGTCGGTAATGCCGTTGCCAACGGCACCGTGCGCCATCGCTTAATTCCGGAGCACCCCGCCGGGTGCCCGGGAGCCGGGGAACCACCACCCCGCGTTCTACGCGGGGACCTGGGGTGCATCGGGCCGTCAGGCCCGTAGGAGACCTTCCTGCTCCGAACCCGTCAGCTAACCCGGTCGGCGAGAGGGAAGGAAAGGAGTGCGCCGGTCGTGGCGTCGAACCAGCCTGCCCCGAGTTCCACCGTGCCCGCCTGGAACCCGACCGAGGAGGACCTGGCTCCGATCCGGGGACGGCACCGGCTCCCCAAGCAGCGCATGATCTCCCGGGGTTCGACGGTGCTCGGGGTGGCGACCGTGGCCGCGATGGGCGTCGGTGGGGTGGCCACGGCCCAGGGCAAGAACCCGGTGCCGATCTCCGTCCCGCAGGACCTCCCCTCCTCCGTCGCCGCCGACCTCCCGGACGCGGTCACCGACGCCATCGAGGACGACGCCGCTTCCGACGTGGACGACTCGGCGGTCAGCGACACCGTGGTCTCCGCCCAGGCCACGGACCCGGGCGAGCAGCTCCGGGCCCGGATACTGGCGCAGGCCGAGCAGCAGCAGGCCTCAGCCGTGGACGCGGACCGGGCCGCGGCCGAGAAGACCGCCGCCGAGGCCGCCGCCAAGGAAGCGGCGGCGCGCAAGGTGCGGGAGGCCGCGGCCGAGAAGGCAGCAGCGGAGAAGGCCGCGGCGGAAAAGGCAGCCGCGGAGAAGGCCGCGGCGGAGAAGGCCGAACAGGAGCGGGAGGCCGCCGAGGCGGCGGCCCGCGCCGCGGCCCAGCCGGACTACGTGACGCCCACCACGAACTACACCATCAGCGCCACCTACGGGCAGGCCGGCGACTACTGGTCGGCCGACCACACCGGCCTCGACTTCGCCGCCCCCTCCGGCACCGCGGTCCGCGCGGTGGCCGACGGAGAGATCACCTCCGCGGGCTGGGCCGGCTCCTACGGCTACCGGATCGTCATCACCCACGCCGACGGCACCGAGACCTGGTACTGCCACCTCTCGTCCATCACGGTGACCTCGGGCACGGTGAACGTCGGTGACACCATCGGCCGGGTGGGCGCCACCGGTAACGTCACCGGTCCCCACCTCCACTTCGAGGTCCGCATCGGGGGCTCCCCGGTCGATCCCGCCGCCTGGCTGAACGAAAAGGGCGTCACCTACTGATCCCCAGACCCCGGCGGTCCTGGTGACTCCCCCCCGACATCAGGGCCGCCGGTCCCCCCACCCGACCCCGCGCGTCACCAGCGCGGGATCACCGGCCAGGACGGTCTCCCACCGCCCGGCGGAACCCCCGGGCCGCTCGACGCCGCGGCGGTCGACGCCGGCGGCCGTCCCGTAGCCGGCCAGCCGGGTGTGGCCCGCCCGGGGTGCGCCACCCACCCCGGGCGGGCGGCCCAGCCCGGTGGCACCCGGACGGGCCGTTGGGTGAGCAGCGCCGCCTGGGCCAACGTCGGTTGGGCGATCGCTCGGCACCGCCAGAGCCGACGCAGCAGCTCCCCTTCCCGGACGGTGAAGTCCGGAGCCGCACCGCGGTGTTCCGCCCCGGCCCGCAGCAGGGCCAGTGCCGTGGCGACCTCCTGGTACTCCCGCGCGTCCCGGACAGCGGCTTCGCCGCCCGCAGCCCTGGCCAGGTCGATGGCCACCCGCCGGGTGGCCATCGAGGACAGCGCGCTCGGCACGGCCGGGGCCATCCAGCCCGTCACCGCGTACGCCGGTAGCTGCCGGGCGACCGTCCGCAACTGGTCCCCGCGGGCGCGCACCGCGAGCCAGACCATCAACCCGAAGACCGGCACCATGAACGCCACGTAGACCAGCAGGAAGCCGAGCGGACCCAACATGGAGGCGCCGTTCCACGCCCCGTGCAGGGTCATCGCCGTCAGCAGACCGCCGGCCGGGGCCAGCACCCGCCGCGACCGCCGCCGACCCGTACACGCCAGTGCGAACCCGAGTCCGGCCATCGCGGTGAACAGCGGGTGGGCGAACGGGGACACCACCGCCCGCATGAGGAAGGTGGCTGCGGTGGCGCCGTCCAGCGCCTCGCTGCCTTCCGCCCGGTCCTCCCCGAACGCCTTCCCGAGGTAGAGGATGTTCTCGGTGAACGCGAAACCCGTCGCGGTCAGCCCGGCGATCACCACCCCGTCAACGACGCCCCTGACCCCGGACCGGCGGAACGCGAACACCAGCAGCACCGCGAGCCCCTTGGTGGTCTCCTCCACCACCGGCGCCACCACCGTGAGGGTCAGGCGTTCCGAGTCGCCGGGGTCCACCGACGTCAGCCAGTCGCCCACCCGTTCGTTGGTGAGGACAGCGATCAGGGTGGCCGCGCAGGAACCCCAGCCGAAGGCGAACAGCAGGTTCCGGCGCGGTTGCGGGTGTACCCGGCCCACCCACCAGAAGGCCGCCACCAGCAGCGGCACAGGCAGCGCCGACAACGCCACGCCGACGAGGAAACCCTCGGTGCCCACCGTCCGCCGCAGCAGCTCGAGCACGGTCAGGCCGCAGGACACCAGCAGCACGGTGATCCCGCCGACCCGCACGGCCGGGCTCGGCGGCGGCAACCGGCGGGGGCGGCGAAACATCACGGTGTCGACGGGGCGGCCCGGTCAGCGCCGTTCGAAGACCAGGTCGCGCACCACGTGGCCCCGGTTGAGGCCCTGCCGCTCGAACTTGGTCAACGGACGCGACGCCGGACGGGGCGCGAAGCCGTCGTACCGGTTCTCCAGCTCTGGTTCGGCGTCGAGCACCTGCAGCATCTGCTCGGCGTAGGGCTCCCAGTCGGTGGCGCAGTGCACCACGGCACCCGGAGCCAGCCGGGAGACGGCGAGCCGCAGGAACTCCGGTTGGATCAACCGGCGCTTGTGGTGCCGCTTCTTCGGCCACGGGTCGGGGAAGAAGACCCGCAGCCCGGCGAGGCGGCCGGGCGGCAGCATGTCGCGCAGCAGCACCACCGCGTCGCCGTCGGCTATCCGGACGTTCTCCAGACCCGCCCGTTCCACGAGGCGGAGCAGGTTCCCCTGGCCGGGGGTGTGCACGTCACAGCCGAGCACGCCGGTGCCGGGGTCGGCCTCGGCCATCGCCGCCGTCGCCTCACCCATCCCGAAGCCGATCTCCAGGACCACCGGTCGCTCCGGGTACCCGAAAAGCTCCCCGAGGTCGAGGGGCCGCCCGTCCACCTTCAGGCCGTACCGGGGCCACAGGCGTTGGTGGGCGTCGGCCTGGGACGCGGTGATCCGGCCCCGGCGCGGGTGGAAGCTGCGGACGCGCTGCTCGGGCAGGGCGGCAGCGGGTGGCGGTGAGGTGTGGGACACGGTGGACACGATGCCCCGAGTCTACGTGGTCACCGCAGGGCCGCCAGGACGCGTCGGGCCACCTCCTCACCGATCGGCAGGGACGCGGTCGCCGCTGGGGAGGGGGCGTTGAGCACGTGCACCACCGGCCCGCTGCCGGCGAACCGGAAGTCGTCCACCAGCGTCCCGTCCGGCAGCACCCCCTGCGCCCGTACCCCGGCGGGGGCCGGGCGCAGGTCCCCGGGCCCGAGCTCGGGCAGCAGCCGGCGCGCCGCGGCGACGAACGCGCGGCGGGACAACGACCGGTACAGCTCACCCGCCTCCCGGCGCCAGTGCCTGCGGGCGATCCGCCAGGTGCCGGGGAACGCCACCAGGTCGGCGAGGTCCCTGGGGCTGGCCCGAAGCCAGGTGTACCCCTCGCGGGCCAGCGCCGGCACCGCGTTGGGACCGACGTGCACCCCGCCGTGCACGTCACGGGTCAGGTGCACGCCGAGGAAGGGGAACGCCGGGTCGGGCACCGGGTACACCAGGCCGCGGACCAGGTGCCGGCGGGGCGCGGCCAGCGCGTAGTACTCCCCGCGGAACGGCACCACCCGCATCCCCGGGTCGTCCCCGGCCATCCGCGCCACCCGGTCGCAGTGCAGGCCCGCGCAGTTCACCAGGGCCCGGCCGCGCACCTCACCGGTCGTGGTGCGGACCACCACCTCACCGCTCCGCCGGACGATCCCCCGCACCTCGGTGCTGGTGCGCAACACCGCCCCGCCCTCCACCGCCAGGCGCGCCAGGGTGTCGGCCACCGCGCCGAAGTCGCACACGCCGGTGGACTCCACCCAGAGCGCGGCGACCCCCCGCACGTGCGGTTCCCGCTCGGTGATCTGGGCCGGGCCGAGCTCCCGCACCCGGAGCCCGTTCTCCCGGCCGCGCTGGGCCAGGGCGTGCAACCTGGGCAGCTCGGACCGCTCGGTGGCCACGATCAGCTTGCCGGTGACCGCGTGCGGGATGCCGTGTTCGGCGCAGAACTCCACCATCTGGGCGGCGCCCCGGACCGCCATCCGCGCCTTGAGTGATCCGGGGCGGTAGTACACCCCGCTGTGGATCACCCCGCTGTTGCGGCCGGTCTGGTGCCGGCCGCACGAGGACTCCTTCTCCAACACGGCCACCCTGGTGCCGGGGGCGGCCCGGGTCAGCGCGTGGGCGGTGGACAGGCCGACGATGCCCCCTCCGACCACCAGCACGTCATAGCCGTTGCCCACCGGCACTCCTCTCCTTCGCCCACCACGGGGTCGCGGCCACGCCTACCATCGTGGCCCGCGGCACTGACAGCGGGCCGGCGACGGCACCCGGACGACCGGCGGTGAGCGTCGGTGGTGAGCGTGCCTACGCGGGGGCCGCGGCCAACAGCGGCCTGGCCCGTTCGCGCAGCTCCCGCACCCGGGGCTCGTCGCGGTAGGGCTCCATCCGGTGGAGCAGGTCCCTGACGTACTCCTGGGTCCGCACCGAGCTGATCCGACCCGCGACCTCCAGCGCCCGGGTGCCCTGGGCGCACGCCGCGTCGAGGTTCCCCGACTCCAGCTCGGCGACCGCGGAGACCACCAGGCGTAACCCGTGGGAACGCACGAACTCCTCCCGGGGACCGGTCAACGCCTTCTCGGTGAACCACCGCACCTGTGTCGGGGAGCCGAGGTCCCGGTAGCACTCGGCGGCGTCCGCGGCCAGCCGGTCGTAGGAGTAGAACCCCAGCCACGGCGGGTCCTGGTCGCCGGCGCGGGCCCGCTCCAGGTGCGTCTCGGCGCGGGCGAGGGCCGCCCCGCAGGCCGCCGAGTCACCGGCCTTGGCCTGCGCCCTCGCCTCGACCAGGTGGAAGAAGCTCATGGTGCGGGCGGTGGCCAGGCCGCGGTTCCGCTCCACCGCGGCCTGCGCGAGATCGACGCCCTCGTCGGCGAACCCGCGGTAGGTCGCCTGGAGGCTCATCGACGCCAGCACGTAGCCGCCCAGCGGCACGTCGGCGGCGGCCCTGGCGAGCCGCAGCGCCTGGATGTAGTAGCGCTGGGCCGCCTCCTGCTGGCCGGTGTCGAAGGCCATCCAGCCGGCCAGGCGGGTCAGCTCGGCGGTCGCCCCGAACAGCGACCGTCCCACCTCGTCGCTGTACGAGCCCTGGAGCAGGGGCGCGGCCTCCACCCGCAGGCACTCCGGGACCATCCCGGAACGCCAGTCGCCGCCGCCGTACTTGCTGTCCCAACGGCGCGCGTCGTCAGCGGCCTCCCGCAGCTTGCGCACGTCGCTGTGCCCCACCCGCTGGCCCCGGGCGTCCGTTCCGGGGCGGGCCACGGAACCGTCGGCCGGGCTGATCAGCCAGCGCGACGTGGGGACCGCGTAGGCGGTGACCGCGAAGGAGCCGGCGAGGAAGTCCCGTCGTCCGGCGAGGTCGAGCCGCCACAGGTCGGTGGCGCTGCGCACCGCGTCGTTCACCCCGCGCGGGAAGGCCAGCCCCACCTCGGGCGCCGGGTCGGCGTCCGCCAGGCCGATCTCGTGCAGCGCCACCGGGCGCCCCAGCTTGCCGCCGATGGCGGCGGCGATCAGGTGCGGGGCGGCACCCTGGGGGACCATGCCCTTGGTCACCCAGCGGGCCACCGAGGTCTTGTCGTAACGGAGGGTCAGTCCTCTCTGTGCGCCGAGGTCATTGACCCTGCGGGCGAGCCCGGCATTGCTGATTCCGGCCAGGGCGAGCAGGGTGCCGAGTTTCTCGTTCGGCCCACGCGCTCCTTTGCTCATGCGGACTCCTCGAAACGCATCCGGCGCTCCAGGCCGAGAGCGCACGCGTTCGAGCCACAACCGTGGAACGCCGTTCCACCGTGCTCCCCCATCGCCCTGCCACCCCCTCGGCACCCGTGCGGCCACCCCGGCCGGCCCCGGCCCCGGAGACCCCAGGGCACCGGCCGCGGGCGGACGTCGCGGGGGTGTTGGGGAACGCGGGCCCTGGGTGCCGCGATGTGCCGTGCTCGGGTTCCACCCAGCGTAGTTCGCCGTGTCGCGACCGTTAAGAGCCACTGTTCCGTATGGCGAGATATTGTGCCTCGGTGCTTGTCCGGCGGCATGCGCGTGCTCCCGTCATGTGCTCGTGCGCCTGTGTGTGCGCTCTGGTGGTGTGGTGTGGGGAGCGCTTACCTGTAGGTGTGGGTCGGCCTGCCGTCGGGTCCACACACAGCGGCACCCCGGCGGGCCGGGGGATACCGCCGCCACATTCCCCGCGGGCGGTGGGAAGGGTCCGGGGGGCGTGCGGACGCCCCTCGGACCGCGTGGTCCGACTGCGCTCCTCGCCGAACCCGCCCATCGGCGGGCTTGGCCGGCAGACCGAACCACACGCCCCGTCCACCACACGCCCCGTCCACCAGACCGCCGACCCATCAGACCGCCGACCGACCCGAGCCCCGACCGTCCGGTTCGCCGGACCGCCGGAGCCTGTCCCGCCACGGATTCCGCAAGGCCTGGTCAGACAGGCCGGACGAGGACTCCGGCTGACCGGACCGCTGGATGGTGACCCCCACCTGGTGTCGCACTGCTGCCAGCAGACACCTGACAACATTTCACCTGGTCGGAACCGTCTTGACAACGGTCCCCGGCGTAAAAGTGGCGCGCGGCGCGCCCAGTCAGGCGCCGTTCACCACCTTCGCGCCGGGGTGACGGTACGTCACCGACGTACCGGGGCCCCGTGACCGGGCCCGGAAGATCCGGTCACCCTCGGGCCGCCCCCCTGGGGCCGGGCCCCGGTTCGGCCTGCGCGCCGTCAGCCCAACTCCCGCCTCATGGCCACCTCCTCTGGCACCATGTTCTGTGACGTCACTGGCAGTACGCCCAGCACGTCCGGCGAATACAGCCAGTTGTCCACAGCCTGTGGAGGCGGCATGCGGTGGTTGGTGGGGTGGAGCGGAGGCCCGCTGAGCCTCGGACCGATCCCCGGGCGTTCGGTGCACCCGGTCGGCGCTCATCTCCTGTGGGAACCTCCCGACCCCCTGTGGACGGTCGGTGACTGGCGGCCGGACGAGGTCCGGGTGATCGAGTCGGAGCCCCGCAAGACCGCGCACTCCGGCGCGCGCAACGGCAGCCGAATCACCCCCGTACGCCTGGCGGTTCTCGGCCGCTGCCGGGCCACCGACGCCGAACTGCGCCTCGCCCTGAACACCGCGCGGGGCGGCGCGCTGCGCCATCTCACCACGTGGGCGGGGAGTTACACCGTCGTCGTCCAGGTCGGCCGTCGGATCACCGTCCTCGGCGACCTCGCCGGCGTGCGCCCCGTCTTCCACACCCCCTGGGCGAACGGGACGGCGTACGCCACGGCGGCCCTCCCGCTCGCGGACCTCATCGAGGCCGGTCTCGACGTCACCCACCTCGCGGCGCTACTGGCCTGTCCCGACTCGCCGGAGGCACTGGACGACGGGACGCCCTACGTGGGCGTGCGCCGGGTGCCGCCGGGGCACGCGCTGGTGCTGCGCGAGGGCCAACCCCAGGTGACCCCGTACGAACCGGCCGCCTCACTGGCCGGCGGCACCACCCCGTGCACCGCCGAGGAGGCCGTCGGCGCGATCCGTGACGCCCTGGTGGACGCCGTCCGGGCCCGGCTGAGCGCCCCCCGGGTCGTGCCGGGACAGGACCTCGGGCCCACTCCGGGGGTCGGCGCCGACCTGTCCGGCGGCAGCGCGTCGGCAACCCTGGCCCTGCTCGCCGCCGGCCTGCCAGGCGCCCCCGGCATCCCGGGGCCGCTCGCCGCGGCGGGCGAACGCCTGCTCGCAGTGACGTTCAACGACATGTCCACCGGCGCGGTGGAGGGCCGCGAGGCGGAGCTGGAGCGGGCCCGGCGGATGGCGTCCGACCCCCGGCTGCGCCACATAGTGGTCCCCGGTGGTGCCGAGGCCCTGCCCTACGTGGACCTCGACCACGGGCCGCTCACCGACGAGCCGGGCCCGGCCCTGGTGACGACCGGGCGCAGCCGCCGCCGCCTCGCCGCCGGTGGCACCGACCACCTCGTCGGCCACGGCGCCCGACAGGTCCTCGACGGACACCCGGCCCGCCTCGCGGACCTCCTGCTCGACCGCCGCCGGCGGCACCTGCTGCGTCCGGCGACCGCCCTGGCGCGCGCGGACGGGGCCGCCGCCCGGACCGCCCTGGTCCCGTTCTCCGTCTACCGGGCCGCCCGGCGGCTGGCCCGCACCCCCTACCAGAAGGGGGTGCGGGACGTGGCCGCCAGGCTCCTGGAGCGCAGCTTCGTGCCGCCCGCCCGACACGGCCCCGCCCTCGAGGCGTCGCTGGACGCGTTGAGCTGGTGCCGGCCGGGGCCGGCCGCGCGCTGGCTCACCGGGGAGGCCCTGGCCGAGGTCTCGCTGCGGCTCAACGACGCCGCCAGCAGACCCGGCCCGGTGGAGCGCCCCGGGGCCCGTCGGGCCCGTGCCGCCCTGCACCGGCAGGCCGCCGACCACCGGGTGTTCGAACAGGCCTCCGAAGTGCAGGGGCAGCGGCTGCACGCCCCCTTCCTGGACAACCAGGTGGTGCGGGCCTGCGACAGCCTGCCCGAATCCCTGCGGGTCCAGCCCGGCGCCCGTGCCACCGTGCTCCGCGCGGTGTTGGCCGGCTCCGGCATCCGGAACCTCCCCGACGGCTGGGGTGCCACCACCCACGCCCCCACCGCCACCGCTCAGCGCGCCGGGCTGCGCACCGCTGTCGAGCACCTGTTCCAGATCTTCGAGACGCCGCTGCTCGCGGACGCCGGGCTGATCGAGGCCCGCGTGGTCAGGGACGCCCTCACCCAGGCGGCGAACGGCGCGCCGCTGCCCCTCGACGGCCTCGCCCAGCTCGTCTCCACGGAGATCTGGCTGAACCGGCTGCTGTCCCGGAGGGGTTCCTGCTGGACCGGCAGTGACGCACCGCGCCAAAGGGCGGTGGCCGGGGTGCCCCGCCCGTCGCTGTGACCGCACTCCTCGGTCCGCCGTGCTCCCGGCCGTAACCCCGCCCCGGGCCGGCCGCCCGCAGCCGGGCGTCAGGACGGGCGACCCCACCGCACCGGGGGACGCCCACCTGCCAGCGCTTACGCACCGACCGCCCAAGCAGCCCTGGCCCACCCCGTGCACGACCCACCGACCTGCAACTTCCGCACGGAACAGCACAATGGTGCGGTGCGGTATCTGATCCTGGGCACGACACGGGCGCGGGACTCCCACGGCGACGCGGTGCCCCTCGGCGGGGCACGGCTGCGTGCGCTGCTGGCGGCGCTCGCCCTGCGACCCGGCCGCGCGGTCCCGGTGGAGGTGCTGGTGGACGTGGTCTGGGGCACCCGCCCCCCGCAGGACGCGGGGAACGCGCTACAGGCCCTGGTCTCCCGGCTGCGCCGGGCCCTCGGCCGGGAGGCCATCTCCTCCGGGCCCGGCAGCTACCGCCTGTGCGCCGGGCCCGAGGACGTCGATCTGCACGTCTTCGAACAGCTCACCGGACGTGCCGGCGCCGAGCTGTCCGCCGGTCACCCCGGCGAGGCGCTGCGCCTGCTGGACGACGCGCTGGCGCTGTGGCGCGGTCCTGCGCTGGCCGACCTGCCGGGACGGGACGCCGCCGCCGCCCGTCCTGAGGCGCTGCGGCTGATCGCGCTGGAACGCAGGGCCGAAGCGGCCCTGGCCCTCGGCCGCCACCTGGAGGTCATCCCCGAGCTGCGGGAACTGACCGCCGAGCACCCCCTGCACGAACCCTTCCGGGTGGCGCTCATCCGGGCGCTCCGTGCCGCCGGCCGGGACGCCGACGCGCTGACCACCTACGAGGACACCCGCCGCGAGCTCGCCGACCGGCTCGGCGCCGACCCGGGACCGGCGCTGCGGGCGCTGCACCGGGAACTGCTGACCGGCTCAGCGCCGTCCCCGCCCCCACCCGCGACCGGCGGCCCGACGAACCCCACGGGTCCGCCGGCGCCGGCGTTCCCCGTGGCCCCACAGCCGGCCGCCCCGACGCCCGCCCGCCGAGGCAACCTGCGGGACCGACTGACCAGCTTCGTCGGCCGGGAGGAGGAACTCGCCCAACTCCCCGACGAACTCCTGCGCGCCCGTCTGGTCACCCTCACCGGGCCGGGTGGCTCGGGCAAGACCCGGCTCTCCGAGGAACTGGCCCGCGCCCTGCACCCCCACTACCCGGACGGCACCTGGGTCGCCGAACTCGCCCCGCTCGACCACGCCACCGCGGTGCCGGACGCAGTGCTCAACGCCCTGGGCGCCCGGTCCACCGCGGTGTACTCCACCACCCGCCCCGACCGCAGGTCCCAGGACGCCTCCGACCCCACAGCCCGGCTCGTCGAGCACTGCGCCCACCAACGCCTGCTGCTCGTCATGGACAACTGCGAGCACCTGGTCAGCGCGGTGGCCAGGCTCAGCGAGGCCCTGCTCGCCGCCTGTCCCGGGGTCACCGTCCTGGCCACGAGCCGCGAGCCGCTCGGCGTCCCGGGAGAACTGGTCCGCCCCGTCGAGCCGTTGCCCCAGCCCACCGCGGAACGCCTGCTGACCGAGCGGGCCACCGCCGTGTGCCCCGGCTTCGACCCGGGGCAGGACCCCGCCGCGGTCGCCGAGATATGCCGCCGCCTGGACGGCCTCCCCCTGGCCATCGAACTCGCCGCCGCCCGGCTGCGACTGCTGACCCCGCGCCAGATCGCCGACCGGCTGGACGACCGGTTCCGGTTGCTGACCGTGGGCAGTCGCACCGCCCTGCCCCGCCAACAGACCCTGCGTGCCGTGGTGGACTGGAGCTGGGAGCTGCTCACTCCGGCCGAGCGCACCCTGCTGCGCCGCCTGTCGGTCTTCGCCGGCGGCTGGACCCTCGGCGGCGCCGAGGCGGTGTGTGCGGGCGGGGAGATACCCCGGGACCGGGTGCTGCACCTGCTGGGCGCCCTGGTGGACAGGTCGCTGCTGGTGGCGGAGCAGCCCCGGGAGGTCACCGAGGACGGGGTCCGCTACCGGATGCTCGAGACCATCAGCGAGTACGCCTCGGACCGGGCGGCCGAGCACCCCGACGAGCGGGCGGCGACCGTCCGCCGTCACACCACCCACTTCGCCTGGCTGGCCCGTACCGCAGACCCACAGTTGCGGGGCGCCGGACAGATGCGCTGGATGGCCCGCCTGGAGGCCGAGCACGACAACGTCCGGGCGGCGCTGCGCCGGTGCCTGCGGGCCCGGGACGAGGACACGGCACTGCGGATCAGCGCGTCCATGATGTGGTTCTGGACGCTGCGGAACTACCACGACGAGTGCGCCGACTGGCTCCTCCAGGCGGCGTCGCTCGCCGAACCGGCCGGGAGCCCTCTTTCGGACCCGGGCACCGTCGGGGAGGGGGAGCCCGCGGACGACCGGGCCTCCCCTGGCCCGACGGCGACCCGCGAACCCCTGTCCTGTCCGGCGCTTGACCCCCTGGCGCTGGGCCCGGTTCGCGGCGACCCCGACGACCCGCGGTTCCTGCCCCGTCTCGGCAGCCGGCTCTACCTGCTGTACGTGATGGCGGACTCCTGGCCCGAGCACCGGTGGCGCGGACCGCGCACCGAAGCGCTGGTCCGACAGGTCATCGACGTCTACGACCAGCAGGGGCCGCACTCCGCCGCGTTGCCGGGGATCATCTGGCCGTTCGTCGGCTTCCTGTTGCCCGAGCGTCCCGACATCTCCGGCTTCGCCGAGCGTTGCGTGCGCAACTGCCGGCAGTACGGCGGGCGGTGGGAGCTGGCCATGGCGTTGATGACGCACGCCCTGATCCTCACCGACGAGCACGCCGGGCTCGCCGGCGCGGAAAGGGCGCTCGCGGAGGCCGGGACGCTGATCGAGGCCACAGGGGACCGTTGGGCACAGACCCATCTCGCCGCGGCCCAGGCCGACATCCACGCGGCGCGTGGCGACTACCCCGCGGCCCGCGCCTGTCTCCACCGGGCCCTGCGGCTCAGCGGCGAGCTGGGCGCGCTGCACCGGGAGCACCCCTTCCTGACGACCCGGCTCGCCGAGGTGCACTACCGCGCCGGGGACCTGGCCGCGGCGGAGGCGTTGGCCCGGCGGGCCGACCGCGAGGGGGAGGAGTCCCGGGTGTGGGACGCCCGGCTGTACGCCCGCTGCCTGCTCGCCGTCATCCTGCTGCACCGCGACGACGTGGCCGGGGCGCGGGACTGCTTCGACCTGGCCCGGCGGGACGCCGGGAAGGGAAGCCCGCCGCCGATGTTCCAGGCGATGGTGCACGGTCTGTCCGCACGGATCCTGGTTGCCGAGGGGCAGCCGCGTCGGGCCCTGGCCGACTCCCTGGTGGCTGTCAGGACCGCCGTCGTGCAGGAGTGCGACGAACGCCTGGTGGCCTCACTGCTCGAGTGGGCGGCGCTGGCCTGCGTGGAGCTCGGCCGCGCGGGCACCGCGGCCCGGTTGCTCGGATCGGCCACCACCCTGCGGGGACGTCTGCCGCGTTCCGTGCCGGAGGCGACGGACACCGGGACGGTGCACCGGGCCGCCGTCGCCGTGCTCGGCGAACAAGGGTACGCGGAGGCGTTCGCCGAGGGCTCGCGTCTCGACCGGCAGGGCGCGACGGCCCTGCTCGCGCACGTCGGCGACACACCGTCCCCGACGTGCGGCGCAGCGACGACGGCCGCCGAGGACTCCTCCCGCTGAGAGGCCGCCACCGCCACGGTCTGACCCCGGGCTCGCCGCTGGGCGCGGCGGTGCCGCCCGGCGCAGACCGAGGCGCCCGCGTCCGGGACCGGGCCTGGGCCCTGTCGGGCCGCACGGACCGGAGGGTCTCCGGAGCGGTCACCTCCCGGTAGGCCGAAGCGGCGTGGCCGCCCGGGCGAGGGGGGGATCACGTCCCGACCGCCGCCCGTTAGCTGGCCGGGCCCGTCACTCGAAGCGGGTCGGTTCCGCGGAGCCCACGGGCGGGGGCAGCAGTGGCCCGGACACCGGCTGGTCGAGCCGCGACCGCAACCCGTCCAGCAGGATCTCCAGGACCCGCGCCGAGGCTTCGGCCTGCTGCTGCGGATCGGGCAGCGAGGGCGCCGCCGTCGCGATCACCAGCAGCACGTCGGCCACGCTCACGTCCGGCCGCAACTGGCCCAGTGATCGGGCCCGTTCGACCATCTCCCCGACCGCGGACAGCAGTTCCGCGGCACTGTCCCCCTCCTCCAGCGGCCCGGTGGACGAGGAGAGTTCCACGCTGGGCGGCTCCTGCCGCTGCTGCGGCATCAGACCGGCCGCGCCGGCCTGCGCCCCGCCCCGTGGGGCCGCGCTGACCCGCAGCACCTGCGGCGGCAGCAACCGGCCGGCTCCGGAGCCCACCGCGCACCGCAGGAACCTGGTCAACGCGGCCCAGGGGTCCTCCTCCTGCACGAGCGCGGTGCGGGCCTGCTCGGTCAGCCGCGCGGTCTCCTCCTCCGCTATTCGCCGGACCAGGACGTCCTTGCTGGGGAAACGGCGGTACACCGTGCCCACGCCGACCCTTGCTCTTCGCGCCACATCCTCCATCGGCGCGCCGTAACCGAGCTCGCCGAAGACCTCTCGCGCGGCACGCAGAACGTGCTCCAGATTGCGTTGTGCGTCCACCCGGAGCGGCGTCGATCGCCCGCCCCCCTGCGCACCACCCGCGACCGAAGCAGCTGCCACCACTGCTGTCTGCCATTGAGGGTCCGAAATACGCATACTGCCCCCGAAAATGCAGTCTCCCCCCGGAGACTCCCCACCCCGATTGCCGGCGCGTGCCCGGGCGCGCGCCGATCGGGGTACGAACATAGTTCAGGACCGGACGGGAAAGAAGAGGGCGAGTCATATGCGTAGGGGAGGGACGGGCCCGGTGAGGAGCCGTTCCCGGGCGTGTCACTGGTCGTCCCCCGAGGTGCGCGTGCCCCTCGGCGAACGGGACGCCGTGGGCACCGGCCTGGCGCAGCACGGGTGTTGACCTGCTCAGCCGTGGCGTCGTGACGGGCCGCGGGGGGTGGGTCGCGGGGCACGGCCATCCACAGTTCCGCGCGACCTGTAGACAAACTTCCGCCCGGCAGGGCGTTATGGAACAGTGAATGCCCCTGCCCGCATCCTCATCGTCGGCGGCGGCTGCGTCGGCATGTTCACCGCGCTGCGTCTCCAGCGCAAGCTGAGGCGTGGCGAGGCGGACGTGGTGGTGGTCGAGCCGCAGCCGTACATGACCTACCAGCCGTTCCTGCCCGAGGCAGCGGCCGGCGTGCTCTCCCCGCGGCACGTGGTGGTGCCGTTGCGGCGGGTGCTGTCCCGGTGCGAGCTGATCATCGGTGAGGTGCGGAGCATCGACCCGACCAAACGGTTGGCCACCGTCTCCACCCTGGCCGGCGCGGAGGACGGCGTCGGGCCCGTCGAGCTGGCGTACGACGCGCTGGTGCTCGCCCCCGGCTCGGTCTCCCGCACCCTTCCCGTCCCCGGGCTCGCCGAGCACGGCATCGGCTTCACCACGGTCGAGGAGGCGATAGGACTGCGGAACCACGTGCTCGAACAGATGGACATCGCCTCCTCCACCCGGGACGCCGAGGTCCGCGCCGCCGCCCTGACCTTCGTCTTCGTCGGCGGGGGCTTCGCCGGGGTGGAGGCACTCGCGGAACTCGAGGACATGGCGCGTCACGCCTCGCGGTACTACCACAACGTCGACCGCGACGACATGCGCTGGGTGCTGGTCGAGGCCAGCGACCGGCTGCTGCCCGAGGTGGACCCCGAGCTCAGCCGGTACGCCGTGCGCGAGCTGCGGCGGCGGGGCGTCGACGTCCGCCTGGGAACCCGCCTGGAGTCGTGCCTGGACCGCACCGTGGCCCTCGACGACGGCGCACGCCTCGCCAGCCGCACCCTGGTGTGGACCGCCGGGGTCAGGCCCCACCCGGTGCTCGCCGACACCGGGCTGCCCCTGGACGAGCGGGGCCGGCTGTGCTCCAGCCCGACCCTGAAGGTCCAGGGCACCGAGCGGGTCTGGGCAGCGGGCGACGCCGCCGCGGTGCCCGACCTCACCCGCCCGGGCCAGGACTGCGCCCCCAACGCCCAGCACGCCGTGCGCCAGGCCAGGGTGCTCGCCGACAACATCGTCGCCGAGCTGCGGGGCGCCCCGCCGAAGGAGTACCGGCACGCGCACGTCGGGTCCGTCGCGTCGCTGGGGCTGCACAAGGGCGTCGCGCACGTCCACGGCCGCACCTTCACCGGATGGCCGGCCTGGTTCACCCACCGGACGTACCACCTGAGCCGGGTGCCGACGGTCAACCGCAAGGCCCGCATCATGGCCGAATGGACGCTCGCCGGCCTGTTCAAACGCGAGATCGTGTCGCTGGGCTCGCTCGAACACCCCAGGGCGGGGTTCGAGGCGGCCGCGGGCGTCCTCCCCCCGGGCAGCACCCCGAGACCCGGAAACGCGTCACCCCGAGGAGACCAACCACCCATGGGAAGAACCGAACCGTGATCCCCGCCCCGACGCCCCGCCGGGGACCCCCAGTGGCGCTCCGGGTCGGGTTGATCGGCCACACTGAGTACGTGACCATGCGCGAACCCGTACCTGCAAAGAGTGACAATCGCGAGGAATCGGACGTTTGAACCTCACGCGTTGGAGCGCCCGGCTCCCTGGAACACAGCGGCGCAGCACCTCGACGTCCCGCACCGACCAGCGGGCAGCGACAGCGGCGCCGCCCGGTGGCGTACCCACGGCCCGGAGCGAGCGCGCGGCGACACGGCAGGCCAGTGACGGGGTCTCGGTCCAGGACGTGCTGGGCCAGGTTCCGGCCCTGATCGCGGTCACCTCCGGCCCGGACCACCGCGTCGGCTACGTCAACGGGGCCTACGCCGAGGTCTTCGGTCCCCGCGGCCACGGCGCCCCGGCCCGTGACGCCCTGCCGGAACTCGACGAGCTCGGCCTGCTGCCCCTGATGGACCAGGTCTACCGCAGCGGCCGGCCCCGCACCGTCAAGGCCCGGCGGGTCACCTACGCGGAGCCGCGCCCCGCCGACCCCCACGACCGGCCGGCCCGCAACAGGGACCCCAAGGACCGCGGCACCACCCGCCGCCACGGCTACTTCAGTTTCGTCTGCACCCCGATCCGCCCGGGCCAGCACCCCGCGGAGGCCGTCCCCGAGGACGTCTCCCTTCGGCTGACCGCCCTCGACCGCGACGCACTGGCCGACCTGCCGGGCGGGACCGCCCGCCCGAGCCGGCGCTTCCGCCGCCGGTCCGCCACCGCCCCCTCCGACGTCCGGGGGGTGCTGGTCTTCGGCGCCGACGTCACCGACCAGGTGCAGGCCGCCGAACGGCTGCGGGACAGCGAGCGCCAGCACCGGGAGGCCGCGGTCACCCTCCAACGGAGCCTGTTGCCCCAGGAGCTGGAACAGCCCGACGACCTGCGCGTGGCCGCCACCTACCAACCCGGCGGGGCGGACGCCGCGGTCGGTGGTGACTGGTACGACGTGATCACCCTGGGAGCCGGCCGCACCGCCCTGGTCATCGGGGACGTCATGGGACGCGGCGTCCGCGCCGCCGCCGTGATGGGCCAGCTCCGCACCGCGGTCCGCGCCTACGCCCGGCTGGACCTGCCGCCGCACGAGGTCCTCCAGCTCCTCGACGGCCTGGCCGCCGAGATCGACGCCAACCAGATCGCCACCTGCGTCTACGCCGTCCACGACCCGAACGAGTCGCGGCTCGTCTACGCCTCCGCCGGACACCTGCCGATCCTCATCAGGGACGCGGACGGCACCGTCCGCCGCAGCCAGGAGGACTCCGGGCCGCCCCTGGGCGCCGGAGGCTGGCAACACAGCTCGGGGTCGATCGCCCTGGGCCCGGGCGCCACCGCGGTCCTCTACACCGACGGCCTGGTCGAGCGCCGCGGCCAGGACATCGACGACGGCCTGACCGCCCTGACCGACGCACTCGCCGGAGCCACCGGCCCCCCGCAGGTCGTCTGCGGCCGGCTGCTGCGCGCGTTGGGCATCACCTCGGACCACGACGACGACGTCGCCGTGCTGGTCCTACAGCTCCCCGAGCACGAGGGCGCCGACGCCGAGGTCTTCCGCAACGCGTCGCTCGACCTGCTCGGCGGAGTGGAGGCGGCGCCACGCGCCCGTGCCTTCGCCTCCGGCGTGCTCGCGAGCTGGCGGTTCGCCGACGACCTGCGCGAGCTCGGCGTGCTGGCGGCAAGTGAACTGGTCGCCAACTCCCTCCAGCACGGCGTCCCGCCGATGCGCCTGCGCCTGCGCCGCACCGACCGGCGACTGATCATCGAGGTCACCGATGGTGACGAGCACCTGCCAAGACGGGTCCGCGCCGACCCGGGCGACGAGAAGGGCCGCGGCATCTCGATCGTCGCGACCATCGCCTCCAACTGGGGTTCCCGCCGCACCCCGGACGGCGGCAAGGCCGTGTGGTGCGAGTTCGCCCTGCCGCCCCGCTGACCGCGGCGCCCCGCCACCGCACCCGGTGGCGGGGCGCCCCCTCACGCGGGCACGGTCGCTGACGGCACCTGCTCGTGCCCCAGGCCCGTGGCCACCGGTTGCCGCGCGGGCACCGCGTTGTCCTGCCGGGGCGTGAGCCGGTGGCCGAGCCGCAGCGCCAGCACCGTGATCAGCACGGAGCACCCGGCGAGACCCACGATGTAGGGCCCGAACAGCCCCGCTCCCGCCAGTATCCCGCCGACCGCCGGCCCCACGGCCAGCGCCACCTGCTTCACCAGCGAGAAGGCCGCGTTGTACCGACCCAGCATGGATGCCGGCGCGAGCTCGGCGACCAGGGGCCCCATCGTCGGCGAGAGCAGCGCCTCACCCAGGCCGAACAACGCATAGGTGCCGATCAGCGCCGTCGTCGCCACCGCGTGGTGCCCGTGCGCGAGGCCCGAAGCACCGGCGACCAGCCAGGCCACCGCCCAGATCACCCCGACCACGGCGATCACCCGGCTGCGCCGCGCGCGTTCCACCGGACGCAGCACCAGGAACTGGGCCAGCACGATGACGGCCGTGTTCGCGGCCAGCGCCAGGCCCAACGTGGCTGGGGAGATCCGGGTGACCTCGGTGGCGAACGCGGCAAGACCCGACTCGAACTGCCCGTAGCAGGTGAAGAACAGGACGGCGCCCAGCACCGCCACCCGCACCATGGCCCGGTCCCGCAGCAGCGTCCGCCACCCGCCGTCGTCGGCTCCCGTCGGCGGGGGAGCGGCCAACCGCGGGCCCCTCGGCAGCCGCCCGGTGCCGGCGACCGCGCCGAGCACGAGGAACATCGCCGCGTCGATGCCGAACAACACGGTGAAGGTCACGGGGCGGGAGGTGTCCACGATCAACCCCCCCAGCAGGCCGCCGACGCCCATGCCCAGGTTGTTGAGGAAGAACTGGGTGGCGAACGCCCGCGAACGCGTGGTGCTGGTGGAGCACCACACGATGAGCGTGGCGAGCGCCGGCTGGATCACTGCCATACCGGCCCCGATCAGCACCGCCGCGGCCATCACCAGCCAGACGGTGGTCGCCACACCGAAGGCCGCCGCGCCGAGCGCCGCGGCCACCGAGCCGCAGATCAGCACCGGCCGGGGTCCCCGGCGGTCGATCACCCGCCCGACGAAGGGCAGCACCCCCAGGGCGGACACGGCGAAGGCCGAGAACACCGCCCCGGCCACCCCAGCCCCAATGCCCCGGACCTGGGCCACGTAGACGAACAGGAAGGGGACGGTGAACCCGTTCCCGAACGCCCCCAACGCGTTGCCGAGCTGCACTCGACGCAGCGCCCCCCGCATGCCGGTCACCGACCCGTCCTTCCACTCAAATGATCAAGCTAAACAGTTAGACCCTAAAGTTCGATGCTAAACACTACATGACCAAAGACTTAAGGGCGAACGCGTTCCATGGCATACTCGCGCCATGACCTCAACCTCCGGGGACGCGGCAGGTCCGGCCCTGCCGGCGGAACCAGCCATCGACGAACAGGTCGCCATCTACCAGCGCGAGTTTCCGGAGGTGGATCCCCAGGTCGAGACGATCGTGTCGGCGCTGTCCCGCCTGAACCGCCGGATGCACGTGGCCTACAGCCGCCAGCTCGCCGCGCTGGGCATCACCAACGCCGAGTGGGAGGTGCTCAAGGCCCTGGTCCTGGCCGGCAAGCCGTACCGCCTCGGCCCCGGAGACCTCGCCAAGAGGCTGGGCCTGACCCCCGCGGCGATGACCCACCGGGTTGACCGCATGGTGGGCGACGGCCTGGTCACCCGGGCCCGGGACGAGACCAACCGCGTCCGGGTCAACATCGAGCTGACCGGCGAGGGCCGCACCAAGTGGCTCGACGCGATGCGCATGGCGGCCACCTTCGAGGCCGATGTCCTCCAGGACCTCGGAGGAGACGAGCGCGGCACCCTGGCAGGCATCCTCACCCGGATGCTCGTCCGGGTGGAGAGCGACCAGCCCGACGCGGGGGGCCGGCTCGTCGACCTCGACCAGGACGACCAGTCCGAGGGGACGACCTCCGGCTAGGAGCCTGTCGCAACCCGCCCCGCGCCGCCCGCGCGGGTCCGACGCGTCCGACGGTCACCAGCCCCATGGAAGCTACGCAGAACGGCCCAGCCGTTCCTTGACATCGCCGAACCCGATGCGTACTGTTCACCGAGTTGCCTCGGCGTGAGCAACGGACGCGGTGTTCACCGCGGACGGTCCCCGGGCAGCGATTCCGAAACTCACTGTGAGAAGTCAGCAGATGACTGACGTGTCATTCGACGCGCCTGTTCGTCTGCTGCATCTTCTTGCGCCATGAATTCGGAATGCCGCGGTGAATCCCGATCGATTAGACCGAGCGACGAGGATCCGCTAAAGTCTCACACGTCGGAACGAGCGGGAAACCACTCGGGAAGGCAAGAGCAAAACGAGAAGGACTCAGGTCGGGAAATCTTCTGATAGAGTCTGGATCACCGAACGGAAAGCGCCCGGAGAGACCGGTGAAAGGGTCTTGAAGGAAGCGTTCGTTCCTTGAGAACTCAACAGCGTACCAAAAATCAACGCCAGATTAGTTGATACCCCCGGATGGGTGGGTTCTGGCCCGCGTTGTGTGGGCTGGGGCTGCCTGTCGGGTGGTTCCTTTGAAACAACATATGCAGGGACGCTGGTGGTGGTCGCCGATTTTTCCCGGTGACGGACCGCCGCTCTGCCGCGTATGTGACCTCCGAGGCCTGGCCTGCCGCCGATG
>NZ_KB904714.1 GCF_000380165.1 Wenjunlia vitaminophila DSM 41686
CGTCGACTGATGCTGATGTTGCGTGGCTGTGTTTGCTGATGTTGGTGAGGAGTTCGGCGACGGTGAAGTAGGCGATGCCTTCGATGGCGGGTGCGGGGCGGGTGGGGAGGTCGACGGTGACGTGGACGGGGACGGTGCAGCGGGCGGCGAGGGCGGACAGGGCTGCGTCGAGTCCGCGGTCGGTGAGGACGGCGGGGTGGATGCCTCGGGCGAGGTCGCGGAGTTCTTGGAGGGCGGTTTTGACTTCGCCGTGGGCTTCGTCGACCATGCGGGCGGCGGCTTCGGGGTCTTCGCGGAGTTTTTCCTTGGCGAGTCCGAGGTCCATGGCCAGGGCGACGAGGCGGGCCTGGGCGCCGTCGTGCAGGTCCCGTTCGATGCGCCGCAGGTCAGCCGCCGCCGTGTCCACCACGGTCCCCCGGCTCTCCTCGAGTTCCCGCACCCTGCGCTCGAGCTCGTCGTCGGGCGACAGCAGCAGCCGGACCAGCGCCCGGTCCACCATGGCCAGCGCCCGGGCGATCCACGGCAGCACCGGCCAGGCGATGAACAACGAGGTCAGCACGAGCGTGAAGGTGAAGATCCCCCAGGGCAGCCGGATGAACAGGTACAGCGCGTGCCGCCAGGCCACCGGGTCGGCCAGTGCGGACCCCAGCCAGGGCAGGAAGCCCGCCCGGCGGGCGCGCACCGGTGACGGCTCGGCGATCCGCACGTCGAGCAGCAACCGGGCCCGGGCCCGTTCCACCTTGCCGGCGAGGCGGCAGCCGAGCAGGCCGAGGGCGAGCAGCGGCAGCCCGATCACGGTGACGGCGAGCCCGGCGCCCATGGACAGCATGGTGACGACGTAGACGAACCCGGCGATGTCCATGGGGAGGTTCAGCAGCAGGTAGATGATCTCCTTGAGGGTCATCTTGCTGAAGACCGGGCGCGGCGGGGGCAACTCGTCCTGCTGGTACTTCTCGGGGTGTGGGGCGGTCACGTGCGTCATCCTCCGCGGGTCCGGCGGCGGCGCCGCTGACCATGGCCAGTACTGACTCCTGCCGGTGCGCACGGCGAGCCGGGCCCCGACAGGTGCCTCGGCCGCCGTTCGGAGCGGTGGTCACCGCCGGGTGGTGGCCGGTCGGCGGTCGCCGAGGCTGTGGTGCTCCCGACCGTCCGGGGCCGATAGGCAGGGTAACTCCGGCATCCAGCGTGCACGGGCGCCCGGGCGGCGCACCATACGGCGGGTCGGCCTCCCGGGGGTGGGGTTTTCCCCACCTCACCGCCGCACCGCCCGTACCCGCGCCCCGCCGCGCGCCGTTCCCGCGCCGGGAGGAGGCCGGGGAACGTCCCCGTTCCCCGCACGCACTGCATCCAAAACGCGCACCAGGGCCTAGACTCCCTGCCGAACCGGAACGTGTGGACGGAACGTGTGGACGGGCCGTGCTGGCGGGCTGGGCGGCTCGCCGGACGGCGGGCGAGTGGCGGAGGTGACCGTGGGAGCGACCCACCACGTCGCGGCGGACTACTTCGACGGCTACTCGGTGGTCGGTCTGGTCGCCGTGGTCGGCGTGCTGTTCGTCGCGGTGGCGTTCGGAGCCGGGCAGCTCCTGCGGCCGACGGCCCCGACCCCGGAGAAACTCCTGACCTACGAGTGCGGCGTCGATCCGGTCGGCGAGGACTGGGCGCACACCCAGATCCGGTACTACGTGTACGCCTTCCTGTATGTGATCTTCGCCATCGACGCGATCTACCTGTTCCCCTGGGCGACGGTCTTCGCCGCCGACGGATTCGGCGGTACCACCCTGGTGGAGATGTTCGTCTTCATCGGTTTCCTCGCTGTCGGCCTGCTGTACGCCTGGAAGAAGGGCGTCCTGGAGTGGACATGAACGCCAGGTCCCGGAACGAGACGGCCCCGGTGCACCTCGGCATGCCCGGCCACGGCCCCGAAGCCCCCCGGCTGGGCCCGCTGGCCCGGCTCGCCCCCGAGCCCCTCAAGGTGGTGCTGAACTGGGGACGCCGCTACAGCCTGTGGGTGTTCAACTTCGGGCTCGCGTGCTGCGCCATCGAGTTCATCGCGGCCTCCATGGCCCGGCACGACTTCATCAGGCTCGGCGTCATCCCGTTCGCCCCCGGCCCGCGGCAGGCCGACCTGATGGTGGTGTCGGGCACCGTCACCGACAAGATGGCGCCCGCGGTGCGGCGGCTGTACGAGCAGATGCCCGACCCCAAGTACGTCATCTCGTTCGGGGCGTGCTCCAACTGCGGCGGCCCCTACTGGGACTCGTACTCGGTGACCAAGGGCGTGGACCAGATCGTGCCGGTGGACGTGTACGTGCCCGGCTGCCCGCCCCGCCCGGAGGCGCTGCTCCAGGGCATCCTCAAGCTCCAGGAGAAGATCGCCAGGGAGTCCCTCGGCGAACGCTACGCCGGGCGCCCGGCGTCCCCCGCCGGGGCACCGGGCGCCGCGTCCGCGTCCGCGCTGACCAGCGGACTGGTGCGGGGTCCCGCCACCCCGGGCGAGGAGGCGGGCAGGTGACCTTCGAGACGCTGGCCGCGGGCGGCGACGCCGCCGCGGCGGCAGCCGCCGACCTCTTCGGGGAGGGCGCCACCGCCGCGGAGTCGTTCGGGTTGCTCACCGTGGACGTGCCGGCCGCCTCCTGGGTCGCCGCGCTCACCGCGGCGCGGGACGTCCTGGGCTGCACCTACTTCGACTGGCTGAGCGCCGTGGACGAGGCGGACGGCGGCTTCGCGGTGGTGGCCCACCTGGTCGCCGTGGGCACGCCGGTGCGGCGGCTGCTGCTGCGCACCCGGGTCCCGCGGGACGCCCCGGCGGTCGCCACGGTGACCGGTGTCTATCCCGGTGCCGCCTGGCACGAACGGGAGACCCACGAGATGTTCGGCATCGACTTCACCGGCCACCCCCACCTGGTGCCCCTGCTGCTGCCGGAGGGCTTCGAGGGCCATCCGCTGCGCAAGGAGTTCGTGCTGGCGGCCCGCGTGGCCAAGGCGTGGCCGGGGGCGAAGGAACCGGGGGAGTCCGAGCACGGTGGGCCCCGGCGGAGGCAGATGCTGCCGCCGGGGGTGCCCGACCCCAACACCTGGGGGCCGCTGAAGGGCTCCCTCCCCGCCGAGCCGTCCAGGCCGGGCCGCCCCGCGCGGCCCGGCGGGGCCCCGGGAGCACCGTCCCGCAGGGCCGTCGGGGACCGGCCGCGACGGACGCGCTCGGCGGGCCAGGGCTCGGTGAGCCAGCAGCCACCCGACCAGCGGCAGCCCGCGTCGGACCAGCCGGATCACCCCGGCAGCGACCCGAACGCCCCCCGCCGCACCCCCGACGCCCCGTGGCAGCGACCGCGCGCCGAGGACGACGCCACGGCCACCGCCACCGACACCGACGCCCCCGGGCCCGGGCCCGACACGGAGCAACCGCGGGAGCCACGGGCGCCGCGGGACCCGGGGGAGGGCACGTGAGCGACGTGCTCGAGGTGGCGCTGCGGCTGCTGGCCGTCCTCGCGGCGTTCCTGGTGCTCCCGCTGCTGGTGGGGCAGGCGGAACACAAGGCGATGGCGCACATGCAGGGGCGGCTGGGGCCGATGTACGCGGGCGGCTTCCACGGCTGGGCGCAACTCATCGCCGACGGGGTGAAGTTCGCGCAGAAGGAGGACATCGTCCCCGCGGGTGCGGACCGGCGCGTCTTCCAACTCGCGCCGGCGGTGGCCCTCCTGCCCTACCTGGTGGTGCTGATCGTGCTGCCGGTCGGCCCGAACGGGTTCGTCGGGCAGGTCGTGGACGCCGGGCTGTTCTTCGTGCTCGCGGTGATGGGTGTGGGCGTGCTCGGGTCGCTGATGGCGGGCTGGGCGTCGGCCAACAAGTTCTCCCTGCTCGGCGGGTTGCGCACGGCGGCCCAGTTGATGGCCTACGAACTGCCGATGCTCCTCGCCGCCGCGTCGGTGGCCATGGCCGCCGGCACCCTGTCCCTCCCCTTGATCGTCGAGGAGTTCGAGTGGTGGTGGCTGCCCTGGCAGGCCGTCGGGGGGCTGGTCTTCTTCACGGCGGGACTGGCCGAGCTGCAACGGCCGCCGTTCGACATGCCGGTCGCCGACTCGGAGATCATCTTCGGGGCGTACACCGAGTACACCGGCCTGCGCTTCGCGCTGTTCCTGCTCGCCGAGTACGCCGGCATCGTGGTGCTCTGCCTGCTCACCACCGTGCTGTTCCTCGGCGGCTGGCACGGCCCCTGGTCGGACTCGCTGGGCTGGTTGTGGACGTTGCTGAAGGGCACCGCGCTGGCGTTCGTGGTCATCTGGTTGCGCACCAGCTACCCGCGGCTGCGCGAGGACCAGCTCCAGAGGTTCGCCTGGACCGTGCTGATCCCGCTGGCCCTCGCTCAGATCGCGCTCACCGGTGTGGTCCGGGTGGTGGCCCAGTGAACCGAACGACCAGGAGCGACCGGGCAGCGGTGCCGCCGGAGCGACCCGGGCGGGCAGCCGGAGCGTGCGCGGGCCCGGGCCGCGCCGACACCAACCAGGGGGTGCGCTGTGAGTGACGACGCGCCGCGGTCCGAACCGTCCGGCACCGCGTCGGGGAGGCGGCTGCCCGGCCGCGGCCTGGCCAAGGGCCTGGCCGTCACCCTGCGGACGATGACCCGCCGCTCGGTCACCGACCAGTACCCGGACGCCCTGCCGGAGCTGCCCCCGAGGTCCCGTGGGGTGATCGGTCTGTTCGAGGAGAACTGCACGGTCTGCATGCTCTGCGCCCGCGAGTGCCCCGACTGGTGCATCTACATCGACTCGCACAAGGAGACCGTCCCGGCGACCACACCCGGCGGACGGGAGCGCAGCCGCAACGTGCTGGACCGCTTCGCCATCGACTTCGCGCTGTGCATGTACTGCGGCATCTGCATCGAGGTGTGCCCCTTCGACGCGCTGTTCTGGTCACCGGAGTTCGAGTACGCCGAGGAGGACATCCTCGACCTCACCCACGAACGGGACCGGTTGCGGGAGTGGATGTGGACCGTGCCCGTCCCGCCCGCCCTCGACCCGGCCGGTGAGGAGCCCAAGGAGGTCGCCGCCGCGCGGAAGGCCGCGGAGCGGCCCGACCCGCCGGAGCAGCCCGGCACCGAACCGGGCCGGCCCGGCGGCCGGGGCCCGCGGCGGGAGGGCGAGGCGTGATCCTGACCGCCGAGGCCAACGGCTTCCTGTCCCCCAACGGCGTGGAGATCGTCTTCCTGCTCGTCGGCGTGGTCACGCTCGGCGCCGCGGTCATCACCGTCACCACCCGGCAACTGGTGCACGCCGCGCTGTGGCTGGTGGTGGCGCTCGGCGGCCTCGCCGTCGAGTACCTCCTGCTCACCGCCGAGTTCATCGCCTGGGTACAGGTACTCATCTACGTGGGCTCCGTGGTGGTCCTGCTGCTGTTCGGACTGATGCTCACCAGGGCCCCCATAGGCCGTTCGCCGGACGCCGACTCGGAGAACCGCTGGGTGGCCCTCGCGGTAGCCCTCGCGGCGGCGGCCACCCTGGTCACCGTCGTCGCTGACGCCTTCCGCAGCACCTGGATCGACCTGGACCGCTCCGTCCAGGGTTCCCCCGAGGTCACCGGGGAGAGCCTCTTCCGGCACTGGGTGCTGCCGTTCGAGGCGCTCTCCGTGCTGCTGCTGGCCGCGCTGGTCGGCGCGATCACGCTGTCCAGGCGGCGCGGCGCCGACGACGCCCCCGCCTCCCCGAAGCAGGAGCGCTGATGCACCTCGTCTACCCGGCCGTGCTCGCCGCGCTGCTGTTCAGCGTCGGGCTCTACGGTGTGCTCGCCCGGCGCAACGCCATCCTCGTGCTGATGTCCGTCGAGCTCATGCTCAACGCGGTCAACCTCAACCTCGTCGCCTTCGACGTCTGGCTGCGGGACACCCTGCACGCCGGGCAGGCCCTCACCCTCTTCGTCGTCACCGTCGCCGCCGCCGAGATCGGCATCGGCCTCGCCATCGTCCTGCTCGTCTTCCGCAGCCGCGGCACCGCGGACGTGGACCGGCTCACCGACCTCGCGGACCGCACGCCGCCCGGCGCCGGGGACCAGGCCGACACCGGCACCGCCGCCACCGGGCGAGGGAGGGCCGCGTGACCGTCACCCTGGCCGCCCTGGTCCCCCTGCTGCCGTTCCTCGCCGCCGTCACCGGACTGCTGACCGGGCGCCTCGCCCCCGGCTACGTCCGCCCGCTCGCGGTGCTGCCCACCGTCACCTCCGCGGCGCTCGCCGCGGTGGTGTGCGCCAGGGTCGGCACCGGGCCGGCCGAGACCGCCGCCACCGAACTCACCCCCACCGGCTCCGTCCCGGTGGACCTCGCCCTCCACCTCGACGGCTTCGCCACCCTCGCCGCCGTCCTGGTCGGCGTGGTGGCGAGCTGCGTGCAGATCTACTCCACCGGGTACCTGCGGGACGACCCGCGCTACCCCTCGTACGCGGCGCTGGTCTCCCTGTTCACCTCGGCGATGCTGCTGGTGGTCTACTCCGGCGACCTGATGGTGCTGCTGGTCGGCTGGGAGATCATGGGCATCTGCTCGTACTTCCTGGTCGGGCACTACTGGGAGACCGCCCCCGCCCGCTCCGCCTCCCTCAAGGCGTTCGTCGTCACCAAGCTCGGTGACGTGCCGTTCCTGATCGGCGTCTTCGCGCTGGCCGCCGACGCCGGAACCTTCCGGATCAACGGCATCCTCACCACCGCGGTCAACGGCGGTCTCGAACACCCCACCCTGGTGGGGCTGCTGCTGCTCGCCGGGGTCGCCGGCAAGTCCGCCCAGTTCCCGCTGCACACCTGGCTGCCGGACGCGATGGCCGGCCCCACGCCCGTCTCCGCGCTGATCCACGCCGCCACCATGGTCGCCGCCGGCGTCTACCTCGTCGCCCGTCTGCTGCCGGTGTTCCTGCTGTCCACCACGGTGCTGGTGGTGCTGGCCGTGCTCGCCGCGGTGACCATGCTGGGCTCCGCGCTGTGCGCGCTGGCCCAGGACGACATCAAACGGGTGCTCGCCTACTCCACCATCGGCCAGCTCGGCTACATGACCGGGGCGCTGGCCGTCGCCGACCGGGGCGCGGCGACGTTCCACCTGCTCACCCACGGCGCGTTCAAGGCACTGCTCTTCCTCGGTGCCGGCGTGGTCATCCACGCCGCCGGCACCAACTCACTCGCTGTCATGTCCACCATGAGCGACCTGCGGGACCGCGTCCCGGACGCCTTCTGGACGATGACCATCGGCCTGCTGGCGCTCAGCGCGATCTTCCCGTTCTCCGGGTTCTTCAGCAAGGAGTCGGTGCTGCGGGCCGCCGAGCACGCCGCCGAGGGACACCTGGACCGGGTACCGAGCGGGGTCGGCTGGACCGTGTTGGTGGCCGGCCTGGTCACCGCCCTGGTCACCGCGGCCTACGCCACCCGGCTGTGGCTGCTGGCCTTCCGGGGCGGTGGCCCCGCCCCGGCTCACCCGCCCACCACCCCGCCCTCCCCGGTGCCCACGGACGAGGCGGTCCCCGACCCCGCCCACCAGCCCGCCCCGGAGCCCGCCGCCATGCGCTGGACCCTGTGGCTGCTGGCCCTGCCCGCGCTGGCCCTCGGCGTGGCCACCGGGGCGCTGCCCGACTACTTTGACGGCGGCACCCTCAGCCCCACGCTGACCACCTCCGTCGTCGGCAGCGGCATGGCGCTCACCGGGGTGCTGCTCACCTACGGCGCCTGGCGCAGCGCCCAGGCCCGCACCGGGGCCGGAGCCCCCGCGGTCACCACCCCCCAGGACACCGACGCCGCCACCGCCGAAGCCCTCGCCATCGGAACCCGGCAGACCGTGGCCGCCCAGACCGTCCCCACCCCGGCCGACACCCCGCCGGCACCACCCGGCGCGCCGCCCGGCCCCGACGGGACCGACCCGGGCCGCCTCCTGCTCGGTCCGCTGCACCGGCCAGCCGTCCACGGCTTCCACCTGGACGCGCTGTACCACGCGGTCGCCGTCCGTCCCGTGCTCGCCGCCGCCCGCCTCGTCCGCTTCCTGGACCGGGAGGTCGTGGAGGGCTACGTGCGCGGCGCCGGCCTCGCCCCCCGCCTGCTCGGCGCCGCGGTCCGCCGCGCCCAGACCGGCAACGTACAGACCTACCTGAGCGCCCTCCTCGCCGGCGCGGTCATCCTCGCCGTCCTCGCCGCCGTGGGAGCGTGAGCGTGAACGACACCGCCCTGCAAGCGCTGCTCCTCGCGATCGTCCTGCTGCCCGCCGTCGGGTCGGTTGCGGCCCTGCTCCCCGCGCCGCCGGGACTCCGCGGAAGCAGCCCGGAGCAGGCCGTGCTCCGGCACGGCGTCACCGTCACCGGGACCGTCCTGGCGCTCGCCGTGGCCCTGGCCGCCGGCTTCGACCACGACCACCCGTCGCGGATGCAGGCCACCACCGACGTCTCCTGGATCGCGGCCCTGGACATCCGCGTCCACCTCGGCGTGGACGGCATCTCCCTGCCCCTGCTGGTGCTCACCGCGCTGCTCACCTTCCTCTGCGCGCTGTACACCTACTTCCGGATGCCGCAGGGGCCGGGCCCCCGCGCGTTCGTGGCGCTGCTGCTCCTGCTGGAAACCGGCATGCTGGGCACCTTCGTGGCCCTCGACCTGATCGTGTTCTTCCTCGCCTTCGAGATCGTGCTGATCCCGATGTACTTCCTGGTGGCCCGCTGGGGCGGGGAGCACCGCGAGGCCGCCGCCAACCGGTTCATCCTGTACACCCTGCTGGGCTCCGCGGTGATGCTGCTCGGCCTGCTGCTGGTGGGGGTGCGCGCCGGCACCTTCGACATGGTGGCGCTCGCCGACCAGCACGGCGCGGGGCTCTCCCACGGGGTCCAGGTGATCGCGGTCCTCGCCATCGGGCTCGGCCTCGCGGTCAAGGCCCCGATGTGGCCCCTGCACAGTTGGCTGCCGGACGCGCACACCGCGGCCCCCACCGTGGGCTCGGTGCTGCTGGCCGGGGTGCTCCTGAAGATGGGCACCTACGGCTTCGTCCGGATCGTGCTGCCGGTGGCGCCCGAGGGCGCCAGGACCCTGGCCCCCTACCTGGCGGCGTTCGCGGTGGTGGGCATCCTCTACGGATCGCTGGCCTGCCTGTCGATGGTGACCGGGGTCGGCGCGGCGGACCCCACCGGTGCCACCGTGGACCTCAAGCGGCTGATCGCCTACTCGTCGGTCGGCCACATGGGCTTCGTGCTGCTGGGCGTGGCCACCCTCACCCCGACCGGGGTCAACGGGGCGCTGTTCGCCAACATCGCCCACGGGCTCATCACCGGCCTGCTGTTCTTCCTGGTCGGCGCGTTGAAGGAACGCTACGGGAGCACCGACCTCAACCAGATCGCCGCCGGCGCGGGCGCGGCCCTGTACGGGAAGGCTCCCCGCCTCGGCGGCCTGCTCGCCTTCGCCGCCGTCGCGTCGCTCGGCCTTCCCGGCCTCGCCGGGTTCTGGGGCGAGATGCTGGCGCTGTTCGGTGCGTACCAACCCGCCGCGGGGCTCAGCCGCCCCGCGTACCTGGTGTTCATGGCGCTGGCCGGGGTGGGCACCCTGCTCACCGCCGCCTACCTGCTGCTGGTCGTCCGCCGGGTCTGCATGGGCGAGCACCCGGCACCTGCGGAACGGGCCGCGTTCGCCGACATCCAGGCGCACGAGTACGCCGCCTGGAGCCCCCTGGTCGTCCTGACCGTCGTCGCCGGCCTCTGGCCGGCCGTGCTGCTCAGCCTCAGCGACCCCGCCGTGCAGAACCTCCTCGGAGGCAGCCGATGACCTCCCTCGTCCAGTCCGTCGACTGGGTCGCCGTCGCCCCCGTGCTGGTCACGGCGCTGACCGGTCTCGCGGTCCTGGTCACCGACCTGTTCCTGGCCCCGCGGCACAAGCCGCTGCTCGGCTGGGTGACGATCGCGGGGCTGGCGCTGGCCGCGCTCTGCCTGATCCCGTTGACCGACGGCGACCGCGCCACGTTCTGCCTGACGACCGGCGACCGGCAGTGCTCGTACGTCGCCGACCACTTCGCGCTGGCCGTGCAGCTCCTGGTCGTCGGTGGGGCGCTGCTGACGGCGCTGCTCTCGGTGACCACGGTCCGCCGGGAGGCACTGCCCGCGGGGGAGTACTGGTTCCTGCTGCTGTCGTCGGCCGCGGGGGCGGCGCTGCTGCCGGCCTCCCGCGACCTGGCCACCCTGATCGTCGCGCTGGAGGTGGCGTCCCTGCCGGCGTTCGCCCTCGTCGGTCTGCGCCGCGGGGACCGCGGGTCGGCCGAGGCCGCGCTGAAGTTCTTCCTGTCGTCCGTGGTCGCCACCGCGGTGTCGCTGCTCGGGGTGAGCTTCGTCTACGCGGCCACCGGCAGCCTGCACCTGGACACCGTGGCCGGGGGCCTGGACGACGTCGATCCGCGGCTGAACGCCCTGGCTGCTCTGGGCGTGGTGCTGACGCTCGTCGGTTTCGCGTTCAAGCTGGCAGCCGTCCCGTTCCACTTCTGGGTCCCGGACAGCTACGTCGGGGCGCCCCTGCCGGTGGCCGCCTACCTGTCGGTGGTGGGCAAGTCCGCGGGGTTCTCCGGCCTGGCCCTGGTCACCGTGGTCGCGTTCCGCCCGTACGCCGACACCTGGGGTCCCGCCCTGGCCGTGCTGGCCGCGCTCACCATGACCACCGGCAACGTCGCCGCCCTGCGGCAGCGGCCCGACCAGCCGGCGAGCGCCGTGCGCCTGCTGGCCTGGTCCTCGGTGGGGCAGGCCGGCTACCTGCTCGTTCCGCTGGCCGCGGCGGGCTACCACGACGACCCCGAGGAGATGGTCGGCGCGACCGTCGCCTACGCGCTGATGTACGCGGTGGTCAACCTCGGTGCGTTCGCCGTGGTGGCGCTGGTGGCCGAGAACCGCCCCGGGCACCGCCTCACCGATCACCGGGCGCTGTTCTCCCGCAACCCGCTGGCGGCGCTGACCATGGGTTTCTTCCTGCTGTGCCTCGCCGGGCTGCCCCCCGGGGTGATCGGCCTCTTCGCCAAGGTGGCGGTCTTCCGCACCGCGGTGGACTCCGGGCTCGGCTGGCTGGCCGTGGTCATGGCGGTCAACGTCACCATCGCCCTGTACTACTACCTGAAGTGGACGGCGCTGCTCTTCGCCACCCCGACGACCGCCACCCCGACGACCACCCCCGCGGCCCGGGCGACGGCCACGACCGCCCCCGCGGCCCCGACGCCGGGCACGGCCACCCCCGGCGCACCCGGCCAGGCCACCGCTCCCACGGCGACCGGGTCCACGGTCGCCGGGTCCACGGCCACCGCGGCCCGGGAGCCGTCCGTCCCCGCCAGCGTGCCCCACCCGCTCACCGCCGCGATCGCCCTCGCCGCGGCACTCGGTGTCGCCCTCTCCGGTGCTCCTCAGCTCATCCTCCGCCTCGCCTCGGGCACCCTCTTCTGATACTGGGGGCCCGGCGCCGGCACCCGGCCCCGGGTCGGTGCGCATTCCGCGTATGCGATTCCGCATTCCGGGCACAAGGGAACTAGTGGCTCTGCCGGAGCGTTGACGACTTCGGAGGCTCCCGGAGACCGGGATGGCTGCCAGGAAAGGGAACCCCTGCTGCACGTCTTGGAGGGCGTACCGTGCACCGCCGGCACAACGGGTTGAGGACCGCCATACTCCTCGGGGGGCTGTCCGCGCTCATCCTGGTGATCGGAAGCTTCTTCGGCCGCACCGGGCTACTGATCGCGCTGGTCGTGGCGCTGGGCACGAACGCCTACGCCTACTGGAACAGCGACAAGCTGGCACTGCGGGCCATGCGTGCCCGACCGGTGAGCGAGTTCGAGGCACCCCAGCTCTACCGGTTGGTCCGCGAACTGTCCACCTCGGCGCGCCAACCGATGCCCCGGCTCTTCATCTCCCCGACGGCGGCCCCCAACGCGTTCGCCACCGGCCGGAACCCACGCAACGCCGCCGTCTGCGTCACCGACGGCATCCTGCGCATCCTCGACGAACGCGAGCTGCGCGGGGTGATCGGGCACGAGCTGTCCCACGTCTACAACCGCGACATCCTGATCTCCTCGGTGGCCGGCGCGCTGGCCAGCGTGGTGATGTTCCTGGTGAACTTCGCCTGGCTGGTCCCGATCGGCCGCGGTGACGACGACGAGGGGCCGGGCCTGTTCGGCGTGCTGCTGATCATGCTGCTGGGGCCGCTGGCCGCGTCGTTGATCCAGCTCGCCGTCAGCCGTTCCCGGGAGTACGAGGCCGACGCGTCCGGCGCCCAGCTCACCGGCGACCCGCTGGCCCTCGCCGGAGCCCTGCGCAAGCTGGAGGCGGGCACCGCCCAACTGCCACTGCCCCCCGAGCCCAGGATCCAGACCGCGAGCCACCTGATGATCGCCAACCCGTTCCGGAGGAGCGACGGCCTGGGGAGGTTCTTCGCCACCCACCCGCCGATGGCGGAACGGATCTCCCGACTCGAGCGAATGGCAGGCTATCGCCCGTGAAAACCATCCTGAACGTGATCTGGTTGATCTTCAGTGGGATCTGGCTGGCCATCGCCTACGTGGTGGCCGGCATCGTGTGCTGCCTCTTGATCATCACCATACCCTTCGGCATCGCTTCGTTCCGGATCGCCGGGTACGCGCTGTGGCCGTTCGGTCGTACCACGGTGGTCCGGCGGGACGCCGGAGCGATGTCGGCGATCGGCAACGTGATCTGGATACTGGTCGCCGGCTGGTGGCTGGCGCTGAGCCACGTCGTCACCGGGATCGTGCTGTGCCTGACCATCGTGGGCATCCCGTTGGGCATCGCCAACTTCAAGCTGATCCCGGTCTCCCTGGTCCCCCTGGGCCGGCAGATCGTACCCAGCGACCAGCCCTTCGCCACGCGCTGAACCCCAGGCCCGCGCTGGGGCCCTGCGGGCCTCAGCGGCGCCCCGGGGGCTCGGCGGCGTGGCCCGGCGCGTCACAGACCGTAGCGGCGGACCGCTTCCTCCTCGCGGGCCAGGCGGAGCAGGGCCTGGAGGACCGGGTCGAACAGGAGGGCGCCGGCGACCACCATCTCGGTCTTCTCCTCGTCGGTGGGGTGCGCCTCCACGGAGTCCAGGTCGCGCACGGCGACCTGGTGCATCAGCTCGGCGTAGGGGACGAGCAGCTCCGCGTCCAGCGGGTAGCCGAGCCTCAGCAGGGTGGCCAGCGCGGCCACCAGGGCGCGGTGGGTCGGGGACAGGGAGCTCAGTTCCTGGGCGGTGGTCCAGCCGACGGCGTCGAGCAGGCGGTGCACCTCGTCGCGGGCGGCGATGACGGCCTCGTCCTCGGGGTCGGGCTCGGGGACCTGCGGCAACGCCCACAGAGCGGCGCCCATCCGGATCGCGCGGCTCAGCGAGTCGTCGTCCACGTGCCTGAGCACCTCCCGGACGGTGGCCACGGGCAGGCGTCCGACGTGGATCAGCGCACGGATCAGGCGCAGCCTGTGGACGTGGCTGTCGTCGTACTCCGCCGTGGTGCTGCCGATCCGGCGGCCCGGGGGCAGCAGCCCGGCACGCAGGTAGTGCTTGATCGAAGCGGTTGAGACGCCGCTCCGCTTGCTCAACTCGGCCAGCCGCACCCTTGTACCTCTCCTCGGACGGTGCCACCATCTCAGAACCAGACCTTGGATAACGCCAATATCCAAGTTGCCCGAGCGAGCCGGAGGCACGCATGTCTCGCAAGCCGATACCCGGACGCACCACCGCGGCCCTCGAGGGCGACGCGGTCGTCCTGCTGATCGGGATGCGCATCAACCACTTCTGGGCGGTGCACCAGTGGACCGTGGTGTTCTTCTCCATGCTCCGCATGCTGCGCGAGCTGGCCAAGGACGGCAGCCGCGGCCTGCTGGGACGCAGCCTCGTGACGGCGTCACCCCGGACCTACTACGTCGTCCAGTACTGGGAGTCGAAGGAGAAGCTCTACGCCTACGCCCGCGACCCCGGAACGTTCCACCACCGCATGTGGGGGTTCCTCAACCGGCAGGAGCGCGCTGGCAAGGCCCGCCAGCACGTGGGCCTGTGGCACGAGACGTTCATCGCCCCCGTGGGCTCCTACGAGTCCATCTACTTCGACATGCCGCCCTTCGGCCTCGCCGCGGCCACCGGCACGCTCCCCATCGAACGCCGCGGTCGCAGCGCGGCCGAGCGGTTCGCCCACCGGCCGGCGACCGCTGCGCCCGCCGAGCAGAACGAGGTCCCGACGGAGACCACGGACCCGGTCGGGGCAGCCGACCACTGAGGCCGGCAACCAGGCCCCGCGGGGAACCGGTGAACGGCTCCTACGGCGTGCGGCGCCGGTGCTCCCCGCGCATGACGCGGGCGGGGGCGTCCTCGTCGTAGGAGCCGCAGGCCGTGCCCGCCCAGATGGACGTGTGACGTGGTAACGCGTAGTAGGGCACGAGCACGGTGACGGGTCGCCCGCGCTCGTCCCGGACGGTCGTCAAGGCGGGCAGCACGTCGGGGCGTTGGCCCGCGAGCAGGGCGAGGCGACAGCGCTCGCAGGCCGGCCGGCGCGCCGCGGCGGCCTCCCGTGCGACCAGCCGCCTCCCCCTGCGGCCCTTCGGAGGGCGGGGCGGGTCGGTGGCGTGTCCGTGCAGGGGGTTGTAGAAGCAGTGGGGACGCGTCGAGGGCGGACGTTGCCCCAGATAGCGGGCACGAGCAGCGGCGAACCGTTCCGCTGCCCGGTCTGCCAGGACCACGGCCGCCACGAGGTCCGGCAGGTCCTCCGCCTCGTCCAGCAGCTTGCCCGCGGCCTGGTACGCCTCCACGGCGGAAAGGTAGTCCCGCTGGACCGCGCCCTGGTCCACGTCCGGCGTGAAGCCCAGGTGCGGGTCGGTCAGTAACTCGCCCGCGCGCGCGACGTACTCGGCCGCCACCGGAGCGAGTCGCTGTCGCAGCGCCTCCCATTCCGCCCGGACCATTCGCTCCCGTTCCCGCTCCTGCTCACGAGAACGGGCACGGCTCGGCTTCCTCCGGTCCACGCCGCCGTCCGGGACCTGCCCGACGGGCACCGACCAGGGCATGGGCAGGGCGGCGCGGATCGCTCCGCGGAGTGCTGCCAGCGCGGAGTGCTCCCCCATGACCCGCTACCCCCGTTCCCTGCGGCACCGGTTCGGTGGTGGCCGTTTCAGTGTCGGCCGCTGAGGATGTGTTTACCCGTCCCTCCCCGGTCCTGACCGCGCGCACGTGCCTGCTCGGGGGCCGAGCCGCCGGCCGGCGCCGAGGCGGACCGGGTGACCCGGCCCCGGCCCCGGCTCGGTGGTCGAGGTCCCGCGGACCCACACGCGGCACCAGGCGTTCGGCGTGGCCGGAGGGAGGCCGGAGGGGGGCCGGGCGGAGGCCCGACGAGGCCGCCGCCCGGCGGTGCTCGGCGTCGCGCCCGCACCGTGCCCGGCCCGCTCCGTCCGACCGTGCTCGTCGGTCGGGCCGCTGGGTCAGCGGTAGTTGACGAACTGCAGCGCGAAGTCCAGGTCCTTGCCCTTGAGCAGGGCGATGATCGCCTGGAGGTCGTCCCGGCTCTTGGAGCTGACCCGCAGCTCGTCGCCCTGGATCTGGGCCTTCACGCCCTTGGGGCCCTCATCCCGGATGATCTTCGAAACCTTCTTGGCGTTCTCCTGGGAGATGCCCTCCTGGATGCTGGCGTAGATCCGGTACTCCTTGCCCGATGCCTGCGGTTCGCCCGCGTCCAGCGCCTTGAGGGAGATGTTCCGCTTGATGAGCTTGGACTGGAACACGTCCAGGACCGCCTTCACCCGCTCCTCGGAGGTGGCCTTCATCTCGATCCGCTCCCCGGACCACCCGATGGAGGCGCCGACGTTCTTGAAGTCGTAGCGCTGCGCGATCTCCCGCGCCGCCTGGTTGAGGGCGTTGTCGACCTCCTGCCGCTCGACCTTCGAGACGATGTCGAAACTGGAGTCGGCCATGTTCTGTTGGCTCCTTGGTGGCAATCGACGGGGACGGCCCGCGGGTGCGAGCCGTCCCCGCCACCTTAGCGAGCGCCCGCCCCCGGGCCCGGTGCGCTACACCGTCCCGCGGGCCGCAATCAGGTGGCGGAGCACCCCTGGTCATCGGGTATGGTTTACGTCGTTGCGAGGCCGAAGGGCTGGACAACATCCCTGGCGGGTTGCCCGAGTGGCCAAAGGGAGCAGACTGTAAATCTGTCGGTGTATGCCTACGCAGGTTCGAACCCTGCACCCGCCACACCCCAAGAACCGCCCCTGAGCCGTGGACGCGCTCGGGGCGGTTCTGCTTTCGAAGGAAGGTCCGGCTCCCCTGGGCACGACCCCCGGCCGACGGGTCGATCGCCGAACGTCGCGGTCGGGCGCGTGAGCGGGGCCGCGGCACGGCTCAGCGGCACCCGACGGTGATGATGGGGGCGAGCCAGGAAACCGTGACTGGCCGGGCACCACAGGAGGTCACCCCATGGGGTCCACACACAGCGACGACCTGCGCGGAGAACGCGAGGACCTGCTGGCCATCGTCGCCGACCAGCGCACCAACTTCCTCTACACCGTCGAGGGGATCAGCCAGGAGCAGGCCGCCGCCCGGACCACCGTCAGCGAGCTGACGCTCGGCGGGCTGGTCAAGCACCTCGGAACGATGCAGCGCAAGTGGCTGGCGGTGGTGGACGGCACCGCGCCGGCCAGGGTCGAGTGGGCGGACCTGGACCCGGACGGAAACCGGATGACCGAGGGCGAGACCCTGTCCGGTGTGCTGGACGCCTTCCACTCGGCCGCCGCCGAGTTCGACCGCACGGTGCGGCAGGAGCCCGACCTCGACCGGGAGGTGACACTGCCCCAGTACCCCTGGTCCCCGCCCGAGCCGACCAGGTGGAGCGTGCGCCGGGTCCTGCTGCACGTCTTCCGGGAGATCGCGCACCACAGCGGTCACGCCGACATCGTCCGGGAGGCGCTGGACGGCGCCAGCACCACCACGCGCATGACGCAGGCCGCCCCCCGGGGCGGGCAGCGGGGTGGTGACGGCGACTGAGCCCCCGTTCACCAGATCGCTCCGAGGATGCCCCGGCCTTCGGGCCGGGGGGAATCGGACTCCTGCGGAGCAGGGCAAGGAAAGAGCAGTCGCCGTCAGGGCGATTGGCCGTCTGCACCCACCGGGCCGAGCGCGACCTCAAGGAGGTGCATGATCTCGGAGTTGAGTGATCGCCGGTCGGTACGGGCCGCTTCAACCAGGCGTGTGTGCAGGTGGGTTGGTAGGCGGAGAGAGATCCGCTTCTCGTCTTCCATGCTA
>NZ_KB904715.1 GCF_000380165.1 Wenjunlia vitaminophila DSM 41686
CGTGCGCAGCCGTGTCCCCCAGGGACAAGAACTCCGCACGCGTGATGCTGGTCCGGGCTGGTCTCAACCCGGCTGGCGCTGATCGTGTAAGAGCCGGCGGACCGCTGGTCCCCGGCCAACGTGAGCCAGGAATCCCCGTCCTTTAGGACGGGGAGGATGTCAAGGAGCAAGTATTTCCCAGCGGGGCCACGGCCGTACCGACCCGGGGCGCCGCCACGACCACGTCCGGACCGCCGTGCCCCGGACGGCGTCGCCCACACCGCGGCCGACGCGCGGCACCCCGGACCGCAACCAATCGCGGGTCCGCCCCCATCTGGGTCATTGCGGTGCCGACGGAGCGCCGATCCACGAGGGAGACGAACGAGCACATGAGCACCCCGCACGACAACGGAACACCGACCTCCGCCACCGTCCCGGTCTTAGGGCGCCGGCTCCGCGCCCTGGCCGGCCTCGGACTGGTCTGCGGGCTGCTCCTGGCGTCCTCGGCCTGCTCGAGCGACGACGACGGCTCGCCCTCGAGCAGCAGCGACGGAACCACCGACAGCCAACCGGGGGGCGACCCCGGCGTCGTCATCGACACCATGAAGGTCTGCGACACCGTGGACCTGGCGCCGCTGGAGAAGGTGCTCCAGTCCCCCGGCTACGAGTTCGGCCCCGAGGACGTTCCCAGGGGCGTGGGCGTGGACCCGGGAGGCCCCCAGTGCGCCGCCCAGCTCAAACTGCCGTTGGTGGGGCAGGGCGACGCCAAGCAGGAGCTGATCCCCGCCCGGCTGAACGTGGCGGTGGTGGCCTACGGCGACAGGGCCGAGGCCGACAAGCAGTTCCAGGACCGGATCGGCGCGTCGAAGAAGTTCGAGGGGAGCCAGGTCGAGCAGCTCACCGGCGGTGACTGGACCCGGGGAGAGGTCGTCAGCGTCACGTCCGCCAGCGACAACCTGGTCCACGCGCTGGTGCAGAAGGACACCTACCTGGTGAAGATCTACCTCCAGGTCTCCAGCGACGAGTCCTACTCCGCCAAGCTCCCCTTCACCCACGAACAGGTCAGGGCACAGGTCGTGTCCATGATGAGGGCGGACCTGTTCCCGGCGGTCGACGAGGCGGTCACCGCCTGAGACCCCCGTGCGGCCGGGCTGGGGGTACCAACCCGGCCGCACGGTGCGGATTGGCCGCGGGGTCAGCGAACGTCGACGAAGTCGCCCGCGCTCACCTTGTTGCCCGTGGCGGTGTTGCCGGCGTAACTCCACCGCCAGTAGCCGTCAACCGAGGCGGTCACCGTGGTCTTCAGGGCACCGTAGCTTCCGGAGGTCACGGTCTTGACGGTGGTGTAGCTGGTGGCCCCGTACTTGCGGAACTGGAGTTGGACGGACTGGCCGCTGTACGCGGAATAGGTACCGGTCTCCCAGTTCGCCCGCTTCAGCGCCCCGGTGACGGTGATGGCGCGGCCCTTGAGCACCGGCTCGGGAGAGGCGTTGGCGGAGAGCAGGGCCGCCCTCTTCACCCGGAAGCTACGGATCCGCTCGGTCCACCTGAAGTCACCGTCCTTGGCGTCCACCCAGGCACCGACGTACCAGGTCCCCGCGTTGCTGTTGATCAGGTCAACGCGGGGGTCGATGGTGAACGAGCGGGAGCAGGCGGTCACCGTCTCGCAGGCGCCGGCGGAGTTGAAGTAGCCGTAGTTCGGGCCGTTGAGGTCGATGTCCACCTTGCTGAGCCCGGAGTTGTCCCGCCCGTAGATGGTGACCTTCACCGTCTTGGCCGTGCCACTGCCGATGATGATGTCCCTGCCGCCGTTGACGGTGGCGCTGGTGATGGTGGTGTCGCCGTATCCGCCGTCGGCCTGGGCGGCCGGAACGGCGATCCCGCCGACGACGGCGGCGGCGGTGAGCGCGGTGATGACGATGCGGTTACGCACGTGTTCCCCCTCAGACATTCAGCATCCGCCGATCTTGCGAAATGTGTGGCGGTGCTGTGACTGCTGTGACGGTTGCGACTGTACGCCCGCGGTCAACCCTTTCCCGTATCGACCCCCAGATTTCGGGTGAACACCCGACGAACGGGAGGTCGGGCCGGGGGCTGCGGGGGGGGGCGCCGGAGCCCTCGGCGGCCCCTCCGACTCCGCCGGGAGTCGGCGCGGGCGCCCGGAGTCGGGACACCGGCGGGTCCTCGGCCAGGTGGCGCCCGCGTGGCCGTTCGACTGCGATTGTTCCGACGCGGGTTGTTCCGACGCGGGTTGTTCCGGCAGGGCTGGTCCTCAACGCAGATCGCTTTGTTGCGCACACCTCCACCGCCATTCCCGGCTGGGGATTTCGCTCAGCGCAATGCCAAGAACCCCTACCGCCCCCACCTGCGTCCAGAATTGACGGCCCGCAGTTCCGCGCTCAGGCGCTCTTCCGGGGTCGCCGGGCGAATTCTCCCCGGATCGGCCTCCCACTCCCTCCCGCCCCCGACCGGCCGGAGCAGCACATAGGGCCCGGACTCCGATTGGTACTCACCCATCCTGTCCGTCACCGGGTCGTACACGAGTGCCCCCTTCTTCGGGGTCGCCCCTGCCGCCTCCGCACCTTCCGCCATTCTCACTCCATTTCCTTGGTTTCACCCACTCCCCCGCAATACCCAACTACTCTGGGTGCACACAGCCTTGCCCATCGGAAAGGCCGGCGACAATGCCGCACGTGTGCCACCAGCCAACTGTCACGGGAGGACATATGAACCGACGCAATGCCGCAACGGGGACGGCGGCCACCGGAGCCGCCGCCTTCGGCGAGGTGTTGAGGCACTACCGGGAGGCGGCGTACGTGACACAGGAAGCCCTGGCCACCCGCATCCCGTGTGACCGCTCCCTGGTGGCCCGCGTCGAGGCCGGCACCCGGGTGCCCCAGGACACCTTCGCCAAGGCGTGCGACGAACTCCTCGGTACGGGTGGCGTGTTACAGCGTCTCTGGGCGCGCGTGGACTGGTATCCCGAGGTCGAACATCCTGACTGGTTCGGCCGAAGGGCCGAGATGGACGCCGAGGCCGTTGCCCTGCACGAGTACCAGACGCAGGTCGTCCCCGGCCTGTTGCAGACCGAGGACTATGCCCGCGCGCTGTTCTCCCGCGTCACGAGTGGGGAAGAGGTCGAGGACCACGTGCGGGCCCGGCTCAGCCGTCAGCAACGTTTCCTGGCCACTGATGGCCCCTTGTACATCGCGGTGCTGGACGAAAGCTGTTTGCGAAATGTGGTGGGCAGCCCGGCCGTAATGCGGGACCAGTGCGCGCACCTGCTGCGCATCGGACGGCTCCCCAACATCCGGGTGCACATCGCGCCGGCAAATCTTGCCAGACCCGCACGCCCCAACGTTTCCATGTCGTTGATCACGTTGCCTGACGGGCACCGGTGGGTCTACTCGGAATCGCTGGACCACGGTCATTTCAGCGACGATCCCACTATCTTCGCACGCCATAGCCGGCGTTATGATGTGCTGCGGGCCGACGTGCCGTCAGCCCAGGAGTCAGCCGCTTTGATCAGTGAGACACTGGGAGGGTACGAGCATCATGAAGAAGAATGTCCTCAGCACGGCGACATGGCTCAAAAGCAGCTACAGCGGAGACAACGGCGGCAACTGCGTCGAAATAGCCCCCGATATCCCCGGCGTCGTTCCCGTCCGCGACAGCAAGGACCCCGGGGGGCCAGCGCTGATCTTTGACCGAGTCGCCTGGTCGTCCTTCGTCTCGGCCGTCCGGCGGGACGAGTTCGGCCGCTGACCCACCCGTGCCGGCGGCCACGGCCGCCGGCACGTCTCAGCCATCCAGGAGTTCACCAACCGCTGCCCACCGGTTAGTCATTGCGACTCATCTCAGGAGACACACACAATGGCGGTCCCGGCGCCAGACCGTGTCGCTTGGCGGCGGTTCCGGAAGCTGTGGTCGGCGACCGCGACATCGAACCTCTCCGACGGCGTCCTGCTGGCCGCAACGCAACTCGCGGCCCTGACGCTCACGCGCGATCCGCTCGCCATCACTGCCGTCACCGGATTCCAGTACCTGCCCTGGCTGCTCGTGTCGATCCCCATGGGCACGCTCGCTGACCGCGTCGACCGCGTCTTCCTTCTCCGCGTGGCCAGTGCCTGTCGTGCCGTCGGAGTCGGCCTCCTAGCGGTGGGTCTCGCGACCGACCACCTGCACATTGCCATGCTCTACGGCTTGGCCCTCTTGTTCGGAATCGCCGAGACCCCCTACGACAACGCGTACTGTTCGCCGTCGGCAACCTGATCAGCTCCGCCACCTACAGTCTCGTCTCCCTGACGGTCGTCGAGCGACTCGACGCGACCCCGGCGACGTTCGGTCTCGTGCTCGCGGGTGGGGCGATAGGAGCGACCCTCGGGAGCATGTACGGCGACCGTGCCGGTGCACTGACACGCCCGGGTACGGCTCTGCTGTGGACAACCGTCGTGTCGGGCGTGGCCACCGCTTCGATCGGCTGGATCGACAGCGTGATCGCCCTCATTGCCATCGACGGATTCGCCGTCATGACCCAGGCGGTCATTGGCGTGAGCCTGCGGACGAGGCTCATACCCGACCGTATGCTGGGCCGTGTCACCGCCGTCTTCCGTACGTTGTCCACCGGCGCCTCGGCCCTGGGTGCGTTCGCCGGTGGATCGCTGGCCCAGGCGATGGGCCTCTCTTGGCCCTTCTTCATCGGGGGTGCCGTTGCAATTCTCCTTGGGCCTGCTCTGTTCCGTTGGCTCAGTAACAGCCGCGTTGCGGCTGCGCTCCCCGCGGGGAACCCCGTGTCCGAGGAGGCGGCATGACGTTCGGAACGCTCTACCGTGCTCCTGCCCGGCGCCGTGGGCGGACGCGTACCGTCCGGGTGTCGGCCCTTGATAGGCAAGCGGCAACTTGCCTATAGTGGCGGGCATGGGCGATGAGGTGTTCAAAGCCCTGGCCGACCCCACGCGCAGGAAGATCCTCGACGAGCTCGCGGAGCGGCAGGGACAGACGCTGTTCGAGATCTGCTCACGACTGAGCACGAAGCACCAGATCGGGCTGAGCCGCCAGGCGATCTCCCAGCACCTCGCCGTGCTGGAGGCCGCCGGGCTGGTCGAGACCCGGCGGGAGGGGCGTTACAAGTTCCACGACCTGAACACCGGCCCGCTGGAGCGGATCACCGATCGGTGGATCAGGCGCGAGCCACCGGAGAGCCACAGATGAAAGTCAACCTGTCCAGCGTGTACGTGGACGACCAGGAGAAGGCGCTGCGCTTCTACACCGAGGTGCTGGGCTTCGTGAAGCGCTCGGACATCCCGCTGGGCGCCGACCGCTGGCTGACCGTCGTCTCCCCCGAGGAGCCGGACGGCACCGAGCTCGTCCTCGAACCCGACAGCCATCCCGCGGTCAGGCCCTACAAGGAGGCCCTGGTCGCCGACGGCATCCCCCTGACCTCCTTCGCGGTGGACGACGTCCGAGAGGAGTTCGCCAGGCTCAGCGAGCTCGGCGTGCGGTTCGTTCAGGAACCGGTGGAGATGGGAGAGATCACCGTGGCGGTCCTCGACGACACCTGCGGCAACCTGATCCAGATCGCTTCCCACCAGACGCAGGACGGGGCATGACCAGGACGCGCGGACCCCTCTCCCAATCCTTTCTCCACGTCGCCGGCCGCACCCTGTCCTACGTGGACTTCGGGGGCGCCGGGGTCCCCGTGCTCGTGATCCACGGCTCGTTCGGCAGGGGCACGGTCTTCACCCGGTTGGCCGGTGACCTCGCCGGGCAGGCCAGGGTCGTCGCGCTCGACCAACGCGGGCACGGCCTGAGCGACCACACGCCCGGCTACCGGCTCGACGACTTCGTCGAGGACGCCGCCGAGGTGCTGCGCCGGGTGGTGTCGGGTCCCGCGGTCGTCCTCGGTCACTCGTTCGGTGGCATCGTCGCCTACCACCTGGCGGCACGGTACCCGGAGCTGGTGACCGCGCTGGTCATCGAGGACGTCGGGCCGGTCATGCGGCGGCCGGAGGTCGCCCACCCGGTGCTGGACGTCCGGGGGTGGCCGGCCACCGCACCCACCCGGGAGGCCCTCGCCGGGCAGCTCGCGGAGCGTGGCATACCGGACGCCAGCTACTTCCTGCACAGCGCCGTCCAGGACGGGGACCACTGGCGGTTCCTGTTCGAGTGGGACCACATGATGGAGGTCCAGGAGAGCGGCGTCGGCGACTGGTGGTCACAGTGGCTCTCCTCCACGTGCCCCGCGCTGGTGCTCCACGGGGCCGCCAGTCCCCTGCTGTCCACGGCGTTGGCTGAGCGGATGGTCGAGCGCCGGCCGCACACCCGGCTGGTCACCTTCCCGACCGCGGGGCACTGGGTCCACGACGACGACCCGGACGGCATGGCCCTCGCGGTCGGGGAGTTCCTGCGACAGCTCGGTTAGCCGGGGAGGGGGACGGCCCGGAGGGTCCGGACGGTGTCCGTCAGTCCCGGCCCCGCGCCGGCCCTCCCGCCAGCGGGTTCTCCGCGACGAAGCGGCGCACCTCGGCCACCAGGGCCTCGGGGTTGTCCCAGGGGACCAGCGTGCGGGCGTTCGGGATCTCCACATAACGCCCGTTGGGCAGCAGCTCCGCGAGTCGTCGCCCGGTGGCGGGCGGCATCATCCGGTCGTCCGCGCCCCAGGCGACCAGGACCGGGCGGTCGAACGTCGGGAACCGGTCCGCGGCCCGCAGGTAGGTGTCCGGCCGGCCGCCGAGGCAGAACTTGGCCAGGTCGCGGCGGATCCCGCGGTCGGTGAGCGCGGGTCGGTACCAGCGGAGCACCAGGTCGTGGGGGATGCGGCGGTTCGCCATCCCGCCCAGCGAGTTCGGCATGCGCGCCAGGAAGGGCACCCGGAAGGACTGCAACAGCCAGAAGAGGCCACCGGGTACCCGTGCCGCGCGGTGCAGGGTCCGGCCCTGGAAGCCGGGCGGGTAGTTCTCCAGGGCCTCGCAGGAGGTGAGCACCAGCCGGGCGACCCGCTCGTCACGCTCCCCCACCAGCAGTTGCGCGGTTCCCGCGTCGTTCTGGACGAGGGTGACGTCCCTGAGGTCGAGGCGTTCGAGGAACTCCGCGACCAGGGCCGCCATCCCGTGCGCCGACAGGTCGGCCTCCGGGTGCATCGGTCGGCGGTGGCTGCCGATCGGCAGGACCGGGACGACGACCCGGAACTGCCCACGAAGGCCCGCGACCACCTCGCTCCAGACGGAGTCGTCGAACCCGAGTCCGTGCAGCAGCACCACGGTCTCGCCGGCCCCTCCGGTGTCCTGGTAGTCGATGACACCTGCGCTGAGTTCCACCTCGGGCATGACGACGCTCCTCACCGTGCGGGGCCCCTGCCCCAGATCCTCCACGGTGGACCGGCCCGGCGGGACGGGGGCCGCCACGACGCGGCGGGGAGGTCCACCGCGGGCGGTCGTCGGTCAGCCGGGCCCCGGGCGCACGGGGTGCCAGGCCGCAGGGGGCCGCGTCACAGGGGCCGTGTCACAGCAACGGCTCGAGGTAGCCGGTCACGCTGTAGCCGCCGCTGGGCTGGCCGGTGCCCCCGGCGGCCCCGTAGGCGTCGAACTGGAGGGTCGCGGGGCCGTCCACGTACAGCCGCACCTGGTGGGTGAAGCCGTAGAACCTGCGGTCGCCGGTGTCGTGCCCGAGGGAACCGCACTGCGTCCACGGAAAGCCGTACCGGACCCCGTTGGCGTCCATGTAGGCCGGCCCCAGGACGCCGCCGTCCGCGTAGTAGTGACCGGTCACGGTCTCGATGACGAGCCGTTTGCCCGCGGGCACCCCGGCGGGCAGTACGCAGCGCCCGATGCTGGTGTTGTCGAAGTCACCCGAAGAGCGAAAGACGTCCACGCTATTGCCTCCCCGTGCGGGAATGCGGAGTGCCCGGCGCGACCACGCTATCCGTTCGCCATTGCGCCCCGGCGGCACGACATGGGTATCCGCCCTGGTGAACGCCGCCGGGTGGCGGGTCGGCCCCGGCGTTCACGGACCGCCCGCACACGCCCTGACCACGGCTTCCCCCGGTCACGGAACGGAGCCCAGTGGTCACGGAAATGAGGCCCGTGCGCTTTACCCCGGGTTTCCCGCCGGTTTACCGACCAGTTCTTGAGACACGTTTCTTCTCAATAGGTGAGAAGAAACTGTCCGCGCTGCCGCCGACCAACTGCTTGGTCATACCATCTGGAGTCTGAACACTCCTGGCGCGGCGCCGGGAACGCGCTGTCCCCCTTTCTGGAGTTCTCATGACGCTGCTGACCACATGGCCCGACTCCGGCCCCGCGGCCGTTGTCCGTCGCACGTCCGACCCCGGTGAGATCGCCGCCGCGCTGGCGCCGCTGGGGGTCCGGTACGAGCAGTGGCCGGTGCGTGACGACGTTCCGCCCGGCGCTGACCCGGACACCGTCATGGAGGCCTACCGCGAGGAGATCGACAAGCTCAACGCGGAGGAGGGCTTCGCCACGGTGGACGTCGTCGCGTTGCACCCCGGCGACGAGCCGGGCTGGGCGGAGAAGGTGAGGGCCGCACGGGAGAAGTTCCTCGCCGAGCACACCCACGAGGACGACGACGAGGTCCGCTTCTTCGTCTCGGGGGCGGGGGTGTTCTACCTCCACGTGGACGGTGAGGTGCACGCCGTCTACTGCGAGAAGGGCGACCTGCTGGGAGTGCCGAAGGGCACGACCCACTGGTTCGACATGGGGACCCGGCCCTCGTTCACGGCGATCCGTTTCTTCCACGAGGAGGACGGCTGGGTGGGCACGTTCACCGGCAGCCCGATCGCCGAACGCTTCCCGGACTTCGACACCCTCCACGCGGGGTACCTGCGGGACGCGGCGTGACGTTGCGCTTCGAGGCCGACGGCGTCGTCCTGGACATCGAGGGCACCACCAGTTCCACCGGTTTCGTGACCGATGTGCTCTACCCCTATTCGCGGAAACGTTTCGCCACCCTGCTCGCCGAACGCGGCGGCGAACCCGACGTGGCGCGGGCCGTCGCCCAGGTGCGGGAGCTGCTCGACGCCCCGGAGGCGGACCTCGCCACGATCGAACGGGCCCTGGGCGGCTGGCTCGACGAGGACCGCAAGGTCACCCCGCTGAAGACGCTCCAGGGCGTCATCTGGTCGGAGGGGTTCGCCCGCGGGGACCTGGTCTCGCACTTCTACCCCGACGTGGTGCCCGTCCTGCGGCGCTGGCACCGGGAGGGGCTGCGGCTCCACGTCTACTCCTCGGGTTCCGTGGCCGCCCAGCTCGCCTGGTTCGGGCACACCCCGGACGGTGACCTGCGTGGGCTGGTCGACGCGTTCTTCGACACGGAGAACGCCGGCCCCAAGACGGCCGCCGACTCCTACCGGGCCATCACCGCCGCGACCGGGCTGCCCGCGGGCCGGACCCTGTTCCTGTCCGACCGGCCCTCCGAACTGGACGCCGCCCGGGAAGCCGGCTGGCTGACGGTCGGCCTCGTCCGGCCGGGAGAGCCGTACAGCGCGCAGGGCACCGGGGACCACCCCCGCGCCGACACGTTCGACGAGATCGACATCACCACCGAGAAGGAAACACCATGACCGGGACGCAGTCCCCGACCACGGACGCCGGAACCATCTTCCGGGACCTGACCAGCGCGGGCGCGGTGCTGGCCGCGGAAGCGGCACGGTTCGCGTCCTTCGGGTGGATGCGCGGCACGTCGGGGAACCTGTCGGTGGTGACGGGACACGACCCGCTGCGGCTCCTGGTCACCCCGAGCGGCCTGGACAAGGGCGAGCTCACGGCGGCCGACATGACCCTGGTGGACGAGGAGGGCAAGGCCGCCTCCGCGTCCGGCGGCAAGCCGTCGGCGGAGGCGGCGCTGCACGCCAGGGTCGTGCGGCTCACCGGGGCCGGCGCGGTCGTCCACGTGCACACCGTCCACGCGGTGGCGATGGGCCGGCGGCACCCCGACGGCGTTCCCTTCCGGGACGTGGAGATGCTCAAGGGGATCGGGGTGCCCGCCCACGACGTCGAGGTGGTCCTGCCGGTCATCGAGAACAGCCAGGACATGCGGGTGCTCGGCGACCGGCTCGAGGCGGTCCTCCAGCCGCGCGTGCCGGGCGTCGTCGTCGCGGGACACGGCCTGTACGCCTGGGGCGCCGACCCGGGTGAGGCACGCCGCCACACGGAGATCATCCAGTGGCTCCTCGAGCTGGAGGCCGCGGCCGGCTGAGGTCGGGGAACGCCGTCGCGGCCCGGAACCGGACTCAGGCGTTCGGTTTGCGGGCCTCGATGAGGAACCGGGTCGAGTGGGCCACGAACGGCCCCTCGGTCTCGATCTGCCGGTGCAGCTCCCGCAGACGGTCCCGGTAGCGGTCCACCGTGAAGCCGGGGACGATCCAGATCACCTTGCGCAGGAAGTAGACGACCGCCCCGACGTCGAAGAACTCCATCCGCAGCCGCTCCAGCCGCAGGTCGACCACCTCAAGGCCGGCCGCCCGCGCGTCCGCGCCCTCCCGGTCCGGGTGACGCAGGTCCCGCGCCTCCGGCTGCGGGCCCAGGAAGTACTCGCTCACCTCGAAGGCGCTGGCCGGCCCCACGTGCTGGGCGAAGTAGGTGCCGCCGGGGCGGAGCACCCGGGCGATCTCCGTCCACCACACGGTCGCCGGGTGGCGGCTCGTCACCAGGTCGAACGCCTCGTCCGCGAACGGCAACGGCGGCTCGTCCGGGTCCGCTACCACCACCACGCCCCGCCCGTGCAGCAGCCGGGTGGCCCGGATGATGTTGGGCGGCCAGGACTCGGTGGCGACCATCGTCGGCGGGAAGGCCCCCACCCCGGACAGCACCTCGCCGCCCCCGGTCTGGATGTCCAACGCGGCCGACGCGCCGGCCAGCCGCCCGGCCATCAACCGCTGGTACCCCCACGACGGCCGTTCCTCGGTGGCCCGGCCGTCCAACCAGGAGAAGTCCCAGCCCTCCACCGGAGCGGTGCCGGCCTCGGCCACGAGATCGTCAAAGCTGCGTGCCATGGCGGCATCATTCACCGTCCGGCCCGACTCGGCCAACGAGATTCCGCCGGCCACCGCCGCCCGGCGCCCGTGCCGCTGACGGGCCCCCACTGTTGGGGGCCCGTCAGCGGGTCGGGGCACCTGGCCCGCGGGAGCGTCAGGCCGCCGCCACCGTGTGGGCGGCGGCGCCGGCCGGCTCCAGGGCCAGCTCGAGGACCTGGCGGACGTCGGAGACCGGGTGGACCGTCAGCCGGTCCAGGACCTCCGCGGGGACGTCGTCCAGGTCCGGCTCGTTGCGCTGCGGGATGAGGACCGTGGTGATCCCCGCCCGGTGCGCGGCGAGCAGCTTCTGCTTGACGCCACCGATCGGCAGCACCCGACCGGTGAGCGAGACCTCACCGGTCATCGCCACGTCCGCCCGGACCTGACGGCCGGAGAGCAGGGAGGCCAACGCGGTGGTCATGGTGATGCCGGCGCTCGGGCCGTCCTTGGGCACCGCCCCCGCGGGGACGTGCAGGTGGACGCCGCGGTCCTTCAGGTCACCGACCGGCAACTCCAGCTCGGCCCCGTGGCTGCGCAGGAAGGACAGGGCGATCTGGGCCGACTCCTTCATCACGTCCCCGAGCTGCCCGGTCAGGTTGAGCGCCGTGCCCCCCGTCTCGGGGTCGGCCAGGGACGCCTCCACGTAGAGCACGTCACCACCCGCCCCGGTGACCGCGAGCCCGGTGGCCACGCCGGGGACGGCGGTGCGCCGACCGGCCGGGTCCTGCGCCGACTCGGGGGTGTGGTGGGGCCTGCCGATCAGGCCGCGCAACGCGTCCGCGTCCACGGCCCGGGGCAGTTCGCCCTCGCCGAGCTCCACCTGGGCGGTCACCTTGCGCAGGATGCGGGCGATCGCCCGTTCCAGCGACCGGACCCCGGCCTCCCTGGTGTACTCGGTGGCCAGCTTCCGCAGCGCCGCGTCGTCCAGCGTGACCTCGTCCTCGGTGAGACCGGCCCGCTCCCGCTGGCGGGGCAGCAGGTGGTCCCGGGCGATGACGACCTTCTCGTCCTCGGTGTAGCCGTCCAGGGTGACCAGTTCCATCCGGTCGAGCAGCGGCTGCGGGATCGACTCCAGGACGTTGGCGGTGGCCAGGAAGACCACGTCGGACAGGTCAAGCTCCAGCTCCAGGTAGTGGTCCCGGAAGGTGTGGTTCTGCGCCGGGTCGAGCACCTCGAGCAGGGCCGCGGCCGGGTCGCCCCGGTAGTCGGACCCCACCTTGTCGATCTCGTCGAGCAGGACCACCGGGTTCATCGAGCCGGCCTCCTTGATCGCCCGGACGACGCGCCCCGGAAGCGCGCCCACGTAGGTGCGCCGGTGCCCCCGGATCTCCGCCTCGTCCCGGACGCCGCCCAGCGCCACACGGACGAACTCCCGCCCCATGGCCCGGGCCACGGACTCGCCCAGCGACGTCTTGCCCACCCCCGGCGGGCCGACCAGGGCGAGCACCGCGCCGCCGCGGCGACCGCCCACCACACCCAGGCCCCGCTCGGCGCGCCGCTTGCGCACCGCCAGGTACTCCACGATGCGCTCCTTGACGTCGTCGAGGCCCGCGTGGTCCGCGTCGAGCACGGCCCGGGCGCCGGGGATGTCGTAGGCGTCCTCGGTCCTGGTGTTCCAGGGCAGCTCCAGCACGGTGTCGAGCCAGGTGCGGATCCAGCTCCCCTCGGGCGAGCCGTCCGAGGCCCGTTCCAGCTTCTCGACCTCCTTCAGCGCGGCCTCGCGCACCTTCTCGGGCAGGTCGGCCCCGGTGACCCGGGCCCGGTAGTCGTCGGGCTCGCTGGACGGGTCGCCGTTGAGCTCGGCCAGCTCCTTGCGGACCGCCTCGAGCTGCCGCCGCAGCAGGAACTCCCGCTGCTGCTTGTCCAGGCCCTCCTGGACGTCCTTGCGGATGGTCTCGGCGACGTCCTGCTCGGCGAGGTGGTCACGCAGCCAGCCGAGGGCGAGCCGCAGCCGCTCCACCGGGTCGATGGTCTCCAGCAGGGTGATGCCCTGCTCCATGGTGAGGAACGGGGAGTAGCCGGAGTTGTCGGCCAGCTCGCCGACGTCCTCGATGCCGTGGATGCGGTCCACGACCTGCCAGGCGCCGCGCTGCCGCAGCCAACCCGAGGCCAGCGCCTTGTACTCCTTCACGAGCTCGGCGACCGCGCCGGGCAGCGGGTCACCGGGGCCGGGCTCGTCCACCCGGGTGCCCTCGACCCACAGCGCGGCTCCGGGTCCCGTGGTGCCGGACCCGATCCGGACCCGGGCGACGCCGCGGATCACCGCGGCAGGGTCACCACCGGAGACCCTGCCCACCTGTTCGACGGTGCCCAGGGTGCCCAGGGCCGCGTACCCCTTGTCGGCCCGCGGCACCAGCAGCACCTGGGGCTTGCCGTCACCGGTCCCCTGCGACCTGGCGGCCTCGACGGCGGCGCGGACCTCGCCGTCGGAGAGGTCGAGCTGGACGATCATCCCGGGCAGCACCACCGCGTCATCGAGCGGCAGCACCGGAAGTGTGAGCGGTGTGGACGTCGAAGCCATGATTTCTCCCAGGGCAGACAAGTTGAGTACATGAGACTCAGGTACTGGAACAATGCCCGGGGACGGCTCAGTGTTCCCCGCGGGTTGTTCGCTGTGAGCGATCAGGGAGAGACCGGGCTGCCACCGGCCGGCGCCCTGCGAAGATGGCCCGCATGAGCTTCGCCGGAACCCACGACCAGTCCTCCTGCGTCACCGTTGACCGCCGCACCGGGCCCGACGGCGAGGTGGTCCTGCGGCGCCGCGGCGAGCGGTACGAGATCATCGCCAACGGCTGCTTCCTGATGGACACCTCGGACGGCCGCTCCGAACGCCTGCTGGTCAACGCCGCCCTGGACGCGCTGCTTCCCTCCGTGGCCCGCCCCTCGGTGCTCATCGGCGGACTCGGCGTCGGCTTCTCACTGGCCGAGGCCGTCGCCGAACCGCGCTGGGGCAGGATCGTGATCGTCGAACGCGAGCCCGCGGTGATCGACTGGCACCGCACCGGTGAACTCGCCCAGTTCACCAAGGAAGCCTGGGACGACCCGCGGACCCAACTCGTCCAGGCCGACCTGGTCCACCACATCACGACCTGCCAGGACCGCCACCACGCACTGTGCCTGGACATCGACAACGGCCCGGACTGGACCGTCACCGAGGCCAACGCCGGGCTCTACGACGACGCCGGGCTCGCCACGCTACGCGCCAGGCTGCACCCCGGCGGGGTGCTCGCGGTCTGGGGCGCCCAACACTCCGCCGCGTTCGAAGAGCGCCTGCGCGGACACTTCACCGACGTCCGCACCCTGCGGGTCCCGGTCCCCCGCGGGGAACCCGACGTCATTCATCTGGCCCATAGGAACGCCTGACTCCGGATGCCCGGTGCACGACCAGTGCCGTACACCGTACGCTGCGGGCCAGTAGTTCTCACGTACGGGGCGGGGCTGATGATGACGCACACACCGCAGAGCAGCAGCAACGGGGTCGCGAGCCCCGGCGCGCAACGCAAGATCCTCGTGGTCGAGGACGAACCCACCATCGCCGAGGCCATCGCAGCCAGACTGCGCGCCGAGGGGTTCAGCGTGCACACCGCCGCCGACGGCCCCACCGCCGTGGACGCCGCCCACGCCTGGCAGCCCGACCTGCTGGTCCTCGACGTGATGCTGCCGGGCTTCGACGGGCTCGAAGTCTGTCGCCGCGTCCAGGCCCACCGCCCCGTGCCGGTACTGATGCTCACCGCCCGGGACGACGAGACGGACATGCTGGTCGGCCTCGGGGTGGGCGCCGACGACTACATGACCAAGCCCTTCTCCATGCGGGAACTGGCCGCCCGGGTCCACGTGCTGCTGCGCCGTGTGGAGCGCGCCGACATGGCCGCCCGCACCCCCAGATCCGGAACACTGCACCTCGGCGACCTGGAAATCGACCACGCCCAGCGCCGGGTCCGGGTCCGGAGCCTGGACGTGCACCTGACCCCCACCGAGTTCGACCTGCTGGTCTGCCTCGCCCAAACCCCCCGCGCGGTGCTCTCCAGGGAACAACTGCTCGCCGAGGTCTGGGACTGGGCCGACGCCTCGGGCACCCGCACCGTGGACAGCCACATCAAGGCCCTCCGCCGCAAGATCGGCGCCGAACGCATCCGCACCGTCCACGGGGTCGGCTACGCCTTGGAAACACCGGCGCTCTGACTTTTTTGTGTTCGCTCGCCGCCGGCCGCTTTGCGGGGCCCCTGCCGGCGTTCCTCGTCGTACGGCCGCTCGTTCCTCGCGACCTACTCCTCGTCACTTGGCAGGGGCGCGGTCCGCGGCGCCAGCCGCATGGTGTCACTGCGGCTCGCTCACGTCTACGCGTCGCCGGGGCGGGGGTGCACGACACTGCGGCGCCTCTTTTTGTGTTCGCTCGCCGCCGGCCGCTTTGCGGGGCCCCTACCGGCGTTCCTCGTCGTGCGGTCGCTCGTTCCTCGCGACCTTCTCCTCGTCACTTCGGCAGGGGCGCGGCCTTTGGCTCGCTCACGTCTACGCGTCGTCGGGGCGAAGGTGCACGACACTGCGGCTCTTGGTTGGGTTCGCTTGCCGCCGGCCGCTTGGGGGTGCCCCTACCTGCGCTGCTCGTCGTACGGCCGCTCGTTCCTCGCGACCTGCTCCTCGTCACTTGGCAGGGGCGCGGTCCGCGGCGCCAGCCGCATGGTGTCACTGCGGCTCGCTCACGTCCACGCGTCGTCGGGGCGGGGGTGCACGACGCTGCGGCGGGCGGGGTGTCGCTTTTCCGTGAAGGTTCCCCGTGTCGCGGTGGTGGTGCACGATACTGCGGCGCTGGGGTGGCTCACCGCCGACTGCTGCTGTTCATCGCGGCTCGAGAACCTCCCGCTCCGCCTGGACACTGGCCGAAGGGCCCTGGGTGACGCCCCCGCCCCAAGGGATAAGACGAGGTTCCGGTGAAGGAGCAAGCGCACGATGGGCAACGCCGGCGACGGACCCGAGCCACCCGCGACAACCGCCACGCCCACCACTGACGACGCCACCGAGCCCTCGACGGGAACCCCGCAGCATCGTGCACCCGAACCCCGACGCGGCGCAGACGTGAGCGAGCCAAAGGCCGCGCCCCTGCCGAAGAGACGAGACCAAGCGACCGAGGCACGAGGGAGCGCAGCGTCGAGGAACG
>NZ_KB904716.1 GCF_000380165.1 Wenjunlia vitaminophila DSM 41686
GGAACTTGTCAGTGGAACTTGTCAGTGGAACGTGTCAGTTCCAGCGGGCGGCACAAGGCAAAAGCGAGGAGATCCCTCTCCTCGCCACTCTTAACGTATAGCGCACCGGGGGCCTTGCGGCAAGACCCCGGTGGTGGCGCAAAATCGTCGGCCAAGGCCACAACCTGCGGAAATGGGGGGCACGACGTGCCTGTGTTGTCGACGTACGGGGGGCGCGGTGGCGTCGAACCAGTGGTGGGACCGGCCGTGCCGCCGCGAGCGCTCGGCGCGGGGGTGCGGGGGTGCGCTCCGCCCTGCTGGGCGGCGCGGTCGGCCGGTGCGGTGCAACGGGACACCACTGCCTCGGAGGCGTCGCGGTGATCGAGCAGTACGTGTGGGATCTCCAGGAGGTTGACGAGACGCGGGTCGCGGTCGTCGGCGGCAAGGGTGCGCACCTGGGCGGGCTGACGCGGATCGAGGGCGTCCGCGTGCCCGCTGGCTTCTGCGTGACGACGGACGCCTTCCGGCGGATCGTGGCGGAAGCGTCGATCGACGATCGGCTCGACCAACTGTCGTGCCTGGACCCGGACGACCGGGAGGCGATCCGCACGCTCAGCGCGCAGGTCCGCCGGGCCATCGAGGGGATCGCCATCCCGGGCGACCTCGCGGGGGCGATCACCCGCGCGCTCGCCCGGCTCGGCGAGCAGGCCGCCTGCGCCGTCCGGTCCAGCGCGACGGCGGAGGACCTGCCGACGGCCTCCTTCGCCGGCCAGCAGGACACGTACCTGAACGTCGTGGGGCCGGCGGCGATCCTCCGGCACGTCAGTCGGTGCTGGGCCTCGCTGTTCACCGAGCGGGCCGTGACCTACCGCCAGCGGAACGGCATCGACCACCGCACGGTCCACATGGCGGTGGTCGTGCAGCGGATGGCCTTCCCGCACGCGGCCGGCGTCCTGTTCACCGCCGACCCCGTCACGGGCAACCGGAAGGTCACCACCGTGGAGGCCAGCTTCGGCCTCGGCGAGGCCGTGGTCTCCGGCCTGGTGAACCCGGACGTCTTCACGGTGCGGAACGGCGAGGTCGTCGCCAGGGCGGTCACCGCCAAACAGTGTGCCATCCGGGCCCTGCCGGGTGGCGGTACGCGGGAAGTGGCCGTCGACCCGCAGCGGCAGGAGCAGCCCGCGCTGACCGACGCGCAGGTCGTGCGGCTCGTGCAGCTCGGGCGGCGGATCGAAGCGCACTTCGGCTGCCCGCAGGACATCGAATGGTGCCTGGTCGACGATGACTTCCAGGTCGTTCAGAGCCGGCCGATCACGACGCTGTTCCCCGTCCCCGAGACCGGCGACCAGGAGAACCACGTCTACGTCTCCGTTGGCCACGGGCAGATGATGACCGACCCCATGAAGCCCCTGGGCCTCTCCGTGTGGCAGCTCACGGCCATGGTGCCGATGCTCGCCGCCGGCGGGCGGCTGTTCGTCGACGTCACCCGGCGCCTGGCCTCGCCCGCGAGCCGCGCCGGCTTCCTTGAGCTCACGGGGAGATCCGATCCGTTGGTCAGGGACGCGCTGGAGACCGTCCTCGACCGTGACGGCTTCGTCCCGTCGCTCCCGGACGCGGGTCCCGGCGGGCCGCCGGCCGGCGGTGCGCCCGCCCCGGTCGAGACCGATCCGGCCATCGTCACCGAGCTGATCGAGCGGAGCCAGGCGTCCGTCGCCGCCCTGGAGCGCGACATCCGGACGAAGACCGGACCGGCGCTGTTCGACTTCCTGCTGGCTGCCTTCGAGGAGCACAAGCACGTCCTCAGCGATCCGCTGAGCCATCAGGCGCTCATGGCGGGGATGGAGGCCACGTGGTGGCTCAACGACAGGCTGCTGGAGTGGCTGGGCGAGAGGAACGCGGCTGACACGCTCACGCTGTCCGCCCCGGACAACGTCACGTCGGAGATGGGACTGGCGCTGCTCGACGTCGCGGACGTGATCCGCCCGCACCCGGAGGTGGTGGCTTTCCTGGAGGGCGTCGAGGACGAGGGCTTCCTGGACGAGCTGGCGAAGCTCCCGGGCGGGACCGAAGCGCGCGACGCCATCGAGGCCTACCTCGACCGGTACGGCATGCGCTGCGTCGGCGAGATCGACATCACGAGGCCGCGTTGGCGCGAACGCCCCACCACGCTGGTGCCCGCGATCCTCGACAACGTCAGGAACTTCGAGCCTGGCGCCGCCGGGCGGCGTTTCGAGGAGGGCCGGCAGAAGGCGCGGGAGAAGGAACGGGACGTGCTGTCCCGGTTGCGCGCCCTGCCGGACGGTGACCGGAAGGCCGACGAGACCAAGCGGATGATCGACCGGGTCCGAACCTTCATCGGGTACCGGGAGTACCCGAAGTACGGCATCGTCAGCCGCTCCTTCGTCTACAAGCGGGCCCTGCTGGAGGAGGCCGAACGCCTCGTGCGGGCCGACGTGATTCCTGAGCGGGAGGACGTCTTCTACCTCACGTTCCAGGAGTTCCACGATGCCGTGCGCTCCCACCAGGTGGATGACCAGCTCATCCAGCAGCGCAAGGAAGCGTTCCGGTCGTACCACGCCCTCACACCGCCCCGGGTGCTCACATCGGACGGTGAGGCCGTCACCGGGGTGTACCGGCGCGACGGCGTGCCGGCCGGTGCCCTGATCGGTGTCCCGGTTTCCGCCGGGACCATCGAGGGGAGGGCCCGCGTCGTCCTCGACGTGGCGGAGGCCGATCTGGAGCCCGGTGACATCTTGGTCACGGCCTTCACGGACCCCGGCTGGACACCCCTGTTCGTCGGAGTCGCGGGCCTGGTGACGGAGGTGGGCGGCCTGATGTCCCACGGTGCGGTGATCGCCCGGGAGTACGGCCTGCCGGCCGTCGTGGGCGTGGAGCGGGCCACCCGGCTGATCCGGGACGGCCAGCGAATCCGTGTGCACGGCACCGACGGGTACGTCGAGGTCTTGCCCTGACCGACCACACCGGGAGGGCGGTAGCGACCGGAACGCCGTCGCGCGGGTGGGCCAGCCCGGAGGACGCCGCCGTCAAAGGGCCGCGGGTGTCCCCGCTCGGGCGCGCTGGGCCCACTCCGGCATCCAGACCCCGCTGTCGGGGCGGCCGGGGTACGCGGAGGTGAGGTGCTCACGGAGTGCGGTGAGGGCGGGGTGCGGGTTGTCGGTGCGCCAGATCAGGGAGTGCGGGTAGACCGGGGTCGGGTCACGCAGGGGAACGCGCCGCAGGTCGTAGCCGGCGGGCCAGACCAGCGGGGTCTGCTCGCTGACGAAGGTCGCCAGCGTCGAGGAGCCCGCGATCGTGTCGAGGAGGGGGTCAATGCCGAAGTTCGGGCCGATCGAGTCGATGGTGAGACCGAACGTGGCGGCGAGTTCGTCGTAGTAGGCGGCCCACTCGGTGCCGGGCAGGTTGCCGGGCATCCAGATCCGGCGCCCGGCGAGCTGGGCGGGGGCGACCACACGGGCGGCAGCGAACTCGTGTGCCGGTCCGGTCAACAGGAGCAGCGGTTCGTCGAGGACCGGAGTGGCCTCGACACCGTCAGGGAGCTGCCGGCCCGGCATGGTCACGGCACGGAAGGTCGCATCGATCGTCCCGGACCGGACGGCGGCGATGGCCGTGTCGGAGTCGAACAGGGTCACGACGTCAAGTTGCGTCTCGGGATGCGCGCGGTGGAAGTCGCGCAGCAGACCCGCCACTGAGATCCTGCGGCCGATCACGTCCACACGCAACGCCCGGTGCCCTGGCCGCACGGAAGCGGCTGCCCGTTCCTCGGCTTGGAGGAGAGCCCGGGCGTGGGGCAGGAACGCCTGCCCGTCGATGGTCAGCGCGGCCCCGCGGGCCGTGCGGCTGAACAGCCGCACGCCGAGGTCCTTCTCCAGCACCGCGATGCGCTTGGACACGGCCTGTGGGGTGATCGACAGGTGGGCGGCGGCTTCTTGGAACTGTCCCGCGTCCACGGCGGTGACGAAGGTGCGCACGGCAGTGAGGTCCACACCGACCATCCTAGTTGGACAACCATTGGTTGATCCTAGACGGCAAAATGGTTGTTTGATTCTGGTACGCCACGCTGGTTTTGATGTCCATGGTCAACATGTGGTTGGGCAAGGAGTACGGCATGAGCCGTGCTGCTCGCTACCTGGCCTGCGTTTCCGGGGCTCGGGCTGGTCGCGTTCACGGGCTGTGCGACCCGTTGGCCACCCCCATCGGCGTGACCCACCGCGACGGGTCGGGCCGGCCAGCCATCCGAAGGGGTCGGCCGGCCCGACCCGTGCCCGGCCGGGATGGGGCTTCCCACTCACCTCGGAGGCGAACCACACGTGCCGGATTCCTTCGTCCACCTGCACAACCACACCGAGTACTCGATGCTGGACGGCGCGCAGAAGCTGAAGCCGATGTTCGACGAGGTGGCCCGGCAGGGGATGCCTGCCATCGCGATGAGCGACCACGGCAACATGTTCGGCGCCTACGAGTTCGCGCAGGTCGCGAAGGGCTTCGAAGGGATCAGGCCGATCATCGGCATCGAGGCGTACGTCGCGCCTTCCTCCCGGTTCGCCCGGAGGCAGGAGTTCTGGGGCGCGGGCGGCCGTCGCGCCACGAGCGCGGACGGTGAGGGGTCGAAGGACGTCTCCGGCGGCGGCCGCTTCACCCACATGACCATGTGGGCGCGGAACGCCCAGGGCCTGCGGAACCTGTTCTGGCTGAGCACACAGGCCAGCTACGAGGGGCAGTTCCCCGCCGGGAAGCCGCGCATGGACCGGGAGCTGATCGCTGAACGGCCGGACGGCATCATCGCCACCACCGGCTGCCCGTCCGGTGAGATCCAGACCCGCCTGCGGTTGAACCAGTACGACGAGGCGAAGGCCGCTGCCGCGACTTACCAGGAGGTCTTCGGCCGCGACAACTACTTCCTGGAACTGATGGACCACGGCCTGGACATCGAGCGTGACGTCCGTGCGGACCTGCTGCGCCTGGCCAGGGAACTGAGCATCCCCCTGCTGGCCACCAATGACGCCCACTACGTCACCGAGGACCAGGCGGACGCCCACGACAGCCTGCTGTGCATCGGTGTCGGCAAGAACAAGGACGACCCGGGCCGCTTCCGTTTCAACGGTTCCGGCTACCACCTCAAGAGCGCCGCTGACATGCGCGGCCTTTTCTCGGAGCTCCCGGAGGCCTGCGACAACACCCTGCTGGTCGCCGAACGCATCGAGTCCTACGACGACGTCTTCGACTACGTCGACGAGATGCCGCGGTTCCCGGACGTGCCCGAAGGTGAGACCCAGGAGTCGTGGCTGCGCAGGGAAACCCTCAGGGGTCTGGCGGCGCGTTACGGGGACCCGGTCCCCCGGCACGTCCTGGACCGCTTCGAGACCGAGATGGCGGTCATCGGCCCCATGGGCTTCAGCTCCTACTTCCTGGTCGTGGCGGACATCTGCCGCCACGCCCGGGCCAACAGGATTCCCCTCGGTCCGGGCCGGGGTTCGTGCACCGGCTCGATCGTCGCCTACGCCACCCGCATCACCGAGCTGTGCCCCCTGGAACACGGCCTCCTCTTCGAGCGGTTCCTGAACCCCGAACGCGTCAACCCGCCGGACATCGACCTCGACTTCGACGACCGTCAGCGCGACCGGATGGTCCAGTACGTCACCGAGAAGTACGGCGGGGAGTACACCGCCATGGTGAACACGTTCAGCAAGATCAAGGCCAAGAACGCGATCAAGGACTCCTCACGCATCCTCGGCTACCCCTACGCCCACGGCGAGCGGATCACCAAGGCGCTCCCGCCGGACCAGAACGGCAAGCCCGCCCCGCTGGCTGCCATCTTCGACCACTCCCACGAGCGGTACGGCGAGGCCGGCGAGATCCGACAGATGTACGAGAACGAGCAGGACGTCAAGCGGGTCATCGACACGGCCCGCGGGGTGGAGGGCCTCACACGCGGCACCGGCGTGCACGCCGCGGCGGTGATCCTGTCCAAGACGAAGCTCACCGACCGCATCCCGCTGCACATGCGTGCCTCGGACGGTGTGAAGATCACCGGCTTCGACTACCCGTCCTGCGAAGCCATGGGCCTGATCAAGATGGACTTCCTGGGACTGCGGAACCTGGGCGTCATCGACCAGGCGATCGAGAACATCCGCGAGAACCGGGGCATCAGCCTGGCCACCGTCGATCCACAGGACGGCGACCCGTCCACGGTCGTGATCCCGCTGGACGACGCCAACACCTACCGGCTGCTGGCTGAGGGCAACACGTTCGGCGTCTTCCAACTCGACGGCGGCGGCATGCGCGTCCTGCTCAAACAGATGGAACCCACCAGGTTCGAGGACATCGCCGCGGTCAACGCCCTCTACCGCCCCGGCCCGATGGCAGCCAACGCCCACACCAACTACGCGCACCGCAAGACCGGCCGCCAGGAGATCACCCCGATCCACCCAGAGCTGCGCGACGCCCTCGAACCGATCCTCGGCAACACCTTCCACCTGCTCGTCTACCAGGAGCAGATCATGGGCATCGCCCGGGAACTAGCCGGGTACACCCTCGGCGGCGCCGACCTGCTGCGCCGTGCGATGGGAAAGAAGAAGCCGGAGGTGCTGGCCGCGGAGTGGGACAGGTTCCACGACGGCATGCGCGGCAACGGATACAGCGAGGAGGCCATCAGGGCCCTGTGGGACGTCATGCTCCCGTTCTCCGGCTACGCGTTCAACAAGTCCCACACCGCCGGCTACGGCCTCGTCTCGTACTGGACCGCCTACCTCAAGGCCAACTACCCGGCCGAGTACATGGCCGCCCTGCTCACCTCGGTCGGCGACGACAAGGACAAGGCCGCGATCTACCTCGCCGACGCCCGCAGGAACGGCGTCCGTGTCCTCCAACCCGACGTGAACGAGTCCGTCGCCGAGTTCACCGCCGTCGGCGACGACGTACGCTTCGGGCTGAGGTCCGTACGCAACGTCGGTGACAACGTGATCGAGGCCATCATCGAGGCGCGCCGCCGGAAGGGGAAGTTCACCTCCTTCTCCGACTTCCTCGGCAAGGTGGATTTGCCCGCACTGAACAAGAGGGCCGTGGAGTCCCTGATCAAGGCCGGCACCTTCGACTCCCTGGGCCATTCCCGCAAGGGCCTCACCGCCATCCACGAGGACGCCATCGACGCGATCATCCCCGTGAAGAAGGCGGCCAGCTTCGGACAGGACGATCTCTTCGCGGAACTGAACGACCAAGGAAGCGGCGAACCGGTCTTCGGCCTCGACTTCCCCGTCGACGACGCCGAATGGCCCCGCGGACAACTCCTGGCGACCGAACGCGAAATGCTCGGACTCTACGTCTCCGCGCACCCGCTGGACGGCGCAGAACACATCCTCTCCAGGGCGCGCGACTGTTCCATCGCCGAACTGCTCGCCTCCGGCCGCACCACCGGGGACGTACAGCTCTCCGGTCTGATCACCGGCATCCAGCACAAGATGACCAAACAGGGCAACCACTGGGCCATCGTGAACCTCGCGGACCGTGACACCAGCATCGAGGTCCTCTTCTTCCCCGCCACCTACCACCTCGTCCAGCACGCCCTGGCCGAAGACAACGTCGTCTCCGTCAAAGGCAAGATCGAAGACCGGGACGGAACCGTGAACGTCTTCGGCAGGGAACTCGCGGTGCTGGACGTGTCCTCGGCCGAGCACGGCGGGAAACCCCCCGTGCGGCTCGCCCTCCCCGCCCACCGGATCACCGAACAGACCGTCCGGGAACTCAAGCGCATCCTTGCTGACCACCCGGGTGACAGCCCGGTCCACCTCAGCGTCCACAGCACGCGCAAGACGACCGTCTACGCCCTGCGGGCCAAGGTGAACGCCCTCACCATCGCCTCGGACGTGAAGGGAACGTTCGGAGTTGACGTGTGGGCGGGCCTGGCGTGATCCCGACGGCCGACGAGCTCGCCGGGGTCGAACCGCGGACCTCCAGGACGGCCCTGCTCGCCCCCGACACCCCACCGGGGCGCCGCTGTCGGTGAGCCGCACGGGGGCGTGCCCGTCCCCGGAGCCCCGGGACACCCGGGAGCCACCGCGTTGACCTTCACCCTGGGGGAGGCCGCAGCATCAGCGGGGCCGGGCGACGTGCTCGGCACGAGGAGGAGGGCCCATGGGGCTGCTGACCATCGGGGCGTTCGCGAAGGCGTCCCGGCTCTCACCGAAGGCGCTGCGCCTCTACGACGAACTCGGCCTGTTGCCCCCGGCCCACGTCGACCCGGTCACCGGCTACCGCCTCTACGCCCCGGAACAAAGGGACCGGGCCAGGCTGGTCGCCTGGCTGCGCCGCCTGGGGATGCCTCTGGCCCGCATCCAGCACGTCTGCACGCTGGACGCGGGAGCGGCGGCTCAGGAGGTCCGCGCCTTCTGGGCCGGGGTCGAGGCCGAAACCGCCGCCCGGCGGGACCTGGCCACCTTCCTCGTTGACCACCTGACCCGGAGGGACGCCGACATGTCCGAGACCACCGAACCGCTGGGCCTCCGTTACGCCGCGCTCTGCGACGCCGGCCTGGTCCGCAAGAGCAACCAGGACTCCGCCTACGCCGGATCGCGGCTGCTCGCCGTCGCCGACGGTTTCGGCAGTGGCGGGGCTCCGGCCAGCGCCGCGGCCATCGACGCGTTCAAGCACCTGGAAACCAACGGCTTCCCCGCGGGTGATCTCCTCAACGTCCTCGAGGACGCGATCGAACAGGCAGAACGGGCCGTGCACGGCGTCGCAGCGACCAGCTCGTCGCCGGAGACCGTGGGAACGACGCTCACCGCGATGCTCTGGACCGGATCGCAACTGGCCCTCGTCCACATCGGGGACTCCCGCTCCTACCTCCTGCGCGACGGGGAGTTGTTCCAGCTCACCCACGACCACACCGTGGTCCAGTCCATGATCGACGAAGGACGCATCAGCGTCGAGGAAGCCTCCTCCCACCCCCAGCGGTCACTGCTGGCCCGGGCTCTCGGCCCGGGGGCCGACGCCACCCCCGACGTGCGTCTGCGCGACGCCCAGCCCGGGGACCGCTACCTGCTCTGTTCGGACGGCCTGTCCACCACCGTGCCGCCGGACGAGGTGCGGCGGGTGATGGTGACGACCACCGAGCCCGAGCAGGCGGTGCGCCAGCTCGTCGCCCTGGCCAACCTCTCCGGTGGTCCGGACAACATCAGCTGCGTGGTCGCGGACGTGCTGGAGCACCAGCGGTAGGGAGCTGCTGCCCACGGGGTCCGGACCAGGTTCACGGGAGCGGTTGGCTTTCCGCGAACCGGGGGAACCCCGCGGACAGTGGGATCGCAGGACAGTGGGATCGGGCACCGGCCCACCACCGGAATCGGTGATGACGTCAATGGTGTTGAGGTCGCTCCGCGACGTCCGAGATGATCGCCGGCATGTCTCCCTCCAGGAACCGCCGACCGAAGACCGCCGAACTCCTCAAGGCTTGGGAGTCCCTGGACGCCGGGGACGTCCCCGGAGCCCTGCGCGAGCTGAGGCTCGGGGCGGAGGCCGCGCCGCTGGGCGAGGCGGCGCTCGTGGTGGAACGGGCTGCCGGCACGGCGGGCTTCGACGATCTCCGGGAGGCCGCCGCGGCGCTGGCCGCGAACCCCGACGGCGGGCAGGAGCTCTACGACTTCGGGTACGCCTGCGTCGAACGCGGCCTTCCCTACCTGGCGGTCCCCGCCCTGCGGGAGGTGCTGCGCCAGGAGCCGGGCGCGCTGGTGGTGGTGCGCGAACTGGTGACCGCGTACGAACGCCAGGGACGGCACCGCGAGGCCGTTGAGGTGTTGACGCGGCACGAGAGCGGGTTCGCGGACTGGCCGGACCGCTACCTCCTGGTCCACAACGCCGTCATGGCCGGCGACCTCGCCCTGGCGAACCGCCAGCACGCGCTGTTGCCGGACCCCGCGGACCCGCAGTGGCTCCCCGCGCGGGACCGGCAGCGCCGGATGCTGGAGCGGGCCGCCAACGCCGCGTCTGTGAGCCCCCTGGACGGCAGCGACCTGCGCGGATGGCAGTTCGTGATAGGCGGCACGATCCTGGGCACCCTCGCCCCGTTCGGTTTCCGGGCGGGCATGACCGGCCGGCACGCCTGGGTGCAGGACTCCCACGACCAGTGCCTGCACGGGTTGCTGCGGCTGGCGGCGCTGCTCGGGGCCGCCGGGATACGGCCACGTTCGGTGTCCCTGCTGCCCGACCGGGGCAGCCAGATCCTCGGCCTCGCCGCCGCCGACGTACTGAACCTCCCCGCGGAGCCCTTCGCTCCCGGGCGGGAGGACACCGTGGTGATCGCCTACGACCTGAACGAACTGGCCGAGCACGACGCCGGACCCCAAGTCCTGGAGTCGCTCTACGAACGGGTACCGGGACAGGTGCTGCACGAGCACGCGAGCAGTTGGACCGACGCCCCGGCGGTCACCGCCGACAGCGTCACGCTGCTGCACCAGTCGGTGGTGCCGCCCTGGGGCCGGCGGCTGCGCCGGAGGGACGACGGCGAAGTGGAACGGGAACCGGCCGACGACCGTCCGGCGGCCCGGATCGCCGACGAGATCGTGGCTGCCGACCCGTCGCCCGGCGAGGGGGACGGCGAGACCCCCGCCGACCCGACCGACCGGTTCACCGACTTCGTCGCGGCCGTCCGGGGCTCCTGGCTCCGGGGTGAGCGGGCCCACCTCAGCTCGTCCGGCCCGGTGCCGAGCAACAAGTTCATGTGACCGGGTCGCCGCCCGGCACCGGCCTGGTCCACCGGTGCCGGACGGGCTCGGCCGGGCCCGGCACCGCTCAGGTGGGCAGGGAGGCGAGCCAGTCCGTGAGGTGGTGGTTGACCTCCTCGGTGCGCTCCTGCTGGATCCAGTGGCCGCAGCCGTCGAGGACGTGCAGGGAGCGCAGGCCGGGCAGGGTCGTGGGGTAGGCGTCGATCGCGGCGGCCAGCCAGGTGGTGGAGGCGTCCAGCGCCCCGCCGAGGAACAGGGAGGGCTGGGTGACGGGGGCGCCGTCGAACCCGGCGAGGTCCTCCCAGTCCTGGTCCATGCAGCGGTAGCGCCCCAGGGCACCGCTCAGCCCCGTGCGCTCGAACTCCCCGGCGTACACGTCCAGGTCGGCCTCGCTGAGCCAGGCCGGCAGCCCACCCGTGGGGAACCGGTCACGCAACGTCCCCCCGCGGCTCACGAAGTGCGGGTCGGGTGCCCCGGGGGCGGGCATGGTGTCGGCGGAGAAGGCGGCGTAGAAGCCGGCGAGCCAGCCGCGGACGTCCGGTTCGATCTCGGCCTCCGCCCGGCCCGGCTCCTGGAAGTAGGAGACGTAGAACTCCTCCTCCCCACCCATCGAGGCGAAGACCTCGCTGGGCCGCGGCCCGCCGCGCGGGGCGTAGGGCACGCTCAGCAGGCCGACCGCGCGGAAGACGTCGGGCCTGAGCAGGGCGGAGTTTGCGGCGATGGTCGAGCCCCAGTCGTGGCCGACGACCACTGCGGTCCGTTCGCCGAGCGCGTGCACCACGGCGACGTTGTCCTCGACCAGGTCGAGCATCCGGTAGGCGGTCACGTCCGCCGGCTTCGAGGACCGTCCGTAGCCGCGGACGTCGATGGCGACCGCACGGTACCCGGCCGCGGCCAGCACCGGCAGTTGACGGCGCCACGAGTACCAGGACTCAGGAAAGCCGTGCACCAGCAGGACCAGCGGTCCAGCGCCCTGCTCCACCAGGTGGATCCTGCCTGCGGGAGTGGGGACCACGCGGTGGGTGGCGTCGGTGGCTCGGGATGGCTGCGGCACGGTTCCTCCACGACTGCCGTTCCGTCCTGCGCCACGCGGCCGCCCGGTGACGGCTGCGAGAGCGCCGGCTCGTACGGCCATCCTTCGGCTGATTGGGGCCCTGCGCGAATCATGTTGCCGGTTCGGCAAACTCGTTCCTGAGGGTGACCCCGGGCGCACCGGCCGTTGTCCCTCCTGGCACGGCGGCACCGCGCGGTAGCCACCTTTTTGTGGGTACTTGTCGGCGGACGGGCGCGGGGGCGAACCTGGTCCTGGCCGGTCGGGGAGCCGCCGGGCCCACACCACGAAGGGGTGAACCGGTGCGTCAGGAGGAGGTCTGGGTCTCGACGAGCCGTTCCAGGCGGCGGTGGCCCCAGTCGGACAGGGCGGTCAGGGCGTCTGACAGTTCGCGGCCGAACGCGGTCAGGGAGTACACCGTCTTCAACGGCAGCACGTCGTGTACCTCCCGGTCCACCAGCCCGTCGGCCTCCATCTCCCTGAGCGCCTGAGTCAACACCTTCTCGCTCAGCCCCGGGAGTTGCCGACGCAGCTCACCGGGGCGGCGCGGGCCGGATTCCAGCAGCCACAGCAGGGCGGTCTTCCACTTGCCGTCGATCACGGCGATCGCGGCTGTCACTCCACAGACGTTGGTGTCCTGCGCACGCGCCCGCGTCATCTTCTCTTCGCCCCACTTATCCGTGTTGTTCGCATTTTCCTCATCGCGGGAGTTGAGTCATGTCTTCCTCCAACCACCAGTCTGCCGTGACTGTTCTCGGCCTCGGTCCGATGGGCCGGGCCCTGGCCGGTTCCTTCCTCGACGCCGGCGTGCGGACCACGGTCTGGAACCGGACGCCGGGCAGGGACCTGGAGCTGGTCCAGCGGGGTGCGGTCAGCGCGCGGTCGGCCGAGGAGGCCGTCGCCGCCAGCGGGTTGACCGTGGTCTGCGTGGTGAACTACGACGCGGCGGACGCCGTACTGCGGCGCGGCCCGGTCACCGACGCCCTGAAGGGACGCACCGTGGTGAACCTGACCGCAGACGTCCCCGACCGGGCCCGGGACACCGCGGCCTGGGCCGCGGCGCACGGCGTCCGCTACCTGGACGGCGCGATCATGACTCCGGCGACCACCATCGGGACCCCGGCCGCGGTGTTCATCCTCAGCGGCCCGAAGGAGCTCCACGAGGAGCACCGGTCGGTGCTGGAGGCGCTCGGCGGGACCCACACCCACCTCGGTGAGGACATCGGACGGGCCGCCGCGTACGACATCGCGCTGCTCGACGTCTTCTGGACCGCGATGGCGGGGTACGCGCACGCACTCGCGGTGGCGGGGGCCGAGGGCGTCACCGCCCGGGAACTCGCTCCGTTCGCCAAGGGGATCGGTGCGATCCTGCCCCCGTTGTTCGAAGAGTTCGCGCAGGACGTGGACAGCGGCAGCTTCTCCGGCGAGCTCAACCCGATCACCTCGGCGGTGTCGTCCATGGCCCACATCGTCCACGCCTCCGAGGCCCACGGCATTGACGCGGGCGTGATGCGGGCGGCCGAGGGCCTGGCCCGCCGCACCATCGCACTGGGGCACGGCACGGACGGGTTCATCCGGATCGCCGAGGTCCTGGGGCGCCGCTGACCGGTCCGGCCGGAAGTCCGCGCCGCTGCCGACCGGGACGGGTCAGCGGCGCGGACGGCCCCCGCGCTCCGGCAGCGACCGCCCGCGGTGGCTGCTCGCCTCCCAGGGGGAGATATGTTGCCCTGGTGAACCGGGGAGCACGGGGCAACGCGGGCGGGCCGAGCCCGGCGGGGCCCGCGCGGGTCGAGCCCGGGCCCGGCCCCGACTGGCGGCTGCGCGCTGCGACGGCGCACGACGTCGCGCTGATCGCTGAGCTGCGGGCCACGGTGATGCGCGCGGACCTCGAACGGCTCGGGCGCTACGACGAACACCGGGTGCGGCAGCGGTTGCGGGACACCTTCTCCACCCGGCACACCTCGGTCATCGTGACCGACCGCGAGATCGTGGGGTGCCTGACCGTCCGACCCGTCGATGACGGGTGGTGGCTGGAGCACTTCTACCTGGCCCCCCACCACCAGGGCCAGGGGCTGGGCTCCGCCGTCCTGCGCGGCGCGCTGGAGCGTACCGACGCCCAGGGGGCGGCCGTGCGCCTGCACGTCCTGCAGGGCAGTGCCGCCCGCCGGCTGTACGAGCGCCACGGGTTCGTCGTGGAGGCCGAGGACCCCGTCGACGTCACCATGGTGCGTGTCCCCGGCGCACGGCACGCGCCCGGGCCCGGCTGACGGCGACCCAACGGCCGTGTCCGCGCGCCGGGCCCCGGCCCCCGGGGCCCCCAGGGGCCCTTGGCCGGCCCGCAGGGCACGGCCCAGCCCGCAGGGCACGGCTCAGCCGGGCGCCTCGCCGGCATCGGGACGCAGACCTGCGAGCTTGTCGGGGTTGAGCTGGAGACGCAGGTTGCGGATCAGCCCGTCGGACAGGTCGAAGGTCAGGGCGCCCACGAGGTGCTCACCCACCGAGAACAGCACGCCGAGTTCGCCGTTGATGGAGGCGGGCGTGAAGACCAGGCCGGCGGACTGGGGTTTGGCCAGGGTGCCGAGAATCCAACGGGCGGCGCGGTCGGCCCCGTGCAGGGGACGGCGGGCCGCGGTGACCTTGCCGCCGCCGTCGGACCAGACGGTCACGTCGGGCGCGAGCAGCTCCATCACGGCGTTCAGGTCGCCGCCCGAGCAGGCCGCCATGAACGACTCGGTGACCCTCGCGCGTTCGGCCGGGTCGGTGTCGAACCGGCCTCGGCGGGCCCGGACGTGGGCCCGGGCCCGGTGCGCGACCTGCCGGACGGTGGGCTCGGGACGGTCCAGGGTGCGGGCGATCTCGGCGTGGGTGTAGCCGAAGACCTCGCGCAGCACGAACACCGCCCGTTCGACCGGGGTGAGGGATTCCAGCACCACCAGCATGGCGCTGGAGACGGTGTCGGCCAGCTCGGCGCCCGTCGCGGCGTCCGGCGCGGTCAGCAGGGGCTCGGGCAGCCAGGGCCCGACGTAGGTCTCCCGGGTGGCCCGGGCGGAGGTGAGCCGGTTGAGCGCCAGGTTGGTGACCGTCCGCACCAGGTAGGCCCTGGGGTGACGGACGGACGCGTGGTCCACGGCGCTCCACGCGAGCCAGGCGTCCTGGAGGACGTCCTCGGTGTCGCCGACCGTGCCGAGCAACTGGTAGGCCGTGGCGAAGAGCAACCGGCGGTGCACGAAGTAGGGGTCCGGTGCGGTGGGGTCGGTGGTCCCTGGGGCCTCGCTCACCGGGTCGGGCCGGCCGCGCGGCGCGGGGGGCTGGGGGCTGGGTTGGCGGGGACCGTCGTCCCGCCGGGGCGAGGTGTCGCTCATCGTGCTTCCCGTCATACGACCGCGGTACGGGCGGCCCGGCCGCCCTTGGAGAGGGTGACGGACACGTTCATGCGCCTGCTCAGCCGGTACACCCACAGGGGACTGCCGACGACGGTGTCCTTGTAGACGGCGGCGGCACGGCCGGTGAAGCAGGCCCGGCGGGGGG
>NZ_KB904717.1 GCF_000380165.1 Wenjunlia vitaminophila DSM 41686
GGCCCTCGGGGTCTCCTTGGCGGGCTGGTCCGCGCCGTCCGACCGGGTCACCGCGGCGAGGCCGGCGACCACGGCCAGCACCGCGACGGCCACGATCAGGGACAGGGTGGTGCGCTTCACTGCTCGCTCCCGTCACGGCGCTCGGTGTCGCCGTACTCGTTGCCGTTCTGCCCGCGGCCGTACTCCTGGCCCTGGCCCGGGTAGGCGCCGTACCCGTCGGGGTAGCCGCCGGGTTCCACGGGACTGCCGGGCCCGGGCGGGTACCCACCGGGCTGGTAGCCGAAGGACGCGGGGTGGGCGGTCTGGCCGGGGACGGGGTAGCCGGTCCCGTCGTCTGCGTGGTACGGGTCGGGGGCTGCCTGCGGGTACGAACCGTAGGACCCGGGGACGGCGTACGGTTCCCCGCCGTCAGCCGGGGGCCCCTGGGGTGCCGGCGGGTGGGAGCGGGCCGGGGCGGGGCGGCTGAACGCGTCCCACGACGGGGCGGCGCCGGGCTCCTCCGCCCCGGAGTGGTCCTCGGGGGCGGACGTCGGTTGCGCGGGTACCAGCGGCGGGGCGGCCGGGTGGGGCGGGGCGCCACCGTCCGGTGCGGGTCCGACGCCGCCGTCGCCGGTCTCGGCGTCCTGGCCCGCGGCGACCACGGGGAAGCCGTCGGCGTCCGCCGGCCACCCGGTCTCCGCCTGGACCTCTCCCTGGGCCTCGGCCTGGGCTTCCGCCTGTGCCCGCAGCCGACGCGCCCTGCGGCCCTCGCCGTCCACCGCGTTCGACGCCGGCACCGCGGCGACCGCTGCGGGCTCCGGCAGGTCGTCGTCCACCTCGCTGCGGCGTCCCGGCAGGGCCAGGACCAGGACCACCAGCACGCCGAAGCCCTGGGTCCACAGCCAGGCGGTGTGGCCGAACGGCGTCTCGTGGCGCAGGGTGAACACTCCGCCCTCGGCGGGGAGTTCGAAGCCCTGGGCCCAGCCGTCCACGGTGACGGGCTTGAGCGCCCTGCCGTCGAGGGTCGCCCGCCAGTCGCCGTCGGCGGCGTCGGCGATCCGCAACACCCGCCCTTCCTCACCGGCGGGGATCTCGGTGCGGGCGTCCACCGGCCCCGCGGCGACCGCGAGCGGTTCGGGCTCGCCCGGCGTCTGCACGGTGATCCGGGCCACCGTCCGGTCCACCCGCCACAGGGCGGTGCCGTTCTCCTGGCTCATCCGCAGGATGCCGGGGGTGCTGTCCAGCACCTGGCTCATCTCGGCGCGGGCGGGGCCGTCCTGGACCAGCACGAACCGGACCGCGTAACCGGCGAGCCGCCCCGCCTGGTCCGCGCCCGAGCCGGCGAGCAGGTCACTGACCACGCCGCTGAGCCGCTTGTCGGTGCCCTCGAGGGCGACGGTCTCGGCATCGCCGAGCTTGGCTCCCGAGCCGCGGACCAGGGTGTAGGAGATCCTGGAGGCGCTGTCGCCACCGATCACCAGGGTGCGCGCCTGGTCGCGGGTGGCGCTCTCCTCGGCGATGAAGGCGGGCACCTGCACCGGGTCCCTGCGGTCCAGCGGGTCCCCGGCGCCCCGCAGCAGCCATGCGCCCCCCGCGCACAGCGGGGCCGCCGCGGCGGCCACGGCCACCAACGCGGCGGCCGGCTGCCGCCAGCCGAAGCTCATCTCGGCCACCCGGTCCTTCAGGCCCTCGGCGCCGACCACCGCGGCGACCAGCAGCCCCAGCGCGTAGAGCAGGACCGCGGGCCCGGACCAGGTCTGGCCGGAGGCCATGCCGTCGGCGGCGGTCACCTCGGCGCCGTTGGCCGGCACCGCGAGGAGCAGGCCGACGAGCGCCGCCGCCCAGGCCGAGACGATCGCCACCCGGCGCTCCGTGCGCAGCAGGGCGCCGAGCCCGGCCAGTACCACGCCGACCATCAGCATCCCGGGCAGCGTGCCCGGGCCGCCGGGGTTGAGCAGGACCAGGTCGCCGGCGCCCGCGGGGTCATCGCCCGGATAGGGCAGGCCGGCCTCGACCAGGAACCTGGACGGGTCGGTGACGAGACCGAGCGACCAGGGCGCGAGCAGCAGCATCGGCAGGGCGAGCAGGGCGGCGAACCGCGTCGCCAGCGGCACCAGCAGCGCCCGGTGTCCGCCCAGCACCCGCACGACCACGACCGTCACGGCGAGCACCACGGCGATCAGCCAGACCACCGGGGTGAACGCGGTGGTCACGGTGAGCAGCAGGGCCAGCGCCCAGGTGCCGCGCCAGCCGGGACGGGCCCCGCGCTCCAGCGCCCCGGGGCTCAGGTGCAGCCCGGCGGCGGCGACCGCGGCCCTGGCCATCAGCGGCAGGAGCACGGCGAGCACCGCGGTGCCCAGCCGACCGGTCGCCAGGGCCCCGGTGACCGCGGGCAGCAGCGCGTAGCTGACGCTGCCCCAGGCACGCAGTGCCCTGGACTCCACCAGCGGGCGCGACGCGAAGTAGGCGGTGAGCCCGGCCAGGGGCACGGAGCCGACGAGCAGCACCGCGACGGCCAGGCTGACCTTGCCGAGGAGCACGGTGGCCAGCACGGCGAGCACCGCGAGGTAGGGGGGCGCCGAGGTGGTGCCACCGGTGCCGACGGTGTGCCAGCCGTCGGTCACCCGGGTCCACAGGTCGGACGCGCCGCCCGGGACGGGCAGCAGGCTGCCGCCGAACAGCGCCCCGCCGCCGTACAGGTCGCGGCAGGCGACGAGGGAGACCAGGAGCAGCGAGGCGAACAGCACGGGCGCCGGTTTGCGGGCCAGGCGCTTGAGCCGGGCGAAGTTCTCCACCTCGAGGAAGTCGGCGTCCTCGTCGCCGGGTCCCGACTCCACGGCGCCGTGCCGGCCGGCCGACGCCTCCTGCTCCCCTGCGCGTCCGACGACGCTTCCGGCGAGCTGTTCCACGGTGAGTCGGACGGTGGCGCCCGGCGGGGGGAACAGCGGGCGCAGTTCGGACGCCGGGACACCACCACGGGACCTGGCCCGCCGGGCGGAGATGATCCTGCCCGGTCGCATCAGCACCGCCGAGAGTCCTGCGACCTCGTCCAGTGCCTGCCCGGGGACCTTGGCCACCAGGTAGCCCAGCGCCCTCAGCAGCGTGCCGAGCAGCAACCTCAGCAGCACGTAGGGCAGTACCCGCGTGGAGGAGTTGGCGAGCAGGGTGAACACCGCCCCGGCCTTGTCCACCCGGTACGGGCGGTCCGGTGCCGCGGCGATGGGGCGGCGTTCCCGGGCTGCGGCCTCGGCGTGCCGCAGCACCGCGTCCGGCGCCACCATCACCCGGTGGCCGGCGGCCTGGACCCGCCAGCAGAAGTCCACGTCGTCCCGCATCAGCGGGAGGTTGCGATCGAAACCGCCCAGTTCCTCCCACACGTCGCGGCGCACCAGCATCCCCGCCGAGGACACCGCCAGCACCTGGCGGACCTGGTCGTGCTGGCCCTGGTCCTGTTCGCGCCGGTCAAGTCCGGTCCAGCGCCGGCCGCTGCGGGCGATGCTGACGCCGGCCTCGAGCAACTGGCGCCGGTCGTACCAGCTCCGCAGTTTGGGGCCGACGACGGCGACGGAGGGGCTGGAGTCGGCGACCCGGAGCAGGTGGAGCAGGGCGTCCGGTTCCGGCGCGCAGTCGTCGTGGAGCAGCCACAGCCACTGCACGGGCTCCGGTGGCGGCCCCTTGGGGGCGTCGTCGTCCCAGTTGCGGGCGACCGGGTCCCAGCCGCCACGGCGCGCGAGGTAGGGCAGGCCGTCGGGATCGACGGGCCCGGCGGTGCGCACGGCCTCGGTGACGGCCGTGCCGAACCCGCTGCGGCGGCCGAGGTGGATCACCCGTTCCGAGCCGAGCGCGTCCTGGAGGAGGTTGGCGGAGTAGTCCGCGCTGCCGGTGTCTGCCGCGATGACGCTCTGCACCGGGCGTTCCTGCCCGACCAGGCCGGACAGCGCCTGGGGCAGCCAACGGGCGCCGTCGTGCGCGACGATGACGGCGGTCACCAGGTGACGCGGGAATTCGGGGACGGCCGCATACCCCTGAGGAGGCGGGGCCGCCTGGTGGCTGTGAACGGACATCGAGGAAACGCGCCCCGGTTCGCTGGACAGTGTGGACGCGCGGGCCCTGCCTCACGCGTCGTGGACGGCCACCCACACTAACGTCCCACGACGCGCTCGCCACACAGCGAAGGTCAACGGCCCCCGCGGCTGGGAGCCGGGGACGGACCGGGTGGGCGGGCGCCGTTCCGCTGCGCCTCCTGGTTGGCGACCGCCGTGGTGGGGCCGCTGTGCGCACACCCCGCCACCAGGCACACGCATCTGACGGAGCCTCAGACCGCTGCCTTCTTCAGGCGCCGGCGCTCCCGCTCGGACAGGCCGCCCCAGATGCCGAAGCGCTCGTCGTTGGCGAGGGCGTACTCCAGGCACTCCGAGCGCACCTCGCAGGCCAGGCAGACCTTCTTGGCCTCACGGGTGGAGCCGCCCTTCTCCGGGAAGAACGATTCGGGGTCGGTCTGCGCGCACAGGGCGCGCTCCTGCCATCCGAGCTCTTCTTCTGCCTCTTCGCCCAGCAGTAGCTCAAACAGCTCGGTCATGTGCGCCCCTCGCTCCTGTGTACGTCCCCGTGATGTGCCCCGTGATCTGCACTCTCTGCGCTGTGATGTTCCTGTGATGTGCCCGTGATCTAACGACTGTCAATTCGGACTGCGGACTGAACGACACGACTGAAATTACAAGTGCGCCGATCCAGCCCAGTCAAGCCGAGATCTGCTATTGAGCCGTTCATTCACTCCACGGAACCAAGGGTTCGCAGTAAGTGTTCAAATCAGCCCAAAACATGACACGTCACTTGCCCTCCTCCTCTCACCTTCTAGGGACGCCGCGCACGGGGACCGGGTTCCGTGAGAACCGGCGACGCGACCGGGATCACAAAGTGGTCACGAAGAGGCAACACCGCCTCCGGTCAGTCAGACCACGCCCTCTCACCCGGGCCGCCCCGCGGGAACCAACGGGGGAACCAGGCGGGAAACACGGAGAACCACGGGGCACCACCGACTACGCGCCCGCATCCGACGACCACGGGAACCCCTGCTGAGGGGCCCGCCGGCCGACGCAGCCGACACATGGACAACGCTGGTCCCGGGGAGACGTTCCGCGTCCACCGGTGCTGCGCCCCTCCCCAGGTGACTCAGCGCACAAACCTTTCAGCGGACGCAACCGCCGGATCAGGTGAACCCCGCCCCGGCCGGTGGCGGCAGGTTGACAGTGGTCGCGGGGAAACGGTCTCCTGGACGGCATGCCAGTGACCCACGCGCCCCTTGGGACTCGCCAGGACGAGTCCCGCCGCGTCGTGTCCGGTTCCGTCCCGCCGGCCGGTCGCTGTCCCTCCCGTCACGACTCCAGCAGCGGCGTCGGCCGCCGCCCCCGTTGCTGTTGTCCCTGTTGTCGTTGACGGCCTGACGGGGTTCACCCCTCCGACGCGCGGACATGACCGCGTCGGCGCGCCGGCTCCCCGGTCCGTGGTCGGCCCTCCCGCGCCCACGCCGTGCGGTCCTCCACGAGCCGGTCGCGCACCGCTCCCCGTCCCCGGGCCCCCTCCGCAGCCGTCCCCGCTCCCGCCCGGCGTTCGCCACCCGTCGGCCACGGCGGCCGCGCCGACGGGCCGCCACTCCCCGCACCACGCCCACCTGTCCGAGGCAACCCGAGGAACCCCCGTGCACCGTTCCACCGCCCCCCGGCCCACCCGGGCCGAGCAGCTCAGCGACGTGTCCGTCGCCGGCGACCCACTGGCCCTGCCCCACCTCGCGCCCCGACCCGGCACCCGGCCCGAGACGGTCGCCCACTTCAGCGGCCTGGCCCTGGCCCTGGCCGCGGACCGCGACCGGTGGGCCCCCCTGGTCCGCTACGACCCGGTCAGCCGCTGGTACCACCGGCTGGACAGCGGGCCGGGACACGAGGTGTGGCTGCTGAGCTGGCTGCCGGGCCAGGGCACCGGTCGTCATGACCACGGGCGGTCCTGCGGGTTGCTGACCGTCCTCACCGGGACGCTGACGGAGCTCGTCGAGGGCCGGGACGGCGGCACCGTGCGCCACCACCTGCGGCCGGGCAGCCAGCGGGTGTTCGGCCCCGGCCACGTGCACGAGACCGGCAACGACACCCTGGAACCCGTCGTCAGCCTGCACGTCTACTTCCCCGGTCTCACCGAGATGAACGAGCGGACACGGCCCGGCGTCGGCCGCCGCGAGCGGCGCGCGGAACGCGTGGCGAAGGCGCCACTGCCCGACCGGGGCGCGGAAACCGTGTCCTGACGGCCTGGGAGACTGGCGGCATGCGCATCGTGGTACTGGCCGGAGGCATCGGGGGCGCCCGTTTCCTGCGTGGCCTCAAAGCAGCGGCACCGGACGCCGAGATCACCGTCATCGGCAACACCGGTGACGACATCCACCTGTTCGGCCTCAAGGTCTGTCCCGACCTGGACACGGTGATGTACACCCTGGGCGGCGGCATCAACGAGGAACAGGGCTGGGGCCGCGCCGGGGAGACCTGGTCGGTCAAGGAGGAGCTGGCCGCCTACGGGGTGGGCCCGGACTGGTTCGGTCTCGGCGACCGTGACTTCGCCACCCACATCGTTCGCACCCAGATGATCGGTGCCGGCTACCCGCTCAGCGCGGTCACCGAGGCGCTGTGCCGCCGTTGGCAGCCCGGGGTGCGCCTGATCCCGATGTCCGACGACCGGGTGGAGACCCACGTCCTGATCGACACCGACGAGGGCAGGAGAGCCGTCCACTTCCAGGAGTACTGGGTGCGGCTGCGGGCCGAGGTGCCGGCGCACGCCGTGGTGCCGGTCGGAGCGGACCAGGCCAAACCGGCACCCGGTGTGCTCGAGGCGCTGGCCGACGCCGACCTCGTTCTGTTCCCGCCGTCCAACCCGGTGGTCAGCATCGGCACCATCCTGGCCGTGCCGGGCATCAGGGAAGCGGTCGCCGGGGCCGAGGCGGTGGTGATCGGCCTGTCCCCGATCGTCGGTGACGCACCGGTGCGCGGCATGGCGGACAAGATGCTCGCGGCGATCGGGGTGGAGACCTCGGCCGCCGCGGTGGCCGCCCACTACGGCGCGGGGTTGCTCGACGGGTGGTTGGTGGACACCGTGGACGCGGCATCGGTGGCCGCGGTGGAGGCGTCCGGGATTCCCTGCCGGGCGGTGCCGCTGCTGATGACGGACGAGGCGGCGACCACAGCGATGGCCCGTGCCGCCCTGGATCTCGCCGAGGCGGTGCGCGAGGGGTGAACGGCTTCTCGGTGTGGGCGCTGCCGGGCATCCCCGAGGTGGTCGCCGGCGATGACCTGGCCGCCCTGGTCAGCGCCGCCGCCGGGCCCGACGGCCTGGCCGACGGGGACGTCCTGGTGGTCACCTCGAAGATCGTCAGCAAGGCCGAGGGGCGTACGCTCGCCGCCACGGACCGCGAGGCGGCGATCGACGCGGAGAGCGTGCGGGTGGTGGCCCGTCGCGGGTCCACCCGGATCGTTCAGACCCGGCACGGACTGGTGATGGCCGCCGCCGGGGTGGACGCCTCCAACACGCCGCCGGGCACGGTGCTCCTGCTGCCCGAGGACCCGGACGCGTCGGCGCGTCGGCTGCGCGCCGGGGTGCGGGCGGCGCTCGGGGTCCGGGTCGGAGTGCTGGTGACCGACACCTTCGGCCGGCCCTGGCGCAACGGGCTGACGGACGTGGCGATCGGAGCCGCCGGCATCGCCGTCCTCGACGACCAACGCGGCGGCAGGGACACCCACGGCAAACCGCTGGAGTCGACCGTCGTCGCCACGGCCGACGAACTGGCCGCCGCCGCGGACCTGGTCAAGGGCAAGGCACGCGGGCTTCCCGTGGCGGTGGTCAGGGGCCTGGGGCACCTGGTCGGGCCGGACGACGGGCCGGGTGCCCGGGAGCTGGTGCGCGACCCGGCCTCGGACATGTTCCGGCTCGGCACCTCCGAGGCGGTGCGCGCCGCGGTGACCCTGCGGCGCACCGTGCGGGAGTTCACCGACGAGCCGGTGGACGGGGACGCGGTGCGGCGCGCCGTGGCCGCCGCGGTCACCGCGCCGGCTCCGCACCACACCACGCCCTGGCGGTTCGTGCTGCTGGAGTCGGCGGGGTCCCGGGCCCGGTTGCTGGACGCCATGCTCGACGCCTGGCGGGCCGACCTGCGGGGTGACGGCTTCTCCGAGGACGCCGTCGCCCGGCGCACCGCCCGGGGCGACGTGCTGCGGCGGGCCCCCTGTCTGGTGGTGCCGTGTCTGGTCGCGGACGGGGCACACACCTACCCGGACGCCCGCAGGAACGCCGCCGAGCGGGAGATGTTCGTGGTGGCGGCCGGCGCCGGCGTGCAGAACCTCCTGGTCGCGCTGGCCGGTGAGGGCCTCGGGTCGGCCTGGGTCTCCTCCACGATGTTCTGCCGGGACGTGGTGCGCGAGGCCCTGGACCTGCCCGCGCACTGGGACCCCATGGGAGCGGTGGCGGTGGGCCGGGCGGCGGCGCCGCCGCGCCCGCGTCCCGAGCGCGACCCGGCGGCGTTCCTCCGGGTGCTCTGACCGGGCGGCGGGTCACATGTCCCGGTAGTCCAGGGGCGCGTAACGGGGGTGCCGGCGGGGCGGCACCCGCCCGGAGAGCAGGATCAGCCGGCAGGCCCGGTGCCGTTGGCCGCGGTACGGCTCGAGCAGTTCCAGCATGCCGGCGTCGTCGGTCCGCTCACCGGTGAGGGCGTAGCCGACGACGCCCGGCAGGTGGAGGTCGCCCACGGACACCACGTCCGGGGCGCCGTTGCTCCGCTGCAACGTTTCCGCGGCGGTCCACGGCCCGATGCCCGGCACCGCCGTCAGGCGCCGGACAGCGGCCTGCGCGGTCATCCCGGCGGCCTCCTCCATCCGACCCGCGACCCGCACCGCGCGCAGGATGGTGGACGAGCGGTGCCCGTCCACCCCGTAGCGGTGCCACTCCCAGGACGGGATCAGCGCCCAGGCCCGCGGTTCGGGGGGCACCCGCATCCTGGCCGCCGGCGATTCGGCGGGGCCGGGCGCGGGCTCCCCGTGACGGGTCAGGACGAGCCTCCAGGCCCGGTACGCCTCACCGGTGGTGACCCGCTGCTCCAGGATCGCCGGGAGCAGCGCCTCCATGACGAGCCCGGTGCGGGTCAGCCGCAGCCCCGGGTGCCTGCGGTGCGCGGCGTAGACGATCCGGTGCCGCGGGACGAACGCGGTGACCTCGTCCTCCCCGCCGAGCAGTGCCGGAACGCGGTCCAGCAGCCATCCGGCGCCGGCGCCCCACGCCTCCGCCTCGACCACGCCCTCAGTCGGCCGGGCGTACAGGCGGAGGGTGCCCGGCCCCTCCGGTGTCCGGGAGGCCCGCCAGTAGGCGTCGTCGGGGCCGATCCGCAGCGCGGGGTCCCCGGACCCGCGGCGCAGCGGGCCGAGGACCAGCGCCAGGTCCACCGGCCCCTCTGGCCGCCACCGCCGGCACCGGCCGGCACCGCGGACGGCGGCGCCGGAGCGGTGGGGCGGGCGGGACTGCTGAGGGATCACGGGAGCCGAGCGTACGCCCCGGGGCGGACAGCCGACGCGGCACCGGGTCGGCCGGGGGCCGCCCAGGCGCCACCCCGCCGCCGGTGGTCCGGGGTCCCCACGGTTCCCCGGCCGGGGTCACCGCGGGCAGGAGCACCCAGCCGCTAGCGGTCGGAGGAGAAGCGGACGGACGACGCCGGCAGGGTGGCGTCGCACCAGACCCGGGCGCCGTGACGGAGCTCGTTGCCCCGGCCGACGGTCGCCCCGTCCCCGACGACCACGCCGTCCAGCACGCACCCGGCGCCGATCCTGGCGCCGGCGCCGACCAGGCTGTCCCGGACACAGGCGTCGGTGTCCACCACCGCGCCGGCGAGCACGGCGCTGCCGTGGACCCGGGCCCCGGACCTGATCCGGGCGCCGGCTGCCACCGAGGTGCCGCCGGTGAGTTTGGCGTCCGGGGCCACCTCGGCGCCGTCCAGGACCAGGTGGTCACCGGGGGACCCGGGGAGGGCGGGGGAAGGGGCACGGCCCAGCACCAGGTCGGCGGAGCCGCGGACGAACGCCTGGGGGGTGCCCAGGTCGAGCCAGTAGCTGGCGTCCACCACCCCCTGGAGGTGCGCCCCCTCGGCGAGCAGCCCCGGGAACGTCTCCCGTTCCACCGAGACCGGCCGGTCCCAGGGGATGGCGTCGATGACGGAGCGGTTGAAGACGTAGGCACCGGCGTTGATCTGGTCGGTGACGATCTCTTCGGGGCTCTGCGGCTTCTCCAGGAACGCCGTCACCCGCCCGGTGGCGTCGGTGGGGACGAGGCCGAACGCCCGGGGGTCGGCCACCCGGGTGAGGTGCAGGGTCACGTCGGCTCCAGCGGCCACGTGACGGTCCACCAGGCCGGCGATGTCCAGGCCGGTCAGGATGTCCCCGTTGAAGACCAGGACCGGCTCGTCGGCCCCGGAGGACAACCTGTCGGCGACGTTGCGGATCGCCCCTCCGGTACCCAGCGGGTCCACCTCGGTGACGTACTCCAGGCGCAGTCCCAGCGGGGCCCCGTCACCGAAGTACGGCTCGAAGACCTCGGCGAGGTAGGACGTGGCCAACACCACGTGCTCCACTCCGGCCGCACGGATCCGGGCCAGTTGGTGCGTCAGGAACGGCACTCCGGCCGCTGGGACCATCGGCTTGGGGGTGCGCACCGTCAACGGGCGCAGCCGGGTGCCCTTGCCGCCGACCAGCAGAATCGCCTCTGTCACCGTTCGCAGCTCCTTGGGTCGGGAGAGTGATCCGCAAGTGTATGCAGGACCCGGAGGGACCGGCTCCGGCGCCGGATGCCGGTCCACTCGCCCGCCCGACGCACCCCGCACCACCAGGGGGTGCGGGGTTCCGTCAACGTACCGGGAGCTGGTTGGCGTTCCGGCGGCGCGTCAGTGCCGCTGCAGCTTGGCGGCCACCGTGCGGACCCAGCCGAGCCTGGCGTACAGCCGGTCCCCGGGACAGTCCGTGCCGAACACGTCCCGGTGGCCGGAGACGACCTTCACGGTGACCACGGTTCCCTTGCCGTACTTCCCGCCGCTCGAGCGCATCCGCACCGAGCTCCGCGGGTCGACCCCGGACAGTCCGAGCTTCCAGGCGGTCAGCTTGGCCAGGGACTTCAGGGCGGCCTTCGGCGGGCTGGCGGAGTTGTAGCTGCCCAGCAGCACGACCCCGGTGCTGTTGTGGTTGAAGCCGAGGGAGTGCGCCCCCATCACCGGTTTGCTGACCCCACCGGCCCGGCCCTCGTAGATGGTGCCGCACTTGTCGATGAGGAAGTTGTAGCCGATGTCCCGCCACCCGTTGCTCTTGACGTGGTAGCGGTAGATGCTGCGGATCATGGAGGGTACCTGGCTGCAGGAGTAGTAGTTGCCCGTGGCGCTGTGGTGCACGAAGGCCACCTTCACCCGCTTGGTGTAGCGGAACCCCCGCTCCCGCAGCTTCTCGTCGGCCCCCCAACCCGCCCTGCTGACGATCTTCGGGTGGGCGGCCACACGGCCCGTGGTGACGTTCGCGTCGGACGAGGGCCTGGGCCCGGGCTCGGGGTGCGACGGGCGGGGTTCCTGGTGTGGCCTCCCGGACCCACCTGGGGTTGTCGGGCGATGGCCGGACTCCTTGGACGGCTCGTGTTCCGAAGCCTCGTTCTCAGACGTCTCCTTCTCCGACGTCTCTTTTTCCGACGCTTCGGACCCCGACGGTTCGGAACCCTCCAGCATCTCCTCCACGTCGGACCAGTCCTCCGTCCCGCCCGGCTCGAACGGCTCCTTCGGCTCCGTGGGCTCGGCCGGTTCGGTCGGGTCTTCGGCCTCGTCGAAGCGTGGCCGGTCCACGACCCGGTGCGTCCCCGAGGACCACGCGACGCCCTGACGCGAACGGAGTTCGGGGACGGACCCGCGGGACGGCTCGTCGCTCCCCGGATCGACGAGTTCCAACCGCAGTCCCTCGGGCACCGCGGCACGTCGCGGAGCGACCCGGACTTCGACGGCGTCCGAGCGCCCCACCCACAGGGGCATGGTGCTGCCCCGCAGCGGACCCGCGTCGACCTCGGCGGCGGGCGCGTCGCTGGTGTGGGTCTCCAGGGCCTGCCAGGGCGACCAGGCGCCGCCCGCGGATCTGGTGCGGACCTGCACGGCCTGCGGCGGAGCGGCCGACGGGTCGTCCCAGGTGACGCCGAGCAGGGAGAAGGGGGCCACCTTACGGGCCGGGAGTCCGTGCGTGGCAGCGGGGTGTTGCGGCGCCGCCAGCCCGCGGCGGTCCTTGGGCAACGGGGCGAGGGGCACGGTCCGGGTGGTTCCCGGGAGCACGGGCGGCCGAGCGACGGTGCGGCCCTGTTCGGCGCGGTACGTCGAGCGATGGGCGACGGCGGTGGCCGACGGCGTCATGGGCGCCGCCAGGGCAGCGACGCACGCTACCCCAAGGGAGGAGACGAGGAATGCACGCATAGGTCAGATACTGACATACAGGACAATTCGCTCTACTCGTCAGACATGGCTGTTCCCTGATGGAGTGTGGGCCGGACGGCCTATCAGCCGAACGCCGTCGGTGGGCCACACCTCATACCGCGGTCTCCGCACCGGCTCACGGGCAGAGCACCTGGTCCCCGGTCCGCACGCCACGGGGGTTCTCCGCCAGACCGGTCGTGCTCGCCTTCACCCTGCGCACGCCCTGGAACTCGTGCCCGATCGTGACGTCCAGCACCGGCCCGTGCCCCCGGACCGCACGCAGTTGGGCCCCGGGCAGCGCCGCGGCGAGGGAGCGCGCCGAACGGTCCCACCGCGGGTCAAACGTGATCAGCGTCCGCTGGGCGTCCCGCTCGCCGTTGCGCGGCAGGCCGGTGGTGGCGAACCCGCTCCTCCGCAACGCCCCGTCCGTCCTCGCGCCGAGTCCGGTCCGCCCCGATCCGTTGATGACCTGCACCCGGATGCTCCGCGGGTCGATCGGCACCAGACGGGTCTTCTTCCCGGGCCGCCCGGACGTCAGCGGTCTGTCCTCGCGGATCTTGGCGAACAGCTCCCGGGACCGCTGCTGGTCCCACAGCACGGCGGACCCCCAGTGCGGGTCACCCCGGTAGTCCTCGTCCGCCACCGGCACCGACACGAACTCGGACCCGGAGAGCGAGAAGTGCCGCATCGCGGCGCCGAGCTCCACCAGGTCCCCGCTGGTCAGACTGCGGTCGGCACGGACCGAGCCCAGGATGCCGTCGACGGCGGCGGTCAGCCGCGCCGGGTTGGCCAGCACACCGCTGCTGCTGAGTTTCCGCATCACCTGGGCGAAGAAGTGCTGCTGGCGCTCCATCCGACCGAAGTCGGAGAGGCTGCCGACGTGCCGGGCCCGGACGTACCGCAACGCACCCGAGCCGTCCACCGTGCTGGTCCCGGCCGGGAGGTCGAGCCCGGCGTACTCGTCCTTCAACGGGGTCATGGTGCAGACCTCGACCCCACCGAGGGCGTCCACGGTTCGGGTGAAGCTGAGGAAGTCCAGCTCCAGGTAGTGGTTGATGTGGATGCCGGTGGCCCGTTCCACGGTGGCCACGGTCAGCGCGGGGCCGCCGTGGGAGTACGCCGCGTTGATCTTGCCCCGGTGCCGGGCGTTCCGAGTGCCGTCGGGCTCGTCGTGCGGCGGGAACGACACGTACGAGTCGCGTGGCAGGCTCACCACGCTGACCCGGCTGCGATCCGCGGAGATGTGCACCAGCATCAGCGCGTCGGTGCAGTTGCACGCCTCCCCACCCACGTGGAGCTTCCGGCGCTCATCGCGGCTGATCTCGTCCCGTCGGTCCACACCGGCGAGCAGGAAGGTGACCCCCTCCCGCTCCTGCGGCCTGCGCTGCACCCCGTCGAACGCGTCCACCCGCTCGATGCCCTCGTCGAGGTGGTTCACCGCGGCCCAGCCGAACCCGCTGACGACGAGCACCGCGGCCGACAGGACCCCGAACAGCCGCAGCCCCCAGCGGGGACGGCCGGTGCGACCTGCCTCGGAGGACGGGGCGCCGGACACGCGGCGGGAGCGGGGCATGGACGGTCACCTCCGGTCCCCCGACGGCGTCTGCGGTCCCCCCAGTCTGCGAGCCCCCCAGCCCACGACCGACACCCCACGCCGCGACGGACCGCACGGCCACTCTGACGGGGGCCCGACACCCGCCAGTAGCCCCAGCCACCCCCGCGTGTCGCGCACCCCCACCCCGACACGCGGGACACCAGCGGCTGGCGCCGCAGGGGGAGCCGGCCGAGGAACGCCGGCAGGGGCACCTCAAAGCGGCCGGCGGCGAGCGAACCCCCGGGAAAACCCGCAGCGTCGTGCACCCCCGCCCCGACGACGCGAAGACGTGAGCGAGCCAAAGGCCGCGC
>NZ_KB904718.1 GCF_000380165.1 Wenjunlia vitaminophila DSM 41686
CTGGCGTTGATTTTTGGTACGCTGTTGAGTTCTCAAGGAACGAACGCTTCCTTCAAGACCCTTTCACCGGTCTCTCCGGGCGCTTTCCGTTCGGTTTCTCCAGATTACCAGGTCCGCTTGGGCCTTTTCAAACCAGCCGCGGCTTCCCCGAGAAGTTCTGGAGATTCCCTTCCACTTCGCGCCGGAGCTTATCAGCTCATTTGGCGTTCCGTTTCCGGGGGCGACTCCCAGCGGAGCCTTGCGGCTCTCGGCTCGGGAGTGACGTCGGTCCTCGACGGCTGCCCACGATCATCGACCTGAAGGCAACCGTTAGAACTTACCCCCTGCACCCCACAGTGTCAATGGGGGGTGCAGCGCGAATGTGACAGTAGCAGGCCGGTGCGGGGATGCGCACATCGGCTGGTCGCGCGGGAGCAGGCAGGGGCCCGGTCAGGCAGCCGCGGGAAGTCGGTCGGCGCGGTCGAGTCGCTCGACGTCGCCCGTCTCCCCCGCCTCGGCCGCTCTGCGGCCGATGACGAACACGTAGCCGAGGAACGCCAGCTCGGCGACCAACCCGATCCCGATCCTGGCCCACGTCGGCAGTGGGGAGGGGGTCACGAACGCCTCGATCACGCCGGACACCAGCAGCACCGCGCCCAGCCCGAGGGCCATGCCCAGTGCGGCGCGGCCCTCCTCGGCCAGGGCTGTCCGACGGCTTCGGGGGCCCGGGTCGATCACGGTCCAGCCGAGGCGCAAGCCCGTTCCCGCGGCGACGAACACGGCGGTCAGTTCCAGCAGTCCGTGCGGCAGGATGAGCCCGAGGAAGGTGTCCGCCCTGCCCGCGGAGCCCATCAGCCCGAGTCCGATCCCGACGTTGACCACGTTCTGGTACAGCACGAAGAGCACGGGAATGCCCAGGAACACCCCGAGCACCAGGCATATCGCCGCCGCCTGGGCGTTGTTGGTCCACACCTGCGCTGCGAAGGAACCCGCCGGGTTGCTCGAGTAGTAGTCCTCGTACTCCCCTCCCGGACGGGTCAGTTCCCGCAGCGCGTCGGGGGCGACGATGGCGGACTGGACGTCCGGGTTGGTCGCGATCCACCAGCCGATGAGGGCGATGGCGAGGGTGCAGACCAGCGCGGTGGACACCCACCAGTGCCGGGACCGGTACACCGCGGCCGGGAACCCCGCGGCGAAGAAGCGGCCCGCGTCGCGCCAGCTAGCGGTGCGGGCGCCGGCGACCGCGCTGCGCGCCCGGGCCACGAGGGTGGTGAGCCGGGCGACCAGGGCCGGGTCGGGCGCGCTGGACTGGACGAGGGAGAGGTGGGTGGCCGTGCGCTGGTAGAGGGTGACGAGCTCGTCCGCCTCCTCCCCGGACAGGCGGCGCCCGCCGCGGCGCAGCAGCGCGTCCAGGCGGTCCCACTCCGCGCGGTGGGCGGCCACGAAGACGTCCAGGTCCATGCCGTCAGCTTCGCAGACGTCCAGGGCCCACGGGTCGCCGGTGGCATGCATGCTTGACGGACGGGAGAACCGGGACGTGGGCCACGACGGCGAGGGGCGAGCATGAGTGAGCTGGTCACGGGTGAGGCGGTGGTGCTCGGGCTGCAGCCCGCCAGGCTGCCCAGCCGGATCGTCGCGGTGGCGATCGACCTGGTCGTCTGGTGGGGGACCTATCTGGGGGTGTCGCTGGCGCTGTTCAGCGCCACCGCCTCGTTGGACAGCGCGGCCCAGGCGGCGGTGGCCGTGTCGTCCCTGCTGCTCTGCCTGGTGGGACTCCCGGTCCTGGTCGAGACGCTGTCCCGTGGTCGGTCCCTGGGAAAGCTGGTCTTCGGCCTGCGGGTGGTGCGGGAGGACGGCGGGCCCATCCGGTTCCGGCACGCCCTGGTCCGCGGGGCCGTGGGGGCGGTGGAGATCCAGCTCTCGCTGGGGGTGATCGCCTCCGTGGCCTCGTTGGTCTCGGCTCGGGGCAGGCGAATAGGTGACGTGTTCGCCGGGACGCTGGTGGTCCGTGAGCGGGTACCGGCGCAGTCCCTCCAGCAGCCTCCCCCGTCGCCCTGGATGGCGGCCTGGATGAGCGGTGCCGACCTGTCGGGGCTGTCGGAGGACCTGTGGCTCGCGGTGCGGCAGTACCTGTCCCGGATGGGGCAGCTTGACCCGCGGGTGAGCTGGGACATGGGCTGGAGGTTGGCAGCCGACGTCGCGGAGCGCACCGGCAGGGCGGTGCCGCAGGGCGCACCCCCGGCGGAGTACCTGGCGGCGGTGGTCGCGGAACGGCAGGCGCGGGACGCCCAACGGGTGTTCGGCGGCGGATTCGGGAACGGGGCCGTTCCCGGGCCCGGTGGAGCCTGGCCGGCGGCGGCACCGGTTGTTGCCCCTGGGAGGGGACCAGCCTGGACCGGGCGGCCGAGCGGCGACCGGGGGTGGCCGGGCCACGCTCCCGTCGAGGGGGCCGGAGCCGCGGGTGGGCGGGGTGGCTCCGGGGAGGCGGCGGGGCCACGTGGCTGGGCGTCCCCGGCGTCGGCCCTGGACACCGCGGCGGGGGCCGGTGGCCCGGGGTGGGCGGACGGGCGGGCCGCGTCCGGGACGCCGGGCGCCCGGAGCACAGGCGGGTGGTCAGCGGCGGGCGGGGAGCCCGCGGCCCTGGCGGACCTGGGCGGGCAGGCGGGCCCGGAGGGGCGCCTGGGTGCGCCGGACGGGCAACTCGGCCGGCGACAGGGGCCGCGACCCGAACCGGGAACGACGACGGGCTTCGCCCCACCGGCCTGAGTCGGACCGGCAGCGGGTGAGGCCCGTGACCGAGGGATGGGAGCCGGGTGGGGGCGGGTCACGGCGAGGGCGACTCGCCGGAGCCCGCGGTCAGTCCAACGGCGACGGGGGGCCGTCCAGGTCCTCGAGTTCGACGCCGGGCGCGGCGAGGACGACGTCGCCGGCAAGGTGGATCGCGTGCCGCTCGCCGGTCTCCAGGTCGGTGACCTGGTAGTTACACACCGTGAGGGTTCCGCTGTCAGTGGGGTGTGCTTCAGTACTCGTCAGCGCCCAGGACTGGTCGAGGGTCCGGGGTGCGAGGGCCGGTGGGGTGAAGGCGACGAGACGCACGCGGGTGGGGGGCCCGCCGGGGGTCAGGCGCAGCAGGCGGGCCGTGGCGACGAGGTGGGCGGGGGACGCCCCGGTGAAGCCGTGGGCGCGGGCGTTGCCCTCCTGGGCGTGCTCGCCGGTCGGATCGGAACGGACCCAGGTGAGTCCGTCGAGGTGGGCGGCCCGTACCCGCCAGCCGGCGGAGTGGAGTTCCAGACGGAGGGAGCGGCCCAGTGTGTCGGTGGTCAGGTCGACGGAGCCGGAGTGCTCGCCGGAGGAGGTGGTGGTCTGCGCGGTGTAACGCCAGCCTGAGGGGCCGGAGGCGCAGTGGAAGTGCTCTTCACCGAGGGGGGTGCTGTCGTACGGGTCGTACCGGGAGTAGCGGCCACGGGGCATTGGAGGACTCTACGGGGTGGGTTCCTGGGCGTCCGGCGGCAGGCCGTGGGCCCGGCCGGTGGCCGGTCAGGACGGGCCGGTGGCCGGTGGCCGGTGCCTGGGCACCGGCCACCGGCCGGGGTTCGGCTCGGTACGCCGGTACCGGCTCAGTACCGGTAGTGGTCCGACTTGTACGGGCCCTCGACCGGGACGCCGATGTACTCGGCCTGCTCGGGGCGGAGCGTGGTGAGCTTGACTCCGAGCGCGTCCAGGTGGAGACGGGCGACCTTCTCGTCCAGGTGCTTGGGCAGCACGTAGACGTCGGTCGGGTACTGCTCGGTCTTGGTGAACAGTTCGATCTGGGCGATGGTCTGGTTCGTGAAGGAGTTGGACATCACGAACGACGGGTGGCCGGTGGCGTTGCCCAGGTTCAGCAGGCGGCCCTCGGAGAGCACGATCAGGGTCTTGCCGTCGGGGAAGGTCCAGGTGTGCACCTGGGGCTTGACCTCGTCCTTGACGATGCCCTCGATCTTGGCGAGGCCGGCCATGTCGATCTCGTTGTCGAAGTGGCCGATGTTGCCGACGATGGCCTGGTGCTTCATCCGGGCCATGTGCTCGGCCAGGATGATGTCCCGGTTGCCGGTGGTGGTGACGAAGATGTCCGCGGTCTCCACCACGTCCTCGAGGGTGGTGACCTGGTAGCCGTCCATCGCCGCCTGGAGGGCGCAGATCGGGTCGATCTCGGTGACGATCACTCGGGCGCCCTGGCCGCGCAGCGACTCGGCGCAGCCCTTGCCGACGTCCCCGTAGCCGCAGACCACCGCGACCTTGCCGCCGATCAGCACGTCGGTGGCCCGGTTGATCCCGTCCACCAGCGAGTGCCGGCAGCCGTACTTGTTGTCGAACTTGGACTTGGTCACCGAGTCGTTGACGTTGATCGCCGGGAACAGCAGGGTGCCCTCGCGGTGCATCTCGTACAGGCGGTGCACCCCGGTGGTGGTCTCCTCGGTCACGCCACGGACCTCGGAGGCGAGCTGGGTCCACTTGGACGGGCTCTGCGCCAGGTTCCGGGTCAGGAGCTCGAGGATGACGCGGTACTCCTCGTTGTCCGCGGTGGACGGGTCGGGTACGGCGCCTTCCTTCTCGAACTCCACGCCCTTGTGCACCAGCAAGGTGGCGTCCCCGCCGTCGTCGAGGATCATGTTCGGGCCGCCGGACTTGGCATCGGGCCAGGTCAGCGCCTGCTCGGTGCACCACCAGTACTCTTCGAGCGTCTCGCCCTTCCAGGCGAACACCGGGACGCCCTTAGGGTTGTCCGGGGTGCCGTCGGGGCCGACGGCGACTGCGGCGGCGGCGTGGTCCTGCGTGGAGAAGATGTTGCAGGAGGCCCAGCGCACGCGTGCGCCGAGGGCCACCAGGGTCTCGATGAGCACCGCGGTCTGCACCGTCATGTGCAATGAACCGGTGACACGGGCTCCGGCCAGCGGCTGCTGGGCCGCGTACTCCTCGCGGATCGCCATCAGGCCGGGCATCTCGTGCTCGGCGAGTTCGATCTCCTTCCGGCCGAACGCGGCGAGTGAGAGGTCGGCGACCTTGAAGTCACCGGACCCGGGCGTGCCGGACGAGGGCGTAACGGACGACGTCATCCTGAGGTCTCCTCATGTGGGTGTGACGGGCGTCGGTCTGGGCAACGGCGGCAGTGGCACCGTGTGGAAGGCCCGTCGGCGGGCGCTCTGAGGGAGCACACGCCGAACAGAGCCGGTGGGCCCGGCTCTCTGCCGCAGCGCAGTCCGTCGGAGGCCCTCTCTCCCTCGGCCGACCCCGTGGGGCCGCCCGACCGCCATCAGCAGCGACGTCTGGCGGTAGCGAATCTACACCTTTCGGCCTATCAGCCGAAGGAGGTCCTTCCCGATCCCGCCATCGTCTTCAGGCGGTCTCCAGCCGTGGCCAAGGCTCGTCCGAGGTGGGTGCGTGAGCCTCAGCAGGTCGTTCATGGTGCGCGATGGTCCCGAGGGCCGGACGGCGGGACGGCGGGCCGGTCAGGAGCGCGCGGCGGGGGGCTTCTCCTGTGGTGGGGCCGACGGGGCGGTGCGGTAGATGTCGGGCTCCAGGTAGATCACCCGGGCGATGGGCACGGCGGCCCGGATGCGCTTCTCCGCCTCGTCGATGGCGCGGGCGACCACGGCAGCGCTGTCCTCGTGACGAACCGCGATCTTCGCCGCGACGAGCAGTTCCTCGGGCCCGAGGTGGAGGGTCCGCATGTGGATGACGCGGGTCACCGTGTCGCCGTCGACCATGGCCTCGCGGATGCGGCGGTTCTCCTCCGCTCCCGCGGACTCCCCGAGCAGCAGCGACTTGGTCTCCACGGCGAGCACCAACGCGATGGTGACCAGCAGCACGCCGATGCACATGGTGCCCACGCCGTCCCACCTGCCGTCGTCGGTGGCCAGGGCCAGACCGACACCGCCGAGGGCGAGGACAAGGCCGGTGAGCGCCCCGAGGTCCTCGAGCAGCACCACCGGCAGCTCGGGTGCCTTGGCCCTGCGGACGAACGCCACCCAGCCGAGGTCGCCGCGGGTCCGGTTGGACTCCCTTATGGCGGTGCGGAACGAGAACGCCTCGGCGCAGATCGCGAAGACCAGCACCCCCACCGGCCAGTACCAGTGGTCGATCTCGTGCGGGTTGTGGAACTTCTCGTACCCCTCGTACAGCGCGAAGACGCCACCGACGGTGAACAGGACGATCGAGACCAGGAAGCTGTAGACGTAGCGCTCCCGACCGTAGCCGAAGGGGTGCTGCTCGGTGGCTTCGCGCTGGGCGCGCTTCCCACCGATCAGCAGCAGGCCCTGGTTGCCTGAGTCGGCGAGCGAGTGGACGCCTTCCGCGAGCATCGAGGACGAGCCGCTGAACGCGAACGCCACGAACTTCGCCGCGGCGATCGCCACATTGGCGCCCAGCGCCGCCACGATCGCCCTGGTTCCACCTTCAGCACTCATCAGCGCCGGCTGCCCTTCGTCGTCGGTCGGTTTCGGCCCGGCCGTGCCCGGTCCCGCCGTGCCCAGTCCGGTGGTGCCCAGTCCGGTGGTGCCCGGCCTGGTCGTTCCGGCCCGTCGGTGACGGGATCGCCGGTGCGGCTCGGTGTGGTCGGTCGCGGTCAGGTCGGACGGGGGGTCGGGGTGGCGTCGGCGCGGGGCACGCCGGGTGCGTCGCCCGGCACCTGGGCGGCCCAGGCAGGGGGACGAGCCACGGCGGCACATTCTCGCAGCCGTGGGGCTGCGGGGTCCCCCTCACCCCGCGACGGTCGCCCGGAAGAGAGCACCCGGGCCACTGACCACCAGGGCCGCACCGGCGGGGACGAACACGGACTCGCCGCGGGCGAGGGGCACCGCGTCCGCATCGCCGGCGGCCGACCCCGTGTCCCCCGACCCGGACTCGTCCCTGACCCGGACCGTCCCCGCGGTACAGAGCAGGACCTGCGGGCCCCGGCCGTCCAGCAGCCGGACCGCGTCTTCGCCGACCACGTACCTGGACAGCCGGAACTCCTCGACCGGGGCCGGGTAGCGTTCCTCGCCGCCCTCGGCCCGCTGGGGCCGGAGCACCCCCGGGTCCGCGCTGCGGAACTCCACCACGCGGAGCAGCTCGGGGACGTCCATGTGCTTGCTCGTCAGACCGCAGCGCAGCACGTTGTCGGAGGACGCCATGATCTCCACGCCGGTGCCGCGCAGGTAGGCGTGCGGAACCCCCGCACCCAGGTACAGCGCCTCCCCCGGTTGCAGCGTGACCACGTTCAGCAGCATCGCGGCGATCAGCCCGGGGTCGTCGGGGTAGGCGTCGGCGATCTCGGCGTAGGCGGCGTAGTCAGCGGCGAAGGCGCCCGGTTCCCCAGCCCGCCGGGCCGCGGCGGCGGCAGCGGCCCGCACGGTCTCGGTCATCGGTGCCGGGTCCGCGGTGAGGACCGCGGTGAGGACCTCACGCAACGCCGCGGACTCGGGACTGGCGCGCAGCAGGTCCACGTAGGGCTTGAGCGAGTCGACGCCGAGGCCGTCCAACAGGGCCGCGGTGCGCGGCGCGGCCCGGAACCCGCACAGCCCCCGGAACGGGGTGAGGGCGCAGATCATCTCGGGCTTGTGGTTGGGGTCCCGGTAGTTCCGGTGCGGGGCGTCCACCGGGATGCCGCGCGCCTCCTCGTCGGCGTAGCCGGCCCGCGCCCGGGCCTGGTCCGGGTGCACCTGGAGGGAGAGCGGAGCGTCGGCGGCCAGCACCTTCATCAGGAACGGCAGGTGGGCCCCGAACCGGTCCACCACCGCGTCGCCGAGTTCGCGGCGCGGGTCGGCGGCGAGGACGTCACCGAGCGGAACGCGGCCGGCGCCCCGGTCGACCAGGGACGGCGCGGCCGGGTGGGCGCCCATCCACAGCTCGGCCTGGGGCTCGCCGGTCGGTGGGGTGCCCAGCAGCTCGGGGATGGCGGTGGTCGATCCCCAGGCGTAGGGGCGAACGGTGTTGAACAAGCGGTCCATGGCGCGTTCCCGGTGGTTCTCGGCTCTTGGCTGACGGTTCGGACGTTCACATCGCCGGCCCGGTCGCACGGCACCGCCGGGCTCGACGCGGGCTCAGGCCCGTTCGGCGAGGGCGAGGTAGGCGGAGGCGAAGTCGGTGAGGGCGAGCATCTGGGCGGCGGCCTCCAGCGGGCCCTCGGCCTCGGCGGTGACCTCGCTCAGTGCCACGCCGTGGCTGCGGGACAGCAGGTGGGCCGGGGTGGCGTCGCTCCCGGCGGCGTGCTCCCCCCGGTCGCGGAGCAGCACCACGCGCAGTCGCAGTCCGGCCGGGTCCTCCACGCGGTCGCGGAAGAAGTCGTCGTCGTCGACGGTCTGGGACAGCGGTCCCGCGAGGAGTCCCCGGTGGGCGTGGAGCGCCTGCGGCAGCGGGGCGGCGAGCGCGGGGAGGCCCGCCCTGCGGGCCAGTGCGCCGGCGAAGCAGCGGGCCACCGCGGGGGCGGCGGTGCCCTCCCCCCAGAGCAACGGCAGGGTGTCGGCGAGTTCCGCGGCGAGGGTCTTGGCCGGGTTCTGGTAGGTGGATGTCGCGGGGCCGCAGTGGGCCGCCGTCTCGTCCAGCCGGTCAGCGGCGCGCTGTATGGTCCCGGCGGGGAAGGACCCGGTGCCGATCCGGTCGCTCAACGCCAGGAGGGGAACCAGCAGCGCCCACAGCGCGGTCGGGTCCTGGTCGGGGCCCCCGCCCGGGGGCGGGGCGAGGGGCAAGGACATGCCCCGGGCCCGTTGCGCGGCCGAGACCACCGCCGAGTCCGGGGGTGCGACGGCCACCACCGTGCAGCCCCGCGCGTACGCCTGTTCGGCCAGTTGGGCCAGGCCGGGTTCCTGGCCCGACTCCGTGGCGAGCAGCAGCAGGTCCAGGGGGCCCGCCCAACCGGGCAGCGCCCAGCGGGGTTCGGGGTCGGCGGTGGACCTCGGGGCCAGTGTCAGGACCGGGACGGCGGTGCCGGTGATCGCGGCCAGCAGTTCTCCGGCTTCGGTGCCGGCGCCGCTCCCGGCGACCAGGACGACCCGGGGGCGTCCGTCCGGTCGGAGCGCGGCGAGTCCGGCCTCGTCGGCCAGCCGGGCTGCGGTGCGCACCCGGGCGCCGGCGGAGGCGAGGCCGCGCAGCAGCTCGTGGGTGTCGACGCGGGTCAGCTCCTCGTGGTCGTCGAGCAGCGCCTCGTCAAACATGGATGGTCCTCTCGGTCCGGGAGCGCGTCCGGGTGACGTGGGGCCGGTACGCACCCGCCGGTGGTGCGGGGCCGGTGGCTCGGACGTGCCCGGGTGGCCCGGCGCCTCCGGGCGGTGCGACATCCCTGGCCCTGGCCGTGGCCGCGTCCGCGTCCGCAGGCAGCGGTGGGACGTCAGTGGTGGGACGGCGCTCAGGCCGGACGGCGGGCCTCGTCCACCAGCAGCACCGGGATCTCGTCCCGCACCGGGTAGGCGAGCCCGCAGTCGGCGGAGGTGCAGACCAGCTCGGGCCCGGACGGGTCCTCGGTGGACTCGCGCAGCGGGGCGTGGCACTGCGGGCAGGCGGCGATCTCAAGGAACGATGGGTCCAGGTTCACGGCGTGTCCCTCTCTGTGGTGGCTGCTGTCCATTGACGACTGCCCGATGACGGGCCGTTGACGCCGGGCTGCCGACGACGGGGCCCGGCGGCGGCTGCCCCGCGCCGCGGCCCGTGCCGGCGGAACCCCACCGGGATCACCGGGCGGGCCCTGACACGGGCGGGGACCGCTGGCCACGGCCCCGCACGCAGCGTACCTCCGGGGATCTGCGGACGGCCGAACGGCACCGCCCCAGCGGACGGGGCGGGCGTGATCAGGCCCGGACGATGGCCAGGACCTCGTCCCGGACGGCGGCGACCGTCTCCGGCCGCCTCGCCTCGACGTTGAGGCGCAGCAGCGGCTCGGTGTTGGACGGCCGCAGGTTGAACCACCAGTCGGCGCCGACGACGGTGAGCCCGTCGAGGTCGTCGAGTTCCACGTCGTCCCGGCCGGCGTAGGCGGCCCGTACGGCGGCGGAACGTTCGGCCTGGTCGGCGACGGTGCTGTTGATCTCTCCGGAGGAGGCGTAGCGGTCGTACTGTCCGACCAGCCCGGAGAGCGGTCCTGACTGTTCGCCGAGCGCGGCCAGCACGTGCATCGCGGCCAGCATCCCGGTGTCGGCCCGCCAGAAGTCACGGAAGTAGTAGTGGGCGGAGTGCTCACCGCCGAAGACCGCTCCGGTGCGGGCCATCTCCGCCTTGATGAACGAGTGCCCCACCCTGGTGCGCACCGGCGTGCCGCCGTTCTCCCTGACCACCTCGGGCACCGACCAGGAGGTGATGCAGTTGTGGATCACTGTTCCGCCCGGGTGCTTGGCCAGTTCCCTGGCGGCGACGAGCGCGGTGATCGCGGAGGGGGACACCGGCGCGCCCCGTTCGTCCACCACGAAACAGCGGTCGGCGTCCCCGTCGAAGGCCAGGCCGATGTCCGCGCCGGTCTGCCGGACCGCCTCCTGGAGGTCCTCGATGTTCTTCGGGTCGATCGGGTTGGCCTCGTGGTTCGGGAAGTCGCCGTCGAGTTCGAAGTACAGCGGGACGACCTCCAACGGCAGGTCCTCGAGGACGGTCGGAACGGTGTGCCCACCCATCCCGTTACCGGCGTCCACCACCACCTTCAGCGGCCGGGAGGTGCTGAGGTCCACCAGGGAGCGCAGGTAGGCGGCGTAGTCGGGCAGGGTGTCGCGCTGGGAGACGGTGCCGCGCCGCGGCGCCGGCCCGGGGGCTCCCCGCTCGCTCCACTCCTCGACCAGGCGGCGGATCTCGGCGAGGCCGGAGTCCTGGCCGACGGGGGCGGCGCCGGCCCGGCACAGCTTGATGCCGTTGTACCGGGCGGGGTTGTGGCTCGCGGTGAACATCGCGCCGGGCAGGTCCATGCTCCCGCTGGCGTAGTAGAGCTGGTCGGTGGAGCACAGGCCGATGAGCACCACGTCCACTCCCCGGGAGGTGACGCCCCGGGAGAACGCCTCGACGAGCCCCGGCGAGGAGGGCCGCATGTCGTGTCCGATCACGATGGCGCGGGCCCCGACGACCTCGGTGAACGCCGAGCCGAAGAGTTCGGCCAGCGGCTCGCCCCACTGGTCGGGCACCACGCCACGAACGTCGTACGCCTTGACGATCTGTGAAAGGTCGGTCACGGCTGCTCCCAGTTCGATCTCCGGTGGACGTTTCAGCGCGTCCAACCTACCCGGGTGGAAAGGGTGCAGAGCGGGCGGTCCGCACCGCGGACACCGTGTGGGAGGTCCAATGGGCGGTGCACCGTGGGCGGTTGGGCAAGGGTGCGACGAGAACGTCAGTCGTTGACGGAGTGGGGCGCGGGGGACCGGCCGGGCTCAGGCGTCGGGGGAACGCAGCACCCTCAGGTGGCCACGGCGGGCGACCTCCATGGGATCTGCCTCGCGGCCACCGGCGGACGAGGTGCGTCCCGGCGGACGGGCCGCCTCACGGACGGCGTTGGCCAGCGCCTCGAGGTCGTCGCCGGTGGGTCGGGCCGCGCCGTGGTCCACGGCGAGCCGCACCACCTCCCAACCGCGGGGCGCGGTCAGCCGCTCGGAGTGCTCGCCGCACAGGTCGTAGCAGTGCGGTTCGGCATAGGTGGCGAGGGGGCCGAGAACGGCGGTGGAGTCCGCATAGACGTACGTCAGCGTCGCGACGGCAGGACGGCCGCACGCGGTGCGCGAACAGCGACGTACAGGGCTCACGAGGTTGGACGGTACCGCACTCTTGAGCGGGCCGCGACGACTATGCCTTCCCTTGCTCCGACGTGTCGTTCCGGGGAGGTGATCGCCGATCAGTTCCGGCCACCTGCGCCCTCTGACGCGAGCCCCTTGTTCCCTGCCTCCGCTCGATCAAGATCGTTCATCATTGATGATAATTATGGCGAAAACCATGCCAGTGAATGGCCAATCCAACGGCCGAAACACCATGTACACGCATCGAAACAGAGCGTCCACGGACAACGGCGTGGTGGCGGATACTCTCGGAGTGATGGACAGACCCGGACCTCCGCCCGCCCCGCGGCCCCGCCGCCGGGACCGACACGGACGCGGCATGCGCGGCCCGGTCGCGCCCCCGCAGGTGCCCATCGCCCTGTCCCGCGCCGAGGTCTTCGACGACCTGGTCCGGGAGGCGGCCGAGCAACTCGAGCGCCGCTGGCCGCAACTCGCCGAGGTCCGCTTCGCCGTCCAGGACGTGCCCCCGGCCGACGAGGACCCGACCAGCCCGGACGGCGTCCCGCTGGGCAGGGTGGTCACCGAGGCCCACGAGGGCAAGGGGAAGATCGTGGTCTACCGGCGACCGGTGGAGATCCGGGCCAAGGGCCGGGACGAACGGGCCGCACTGGTCCACGACGTCGTGGTGGAACAGGTCGCCGAACTGCTCGGCCTGACCCCGGAGGCCGTCGATCCGCGGTACGGGCAGGAGGACTGACTCCGGCTCCCCGCCCCGCCGAGCCGGCGGCGAGGAGCCGGGGAGGCTCAGCGGCCGAGCACCGAGATGTCAGCCTCGGCCTCCGGCACCAGCACGGTGGCCCGGTCGTCCGGCACAGGCTGGAGCGTGAACATGGCGACGTCCTCGCCGGCCCTGGACAGCATCCGCGCGGCGTACACCGGGCCCCCGGAGGCCGGGGTGACGGTGACGGCGAACGGCTTCTTGCCGGAGGGGGCCGGGGGCACCACGGCCAGGGTCGTCCTCGCCTTGACCTCGACCGTCTGCTCCTGCGGGTCGCCGCCGCCGGGCCCGATCGAGGTGATCTTGACGGTGGCGGCGCGGTCGGGGGCGGCGAGGAACAGGGTGGTGCCCTTGCGCTCGTTGCCGGCGACGGTGGCCTGCTCGGTCACCGGCCCCACGGCGGAGAGGAAGGCGATCTCCTGTTCGTCGTCCTCGCCCCGCACCACCTGGACCCCGGCCACCACGTCGGCGGACCGGTCGGACTCGGTCGGGGTGAGCACGAGGGAGCCGGGCTCCCCCTGAGTGATCCCCTTGAGCTCGACGGACGCCGTCATCCCCGCCCTGACGTGCAGGGTCTCGTAGCCCGCCGGCACCACCCTTCCGGTCGGGGTGGCCAGCTCCACCTTGAGGTCGGCGTCGTCGTCCGGGGCGAAGACCACCAGCCGGGCCGCCTCGGTGTCCTTGGGCAGTCCTGGCAGGACCGCGCTGGGCGCCGGAGCCTCGGACGGTGGCAGCCAGTCGCCGCCCAGGTCCGCGTGCACGGCCTGCACCGCGGCACTCAGCCGGCCGCTCCGGGCGATCACGTGGAGGACGAGGTCCGTCTCCTGTTCGCTGGTGAGCGTGGACAGGCGCACCGGGACGGTGGCCCGCGCGGGCACGCTGATCCCGTTCCCGGACGACGTCTCGATCTGCCCGTCAGCCCCGTACAGCTCCAGGTCCACGACGGCCGGCGTGTCGTCGGGGTTGGTCAGGTGGACGTAGTCGGCCCGGGCGCTGTGCGTGCTGGCGCCGGCGAACCAGAACTCGGCGCTGGGCGCGGCGCACGCGGTGCCCAGCAGGCCGCGCCCCTCGCCCATCGAGATCTCGGTGGTCTGCTGGACGGTGTAGCCGGGGGCGAGCGTCCCGCTGGCGTTTCCGACCAGGGCGGGGGCCTCGGGGTCGTCGGTGTCGGCGACCACCGCGGCGCGGGGCTCGGAGAGCGTCACCTCCGGCGCGTCGGCGGCGCCCTTCTGCTCCTTCTTCCCGCGCTCGTCGTCCTTGGCCCCGTCGTCCTCGGCCCCGTCATCCTCGGAGTTCGGGTCGTCCTCGGCGTTCGGGTCGTCCTCTTCCCCCGACGCCTCGCCCTCGTCGGGGAGCTCCCCGTCCGCCGGCCGCAGCGTGGCCGAGGCGCCCTCGTCCTCTGCGTCGTCCGCGTCGTCCCCGGCGGGGGCGGGGGCGTCCGCCGGGGGCACCGAGACGGCGGTGTAGGTGGTCTCGGCGAACTCCGACGACGTCGGGGCGGGGCAGGCCAGGG
>NZ_KB904719.1 GCF_000380165.1 Wenjunlia vitaminophila DSM 41686
CCGCGCGCACGGTGCCCCTGTCCCGGCCTCCGTGCAGGCCCGCATCGATGCCCGCCGTGCCGCCGACGGGCATCGCGAGCAGATCGCCCAGCTCGCCGAGCGCCGTGGCGGTGAACCTCGTGGCTGACCTGCTCGTACGCATCGGCGGCCAGACCGTCCCGTTGAGCCGCTGCCGCTGGGTGCTGTTCGACCAGACCGGATGTGCCTACGGGTCCCTTCTCGGTGGCTTCTGCCTCGATGAGCAAGCCGCCCACCGGGAGTTCACGCCCAGGCAGCGTGACCGCGCCCGGCAGACTCGGCGGGGTTGGCACGTCGAGCTGCTGACCCGCGACCAGTGGGCGGCCCGCGCGCGCCTGTGCCTGCTGGGCTGCTGCACCCACCTGGTCCCCCGCCCGGAAGACCGGCACCTGCTGGACCCGGACGACGCCGTCCTCGCCGCCGCCGCGTCTCGCTGGACGATTCCGCCCGCGGGTGGTGAGCCGCAGTGAGCCACACCCTGCGGGAGGTCGGCGCGATCCGGCCCACCAGCGAGGCTGAGCGCCGCGCCGCCGCGGTGACCGCGGCCGGCATGGTGCTCAGCCGGCTCCCGGAGGTGGACCGCGAGACCCAGCAGGCCGCGGCCCGCGACCTGCTTGAGGCGATCGGGCTGATCGGCCCTCGGGAGGCCCGGTGACCGCCGTCTTCCTCGCCGCCGCTGTGCTCCTGGCCGCGCCCGCCGGGGCGCTGCTGAGCCCGCTGGTGCGGCGGGCCGTGACCACCACCCACCGCCACACCAGGGGGAAACGATGACGCCCGCAGAGAACGTCAGCCGCAACATCAGCCGCCTCCGCCGACAGGCCGGCTGGACTCAGAAGGAAGCCTGCACGCGACTCGCCGCGATCACCGGAAGTCGCTGGTCTGATGTCACCTGGTCGCAGGCCGAACAGGTCGGCGGCGGCTCGTGCCGCCAGCGTGCCTGGAACGCTGGTGAGTTGAGCGCCATGGCCGCGCTTTTCCGAGTGACGGTCGGCGAGTTGCTGGCCGACGGCGGCGAGTGCTGCACGCAGTGCGAGGGCCGGCCCCCTGCGGGGTTCACCTGCAACACCTGCGGCGCGGGAAGTGAAGCCATCCAGGGCGCCGAGTTGACGGTCTACCGGGCCTCGCACCACTCGATCGTGATGGGCCTGTACACCACGGCCGCCGCCGCCCGCGCCCACTGCGAGGCGGACATGCGCTGCGAGTGGCCGAACTCCCTCCTCGACTGGATCGAGGACGAGGAGGACGGCGTCGCCGAGCTCGTTGCCGAGAGCGCGGACGGCGAGACCGCCACGGGCTACGTGGTGACGCCGCTGGCGGTCGCCTCCGCGTACGACGAGGAGGACGACGAGTGACGACCACCCTGCGCGCCGGGGCCACCATGGCCCCGGCCGCCGGGCGGCGGGTCACCCCCACCGGCCGGCTCATCCTCCCCGCCGACGCCGACCGCGACCTGTGGCTCACCGCCCGCCGCTCCGGCATCGGCTCCAGCGACATGGCCGCCATCCTCGGCCTCTCCCGCCACGGCACCATCCAGACCGTCTACCACGACAAGCGCGGAAACCTGCCCCTCGACGGCGAAGACAGCGAACCCGCCTACTGGGGCCGCGCCAACGAGGACAAGGTCGCCCGCCGCTGGGCCGCCGACAACCGGTCCGTGATCCAGCGGGTCGGCCTCGTCGCCAACGAGATCCGGTTGTGGCAGATGTGCACCCTCGACCGGCGCGTCATGGAGTGCCCACTGACGCCCGGCTCCCGGGAGAAGTGCGCGCTCGAGGTGAAGTGCCGCGACAAGATGAAGGCCCCGATGTGGCGGAAGGGCTGCCCGGACGACGTCCTCGCGCAGGTCCTGTGGCAGATCGACGTCTGCGGCTACGACCACCTCCACGTCGCTGTCCTCCTCGGCGGCAACGACTACCGCCGGTTCACCGTCCGCCGGGACGAACACGAGGACGTCATCGCCGACCTGCGCGCCGCCGGCCAGCAGGTGTGGGACCGGATCGTGGCCGGCGACCCGCCGCCGGTCACCGGCGACGAACCGCCCGGGCCGCTGCTGGACCTGTGGGAAGACCTGCACCCCGAACGGGCCGGGGTGGTCCACCTCGACCGCGACCTCGAGGCACAGGACGCCCTGGCGGACTACCTGGACGCCGTGGCCGACGAGCGCGAGGCCAAGGCCCGCAAGAAGCGCCTGAAGGCGAAGTTGGTGGAGCGCCTCGGCGACGCCGACACCGCGATCCTCGGCGACCGCCTCGCCTACTCCTGGGACACCTCCTCGACCGAGCACGTCGACCACGCCCGGCTCCGTGAGGAGTTCCCCGACGCCTACGCCGCGTGCGTGTCCGACCGGACCGCCCGGCGCCTCAACATCCCCCGCCGCCTGCGTGAGGAGCACACCCGATGACGAACCTGGCCGAACGCGCCGCCGCCGCCGCGGGCCGCGCCAGCGACATCCTGCCGCAGCAGCCCGAGTACCCCACGCCCGCCGCGCTGCCGGCGCCGGCTGGGCCGTTGGCCGACATGGGCGAGTATGAGCCCGGCGACGACGACCCGCCAATGATCCCCCGTGCACCTCGCCTGGCTCCGCGTCCGCAGGGACGTCCGCGCCATCGCCAAGCGCGAGCAGTACAACGCCTCCGGCACCCGCTACAACTTCCGCGGCGTCGACACCACGATCAACACCTTCGCGCCGGTCACCCTGAGGCACGGCGTGAGCGTCCTGCCCGTCACCGTGCAGACCCAGTACGGCGACGCCGTCAGCAAGGGCGGCAGCAAGATGCGGGAGTGCCGCGTCGTGGTGACGTGGCAGGTGATCGGCCCGATGGGAGACAGCCTGCCGCTGCTCCAGTCCGCCGGCGAGGCGCTGGACTCGCAGGACAAGGGCACCGCGAAGGCCCAGAGCGTGGCGTTCCGGGTGCTGTTGCTGACCGGAGGGATGACCCCGACGCACGACCCGGACCCGGAACAGCAGACGCTCGAGCGCGGCGACACTCCGGTCCGGCCGGCCGCGTCGTACGTGGACGAGATCACCCACCCGGACACCTCTGCCGGCCGCCTGCGGCAGATCCACTACGAACTGCGCTCCACCAGGCAGCTCGGCGCGCTGGTCACCAACGAGGTCGGCGAGGAGGAGTCGATCGGCGACCTGGTCGTCCGGATCGGCAAGGAGCGCGCCGCCGGAGGCGCGTCGTGATCCGCCGCATGTTCCGCACCCCGCCCCCGCCCGCCACCACACCGGCCCCGGTGCCGGCCGTGACCGGCTGGACCCCACACCCCCGCACCGTCCACCTCCTCGCCGACCTGCCCCGCGACGGCGCCGGCGGCGACCTCGACCACCTCGCCCGCGAGGTGCGGGCGCTCGCCCGGATCTGTGCCGAGCAGGAGGAGCGGGCCCGCCAGGCGGAGACCGTGGTCGCCTGTCTGGAGACGCAGCGCGCCCAGCTCGACGCCGAGGTCGCCGGCCTGCGGGCCCGAGTCGAGACGGTGGCGCTCACCCCGCGCGAGCAGGCCCTGGCCGACCGGCTCGCCGAGGTCACCGGCGCCAACGTCAGCCTCACCCGGGACCTGGCCGCGGCCCGGCGCCGCCTCGAGGACAGGGCCCGGCCGGCCGACACCACCGCCTGGGAGCCGTGCCCCCACCACGAGAACCCGGCGTGCCAGGACCGGCCGGTGCGCATCGGCGGGACCGGCGGCCACTACCACCCCGCGGGAGGTGCCCAGTGATGCGCCGATTCGCCACCCACGCCACCCACGCCCCCGACACCCTCGACCGGACATGGGACTGGCGTCGGCGCGCCGCCTGCCTCGGCATGGACATCGACCTGTTCCACCCGGTCGGCGACACCGGCCCGGCGCTGGCGCAGCTCGAGGAGGCCAAGGCCGTCTGCCGCCGCTGCCCGGTCCGCGGCGAGTGCCTCGCTGACGTCCTGCGCGTGGAGTCCGGGTGGGGTGCCACTCGCCGGGAGGGGATCTACGGCGGCCTCACCAGTAAGGAGCGGTGGGAGCTCGTCCGGGACCGCCGCCGCGCCGCCGAGGGGTTGGCGGGTCGTGGCTGAGCTGACCGACACGGAACTGGAGGAGCTCATCAAGGCCATCGGCCTGAAGCTGCCCCGTGGCGGCAGTCTCCGCAAGGAGGTCGCGCACGGCACCTACCGGGGCGCGCGGCAGCACCGCTACCGCGGGGAGCTGCTGTGTGAGCCGTGCCGCAAGGCCGAGAACGCCTACTTCGCCGAGAGGCGCGCCAGCCGCCGCAGCTACCTCACCGAAGAGGAGTGGCAGGCGCGGAACTCGGGCGGGAGCACCTCGTGACCGCCCTGGACCCGCCGGTGTGCCGGCACTGGATCGGAGTGGAGGGCCGTCGCTGCGGGGTGACCGAGGGCGTCCGCCGCTTCCTGAACTCGGTCGCCTGCCCCGCCCACACTCCCGCCGCGCTCGACGGCCGCCCCGAACCGCCTCCGCGACCCGGCTACACCCCGCAGGCGATCCCGAGCCCGCTCAGCGACTCCCGGGTGGTCGACAACCGCGCGATCGCCAGCGGCAAGCGCCGCTCCTCCACGCACGTCTACCGCGCCGCCCAGGACGCGGTCCACCACACCTACGAGAGGACCACCCCGTGACCGACCGCCCCTACACCGACGACGACCTGCTCGCCGAGGCCGCCCGCCAGCACCGCGCGCTCCCGTGGGGCCCGTGGTTCGACGCCGTCCGCCGGGAGATGGCCGGCCAGCCCATCCGTGAGGGCGCCACCACCTGGGACGACCTGCCCGAGGCCGAGTTCGACGCCGCTCACAAGCGGGTGTTCCAGATGCTCCTCGGGGCGGCCCACCTGTCGGCGTGGGCCGTCCGTCTCGGTGCCGACGGCCTCGAGCCGGACGAGCACACGCTCCAGCTCGCCGTCGGCCCCAGCGACGGCGAGAGCGAGTCCCGCGTCCGCGTGCACTTCGCGTTCCACCCCGACATGGCCGCCCCCGCCCGCGACCAGTTCGTCATGAACCTCGCCAAGGGCATCGCCGCCGTGCTCTGACCCCTGACCGGTCCCGGGCGCGGGCGGCACACACCCCGCGCCCGGGACCACCACCCACCTCGAGAGGAGAACCGTGACCGACGTCGTCCTGCCCACCCGTGAGCAGGCCCGCGCGCTCACCGACCGGATCCGAGTCGCCGTTGAAGGCACCTGGCTGCTGATCCAGGAGGCGTACACCTCCCGCGCCTGGGCCGTCCTCGGCTACGCCTCCTGGGACGCGTACTGCACCGAGGAGTTCGGCACCACCCGGCTCCGACTCCCCCGGGAAGAACGGCAGGAGGTCGTCGCGTCACTGCGCGACAGCGGGCTCAGCACTCGAGCTATCGCGGCCGCGGCAGGCATCGACCAGAAGACCGTGCGGAACGACCTCGCGGCGGGAGGTGAGGAATTCTCCTCACCTGTCCTCGGCGCTGACGGCAAGACGTACGCTGCCCGGCCCGCTCCCGAGCCGGCGTCCGACGAAGCGCGGCTCGGCGGAACGGACCGGGTGCAGCCAACCGGGCTCGGGTTTCAGGCCGCGGTCACCCCGCGGCCAACACCCGCGCCGCCAGAGACCGCCCCGCCGGCCGGGCCTCGCCGCCGGCCGCTGCCCGAAGCGTGGGCCGACGCCGCCCACGACCTCTCCCGCGCCGCCGAACGCCTCGCCCGGCTCACCGACGACGACCGGTTCGACCGCAACCGGGAGACCACCCACCACCAGATGCCCGACCTCCTCGGAGCCCTCGAGCACACCACCCGCCTGCTGAAGGCCATGCACCTGGACCAGGCCCCCACCAGCACGGAGGCCCGCCGCTGGTGGGCGACGAGCCTCCACACCCTCAGCGACGCCCTCACCGACGTCGCCAACTCCATCAACCAGGAGAAGTAGATGCGCAAGACCAGCGTAACCCGCCCCGACCAGGACGGACCGTCCTACCACGTCATCGACATCACCCCGGCCACCGCCAAGAGGTGGCTGCGGCAGAACACCCACAACCGCAACCTCCGCGACCGCGTCGTCAACAGCTACGCCGCCGACATGCGCGACGGGAACTGGGTCGAGGACGGTCAGGCCATCAAGTTCGCCCGGGGCGACATCGCCCTCTTCGACAACCCCTACCTGACCGGCGGCCCGCTGCTGGACGGCCAGCACCGCCTCAGCGCCATCGTCGCCGCCAACGTCACCATCCGCATGCTCGTCGTCACCGGCCTGCCCGCCAGCACGCAGGACACCATGGACACCGGCGCCAAGCGAGTCCTCGCCGACGCCCTCAAGCTCCGCGGCGAGAGCCACTGCGTCGTGCTCGCCGCCGCCCTCGTGAGGGTCCACCAGTGGCAGAAGGGCCACCGCAAGAACCTCCGGGGCGCCGGGACGGCCAAGCCCACCCACCGGCAGCTCCTGGCCCTCCTCGAGGACCACCCCGAGCTCCGCCGCTCGGTGGAGATCGCCGACCGCGTCCGGAAATCCATGCGCATCAGCGGAGGCACGGCCGCGCTCTGCCACTGGCTGTTCACCAACATCGACAGCAGCGACTGCGCGTTCTTCTTCGCCCGCCTCGCCGACGGCGCCGGCCTGATGACCGACGACCCGATCTACGCCCTGCGGCGCGCGCTCCACAACTTCGCCGCCGACCGCAGCAACCCCGACGAGTCCGTGGTCACCGCCGTGGTCATCAAGGGCTGGAACGCCTACCGCGACGGCCGCAGCGTCCAGCTCCTGTCGTACCGGCCGGGCGGCTCGCGGCCGGAGCCCTACCCCGAGCCGAAGTAGCCCCCTGCGGGCGGCCCCGCACCACCGCGGGGCCGCCCGGCGCAGCCAGTCCTGACCAGCACGACGAAAGAGACACTTGTGGGCATCCGCCTCTTCCTCGAGGTCCTCGACCATGCACCCGAGGTGCTGACGTGGCGCGAGCGGTACGCCCTTGCCGTGCTGGCCGAGAACGCCAACGACGGCACGCGGCAGTGCTGGCCCGGAATCGAGGATGACCCGCAGATCGCCCACCGCATGCGGCTGCCCGCGCGTTCCAGCCGCTACGAGGTGATCAAGGCGCTGCGGCAGAAGGGAGCCCTCGAGACCGTCTCTGGCGGCCACCGGGGGCGCCGGGCCGTGTACCGCATCCCGGTCCTCGGTCCCGTCTCGGACGCTGGAAAGGGTCCGGAATCCCCAGACGCTATGGAGCCGAAAGCGTCCGGGGACCCCGGACCCAATGACCTCGAAAGCGTCCGGGATCCCCGGACCCAATCACCCGGAAAGCGTCCGGGGACTCCGGACCCAATCGGAGAGAAAGGGTCCGGGAACGACCTCGAAAGGGTCCGGGAACCACATGGAAAGGGTCCGGGAATCCCGGACCCCTTCCCCTCAGACCCCTCAGACCCCTCAAGCAAGCCAGCTAGCCAGCAAGCCGGGCAGCCTTCGCGTCCGTCGGTCACCATCCCCGAATTCGCCCGCCCTCTCGTCGATGCGATCAGCCGTGCCGGACACACCCACCTGCGCTGGAACCTCAGCGACGCCGAGTGGCTCATCGTCCACGCCTGCATCCAACGCAGCGGCACCCCGGCCCTCGCCGCCTACGCCATCGACCAGGCCGCTGCTCGCCGGGTCAGCTACGGCCGGTACTTCCTCCCCGGCTGGCGCGAGGTCGCCCCCCTGCCCGACCCGGCCACCGCACCCACCGACGAACGCGGCGCCCGCCCCGGCCGCCCCGTCCTCCGCGCCGTCAACGGCCACCAGCCCTACCAGTGCCCGCCCGCTGAGGCGTACCTCAACCAGGGAGGCTTCTGATGCCCGAACCGCAGACCCTCGCCGGCCGTCCGCCGTCCGCGCTCGCCCGGCTCATGGCCGGCCTCGCCGACCGCCCGCAGGTCGCCCCCGGCCCCACCGACACCACCCTCACCCCCGACGATCCCGGCCACCCCGAATACCACCGCCAGGCTCGGGCCCGCGTCGCCCTCGCCCGCTGGGAGACTGCCGCCCCCCGCCGGTACCGCACGGCCACCTGCACCCACCCCGACATCACCACCTGGGCCGACCGCGCCGCCCCCGACCCCGACACCGCCGGGATCCTCGTCCTCACCGGACCGATCGGCACCGGCAAAACCCACCAGGCATACGGGGCGCTGCGCCGGATCGCCGAAGCCGGCCCGCGGCGTTTCGAGATGATCGCCACCACCGCCCCGGACATGTACGGGCTGCTCCGCCCCGGCGGCAGCGAACGCGGCAGCGAGTACGAGCTCCGCCGGCTGGCCCGGATCCCGCTGCTGCTCCTCGACGACCTCGGCACCGAGAAGTTGAGCGAGTGGACCGAGGAGGCCACGTACCGGCTGATCAACGAGCGCTACAACCAGTGCCGGCCCGTGATCATCACCACCAACCTGCTCGTCACCGAACTCGCCGCCCAGCTCGGCGACCGCCTCGCGTCCCGCCTCGCCCAAGCCGCCACGATCGTTACCCTCGCTGGCCCCGACCTCCGCCGGGGCCAGCCGTGAACGAGATCACCCCCGACGACATTCGGGCCATGCGCCGCCAGGGCGACCTGGGCAGGTTCCTCCGGCAGCAGATCCGCCGGCCGCGGCCGGCCCTCACGAGCTCGGCACCCGCCCAGCGACCCGCCGCCGGCCGGCTCGCCGTGCACCGGCCCGGAGCCTGGCCGCCCGGCACCCGGCCCCGCGGCCTTCTACCTCCGCTGCCGATGAGCGCCTGGTGGGCCGCCCTCGACGACTATCGCCGCTGGGCCGGGACAGCTCCCCCAACCGCCCGACCCGATGCCAGCCGTCACCCCTGCGACTGCGGCGCCCACGAGGAGGACCAGTGACCAACCCGACCGAAGGCCAGTGCGGCCTTTGTAAGCAGCGCCGTCCGTTGTTCGACTCGCGCTCCGAGTGGGGCGATGTCCCGGCCCGGCTGTGCACCGGGTGCTGGTCCCGGTACGCCGTCGCCCGGGAGCGAGGCGAGTTCGTGGACTGGGCCGACGCGTTCGACAACGCGAGCGACAGCCAGCTTGAGGCCGGACTTCGAGGCCACCGGTGATTCCGGCGGCCGTCGCCGCGGACCTGGCCGCAGCCCTCGAGGACTACCGGCTGATCACCCCACGGGATCAGCGGACCCCCGAGGACACCGCTCGGTTCGCCCTCGAGCAACTCGCAGGCTCCGGGTGGACGATCCGCTACACCGCGCCCCGGTGGCGCCGCGCAGCGGACCGTCTAAGGCGCCTGTACGGCCGTCTGGCAGCCGAACACCCGCGCGGACATCCCAAGCGTCATCCGGGTCTGTCTCACGCGCCCACGCAGTCACAGGAGCCGACGCTGTGATCACGTATCAGCTCGCCCTCACCGTCCCCGGCCAGCCGCCCGCGATACGCGAAGTCACCGGCGCCACACCCCCCGACCTCGCCGAAGCAGTGCACCAGCACGCCCGCGGCATCCTCGGCACCCGACGCGTCGAGGTCACCCTCGACTCCACGAAGCTGGTCGGCACCGTCCGCAGCCACCATGCGCACGCCGGCGACTTCACCCTCACCGAAGCCGCCAACGAGGAACCGGCCGGACAGCGGCAGCCGATGCACGGCTACACCCTCACCGACCTCCACCACCTCACTCAGACCGTCCTCCGCCTGGATCGCTGGCACACCGCCACCGACGTCACCGACCGGTACGACGCCGTCTGGCACGCCCTCGCTGAACACCTGTGCACTGCGGACGAGGCCCCGACACGCAGGGCCCTGATCAGCGTCGGAATACGGGCCAGCGACCGCCACGTCCACGGAGAGATGCGCCACCGCGGATGGAGCGCCGACCATCCCGGCCACGGCTCCCACACCGCCCCTGGCTACCAGCGGTTCTGGTTCGCCGCGCACACCCCCTCACCAGAAGACGGGGTAGTCGATCGGATTGCCCTGGCCCAGGTGTGGCCACTGCTGACTCCCCGCCAGCAGCAGGCCCTGACTGCGCTGGCCGCATACGGCACCTACCAGGCCGCCGCCCACGCCATCGGCGCGTCACCGCGCACGTTCACCAGCATCGTCGCCGGTGCCCGTCGCCGGTTCTACCGCTGGTGGCACCAGGGCGAGACCGCCCCGACGCGGCCCTGGCGCAAGGACAAACGGATCTCCGCACCCACCGACAGCTCCGGCAAGCCCAGACTGACTGTGTCTCAGGTCGAGGTGCTGCGGGACCGAGTCCAGGGCGGGGAACGCCTGCGGGCAGTGGCAGCCGACGCTGGAGTGCCGGTCTCCACCCTGTCGGCGTTGCTCCGAGGTACCCGCCGGCCCGCCCCTGACCCAGCCGGGGGTGAGGCGGCATGAACACCACCGCTCCGTCCCGGCCCTGCCCTGTGGACGACGCCGCGTTCACCCGCCCTCTGGCACGGGCCCTGGCCCGGCATACCGAGGCACTGGCCGCCGGCCAGGGACCTGGAGTTGGCCGTGTCGCTGGGTCCTGGGTGTACACCACCGTGCTGATCGCCTGGGCCGAGGACCACGGGTTGATCCCCACCCGGGTCCGCGCCGACGCCGAGCCCCGCCGCAAACAGCACCTCGCCGCCGGCGGCACCCTGGCCGGCTGGATCCGCAGCGGCCTCGCCGATCTCGCCGCGCATCCCGCCACCGCCTGCCTGACCGACCCCAGGTACAACCCGATCGGCCAAGCGAAGCCGACCGAGGACATGCTCCGGAACCTGATCGACTGGTGGACCACCACCGCGCCGGATCTGGCGTACGCCACCCCCGACCGCGGACCCGCCTCCATCACCGGCTGGCTGGCGGGCGACCTCCTCCAACTCGCCGGCGACGACCGCCGCAAGGGCAACGCCCTGTGCCAAACCCCCTGGTGGATCTGCGATTTCCTGTGCGAACACACCCTGCTGCCCGCCATCACCGAATGGCCCCGCGAAACCCTGCGGGTGATCGACCCTGCGTGCGGCACAGGGCACATCCTCACCTGGGCCATGATCGGCCTGTACCAGTGGTACCGCTCCGCCGGCCCCGGTCACCCCAGGTGCGGACCCGAGACGGCGATGCGCCGCGTGCTGGCCGGACTCCACGGCGTGGAACTCGACCCGCTGACCGCCGCGGTGGCCCGGCTGCGGCTCACCGTCACCGCCGCCGCGCTCCTCGCCGCTGACGGTGCCCTGCCCGCCCCGCTGCGGCTCCACGACATCCCGGGCTGGATCCGGCCCCGGGTGGCCGTCGGCAACGCCCTCCTCGCCGGCCAGAGCGACCTCAACCCGCCCGGCACCATCCTGGACGACACCGCCGACTACCCCGGAATCTTGACCCGCGGCACCTACCACGCGGTGATCGCCAACCCGCCGTACATCACCGTCAAAGACCGGGCCACCCGCGAAGCGATCCGCGCGGCGTACCGCGACGTGTGCGTGGGCCAGTTCTCCCTATCGGTGCCGTTCACGGTGCTGCTGTTCGACCTCGCCATCCGCGGTGGCAAGACCGCCACCGCGCCACCGCCCGCACAACTCGATCTCTTCTGACCCCCGGCCCGGGTGGCGCAACAGGTAGACGCAGCCGCCTTAAAAGCGGCCCCACCTGCGGGTTCGAACCCGGGCCGCCCCGGCAGCTCGCCCTGTTCCCCGCATGACCCCCGGCCCGGGTCGCTCAACGGCAGAAGCAACCGCCTTAAAAGCGGACAAGTGCGGGTTCGAATCCCGCCCCGGGCACGCACCGGCACTAGGAGGACCACCGTGGACTACCAGCTCACCATCACCACCCCCGGCCGGCCACCGGCGGTGCGCACCGTCACCGGCGACACCCCGGCCGTGCACCCGCACGCCCGCGGGATCCTCCGCCACGGCTACGCCCTCGCCGACCTCGACCGCATCGCCCGCGCGGCCTGCGCCGCTGACCGGTCGCTCGCCGCGGACATGTCCACCCGCTACGACATCGCCTGGTCCGCTGTCGCCCTCGCCCTGGCCGAAGCCGCGGAGCCGCCATCGTGGCAGCACCTAGTCCGTGTCGGCTGGCAGGCGATCTACGCCGAGGTCCGCGACGTCCGACGCCTGTACGGCATCCCCCGGGACCGTGCGGTGGACGGTGTGGCTTCCGCTCCGCGGTTCACGATCTACTGGCACCCCACCTCCGGCACTGCCGCGGAGGACGTGCTGGTGGAGACGGTGGCGGTACGGCAGATCCTGGCCACCCTGTCGCCCATATACCGGAACGCCGTCGTCGCCCTGGCGGCGCATGACACCGTGCGAGCCGCCGCGCAGGCCCTGGGGATCAGCGAGGTGGCGATGAAGGGGCGCCTCCGCACCGCCAAGGCCCAGTTCGCCGAGCGGTGGTTCGCCCCAGACCCAGCGCCGCGCCTGCGCAGAGACCGCCGGGTCGGGGCGTACGACCGGGCCCTGGCCACCCACTGCTCCGCCGGGCACGAGTGGACGCCGGAGACAACCAGGTGGGGTCGCGGCCGGCCCGGGGGCGCTCGAGTCCGCCGGTGCCGGGCGTGCGAACGCGAGCGGGGCGCCGCGAGGCGCGCTGCCGCAACGGGGATCGCCGCGTGAAGTCCTCTGCCCAGCCGGCCACAGAGATGCAGGACTTCATGCTGCGTACGTCCCTCGCCCTGGCCGTGCCGCTGCACATGCACGAGCTGCGTGGCCAGTCCCCGGCCACCCTGGCCGGCATCGCCTCGGCCGCCGCCGACGTGGTAGGCAGCCACGGCGACGACCTCCAGTACGGCGGCCGGCACTGCGCGCGGACGTTCAACTCGTTGGCCCGCGGCCTGGCCGCCGCCGCGCTCACCGCACAGGGCGGCGTCACCTGGCGCGGCATGCACTGGTGCCAGACCCCCGGCTGCCGCACCCCCGACGACATCGCCGGGCACATGGCCGCGTGCCCCAGCCCACCCACCACCATCCACCACCAGGAGGCCCCCTGATGCCCACCCGCATCCAGCGTCGCCGCACCGCCGGGTGGCGCGCCCCTCGCGATGCCGCTGGCCGGCTGCCGGTGTACGTGGGCCGGGGCAGCCGCTGGGGCAACCCGTTCCCTGTCGTCCGCCACGCCGACGGCACCTACGGGGTCCCAGCCACCCAAGGCCAAGGCACGCAGTGGCGCACGTGCGACACCGCCACCGAGGCCCGGGCCGAGGCGGTGCGGCTCTACCGCACGTGGGTGGCCGACCGGCCGTGGGTGGCGAACTCCGCCCGCCGGGACTTGGCCGGGCGGGACCTCATGTGCTGGTGCCCGGCCCCGGAGCCCGGCTGGCCCGACCACTGCCACGGCGCGGTGCTTCTCCGCCTCGCGGCGGGC
>NZ_KB904720.1 GCF_000380165.1 Wenjunlia vitaminophila DSM 41686
CCCACCTCGACCCCGCGACCGCAACGGACCCCTCCAGGGGACCCCCGGAGAAGCCAGCCCTATCCACCACCACCATCGGACATATATCATATCTAGACGCCATTCTCATCCAGATGGGACGGTGCTATGCACATCCGGCCTGGCAGTAGACACACTCGCCGGGCACCGCCCGCCGCGGTAGCCGGCCGCGTCGCCAGTGCAGCCGGCAGTTCGGACGGCCGGCCGGTACGGCGAGGCCCGGCCCAGACGCCTACCGGACATGCGACGGAAACCGGCATCCTGGACACTGCTCGCAAAGCTCCCCCACGCCTCCGAGGGCCCGTACGGCATCCCGGCGCCACCGCACATCCGGGAGAACCGCTGAAACACCATCTTCCGGGTCGACAGTCCCGTCATCTCAGCCAACGGGAAGTCTTCGCCCCGTGACCAGCCGACCGCCATCCGGGGCCTGAAGTTCTGGGCTGGACGCCGGTATCGAGGCGCAGATGGACGGGGCCACCCGGAACGCGACGCCACCCAGCGGACCAGGGTCCACAGTTCCACCTGCGGTTCTTCCCTTTCCGTCGCCCTGGCCAGCCAGGGCGACCACTTCGCCGACCACTCGGCGCTATCCGGGTCCCTGATCGCCCTCGGGCGGTGATCGTGCCCCTCGTGGTGCTGCAGCAGCCACTCATCTAGGCCCCCGCTCAACAGGCAGCAAGGGCTAACTCCACTCAAACCCTCTGAAAGGACATGCATTGGATGACATCATGCTGGGCGTCATCGGCCTGGGTAACCGCAGCGACTTGGCCCAACTCGCCCATCGGCCCGGCTCGGGCTCGTTGGTGGCCGCCGCATGTGACCGCGACCGACGGTTGCTGGAGGTCGCCGAGGAGCGATTCGGTCCCCAGGTGAGGACCGCTGTGGACCACCACGACCTGCTCGATGCCGGCCTGGACGGCGTGATGGTGCTGACCCCGGACCACACCCACGAGCAGATCGGTCTCGACTTCCTCGAGGCCGGCGTCCCCGTGTTCCTGGACAAACCGATGGCGATCACAACCGAGGGATGCGACCGGCTGCTGGCAGCGGCCCGCAAGAACAGGACACCGCTGTACGTTGGCCACAACATGCGACACATGCCGGTCGTGGTGGCCATCCGCGAGCTTGTCGTCAGCGGGGCGATCGGAGAGGTCAAGGCCATCTGGTGCCGCCACTTCGTCGGCCATGGGGGTGACTTCTACTTCAAGGACTGGCACGCCGACCGGCGCTACACGACCGGTCTGTTGCTGCAGAAGGGAGCTCACGATATCGATGTCATCCACTGGCTTGCCGGCGGTTACACCCGGCGCGTGAACGCCATGGGCGGGCTGACGGTCTACGGCGGCATCAGCTCGCGCCGCGACCGTAGCGGGGAGCGGATGACCGATTGGCTGTCGATGGAGAACTGGCCGCCGCTGAGCCTGACCGGTCTCAACCCGGTTGTGGACGTCGAGGACCTGAGCATGATGCAGATGCAACTGGACAACGGCGTCTTCGCCAGCTATCAGCAGTGTCACTACACACCGGACTACTGGCGCAACTACACGGTGATCGGCACCGAGGGGCGGCTGGAGAACTTCGGTGACTCCGAGGGTGCGGAGGTCCGGGTGTGGAACCGCCGCAGCGACTACCGTGCCGAGGCCGATCTGGTGGTACCCGTCCCCACCTCGACCGGCACACACGGTGGTGCCGATCCGCTACTGGTCGCGGAGTTCCTGCAGTTCGTGCGCGAGGGCGGGGCCACCGTCACCTCGCCGGTGGCGGCCCGCGAAGCGGTGGCGGCCGGCTACGCGGCCACCGTGTCGCTGCGGGAAGGCGGAAGGGCCGTCGCCGTCGCTCCCGTGGACTCACAGGTTGCCGCGTACTTCGGACACGGCCAGAAGTGAGCCCGCCGGAAGGCTGACGGACAGCTCCTCCCGTCATCCGCAACACCACGAACCGGGAGGACATCGATGTCTGAAGCACACAGGCGAGCACTCGTCCTCCGCGGCAGTTGGGACGGCCATCCCCCCATCAAGGCCCGAACGCTTCGTCCCGTTCCTGAGGAGCCCGGGTACGAGGTCGTCGTATGTGGAGATTGACCGATCTCACTCAGTCGAGGCGCATGCTTACGGAACCCCGTCGTATTGCCTTCTGTCCCAGTGAACCCCGTCGTGCGGACGATTGCGCTGGGGTGTTGGGCGCCGACGACTGGCGGCGTACCGGCGAGTCGTGACCCGAGCGGGAGCTCCCCCTGTTGATGGAACTCGACTCCAACCTGATGGGGATCACCGTGTAGCCGTTCCGGCTGCACGGGCATGACAGCGAACGGAAGCGTCCGCGCGCCCTGGACTACTCCCTCCGCCGTGCGGACGGCTCGGCGGTGGTCGTTGAACGTTCGAGCAGATGAGCGGCTCGAGCCGAAGGACGTCGAGGTGTGCCGCAGCCGCCAGTGGCGTGGGACCCCGCTGTGGTGGTGCGTCTGGCGGAACGGGCACGGGGCCAGGCGGCCTCGGTGCGGGCAGTGCCCGCCGGGCGCGGACGCCGGTCCCGACACCGGGTGGACGGCCTTCGTCGACCACGACGGGTAACCACGAGCCCAACGGCCTTGCCAGGTCACCTTCGTCGACTGCTTCCACTCGGAACTGCCTGGTCACCCGCGCTCCCCGCCCGTCTCCTCAGCCTGCTCGAGGCCCTGGCCTGAGCGCTGCTGCTAACTGCCCGACGAAGTGTGGTGGACACACCGCGACCCGGCCCGGGTCGCCGTCCGCCAGGACGTTCTCGTCAGGTTCACCCCCGCCGGACTCCAGCAGGCCCTGGCCGCCCAGCCGCACGACGCGCAGCACCTCGACGGCCGGGGTGAACCGACGCGCCAGGCCGCCCACGAGAACGCCACTGCGCGGACCACGCGGGAACCAGCCAGCCCTGCTTCCGCGCCGAGGTGGAGAGTAATCAGGCCGTCGCCCGCGGCGAACACCCCATGGCGGCGATCGAGGACCACGAGACCACCGAACTCACCGGCCTGCCGCCGAGGAGGCCGCCCGCCGCCTGGAGACGTTCGGCGCACGGCCCGCTTCCACAGCAAGGTCATCCTCGATGGCAACCGGCTGCGGCGGCCCGTGGCCAAGCACGACCCGGCTGTCCATCCCGGCCAGTACATCACCAGCGTCCACAACCACACCAGGCCCTCCGCGCTCGCGCGCTGCGGGTGCATCGAAGGGCTGCCCGGCCACGGCGGCTGGAAGCCCCTGGTTCGCCGCAACGTCGCCCTCACCCCGGAGAACACCGCAGCCTGGCAGCGCAAGATCCACCGCATCACCCGTCGCCTGGCCCCTGCGGCCCGCTGCTTCGCAACGGGCCGCAGTCCCGCCGCGAGGAGATCGCCGCGTTCCTCCTTCGCGGTAGCGAGGTGGGGCGTCAGCGCCGTCGTCGCACGTCCCGCGGCCCGAAGGAGGAGAAGCGTCATGACGCCGGGCTCAGAAGGGCCAACCGTCGGCAGTATGAGCTGGTTGCACCTGGCACGAGGAAACCGACGCACGAGTCAACGTGACAGCGCACCGCATGTGCGCCGAACAGGGTCCCGCGCGACCCAGTTCCCCTCCGGCTGGATGTACCAGATCTATCGTTTGCCAACTGTGGGACATAACTGCGGTTCATCTCTTGACGTGGCCTTGCGCGGACTTCGATACTAGGGGCGCCCTAGAGGGGCCAACGTCGGGGGAGAAGCGATCACCCTTGAGGAGCGTGAGACCCCAGAGAGTCTGAACCATGTGCCAGATTCGGACGGTGGGGGCGGGATGCCCCAGCGCATCGTGGAATGACAAGCCAGCGAAACGCCACTGCCCCCGACACCGACGGGTAAGGAAGAGACGCATGACACGCAATCCGAGACTCCTCAGCACAGTCGCCCTCGCGGGTGCTCTCCTGTTGGCCGGGTGCACGGCCGGAAGTACTGATACGAGTACGTCGAAGGGCGGCAAGGCTACCCTGACCTTCCTGACCTTCGAAACGCCCAACCTCGATGCGAAGTACTGGGACGCGGCGATTGCCCGTGCCTCGGCGAAGGTACCCGGGGTGACCGTCAAGAAGCTCGTCTCACCCAGTGCCGACCGCACCGGGTATGCGAAGCAGTTGGACAGCACGGGCCAGTTTCCGGACATCATGATCGGCTTGAATCCCGCCGGATTTGCCGAGGCAGGTAAGTTGGCCGAGTGGTCGGATGAAGACCTTGAGAATTACATCGACCCCCGCGCCAATACGTACGACGGAAAAGTCTACCAACTTCCGTATGCGACCCAGGCGACGTTTGTCTACTATAACAAGAATGACTTCGCTAAGGCGGGTATCGATACGCCGCCCCGTACCTACAAAGAGCTGCTTGACGCCAGCGCCAAACTGAAGGCGAAGGGGATCAATCCATTTGTAGTCGGTGGGGGTGGAAAAGATTCCTGGGCCGACATGTTCCCGCTGATCTGCACGGTGGCAACCGACGTCTACAAGGAAACTCCGGACTGGTTGGCCCAACGCCGCGCGGGCAAAGTTAAGTTCACCGACCCGGCTTTCGTCGCCGCTGCGCAGAAGGTCGCCGACCTAGCCGAAAAGGGCTACATCGACCGGGCGGGGCTGTCACGCTCCTACGCGGACACCGAGCAGGCCTTCCGTGATGGCAAGGGCGCCATGTACCCGATGGGCAGTTGGTTCTCCGCCTCTGCCGACGCGAAGAAGCCGAGCTTCGAAACCGGCGTGTTCGCGTGGCCCACCGACCATGGCTCGCCTGCCCTGCCAGGCGTCACCGGCGGGGGGATGACTGTGAGCTCCAAGGCATCGGACGTAGACCTGGCCAAGAAATGGGCGAAGGCCTTCATGGAAGACGAGAAGAACCTCAACGCTGCCGTCAAGGCCGACGCACTGATCATTGCCATCAAGGGCTACACACCCCCTGACAACATGGGGCCCGTCTACGAAGAGACCGTGGCTGCGTATCGACGGGCCCAGAGCGCCGATGGAGTCGTCAACTCGTTCTCCCAGGAGACAGGCGACGGCTCCTTGCCACCAGGCCTGGCGGACAAGGCCGCGGCAGGCGTTCAGAAACTGCTCAGCGGCGGCATGACGGCCTCGGAGTTCGGCGCCTACATGGACTCACAGTGGACCAAGGCCACCCGGTGAGGCGTGTCCGTACCCTAGCCCCGCCGGAACGTTCTCCTGCTGCGCCCGGAGGGCCAGGTGCAGCAGGAGAACGGCAACAGACCATGGATCTGAAGAGGTCTCCGCGATCGCTCCGGCGGGCACGTTCGAGAGACGGACTGACCCGCTTCGCCGTCTTCGCGGCCCCAGGACTGCTGGTCTACCTGGCTCTCGTGCTCGTGCCCATCGGCATTACAACCGCCTACAGCTTCACCAACAAGAACCCCTTCAACCCACCGACCCATTGGGTCGGCCTGGACAACCTGACCAGCCTTGTCTCGGATGACGAATTCCGCAAAGCCTTGTGGAACACGATCATCATCACCGGGATCGTGACCATCGTTACCAACGCGGGTGGGCTGGCGATTGCCATGCTCCTCGATCGACGCGGCTGGCTGTACAACATGCTCCGCAGCGTGTTCTTCGTCCCGGTCGTCCTCAGCGCAGTGGTGGTCAGTGTCATCTGGCAGACGATCCTCGTCGACGACGGCCTGCTCAACTCCAAGCTGCGCCAGCTCGGTATGAGTGATCCACCGGGATGGCTCTCCAACCCGGATCTCGCTCTCTATACGGTCTCGTGGGTCATCGCCTGGCAAGGGATCGGGTTCTGCGTAGTGATATATCTGGCCGGGCTTCAAGGCATACCGCAGGAATTGCACGAAGCGGCAGCAATCGATGGCTGCGGGCCAATGATGCGGTTCCGCCATGTCACCTGGCCGATGCTGGCACCCGCCGTCACGATCAACACGGTGATGTCGCTGATCGGCGGATTCAAGGCATACGACCAGGTCCAGGTCCTCACCAACGGCGGTCCCGGTCCCGGTACCACGTCCACCCTTGCTTTCCAGGTGGTTCAGACGGCGTTCAACGGCAACCACGTGGGTTATGCCTCTGCGATGGCTGTAGTGATGCTGGTCCTGGTCGCGGCCGTTTCGGTGATCGCGCTCGGACTTCTACAGAAACGCGAGGTGTCTTCCTGATCATGAACAAACCCAGGGTTTGGCTTCGTCCCGCCAGCGCGCTGCTCGCAGGCCTTGTGTTCTTCCTGCCGATCTACCTCGTGCTGGTCAACGTGTTCAAGGACGGTTCGGCGATCGTGTCGAACCCGGTCGGGGTCCCGATCCCGCCGACCTTGGACAACATTCAAGGTGTGCTCTCCCGACCGGACCATCTCTTCTGGTACGGGCTGGTCAACAGCACGGAGGTCACCGCGATCTCCATCATCATCATCACCGTGATCTCCGCCATGCTCGGCCACTTCCTGGCGCGGTCTACCGGCGTTCTGGCCAAGGTCGCCATGGTCGCGCTGTTGTGCGGCCTCATGGTGCCGCCGGCGGTCATCCTCACCCCGCTCACCGACGTGCTCCGGGCCCTTGGTCTCATGAGCACCGTGCCCGGTCTGATCCTGGCGTACGTCGGCTACTACATGCCGTTCGGAGTCTTCGTCTTCGCCGGATTCGTCAAGACGATCCCACGTGAACTCGAAGAGGCAGCGGCCATCGACGGCGCCGGTGCGTTCCGTGTCTTCTGGCAGGTGGTCTTCCCCCTGATGCGGCCGGCATCAGCCAGTGTGCTGATCTTTCTTGGCGTCTGGATCTGGAACGACTTCCTCAACCCGCTCATCATCTTGGGTCCTGCCGCCGGCACCACGGTAACCGTCGGAATCTATCGCTCTATCGGCGAGCACCAGGCGGATTTCGGCTCCGTCTTCGCCTTCATGTTCCTGGCGACACTGCCCATTCTCGTCTTCTACCTGGCGTTCCAGAAGCAATTCGTCAAAGGTCTCACCGGTGGAGCGACGAAAGGCTGATCACGTGGCTTCGGGGCGAGGACCTGTGGCATCACCGCTCCGCCACCGCGCGTCCGGATCGTGTACGGTCCCCCGTCGTGGGGGCCTGCTCCCAGAGCTGGACGGCGCCGGCCGGTGGATCGGGGGAGCCGTGGCCCATCCGGGCAAGGTGGTTTGCATGGGCCCGAAACATCGCGGGTCAAGCGCAGAGTACCGAGACATCCCGACATGGCACGGTGGGTTCTTGAAGGACCCCAGAGACCTGGTTGGTACCGTCGACCCTGGGCCCACGGGGACCGGTGGGAGGAGGCTCGCGGTGGTTGTCGGCCGTAACGTCCACTACCCGGACTCCCATCAGAAGGCCCGGCCAGCGGCAGACCTGCGCTGCAGTCCTTCGCAGCCCGAAGGGAAGATGTTGACGGAACCTGCGGGCCTGCGCCTCGTGACCGGCGGCGTCTCCGGAAACAGGCCTGGCCACCGCCGAACTGCTGTCCAAGCCCACCGGTGAGATCGCCCACCTCACCGACCTCATGTCCGGCCCGCGCCCACGGCCCACCGCGGGTTGACCCCCGAGTACCCGGCCCGGCCGCGGCGGACGGTGAACCCAAGCGGTCCGGGCGGGAGCCCAAGTGAGAGGCATTTCCGAATCCATGCGCAGCAAAGCAACCGGGCGCACTACCACCGCCGTCGGCGGACTGTCACTGGGCGCCGCGGCCCTCGGGAACCTGTTCAACGCGATCAGCGATGAGGATGCGGCCGCCACGGTGGAGGCCGCCTGGGACTGTGGGATCCGCAGCTTCGACACCGCCCCGCACTACGGACTGGGTCTGTCCGAGCGCCGGCTGGGCAACGCGCTGCGCACCCGACCGCGTGCGCAGTACTCGCTCTCCACCAAGGTCGGCCGCCTGCTGCGCCCGTGCGCCGGACCACACGGTGACGACCTGGCGAACGGCTTCGCCGTCCCGGCCACCCACGAGAGGGTGTGGGACTTCAGCGCCCGCGGTGTGCGCACCAGCATCGAGGAGAGCCTCACCCGGCTCGGGCTGGACCGGGTGGACATCGTCTACCTGCACGACCCGGACGACCACGAGCGGGAGGCCTTCGACTGTGCTTACCCGGAGTTGGAGCGGATGCGCGCGGAGGGCACGATCGGCGCGATCGGCGCCGGCATGAATCAGACCGCGATGCTGGCGCGGTTCGTCCGCGACACCGATGTCGACGTGGTCCTGCTGGCCGGCCGCTACTCGCTGCTCGACCAGAGCGGGCTGGCCTCCCTGCTGCCCCAGGCGGCGCAACGCGGGGTGTCCGTGCTGGTCGGCGGGGTGTTCAACTCGGGCCTCCTGGCGGATCCCAAGCCAGGTGCGACCTTTGACTACGCACCAGCCGCAGCACACATGCTGGACCGGGCGCAGACCCTGAGAACCGTGTGCGAGGCGTTCGAGGTCCCGTTGCGGGCAGCCGCACTGCAGTTCCCGTTCGGCCACCCAGCGGTTGCCGGTGTCCTGCTCGGGGCGCGCAGCGCAGCAGAGGTGGCGGATGCCGCTGCGATGATCAGCCACCCCATCCCCCCGGACATGTGGCTGGCGCTGCGTTCCCGGGGACTGCTGCCCTGGGATGTGCCGGTGCCCGCCCCTCGTCATGACGGAAGGCGTCGCTGATGTGGATGGCGCCGTTCCTCACCTGAGACAAGGACCTGCTCACCTGGAAGGGGAGGTGTTCATGACCACCATCGACGCCCACGTGCACGTCTGGGACCTGTCGGTCCGCGACCAGGACTGGCTCACCGGCCCCGAACTCGCACCGCTGCGACGCGACTTCACTCTCGATGACCTCCGCCCGCAGGCCACGGCCGTCGGCGTGGACGCCAGTGTGCTGGTGCAGACGATCTGCGTGCCGGAGGAGACTCCCGAGTACCTGACCCTGGCCTCCGGCGACCGGCTGGTGGCCGGCGTCGTCGGCTGGACCGATCTGACCTCTCCCGCAGTCGCCGACGCCCTGGCCGAACTGTGTGCGCTGCCTGGTGGCGACCGTCTGGTCGGCATCCGCCACCAGGTACAGAGCGAGGACGCCCCGGACTGGCTGCTGCGCCCCGCAGTGGATCGCGGTTTGGCCGCCGTCGCGTCGGCCGGTCTGGCATACGACCTGGTTCTGCGCCCGGAGCAGCTTTCCTCAGCGGTGGAGGTAGTCCGCGGCCGACCCGAACTCACCTTTGTCCTGGACCACCTGGGCAAGCCCCCGCTCCGCCCGCGTCGACAGGACACCTGGGCTGCGGACCTGCGTGCCCTGGCCCGGCTTCCCAACACCGTGGCCAAGCTCTCCGGGCTGGTCACCGAGGCCGACTGGCACACCTGGAGCCTCGCGGAGCTGCGGCCGTTCGTGTCGGTGGCTCTGGAGGCATTCGGCCCGCGTCGGCTGATGTTCGGCTCGGACTGGCCGGTATGCACACTGGCGGCTGACTACGGGCAGGTGGTCGCAACCAGCCGCGAGCTCCTCGCGGACCTGTCGGAGCACGAGCGGAAAGAGGTTCTCGGTGGGACGGCCGCCCGGGTCTACGGCCTGTGACGCGCGGCAGGCAGGCGACATGAGGGGCGGGCGCAACTGCGCCCGCCCCTCATGTCGGTGTCGCCTTCGATGTCACTCGAGGTGGAAGATCTCTTCGGCCGGTGCCCACCACTGGCCGTCGCTGATGCTGTCCAACGGCTGCTGGCAGGGGTCGGTGCGGGCCCACCACTCGCGGGTGATCGGGCAGTCGGCGATGAGCGCGGTGTCGGCCGCGTAGTCTTCGCCGGTGTACTCCAGGTAGCTGATGAGCAGACCGTCGCGCAGGAAGATCGAGTAGTTGCCGATGTTGGCACGCTTGAGAGTCGCCAGCACTTCGGGCCAGGCCTCCGCGTGCAGCGCGCGGTACTCGGCCTCTAGTTCCGGATGTAGGCGAATGACCGCGGCGTGGCGTTGGACGGGCATGATGTCGCCTCCATTGTGTGAGGGGTCCCCAGTGACCCGCCGGCTGCTCTGTTGGGTCGGCGGGGAGTTCGTCACCAGCCCGGCTGGCCGAACCCGATGCCAGGGGCCGTCGGAGCCTTCACCAGACCGTCCGCACCCACCGCCGGCTCGCGCTGCACGGGGTTGGTGTACACCAGGGACTCGTAGTAGGTGGTGTTGGGTATCGCCATGCACAGATGGGCGTTGACCACTCCGCTGCCGTGCACCTCGGCCCGGAGCTGGTAGCTGTCGGCCAGATGTGCGACGCGTAGCGCCCCGGTGATCCCGCCCTTGTACTGTGCGCTCGTCCTGACCCGGCTCGCCGTGCCGGCTGCGATGTAGTCGCCGACGTTCAGGTGCGCACCGTCGGAAGTTTCCGCGACCAGCAGGGGGACCGTGACCCGCTCGGCCAGCCAGCGGTAGGCGGTCACGCTGAACTCGCGCATCGGCTCCTCATACCACAGGTAGCCCGCTTCGGACAGCGCATGGCCTACGTAGAGCGAGTCGGCGAAGTCGAAGCCGGCCGAGCCGTCGTACATCAACGGGACATCGTCACCGACGTGCGCCCGCAGCTTCTGGCACAGCTCCGCGTCCGCTCTCGGGTCGCCCCAGGCGTGCAGCTTGATGGCGGAGTAGCCCAACTCCAGGCATTGGTCGGCGACGTCGAGGTACTCCTCGACGCTGCCGAAGGTGACGGTGCTCGCGTAGGTGGGGATGGACTCGCGGTAGGCGCCCAGCATCTGGTGGAGCGGCTGTCCAGCAGCTATGCCGGCCAGGTCCCACAATGCCACGTCGACCAGGCCGAGAGCGTAGATCGGAAGCTCCTCGATTCGGTCCAGCTCCCACATCCGCTGCCACAGCAGCTCACGCATCAGCGGGTCGCGACCGATCAGGTCCTCACGGATGCGACGGTTGACCAGGTCGGCGACGATCAGCCCGCGCCTCGTGTGCGCCTCGCCCACCAGACCCTCATCGGTGTGGACGCGCAGGATTCCGCCCACCACCGCTACCTCCGAGCCCGGCAGCCCGGCCCGCCACCGGAAGGGCGGCTGAGCGGGCAGGTCGACCATTTCCACAGTCACGTCGGTGATTCGCATGGATGTCCTTCACGGCTGGAGTCTGGGGTTTAGGGGTGGGTGTTGTCGGGTGTGACGCGGCGCCAGATCTCTTGTTGGAATTGCTGGGCGGTCAGGTCGATGTGTTCGGCCATCAGGGTT
>NZ_KB904721.1 GCF_000380165.1 Wenjunlia vitaminophila DSM 41686
CCCCGCCACAGGACCAAGCACGGCCCCTGCCGGGACCCGTTCCGCCTGCCGGAAACCCGTCCGGCGCTTACCGTTGAGCTGTGTACGCGCGCAGACGCCGGCGCTACTTCGTCCTGATGGGAGTGTGTGTGCTCCTGTTCGGGCTCGGAGGCGGCCTGGTCCGGCTCTGGTCGGTGCCGGCGGCCGTGGCCATGTGCGTCGTCGCCATGGTCATCCCCCCGGTCGCCGCGATCGTGGCCAACCGGCGCGAACCCGACGACCGCTGGTGGGACGAGCCCCGCCGGTAGTGACCGGACGGGTCAGTAGACCAGCGCCTGGACGCCGTCCGCCATCGCCTCGTGGACGAAGACCTGCGCTCCGGCGATCCGCACCCCGGGCAGGACGTCCTGTTCGGTGATCTCGCGCCGGGCGGCGCACTGGGTGCACAGCGTCACCTGTCCGCCCGCGAGGACCGAGTCCAGCAGGTCGGGCAGGGACGCCGCGTGCGGAAGGGCGAACTCCGCCGCCCGTCCGGGCAGCGCGAACCACGACGACTCCCCGGTCAGCCAGAGCGACACCTCGACGCCGCTGGCGACCGCGACCGCGGCCACGGTGAACGCCTGCGAGCAGCGCTCGGGGGCGTCCGACCCAGCGGTTACCTTGATCACCAGCTTCTTCGCCACGTCGTCACTGTAGCCGTGTGCCGGTGCCGTAGTGTCGGTCGCCTCCCGGGGGCCATCCGTGGCCCGACCGCGCGCCGACGGGCCGGGACAGCACCGACCCTCCGGACATCGCTGGGAGCCTCGCCGATGTGGGATCGCCGACGGATCGTGTCGCTCGTCGTCGCCGTGGTTGCGGCCGGGACCCTGGCCGGCTGCTCGGGCGACGGTGACGTGGAGCGGTCGACGGACCCGCCGGCCAGGTCCGGGGAGCCGGCGCGGACCGCCACCCCCGGGCCCGGCTCGGAGCCCTCGCGGAGCGCCGGTTCCCGGGACGACCTGCGCACGTTCCTGCTCCCGCTGCCCGAGGGCGCCCAGCCCTACGGGGACGTGGCGGGGGACACCGCGACCCTCGCCGAGGCGGCCATCGGTTTCGGCGACGGCGCCGAGGAGTCGCTGCGCGAGCACGGCTTCCAGCAGGCGGCCCTGCGCGCCTACCGCACCGGAGACGGCCACCAGGAGGTCAACGTCAAGCTGCTCAGGTTCGGCTCCCCCGCCGGGGCCCGTGGCTTCGCGGACGCGGTGGACTTCTCCGGGCCGGCCGTGCCGCTGCCCGGCCACCCCGAGGCGAGGGCCACCAGGCTGGACTCCGCCGCGGCCGAGAGCACCGACGCCATGGTGGCCGTGGCCACCGAGGGCGACGTGCAGTTCACCATCACCATCACCGGCACCGCTCAGCCGAGGGCGGAGGACATGGCGGCCCTGGTCGAACGCCAGCAGCAGCGTCTGCGGGCCGGCCGTTAGACTCTCTGTTGCGGCCTGTCCCGACCTACCGTCTGCCGCTTAGGAGCGCTCCGTGCTTGAGAATGTCTTCACCGGCCTGCTCGCGCTGGTGGCGGTGTGCATCGCCGCGTTCGCCGTCCTCGTCGTGGCCAAGCTGTACCAGGGCCAGCGCTGAGCCATGATCGAGATCCCGTCCGACCTGCATCCGCGGAACGTCCCGCTCGCCTTCCTGCTGGGCATCTGGGAGGGCGCCGGCGTCTGTGCGCCCGTCGCCGGTGAGAAGGGCAAGGACCTCGAGCAGTGCAACTTCGGCCAGGAAGTCACCTTCCGCCACGACGGCCGGCCCTTCCTGGAGTACGTCTCCCGCACCTGGGTCCTGGACGCGGAGGGCAAGAAGGTCCGCCCGCTGGAGAGCGAGAGCGGCTACTGGCGGATTGACGAGGAGCGCAGGCTCCAGGTGGTGATGTCCCGCGACGACGGGGTCATCGAGATCTGGTACGGCGAGCTCGCGCCGACGAAACCGCAGATCGACCTGGCCACCGACGCGGTGGTCCGGATTCCGGACGGCCCGGACTACACGGCGGGCAAACGGCTGTACGGCCTGGTCAACGGCGACCTCCTGTGGGTGTTCGAGAAGGCGGCCTCCTCGGTGCCGATGCGGCCCTACATGTCGGCCCAGCTCAAGAAGGTGCCGAACCCGGCCACCTGGGTCCAGGACCTGAAGGACCTCCCCGACGACGGGATCGCCTTCTTCCGCTGATCCCCTCGTCGTGCGCCCGGATCCGGCTCCCGGCCGGCCCCCGTCACCCTAGAATCGACGGCACGGGGCGACATGAGCGAACCGAGGGATGCGACCGTAGTGAGTACTGCGAACGGCACCGACTGGAAGGCCGATCTGCGCGAGCGCGGCTACCGGCTGACGCCGCAGCGGCAACTGGTGCTGGAAGCCGTGGACACGCTGGAACACGCCACCCCCGACAGCATCCTCACTGAGGTGCGCAAGACCGCGAGCAGCGTCAACATCTCCACGGTGTACCGCACCCTGGAGCTGTTGGAGGAGCTCGGCCTGGTCTCCCACGCCCACCTGGGTCACGGGGCCCCCACCTACCACCTGGCCGACCGCCACCACCACATGCACCTGGTGTGCCGGGACTGCGGCTCGGTCATCGAGGCGGACGTGTCGGTGGCGGGCCCGTTCGTGGACCTGCTCAAGGACCGTTTCGGCTTCGAGACGGACATGAGGCACTTCGCGCTCTTCGGCCGCTGTGTCCGCTGCCCCGAGACCGACCGGCGCACGCCTCCGGCTCCCGGGGCGTCCCACCCCCACTGACCGGCCGGTGGTCGTGGGGCCGTGGCCGACGGCCCCGGTACGGCCCGCGCGTAGGCTGGTCGGTATGAAGAGCCCTCTGCTGTCGCTGCCCGGTGCCGTCCCGGCTGAGGCCCCCGACGAGGGGGTCGCGGCGCACTACGGTGACCTGTTCCGCGAGCAGCGTTCGCTCGCCTCGGGCACCGGTTTCGTCGACCTCTCCCACCGCGGTGTGCTCACCGTCCGCGGTCCCGACCGACTGGCCTGGCTGCACCTGCTGCTCACCCAGCACGTCAGCGAGTTGGAGCCGGGCCGGGCCACCGAGGCGCTGGTGTTGTCCGCCCACGGCCACATCGAGCACGCGCTGTACCTGGTGGACGACGGCGAGACCACCTGGGCGCACGTGGAACCGGGCACCCTCGGGGCCCTGCTGGCGTACCTGGAGTCCATGAAGTTCCTCTACCGGGTCGAGGTGGCGGACGTCACCGGCGACTACGCGGTGGTGTTCCTGCCCGCGGGCAGCGTCGTGCCGACCCCCGAGTCGGTGGTGGCCCGGGAGACCCCGCAGGGCCGTGACCTCTTCCTGCCACGCGCCGACCTGGAGGCGTTCGCCGCAGCGAACGGTCCCGCCGCAGGGGTGGCGGCGCTCGAGGCGCTGCGGGTGGAGGGGCACCGTCCCCGGTTGGGCCGGGAGACGGACCACCGCACGATCCCGCACGAGGTGGGCTGGCTGGGCTCCGCGGTCCACCTGGACAAGGGCTGTTACCGGGGTCAGGAGACGGTCGCCCGGGTGCACAACCTGGGCAAGCCGCCGCGGCGCCTGGTCTTCCTGCACCTGGACGGCAGCGAGGTCACCCTCCCGGCGCACGGCGCCCCGGTCCGGCTGGCCGCCGACGGCCCCGAGGGCCGGCAGCTCGGCACGGTCACCACGGCCGTCCGGCACTGGGAGCTGGGTCCGGTCGCGCTGGCGGTGGTGAAGCGGAACACCCCGGTGGACGCCCCGTTGCTCGCGGGGTCCGTCGCCGCGGCCCAGGAGGTCGTCGTTCCGCAGTAAGGGCTGCTCGGGGCCGTCCTCCGGCCCGTGTCGTCCCGAGGCGGCCGTCCGTGTCCACGGGGCCGGGCGGCCGGACCCGACCGGCGGAGGACCGACGCCCGTGGAGACGGCTGCGGCACCTCACCGGCTGCCGGCGGCTCAGACCTCGAGCAGCACGGTGACCGGTCCCTCGTTGACCAGGGCGACCCTCATGGCGGCCCCGAACCGCCCGGTCTCCACCGTGGCGCCGAGCTTCCGCAGCCGGGCCACCACCTCATCGACCAGGGGTTCGGCCACCGGGCCCGGCGCTGCGGCGTTCCAGGTGGGTCGACGCCCCTTGCGAGCATCACCGTAGAGAGTGAACTGACTGATCACGAGCAGGGGTGCCCCCAGGTCCGCACACGACCGTTCGTCGGGCAGGACGCGCAACGTCCACAACTTGCGCGCCAGTTGCTCCGCGGTGGCCGGATTGTCCTCGTGGGTGACCCCGACCAGCACACACAGTCCCGGGCCAAGGATCTCACCCACCGTTTCGCCGTCCACGCTGACGCTTGCTTCGGAGACCACCTGGACCACAGCACGCATGGGCCCAATCCTGACAGGAAATCGGGCGGCGGATCGGGCCGGGGCCCGTTCGGGTGCGCGGGCGCTGCGCGGCCGACCGGCCAGGTGGCACCATGCAAGCCATGGCCCGTGCGCGTCGCTGCGTAAATGTCATGCGGCCACCCGAGAACGACACCCTCCCGCATCAGGAGCTGCGCATGATGGCGGACTCCCTCCACCCCTGGGCCCCCGGCCCACGGACCCCCCTCATGGACCATCCCGGCGGTGAGCCCGCCCCCGCCCCGGAGCCGGCGGGCCCCCCCACGCCGGTCGCACCTCCGGGGCCGGCCGCGGGGCGCGGGGGGCCGGCCGAACCCGAGCCGGCAGACCTGGGTCTGCTCGGCCTTGGGCACCTGCGCGCGCTGCGCCGCAGCGCCCAGCAGGAGGAGGCCGACCTGTCGTACCTGCGGCGGCTGCTCCAGGGGCGCATCGACATCCTCCGGGCCGAGATGGCGCGCCGGAGGGGCCCGGCGACCAGTCTCCTGGACCAGCTTCCGGAGATCCTCACCGACGCGCCCCCACGGGTCCGGGGTTCGGCGCGGCACGTCACCCTGCGCCCGCCGCTCGGTGAGGAGCACCGCAGGCTCGCCGAGCAGGTCATGGCGGAGGTCGAGCTCTCCGACCTGTCCGCGCGCACCGACCTGGAGCTGCGCCGGGCGATGGGCCGGCTGGTGCGTCACGAGGCGCAGGTGTCGTTGCGGCGGCAGCGGCTGCAACGCACCGCGGACGGCTGCGGCGCCGAGATCGCCCGCCGGTACCGTGAGGGGGAGGCACGCGTGGACGACCTGCTCCTGGACGGCTGATCCCGGCACCTCGGGGCGGCGCCGGGTGCGGCGCCGCCCCGCACGAGGGAAAGGCCGAGATGTTCCGATGAACGTGGTCCGAAGCGCCATGACGTCAACCGCAGCGCACCCGGTGCTCGCCGAGGTGGTCCGGTCGGGGTTCGTGGAGGGCGTGCACCGTGGCTCGCTGGTGGTGCTGGCAGCCGACGGCTCGGTGGAGTTCGCGTGCGGCGATCCCGACGCGGTGGTCTTCCCCCGTTCCAGCGTCAAGCCGCTCCAGGCGGCGGCGGTGCTGGGGTGCGGTGCCGAACTGGACGGGGAGCTGTTGGCGCTGGCCGCGGCGAGCCACTCTGGAGAAACGTTCCACCTGGCGGGGGTGCGAGCGATCCTGGCCACGGTGGGCCTCGACGAGGGCGCCCTGCGCACCCCGGCCGAGCTCCCCCTGGACCCGGTGGAGGCCGAGGCCCGGCTGCGTGCCGGAGGGGGCCCCGACCGGATCACCATGAACTGCTCGGGCAAACACGCGGCCATGCTCGCCGCCTGCGTGGCCGCCGGCTGGCCGACCGAGGGCTACCTGGACCCGGAGCACCCGGTGCAGCAGGCCGTGCTCGACGAGGCGCGCCGAGCCACCGGCGACCCCGTCGAGTACGGCGGCACGGACGGCTGCGGGGCCCCGTTGCTCAGGATGAGCCTCACCGGCCTCGCCCGCGCCTTCCGCTCCTGCGTGGTGGCCGCGCCCGAATCCCCGCGACGCCGGGTTGCCGATGCCATGCGGGCCCACCCGGCCCTGGTCGCCGGCACCCGGCGCATCGACACCTGGCTGATGGAGGGGGTGCCCGGCGCCCTGGCCAAGGTCGGCGCCGAGGCGGTCCAGGCGGTGGCGCTCACCGACGGGCGGGCCCTGGCGTTCAAGATCGACGATGGGGCGGCGCGGGCCGTCGGTCCGGTCCTGGCCGCGACGCTGCGCCGTCTCGGCCTGACGGAGCCGGTCCTGGACCGGATCGCGGACAGCCCGCTGTTCGGCGGTGGCGCCAGGGTCGGCGGTGTCCGCGCCACCCTCCCGGACACGGTGTCCTGAACGTCGCCGCGCCCCCGCGCCCGGCCCCCGGATAATTCGAGTGCACCGTTCCGGTGGGCGGCTTAGCCTGCCCGGATGACCGAACACCGCCCTGCCGTCGACATCCGCTGGTACACCGCTGACGACCACGCCGAGTGGTGCCGGGCACTGGACGTCGGGTTCCTGCGCCTCCCGTCGCGGGAGAACCACGAGGCCGTCCTGGAGTACCGCCGGCGCTGGGTGGACCCCGACCGCACCATGGGGGCCTTCGACGGGCCGCGGTGCGTGGCCACGTTCAACAGCCAGCCCCAGGTGCTGACGGTCCCCGGGGGAGCCACCCTCGTGGCCTCCGGGGTCACCAACGTCACCGTCACCTCGACTCACCGCCGGCGGGGCCTGCTCAGCCGGATGATGGCCCGCGAGCTGGACCGCTGCCGGGAGCGCGGGGAGCCGCTGGCCATCCTGGACGCCGCGGAGTACGGCATCTACGGCCGCTACGGCTACGGCCCCGCCACCTCGATGGTGAACTTCGAGGTGGACGTGCACCGTGCCGCCCTGGGCTCGTACGCCCCGCCGGCCAACGGGCGGCTCGACCTGGTGGACCCGGCGGAGTTCGGCAAGCACGCCCCCGAGGTGCACGAGCGATTCCGGCTGGCCCGGCACGGGGTGATCGCCCGGAAGGCCATCTGGTGGCAGTTGGTGACCGGGGAGCTGGTCCACCCGCTCAAGCAGTGGAAGGACGCCTTCCACGTGCTGTACCGCAACGACTCCGGCCAGGTGGACGGCTTCCTGACCTACCACGTGGAGGACGAGTGGGCGGATCACCGCCCCCAGGGGGTGCTGCACGTCCAGGACCTGATCGGCGCCACCCCGGAGGCCGAGGCCGAGCTGTGGCGGTACGCCGTGTCGGTGGACTGGGTGGCCAAGGTGGTCGCCGAGAACCGCCCCCCGGACGACATCCTGCCGCTGCTGCTCGGCGACGCCCGCTCGGCCCGGCGGACCGCCGCCGGGGACTTCCTGTGGCTGCGCCCGCTGGACGTGCCGCGGCTGTTGTCGGAGCGCACCTACGGGGTCGCGGACACCCTGGTGCTCGAGGTCCACGACCACATGGGGTACGCCCAGGGCCGTTTCCTGCTGGACGGCGGCCCGGACGGCGCCACCTGCGCGGCCACCACCCGGGAGCCCGACCTCGTCCTCGAGGTGGGCACGCTGGGCAACCTCTACCTCGGCGACGAGTCCACGGTCCGCCTGGCGGCCGTCGGCCGGATCGAGGCCAGCGACCGGGAAGCGCTCTCCAGGGCCGACGTGATGTTCCGCACCGGGCGCCGCCCGTGGTGCCCGGACAGCTTCTGAGGCCCCGCGGCGCCTGCCGGAGCACCCATCGGACATGCGCCCCATTTGCGCAATTTGCCAGGGAGGCGAGACTGGAAAGGCCGTACGCGTTACCGCACGACACAGGCAGCACCCTGGAGGTGCCATGTACAGCAAGGTCACCATCGGTGGTCATCCCGTGCACCCGATGCTCATCGGCTACCCGGTCGCCTGCTACACCGGAACCCTCGTCGGTTTCGCCGTGTACGCGGCCAACGGCAACCAGTTCTGGCTCAACCTCGCCATCGCCCTGAATGCCATCGGCGTCGGCACGGCCCTCCTGGCCGCCCTGCCCGGGCTCGCCGACCTGGCGCTCGGCGTTCCCCGCGGCTCGGAGGCGAAGGGGGTCGGCCTGGCGCACGCCGGCGTCAACGTCCTGGCGCTCGCGCTGTTCGCCATCAGCCTCGGCCTGTACGCCGGCCACTGGAACGGCCCCGCCAAGGGCACCACTCCGGGGTTGGCGCTGTCCTCGGCGGGCCTCGCCTGCACGATGGTCGCCGGGTTCCTCGGCTGGGCGCTGGTCCAGGACTACCACATCGGCATCCGGCTCACCACGACGCAGGAACGCGACGAGGACGCGGTGCAGCAGACCAGCCTCATCGGCCTGCACCAGAACCGGGCGGCCTGACCCGGACGGCCCCGAGACCCTGCTGGCCGACGGCCGTCCGGTCACGCAGGGCGTTCCCCGCCCACCCACCGTGGTCATCCCACCGGGCACACCGGTGGGCCCTTCCCCCGCGGGGCCTCCCCGGGGAGCGACAATCGTCGGGACGCGCCCGGGACCAGACCCGGGCGCCCGGCATCACGCACCCCGGGCTCGGGGAGAAGGCGGAACGACAACGTGACCATGGCTATCGATGCTGTCCACCGCAGGATCGCCGAGGAACTCGGCGTGCGCGAGGGGCAGGTGGCGGCGGCGGTCGAGCTGCTGGACGGCGGTGCCACCGTGCCGTTCGTGGCCCGCTACCGCAAGGAGGCCACCGGCGCCCTGGACGACGCCCAGTTGCGGACCCTCGAGGAACGGCTGCGCTACCTGCGGGAGCTCGAGGAGCGGCGGGCCGCGGTGCTGGAGTCGGTGCGCTCCCAGGGGAAGCTGGACGACGCGCTCCAGGCCCAGATCATGGCGGCCGACTCCAAGGCCCGGCTCGAGGACATCTACCTGCCCTTCAAGCCCAAGCGGCGCACCAAGGCGCAGATCGCCCGGGAGGCGGGCCTGGAGCCGCTGGCCGACCTGCTGCTCGGCGACCCCTCGCACCAGCCGGAGTCCGCCGCGGCGCCCTTCGTCGACGCCGACCGGGGGGTGGCCGACGCCGCCGCCGCGCTCGAGGGGGCTCGGGCGATCCTGGTGGAACGGTTCGGGGAGAACGCCGACCTCGTCGGCGAGCTGCGGGAGCGCATGTGGAGCCGGGGTCGGCTGGTCTCCCGGGTGCGGGACGGCCAGCAGGAGGCGGGGGCGAAGTTCGCCGACTACTTCGACTTCGCCCAGCCGCTGCGGGCCCTGCCCTCGCACCGGGTGCTGGCCGTGCTCCGTGGGGAGAAGGAGGAGGTGCTCGACCTCACCCTGGACCCCGAGCCCGAGGACCAGGCGCCGGAGGGGCCCTCGGGCTACGAGACCCGCATCGCCCGGGAGTTCTCCATCGCCGACCGGGGGCGCCCGGCCGACCGCTGGCTGCTCGACACGGTCCGCTGGGCCTGGCGCACCCGCGTCCTGGTCCGGCTCGGCATCGACCTGCGGCTGCGGCTGCGCCAGGCAGCGGAGGACGAGGCCGTACGGGTGTTCGCCGCCAACCTGCGTGACCTGTTGCTCGCCGCGCCGGCCGGCACCCGCCCCACCATGGGACTCGACCCCGCGTACCGCACGGGGGTGAAGGTCGCGGTGGTGGACGGCACCGGCAAGGTGGTGGCCACCGAGACGGTCTACCCGCACGTCCCCCAGCGGCGTTGGGACGAGGCGCTGGCCACCCTGGAGCGCCTGGCCCGGCAGCACCGGGTGGAGCTGGTCGCCATCGGCAACGGCACGGCCTCCCGGGAGACCGACAAACTGGCCGCGGACCTGATCCGCCGGCACCCGGAACTGAAGCTCACCAAGGCCGTGGTGTCCGAGGCGGGTGCCTCGGTCTACTCGGCGTCCGCCTACGCCTCCCAGGAGCTGCCGGAACTCGACGTGTCCCTGCGGGGTGCGGTGTCCATCGCCCGCAGGCTCCAGGACCCGCTGGCCGAGCTGGTCAAGATCGACCCCCGTTCGATCGGGGTGGGGCAGTACCAGCACGACCTGTCCGAGGTGAAGCTGTCACGTTCCCTGGACGCCGTGGTCGAGGACTGCGTGAACGGGGTGGGGGTGGACGTCAACACCGCGTCCGCCCCGCTGCTCACCCGGGTCTCCGGGATCGGCTCCGGGCTGGCGGAGAACATCGTCAGGCACCGGGACGCCAACGGCCCGTTCCGCAGCCGGAAGCAGCTCAAGGACGTGCCCAGGCTCGGCGCCAAGGCGTTCGAACAGTGCGCCGGCTTCCTCCGCGTGCCCGGCGGCGACGACCCGCTGGACAGCTCCAGCGTCCACCCGGAGGCGTACCCGGTGGTGCGCCGCATCCTGAAGGCGACCGGCGGAGGCATCCGGGAACTGATCGGCGACGAGCACAGGCTGCGGACCCTGCGTCCGCAGGACTTCGTGGACGACACGTTCGGCCTGCCGACGGTCACCGACATCCTTCGGGAGCTGGAGAAGCCCGGACGCGACCCACGGCCGGCGTTCGCCACCGCGACGTTCAAGGAGGGCGTGGACACCATCGGCGACCTCCAGCCCGGGATGCTCCTCGAGGGCGTGGTCACCAATGTCGCCGCGTTCGGCGCGTTCGTCGACGTCGGGGTCCACCAGGACGGTCTCGTGCACGTCTCGGCGATGTCCCGGTCGTTCGTCAAGGACCCGCGCGAGGTGGTGAAGCCCGGCGACATCGTCCGGGTGAAGGTGCTGGACGTGGACGTGCCGCGCAAGCGCATCTCACTGACGCTGCGCCTGGACGACGAGGTGGAACGCGCCGACGGCGCCGGCCCGCGGCAGCCCGGTGCCCGCCCCGGCCCCCGGGGCGACCGGGGCGACCGGGGCGACCGGGGCG
>NZ_KB904722.1 GCF_000380165.1 Wenjunlia vitaminophila DSM 41686
AGACCGGTTCCCCTTTTGTGGGGTGTGTGTTGGTTGTGTGTCTGTGTGTGTTTCGGTGGTTATTGCGTGAGGGAAACGCCCGGTTACATTCCGAATCCGGTAGCTAAGCCTTACTGCGCCGATGGTACTGCGAGGGGGACCTTGTGGGAGAGTAGGACGCCGCCGGACAAATTTTGAAAGAGGGTTTTGGTTTTCTTGGGTGTATGCCCGAGGGAACCAAAACCCTCTTTTTTTGTTGCGCTGCGGCAACAGTCGTTGCCACGATGACGTATGGACTATGACATTCGCAGGGTAGCCGCCGCGGACTGGGAGGCGCTGCGGGACCTACGGCTGCGGGCGTTGAGCGACCCCCTCGCCCTGATCGCCTTCACTTCGACCCACGCAGAAGCCCTCGCCCTCGCCGAGGCCGAGTGGCGGAGTCGGGCGCGCGTCAGCGAGCTGGGCGAGAACGCCGTCACCTTCGTGGCCGTCGGTGCGGAAGGCGGGCGCTGGCTCGGCATGGTGACCGCCCTGGAGGAGAGGGAGCCTGGGCGAGAACCCGAGGCGGAGCTCGTCGGGGTGTACGTCCTGCCGCGGTACCGCGGCAGGAGCGGGCCAGCGGAGCCCCTGATGCGCTCGGCGATCTCCTGGTGCTGGGAGAACTGGAAGGCTCGCCGGGTGCGGCTGCACGTCCACGAGGACAACCCCAGGGCCCGAGCCTTCTACGCACGGCTCGGGTTCACCGCCAGCGGGGCCCGCGTGCCAGCGAGGCACCAGCCCGGCCGCGAGGAACTCGAGCTGGAACTGCTCGCCCGCTGAGGACGGTCGGTGACGGCTGGGCCGTCGGACGCGGGCCCGAGGAAGGCCCCGCCGGGTGGAGGCACACGGGCCGAGCGCCCCGCCGGCTGGCCGTTGAGTGGCGACCCCTTCTCCTCGACTGTCGATAACCCCAGGTCATAGGCCGCGTACGCAACGTTGTCAGAGGCGTCCGCTAGCTTTGAGCGCAAGGTAGGCATCCGCCAGCGCGGGGGGCAGTGTGGCCGGTGGTGCGTCGACGACGGTGACGCCGTGACGGGCGAGGCGTTGGGCCGTGTGCCGGCGTTCGGTCCGGCTCTGTTCCGCGGCGGCGGCCTCATAGATGGCGTCCAGGTTCCCGCGGGCCCGGGCCATCTCGTCGAGACGCGGATCGGCGACGGAGGCGACGAGCACCTCGTGCCGGTGGGTGAGCAGGGGTAGGACAGGAAGCAGCCCTTCCTCGACCGGGGCGGCGTCCAGTCCGGTCAACAGCACAACGAGAGAGCGGCGCGGAGCACGTTGCAGGACCCCGGCGACCAGCCCGCGGGCGTCGGACTCCACCAGTTGTGGTTCGAGTCGGGCCATGGCGTTGACCAGTGACGGCAGCAGGTCGGCGGCGGTGCGGCCCTGGACGGAGGCGCGTACACGACGGTCATAGGCGAGGAGGTCCACACGGTCGCCGGCCCTGGAGGCGAGCGCGGCGAGCAGGAGAGCGGCGTCCAGCGCCGCGTCGAGCCGTGGGGCGTCACCCACCCGGCCGGCGGAGGTCCGGCCGGTGTCCAGGACGATGAGGATGTGTCGGTCACGCTCGGGACGCCAGGTGCGCACGGCGACGGCGGAGCGGCGGGCGGTGGCCCGCCAGTCGATGGAGCGGGTGTCGTCGCCGGGGATGTACTCGCGCAGCGAGTCGAACTCGGTGCCCTGGCCCCGGAGCAGCATCGACGTGCGGCCGTCGAGCTCCCTGAGGCGGGCGAGTCTGGACGGGAGGTGTTTTCGGCTGGTGAACGGTGGCAGGACACGCACCGTCCAGGGCACCCGGTGGGAGCCCTGCCGTGCGGCGAGCCCCAGCGGGCCCAGCGAGCGGATGGTGACGGTGTGGGCCTGGCGCTCCCCCCGGCGGGTGGGCCGGAGCACGGTGGTGAGCCGACGTCGTTCGCCGGCGGGAACGGTGAGCCGGTGCCGGGACGCCGTGACCTCGGTGCCGGGTGCCCAGCTACTGGGTGGCCAGGCGTCACGGACCAGGGCGCGCAGCGGGAGTCGGCCCGGGTTGGTGATGGTGAGGTTGACCGTGGCCTGCTCGCCGAGGCGGATCGTGGTGTCGCCGGTGCGGTCCAGCCGTAGGGGGCGCACGGCCGCGGCCAGGGCCAGGTCCAGGAGGATTCCGGCCAGCAGGACCGCCGCAACCACCAACACTCCCAACCAACGGGGCATCAGCAGCCCGACCAGCAGGGCGCCGAGCGCGGCGAGCGCGGCGGTGCGTCCAGTGATGGCCATGGCGGATCAGCGGGGGACCGGGAGGTGGGAGAGGATCGAGGTGATCACGGAGTCGGTGGTGACGCCCTCCATTTCGGCCTCTGGGCGTAGCTGAACGCGGTGGCGCAGCGTGGGCAGGGCCAGTGCCTTGACGTCGTCGGGGGTGACGTAGTCCCGTCCGGTGAGCCACGCCCAGGCCCTCGAGGTGGCGAGCAGCGCGGTGGCCCCCCGGGGAGACACACCGAGAGTGAGGGAGGGGGAAGCACGGGTGGCGCGGCACAGGTCCACCACGTAACCGATGATCTCGGGGGCGACGGTGACCCCGGCGACGGCGGCGCGGGCAGCGTCGAGGTCGGCGGGCCCGGCAACGGGTCTGACCCCGGCGGCGTCCAGGTCCCTCGGGTTGAACCCCTCGGCGTGCCGGGTCAGGACACGGATCTCGTCGTCGCGGGCCGGCAACGGGAGGAGCAGCTTCAGCAGGAAGCGGTCGAGTTGTGCTTCCGGCAGTGGATAGGTGCCTTCGTACTCGACGGGGTTCTGGGTGGCGGCGACGAGGAACGGTTCGGGGAGCGGGCGAGGGACGCCGTCCACGGAGACCTGCCGTTCCTCCATGGCTTCCAGCAGGGACGCCTGGGTCTTGGGCGGGGTGCGGTTGATCTCGTCGGCGAGCAGGAGGTTGGTGAACACCGGGCCGGGCTGGAAGGAGAACTCGGCGGTACGGGCGTCGTAGACCAGGGAACCGGTGACGTCACCCGGCATCAGGTCCGGGGTGAACTGCACCCGCTTGGTCTCCAGCCGGAGCGTGGACGCCAAGGCGCGCACCAGCAGGGTCTTGGCGACCCCGGGTACACCCTCGAGGAGTACGTGGCCGCGGCAGAGCAGCGCGACGACCAGGCCGGTGACGGCGGGGTCCTGGCCGACCACAGCCTTGGCGATCTCGGTGCGCACGGCCTCGAGGGAGGCGCGGGCGCTCTCGGCGGTGGGGGCGGTCACGGGCTGCGTACCTGCCAATCGTGTAGGGAAGCCTCGAGGGCGTCGAGGTCGTCGGCGAGACGGACCAGTGCGGAGTCGTCCTCGGGGGCCGGGCCGTACAGGAGGGAGCGTACTTGTGGGGCCGGGGCCTCCACGTGGGCAGTCAGGGCGGCGAGCAGGATGTCGGGTTCCTGGGCCCGGGAGGGTTCCACGCCGACCAGTGGCGCCAGCCGGGCACGGGTGGCCTGGCGGAGTGCTTCGGCCGCGCGGGCGCGGGCGTTGGCCCTGCGGTAGAGGCGGGCGCGGCCCTCGGTGGCCTCGGCGGCGCGGACCGCGACCGGCAGTGGTTCGGTGACGACGGGGCCGAGTCGGCGGGCACGCCACAGGGCGGTGACGACGGCGGCGACGGCGAGTTGCCAGGCGCCCCAGCGCCAGCCGCTCGGCAGGAGGTCGGAGAAGTCCTGGCGCTCCGGTTCGCCGACCGAGTCGTCGCTGAGCGAGGGGAGGTACCACACGAGGTGGGGGCGGCTACCGAGGAGTTGCAGGGCGAGCGAGGCGTTTCCCTCGTCGTCGAGGCGGTGGTTGTGGAAGGGGTCGGGGGTGCCGAGGACGACGGTGTCGCCCTGGCCGGTGGTGTCGGGCACGCGCAGCAGTGAGGGGAGGCCCTGCACGGGATAGCACGAGGTGGCACCGGGGACGCCCGGGTGCCGGTAGAGCAGGCCGCCGAGGTGGGCGTCGCCGGCCCTGCGGGCTTCCGGCAGGTCGCAGGCGGGCGCGAGGTCGTCCACGCCGGCTGTGGCGGTGGCGTCAACCCCCGGGAGCAGGGTGCTGACCGCGGTGGGGCCCGGGGCGATCAGCACGGTCCGGCCACCGCTGTCCGCGGCGGCCTGGTGGATGACGCCGAGCTGGCGGCGGTCGAGCATGTCGGGGTCGGTGACCAGCAGGGTGGAGTCGGGGCCGGTCGCCGCAGCGGCGTCGGCGGTCGTGGTGACCACGTCCACGGTGACCCCGTGGTCCTCCAGGAGTTGCGCCACGGCCCGGCTGCCGTAGCGGTCGGGTGAGCGGGGGTCGAGCTGGCCGTGGTGCTCGCCGGACCGGAAGACGGCGTAGGAGAACCCGAAGACGAGGAGGATCAGCAGCGCCACGAGGATGCCCCGGGACCTGGCCCAGAGCTGGCGGACGGTCGGGGCCAGCGAGGTGTCCGGGGCTGCGGTGCCCGGCCCCCCGGGTGCGGGGCGAGCCGGTCCCGGGGGAGCTTGCTGCGGGGCGGGGTGCTGCGGGGCGGCCCCGGGCGTGCTGCTCACCGCACCGCACCGCCGGGTGCGGAGGGCAGGAGGGGCTTGGTGTTCTCCACGTCGACGTCGAGGTCGCGGAGGTGCTGGTACGTGTCGGGACCGGCGTGGCGCCCGCCGTAACAGACGTCGTCGAAGGCCCGGGCGGCGGCCCGCAGGCGGGCGGCGTGCTCGGGCAGGACGCGGCCCGCCGCGGTCGCGGCCTCGTCCGCGGTGCGCCCCGGCCGTGGGTCGAGCAGGGTGCGTTCCTCCAGGCCGCGGACGAGGGCGCGCATCCGTTCGCGCACCGCGGCGTCCCAGTGCTGGGCGGCGGAGTGGCGTTCCGCGGCGGCCCGGTGTTCGGCGGCGGTCAGCGGCCGTTCGTCGAACAGGGCCCGTTCACCGCCGGTTGGGGTGCGCAGCCTGCCCAGGCGCAGCCGCAGGGCGAGAGCGGCCAGGAGCACCACAAGGACGATGACGGCGATGCCGACCCAGCCCCCCGGGGCCGCGCCGGAGGTGGCGGAGAGCAGGTCGCCGATGGTGTCCCAGATCCAGTCGATGCCGCGCTGGATGAGGTTGGGGTCGTCCTGGTGGTAGACGGGCTCCGACAGCTCCCGTCGTGCGGCCTCGCGGGCGGGGTCCCGGGGGATGGTGACCGGTACGTCCTCCCCGGGGGCGAGGGCGGCCAGCCCCGTGGTCACCGTGTCAGGTCCCCCGGGACGGGGGCGTCGCTCGGAGGCTGGGTCGGACCGGTGCCGCCGTAGCCGGGGAGGTTGGCGGCGCGGCCCAGTTCCAGGTCGAGGGCCTCGCGTCGGATGCGCTGGTCGATGTAGAGCAGCGCGGTGACACCGGCGCTGATCGGGAAGGTCAGGGTCATCCCGAGCGCCGCGCCGATACCGGTGACGGTCAGTGAGCCCAGGCTGAGTTCCCCGGTGCCGTCCCCGCTGAACAGGCTGCCCACCGATTCGCCGTCGACCGCGAGGGAGGCGAGGGAGAACGGGGTCTGCACGATGCTGGAGACGACCAGCATGATGATGAAGGTCAGCAGCATGATCCCGAAGACCCGCCACCAGGAGCCGCGGACCAGCTTGGCCGATCGGGCCATGGCCTTGAGCACGGTCTGCCGCTCCAGCATCAGGGCTGGCGGGGCGAGGCTGAAGCGGACCCACAGCCACACCGCCACGCACACGCCGGCGATGCCACCGAGGACGAACAGGGTGATGGCCAGCGCCTCGGAGGTGACCAGCAGCGCGAGCAGGCCGGGGAGCAGGGCGACGACGAACACCCCGGACAGGATCAGCGGCATCAGCAGGGTGAAGCCGAGCAGGCGCAGCAGCCGGGGTTTGGCGTCGTCCCAGGCGTCGCGGGTGGTGACCGGGCGGCCCAGCACTGACCGACTGACGACCATGGTCAGCGTGCCCTGCACCACGATGGTGCCGAGCAGGCTGATCAACTGGACGGTGCCGACGCCGGCTGCCATGCCGCCGAAGACGTCCATGGTCTCGCTGAACGACGGGTCGGGGTCGTCCTGGAGCCGGTCCAGGTCGTCGTCGATGCCGTTGAGCATGACCCAGGTGATCAGGGTGCTGACGGCCTGGGTGATCACCGCGACGACCAGGGACACCCCGAGCACCGTGCGCCAGTGGGCGCGCATGGTGGAGACGGCGCCGTCCAGGATCTCGCCCACGCCCAGGGGGCGGAGCGGAATCACTCCGGGTTTGGCCGCCGGGGGCTGACCCCAGTTCGGGGTGAACTGTCCGGGGGCTCCCCAGCCCGGTTGTCCCCAGGCGCCGGGCGGGCCGCCGGGGCCTGGGGCACCGGGGCCCCAGCCGGGCGGGCGGCCCGGTTGGGGGCCGGCGCCCCAGCCGGGCGGTGGTGGAGTGCCGCCGCTCGGGGCCCCGCTGCCGGGTCCCCGTCCGGGGGCGGTCCAGTCGGCCCGCGGGGGCTGCTGCTTGGACCACTTCGACATCGAGCTCTCGTCGGGACCGCCGGGTCCCGCCGTGCCGGCCTGGTCTGGTGCGGTGTCCGAGGAGCCGGATGTCTGGGGCGCAGCAGGGTCCGGGGCGTCGTCGGGCGACGGGGAGGGCGAGGCCCAGCCCGGATTGTCGGTCATCGCTGCTGCTCCTTCGGGGTCGGCGCGTCTGTTGACGCCGTCGCGCCCATGGTGTCATGGCCGCGCTCCCCGGTAACCGACTGCTGCGCCGGAGCTTCCGGGAGGGGGCGGCGGTACCGGTGGCCCGCGCTGTTGGGGCCGGGTGGTCGTCGGGGCGGGCCGGGGCCCTGCCCGCCCACACGTCGCACAATCGTGCGATTCGATGCCGCATCGGGAGCGTCGTCGACGTCGGTCGCGGCTCCGCGTACCCGGTGGGTGCACGGTGTCACTGGCCGTGCCTGGCGCGGCTCCGCCGGGCGTCGTTCCCTGCCCCGCCAGGGGAGAATGCCGTGGACGCGGACGAAAGGGGCGCGGTTTCCTCGGTGCGTAGGGAATCGCTTGCGGCCTGTGTCGCAGGTCACGATCCGGTAATGAGACCATAGAGATTATGAAAGGACGCGTCCTGGTCGTCGATGACGACCCTGCGCTGGCCGAGATGCTCGGCATCGTGCTGAAGAGTGAGGGGTTCGAGCCGTCGTTCGTCGCCGACGGTGACAAGGCCCTGTCCGCCTTCCGGGAGACCAAGCCGGACCTGGTGCTGCTGGACCTGATGCTCCCGGGTCGGGACGGCATCGACGTCTGCCGGCAGATCCGCGCCGAGTCTGGGGTGCCGATCGTGATGCTCACCGCCAAGAGCGACACGGTGGACGTGGTGGTGGGCCTGGAGTCCGGCGCCGATGACTACGTCATCAAGCCGTTCAAGCCCAAGGAGCTGGTGGCCCGGGTCAGGGCCCGGCTCCGGCGTGCCGAGGAACCCACGCCGGAGCAGCTCACCATCGGTGACCTGGTCATCGACGTCGCAGGGCACTCGGTGAAGCGTGACGGACAGACCATTGCGCTGACGCCGCTGGAGTTCGACCTGCTGGTCGCGCTGGCCCGCAAGCCGTGGCAGGTGTTCACCCGGGAGGTGCTGCTGGAGCAGGTCTGGGGGTACCGGCACGCGGCGGACACCCGCCTGGTCAACGTCCACGTGCAGCGGCTGCGCTCCAAGGTGGAGAGGGACCCGGAGCGCCCGGAGATCGTGGTCACGGTGCGGGGTGTCGGGTACAAGGCGGGACCAGGCTGAGGTGAGCGGGCACGAGCCCCGCTCGCGGGAGCGCGGGGCAGTACGGGGCTGGGAGCTGTGGCGGACCCGCTTCGTGGAGTCGTCACGGGCGACGCTGCCGCTGCTGCGCCTGCTGGTCCGGCACGCCCGCCGGCCGGTGCGCGCGGCGGTGAGCGCCTACCGGCGTTCCATCCAGCTCCGGGTGGTCGCGACCACGTTGCTGCTGTCGTTGGGCGTGGTGCTGCTGCTCGGCGTCGTGGTGATCGGACAGGTGCGCAACGGGCTGCTCGAGGCCAAGCGCCAGTCCGCGCAGTCACAGGCGCTGGGGGGGTTCACGGCTGCGCAGGACCGTGCCCTGGCGCCGCAGAAGGCGCGTGTGCAGGCCGGTGCGGGGACCGCCGGTGCGACCGAGGACGGCCGGGTCGACTCCGGAGCCTGGCTCAACGACCTGGTGGAGCAGTTGGCCAGCGGCGGCCAGGGGCTGTACGCGGTGGTGGCGCTCGGCTCCGACTACCCGGCGCCGTTCGTCGAGGTGAGCCCCGGCACGCGCAGCCCACGGACCACCGGGAACGTCGATCCGGACCGGAGCATCCCGGCGGAGCTGCGGGCCACCCTGGACCGGGAGGGACCGGGCGTCTTCGAGCAGTACACCGAGATCGTCAGGGACGGCAGCTCCGAGCGTGAGCCGGCGCTGGTCATCGGCAAGCGCCTCAGCGACGCCAACAACAATCCGTACCAGCTCTACTACCTCTTCCCCTTCACCCAGGAGGAGGACACGCTCAACCTGGTCAAGGGCACGCTGGCCACCGCCGGGGTGTTCGTCGTCGTCCTGCTCGGCGCGATCGCCTGGCTGGTGGTGCGGCAGGTCGTGACGCCGGTGCGGATGGCGGCGCGGATCTCCGAGCGGCTGGCCGCCGGCCGCCTCCAGGAGCGGATGAAGGTCACCGGGGAGGACGACATCGCCCGGCTGGGACAGTCGTTCAACAAGATGGCGCAGAACCTCCAGACCAAGATCCTCCAGCTCGAGGAGCTCTCCCGGATGCAGCGCCGTTTCGTCTCCGACGTCTCGCACGAGCTGCGCACCCCGCTGACCACCGTGCGGATGGCAGCCGACGTGCTGCACGACGCGCGGGAGGACTTCGACCCGGTGACCAAGCGCTCCGCGGAACTGCTCGGCACCCAGCTCGACCGGTTCGAGTCGCTCCTGTCCGACCTGCTGGAGATCAGTCGTTTCGACGCCAGGGCGGCCGCCCTGGACGCCGAGCCGGTGGACCTGCGTGACGTGGTGCACCGGGTGCTCGAGGCCGCCGAACCCCTGGCCGAGCGGAAGGGCAGCGCCCTGGTGGTCGAGGGGGCCGAGCTGCCGGTGATCGCCGAGGCCGATCCCCGCAGGGTGGAACGGGTGCTGCGGAACCTGGTGGTCAACGCGGTGGAGCACGGCGAGGGACGGGACGTGGTGGTGCGCCTCGCCGTGGCGCAGGACAACTCGGCGGTGGCCGTCGCGGTGCGGGACTACGGGGTGGGCCTCAAGCCGGGGGAGGCCTCCCGGGTGTTCAACAGGTTCTGGCGCGGCGACCCGGCCCGGGCGCGCACCACCGGGGGCACCGGCCTCGGGCTGTCCATCGCGCTGGAGGACGCGCGGCTGCACGGCGGGTGGCTCCAGGCGTGGGGCGAGCCCGGTGGCGGATCGCAGTTCCGGCTGACCCTGCCGGTCAGTGCCGGGTCCGCGCTGACCGGCTCGCCACTGCCGTTGGAGCCGGCGGACTCCCGCAGGGCCCGCTCCGGGGGAGTGACGGGACCGCAGCCCGACGCGGCGCCGTCGAACGGGGCCCGGGCGGTACACACGGTGCCGCGGCAGCAGGGTTCCGGGGCGCTGCCGGTGCCGCCGCGGTCCGGCTGCCCGCCCCCGGCGGTCGGCCCGGCGACGCTCCCGGGCAAGGACCACGGCGACGGGGCGACGGTGAGCCGGGTCGTCGGCAGGACTGCCACGACGGCCGTCTCCGCGGCACCGCCGGAACGGCACCCGGAAGGCGGGGCGCCGGATGGCGGGCCGCAACGGGAGGAACCGGGCGTTCCGGGACGCGCGGGCGACCATGAGTGAGCCGCGCGTGACGGACCGCGCGGCAGGCGGGCGGGGACGAGTCGATCACCAGGAGGACGGACACCATGCGCGGTGACCTTCGGCGCGCCGTCGCCGCACTGCCGCTGGCGGCGCTCGTGCTGCTGTCCGGGTGCGCGTCGATGCCGAGCAGCGGCTCGGTGGACGAGGTCAGTGAGCCACCGCGCACCGAGTCCGACTCCCAGGTGCGGGTCTTCGGTGCCCGGCCGGAGAAGGGCGACTCGGCGATCCAGGTGGTCCGCGGCTTCCTGGAGGCGATCACCAGCGACGAGGGCGACTTCGACACCGCCCGGCTCTACCTGACCAAGAAGCAGCGCCGGGAGTGGGACCCGGGGGCCGGGATCACCGTGCTGGCCAGCAGCCCGACGCTGGTGTCCCCGGCCCGGCGGCAGGAGCACCTCGGCAGTCGCACCGAGGTCGATCTCGCAGGGCAGCGCGCCGCCTGGGTGGACCGGCACCACACCTACCGGGCACGCCAGGGCGAACACAACGTGGCCTTCTCCCTGATCAAGGAGAAGAGCCAGTGGCGCATCGACGAACTGCCCGACGGGTTGGTACTGGGCAAGGCCGACTTCGAGCGGATGTACGACTCGGTCAACATGTACTACTACGCCGCTCCCGGCCCGGACCAGGGTCCGAACATCCTCGTTCCCGACCCGGTGTACCTGCGGCAGCGGGTGGAGCCGGTCACGTCCGCGGTGAAGGCCCTGCTCGACGGGCCCACTGACTGGCTGGTGCCCTCGGTGGTGTCGTCCTTCCCCCGGGGCACCACCCTCAGCGGCGAGGTCGTGAAGATCGAGGACTCCGAGCGGCGGCTGCGGG
>NZ_KB904723.1 GCF_000380165.1 Wenjunlia vitaminophila DSM 41686
ATGCCTCGACGCCGAAGGCTCCACCTGGAACGACGGCACCCGCGTCCACCTGTGGACCTGCCACACAGGACCCAACCAGAAATGGACCCTGCCCTGAGCGGTGAACCCGTCGTGCCCCCGCCGGCCCGGGGCTGACCAGCAGCCCTCGGTCCCGCAAGGCACCTGAACCCCCCGACCAGCCCCGTCCCGGAGCCGGTGGCCGATCCAGGCCACCGGCTCCGGCGTGCCGGAACGCCCGGGTCACCTGCCCGGCTGTGACCCCGATCGTCGCCGCCCGCGCTCCGTTCGGAGTCGTGTGGCGCTCGGGGTCAACGTGACGTTCGTCATGCCGATGAGGTGTGGTTTCCCTCAGGAGAGCGCCGTTTGTCCCAGCCTGCCAAGGCATATGCCAGCGGCCAGGTTCAGCCGGTCTCGTCCACCATTCCGGCCGGGGAGGCTATCGTTCCCCGCGTGCCCTCGGGGGGAGGGAAGGAAATGCGTAATGTCCGAACCCGGACGGTCCGGGCCTGTGCGGTGTGCCCATGCACCCCCGCAGGATCCCGGAGAGCAGGACCCGTGGGCGGCGGTGCCCAGACAGCGCCAGGACACCGCGGCTGACCGCGCCATCCCGGCGACCGCCACCGCCGAGCAGTTGACGCTGCTGGTGGTGGCTGACGACCCGGGTGACGCGCTCACCGTGGAACGCACCCTGGCCGCCGCCGGCACCAGGGCCAGGATCCGTCGGGCCCGCAACCTCACCGAGGTCGAGCGGCTGTTCACCGACGACGTCCACTGCATCCTGCTCGACCTGGACCTCCCCGCGGGACAGGAACTCCAGACCCTGCGGCAGGTGCTGCTGATGGCGCCCCGCACCGCCGTGCTCGGCGTCACCAGCGAGGCCGACACCGGCCGCGGCGCCGAGGCGGTGCGGGTCGGGGCCCAGGACTACCTGATGCGCGCTGAACTCGGCGGCACCTGGCTGAGCCGGGCCATCCGGTACGCCGTGGAACGCAAACGGGCCGACATCTCCCAGCGCCAACTCGCCGAGTCCCGGCTGCGCACCCAGGAGAACGCCCGTCTGGAACGCGGACTGCTGCCCAACCCGCTGCTCCAGGGCTCCGGGCTCCACTTCGCCTCCCGTTACCGGCCCGGGCGCAGCCGCGCCCTGCTCGGCGGGGACTTCTACGACGCGGTGCGCTCCCCCGACGGCACGGTGCACGCCATGATCGGGGACGTCTGCGGGCACGGTCCCGACGAGGCCGCACTCGGCGTGGAGCTGCGCATCGCCTGGCGTGCGTTGACCTTCGCCGGTCTGAGCGGTGCGGCGTTGCTGCGCACCCTGGAGCAGGTGCTGGTCGCCGAGCGCCCGGACGACGAGATATTCGCCACCCTGTGCGCGGTGGACATCGCTCCGGACGGCACGCGGGCGGACCTGTACCTGGCGGGGCACCCGGTGCCCCTGGTCACCTGCGGAGCCGGCCGGCCGGAGCCGTTGCCGCACGAGGAGGGCGGGCCCGCGCTGGGGCTGCTGCCCGGGGGGAACTGGCCCCGCCAGGACATCGTGCTCGGTGACCGGTGGAGCCTGCTGCTCTACACCGACGGGCTGATCGAGGGCAGGATCGGCGAGGGCTCGCAACGGCTGGGGCAGGAGGGCCTGACCGAACTGATCGCGGCCCGGCTCGAGTCGGGGCTGACCGGGCAGGATCTGCTGGACGCGGCACTGACCGAGGTGGAACGCCTCAACGGCGGCGGACTCACCGACGACGTGGCCGCGGTGCTGCTGGACCGGCCGGGCCCGGCCGCGGCGGGCACGCACCCCTGATCCGGCGGGCCCCCGGCCGGCACAAGGCGCCCGTCACCAACGGCCGGAGGGTCCCCTGCCGCCCTTGCGACCACCCGTGACCTGCTTCAGCGCCGGCCGCACGTCAACCACGTAGACGATGGCGGCGATCAGGCCGATGATCGGCAGGATGCCCAGCGGGTCGAAGCCGTTGTACAGCGCCGCGAAGATCCCGTCGGCCGCGGTGAACAGGCCGAGGATGATCAACCAGAACGGCTTGGTCTGCTTGTCCGCCGCGACGAAGGCGTCCTTCCGGCGCGCCGACGCGTCGATGAGCGTGAACAGCTTGAACAGGAACAGCACGAAACCGACCACGTACAGCGCTTCGTCGAACCGCAGCGCCGCGTCCCCCTGGGCCAGGCTCCACGTCATCGAGACTCCTCCAATGCCGGACAGGGACTGTCCCCACCGTACCGGTGCAACGGGCCGGGGCACGTGCACGTGCCCCGGCCCGCCGTCACCGCCGCCCTCCGGCGCCGGTCGTCACTGGTCCGAGCCGCCCGACGCGGGCTTGCGCTGGCTGGGCCGGCGGGACGAGACCTTCCTCGCCGTCCTCTTCTCCGCCTTCTCGGCCTCCTCGACCTTCTCCGCCGCGGCCCTGCCCCTGGCCGCCGCGGTCCTGGCCGCCGACGTCCTCGCTGTGGAGGTCTTCGCCGTGGAGGTCTTCGCCGCGGTCCTGGCCGCGGTCGTCCTGGCGGCGCTGCCGCCAGCGGCGGACCGCGACGTCCGGCGCTGCGGCTTGGCGCCCTCGACGGCCTCACCCTCCGTGGCCTTGTCCAGCGCGGCCTTGTCCGGAACGACCCTGTCCGCAACGGTGCCCTCGTTCTTCGCCGCGGCCCCGCCGGCCGGCCGCGGGGCCGCCTTCGACGGGGCCTCCGGCTCGATGGCCACCGCGACGTTCTCGACCCCCTCGGCCGCCTCGCCGCGCAGTTGGTTCACCACCCCGCGACCGCGCTCGGCCAGCTCGTCATAGGTCTCCCGGGCTTCCACCGCCGCCTCGAAGGCCCGCCCCACCTGCCGGAGCGCGAATCCCTGGGCGGCGTCGCGGAACTGCCGGACGTCCAGCGACGAGACGACCTCCTCGAACTTCGCCTGCGCGTCCTTGGCCCGCTCAGTGACCTTCGCCGGAGCGGTGTTCTCCCGCAGCGCCTGGATGCGTTCCGGCGCCTCGCTCCGCGCCTTCTCGATCAGGGCGGGCATCGCGCGCAGCTTCTCCACCGCGAGGTCCGCGGTGCCGGCGACGGCGTACAGCGGCGTCGGGTCGGTCAGGGTCTTGCGCAGGTCTTCACTGATGGCCATGGGGGTACCTCCGTGAGTTGTTGGGTGGTCCGGAAACAGGCGGGAGCGCGGTCGGCGGGGTCCGGCGGCGAGCAGTGGGTCAGGCCGGGGCCGCCTCGGGCGCCGCGTCGCCACCGGCGTCCTCGGCGGGAGTCCGGCTGGCGTCTCCGGTGGCCTGGCTGGCGTCCTCAGCGGCGCCACCGGGCGCGTCGTCAGCGGCGTCCCCGGTAGCCCGCGACGCCCGCACCCCACGCCCCGCGACCCGTCTGACCACCTTCTTCGCGGTCTTCGCAGCCGCCCGCGCCACCGGCGCCCCGGCCGGCTCTGCCGGCTCTGCCGGCTCGGCCGCGGCGTCGTCCGGCTCGGCCACCGGGTCCGCCGCCTCCCGCGGCTGGTGGTCCCGTGTGCCCGGATCGACCCCGCCGGCCCCACCGGGCGCGGCGGCACCGTCCACAACCCCGTTCTCCTTGCGGAACGAGTCGTAGATCTGGAGCAGCACCTGCTTCTGCCGCTCGTTGATCGTCGGATCGGTGAGGATCGCGTGGTGCACCTCGAGACCGTCCCGGTCCCGTTCGTCCAGGATGCCGGCCTGCACGTACAGGCTCTCCGCGGAGATCCGCAGCGCCTTGGCGATCTGCTGGAGGATCTCCGCGCTGGGCTTGCGCAGCCCCCGCTCGATCTGGCTCAGGTACGGATTGGACACCCCCGCGGCATCGGCGAGCTGCCGCAGGCTGTACTGCGCGTTGCGGCGCTGCTCCCGGATGTACTCGCCGAGCGATCCGACGTTGAGTGAGGCCATGTCTCGATGATGACCACCGCTGCTAACTATTGCAAGCGGATTGCTTGCAACCGTGTCGCACCGCACAGGGTGGCCGTGGACCGGGAACGCCCTGCCGGTGTCCGTTCCCAGTGCTTGTGAGGTTTCCCGCTGGATCTGTTCGGCGAAGTGATCGAGTCCCGATCAATCTGCGCGGCGAGGCTTCTGTGAGTCGGCCTACGGGCGTCGCGCGACGAAGACGAACTCCTTGCCCGGTCTGTCGGGCGCATCGCGAACGTCCTCCACCTCATAGCCCTGTGCGATCAGCTCCGTCTCGACCTCCTGCCGCTCACGGAAGCGCAAGGTGGAGTCCGACGTGAGCACCTGCCCGTCAGCAGCGAACACGTAGGTCCAGCGGAACGTCACCAGCGGCTCGCTCACCTCGATTACCTGGACCCAGCTTTCGACGGCGCCAGCATCCGGGATCTCCGTCACGCGATATGAGGCTTCGCGGTTCCACCCCTCCCAGGCGCGTCTGGCTGGGTCGCGGGTCTCGAACACCAGACGGCCGCCGGGCCGTAGTGCTTGGTATGCGCCGCGCAGGGTCTCGCGCCATGCCTGCGGATCGAGGATCTGCTGGGCGGCGTTCGCGGTCATGGTTGCCAGGTCGACCCGCAACGGCGGGAGTGCCGTGGCATCGCCACAGATCCAGCGCACTCGCTCGCTGCCCGGCTTGGCTCGGGCCACGTCGATGGACGCCTGGGCGGGATCGACGCCGACGACGTCGATCCCGCGTTCAGCCAACAGAAGCGCGAACACACCTGTTCCACAGCCGATGTCCAGCACCTGACGTGCGGCTGCCAGCGGTCGACTGTTCTTGAGTTCGCTCGGGGAGCAGTTGACCAGATCCCGCCGATCTTCATGATCGGTCGGGATCTTCGCCTCATCTGCGCATCGGTGCTGCCGGCTCGGCCCGGGTGGGTGCTGAGGCGGGGATCCGGTGTACTCGCGCGTCCACGACGGCCGAGGATGCTAGAGACCCGGAACGTTACGCACATTCCGCTCGCTGACGTCGGGCAGGAAGCGTGCCACGGTGACGAAATCAGCGTCGTCGTGCAGCACAACCAGTCCATGATGCACGGCGGTCGCACAGATCATCAGGTCGAGCGGCCCGGCCGCACCGAGGGCCCCCCTCTCGGCGAGCGCGTACTGGGCTGTGTCGACCCAGTCCCACAACCTCTTCGGGAGAGGTACGTCAGGGTACAGATCCGTGAACATCTCCCCCATGGCCTCGTACTCCACTGCGTTGCGCGCTGAACGCCGGAACTCGGCCCGCTGGGCAGCGCACGACCCGATGGCCCTGAGGGTGGTGGTTTCCAGCCACGCGTCCCTCAACTGCTCCTCGCGCAGGAGGCGCCACAGACCCGAGGAGTCGAGCAGGTAGTGGATCACACGCCACCCTGCTTGTCCTCGACGCGGCGCCGCTGCCAGCCCTCGTAGTCCCACTGCTGTGCGGCGTGGAAGTGCTTGGCTACGAGCGCGGCCCGCTCATGGCGTTCGGCGTATTCGCGAAGGGCGGCATTGACCACGTCTTTCTTGGTGCCACCACCGGCGACACGCATGGCCTTCTCCAGCGCATCGTCATCAAGGTCGATCGTTGTCACGCTCATACTGGACTCCTTTATTCAAGAGCAATATCCAGTATATGTATCCGCGGGCTGCATGCCTGTCCCGGACCACCGGTGCTCGCGGTCACCGAGGCTGGTAGGAGGTGGCCAGCACGGAGACGGTGACCTGGTCAGGTAGGGGGCCGTGACCGCTCAGGGCCGCGTGGGTCAGGTGGCGTGCGCTCGGTGTCATCCCCACCAGGTCGATGGCTTCTTGCCTGGTCAGGGGTGCGATGTATTCGACGTGCTGGGTACCGGCGGCCTGGAAGTAGGGGCCCAATGCCTGGTGCAGGCGCTGTTCCTTGTCCGGATCGATCTCGACCATCGCGGGGACCTGGCCCCGTAGCTCTGCCAGGTGCCGCTCGATGGGGCGTACCACGATCAACCGGCCGGTCGGACGGAGCACTCGGTGGAACTCGGCCGGGTTGCGCGGGGCGAACACGTCCAGCATCACGTCGACCGTCTGGTCGACCAAGGGGAAGGGGCGGAAGACGTCCCAGCTCACTGCAGCGGCTCGCGGATGGGCTCGGGCCGCCGAGCGCAGGGCGCGTACTGACGCGTCCAGCCCTAGGCCGCGGGCGCCGGGAAGTTGATCGAGTACGCCGGCCAGGTAGTAGCCGGTGCCGCATCCGATGTCCACGACCGTGCCTTGACCAGGCAGGACGTCGGCTGTCATACGGGTCAGGGTCCGGCGAATAGGGGCGTACCTGCCGGTGGACAAGAACTGGTTTCGGGCCTGAACCATGGCTGCGTCGTCACCGCTGGTGGCTCGGGCGCCCGTCAGGAGGCTGACGTAGCCCTGACGGGCGATGTCGAAGGTGTGGCCCGACGGGCAGCGCAGTGAGCCACGGTCGGATCGGAGACTGGCGCGGCACACCGGGCAGCGCAGCGAGTCGAGGAACGGTTCGAGGGCAGGGGTAAGCAACGCAGGCACAAGGCACTCCTGGCATCGGTGAGGAAAGGGACCGTGCCTGTACGCGCTCTCAGAGGCCGCCGTCGTAAGAAGAACAGGCCCGGCATCCCGCCGCCTCGGTGCGGGCGGCGAAAGGAGGATGGATCACGTAGCAGGCACGCCAATGAGGGCGACGCCCTACGGCATCGCCCTCAATGCCTCGTGATCACAGAGCCTGGGTGTGCTGCGTCCACATGCCTACACCTTACGAGGCTCCCCGAAAGCCCCTTGCCTCGCCTGAGCAGTTAAGAGACACGGCCCAGCGACGGGGGTTCGCGCCGGACTGGGTAATCACCCGGACCAGGGGTTCGGTCCCGTTCAAGGTGCTCAGTCCCTGCAGGTCTGCAAAGTGGCATACATGGGTGCGTTGGAGGGGACGAAGCTGCCGCAAGTGGGCGGCTTCGAGGTTGGCTGGCGGGATGACCAGGGTGAGCGTCGGCTGCCGTTGGCGGATGCGGTCTCGGTGCCGTTCGAGGCCGGGCGGCCGGTCCGCGACTTCCCGTCATATCGCGGGCAACAGCATTTCCCTGGGTTGTACTGATCGTCGACGACGAGTAGGCACGTGGGGTTCGAGTCCTGGCTGGAGCGGGATCACGCGATGCTGCTCGACTTCACGCCGCAGGTGACTGGGCTGCTGTCGCAGCCGTTGTGGCTGTTCTGGGAGGACGAGCGGGGCAAGCGGGTCTCGCACGCTCCGGACTACTTCGCTCGGTTCGAGGACGGGCGGGGACTGGTGGTGGATTGCCGCCCCCTGGACCGGATCGACGCACGATCAGCGGCCAAGTTCGCAGCGGCGCGGGCCTCGCCGATGGGCGAGCCTCAGCCAGCACCGGCGCACCATCAACGCCGTCTACACAGAGGCCGAGCACCGGCTCAACGTCCCCACCCTTCGCGAAAAGATCCACTCCCACACCTTCTCCAACGACGCCCTCTTCCGCTGGACCGACTCCTTGGGAAGGTCTCTGATGCTCGTAATGACACCGGAGGACCATGACGCCCTGCGGGATGGTTCCCAGCAGAACTGAAAGACACCAGGCCACAGCTATGCGATCAGACAGAATGAGTGGGTCAGTCCCAGCCCACGCACGAGCAAGCTCATCACCGTTCAGATCCACTGGGCCACCCGTCTTCCGAGCCGTCCCAGCAGAACTGGCAAGGACCAGCTCAGAGGCACCTCACCAATTCAGATCTTCTGGGAACGGGCAGCCGGCCCGAGACTCCCAGGGGCTCTCACTGAGCCGCGAGGATCTCCACGCCGAGTGCCCTGAGCTGGTCGATGACCATGTCGCGGGGATCGGCGTCGGTGATCAGTCCGGTGACGTCCTCCCACGGCAGGACGCGGTACGGCGATGCCGTCCCGATCTTCTCGGAGGAGGCGAGGACGTAGGTGTCCGCGGCCCGCGCGGACAGGGCACGTTTCATCGCCGCCTCGTCGGCGTCCGCCGTGGTCAGTCCGGCCTCGGGGTGCACGCCGGTGACACCGAGCAGGCACAGGTCGGCGGAAACGTTCTGCGCGGCCTCGACCGCGGCGGCGCCGCAGGTCACCGCCGAGTGCTTGAAGACACGCCCCCCGAGCACGAAGATCTCCGCCCGCGGGTGGTCGATCAGAGCCGTGGCGATCGTCGGGCTGTGGGTGATCACCGTACAGGCGAGCTCCTTCGGGAGCGCTCGCGCCACGGCGAGGGCGGTGGTACCGCCGTCGAGGATCACAGAGCTGCCCGGCCGCACCATGGCAGCGGCCACGGAGGCGACCTTCCGCTTGCCGTCCGGGCCGACCGCCTGCCGGGCGCCGTAGTCCACCACTGCGGGAGACACAGGCAGCGCGCCACCGTAGACCCGCTGGCACAGCCCCTCCGCAGCGAGGTCCCGCAAGTCGCGCCGCACGCTGTCCTCAGAGATGCCCAGGTCGGCGGCGACGTCCTTGGCCACTATCTTTCCCGTCCGGGCGAGCAGATCGAGCAGGTGCTCGCGTCGTTCGGCAGCCAGCATTCTTATTCTCTCCCGTTCTTGCACGTTTTTGCGTGTTACTTTAGCTGCCGTGACCGACAAGCCTCTGCTCATCCTGATCGCAGGCCCGTACCGCTCCGGCACCGACGGCGACCCGCAGGCCATGGCCGCCAACCTCACCCGTCTCGAAGCCGCGGCCTGGCCCGTCTTCGCGGCCGGTCACCTTCCCGTGATCGGCGAGTGGATCGCCCTGCCCGTCCCTCGATCCGCCGACGCGGGCCCCGCTGACCCCCTCGCCGACCAGGTGCTCCACCCGACCGCTGACCGGCTGCTCACCCACTGCGACGCCGTGCTGCGCCTGCCGGGCGAATCCGCCGGCGCCGACCAGGACGTCGCCACCGCCCTCCGCCGCGGCCTGCCCGTCTACCACGACATCTCCGAGATTCCCCACCGCGCCCTCCAGGGGACCGTATGACGGGCCGCCCGGGCGTTGACATCCCCGATCACCGCGGGCGCACCGGCCTCCACCTCGCTGGGCGCGACCTCAAGCGCAACCCCGACGTCCGGATTCGTGACGTCGAGCTCACCTCCCAGGGCTGGCACGTCCTGCGCCGCACCACCTTTGACTACCGGCGCCGCGACGGACGGTGGGAGACCCTGCAGCGTGAGACCTACGACCGCGGCAACGGTGCCGTCGTCCTGCCCTACGACACCGAACGCGGCTGTGTACTGCTCATCCGTCAGTTCCGCTATCCGGCCTACGTCAACGGCCACCCGGACGGCATGCTCATCGAAGCGGCGGCCGGGCTGCTCGACGCGGACGACCCGCACACCGCGATCCGCCGCGAGGGCGCCGAAGAACTCGGCATCCTCCTCGGCCCACTCACCCACGTGCTCGACGCCTACATGAGTCCCGGCTCCGTCACCGAGCGCCTCCACTTCTTCGCTGCCCCCTACACCCCGGCCGACCGGGTTGACGCAGGCGGAGGAGTCGAAGAAGAGGGCGAGGACATCGAAGTCCTCGAACTCGACTTCGATGAAGCCCTCGCAATGACCCTCGACGGACGCATCACCGACGGCAAGACCCTCCTGCTCCTGCACTGGGCGGCCCTGCACGGGCCCTTCGCTCCGCAGCAGAACGCCTCGAGGGCCTCCGTGCGAGTGGGGTGAACACTTCCCTCGGAGCGGGCTGGAAGCCCTCAGGCGCGTGTGGCGGGCTCAGCGTTCCACCGACGATCCGTGACCCGAGCGTGGGCGTCCCAGGCAAGGGGCCGGGGCAAACGCGATGCCCTCGCGATACGGACGCACCCCCGGTTATCAGCGCTGATCACCACCGCAACGGTTGACGGTCTCGGCATTCAGCCGCCGCCGGCAGACGGGGCCTTCCGCGCGCCGGGTTCCGGTTCGTTTCCGGCGGACGGACCGGTATCCGGATTTCCCCGTCGGGGACGCGCCCTACCGGTTCGCGGCGCGCCACCGCTCTGCGAGGAACTTGTCAGTGGAACTTGTCAGTGGAAC
>NZ_KB904724.1 GCF_000380165.1 Wenjunlia vitaminophila DSM 41686
GAAGGAGGGGGCGGTGGTGTCGCGGGTGATGGTGGATCGGTTGGCGTCGATGACCAGGCGTCCGGTGATGTCGGGTAGGGGTGTGGTGAGGGTGTAGGTGCAGCCGGGGCGGAGGGAGAGGCTTCCGCCGCCGGCGTTGTTGGCGGCGGTGATGGCGTCGCGGAGGGCTGTTTCGTTGCAGTCGACGGGGGTCTGCGCGGAGGCGGGGGTGGCCAGGGACGCCGCGGCGGCCACGGCGCCGATGCACAGCACGCGNGCGGTGTGCGCCAGGAATGTGCGCATGGTTCACTTCCTTCGGATTTGGGGGCCTCAAGAATTACCGCACCGAATGCCGGCTTTGGTTGATTTTCCGGCGTATCCACCTCAATGGTGGTTAAGGGGGTGATGTTCATTGACGGGATGTTCGGTCCCCAGCGTGGGTGCCCAGCGCAGGTGTCCAGCCTTGGGCAGCACGCTCCGGCCGGAGCGCGGTGCGCCCAACGGTGCGTGCGATCGGTACGGCCCGGAGGGCCCTCAGGCGGGGACGACGGTGACCGTGGCTCCGGCAGGACCGAGGCGGACGAGCAGGCGACGCAGGCCGTCCTCGTTCGAGGTGGGAACCACCGCGCGCAGTCGAGCGGCGAGCACCACCACCGCGGCGTCCACCGGGTCGGCCGTCCCAGCCCGCTCCAACAACTCCCCGACCTCCCGGGCCATGGCGTGGTCCAGCGGCACCACCTGGCAGCCGCGCAACAGCAGGCTGAGCCGGGACTTGGCGACCCGGACCCGCCAGGCCTCGACCACAGCGGCTGCGGGGACCCGGGGCACGGTGCCGGCCAACAGGTAGCCGCGGTGGCGGTGCCACACCGTCCGTTGCGCCCTCCCGGCCGCGATGAGCGTCCCGGTGTCGTACACCACGGGCCTGTTCACCAGTCCCCCCTCGTCGGTCGCACCACCTGCCCCATTGCGAACCGGGCGCCTTCTGCCGCGGACCAGCGACGGCGCACGGCGCCTGACGGACGGTGGTCCGGGAGCGGCTCGCCGGCGTCGCGGCCGGAGGGTGCGGCGCGCCCCACCGGCTCGGGCCCCACCGGCTTGCGCCCCTCCGGCTCAGGTCCCGCCGCGAACGGTCCTGCTCAGGCGACCCGATCGGTGGCCGGAGGGCGGTCGGTGGCGGCGTCGGACTCCAGATCCACCAACGCGTCCACCCCGCTGCGTCCCTCGGGTCCCGGGGGCCCGAGCTCGGCGAGCACCTCGTTGGCCGCGGCCAGCCCGTCCTCGATCTTCGCCGCCCAGGCGGCGGCCCGGGAGAGCCAGGCGGACACGCTCAGACCGTCCCGCTCCGCGGCGGCCCTGGCTGCCGCGAGGGTTTCGCTCGGAATGGTGATCGTGATTCTCTCCAAGCTCATATTCCGGATCGTATGGATAGTGCCGCGGAAGGTACCGGCTTCCCCCCATAGTTCACCCGAACGGGGAAACGGCAGGCCAGGGCGTGGGCAAGGGCGGGGTCCCGGCCTTCCGCCCGGGGCGAGTGGCGGGGCTCGGCGCGCAGCCGCCACCGCTGCTCCGTGTCCAGCCGTCCGCGGGTCGGGCCTCCGGCACGCGGTGTCCGTCAGGCCGCGTACCCTGGTCTCAAGGAACCTCCGACATTCGAAGGACTGAACGACACTGGGACGCCGACAGCCCGAAGGGCCGCCGCCTGCGCCGGTGGTGCAGCGCATCCGACTGCGTTACACCAAGCGCGGTCGCCTTCGGTTCACCAGCCACCGCGACTTCCAGCGTGCGTTCGAACGCGCGCTGCGGCGGGCCGAGGTTCCGATGGCCTATTCCGCGGGGTTCACCCCGCATCCCAAGGTCTCCTACGCCAACGCCGCACCCACCGGTGTGGGCAGCGAGGCCGAGTACCTCGAGATCGCCCTGTCGGCGGCGACCGATCCGGAGCGGCTCCGGGCGTTGTTGGACGAGTCGCTTCCCCGCGGTCTCGATGTGCTGGCCGCCGTGCCGGCCCTGACCTCGGGATTCGCCGAGAGGCTCGAGGCGTCGGTGTGGCGGGTGCGGCTCTCCGGCGTCGACCGGTCCACCGCCGAGGCGGCGGTCGGGAAGTTTCTGGCCGAGGACCGGGTTGAGGTGAAGCGGATGACCAAGAACGGCATCCGGGGCCTCGACGCGCGCAGCGCCGTGGTGGCCCTGGAGGTGCTCGACGCGACAGACGAGCAGGTCGCCGGGGACATCAACGGCATTTTCGAACGTGAGGCCGATAGGCCGCAGGGTGTTGCCTGTGCGATACTGCGGCTGGTTGTTCGGCACCTGACACCTGCCGTGCGACCAGACGACGTCCTTTCCGGCCTCCGCGCGGTGGCCGACCTGGCGCCGCCGGTCCCCGCAGAGGTGACCAGGCTGGCGCAGGGGCCGCTCGACGAGGAGTCCGGCACGGTCACCGACCCGTTCGCGCCCGACCGCGAAGCCGCCACGGCCGATCCCACCACGACCGGCGGGCTGTCCGCGGTAGGGGGTGCCCCCGACGGGGGGACACAGGCAGGGACCACCTAGGACCGTCGTCGACGCGTCACCGAAGCGCCAGGGAGCCCTCCTCCTCGCCCGTCAGCGAGCCGGAGAAGCCCAGGGGCCCGGACGGCGCGCTGACACACACAAGACTTTCGTCCGAGCAGTGGAGACAGCGCGGACGAGTGAGACAACAGCTCCTGTGCGGCGCCCACGCCGATCGGAAACGGCACCGCCCCGAAACGGGGCCCATGCCAGGAACACGGCGCGGCGCCCGGGAGCGTGACGGGAGAACCGCCCGCATGCTCGAGAACACCGAGCCGAACAACGAGACCACACCGACCACCGAACCCGCCGAGACCACCGGCACCGCCCCGGCCCAGGAGGCCGCAGCCGCGCCGCGTCGCCGGCGCAGGGCCGCGTCCCGCCCCGCGGGCCCGCCGGTCAGCGCGGACACCAGCACGCCGATACCGCAAGCGGCACGGCTCGCCGGAGCCACCGAGGACGCGCCCGCCAAGCCGCTCCAGGAGGAGCGCGCCCACCCCGACACCGCCCCCGCGGACGAGCGGCCTGAGCCGGCCCCGGAGAAGCCCAAGCGGGTGCGGCGCAAGTCCACGGCGAAGGCCGCGGAGCAGCCCGAGGAGACCGCCACCGCCACGGACGCGCCGGCTGAGCCGGCTCCCCGGCGGACCCGCCGCCGGGCCACGGCCGTGGCGGCCCCCGAGCCGGCGCCCACCGAGCAGCCCGAGGACACCGCGCCGCAGAAGCCGGAGGCGGTGCCCGCCACGACGGACGAGCCCCAGCCCACGCCCCGGCGGACCCGTCGCCGCGCCACCGCCCCGGCGGGGGCCCCCGAGGCGGCCACCACGGAGGACGGCGCCGAGCCGGCCGCACCCGTGGCGGAGCCGGTCGCCGAGGAGCAGGCCCCCACGGAGCCCGCGCCCCGGCGCAGGCGCCGCCGCGCCGAGGCGCCGGCCGGTGCCCCGGCCCCGTCCCCCGCCGAGGGTCCCGCCACCTCCGCCCCCACCGAGCCGCCGGAGTCCATGGTCGAACCGGAGGCTATGCCCGCGCCCAAGCGCACCCGCCGGCGTGCGGTCGCCGCGGCCGGTGCCCCCACCCCGGACCAGGCTCCGTCCGAGCCTGCCGGACCCACAGCCGAGCAGGCCGTGGCGGAGCCGGCGCCCAGGCGCACCCGGCGTCGGGCCGCCATCACGACCCCGCCCGGGGAGGTGGCCCCCGCCGACGTCGCCGCGAGCGAGGACGCGCCCGTCAAGCCGCTCCAGCAAGAGGAACAGGACCGCGCACAGGAGCAGGAGCAGGAGCAGGAGCCGGAACAGGGGGCCACGCGGCCGGGCCGGCGGCGTGCCGTGCGGCCGCCCACGGCCGTGTTCCAGGCGCCCGTCTTCGAGGCCCCGGTGTTCGCGGCGCCGGTCTTCGTCGTGCCCGAACCGGAGATCGAGGACGAGGACGTCGAGGTGTTCGAGGCCCCGGCCCGGCCCCGTCGTCGCCGGGCCGAGCCGGAGCAGCCGGCTGAGGCCGTCGAGGCGGTCGAGGACGAGCTGGAGGTCGAGGAACCCGTCCGCGACCACGTCGAGGACGAGGCCGACGAGCGGCCGTCGCGTCGCCGTCGTCGTGGGGGCCGTCGCCGTCGTCGCGGCGAGGCCGCCGAGGACTTCGACGAGCACGTCGAGGAGCCCGAGGCGGAGGAGGAGCCGGCCGAGGCCGTTGAGGAGCCCGAGGAGGAGTTGTCCGCCTCGGGGACCAGCAGCAGCCGGCGTCGCCGGCGTCGCCGTCGGCGCAGCGAGGGCGGTGTCGAGGGCGAGGTGAGCGCGGACGACCCCGAGCGCACGGTGGTCAAGGTCCGCGAGCCCCGGAAGAAGACGGAGGACGTGGACGAGGTCCAGTCCATCAAGGGCTCCACCCGCCTCGAGGCCAAGAAGCAACGCCGCCGGGAGGGCAGGGAGCAGGGCCGTCGCCGGGTCCCGATCATCACCGAGGCCGAGTTCCTGGCCCGCCGGGAGGCCGTGGAGCGGGTGATGGTGGTCCGCCAGCAGGGCGACCGCACCCAGATCGGGGTGCTCGAGGACAACGTCCTGGTGGAGCACTTCGTCAACAAGGAGCAGTCCACCTCCTACGTCGGCAACGTGTACCTGGGCAAGGTCCAGAACGTGCTGCCGTCGATGGAGGCCGCGTTCGTGGACATCGGCAAGGGCCGCAACGCCGTGCTGTACGCGGGTGAGGTCAACTTCGAGGCGCTGGGCGCCCACGGGGGGCCGCGCCGGATCGAGAGCGCGTTGAAGTCGGGGCAGCCCGTCCTGGTCCAGGTCACCAAGGACCCCATCGGCCACAAGGGCGCCCGGTTGACCAGCCAGGTGTCGCTGCCGGGCCGCTACCTGGTCTACGTGCCCGAGGGCTCGATGACCGGCATCAGCCGCAAGCTGCCGGACACCGAGCGGTCCAGGCTCAAGCAGATCCTGAAGAGGATCGTCCCCGAGGACGCGGGAGTGATCGTCCGCACCGCGGCCGAGGGGGCGAGCGAGGAGGAGCTCTCCCGCGACGTCGCCCGCCTCCAGGCGCAGTGGGAGGAGATCCAGAAGAAGGCGGCCTCCGGTAACGCCCCGAGCCTGCTCTACGGCGAGCCGGACATGACCGTCCGGGTGGTCCGCGACATCTTCAACGAGGACTTCTCCAAGGTCATCGTCTCCGGGGACGAGGCGTGGGAGACCATCCACGACTACGTCTCCCATGTCGCGCCCGACCTCGCCGACCGCCTCCAGCGGTGGACCAGCGAGGTGGACGTGTTCGCCACCTACCGGATCGACGAGCAGTTGCTGAAGGCCCTGGACCGCAAGGTCTGGCTGCCGTCCGGTGGCTCGCTGGTGATCGACCGGACCGAGGCGATGGTCGTCATCGACGTCAACACCGGGAAGTTCACCGGGCAGGGCGGCAACCTCGAGGAGACGGTCACCAGGAACAACCTGGAGGCGGCCGAGGAGATCGTGCGCCAGCTCCGGCTGCGGGACCTCGGCGGCATCATCGTCATCGACTTCATCGACATGGTGCTGGAGTCCAACCGTGACCTGGTGTTGCGCCGGTTGCTCGAGTGCCTGGGCCGGGACCGCACCAAGCACCAGGTGGCCGAGGTCACCTCGCTCGGCCTGGTGCAGATGACCCGCAAGCGGGTCGGCCAGGGGCTCCTGGAGTCGTTCTCCGAGACCTGCGTGCACTGCAACGGCCGTGGCCTGCTCGTCCACATGGACCAGGCGACCATGGCCGGGGGCGGAGGCAAGCGGCGTCGTCGGGGCAAGGCCGCGAGCACGGCCCAGCCCCCGGTCCACGAGCTGCCCGAGGCAGCCGAGGGCGTCGTCGAGCCGGTGGAGGTCGAGGCGGAGCCGGTGACCCCGGTGGAACCGGTGGAGGTGGCGGGCGTCGAGTTGGTGGACGTCACCGCGGAGCGGGAGCCGGTGGTCGAGGAGCCGGTCGCCCCGGAACCGGCGCCGGAAGCCGCGGAGGCCAGGCCGCCGCGGGCCCGTCGCCGGGCGTCCCGCAAGGCCATGGCTCCCGCGGGTCCGCCGCCCTCGGCCACGGCGGAGCAGGCGGTGGTGGTGGTCCCGTCCACCACGCCGTCGGTCGACGAGGAGGCCAGGGCCACGGAGCCCGGACCCGGCGAGCCCACCCCCGTTGAGGCGGCGCCGCTTGCGGCGACCCTCACCGGGGAGGCGGAGCCGAGTGGCGTGGAGCCCGGGGAGGCCCCCGCGGTCGAGGAGCCCGTGACCCCGGAGCCCGCCGCCGGTGAACCGGTCCAGCAGGCGCCCGCGAAGAAGCGGGCCGCACGCAAGGCCGCGACGCGGAAGACGGCCGCCAAGGCCACCACGGCCCGCAAGACGACCGCTCGCGAGGCCGTCGCCGAACGCGTCGAGGTGGAGGGCGAGGTCACGGCGCCGGCTGCGGAACCGGCCGAGAAGGCCGAGGCCGGCACGGAGACGGCTGCCAAGAAGGCCCCGGCCAAGAGGGCCGCTGCCAAGAAGGCGACGGCCAAGAGGGCGCCGGCGAAGAAGGCGGCTGCCAAGAAGGCCACCGTCGTCGAGGCCGCGCCGGTGGAGCCCGCGGTCCCGGCGGCGGGAGCCGGGGAGGCCGTCCCCGAGGGGGCTGAGGCCGGTGAGGCCGGGCTGAGGCAACCGGCGCCCCGGAAGGCGGCCGCCAGGAAGACGGCAGCCAAGAAGGCTCCGGCCAAGAAGGCCCCGGCGAAGAAGACGGCTGCCAAGAAGACGCCGGCGAAGAAGGCCACCACCGGCAGGGCGGCCGCGAAGAAGCCGGCGGCTGCGGCCGGCGCCGCCCATGCGGGTGGTGGGAGTGCGACGACTGCCGCGGCGCAGCAGGCGTCCGCGTCGGTGGTGTCCGCGCAGGTGCCGCTGGAGGACCCGGCTGACTGACTGGGCCGGACTGCCCACCCCGGGCTGGTTTGACCCCGGGGTGGGCACTTCAGTAGCGTTGTCCCTCGGCGTGTTTCACGCCGCTCCTGAGCAACCACCTCCCTGTCCCGACCTCTGGTCCTAACGGGAGAGGCCGTCCGTGTCCGTGATCCGGATGGCTGGCGTCAGGGGCTTCGTTCGAGAAGAGAGAGTGGGTTCGCGGTGTACGCGATCGTCCGCAGCGGCGGCAGGCAACACAAGGTTGCCGTCGGCGATGTTCTTGAGGTCGACAAGATTCAGGCCAAGCCCGGCGACACCGTGGAGCTCTCGACGCTCCTGGTCGTTGACGGGGACCTGGTCACCAGCGACCCGTGGGTGCTGGCCGGGGTGAAGGTGCACGCCGAGGTCGTCGACCAGACCAAGGGCGCCAAGATCGACATTCTGAAGTACAAGAACAAGACCGGTTACCGCAAGCGCCTTGGCCACCGCCAGCAGTACACGGCGATCAAGATCACCGGCATCGACTCCGCCGCGAAGTAAGGGGCGTAACAGATGGCACACAAGAAGGGCGCCTCTTCCACCCGGAACGGGCGCGACTCCAATGCTCAGCGGCTCGGCGTGAAGCGCTTCGGCGGCCAGGTCGTGAACGCCGGCGAGATCATCGTTCGCCAGCGCGGCACCCACTTCCACCCCGGAGCCAACGTGGGCCGGGGCGGCGACGACACGCTGTTCGCCCTCACCGCCGGTGCGGTCCAGTTCGGCCGCTCCCGTGGGCGCAAGGTCGTGAACATCGTTCCGGTCGCCGCTAGCTGACGCCCGCGACCGTCCGGACGGCACACCGTCACCAAGGGCGGGCTGTCCTCTCCGCCGCATCGGGGAGGACAGCCCGCCTTCGGCGTTGTGCCGGACGAACGGGAGGGGGCGGGCGGCACACCGACGGGTCGTCGGCGTGCACTATGGACATGTCACAACGAACCACCCGGGAGACACACAGATGACCACCTTCGTGGACCGCGTCGAACTCCAGATCGCCGCGGGTAACGGGGGGCACGGTTGCGCCTCGGTGCACCGGGAGAAGTTCAAGCCGCTCGGCGGCCCCGACGGCGGGAACGGCGGACGCGGCGGGGACGTGGTCCTGGTGGTCGACCCGTCGGTGACCACCCTGCTCGCCTACCACCACTCCCCCCACCGCAAGGCCACCAACGGTCGACCAGGCATGGGTGGCAACCGCTCCGGCGCGGACGGTGCCGACCTGACCCTGCCGGTCCCCGACGGCACCGTGGTCAAGGACAGCCGCACCGGTGAGACCGTGGCCGACCTGGTCGGCGCCGGAACCCGCTACGTGGTGGCCCAGGGCGGGCGCGGCGGGCTCGGCAACGCGGCGCTGGCCTCCCCGCGGCGCAAGGCCCCCGGCTTCGCTCTGCTGGGCGAGCCCGGGGAGTCCGGCAGCTACGTGCTGGAGCTGAAGACCGTCGCCGACGTCGCGCTGGTCGGCTTCCCGAGTGCCGGCAAGTCCTCGCTGGTCTCGGTGCTCAGCAAGGCACGTCCCAAGATCGCGGACTACCCGTTCACCACCCTGGTGCCCAACCTGGGCGTGGTCACCGCCGGCTCCACCGTGTTCACCGTGGCCGACGTCCCCGGGCTGATCCCCGGCGCCAGCGAGGGCCGTGGACTCGGCCTGGAGTTCCTGCGGCACGTGGAACGCTGCTCGGTGCTGGTGCACGTCCTGGACTGCGCCACCCTGGAGTCCGACCGGGACCCACTCACCGACCTGGACGCCATCGAGGCGGAACTCGCCGCCTACGGCGGGCTCGCCGACCGACCGCGGCTAGTCGCCCTCAACAAGATCGATGTGCCGGACGCGCGGGACCTCGCGGACATCGTCCGTCCCGAGATCGAGAGGCGGGGCCTGCCCACCTTCGACATCTCCGCGGCCTCCCACGAGGGCGTCAGGCAGCTCTCCTTCGCCATGGCGGAGATCGTCGCGGGGGCCAGAGCGGCACGTCCGGTGGAGGAACCCACCAGGGTCGTGCTGCGCCCCAAGGCGGTGGACGACACCGGGTTCACCGTCGCGGCCGAGGAGGACGTGTTCCGGGTGCGCGGCGAGAAGCCGGAGCGCTGGGTGCGGCAGACCGACTTCAGCAACGACGAGGCCGTCGGCTACCTCGCCGACCGGCTGGCACGGCTCGGCGTCGAGGAGGAACTGGTCAAGGCCGGGGCGCGGCCGGGCGACACGGTCGTCATCGGGGACACCGAGGACGCCGTGGTCTTCGACTGGGAGCCGTCGGTCGCCGCCGGGGCGGAGATGCTGGGCCGACGCGGCGAGGACCACCGGTTCCAGGCCCCGCGTCCCGCGGTGGAACGCCGCAGGGAGCGGCAGGCCGCGCGGGACGAGGTGGAGGCGGAGTACCAGGGGTTCGACCCGTTCGGGTGAGCGGACCCACGGGTTCGTGAGCCGGCCCCTGGGTACGGGGCCGGCGCTCACGCCACCCGCACGGTGGTGGGGGTGCCCCCGCCGGGCTGCGGCGACTCCGCCCGGGCTCCTTCGACCGCCGGCTCCGCCACGCCCTCCGCGGCGGGCTCCCCGGCCGCCGCCGCGTCCACCGGCTCCCCGGCGTCGTTCGCAACGGAGGCGACGGCCACCGGCGGGACATCCCCCGCGGACCCCCGGGGCCCGGACGGGGTGGGTGCCGGTGAGGACGGTGCGGGCTCCGCCGGATCGCCGTGAGCCGTCGTGGCACCGGCCTCGGACAGCACCTCTTCCCGCTGCGGCGGGAGGTCCGACCCGGCCGCCAGCCGGACCGCCATCCGGAGGCGCCGTTCGTCCGCCTTGGCCGCCAGGGCCAGCACCGCCTCGTTGAACCGCTCCAGGGACCTGGGCTCGGCGGGACCGAGCAGGTAGGTCTTGAGCTCGGCGCGAGCCGCGGCGAGGTGGTCCATGGCGGGGACCCGCACCGACTCCAGCAACTCGGGGATGCCGTCGCCCGACGGATCGAGCAGCGTGGCCGCCCGCACCGTCGGGAAGCGCTCCCGGAACTGCTGCTCCTCGAGACCCGAGGTGTTGGCCACCGCGTACGGCTTCTCGCTGGCGAGGTAGTCGGACACCACGCTGGAGACGTCGCTGATCAGCAGGTGGGACTGGTTGAAGCAGGAGTAGAGGGCCGGCCGGCTGCCGCTGATCACCTGGTGCTCCCACTCCGGCAGGCTGGCCCAGTACGCCTCCTCCCAGTTCCTGGTGGCCACCTGGAGGGCGGCGGAGCGCTCCGGGTCGGGCCGGCACTGCACCGCCATGCGCTCCAGCTCGTCCGCCGATGACCGGAAAGCGACGGCGGTGACCTCGGCGAGTTCCTGGGTGCGCCGTTCCAGGACCTGCTGCTTCTCCGGCCCGACCTGGGCGTTCGCCGGGTCGGCGGACCGCTGGTGGTTGGCCTCCGCGATCATCGCCTTGATCCGCTCGTTGGCCTGTGCCGCGCGCGGATCGACCGAGCCGGTCAGCGGGTGCGGCTTGTAGAGCAGGCGCACCCCCGGGTCGTCGAGGAGCTGGCGGACGAGGTTCTCACCCGCCAGGATGACCGAGGTGTTCCCCGGGTCGTCGGTCCATCCCTCCCAGGTGGGCGCGTACAGCACGGTGGTCATCTCCCCGTCCGCCGGCGCACCCCGGTACGCCTCGATCGGGGAGAGCTGCGGCCGGCCCACCTCCACGACGTCCTGGTCCTGCACGCCGACGTCCGCCAGGGCGTAGCGCTGCCGGGCCGCGGGGCCGGCCACCCAGACCTCGTCGTAGGCCTTGGCGTACGGGTTGCAACTGGAGAGCTTGTCGCTCTCCCCGTGGTTGATGAACGCGTGTTTGATCGTGGGGACGCGCAGTACCTGCGAGGTCTTGCCGGAGTTCGACGGGTGGAGCATGACCTGGAGAGTGGACTGCTCCAGGTTGAGTACGTGGGCGGCCTTGGGGATGCACACGATCGGGATGTCGGTGGCGTCGATCTTCTGCACCATGAACCGTTCCCGGAGCACGATGAGCGGCTTGCCGTCCAGCGCCGCGAGCGTGGAGAGCCACATGTTGGCCTGGTAGGCGGAGGTCTGGCCGCCGGAGAAGTACATGCCGACCGTCGGCTGGTACTCGGCCAGCCACCCGTTGAGCCACTCCAGTGCCTCGGCGCTGTTCGCCGGGCGCCTGCCGGGCAGCAGCCACGTGCCGAGCCACGCGGCACCACCCAGGGCGAGCGCCAGCGAGAGGGACAGCCCCAGCACGCCCCAGGTCGCGTCCTGGGTCCCCGCGGTCGCCATCAGCCCCGCCGTGGCGGGCACGGAGAAGCGCAGCAGCCGGTACGCGGGGCGCCGCAGCAGCTTCGGCGGCGCCGGGGAGAGCCGCAGCCCGGAGGCGTCGATGTTCCTGGTCACCACGGGCAGGGTGCGGCTGCGCCGGACCAGGATGACCAACGCCTGGCAGACGAAGTGCACCAGGTAGAAGCCCAGGAGCAGGGCGAGCAGCGGGAACTGTTCCCCCGTCGGGTCGATGCCGTCGATGCGCAGCAGCGCGATCAGGGTGAGGGTGTCCCGGAGCTGCTGACGCACCGTGGCGTCCAGGCGCGTCTTGCTGAGCAGTGCGGCCAGAGCTGGCTGCCGGTGCTGCACGTACAGGTCGATGACCAGACCCGCCGAGGTACCGACGATCAACGCGGGCACGTGGGGCAGTATCGCGGCCACGAGCTGGACGGAGAACGCCAACGCCAGCGCGACGAGGCTGAGGAGCTGTGCGGCACGGGTTCGAGGTCCGGCAGAGGGCACGGGCGTGGCTCCTGGAGCAAAGACGGGTTATGCGGGCGAAGACCACCGGGTGGAGGTCAGGCGCCCCGCGGGACTGTTCGACAGAGCCGCGGGACATGCACGTGATACATCTCAGGTTTGAAGGTTAAGGCGATCGTCACCGCGGTGACAAAGCGGCGTGGCCTGGTTCGGAACTGTGACTTCCCGACCATCTTGAGCCACTCACCGATTTACTGTCTGAAGACCCACTCGGGTTCCACAGAACGAACACAGGAGCGTGACACGAGGACGCTCCCGTACATTGCCGGCAGATCAGGCCGACGAGTCGTCGATTGTGGGGACGGGCAGGGTGGCAGCGGACAGGCAAGAGGTGGTGGAAGCCCGCAGGGTCGTGGTCAAGGTGGGGTCATCCTCCCTGACCACCACATCGGGTGGTCTTGACGCCGACCGGGTGGATGCGCTGGTTGACGCGCTGGCCAAGGCGAGGGACGGCGACGCCAAGGAGGTCGTGCTGGTCTCCTCGGGCGCCATCGCGGCGGGCCTGGCGCCGCTCGGGCTGCGCCGGCGACCGCGGGACCTGGCCCGGCAACAGGCCGCGGCCAGCGTCGGGCAGGGCCTCCTGGTGGCGCGCTACACCGCGTCGTTCGCCCGGTACGGGGTACGGGTGGGGCAGGTGTTGCTCTCCGCGGGTGACATCGCCCGCCGGGCCCACTACCGCAACGCCTACCGGACCCTGGACAAGCTGCTGGCGATGGGTGCCCTGCCGGTGGTCAACGAGAACGACACGGTGGCCACCGACGAGATCCGCTTCGGCGACAACGACCGGCTGGCGGCGCTCGTCGCCCATCTCGTCCGGGCCGACCTGCTGGTGCTCCTGTCCGACGTGGACGGCCTGTACGACGGGCCGCCCGGCACCCCCGGAGCGGCCAGGATCGCCGAGGTCAGCGGCCCCGCGGACCTGGAGGGGGTGTCGATCGGCAGCGCCGGCCGCGCCGGGGTGGGCGTCGGCGGCATGGTCACCAAGGTGGAGGCGGCGCGGATCGCGGCCGGCGCCGGCATCCCGGTGGTGCTGACCGCGGCGAGCAGCGCGGCCGACGCCCTCGCCGGACGCGCCACCGGCACCCTGTTCCACCCCACCGGACGGCGCTCCGCCGGCCGACTGCTGTGGCTGGCCCACGCCAGCGAGCCCCGGGGGGCGCTGCGCCTGGACCCCGGGGCGGTGCAGGCGGTGGTCGAGCGCCGCAAGTCCCTGCTGCCGGCCGGGGTCGTCGGTGCCGAGGGGGAGTTCTCCGCGGGCGACCCGGTGGACCTCCTCGACGAGAAGGGCCACGCCGTCGCCCGGGGGCTGGTCAACTTCGACGCGAAGGAGCTGCCCCGGCTGCTCGGCCGGTCCACGCGGGAGCTGGCCCGGGAGCTGGGCCCGGCGTACGAGAGGGAGGTCGTGCACCGGGACGACCTGGTGGTGTTGCGGGGCTGAACGGGCCCGTGCGTGCCGGGCCCGTGCGTGCCGGGGGGAGGAGCGGGGAACGTGTCGTGACGCGGTGGCCGTCCACCGACGGGCCGGCATCTCGAGTGATGAACCTCTCGAGTGTTCCTCAGGGCGGGTCAGTAGGCTCGCCGCATGAGCAGCGAATCGACTTCCCCCGTGATCGACACCGCTCGCCGCGCCCAGGAGGCCGCCGCGGAGCTGGCACCGTCGCCGCGCACCGTCCGGGATGGCGCGCTGCTCGCGATCGCCGACGCCCTGGTCGCCCGCACCGAGGAGATCATTGCGGCGAACGCCGAGGACGTGGCGAAGGCGCGGGCCGCGGGCACCAGCGAGGCCGTCGTGGACCGGCTGACGCTGACCCCTGAGCGGGTGGCGGCCATCGCCTCCGACGTGCGGGACGTGGTGGCCCTGCCGGACCCGGTGGGCGAGGTGGTGCGCGGTTCCACCCTCCCCAACGGTCTCGAGCTGCGGCAGGTCCGGGTGCCGCTCGGGGTGGTCGGCATCGTCTACGAGGCCCGCCCGAACGTCACCGTGGACGCCGCGGCGCTCTGCCTGAAGTCCGGGAACGCCGTGCTGCTGCGCGGCTCCTCGTCGGCCTACGCGTCGAACACCGCCCTGGTGGGGGTGCTGCGGGACGCGGTGGCCGGCGCGGGGCTCCCCGCTGACGTGGTGCAGCTCGTGCCGGGGGAGGGCCGCGAGTCGGTGCGGGAGCTGATGCGGGCCCGTGGGCTGGTGGACGTGCTGATCCCGCGCGGCGGCGCCTCGCTGATCCGAACGGTGGTGGAGGAGTCCACCGTTCCGGTGATCGAGACGGGGGTGGGCAACTGCCACGTCTACGTGGACGCCGCCGCGGACCTGGACATGGCGGTCAGCATCCTGCTCAACGCCAAGGTCTCCCGCCCCAGCGTGTGCAACGCCGCGGAGACCCTGCTGGTCCACGCCGACGTCGCCGAGGAGTTCCTGCCGATGGCGCTGAAGGCGCTGGGCGAGGTGGGGGTCACGGTGCACGGCGACGAGACGGTGCAGCGGTTCACCGGGATGGGCGCGCCGGTGCTGCCGGCCACGGACGAGGACTGGGAGACCGAGTACCTCTCGTACGACATCGCCGTCGCCGTGGTGCCGGACCTGGACGCCGCCGTGCGGCACATCCGCCGGTGGAGCTCGGGGCACTCGGAGGCGATCGTCACCGGTTCACAGGCCGCCGCGCGGCGCTTCGTGCAGCGGGTGGACTCCACCGCGGTCCTGGTGAACGCCTCCACCCGGTTCACCGATGGCGGCCAGTTCGGTTTCGGCGCGGAGATCGGCATTTCCACCCAGAAGCTGCACGCCCGGGGTCCGATGGGCCTGCCGGAGCTGACCTCGACGAAGTACGTGGTGACCGGCGACGGCCACGTGCGCTGACTCGGGGCCGGCCGCGGGTTCGGCCGGGGAGCGGCCCGGGGCGTCAGAGAAACTCTGTTCATGCTCATGCGTCCGGTAATACGCTGGTTGGGTGCCGGACGACGTGGGTGGCTCGCCGTTCCCGGAGGGGAGCGACCACGGAGGCGCGGACGACGAGTTCGCCTCCGTGGTGTTTGACGAGGCCTTCGTCAGCGCGGCCCGCATACACGAGCCCACCGCCCAGGAGCGCCTGGTGGCGGCGGCCCAGGCCCGCGCGGAGGCGGAGCAGACCCGCACCAGGGTGAGTCCCCACGACGAGTCCCCGGACGAGAGGGACGGCTTCGCGCACGGCCACCCGGACGACGACTACGGTCCGGAGTGGGCCGACGACCCGTTCATGGAGTTCCCCGAGGGGTACCGGCACCGACAGGGGCGCTGGCACCGGACGGTGGCCTGGGTGCTCGCGGTGGTGATGGGCGTGGGGGTCGTCGCGCTGACCGTCGCCGCCATCTACCGCGGGGCCTCCAGCGGGCGCCAGCAGCAGCCGCCACCTCCGGGGAACAGCCGGATGGACCCCTCGGGCTCCTCCACCCCGTTGCGTCCCGAGACCCCCCGATTGGTGCAACCCGTCGTTCCCCGGACCTAGGGCCTGTCTGGTGAATCCTGCCCCCGGCGTCCCACCTCGTGCGCGCCGTGGGCTCCGCCGAACCGCTCAAACGCCGCTGAATGGGGCAAAGTTGTTCGCCCGGCGAACCACCCCACGTCAGGGAGCCCGACTTACCCTGGGGGCATGACCGGGCGTGGAGACCCTCCCGAAGGGGCACCGGACGGCGCCCCGGGAGGGGACGACGAGTACGGGCGGCCCTTCGTCTTCGATGAGTCATTCGTTCGGGCTGCCCGCATCCAGGAGTACTCCGCGACCGAACGGATGCGTTCCGACGCCAGCGCGGTGCGTGCCCGGCGGACGCGGCCCGGCGGGGGAGTGTCCCGGCAGGCGCTCGCCCTGGTGCTGCTGATCGTGCTGGCCTTCGGCACCGCCGTCTACATGGGCATCCAGCACCCGTACGCCGAACCCCAGCGGGTGCCGCGGCACGAGCTCGCGGTGACCCTCGTCCCGCTGGTGCCCCGCCGGGACGCCGAACCCGTCAGGGGACCGGTCGACGAGCAACTCAGGCGCAGTCCCGCGGCGGGCTACCGGGTCGGAGCCGAGGGGATCACCCTGCCACCGGCACGCCGCACCGAGCACTACAACGTCAGCCAGGTCCTGCGGGCCAGCACGGAGGCGAAGAACTTCGTGGTGGCCTCCTCCCTCAACCCCGACGTGGTGGCGAACGGGGAGACCGACCTGGTGCGCCAGATGGTGGACCCGGCGCAGGTGGGGCAGTTCGACCGCAGTGTGCGGCGGCCCAGGAACGACGGGCGGTACGCGGCCACCGGCTGGATGGTGCGTTTCGATCCCCAGCGGGTGGAGTTGGCCGACCCCCGGGTGTGGGCGGACGGTTCCATCGAGGTCGGCGAGGACGGCTCGGGCGCGCTCCAGGTGGTCACCGACCACACCCTCGTCTACGCCCTGCGGCCGGCCGGGGGCCCCGCCTCGGCGGAAGCCGTCCGCGGGAGCGACCCGGTGCTCTTCACCGTGCGCCGGGAGCTGCGGATGCGCTTCGACCGGGAGGCCCTGCGCACGTCCCACGTCACCCTGCTGGAATCGGCGACCGAAGCGGGGCCCCAGGCGTGCTCGGCGGAGGCCGCCGGTTTCTTCCAGCCCCTGTTCGACGCCGGGGACGGCGCCGGGGACGGCGATCCCAGGGGGTCGGGCGGCACCGACCCGTTCGACCACGACCGGCCGGTCGCCGCGGCCTGCGGGGAGCTGGCGACCAACCCCTGACCGCGGCCGGCCGCCCCTCCCCCTCAGCCCTCGTCGCCGTCGCCGTCGCCGGGCCGGGAGGTGCCGTTCCCGTCGGGACGTTCCGCGGACGCCTGCCCGTTCTTGTCGGACCGCGTGCCCGTGAACCGCTCCCGGAGCTTGGTGCCGACGTCACCGGCACCGGAACCGAGGTCCCGGATCAGCCCCATCAGGGGGTCCTTGCTGTTCTTGACCGTGTCGGAGTAGTGGCTGGCCGACTCCCGGAAGGCGTCGGAGAACGAGGTGTCCTTGTCCTCGCCGCGCCGCGGGTAGTGACCGTCCATGATCCGCTGGTAGTCGCGGCTGCTCGCCCACTTCTTCAGCTCGGCGGCGCGCACGGTGGTGAACGGGTGACTGCGGGGCAGCATGTTCAGGATCTTCAGCACGGAGTCCCGCAGGTCGCCGCCCTGCTCGTAGTCGTCGGCCTGCTTGAGGAAGGCATCGACGTTCATCTCGTGCAGGTGGTTGCCGCCCGCCAGCTTCATCAGCCCCCGCATCGACGCCTGGAGGTCCTGGCCGACCAGCAGGCCGGCCCGGTCGCACGACAGCTCGGACTTGCGGTACCACTCGCGGAGCGCGGTGACGATCGCCATGATCGCTATGTTTCCGAGCGGTATCCAGGACACCTTGACGGCGAGGTTGGTGAGGAACAACAGGATGGTGCGGTAGACGGCGTGGCCGGACAGCGCGTGCCCCACCTCGTGGCCGATGACCGCGCGCATCTCCTCCTCGTCGAGGAGCTCCACCAACCCGGTGGTGAGCACGATGATCGGCTCGTCCATGCCGATGCACATGGCGTTCGGCTGGGGGTTCTGCGCCACGTACATCGCCGGGACCCGCTCCAGGTCCAGGATGTAGCAGGCGTCGCGGAGCATGTCGTGCAGGTGGGCGAACTGCTGGTCGCTCACCCGCACCGAGTCGGAGAGGAAGAGCAGGCGCAGCGAACGTTCCGGGAGCACGCCGCTCAGCGCCTTGAACACCGTGTCGAACCCGGTGAGCTTGCGGAGCGCCACCAGCGCCGACCGGTCGGCGGGGTGCTCATAGGCCCGGGAGGATATCTCCGGGAAACGGGTGCGGTTCCGGCTCGGCACGCTGTCTGCTGGCTCGGTCATCGAAGGTGTTCCCCCCTGGTTGCCGTGACGGGCTGGTCGTTGCGGCCGTGGGTCCCTCGCGCCCGGTGCGCGGGCCGGGGTTACGGTGGTTCGTCCGACCATACGCGAGGAGTGCGCCTGTGATGCCCGAGATGTCGAACCGCCTGCCCGAACTGATGACCGTGGCCGCCCAGCAGTCCGGGAACAACGATCCCGGGGTGCTGCTGAAATGGGTCCTGGTGATCTCGGTGATCGGCATCGCCTTCCTGGCGTGGTTCCTGCTGCGCGGATACCGGAACGAGGACTGACCCGGGCGCGGGCCCCGGTTCCCGGATCGGGCGGCCGGTGCCCAGAAGGACGAACGGAGCCTGCGTGAGGTTCCCCGGCGCCGCGCCCGTACCATGGGCGCACGATAACCCGCACCACTGACAGACCGTGAGGGCCTGCCGCGATGACCGCTCATAACGCTGTGACCCTGCTCGCCGAGGCGTCGGAGCACAGCAACAAGCACGAGAGCCTGAACCCCTACCTGACCGGTGGCGGTGCCCTCCTGGCGCTGCTGCTCCTGCTCTTCATCACGACGCGGTTCAACCGCGACCGCTGACCCGGCGCCCCAGAAGGACGTATGGCAGCGCAGACAGGGTTGGTACGGCCCGAGTCCGTACCCGTGGTGTCCCCACCCCCCGGGGTCGAGGGACCGGCGAAGAAACGACTCGGCGTGATGGGTGGCACCTTCGACCCCATCCACAACGGCCACCTCGTGGCGGCGAGCGAGGTCGCCTCGCTCTTCCGGCTGGACGAGGTGGTCTTCGTCCCGACCGGGCAGCCGTGGCAGAAGAGCGACCGGAAGGTGTCCGCGGCCGAGGACCGCTATCTGATGACGGTCATCGCCACCGCGTCGAACCCGCAGTTCTCGGTGAGCCGCAGCGACATCGACCGGGGCGGCCCCACGTTCACCATAGACACCCTGCGGGACCTGCACGCCGAGCACGGCGAGGCGGACCTGTTCTTCATCACCGGCGCCGACGCCCTGTCGCAGATCTTCTCCTGGCGCAACGCACAGGACCTCTTCGACCTCGCCCACTTCATCGGGGTCACCCGTCCCGGGCACACCCTCGCCAACCCCGGGCTCCCGGAGGGCGGGGTCTCCCTGGTCGAGGTGCCGGCGCTGGCCATCTCCTCGTCCGACTGCCGGGAGCGGGTCTCCAAGGGCGAACCGGTCTGGTACCTGGTGCCGGACGGAGTTGTGCGGTACATCAACAAGCGGGCGCTGTACCGAGACGTCGGATAGCGCGCGGACGACCGAAGGGACGCTGTGAACGACGCCAACTCCCCGAGGAACGACGCCGCGGACGGGTCCGGTGGTCAGCCACACCCGGGGGACACGGGCCAACTGCCGCCCTACGACCCCTATGACCCGTACGGGCAGTACCAGCAGGCCGCGTACGGGTACGACCCGTACGCGCAGGGAGGCGGCCAGCAGCACGACCCGAACGCCTACGGCTACGATCCGTACGCGGCGCAGTCGCAGCAGTACCAACAGCCACCGCAGCACTCCACGTCACCGCAGTATTCGCAGCCCCAGCAGTACCAGCAGCCCCAGCAGGTGCCGCAGCCCCAGCAGGCTCAGTACCAGCAGACCCAGTACCCACAGGGCGGGTACGCAGACCCGTACGTCGGGAACTCCCCGCCCTCCGTGGACACCGGCGCTGTCCCGCGCATCCCGCAGCAGTACCCCTACCCCGCCCAGACGCCGGCCCACCACTCCGGCCAGTCCGACACCGGCCAGTCCGACACCGGGCAGTACGACACCGGGCAGTACGACACCGGGCAGTACCCCGCCCACCCACAGGACGAGGACGCCCCCCGGGCGACACCGCCGGACAACCCCTACGACGAGCTGGCGGAGCTGCGTTCCCCGGAGCCCGAGTCCGACGGGGGGCCGGCCGGGCAACGGCCCGAGACGGGCGCGGGGGAGTACAAGACCGAACAGTTCGCCTTCGTGGATGACCAGGAGGAGGACGAGGAGGTCATCGACTGGCTCAAGTTCGCCGAGACCCGCACCGAGCGGCGGGACGAGCGGCGCCGCCAGCTTCGCAACCGACTCGTCGGGCTCTGCCTGGTCATGGCGCTCGTGCTGACCGGCGGCGTGGGTTACCTCTGGTGGCAGGACAAACTGATCTTCAGCGACTCCAGCACCTCCGCCGGACCGAACGCGGGCCAGAAGCGCGACGTGATCGTGCTGCACCTGAAGGAACTGGACAGCGCCCGCAGCTCGACGGTGCTCCTGGTGAACAACGAGACCTCCGGCAAGGGCACCAGCGTGCTGCTGCCGAACGCCCTGGCGGTGTCCACCGAGGAGGCCGGTTCCACCACCCTGGGCCAGTCGGTGGACGAGGAGGGCGCAGGCCCGACCCGGGACGCCCTGTCCACCCTGCTGGGCGCGGACATCAAGGGCACCTGGCGGCTGGACACCCCGTTCCTCGAGCTCCTCGTCGAGTCCGTGGGCGGCATCGCCGTGGACACCGACACCGAGGTGCGCGGCACCGGTAAGGAGAAGGGCAAGGTCCTGGTCACCAAGGGCGCGGGGCAGCAGTTGCGCGGTGCCGCCGCGGTCGCCTACGCCACCTACCTCGGACCGGGGGAGTCGGCCGACCAGCAGCTCGCCCGCTTCGGCGCGGTCATGCAGGCGGTGTTGAAGAAGGTGCCGAGCGAGCCCGCGAGCGCGACCCGGCTAGTGGAGAGCCTGGGCCTGGTTCCCGACCCCTCGCTCCCCGAGAACGAGCTCGGCGCCAGTCTGGCGCCCCTGGCCGCCTACGCCAAGACCGGCAAGTACCGCACCATCGCGCTGACCGCGCAGGAGGACGGGACGCTGGACGAGGAGACCACCAAGTCCGTGATCAAGGACGTGCTCGGCGGGACGGTGCGGAACACCGACCCCCAGGCCACCCCGCGGGTCAGCGTGCGCAACGCCACGGGGGACCCGGACGCCGCAGGCACCGCCAAGGTGGCCCTGGTCAACGGCGGCTACACCTACGCCTCGGGCGGCACCGCCGAGGAGCCGGTCGACACCTCCCGGGTGGAGTACGTGGACCAGGTCCGCAAGGAGGTCGCCGAGGAGGTGGCCAGGACCCTGGGCCTGCCGAAGAGCGCGGCCAAGAAGGTCCCCGGCGATGACGGCGACCTGGACCTCACCGTGGTGCTCGGCGAGGACTACTCCGGGTGACCGACCTCCCGGCCGGACCGCTCCCCGTGGACCGGTCCGGCCGGGCGCGAACCTCCGGGCCCTCCGGCCCGGCCGGAGTCGCGCGGGGGGCAGAACCCGGGCCGGCGGTCCGGGGGCGCCCGGACGAGCCCCCGGATATCGGGGAGAGCGCTGGCAGGGGGACATGTCATCCTGGGGAGGTACCCACCATCGAACGGGAAGCGTACTTGTGACCGCTACTGACCGTGCCGTCGAGCTCGCCAACACCGCCGCCCAGGCAGCCGCCGACAAGCTGGCGCACGACATCGTCGCCTACGACGTGAGTGACGTCCTCGCCATCACCGACGTCTTCCTGCTGGCGTCGGCGCCGAACGACCGGATGGTGAAGTCCATCGTGGACGAGGTCGAGGAACGGCTGCTCAAGGAGTGCCAGACCAAGCCGGTGCGCCGGGAGGGCGAGCGCGACGGCCGCTGGGTGCTGCTGGACTACGTGGACGTGGTGGTCCACGTCCAGCACTCCGAGGAGCGGGTCTTCTACGCCTTGGAGCGGCTGTGGAAGGACTGCCCCCAGCTCGAGCTGCCCGAGGACGCCGTGGCCACCCGGGGGCGTGCCGCCGAGCACGCCAGGGCCCTGCGGGAGGACTCCGGGTCGGACGGGGCGGTGTACGACGGCGCCGATCTCGGCGCCACCGGCATCCGCGGGGGGCGGCGCTGAACGGGCGGCAGTACGGCCGGGGCCGCAAGATCGTGATGTGGCGGCACGGCCAGACCACCTGGAACGTCGAACGCCGCTTCCAGGGCAGCACCAACATCCCGCTCACCGAGGTGGGGCGGACCCAGGCCCGCCGTGCGGCCCGGCTGCTCGCCGCGCTCGGGCCGGACCTGATCATCTCGTCCGACCTCGACCGGGCGGCCCACACGGCCGACGAGCTGAGCGCGGTCACCGGTCTCGAGGTCACCCACCATCCCGGGCTGCGGGAGACCTACGCCGGGGTGTGGCAGGGGCTGACCGGTGAGGAGATCCAGGCGAAGCACGGTGCGGAGTACCTCGCCTGGAAGCGGGGCGAGCCGGTGCGCCGCGGCGGTGGGGAACTGGAGACCGAGGTGGCCGACCGTGCCGCCCCGGTGGTGCTCCGCGCCGTGGAGTCCCTGCCGGACGACGGCACCTTGGTCGTGGTCAGCCACGGCGGGGCCATCCGCGTCACCATCGGCCGGCTGCTCGGTCTCGACCCGCGCACCTGGGAGGCGCTGGGCGGCCTGTCGAACTGCTGCTGGTCGGTGCTCGGCGAGGCGCTGCGCGGCTGGCGCCTGCTGGAGCACAATGCCGGTTCCCTCCCGGAGCCGGTCCTCGGCGACGACGACTGAAGGCCCCGGAGCGTTGGCGCCGGTCGGCGATTTCTCGCTCACCGGGGTGACACGCTAAGCTTCTACCAGTTGCAGCGGGGCTATAGCTCAGTTGGTAGAGCACTTGCATGGCATGCAAGGGGTCAGGGGTTCAAATCCCCTTAGCTCCACAGGACGACCGTCCTCGGGTCAGCTCGGGGTGAGTCGGTCAGATCCCGCCCGATCATTCAGATCGGGCGGGTTTTCGGCTTTGGGGACTCCTGGGACTCCTCGTTGCGGTGTCCGGCCGTGGCTCTGCTCCTGCCGGCCGGCAGGCAGGCCAAAGGCCTTGGGCAAACCCCGCGCCCGGCGTGTAAAGTAGGCCAGGTCGGCCGGTGATCCGGCGGCGATTTCTCGGGGCTATAGCTCAGTTGGTAGAGCACTTGCATGGCATGCAAGGGGTCAGGGGTTCAAATCCCCTTAGCTCCACTCGTTTTGACCTGACCGGCCGCGCATTCACGCGGGGTTTTCCGGTCGGAGCATCCCCCGCCGGTCCGTCCCTGGCCATCCCAGGCCCGACCGCCGTTCGCCCCCCTCTGGCGCGACCTCCCGTCGGGGCGTGATCGACCACTGCTGCACCGACTCCATCCCAGGTCATCCATGCCGCACATATTCTTGTAATGGCCATTTATGTTCCCGGTGTGCCGACCGGGTCCCGCCGCCGACCACGAGGGACAGGAGTCGCCCGATGCCCCCCGCAGTTCCCCCTCCAGCGCTGTCCCCGCGTGCCCGTGCCGTCGGTGGCTCGGCCGTACGGGAGATCCTGGCGGTGACCGCGAAGCCCGAGGTGATCTCCTTCGCCGGGGGGCTGCCCGCGCCGGAGCTGTTCGACGTGGCCGGGCTCGCCGCCGCCTACCAGGCGGTGCTGGCCCAGGCGGGCGAGGAAGCCCTCCAGTACTCCACGACCGAGGGCGACCCCGGGCTGCGCGCCGTGGTCGCGGCGCGGCTGAGCGCCCGGGGACTGCCGACGGGACCGGACGACCTGCTGATCACCTCGGGGGCGCAGCAGGGGCTGGCGCTGCTCGCCACCACCCTGCTCGAGCCCGGATCGACCGTGCTGGTGGAGGACCCCTGCTACCTCGCCGTCCTCCAGGTGTTCGGCTTCGCCGGGGCCCGAGTCGTGCCGGTGCCCTGCGACGAGGACGGCCTGGACCCGGAGGCGCTGGACCACCTGGTCAGCCGGGAGCGGCCGACCCTGCTCTACACGGTGCCCACCTTCCAGAACCCCACCGGACGCACCGTCCCCGCCGACCGCCGGGCCGCCATCGGCGAGGTCGCGGCCCGCAGGGGGCTGTGGATCGTGGAGGACGACCCGTACGGCGACCTGCGGTACGAGGGCCAGCAGGTGCCGTGGATCGCCTCGTTCCCCCAGGCCGCCGACCGCACGGTGCTGCTCGGCTCGTTCTCGAAGATCATGTCGCCGGGGATGCGCCTGGGTTGGTTGCGGGCCCCCGACGCGCTGCGGCAGGGCTGCGTCGTCGTCAAACAGTCCGCCGACCTGCACACCCCGACCGTCAACCAGCTCGCCGCGGCCCGCTACCTGGCGGACCGCGACCTCGGGGCGCACATAGCCACCGTCAGGGACGCCTACCGGGCGCGCAGGGACGCCATGCTGGCCGGTCTCCCCGACGCCCTGCCGCCGGGGTCGCGGTGGACCCGCCCGGAGGGCGGCATGTTCGTCTGGGTCAGACTGCCGGACGGGTACGACACCGTGTCGCTGCTGCGCCGGGCCGTTGAGCACGACATCGCCTACGTCCCCGGAGCGCCCTTCTACGTGGCCGAACCCGACCGCGCCACCATGCGGCTGTCCTTCGTCACCCACCGTCCTGAGGAGATCGCCGAGGGGCTGCGGCGACTCGCCGAGGTGCTGCGCTGACCCGGTGGAGGCACCGGCGCCCGGGGCGCGGCCGGGGCCCTGGTGCCCCGCGGCGGCGTCACCGCCATGCGGGTGGGGGACACGCTGCGGTACCCTACGGGTATGCGATCCGTGCGCCGTCTGCTTAGTCGGCCGCGCTGACCAGGACCGATCCGTGGCCCTGCCAGACCGTGATCCGCGAGAAGGCGAACCACCAGGGTGATCCGCCGGCTCGCGGGGCCGTGGCGGGCTCCGGGCTCGGAGTCAGCGCGGCGTCCCCTCCTGAGCGGGGGGATTTTTTGTTGGCCGCGGCCGGCCCGTGACGGGTCCGAGCCCGCCCGTGAACCATGACGAACCGGCCGGCAGGCGTCGCATCCGATCGCCGTGATCCCGATGGAGTTCCCAGGACGATGAGCGAGACCACCTCGGCCACTGAGCCGCAGCAGACCGCGACCCAGAAGTACACCGCGGAGTTGGCCGCGCGGATCGAGGCGCGCTGGCAGGACGAGTGGGAGCGGCGGGGCACGTTCCAGGCCGCCAACCCCGCCGGGTCGCTGGCCGGTCCCGGCGCCACGGCCCGCCCACCCGCGTACATCATGGACATGTTCCCCTACCCGTCCGGGGCGGGACTGCACGTCGGGCACCCGCTGGGGTACATCGCCACCGACGTCTACAGCCGCTACCTGCGGATGACCGGGTACAACGTGCTGCACACCCTGGGCTACGACGCGTTCGGCCTGCCCGCGGAGCAGTACGCGGTGCAGACCGGCACCCACCCCCGGGTGACCACCGAGGCCAACATGGTCACCATGCGCGCCCAGTTGCGCCGTCTGGGCCTGGGGCACGACAGCCGCCGCTCCGTCGCCACCATCGACCCGGGGTTCTACCGGTGGACCCAGTGGATCTTCCTGAAGATCTTCGAGTCCTGGTACGACCCGGAGCAGGACCGGGCGCGGCCCATCGCCGAGCTGGTCGAGGAGTTCGCCTCCGGTGCCCGCCCGGTGCCCGGCGGTCGCCCCTGGGGAGAGCTGGACGCGGTCGAGCGCTCCGCGGTGCTGGACGACCACCGTCTGGCGTACGTCAAGGAGGCGCCGGTCAACTGGTGTCCGGGTCTGGGCACGGTGCTGGCCAACGAGGAGGTCACCGCGGACGGCCGGTCCGAACGCGGTAACTTCCCCGTGTACCGGGCCAGCCTGCGGCAGTGGATGATGCGCATCACCGCGTACGCCGACCGCCTGCTGGACGACCTGGACCTGTTGGACTGGCCGGAGGCCATCAAGCTGCAACAGCGGAACTGGATCGGCCGCTCCGAGGGCGCCCGGGTGGAGTTCCGGCTGGACGCCGCGGGTGGTGAAGACGACAAGATCGTCGTCTTCACCACCCGGCCGGACACCCTGTGGGGCGCCACCTACATGGTGCTGGCGCCCGAGCACCCCCTGGTGGACCGGATGGTGCCCGCGCGCTGGCCGGAGGGCACCAGGGAGGCGTGGACCGGGGCCGCTCCCACCCCCGCCGCAGCGGTGGCCACGTACCGCAGGCAGGCCGCGGCCAAGTCCGACGTGGAGCGGCAGGCCGAGGCGAAGGACAAGACGGGGGTCTTCACCGGGGCGTTCGCGGTCAACCCGGTCAACGGGGAACGCATCCCGATCTTCATCGCCGACTACGTGCTGATGGGCTACGGCACGGGCGCGATCATGGCCGTGCCGGCCCACGACCACCGCGACTTCGCGTTCGCCCGGGCCTTCGAGCTGCCCATGCGGTGCGTGGTGCAGCCCGGCGACGACCGTGGCCAGGACCCGCGGACCTGGGACGACGCGTTCGTCTCGCACGACGCGCGGATCGTCAACTCGTCCGGCTCCGACATCTCGTTGGACGGCCTGGGCGTGGCCGAGGCCAAGGCGCGGATCACCGCGTGGCTGGCCGAGCGGGGCATCGGCGAGGGCACCGTCAACTACCGGCTGCGGGACTGGCTGTTCAGCCGGCAGCGCTACTGGGGCGAGCCGTTCCCGATCGTCTACGACGAGGACGGGGTGCCGCACCCGCTGCCGGCCTCCATGCTGCCCGTCGAACTGCCCGAGATCGATGACTACGCGCCGCGCACCTTCGACCCGGACGACGCCGACTCCCGGCCGGAGACGCCCCTGTCCCGGAACAAGGAGTGGGTGGAGGTCACCCTGGACCTGGGCGACGGCCCCAGGCAGTACCGCCGGGAGACCAACACCATGCCCAACTGGGCCGGCTCGTGCTGGTACGAGCTGCGGTACCTGGACCCGGACAACGACGAGCGGTTGGTCGACCCCGAGGTCGAGCGGTACTGGATGGGGCCCCGCACCACCGGTGGCTCGGGCGGCGCCGACCTGTACGTGGGCGGTGCCGAACACGCGGTGCTGCACCTGCTGTACGCCAGGTTCTGGCACAAGGTGCTGTACGACCTGGGGTACGTCTCCTCCAGGGAACCGTTCCACCGCCTGTTCAACCAGGGCATGATCCAGGCGTACGTCTACCGGGACGAGCGCGGGTTCCCGGTGCCCGCCACCGAGGTCGTCGAGGAGGACGGCGGCTTCTGGCACGACGGCCAGCCGGTCCGCCGCGAGCTGGGCAAGATGGGCAAGTCCCTGAAGAACTCCGTCACCCCGGACGAGATCTGCGCCGAGTACGGGGCCGACACCCTGCGCCTGTACGAGATGGCGATGGGGCCGCTGGACGTCTCCCGCCCCTGGGAGACCAGGGCCGTCGTCGGCTCCTACCGCCTGCTGCAACGCCTGTGGCGCAACGTGGTGGACGAGGCCACGGGTGAGGTCGTGGTCACCGACGAGGAGCCGGACGAGGAGACCCTGCGCGCCCTGCACAAGGCGATCGACGGCGTGCGTGCCGACATGGAGGGGCTGCGCTTCAACACCGCCGTCGCCAAGGTGACCGAGCTGAACAACCACCTGACCAAGCGGGGCTCGGTGCCGCGTTCCGTCGCCGAGCCGCTGGTCCTGATGATCGCGCCGCTGGCCCCGCACATCGCCGAGGAGCTGTGGCGGCGGCTGGGGCACACCGAGTCGCTGGCCCACGAGCCGTTCCCGGTGGCGGACCCGGCACTGGTGCAGGACCCGACGGTGACCTGTGTGGTGCAGGTCAAGGGCAAGGTCCGGGCACGGATCGAGGTGCCGGCGACGATCGGCGACGGCGACCTGGAGGCCCTGGCGCTGGCCGACCCCGCGGTGCGCAGGGCGCTGGGTGACGCCCAGGTCCGCAAGGTCGTGGTCCGGGCGCCCAGGCTGGTGAACGTGGTCCCGGGCTGACCCGTCCGCCGAGGGGCCTGGTGTCACCACCGACCCGGCCCCTCGACGCGGGCGGCGCCTGTCGTCGTCCCCTTGCGGCCCGTGCCCCGGTTCGGCGTTCCCCGGGGCACGGGCCGTTGCCCGCGCTGCTCCGGCTGACGGCGGCGGGCAGCGGACTCCGGGTGGCCCGGGCGGGGCACTCCCGCGGCCCTCGGGGGAACTCGCCGCCGGTCCGGCGCGTTCTCCCTGCGATCAGCGATTGACGCTACGGTGGGACGGGCTGATCCCGCGTCGTCTGATCGCTGTTCCGCCTGCCCGGCGCGCTTCCGGACCCGGTGAGTCCTTCCGGTTCGCCGCCCTGTTGGGCGTCCTGGTTCGCCGTTCACAGGTGGCCTGTCCCGTCCCGCCCCGACTTCCGCCGTTCCAGGGAGGCGCGCTCGTGGATATCGTTCTCGCCGTCGTCGCGCTGTTCTTCGTGATGACGACCGCGCTGGCCGCGGTGGCCGTCGTCAAGACCAAGCGCGCCGTGCAGCGCGGTCTGGAGCGCCACGTTCCGCAGGCCCGCCGGATGATCGAGGACACCACGCTCAAGGCCCGCAGGGTCGCCCAGCCGGGCGTATCGGGGCAGATCGCCGACGTCAGACTGGCGATGCGGGCCTCGCTTGACTCCACCCGGCGCACGCTCCGCGCCGCCTGCGCCGAGGACGTCTCGCTGGGGGAGTCGCTGGCGCTGTGTGACCGGCTCGACGCCCACGCCCGTGCCCTCGAGGAGGAGCTGAAGGTGCTGGAGCGGGAGCCGGACAAGGCCAGGGTGTCCGTCCGACTCCCCGAGCTGAGGGAGCGCGCCGAGCGGATCGCGCACTCCGCGGACACCCTGCGCTGGGCGGCGCAGGACAGGGCCCGACGGTTCGCCGACGAGGAACTGGTCGAGCTGAGCCGGATCTGTGAGGGCGAGGCGGCGGCACTGCGGCACTGGACCGGCCCGGAGCCGGCGGTGGACGAGCCGCAGGAGAGCGCCCCGGGCTCGCTCGGCGCGGGCGACCCGCCGAAGGCGTTCCCCGGCAGCCCGAGCCCGGCCGAGTCCTGAAGGGTGGTGCAGGACCGGGCCTTCAGGTCCTGCACCACCCCACTCCCTGGGGTGCGGAGTGGGGCGACACAGAGAGCCGGCGGGGCGGGTCGCAGTTGTCGTGTCTCACCGGCCGGCTCGACGACGAACAGCCGGACCGGCCACGGAGCGTCCCGGAGAACCTCGCCGACACGGGTGTGGGTGCGGAGGCGACGAGAACGGCGTCTCGTCCTGCCACGTGTTCTGACACGGCCGATGTGGTCGGCGAGGTTGTCGGCGCACCGTCCCCAGCGCTGCGCCAGGCCATGGCGGAAGTCGCTTCGACCGGTCACAGACCGGTGACGACGTCGGTCCTCTTGAGCACGGAGTCGAGCGCGTCCACGGCGGCGTCGTGCCGCCTCGTGCGCGCCGCCCGGTCCGCCGGCACCAGCCGAGCGGCGGCCTGTACGGCGTACGCGTCCGGGTCGCCGAAGGCAGTCCGCGGTTGCTCTGCCGTAGCCGCGCAGTGCGCCGTGACATCCTTGACCGCCTGGAGCACGACTGCCCGGTCCACGCCCGGCTGCATGGCCAGCCGTACCTGGAAACGCGCCATCCACTTCTCGCGGTCCTTCTCCCTCGCCGAGGCCGTCGTCTGGTCCTTCTTCGCCACGTGCTCCCCCGGGTGATCGGCAGCAGTCCCGTCGTGGAGTTGGACGCTGGGCCATCGAAGTGGGTTGCGTGAACAAGATCCCGATGTGTTTCCCACGTGACTGCCCGGGGAGCCGTGGCAGTACCCACCGGCCCACGGTTACCGAACGTCACAATCAGGTGTTCTGGGGACTGCCCGCCCCACCCCGCCCGGGGCGCGCCCCTGGTTTCGGGCGGGACCCACCGAGGCCCCCGGACCCGCGCGGTGTCAGGAACGGCACGCCCGGGCGGGTGCCCCATCCACGTGGCTGAGGGTAACCTCGCGGGCATGTCCAGCCATGTCGCCATCGTCACGGACTCCACGGCCTACCTCCCCCGGGGGATATTGGACCGCCATCGCATCACGGTCGTCCCGCTGACCGTGGTGGTCGGCGACGAGGCCATGGAGGAGGGCACCGAGGCGTCGGCCCCCGCGGTGGCCCGTGCGCTCCAGCACAAGGACCGGGTGACCACCTCGCGTCCCAACCTCGAGGACTTCGCCGCGGCGTACCGTGCGGCCGCTGGGGCCGGCGCCACCGAGGTGGTGTCGCTGCACCTGTCCGCCGAACTGTCCGGCACCTACGAGTCGGCCGTCAGCGCCGCCGAGGGGGCGCCCCTGCCGGTGCAGGTGGTGGACACCCGGATGGTGGCGATGGCCCTGGGGTACTCGGTGATCGCCGCGGCCGAGGTCGCGGAGGCAGGGGGTGCCGCGCGGGAGGTGGTGGCGGCGGCCGAGAAGCGGGCCGGTGACGCGTCGGCGTTCTTCTACGTGGACACGCTGGACCACCTGCAGTCGGGCGGAAGGATCGGCGCCGCCCAGGCCATGCTGGGCTCCGCGCTCGCGGTCAAGCCCCTGCTGCACCTGGCGGACGGGCGGATCCAGCCGCTGGAGAAGGTGCGCACGGCGGCCAGGGCCATTGCCAGGCTCGAGGAGATCTCGGTGGAGAGGGCCGGGGCCGGGGCAGTGGACGTAGCCGTCCACCACCTGGGGGCGGCCGACCGGGCAGGGGCACTCGCGGAGCGGCTGCGGGGCCGGGTGCCCGGGATCAAGGACATCCAGGTCAGTGAGGTCGGAGCAGTGATCGGTGCCCATGTGGGCCCGGGACTGCTCGGCGTGGTGCTGGCCCCGCGCTGACCAGGGGAAACTCACTCCTCCGGGTGACGGGGATATCCACAACCACCGAGTGCTCCACAGAAGGGCGAGCAGCCCGGCGGGGTCGTCGGAGAACGACTTATGGTCCGTGCCATGAGTGCTCCAGCCACCGCCCGAGGCAGGCGGTCCAGTGATGTCGTCCCCGACACCGGAGGGGCTGGCTCCGCCGTTGACGAGTCCGGCGCAGCCCCCCGAGTCCCGCGCGGTGCCCGCGCGCGCGGTGCGCCCGCTCGCGGCGCTCCGCCCAGCGGGGTTCGCCACAGCGGGGTTCGCCACAGCGATGTTCCCACGGACGGTGTCGGCGGCCCGGGCGTCCGCGCCCCCAGGGCTCCTTCCGAGGCCGCGTCCGCTCGTGACGCCCCCACCCGCGCCGCAGCTCCACGGCGCGCCCCCACGCGGGCCGCGGGCCGGGGCGGTGGGGGCGGGGCCGAGGCCCTGAGGCAGCGTGCCGCCGCGCTCTTCCCCGGGGGAGCACGTCAGGGCGAGCTGCCGCCCGACACCCCCGCGGCGGGCCCTGACGCCGCGTTACGCCGGCCGCTGCGGCGCCGGGTCCGGTTACGCCTGGCGCTGCTGGAGCGGCTGCCCACGGCGGTGCGGGTCCGCTGTGGGCTGGAGGTCAGGGCCGTGGTGGGCCTGGCCCTGGTGCTGCTCGTGGCGGTGGCCCTCGCCGCGCACCACTTCCTCGCCGGGCGCCCGCAGGAAGTCGGGGTACCGCCGTTGTCCGAGCCCGGGCCCACGGCTCCGCGCGCGTCGGCGGCGCCCGGTGCCCCCCGGCCCTCCGTCCCCACGCTCCCGCCGTCCCCCGCGGCCAGCGGCGCCGAGTCCGGGGTGGTGGTGCACGTCGCGGGGGAGGTGCGCAGGCCGGGCCTGCGCACCCTGCCCCCCGGCAGCAGGGTGGGTGACGCGCTGGGAGCCGCCGGAGGAGCGCTCCCGGGGTCGGACACCGACGGGCTCAACCTGGCCCGGGTGCTCGGGGACGGCGAGCAGGTCGTGGTCGGCGCGCCGGCGCCGGCTGGTTCCCCGGTCACCACACCCGCCGCGTCGGGCCCCGGCCCCGGCCCGATCAGCCTGAGCACCGCCACCGCGGAGCAACTCGACTCCCTGCCGGGCGTGGGCCCGGTCCTCGCCCAGCACATCATCGACTACCGCACCCAGCACGGTGGCTTCACCACCGTGGACCAGCTCCGCGAGGTCACCGGGATCGGCGAGCGGCGCTTCACCGACCTGCGACCACTGGTCCGGGCGTGACCACCGCCCCGCGGGCTCCGGCGAGTCACCCTCCCGGAGGTCAGCGCGCCGAGAACGCCCAGGGCCCCAGGACACTGGCCACCGAGAGCCGTCCCATCGACCTGCGTCTGCTCCCGCCCGCCGCCGCGGCCTGGGGCGCCGCGGCGTGGGCGCCGTCGGCCCCGAGGGCTGGTGTCCTGCTTCTGGCCGGGCTGGCGCTGACCACGGCCGTGCTCCTGGTCGTGGTGCGCCGGCACGGGGCGCTGTCCCGGATCTGTGCCGTGGCGCTGCTGTGCGGCGCGGCGTCCGCCGTCGTCGCCGCGGGGCACGCCGCAGACCTCCACCGCGGACCACTGCCCAGGCTCGCCGCCCAGCATGCCCGGGTCGGTGTCGAGTTCACCGTCACCACGGACCCGCGCGGCCCGCGCCCGTCGGCCGAGGGAGCGGCCGGGCGCGGGCAGGCGGTCGTGGAGGCCACTGCCCGCCGGGTGGACGGCCCCGACGGTGTCACCCGGGTCCGCACCCCCGTGCTGGTCGTCGCCCGCGGACCGGGCGCGGAGGGCTGGCTCTCCCTGTTGCCCTCGGCCCGGGTGGTCGCCGAGGGCAGGTTGGGGGAGGGGGACGGCCGGGTCGCCGCCGTCCTGCACGTCTCCGGCGCGCCCCGGATCTGCGCGCCGCCCAACCGCATCCAGCGGATCGCGGGTGAGTTGCGCTCCGGCCTGCGCGAGGCCACCGACGGCCTGTCACCCGACGCCCGCGCCCTGGTGCCGGGGCTCGCCGTCGGCGACACCTCCCGGATGCCCCCCGAGCTCGTCGAGGACTTCCGGGCCACTGACCTGAGCCACCTGCTCGCGGTGTCGGGCGCCAACCTGTCGATCCTGCTGTTCGTGCTGGTCGGCCCGCCCGGGCGGGCGGCCAGAGCCGAACGCGGCGGGCTCGCGCCCCGCCTGGGCGTCCCGTTGCGGGTCACCGCTGTGCTGGGAGGGCTCCTCACCCTCGGCTTCGTCGTCCTGTGCCGGCCCGATCCCAGCGTGCTGCGGGCGGCGGCCTGCGGCCTGATCACGCTGGTCGCCATCGGGACCGGCCGTCGCCGAAGCCTGGTCCCCGCGCTGGCCGCCGCGGTTCTGCTGCTGGTGCTGTTCCTCCCCCGGCTGGCTCGCTCCTACGGGTTCCTGTTGTCCGTGTTGGCGACCGCGGCCCTGCTGGTGCTGGCTCCGCGCTGGAGCAGGGTGCTGCGGGACCGCGGGGTGCCGGGTCGGCTGGCCGAGGTGGTGGCCGCCGCTGCCGCGGCGCAGGTGGTGTGTGCCCCGGTCGTCGCGGTGATGGCGGCCCGGGTCAGCCTGGTCGCGATCCCCTGCAACCTGCTGGCCGAGCTCGCGGTCGCCCCGGCGACGGTGCTGGCGTTCGCGGCGCTCGCGGCGGCGCCGGTGGCGATGCCGCTGGCCAGGTGGCTCGCCTGGCTGGCGGGATGGCCGGCGGAGTGGATCGCCGCCGTCGCCCGCACCGGCGCCGGGCTGCCCGGCGCCCAGGTGGACTGGCCCGGTGGCTGGGCCGGTGGGCTGGCGTTGGCCGTGGTCACGGTGGCCGGCGTGCTGACTGCCCGTCGGTTGCTCCACAGCGCGGTGCTGAGCGCGGTGGTGGTCCTGGTGCTCGTGGCCGCCGTGCTCAGGCCCGTCCCGTTGCCCCGTGTCCTGTCCGGTTGGCCGCCAGGGGAGTGGCGGATCGCGGCCTGCGACGTCGGCCAGGGCGACGCCATCGTGCTGTCCGCCGGTCGGGGCTCCGCGGTCGTCGTGGACACGGGGCCCGACCCCCGGGCCGTGGACGCCTGCCTGCGCGACCTGTCGGTGACCCGGGTGCCCCTCGTGGTCCTGTCGCACTTCCACGCGGACCACGTCGCCGGGCTGCCCGGGGTGCTGCGCGGCAGGGCGGTGGGGGCCGTGCAGACCACCGGCTGGGAGGTGGGCCCGCCCGAGCGGCGCGCCCCGGTGGAGCGTCAGGCCGCCACGGCTGACCTCACGGTGCTGCGGGCCACGGCCGGGGAGGCCCGCAGCGTGGGGCCGCTGTCCTGGCGGGTCCTGTGGCCGCCCCCGTCCGTGCCGCTGGACCAGGAGCCGAACAACACCAGCGTGGTGATGCTGGTCCGGGTCGCGGGTCTGACCGCGCTGCTCCTCGGGGACCTCGAGCCCTGGGCCCAGAGGCGCCTGTTGGCCGCCCTCCCGGACCTGCCCAGGGTCGATGTGCTCAAGGTGGCCCACCATGGTTCCGCCCACCAGGACCCGGATCTGCTGCGCCGCCTCCGCCCCCGGATCGCTCTGGTGTCCGCAGGCAGGGAGAACCCCTACGGTCACCCCTCACCCCGTACCGTGGCGGCGCTGCGCGCCTTGGGGTCCACGGTGCTGCGCACCGACACCGACGGCTCCGTGGCCGTCCTGGGCAGCGGCGGGTCACTCCGCGCGGTGACCAGGAGGTGACCGGTGATCTGGCGGTGAGCTCGCTGGTTCGGGGGCGCGGACCGCCGTGGGCGGCGTCCTGGGGCGTCAGGGGTCAGCGCTGCCGTTGCACGCCGGCGAGCACCGTGGTCACGAGCCTGTTGACGGCCGCGGTGGTCGGCGGGCCCGGGTCGCGGTCCACGAACAGGAGGTGCCCGCCTCCGACCAGGGAGAGGGCGAGTGAGTCGATGTCGGCGTCGGCCGCGATGCGGCCCATGTCGCGCTCATCCGTCAGGTACGCGGTGATCGCGGTCGTGACGTCGGCGAGGATCGCGACGCCACCCCCGGGCCTGGCCTGCCGCAGCCGCGTGCGCAGCTCGTCCCGGAAGGTGACGAGCGGGATGATCGCCATCGGCACCGGTCCGAACAGGGCGGTCAGCGCACCAGTGAGGTTGTCGGTCACGGTGCCGGTGCCAGCGGCCTCGCGCAGCGTGCGCGCCTGCGTCTCGAGCCGTGCGGCCCGGTCGAGCACGAGCTCGGTGAGGAAGGCGTCGAAGTCGGTGAAGTGCCGGTGTAGGACGCCTTTGGCGCATCCCGCCTCGTCGGTGACGGCCCGACTGGTCAGCCCGTTCGGGCCGTCGCGCAGCAGCACGCGTTCGGCGGCGTCGAACAGTTGCTGTCGCGCGTCGCGTAGGTGCACCCCGGTCGGCACTCACGGATCCTCTCGTACGCCCGTCCTGGCATCCGTTGTCCAGTGGGCGTCTGCCCACTAAAGTGAACGCATGCCCACTCTATCGCGGGAGCAGCCAGAACCGGCGCCGCCGCACCGGGCTCGGCGGGTGGCCGAGTCGTTCGGCGTGGCCGCTGAACGCTACGACCTGGCCCGGCCCGGCTACCCCGACGGCCTGGTGGCGCGGATCGTGGCCGGGAGCCCGGGCCCCGACGTGCTCGACGTCGGGTGCGGGACCGGCATCGCGGCGCGCCAGTTCCAGGCCGCCGGCTGTGCCGTGCTCGGTGTCGAGCCGGACGTGCGGATGGCCAACCTCGCCCGGGCCCGCGGCCTGCGTGTCGAGGTGGCCACCTTCGAGGCGTGGGAGCCGACCGGCCGGGTGTTCGACGCACTGGTCGCCGCCCAGTCCTGGCACTGGGTGGACCCCGCCGTCGGCGCCGTGAAGGCGGCCCGGGTGCTGCGTCCGAACGGGCGCCTGGCGATCTTCGGGCATGTGCTCGAGCCGCCTGTCGAGGTGGCGGAGCCCTTCGCCGTCGCCTACCGTCGGGTGGCGCCCGACTCCCCGTTCGGCAACCAGCCGGCGCGACGCCCACTGGACGCCTACCAGGCGGGGTACGCGCGGATCGCGGACAACATCCGCGAGACGGAGCAGTTCGACGCCCCCGAGCAGTGGCGGTTCGACTGGGAGCGGTCCTACACCCGGGACCAGTGGCTGGACCTGCTCCCCACCACCGGCGGCCTCACCCGTCTTCGTTCCGACCAACTGGCCGAGGTGCTGGGCGCGGTGGGAGACGCCATCGACGCACTGGGTGGCCGCTTCACGATGCGGTACACCACTCTGGCAACCACCGCCGTCCGCGCCGGCACCCCGTGACGCTGCCTCACCGACGCGGCGGGCCCGCAGCAGAGCATGGGGGAAAGACCCACCCCTCCCGCGCCATCCGTGAGCGCCCCGGCAGACGCATCCGGCGGTCATCCGCGTCCCCGCTGATCACCGGGGACGCTGGCCGCGTCGAGGCGGCCCACCGGCCTTCGGTCGTCAGGGCGCCACACGCGACACCGTCGAGCGGCGCGCCGACCGGAACAGGTGACCAGGCGGCGCGGGCCGCCCCGCGGACTCACCTTTTGTGACGGGGGTCACACAGTTGTGCGGTAACGCCGTCCGGTCGTCCGCCCAAGTACGGGTGAAGGGCTCGACGACATGGGAGAGGCCCAGGTGCAGAAAACCAGCAGAAGTCCTTGTGGGCCCGCCGAGGCGGCGCGCGACCCCCGGGTGTTCGCCGACTTCTACCGGCGGCACATCGACGCGGTGACCCGGTTCCTGGCGCGTCGCGTGGAAGACCCGCACGCCGTCGCGGACCTGACGGCGGAGGTGTTCCTCGCCGCCATCGACTCCGCGCACACCTACCGCCCGGGGCTGGGCAGTGAGATCGCCTGGCTCTACGGCATCGCCCGGAACGTGGCGTCGGCGGAGCGCCGCCGGGCCGCCCGCGAGGCGGTGATGAACGAGCGGGTCTGTGGTCGCCGGCTGCTGGACTCCGACGACATCGCCCGCCTCGAGGACAAGCTCGACGCCGAGAGCGAGGGGCGGCGGCTGCTCAGGGCCATCAGCGGGCTCCCCGAAGGAGAGCGGGCCGTCCTGGAGCTGGTCGCGGTGGACCAGCTCACCGTCTCGGAGGCGGCAGCGGCCCTCGGCATCCGGCAGGTCACCGCGAGGGTCCGGCTCCACCGGGCACGTCGGGCGCTGCGCAACACAACCGAGGCCGAACCGGCCGGGCCCGCCGAGCGACACGGGCCGCCCGGACCGCCCCCCACGGCGTCCCGCGGCTGCGTGCCCGGGGCCGCGGTCTCCGAGGCGCCCACCCGGCTCGCGTTCACAGCAAGGCTCGCAGGGAGAGAGGCATGACGAAGAAGACGTTCGAGGACCGACTGCTCACCGAACTCCAGATGGAGGTGGAGCTGGGCCGCGACGACCGGCCGCAGCCGGCCCGCCGCATGGTCACCGCCCGGCGTGCCGGCATGGTACTGGCGGTGTGCGCGGGCATGGCCGTGGCCGGGGCCGTGTTCCCCGGCTCCACCAGCACCCCCGCCTACGCGGTGGAGAAGAACCCGGACGGTACGGTCACGCTCAGCATCAACGAACTCATGCTCCCCATGGAGTCACAGGACCGGCTCGTGGTGGAGCTCCGCCGGGCCGGTCTGGCGGCGGAGATCGACCTCCTCCCGAAGGGGTTCGTGTGCCTGCCGCGGTCGGGGGACCGGCTGGGCATGATGGAAGTGCGTGTGGACGGGAAGCCGATCGCTGAGTCGATGGCACTGCACCGGGCCGGCGAAGGAACGACCGAGGGCCCTCCCGCGCCGGACCTGCCGGGCCGCGACGAGGTGACCGCCCGCCCTGCTGAGCCGGACCCGGGCGGCGATGGGTGGCTCGATGACCTTGCCAGGTCGGCACCGCCGAGCAAGGCGGTGCTGAACCCGGCCGGTCCCCTGATGGACATGTCCCTCACCCTTCGCCGCGGTGACACGCTGGTCATCGAGAACTCCCTGGTGGAGGGGAACGGACGGTCCGTTTCCTACTACCGGGTCAGTGGGGAGGTCCCGCCCTGCCAGCGGGTGCCCGCGGACACCGTCCGTTAGCCCACCGTGGGTCCGGCCGGTCGCCCACGGGACCGCAGCCGGTGTCGGTGCGGCATGGGATGCTGTGGGGGATGGCCAGGACGACGAAGAAGGACGACCCCCTCGCCCCGGTGACCCTCGCGGTCGGGCAGGAGGACCTGCTGGTGGACCGGGCCGTCGCCCAGGTGGTGGCGGCGGCCAGGGCCGACGACCCCGACACCGACGTCCGGGAGCTCACCCCGGACCTGCTGCGGCCCGGCACGCTGGCCGAGTTGACCAGCCCCTCGCTCTTCGCCGAGCGCAAGGTCGTGGTGGTGCGCGCCGCCCAGGACGTGGCCGCGGACACCGTCAAGGAGCTGAAGGCGTACCTGACCGACCCGGCAGCGGAGATCACCCTGGTGCTCGCGCACGCCGGCGGGGCGAAGGGCAAGGGCCTGCTGGACGCGGCGCGCAAGGCCGGGGCGCGCGAGGTGCCCTGCCCGAAGATGACCAAGCCGGCCGAGCGGCTGGGGTTCGTGCGGACGGAGTTCCGCGCCGCCGGGCGCTCGGTCACCGAGGAGGCGTGCCGGGCGCTGGTGGACGCCATCGGCAGCGACCTGCGCGAGCTGGCCAGCGCCTGTGGGCAACTCGCCGCCGATGTCGAGGGCACCATCGACGAGGCCGTGGTCGCCCGGTACTACACCGGCAGGGCCGAGGCGTCGAGCTTCACCGTCGCGGACCGGGCGGTGGAGGGCAGGACCGCCCAGGCACTCGAACAGCTCCGCTGGGCGCTGGCGGTGGGGGTGGCACCGGTCCTGATCACCAGCGCGCTGGCGCAGGGTGTGCGGGCCGTCGGCAAGCTGGCCACCGCCCCCCGGGGGATGCGGCCGGGCGACCTGGCCCGGGAGCTGGGGATGCCGCCGTGGAAGGTGGACAAGGTGCGGCAGCAGATGCGGGGGTGGACCGGCGACGGGCTGGCGGTCGCCCTGCGGGCCGTGGCCGAGGCCGACGAAGCGGTCAAGGGAGCCGGGAGCGACCCCGCGTACGCCCTGGAGCGGGCCGTGGTCGCGGTGGCGCAGGCAGCCCGTTCCGGCGGTCGTTAGCGTCCACGTGCCTGCAGGGGCGCACCAGCGTCAGCCCCGGTCCTGCGGGCGGCTGGTGGTCCCGCCCCGCGGGCCCGCCCGATGCGCACGCCGCCCCGCCCGCTCGTGCACCCGTGCCGGTGACCTCCCCGAACGCCTCCCGGCACCGGAGGGCGGCGCGTCACTGGCTGAGCTTCTTCAGGGTGGCCTCGGTGTCCTTCTTGATGACCGGTGTGATCTCGGAAACCGACTCCTCGCTGGAGGTGTCGAAGTCGCTCCAGGACATGGTGTACGTCATCCAGCCGTCCCGGACCCCCAGGTACACGGAGCGACTGGTGTTCTCGTCGTTGGGGTCGGGGGTCACCAGGTACGCCTTGTCGCCCAGGCCGTCCACCTCCTCGACCTTGTACTTGGTCTCCAGGTGGGCGTAGCTCTCCCAGCGTGCCTCGAACTCCGCCGACGGGTCGGTCTTCTTGTGCAGCTCCACGTTGATCGACAGGTAGGCGTTCGAGTAGTCCGCGCCCTCCTTCTTCAACGAGAGGTTGCAGGACATGCTGTCCAGCGCCGCGTGTTCCAGCTCGTCGTGGCTGGGGTCCTCGTCCTCCACCGGGTACTTCTCCTTCATACCCGAGATGTCGGACGCGGCGCAGAGGTTGTCCTTCAACGCGTAGGCGCCGAGGTCGGCCTCGTCGTCGCCCAGCATCTGGAAACCGACCAGTGCTCCGCCCCACAGCACCGAGGCGATGCCCGCGCCGAGCAGTGCGTACAGCGCCTTCTTGCCGCCGCCGCCCGCGACCGGTGCCCCCGGGGGGCCGGGCGGCGGGACACCCGGGCCGTAGGGCCCCGGCTGGCCGGTGGGCGGCTGCGCGTAGGGGTTGGGGCCGCCGGGCGGGGCGGGCTGCGGCTGGATGTAGGGGTTGGGTTGTCCGGTCCCGGTGCCCTGGTAGGACTGGGGCCCGGGCTGTCCGGGCACGCCCGGTGGGGTAGCCGGCTGCCCTGGCGGCGGTGGATAGCCGCCCGCGCTCTGCGGGTTCGGGTACGGGTACGAACTGGGCTGGTCTGGGGGCGTGGACATGGCGCGACCCTACCCAACACGCCAACAACCCCGCCCGGCTGGTGGGTAATCGTTCCAGAACGATTACCCACCAGCCGGGCGGGGTTCCGCGGGTCCTGGCGGGCCGGACCGAGGAGATCCGGGCCGCCGACCCTCCGTCGCGTGAGGCGCCGCACCCGCGTGGCGAACGTCGGCCGCGTGCGGCGTCCAGGGCTGGACCGGGGCGGGTGAGAGGGACCGCGGGTTCCGTTCCAGCGATCCGGGGTCGCGGCACGCCGGCCGTGGGCCCGGAGGACGGGACGAGGAAGCGGGTCAGCCCTTGAGGGTGGCGACCCGGTGGGCGAGGGCCGACTTCTTGTTGGCCGCGCTGTTCTTGTGGATGACGCCCTTGCTGGCGGCCTTGTCGAGCTTCCGCGAAGCCTCGCTGGCCAGCGCCGTGGCCTTCTCGAGGTCGCCGGCCTCCACGGCCTCACGGGTCTTGCGGATCGCGGTCTTCAGCGAGGACTTGACCGCCTTGTTCCGCTGCCGCGCCTTCTCGTTCGTCTTGATCCGCTTGATCTGGGACTTGATGTTCGCCACGAAAGAGCCTCTGAGTGGGTCGGGAACCTGTTGTGCCTGCTGGCGGGTGGTGCTCGGCCGACTTCGCGGGTCACGCGGCGCGGGTCACGGGTGCCGGGTGCACAGTGCGGGCGAGCGGTGTCGAACCACGCAGTGCGCTACCGAGCGTCGTGGACCAGGCAGCGTGGGGCCACGCGTCGAGGGCCGTCCGGCGCGGTCGTGCTGGGCAGTGGTACTGCCTGGCAGGAACGGCGCCGGGCGCGTCGCGGAAACAGGCGCGATGCGCAGTGGAACAGGGTACCAGCAGGCCGGATGACCGCCCAAAACGCCCCGGGTGGGCGGTGGGCTCGGATGGCGCCCGGCCGGCAGCGCGCCCGCGGGGGGCCGTCGCCGCCCGGGCTCGTGGGACTATGGGAACGACGAACCGATCAGACCGCGCCGTCCGCCATGTCCGCCGCTCCCGGCCCAGGGGGCGGCAGCCCGGGCGGCGGACCGAACAGAATCTGGACACCGCGTGCCCGCGACCTCCACCCATGTGCCGGAGCCGAGCCGTACCGAGCCGGCTCTGATTCGCAACTTCTGCATCATCGCGCACATCGACCACGGCAAGTCCACGCTCGCCGACCGGATGCTCCAGCTCACCGGCGTGGTCGACCAGCGCCAGATGCGTGCACAGTACCTGGACCGCATGGACATCGAGCGGGAGCGCGGCATCACGATCAAGTCCCAGGCGGTGCGGCTGCCCTGGGCGCCCACCCAGGGGGCGTCCGCGGGCACCACGCACATCCTGAACATGATCGACACCCCGGGGCACGTCGACTTCACCTACGAGGTCTCCCGCTCCCTCGCGGCCTGCGAGGGGACGATCCTGCTGGTGGACGCGGCCCAGGGGATCGAGGCCCAGACCCTGGCCAACCTCTACCTGGCCTTGGAGAACGACCTCACCATCATCCCGGTGCTGAACAAGATCGACCTTCCCGCGGCCCAGCCGGAGAAGTACGCCGCCGAGCTGGCCCACATCATCGGCTGCGATCCGGGTGACGTCCTCAAGGTCAGCGCGAAGACGGGCGAGGGCGTCAGCGAGCTGTTGGACGTGGTGGTGGAGCAGGTCCCGGCGCCGGTGGGCGTGGCCGACGCCCCTGCCCGGGCAATGATCTTCGACTCGGTCTACGACGCCTACCGCGGCGTGGTCACCTACGTACGGGTCGTGGACGGTCACCTGTCCAAGCGCGAGCGCATCCAGATGATGTCCACGGGGGCCGCCCACGAGCTGTTGGAGATCGGCGTCATCGCCCCGGAGCCCAAGGCGTCCGACGGCCTCGGCGTCGGCGAGGTGGGTTACCTGATCACCGGGGTGAAGGACGTGCGCCAGTCCAAGGTCGGCGACACCGTCACCCGGCTCTCCAAGGGCGCCACCGAGCCGCTGGGCGGGTACAAGGACGCCAAGCCCATGGTCTTCTCCGGGCTCTACCCCCTGGACGGCTCCGACTACCCGCTGCTGCGCGACGCGCTGGACAAGCTCAGGCTCAACGACGCCGCGCTGGCGTACGAACCGGAGACCTCCGTGGCGCTCGGCTTCGGCTACCGCTGCGGCTTCCTCGGCCTGCTCCACCTGGAGATCATCCGGGAGCGCCTGGAACGCGAGTTCAACCTGGACCTGATCGCCACGGCGCCCAACGTGGTCTACCAGGTCCAGATGGAGGACGGCACGGAGCACACCGTCACCAACCCCAGCGAGTTCCCCTCCGGCAAGATCGCCGCGGTGCACGAGCCGGTGGTGCGGGCCACGGTGCTGGCCCCCAGCGAGTTCATCGGCGCGATCATGGAGCTGTGCCAGGCCCGCCGGGGCACCATGCTGGGCATGGACTACCTCTCCGAGGACCGGGTGGAGCTGCGGTACACCCTGCCGCTGGCGGAGATCGTCTTCGACTTCTTCGACCAGTTGAAGTCCAAGACCCGCGGCTACGCCTCACTGGACTACGAACCCACCGGGGAGCAGACGGCCGACCTGGTCAAGGTGGACATCCTGCTGCACGGTGACAAGGTGGACGCGTTCTCCGCCATCGTGCACAAGGACAAGGCGTACAACTACGGCGTGCAGATGGCCTCCAAGCTGCGGGAGTTGATCCCCAGGCAGCAGTTCGAGGTGCCGATCCAGGCGGCCATCGGGTCCCGGGTCATCGCCCGCGAGACGGTCCGGGCGATCCGCAAGGACGTGCTCGCGAAGTGCTACGGCGGTGACATCTCCCGCAAGCGCAAGCTGCTGGAGAAGCAGAAGGAGGGCAAGAAGCGGATGAAGGTGGTGGGCCGCGTGGAGGTCCCGCAGGAGGCGTTCATCGCCGCCCTGTCCACCGACTCCGACGGCTCCGAGAGCAAGGGCCGCAAGTAGTCGAACCCGCCCCGTGGTCAAAGCCTTACGCACCGGGCCCGGCGCCCGTACCCTGATCACCCTGGCTGTTGGTTACTGGTGAGTTAAGCCTGGTGTGCGGGCCCCGGAGGTTGATGTGAGCGAATCCGCCGAGAAGTCGGTCACTGTCATGGTCGAGGACCGGCCGTCATCCGTGGCGGCGATCTTCCTCGACCGGATCGAGTCGACGCCGGACGCCGAGGCGTACCGTTTCCCCGTGCTCGGTGGCCGACCCGGGGGCGACGCGGGGACGGAGGGCCGGGAGTCCGGCGCCGAGCCGTGGGAGTCGCTCACCTGGGCCCAGGCCGGGCAGCGGGTCAAGCACGTCGCCGCGGGCCTGATGGATCTGGGGGTGCGCCCCGAGGAGCGGGTCGCCATCTCCTGCAGCACCCGGGTGGAGTGGATCCTGGCAGACTTCGGCATCCTGTGCGCGGGTGCGGCCACCACCACCATCTACCCCTCCACCAACGCCGAGGAGAGCGCCTACATCCTGGCTGACTCGGGCAGCCGCATCCTGGTCGCCGAGGACGCCGCGCAGCTCGCGAAGGTCCGGGGTCTGCGGGAGCAACTGCCCGACCTCACCCACGTCGTGGTGGTGGACGGCACCGGGGTGCCCGACGACGACTCCGGCTGGGTGCTGTCCCTGGCCGAGCTCGAGCGACGTGGCGCGACGTACCTCGAGGCGCACCCGACCTGCGTGGCCGACTCGGTCGCCGCGCTCCGCCCCGACCAGCTCGCCACCCTCATCTACACCTCCGGCACCACCGGCCGCCCCAAGGGAGTCCGGCTGGTCCACGACACCTGGTCGTACATGGCCAGGGGCATCGAGGCGACCGAGCTGATCAACGCGCAGGACGTCCAGTACCTGTGGCTGCCGCTCGCCCACGTCTTCGGCAAGGTACTGCTCGCGGCCCAGGTCGGCCTCGGTCACGTCACCGCCGTGGACGGCCGGCAGGACAGGATCGCCGCCAACCTGCCGCTGGTGCGGCCGACCTTCATGTGCGCCGTGCCCCGGGTGTTCGAGAAGGTCTACAACGGCATGGCCGCCAAGGCCAGGGAGGGCGGCCCCACCAAGTACAAGATCTTCAAGTGGGCGGCCGGAGTGGCCCGGGAGTACGCGCGGGTCACCCAGGAGAACCAGCGCCGCACCGGCACCCCCTCCGCCCCGTTCCGGCTGGCCCGCAAGCACGCCCTGGCCGACCGGCTGGTCTACTCCAAGCTCCGGGCGGCGTTCGGCGGCAACCTGCGCGCCTGCTGTTCCGGCTCCGCCGCCCTGTCCCCGGAGATCGGCTACTTCTTCTCCGGCGCCGGGATCCACATCCTCGAGGGCTACGGGCTCACCGAGTCCAGCGCGGCCAGCTTCGTCAACCCGGCGGTGTACCGCACCGGCACGGTGGGCAAACCGCTGCCCGGCACCGAGGTCCGGCTCGCCGAGGACGGGGAGGTCCTGCTGCGCGGCCCCGGCATCATGGAGGGCTACCACGGGCAGCCCGAGATGACCGAGGAGGTGCTCGACCCGGACGGCTGGCTGCACACCGGGGACATCGGCGAGCTGTCCGAGGACGGCTTCCTGACCATCACCGACCGCAAGAAGGACCTGATCAAGACCTCGAACGGCAAGTACGTGGCGCCGACCGAGGTCGAGGGACAGCTCAAGGCGATATGCCCGTTCGTCAGCAACGTGGTGGTGCACGGCGCCGGGCGGAACTTCTGCTCCGCGCTGATCGCCCTGGACGAGCCGTCGATCACCACCTGGGCCGAGGAGAACGGACTCGGCCACCTGTCCTACTCCGAGATCGTCGCCGCGCCCCAGGTCCGCGAGCTGCTCGAGGGGTACGTGGCCCGGCTCAACGAGGGGCTCCAGCGCTGGCAGACGATCAAGAAGTTCGCCGTCCTGCCGCGGGACCTCGACCTGGAGCACGGCGAGGTGACCCCCAGCCAGAAGGTCAAGCGCGCGGTGGTGGAACGCAACTACGCCCACCTGCTGGAGGAGATGTACGCCGGGACCCGGGAGGCGTAGTCACCCGCCCGGCGCGGCCGTGCCCGGCGGTCGCCCCGGTACCCCGGTACGCGGGCCGGTTCCCCCAGCGGTGCGGGACAATGGGGACATGCCCTCCGCACTCCCCGACGGCGAGCCGGTCCCCCCGGACGGTGCGCTGCCCGCATCCGCGCTGGACGGAGCCGGGACCCGCCCGCTCGGCTTCTACCTCCACGTCCCGTACTGCGCGACTCGCTGCGGGTACTGCGACTTCAACACCTACACCGCCGGTGAACTGCGCTCGGCGGACGGGGCCCGGGCCACCCAGGAGGGCTACGCGGACCTCGTCGTCGAGGAGGTCCGCCTGGCCAGGAAGGTGCTGGGGGACACCGACCGCGAGGTCAGCACGGTCTTCGTCGGCGGCGGCACCCCCACCCTGCTGCCCGCGGCCGACCTCGGGCGGATGCTGCGGGCGGTCCGGGACGAGTTCGGCCTGGCCCCGGACGCGGAGGTCACCACCGAGGCCAACCCCGAGTCGGTCGACCCCGAGTACCTGGCCGAGTTGCGCGGGCACGGGTTCGACCGGATCTCGTTCGGCATGCAGAGCGCCCGTGAGCACGTGCTGCGGGTCCTGGACCGCCGGCACACCCCCGGCCGGCCGCAGCGCTGCGTCGCCGAGGCCAGGGCGGCCGGGTTCCGGCAGGTCAACCTGGACCTGATCTACGGGACCCCGGGCGAGTCCGACGACGACTGGCGGGCCTCCCTGGACGCGGCCCTGGGGGCCGCGCCGGACCACGTCTCGGCGTACGCGCTGATCGTCGAGGAGGGCACCGGGCTCGCCCGGCGCATCCACCGCGGGGAGGTCGCCCCCGTCGACGACGACGTGCACGCCGATCGCTACCTGATCGCCGAGGAGACCCTGACCGCGGCCGGCCTGGCCTGGTACGAGGTCTCCAACTGGGCGGTGGACGCCGCGGCCCGTTGCCGCCACAACGAGCTGTACTGGACCGGAGCCGACTGGTGGGGCGCCGGCCCCGGCGCGCACAGCCACGTCGGCGGGGTCCGCTGGTGGAACGTCAAACACCCGGCCGCCTACGCGCAGCGCCTGGACGCCGGCCGCTCACCGGGGGCCGGCCGGGAGGTCCTGACCGACGAGGAGCGCCGCACGGAACGCGTCCTGCTGGAACTGCGGCTCGCCGACGGCTGCCCGCTGGACCTGCTCACCCCCACGGGGGCTGCCGCCGCCGGGCGCGCCGTCGCCGACGGCCTGCTGGAACCCGTCCCGTTCCGGGCCGGCCGCGCGGTGCTCACCCTGCGGGGCCGGCTGCTCGCGGACGCGGTGGTGCGGGACCTGGTGGACTGACACCGGCGCCATGGTCCGGGCCCGGGTCAGGCCTCCGCCGTCACGAAGTCGATCAGCTCCTCGACCCGGCCGAGCAACTCCGGTCGCAGGTCGCGGTAGGAGTGCACCGCGCCCAGGATCCGCCGCCAGGCCGCCGGCGGGTCGTCGGGCCAGCCCAGGGCCCGGCAGGTGCCCCGTTTGAAGTCCTGCCCCGGTGGGACGTCCGGCCACCGGTCGATCCCGAGCGCCGAGGGTTGCACCGCCGCCCAGACGTCCACGAAGGGGTGTCCCACCACCAGCACGTGCTCCCCGGTGACCCGGGCGGCGATGCGGGACTCCTTGGAGCCCGGGACGAGGTGGTCGACCAGGACACCGAGCCGGGCGCCGGGGCCCGGGTCGAACCGCCGGACGATCTCGGGGAGGTCATTGATCCCCTCGAGGTACTCCACCACCACCCCCTCGATGCGCAGGTCGTCGCCCCAGACGCGTTCCACCAGCTCCGCGTCGTGCCGACCCTCCACGAAGATCCGCCCCGCCCTGGCCACCCGGGCCCTGGCGCCGGGCACGGCGAGGGAGCCGGACGCGGTGCGTGCGGGCCCCCGCCCGGTCCCCCCGGCCGGCGGCCTGACCAGGGTGACCACCTGGCCCTCGAGCAGGAAGCCGCGCGGTTCCATGGGGAAGACCCGGTGCTTGCCGAACCTGTCCTCCAGGGTCACGGTCAGTCCCTGGGCGGTCTTCTCGCAGCGCACCACGGCGCCGCAGAAACCGCTGCTGACCTCCTCCACCACCAGGTCCGGTTCGGCGGGCACCTCGGGCACCTGCTGCCGCCGCTGCCAGGGCGGGGTCAGGTCCGGGTCGTAGCTCCTGCTGCGCATGGGAAGACGGTAGTCGCCCGGGGCCGTCACGCCGTGCCGAAGCGCCGGGCCAGGGCGTCGCGCTGGGCCCCGACGAAGGCGGCGTCCACCACCGCGCCGTGGCCCGGTACGTAGACGGCGCCGGGGCCGCCCTCGGCGAGCAGCCGGTCCAGGGCGGCCGGCCAGCCACCGGGCACCGCGTCGGGACCGGCCTGCGGCGGCCCGGACTCCTCCACCAGGTCGCCGCAGAACACCACGGGCGTGGGGCCGCCGCGCACCACCACCGCCAGGTCGTGGTCGGTGTGCCCCGGGCCCGGGTGGACCAGGCGCACGGCCAGCCCGCCCAGGTCCAGCTCCAGCTCGTCGTCCACCAGGTGGTCGGGCGGGACCAGCGCCCGGACGGCCGCCCGGGCCACCGCGGGATCGACGCCGTACCGCACCGCGTCCGCCGCCAGTTCCTGCGGCACCAGCGCGCCGACCAGGCCCCGTTGCCCGTACACCGCCGCCCCGTCCGGGGTGTCGGGACCCGGGCGGAAGGCGGCCGTGCCCAGGCAGTGGTCGAAGTGCCCGTGGGTGACGACGACGTGGTCGGCGCCGCGTCCGGTGGCCGCCCGCACCGCCGCGGCCAGGTCCGCCCCCTCCTGGAGGGAGCCGCCGGTGTCGATCACCAGCACCCCCCGGGCGCCCGCCACCACCCCGACCGTCGCGTCGTGACCGGGCAGCCGGCGCCGTGCCACGGCAGGCCCCAGCGGCTCCCAGCCGCCCTCGTCCCATCCTGCTGTCATACCGCGACGGTAGTCCGAGCGGCGCCCGATACGGTGTCCGCCATTTCGGAGCGTTGCTACCCGGCCGTACACTGGCTCCGGGTCTGTTGGCACTCGGTTGAGCAGAGTGCCAAGGCGATTGGTGGTCAAGACCACGGGCTGGAGGTGTGGGCCATGCTCAGCGAACGCAGGCTTGAGGTGCTCCGCGCCATTGTCCAGGACTATGTGGGCACGGAGGAGCCGGTGGGTTCCAAGGCACTCACCGAGCGTCACAACTTGGGAGTGTCTCCCGCGACGGTCCGCAACGACATGGCGGCGCTCGAGGAGGACGGCTTCATCCATCAGCCGCACACCAGTGCGGGACGCATCCCCACCGACAAGGGCTACCGGCTGTTCGTGGACCGGTTGGCCGGGGTCAAGCCGATGTCCGGGGCGGAGCGCCGGGCCATCCACAACTTCCTCGGCGGAGCGGTGGACCTGGACGACGTGATCGCCCGCACGGTCCGCCTGCTGGCCCAGCTCACCCGGCAGGTCGCCGTCGTCCAGTACCCGTCGCTCACCAGGTCCACGGTGCGCCACGTGGAGCTGCTCGCGCTGGCCCCGGCCCGGTTGATGCTGGTGCTGATCACCGACACCGGTCGGGTGGAGCAGCGCATGGTGGACTGCCCCTCCCTCGTGGGGGAGGTGGCCCTCGCCGACCTCCGGGCCCGGTTGAACAGCCGGGTCGCCGGCCGCCGGTTCACCGACGTGCCTCAGCTCCTCCAGGACCTGCCGGAGGCCTTCGAGCAGGATGACCGGCCCATGGTCACCATGGTCCTGGCCACGCTCCTGGAGACCCTGGGGGAGGAGACCGAGGAGCGGCTGATGATCGGCGGCACCGCGAACCTCACCCGGTTCGTCCACGACTTCCCGATGACCATCCGCCCGGTGCTCGAAGCCCTGGAGGAACAGGTCGTGCTGCTGAAGTTGCTGGGCGAGGCAAAAGACTCCGGAGTAACCGTACGAATCGGTCATGAGAACGCTCATGAGGGACTGAACTCCACCTCCGTCGTGTCGGTCGGCTACGGTTCGGGCGACGAGGCGGTTGCGAAACTCGGCGTGGTCGGCCCGACCCGCATGGATTACCCCGGAACGATGGGAGCGGTACGCGCAGTGGCACGTTACGTCGGACAGATCCTGGCGGAGTCGTAAGTGGCCACGGACTACTACGCGGTCCTGGGGGTTCGCCGTGACGCGAGCCAGGACGAGATCAAGAAGGCGTTTCGTCGACTTGCCCGGGAGCTCCACCCGGACGTCAATCCGGACCCGAAGACCCAGGAGCGGTTCAAGGAGATCAACGCCGCCTACGAGGTGCTCTCGGACCCGCAGAAGAAGCAGGTCTACGACCTCGGCGGGGACCCGCTGTCCAACACGGCCGGCGCCGGCGGAGCCGGAGGCTTCGGCGGCGCCGGGTTCGGCGGCTTCAGCGACATCATGGACGCGTTCTTCGGGACGACGTCCCAGCGCGGCCCCCGCTCCCGGACCCGCCGCGGCCAGGACGCGATGATCCGCCTCGAGGTGGAGCTGGACGAGGCCGCTTTCGGCACCACCAAGGACATCCAGGTGGACACCGCGGTGGTCTGCGGCACCTGCGAGGGCGAGGGCGCGGCGCCGGGCACCTCGGCGCAGACCTGCGACATGTGCCGGGGCCGCGGGGAGGTCAGCCAGGTCACCCGCTCGTTCCTCGGCCAGGTCATGACCTCGCGTCCGTGCCCCCAGTGCCAGGGCTTCGGCACGGTGGTCCCCACCCCGTGCCCGGAGTGCGCGGGCGACGGCCGGGTCCGCTCCCGCAGGACCCTGACGGTGAAGATCCCGCCGGGCGTGGACAACGGCACCCGCATCCAGCTCGCCGGCAGCGGCGAGGTCGGCCCGGGCGGAGGCCCCGCCGGTGACCTCTACGTGGAGATCGCCGAGCGCCCGCACCCGGTGTTCCAGCGGCGCGGTGACGACCTGCACTGCACGGTGACGCTGCCGATGACCGCGGCCGCCCTGGGCACCAAGGTGCCGCTGGAGACCCTGGACGGGATGGAGGAGGTGGACATCCGCCCCGGCACCCAGTCCGGGCAGTCCATCCCCCTGCACCAGCGCGGCATCACCCACCTGCGGGGCGGCGGTCGCGGCGACCTCATCGTGCACGTCGAGGTGCAGACGCCGAACAACATCGACCCCGAGCAGGAGGAGCTGATCCGTCGGCTGGCCAAGCTCCGCGGCGAGGAGAGGGCAGCGGGCCAGTTCGCCCCGGGCCAACAGGGGCTGTTCTCCCGGCTGAAGGACGCGTTCAACGGCCGCTGACCCCCGGACGGGGGGCCGTGACACCATGGGCCACATGGTCGAATTCCTCGGTCTGGCAGCCCATCCGGTCGTCCAGGCGCCCATGGCCGGCGGGGTCTCCGGCCCGGAGCTGGCCGCCGCAACCTCCCGCGCCGGTGGTCTCGGCTTCCTGGCGGCGGGCTACAAGACCCCCGAGGCGATGGCGGCGGAGATCGAGCGACTGCGCCAGCTCACCGGGCGGCCCTTCGGCGTGAACCTCTTCCTGCCGCAGCCGGGCAACGCCGACCCCGCAGCGGTCACCGCCTACCGTGACCGGCTCGACGGCGAGGCCACCCGGTACCGAGCCGCGCTCGGTGACCCCGGCCAACCGGCCGACGACGGCTACCAGGCCAAGGTGGCGGTGCTGGTGCGCGACCCGGTGCCGGTGGTCAGCTTCACCTTCGGCTGCCCCTCCGCCCGGACCCTGGAGTCGCTGCGCCGCGTCGGCACGGTCACGGTCGTCACCGTGACCACCCCCGCCGAGGCGGTGGCCGCCGAGCGGGCGGGAGCCGACGCGGTCTGCGCACAGGGCGTGGAAGCGGGCGGCCACCAGGGGACGCACCACGACGACGCGGGGCGGGACGGCGCCGGCCTGGGACTGCTGGCGCTGCTCGCCCTGGTCCGGGACGCCGTGACCCTCCCGGTGATCGCCGCGGGCGGGCTGATGCGGGGCGGGCAGATCGCCGCGGTGCTGGCCGCGGGGGCGAGCGCCGCCCAGCTCGGCACCGCGTTCCTGGCCTGCCCTGAGTCCGGGGCGCACCCCCTGCACAAGGCCGCGCTGACCGACCCGGGTTTCCCCCACACCGAGCTGACCCGGGCCTTCTCCGGGCGGCCGGCGCGGGGCCTGGTCAACCGCTTCCTGCGCGAGCACGGCCGGCGGGCGCCCGCCGCCTACCCGCAGGTGCACCACGTCATCGCGCCGCTGCGCAGGGCCGCCGCCGAGGCGGGGGACCCCCAGGCGATGGCGCTGTGGGCCGGCCAGGGCCACCGGCTGGCCCGCGACCTGCCGGCCGGGGAACTGGTGGGGACCCTGGTCGAGGAGATCGCCGCGGCCCGCAGGGGGTGGGACCGCTGAGCGCCCCGGTCTTCCTGGTCCCCACGGAACGACTGGCCGCCGCGGGGCCCGGGGACACGCTGCTGGTGGACGGCGCGGAGGGACGGCACGCCGTCTCGGTGCGTCGGCTCCGGGTGGGGGAGGAGGTCGTGCTCACCGACGGCGCGGGCAACGGCGCCAGGACCCGGGTCGCCGCCGTCGAGGGCAAGGACACCCTGCACGCCGTCGTGCTCGAGCGGACAGCCGAGCCCGAGGCACCGCTGCGCCTGACCGTGGTCCAGGCCCTGCCCAAGGGGGACCGTGGGGAACTGGCGGTGGAGACCATGACCGAGGTCGGGGTGGACGCCGTCGTGCCCTGGTCGGCGTCCAGGTGCGTCACCCAGTGGCGGGGGGAGCGGGCGGCCAAGTCGCTCGCCCGCTGGCGCGCCTCCGCCCGCGAGGCCGGCAAGCAGGCCCGCAGGCTCCGGTTCCCAACGGTGCACGAGCTGATGACGACGGATCAGGTTTCCGAGCTGTTGGCCACCGCCGACCTCGGGGTGGTCCTGCACGAGGAGGGCGCCGCCCCCCTGGCCACCGCCCCCCTGCCGGCGCGGGGCTCGATCGTGCTGGTGGTGGGCCCCGAGGGCGGGCTGACGGAGGAGGAGGTCGCGACGTTCGCCGCGGCCGGGGCCCGTCCCCACCGCCTCGGACCCAGCGTGCTGCGCACCTCCACGGCCGGGGTGGCCGCCGCCGCCTCGGTGTTCACCCGTACGGGACGGTGGGCCTGATCCCCCATAGCGGCCCCGGGATGACGGTCCGTCGCAAGGTGTAGACCCGTCACCACCCGGTCCTGCCCGTGCCCGATGCGCCTCCAGGACCTGGTCGGCACGCTGAAGGACATGGGAGCACACAGATGGATGGCAGTGTCGCTGACCGGACTCCTCGTCGCCTTCGGGCCGGCCCTGGTCGCCTGTGACGAGGCCGAGGAGGAACTCACCGAGGCAGCGGTGGAGCTCGCCGTGGACAAGCTCGGCTCGGACCGGCTGCGGGACGCCGGGGTCGAACTCGACGGGATGGACTGCGACACCTCCCACCAGGACGCCGAGGACCGGGTCTCGGTGGTCTGCACCGGGGAGACCGACGACAACCGGAAGATCAGGATCACCGGCACGGTGAGCGACGAGGGCGGCGACTGCGTCCGCGGCGCCCTCAAGGCGGTGGTGGGCACCCGCACGGTCTTCGACCTCAACGCCCTCGGCGACTGCGCCACCCACTAGCCCCGCCCAGCGACACCATGCGGCCGGCGCCGCGGACCGCGCCCCTGCCAAGTGACGAGGCCCGGCGGCCGAGGGCTCCCACATCATGCGGCTGGCGCCGCGCGGGGGGAGCGGGCTGAGGAGCGCCGGCAGGGGCTCCCCAAAGGCGGCCGGCGGCGAGCGAACCCCAGCAAGGCGCCGCAGTGTCGTGCACCCCCACCCCGGCGTCGCGGAGACGTGAGCGAGCCGCAGTGACACCATGCGGCTGGCGCCGCGGACCGCGCCCCTGCCGAAGAGACGAAGAGAAGGTCGCGAGGAACGAGCGACCGCACGACGAGGAACGCCGGCAGGGGCACCCGAAAGCGGCCGGCGGCGAGCGAACCCAAAAAGAGGCGCCGCAGTGTCGTGCACCCGCACCCCGGCGACGCGTAGACGTGAGCGAGCCAAAGGCCGCTGCCCCTGCCAAGAGACGAGGAGCAGGTCGCGAGGAACGAGCGGCCGCACGACGAGGAGCGCCGGCAGGGGCTCCGTAAGCGGCCGGCGGCGAGCGAACACAAAAGGAGAGCCCCCGGCGGCGAGCGAACACCGAATATAAGGTATCCGGGTGACTCACTCTCGTTACCTCCGCTATCCGCATCTGCACGGCAGCCTGCTGACGTTCACCGCCGAGGACGACGTGTGGATCGCTCCGCTCGACGGGGGCCGTGCCTGGCGGGTGAGCGCGGACAACATGCCGGTCGACCACCCGAGGTTCTCCCCGGACGGGGCGCGGATCGCCTGGACTTCCACCCGGGACGGCGCACCCGAGGTGCACGTGGCCCCGGTGGAGGGTGGGCCTGCGACGCGGCTGACGCACTGGGGGGGCTACCAGACCTCGGTGCGCGGCTGGGCCTCGGAAACCGAGGTGCTGGCGCTCACCGCGGCCGGGCAGGCCTCCACCCGTCGCACGTGGGCGCACGCCGTTCCGCTCGACGGCGGCCCGGCGCGCCGGTTGCCGCACGGACCGGTCGGTGACGTCGCCTACGGCCCGGGCGGCGCCACCTTGCTGCTTTCGGCCACGATGGGGCGGGAGGCCGCGTACTGGAAGCGCTACCGGGGCGGGACCGCGGGCAAGCTGTGGATCGACCGGGAGGGGGACGGGGAGTTCGTCCGGCTCCACCAGGACCTCGACGGCAACATCGAGTGCGCGCTGTGGGTGGGTGACCGGATCGCCTTCCTCAGCGACCACGAGGGCGTGGGCGCGCTCTACTCCAGTCTTCCCGACGGGTCCGATCTGCGCCGGCACTCCCCGGTCGACGGCTTCTACGCCCGGCACGCCGCCACCGACGGCTCCCGTGTGGTCTACGCCAGCGGGGGCGGGCTGTGGCTGGTCGAGGACCTGGCGGGTGCCGCTCCGCGGCGTCTGGACCCGAGGACCGGGGGGTCCCGGGTGGACCTGACCCCGTACCCGGTGCGCCCCAACCGGTACCTCGGCGGGGTGGCCCCGGACCGGACGGGCCGGGGGAGCGCGGTCGAGGTCCGCGGAACCGTGCACTGGGTGACCCACCGGGAGGGCCCGGCCCGGGTCCTGACGGACCGGCCGGAGGTGCGCGCCCGGCTGCCGCGGGTGCTCGGGGACCAGGTGGTGTGGGTGACGGACGCGGAGGGCGCGGACGCGCTGGAGTTCGCCCCGAGCACCGGCACCGTGCCGGGGTCCACTCCGCGGCGGCTGGCTGCCGGGCAGCTCGGCAGGGTGCTCGACCTGGCCGTCTCACCGGACGGCCACCGCATCGCGGTCGCCTCCCACGACGGACGGGTGCTGCTGGTCGAGGCGCAGACCGGCGAGGTGCGGGAGGTGGCGCGGAGCGAGTACGGCGACGCCGACGGGCTGGTCTTCTCGCCGGACTCCAACTGGCTGGCCTGGTCCCACCCAGGCCCGGAGCCGCTGCGCCAGGTGAGGTTGGCCAATGTGACGGACCTGTCCGTGGCGGACGCCACTCCGCTGCGGTTCAGGGACTTCTCCCCGGCGTTCACCCTGGACGGGAAGCACCTCGCCTTCTTGTCGGAACGCAGCTTCGACCCGGTCTACGACACGCACGCCTTCGACTTGTCGTTCCCGGCCGGCTGCCGTCCGTACCTGATCACGCTGGCGGCGGCCACCCCGTCCCCGTTCGGTCCGCAGCGGCACGGCCGACCGGCGGACAGCTCGGACAAGAGCGACGACGAGAACCGTGAGGGCTCCAGGGGCGAGGGCGAGGAATCGACCCCGATGACCCGGGTCGACCTCGAAGGGCTGGCTGACCGGATAGTGCCGTTCCCGGTCCAGGCCGACCGCTACTCTTCCCTGCGCGCGGCCAAGGGCGGGGTGCTGTGGCTGTGTCATCCGCTCCAGGGCGTGCTGGGAGCGAGCCTGGCCACCCCCGACGCGGAACCCCCGGGGCCGGCCCTCGAGGTGTTCGACCTCACCACCCACCGCCTGGAGGAGCTCGCCGACGACGTGGTGGACTACGCGGTCACCGGGGACGGCTCCCGGTTGCTGCTGGTCCAGGACGGCAAACTGCGGGTGGTGCCGTCCGACCGCAAGCCGTCCGACGCCGACGACAAGGTCACCGTGGACCTCTCCCGGGTGAGGGTCACCGTGCGCCCGGTCCGCGAGTGGCGACAGATGTTCGACGAGACCGGCCGGCTGATGCGGGACAACTTCTGGCGTCCTGACCTCGGCGGCGTGGACTGGGACGGGGTCCTGGACCGGTACCGGCCCCTGCTCGACCTGCTGTCCACCCACGACGACCTGGTGGACCTGCTCTGGGAGGTCCAGGGCGAGCTGGGCACCTCGCACGCCTACGTGGTGGCCCACCGGGGTCGGGCGAGCGCGCTGTGGAGGCAGGGGCTGCTCGGCGCGGACCTGGAACGCGACCAGGACGGCGTGTGGCGCGTCGCCAGGGTCCTGCCCTCGGAGAGCTCCGACCCCAAGGCCCGTTCCCCGCTGACCGCGCCGGGTGTCTCGGTGCGGGCCGGGGACGCGCTGCTGGCCGTGGACGGCCGCCCGGTCGATCCGGCCACCGGTCCTGGACCGCTGCTGGTGGGGACCGCGGGCACCCCCGTGGAGCTCACCGTGGGCCCTGCCGACGGCGGGGACCCGCGCCACGTGGTGGTGGTGCCGGTGGCCGACGAGGAGCCGCTGCGCTACCACGACTGGGTAGCCGGCCGCCGCGCCTACGTCCACCAGCGGTCGGACGGCCGGATCGGTTACCTGCACGTTCCGGACATGGTCGGCTCGGGCTGGGCGCAGCTCCACCGCGACCTGCGGGTGGAGGTGGCCAGGGAGGGTCTGGTGGTGGACGTCAGGGAGAACCGGGGCGGCCACACCTCGCAGTTGGTCATCGAGAAGCTGGCCCGTCGGATCGTCGGCTGGGACGTGCCGCGTGGCATGCGGCCGTCGAGCTACCCGCTGGACGCCCCGCGCGGGCCGATCGTGGCGGTGGCCGACGAGTTCTCCGGCTCGGACGGTGACATGGTCAACGCGGCGATCCAGGCGCTGGGCCTCGGTCCGGTGGTGGGGGTGCGCACCTGGGGCGGGGTGATCGGGATCGACTCCCGCTACTCCCTGGTGGACGGCACCGGCGTGACCCAGCCGAAGTACAGCACCTGGCTGGAGGGCTACGGCTGGGACGTGGAGAACCACGGCGTGGACCCGGACGTCGAGGTGGTGTGCACCCCGCAGGACTACGCGGCCGGGCGTGACCCGCAGCTCGACAAGGCGATCGAACTGGCCCTGGAGACCCTGGCGAGGCAGCCCGCCGCGGCCCCGCCCGAACTGCCGGAGCTCGGGTGACCCGGCACCGTTACCATCCACCGTCGGCGTTGAGAGGGAGTGTTGTCCGTGGCCGGTGAGAGGCAGCCGGACTGTCTGTTCTGCAAGATCGTTTCAGGAGAGGTGCCGGCGACGGTGGTCCGGGAGACCGAGACCACCGTGGCGTTCCGCGACATAAACCCGCAGGCACCGACCCACGTCCTGGTCATCCCCAAGGTCCACTACCCGGACGCGGCCACCCTGGCAGCCGCCGAGCCGGGAGTGGCGGCGGACGTGCTCCGGGAGGCCGGTGCGGTCGCCGACGACGAGAAGCTGGACTCCAGCGGCTACCGGATCGTCCTCAACACCGGCAGCGGGGCCGGGCAGACCGTGTTCCACGCGCACGCCCACGTGCTCGGGGGCCGCGGCCTGACCTGGCCTCCCGGCTAGCCGCGGCACCGGCGGTCACGATGCGTGAACTCGTCGTCCTGGGCACGGCGAGCCAGGTGCCCACCCGGCACCGGAACCACAACGGCTACCTGCTGCGGTGGGACGGCGAGGGCATCCTGTTCGACCCCGGTGAGGGCACCCAGCGCCAGATGCTGCTCGCCGGGGTGGCCGCCAGCGACCTCACCAGGATCTGCGTCACCCACTTCCACGGGGACCACAGCCTGGGACTCGCCGGGGTGGTGCAGCGGCTGAGCCTCGACCGGGTGCCGCACCCGGTCACCGCGCACTACCCGGCGACCGGGCAGGTGTTCTTCGACCGGCTGCTCCACGCCACGGCCTACCACCAGGTCGCGGAGGTGCGCGGCGCCCCGGTGCACCAGGAGGGGCTGCTCGAGGACACCGGGGCGTTCACCCTGTGGGCGCGCCGGCTGGACCATCCGGTGGACTCCTTCGGCTACCGGATCGTCGAGCCGGACGGCCGCCGGATGCTCCCGGAGGCGCTGGCCGCCCACGGCCTCGCCGGCCCGGCGGTCGGGCGGTTGGCCAGCGCCGGCGAGGTGGTCGCACCGGACGGTCACACCGTCACCCTGGACCAGGTCAGCGCGGTCCGCCGGGGGCAGCGGTTCGCGTTCGTCATGGACACCCGGCTCTGCGACGGGGCCTTCGCCCTGGCCGAGGGCGCTGACCTGCTGGTGATCGAGTCCACGTTCCTGGAGCAGGACGCGGACCTCGCCACCGAGTACGGGCACCTGACCGCGGCCCAGGCCGCGCGGGTGGCCGCCGAGGCGGGGGCGCGGCACCTGGTGCTCACCCACTTCTCGCAGCGTTACCCGGACCCGGCCGGGTTCCTCGCCGAGGCCCGCGCCCACTTCACCGGGCCGATCACCGTGGCGGCCGACCTGACGCGGGTGCCGCTGCCCCGCCGCCGGCCCCCCGCGGCGGGCACGTCCGCGGTACCGGGTGCCACGGGTCCGTCACGGACCGGAGCCTGACCGGCGCCCCTCGGGGGCGGGTCCCCCGGCGGGTGCGGGACCGGCGGCCGGTGGGGTAAAAGCGTTCGCGCCCGGGAGGTCGCCGCCGGTTACCATGGCCAGTGTCACAGCCCTCGAGAGAGAATCGGGATGAGCTGGCCCCCGTGGCCGACCCATGACTCAGACATCGCCCTCGCGGACCGGGTCCGCGCACCAGGCCCACGCCCGCATCGTGGTGCCTGCCAAACACCCCATGGTGACCGTCCTCGGCTCCGGTGACGCACTGCTGCGCGTGATCGAGGAGTCGTTCCCCGCCACCGACATCCACGTCCGTGGCAACGAGGTCAGCGCGACCGGAGACCCGGCGGAGGTCGCCCTGGTCCAGCGCCTCTTCGACGAGATGATGCTGGTGCTGCGCACCGGCCAGCCCATGACGGAGGACTCGGTGGAGCGGTCCATCGCGATGCTCCGCCAGGCGCAGGAGGGCGGCCAGACCGAGCGTCCCGCAGAGGTCCTGACCGCCAACATCCTGTCGAACCGGGGCCGGACCATCCGCCCGAAGACGCTCAACCAGAAGCGGTACGTCGACGCGATCGACAAGCACACGGTCGTCTTCGGCATCGGGCCCGCCGGCACCGGCAAGACCTACCTGGCCATGGCGAAGGCCGTCCAGGCGCTCCAGGCCAAGCAGGTCAACCGGATCATCCTCACCCGTCCCGCGGTGGAGGCCGGTGAGCGGCTCGGGTTCCTGCCCGGCACGCTCTACGAGAAGATCGACCCGTACCTGCGTCCGCTGTACGACGCGTTGCACGACATGGTCGATCCGGACTCCATCCCCCGGCTGATGGCGGCGGGCACCATCGAGGTCGCGCCGCTTGCCTACATGCGCGGGCGGACCCTCAACGACGCGTTCATCATCCTGGACGAGGCCCAGAACACCAGCACGGAACAGATGAAGATGTTCCTGACCCGGCTGGGCTTCGACTCCAAGATCGTGATCACCGGCGACGTGACCCAGGTGGACCTGCCCGGCAGCACCAAGAGCGGGCTGCGCCAGGTCCAGGACATCCTCCAGGGCGTCGAGGACATCCACTTCTCCATGCTGACCAGCACCGACGTGGTGCGGCACAAGCTGGTCGGGCGGATCGTGGACGCCTACGAGGCCCACCGCAGCCGCGAGGTCGAGGGCGTCCAGGACCCGCACCACGACGGCAGGCCCCGCGCCCCCCGACAGTCGTCCCGTCCCCAGAGCACCGAGAGCTGAGACCGGCCACCCCCCATGTCGATCGATGTGAACAACGAGTCCGGCTGGGAGGTCGATGAGCACCTGGTGCTCGACGTCGCCCGCCACGCCCTGGCGCGGATGCGCATCCACCCGCTCTCCGAGCTCTCGGTGATCTTCGTGGACGCCGACGCGATGGAACAGCTCCACATCCAGTGGATGGACGAGCCGGGCCCCACCGACGTGCTGTCCTTCCCGATGGACGAACTGCGTCCCGGCAAGGAGGACGAGGAGCCGCCGCAGGGGCTGCTCGGCGACATCGTGCTGTGTCCCGAGGTCGCCAAGAAACAGGGCGACGCCGCCGGGCACACCATGGACGACGAGCTGCACCTGCTCACCGTGCACGGCGTCCTGCACCTGCTCGGCTACGACCACGCCGAGCCGGAGGAGGAACGGGAGATGTTCGGTCTCCAGCAGGAGATCCTGCACTCCTGGCGGGCGCAGCGCGCCGCCCAGGACGACTGAGCCGCCGCGGTGGACGCGAAACGCACCGTCCGTGCCCGGCGTCGTCCCGGGCTCCCCGGCCCGGACGGAGCCTGAGGTGGCGGGGGACGTCACCGGAGGCTACCTGGCCGCCGCGGTGGCGTTGGTCGTGGTGGCCTGGTTGGCCGCGTGCGCGGAGGCCGGGCTCGCCCGGCTCTCCCGCTGGCGGGCCGAGGAGGCGGTGCGGGCCGGGCGGCGCGGCGGCGCCAAGCTGCTGGCGGTCACCGCCGACCCCACCCGGTACCTCAACGTCGCGCTGCTGGTCCGGGTCGGCTGCGAGATGGCCGCCGCGGTCCTGGTCACCCTGGTGTGCGCCGAGTCGTTCGACGAGAACTGGAAGGTGGTGCTCACCGCGGTCGGCGCCATGGTGCTGGTGTCGTACGTCGCGGTGGGGGTCTCCCCGCGCACCATCGGTCGTCAGCACCCGCTGAACACCGCCACCGCGGCGGCCTACGTGCTGCTGCCGCTGGCCCGGATCATGGGGCCGATCCCCCGCCTGCTGATCCTGCTGGGCAACGCCCTCACCCCGGGCAAGGGCTTCCGCCACGGCCCGTTCGCCTCCGAGGCGGAGCTGCGCGCCGTGGTGGACCTGGCGGAGAAGGACTCACTGATCGAGGACACCGAGCGCCGGATGGTGCACTCGGTGTTCGAGCTCGGCGACACCATCGTCCGGGAGCTGATGGTGCCGCGGACCGACCTGGTGATGATCGAGCGGTACAAGACCATCCGGCAGGCCCTGACCCTCGCCTTGCGCAGCGGGTTCTCCAGGATTCCGGTCACCGGGGAGAACGAGGACGACGTGGTGGGGGTGGTCTACGTCAAGGACCTGGCCCGCCGGGTGCACATCAACCGGGAGGCGGAGAGCGAGCCCGTCGCCACCGCGATGCGCCCGGCCGTGTTCGTGCCGGACACCAAGCCCGCCGGGGACCTGCTGCGGGAGATGCAGCGGGACCGCGGCCACGTCGCGGTGGTGGTGGACGAGTACGGCGCCACCGCCGGCCTCGTCACCATCGAGGACATCCTGGAAGAGATCGTCGGGGAGATCACCGACGAGTACGACCGCGAGCTGCCGCCGGTGGAGGACCTCGGCGGCGGCGAGTACCGGGTGACCGCCCGCCTGGACATCGACGACCTCGGCGACCTTTTCGGGGTGGAGATCCAGGAGGAGGACGTGGAGACCGTCGGGGGGCTGCTCGCCAAGGCGCTGGGCCGGGTGCCGATCCCGGGGGCCACCGCCGTGGTGGAGGGCGTCCGGATCACCGCGGAGAGCGTCGCCGGCCGCCGCAACCAGATCGGCACCGTGCTGGTCCGCCGGGAGCCCGAGGCCGAGCCCGAACCGCCGGAGGGGTCGGCCGCGGCACCGGACCCGTCCGGAGCCGAGGACTGACCCGCCGGCCCTGGCCGGCCGGGACGGGCGCCTACACTCACCGCATGAGCAACGAGAGCCCGGCCCCCGCCGAACTCGCCCCGGAGGACCGCAAGATCGTGACGTTGGCCCGTTCGGCCCGGGCTCGCAACGCCGCCGCCGAGGGCGCCGCGGTCCGGGACGAGACCGGACGCACCTACGTGGCCACGACCGTCACCCTGCCCTCGCTGCCGCTGAGCGCGGTGCGCACCGCCGTGGCCATGGCCGCCTCGAGCGGGGCACGCGGGCTGGAGGCCGTCGCCGTGGTCACCGACTCCGGCACGGCGGCCCCGGAGGACCTGGCCGCCGTGCGTGACCTCGGGGGCGCGGGCACCCCGGTGCTGCTCGCCGGGGCGGACGGCACGGTGCACACCACCGTGACCGCAGGGTGAACCGTCCGTCACGGGCCCGGGGGGTCGCCGGTCGGCGGGTGGGGACCGGCCGCGCCGTCGGGGAGAATGGGGGCATGAGCGTTCCCTCTTCCTCCGGCCCCGCCAAGGACCCCAGTGCCCCCGGCCCGTCCGGGGACACCGAGCGGCCCGCCGTCCACCGCTCCGGCTTCGCCTGCCTGGTCGGCCGTCCCAACGCCGGCAAGTCCACCCTGACGAACGCTCTGGTCGGCACCAAGGTCGCCATCACCTCGGGGCGTCCGCAGACCACCCGGCACACCGTGCGGGGCATCGTCCACCGCCCGGACGCCCAACTCGTCCTGGTGGACACCCCTGGACTGCACAAGCCCCGCACCCTCCTCGGGGAGCGGCTCAACGACCTGGTCCGGTCGACCTGGGCCGAGGTGGACGTGATCGGGTTCTGCCTGCCCGCCGACCAGCGGGTCGGCCCCGGGGACCGCTACATCGCCGGGGAGCTGGCCGAGGTCAGGCGCACCCCCAAGATCGCTGTGGTCACCAAGACCGACCTGGTGGACCCCGCGACCCTGGCGGAACGCCTGGTCGCCGTGGACCGGCTCGGCAAGGAGGCCGGCCTGGAGTGGGCCGAGATCGTCCCGGTGTCGGCCCTGCGGGACCGGCAGGTGGGGCTGCTGGCCGACCTGCTGGTGCCGCTGCTGCCGGAGGGACCGCCGCTGTACCCGGACGGGGACCTCACCGACGAACCGGAGCAGGTGATGGTCGCGGAGCTGATCCGGGAGGCGGCGCTGGAAGGCGTCCGGGACGAGCTCCCGCACTCGCTCGCCGTGGTCGTGGAGGAGATGCTGCCCCGGCAGGGGCGCCCGGAGGACAGGCCGCTGCTGGACATCCACGCGTTCGTCTACATCGAGCGCCCCAGCCAGAAGGGCATCGTCATCGGCGCCAAGGGAGCGCGGCTGAAGGAGGTCGGCACCCAGGCCCGCCGCCAGATCGAGGCGCTGCTGGGCACGCCGGTCTTCCTCGACCTGCACGTGAAGGTGGCCAAGGACTGGCAGCGGGACCCCAGACAGCTCCGCAAGCTCGGCTTCTGAGAGCCCTCCGGTCCGCCCCGCCCGCCGTGGTCAGGGGGATGCCCCGAAGAGCAGGGAGACCAGCTCCGCGGCGGGCTCCGGCACCTCCGGGTCCGCGAAGTACACCGTGCGGTCGCCCACGGTCAGGGCGTACCGGAAACCGTCCGGGACGCCGGGCGGCGGTGCCGCCCGGCCCACGGCGAGGGCCCTCAGGGCCAGGGCCCGCCACCGCTCGGCGTCGGGGCGGTCGGTGCTGTCCACCGCCGCCTCCCGGGTGGTGCCGGCGAATCCTCCGCTGCGCCTGACCTGGATACGCATGGCTCCAGCTTCCCTCGGTCCACCTCTTCAGGACGTGGGTTCCGGGGCCTCCTTCCCCGCTTGGTGGGGAACAGTCGTCCCGGAGTCGGACCCCCGGGTGGGCACCCCCACCCGGGACCAGGCCCCGGTCACCGCGCGGACCTCGGCGCCCGACCCGAAACGGGCCTCGGCGGCGGCCACGGTGAGCCGGGCGAACGAGGCGAAGTCGGCGTTCGGGGTCAGTTCGCCGCCGGTCAGCACGTCGTACCAGACCTGGCCGGGACGTTCCCAGGCGTGCCCGCCCAGTTCCGTGGCGAACAGGTAGAAGGCGCGGTTGGGGATGCCGGAGTTGATGTGCACGCCGCCGTTGTCGTCGGCGGTGTCCACGTAGTCGTCCATGTGCCCGGGCTGGGGGTCCTTGCCCAGGACGTCGTCGTCGTACGCGGACCCGGGCTCCTTCAGGGAACGCAGCGCCACGCCCTCCACCTCGCTGGTGAGCAGGTCCGCGCCGATCAGCCAGTCAGCCTCCGCCGCCGTCTGCCCCAGGGCGTACTGGCGCACCAGCGAGCCGAACACGTCGGAGACCGACTCGTTCAGCGCGCCTGACTGGTCCTGGTAGTCGAGGTTGGCGGTGTACTGGGTGACGCCGTGGGCCAGCTCGTGGCCGATCACGTCGAGCGACTTCGTGAAGTCGGTGAAGATCTCCCCGTCGCCGTCACCGAAGACCATCTGCTCGCCGTCCCAGAAGGCGTTCATGTAACGGCGGCCGTAGTGGACGGTGGCGTTGAGCCGCAGCCCTGACCCGTCGATGGAGTCCCGGGAGAAGGCGTCCAGGAAGAGCTTGAACGTGTCGCCCAGGCCCTCGTAGGCGCGGTTCACCGAGGGGTCGGCCACCGGACCGTCCCCCTCCGTGCGGACGATCCTGCCGGGCAGCCGTTGGTGCTGCTCGGCGTCCCCGATGGCGCGGTGGGGCTTGGGCCGGGCCTCGGCCCTGGGCCTGGCGGGCGGCGTCGGGGCACTGACCAGACCGATCCGTCGGTCACGGTGGACCGCGTCCAGGCGCAGCGCGCTGCGGGCGGCCTGGCGGACCGCTTCGCTGCCCGAGTCGGCCAGGCGGTCCAGGAGGTGGGGCGGGACGATGCCGCAGAAGACAGGGTTGACATCCATGTCACCCAACGTGGCAGAAAGGCCACAGCCTGTCACCCGATCCGGCGATGATTCCTAAAAAGGGGTGGAAAACTACGACGGGGGCTGTACCACCCGGCGGCGGAGGGGTAGGGGGCGGCGGAGTCGCAGCCCGTACGTCGTCCACCCGCCGTCCCAGATAGTGGGAAGCCGCTGGCGTGCGCTTCGGCCCGCGGCGCCGCTCGGCTAGGCTCGACCCCATCATGCGCTTCGGGCTGCTCCTCCTTAGCTGCCGCGGCGAGGGCCGGTAACAGGCTGACTCCTTCGCCGCGGAGTACGGCGCTGCGCGCTCCCCGCCCGCCGCCGTCGGCCGCAGCAGACCCGACCACAGGAGTACGTCGCCCCATGCGTTCCACCCCGCCGGTAGGCCGGCCCACCCCCATCACCGCGCACACCGTCACCCAGCGCCCTTCCGGGATGCCGATCCACCGGTACGCGCCGTTCCAGCCCGTCGAGCTGCCCGACCGGACCTGGCCCAACCGGCGGATCACCAAGGCCCCCCGCTGGCTCTCCACCGACCTGCGCGACGGCAACCAGGCGCTGATCGACCCGATGTCCCCGGTCCGCAAGCGGGCCATGTTCGACCTGCTGGTGTCCCTGGGCTACAAGGAGATCGAGGTCGGGTTCCCCTCCTCGGGCCAGACCGACTTCGACTTCGTCCGCTCCATCATCGAGCAGGACGCCATCCCCGAGGACGTCACCATCTCGGTGCTCACCCAGGGGCGGGAGGAACTGATCGAGCGGACGGTGCGGTCCCTGGTCGGGGCGCCCCGGGCGACGGTCCACCTGTACAACGCCACCTCGCCGGTGTTCCGCCGGGTGGTCTTCGGCAACGACCGGGAGGCGACCAAGGCGATCGCCACCGAGGGCACCCGGCTGGTCATGGGGTACGCGGAGAAGCTGCTGGGCGACGCGACCGTGTTCGGCTACCAGTACTCGCCGGAGATCTTCATCGACACCGAGCTGGAGTTCGCCCTGGAGGTCTGCGAGGGCGTGATGGACGTGTGGCAGCCCGAGGAGGGCCGGGAGATCATCCTCAACCTGCCGGCGACCATCGAGCGGGCCACCCCGAACGTCTACGCCGACCAGATCGAGTGGATGTCCAGGAACCTCTCCCGCCGTGAGTTCGTCTGCCTGTCCACCCACCCGCACAACGACCGCGGGACCGCGGTGGCGAGCGCCGAGCTGGCCGTGCTGGCCGGCGCCGAGCGGGTCGAGGGCTGCCTGTTCGGCCAGGGAGAGCGGACGGGGAACGTGGACCTGCTCACGCTGGGCATGAACCTGTTCAGCCAGGGGGTGGACCCGCAGATCGACTTCTCCCGGATCGACGAGATCCGACGCACCGCCGAGTACTGCAACCAGATGGAGATCCACCCCCGCCACCCGTATGCGGGCGACCTGGTCTACACGGCGTTCTCCGGCTCCCACCAGGACGCCATCAAGAAGGGCTTCGAGGCGCTGGAGGCCGAGGCGGCCTCCCGCGGTCAGTCCGTGGACGAGATCCAGTGGAACATGCCCTACCTGCCGGTCGACCCCAAGGACGTGGGCCGCTCCTACGAAGCGGTGATCCGGGTCAACTCCCAGTCGGGCAAGGGTGGCGTCGCCTACGTGCTGAAGGCCGAACACCGACTGGAGCTGCCCCGGCGGATGCAGATCGAGTTCTCCAAGACCATTCAGGCGAAGACCGACGCGGAGGGCGGCGAGGTCACCCCCGCCCAGATCTGGGCGGCGTTCCAGGACGAGTACCTGCCCACCCCGGACCGCCCCTGGGGCCGGATCCAGCTCAGCTCCCACCAGGCGTCCACCACGGTGGACGGCCGGGACTCACTGACCGTCGAGGCCGTGGTGGACGGCGAACCCGCCGTGCTGACCGGGACCGGGAACGGCCCCATCGCCGCGTTCTTCGACGCCCTGGCCGCGATCGACGTGGACGCGCGACTGCTGGACTACGCCGAGCACACGCTGAGCGGCGGCGCCGACGCGCAGGCCGCGGCCTACATCGAGTGCGCCATCGGCGACGAGGTGCTGTGGGGCGTGGGCATCGACGCGAACATCGTGCGCGCGTCCCTGAAGGCTGCGGTGAGCGCGGTCAACCGAGCCTCCCGACGCGGCGACTGACCTTCCCCGCGGGGCTGGACCGGCGGCACGACCGCAGGGCGGCACCCGGTGCCCGACGTGGCACCGGGTGCCGCCCTTCTCGTTTTGGCTTGAACTCTGCGGGCACGCGGTGCTGACTCGATGTCACTTGGTATGGCACCATCACGCCACCGGCACCGTTGCCGAAGCGTTATCGGACTGCTGTCCAGCGGCGCCCCGGTATCAGCCGCGGTGCTGGTGAGCGTACGAGGCGGGGAGTGTTTGGTGCAGATTTGGGGCCTGTGTATCTGGGGCGTGCGCACCGCGTGGCGCACCGAGGCGGACGGCGAGTTCTACTGCCCGGAGTGCGGTGGCGACCGCGGCTACCGCAGACGCGGCGGGACGCGAAGACTCACCGTGCTGGGTGTTCCGTTGCTGCGCCGCGGCTCCGCGGGCACGGTCGTGGAGTGCTCCGGATGCCGGACCCGCTACGGCCTCGAAGCCCTGGAACGTCCCACGAGTACCCGGTTCTCCGCGATGCTGCGTGACGCCGCCTACACCGTCGCCCTCGCCGTCCTGGTCGCCGGAGGCGCACAGAGCCGCCAGGCCAGGGACGCCGCCACCACGGCGGTCCGCGAGGCGGGATTCCCCGAGTGCACCGAGGAACGGCTGGACGCCATGCTGACCGCGCTGGCCGAGGACACCGACGAGCCGGCCTACCTGGAGTACGAGGACGCCATCGACGGCTGTGGGAGCTGGCTCTCCATCGAACTGCACGAGGTGCTCGAGCCACTGGCCGAACACCTCGCCCCGCAGGGCTGCGAGCGCATCCTCCTCCAAGGAGCACGCATCGCCCTCGCGGACGGCCCGTACCTCCCGGCGGAACGGGACGCGCTCGCCGCGATCGGCCGGTGCCTGCTGATGACTCCGAAGCGGACGCAGGGGGTGCTGGAGGCGGCGGAACGGACGCCGTTCTGATTGTGTTCGCTCGCCGCCGGCCGCTTGGGGGTGCCCCTGCCGGCGTTCCTCAGACCTGCTCCCTCGTTCCTCGGTCGCTGGTCTTCGTCTCTTCGGCAGGGGCAGCGGCCTTTGGCTCGCTCACGTCTTCGCGACGCCGGGGCGAAGGTGCACGACGCTGCGGCGTGGTGGGGTTCGCTCGCTGATGTTGGTGTCTCGGGGGCGGGGTGTGCGGCACGCCTGGGCTGGGGATGCGGAACAATGGTTGGGTGAGCCAGCCAACCGAGCGAACCGGCCAGGGGTGGGCCGGATGAGCCTGTTCCGTGACGACGGCGTGGTGCTGCGCACCCAGAAGCTGGGCGAGGCGGACCGGATCATCACCCTGCTCACCCGGCAGCACGGCCGGGTACGGGCGGTGGCCCGCGGGGTGCGCCGCACCAAGTCGAAGTTCGGTGCTCGCCTGGAACCGTTCTCCCACGTGGACGTGCAGTTCTTTGCCCGCGGGAGTGAACTGCTCGGACGTGGGCTGCCGCTGTGCACCCAGGTGGAGACCATAGCCCCGCACGGCGGCGAGATCGTCGGCGACTACCAGAGGTACACGGCGGGGACGGCGATGCTGGAGACCGCGGAGCGGTTCACCGACAGCGAGGGCGTGCCGGCCGTCCAGCAGTACCTGTTGCTGGTCGGGGCGCTGCGCACGCTGGCGGCCGGTACCCACGAGCCGCGTCTGGTGCTGGACGCGTTCCTGTTGCGTTCGCTGGCCGTCAACGGGTACGCGCCCAGCTTCGACGACTGCGCCAGGTGCGGACTCCCTGGACCGAACAGGTTCTTCTCGGTCGCCTCCGGGGGCACCGTCTGTGGCGATTGTCGGCCCCCGGGCAGCGTCGTACCCTCGCCGGAGTCCCTGGAGCTGCTGGGGGCGCTGCTCGCCGGGGACTGGGCGACCGCTGACGCGTGCGAACCGCGGTTCAGCCGTGAGGGCAGTGGCATGGTCGCCGCCTACCTACAGTGGCACCTCGAGCGGGGTCTCCGCTCCCTGAGATACGTGGAGAAGTAGCGCATGGCACGTCGTGGGATCCTCAGCCGGCAGCGTCGCGAGTACCTGCCGCCCGAACCGCATCCCTCGGGGGCCCAACCGCCCAAGCTGCCCGGAGAGCTGGTTCCCGGCCACGTGGCGATCGTCATGGACGGGAACGGCCGGTGGGCCAAGGCGCGCAACCTGCCTCGCACCGAGGGCCACAAGGTCGGCGAGGCGGTGGTGCTCGACGTGGTCAGGGGCTGCATCGAACTGGGGGTGCGGAACCTGTCCCTGTACGCGTTCTCCACCGAGAACTGGAAGCGTTCACCGGACGAGGTCCGCTTCCTGATGAACTTCAACCGGGACGTGATCCGCCGCCGCCGGGAGGAGCTCGGCGCCATGGGGGTGCGCATCCGCTGGGCCGGTCGGATGCCCAAGCTGTGGAAGAGCGTTGTCCACGAGTTGCAGATAGCGGAGGAGCACACCCGCGACAACGACCTGATGACGCTCTACATGTGCGTCAACTACGGTGGGCGGGCCGAGGTCGCCGACGCCGCGCAGGCACTCGCCCGGGATGTGGCGGCGGGCAGGGTGGACCCGTCCAAGGTCAACGAGAAGCTGTTCGCCCGGTACATGTACTACCCGGACATGCCGGACGTGGACCTGTTCATCCGTCCGTCCGGTGAGCAGCGGACCTCCAACTACCTGATATGGCAGTCGGCGTACGCGGAGATGGTGTTCCAGGACGTGCTGTGGCCGGACTTCGACCGCAGGAACCTGTGGGCGGCGTGCGAGGAGTACGCCTCCAGGGACCGCCGTTACGGCGGGACGTTGCCCACCGCCGCACGGAACTCCTAGCTGGTGGCCCCCGGGCAGCGCCCGGGGGCCACCCAGCACGGCGCCGTACTTGGGTGGGCGCGGTTTTCTCGTCCAGTGACAGCGATCACCGGTTTACGGTGTAAATGAAAGCGCAAACTTTTCCACAGTACTACCTGAGCCGGTACGCTGTGCTCATGGACACACCGCGATGCGCATCGGCGGCACCGGACACGTCAGTGGAGTTCGACGTGTTCGCCCGCGGCTGCCCTTCCCGGCCCGTCCTTGAACACCTCACCGGTCGCTGGGGAACGCTCGTCCTGGCCGCCCTCGCCAAGGGGCCCACCCGCTTCGGAGCGCTGCGCCGCCGGGTGGACGGGGTCAGCGAGAAGATGCTGTCCCAGACGCTGCACCTGCTGGAGCGCGACGGGTTCGTCCACCGCGAGGTGCGCAGCACCATCCCGCCGCACGTCGAGTACCGCCTCACCGAGTTGGGCGCGGACACCGCGCCCCGCCTGCTGGCCCTGATCGAGCACCTGGAGGCCCGCATGCCGGAGATCCTCGCCGCCCAACACCGCCACGGGGCGGGCTCGGCTGAGTGACGTCCCCTCGGGGACGTCAACGCCAGGTGCGCTCGATCCCGGTCGGGTTGTCGCCGGTCACCGGACCGATGAAGTCCTCCATCGCGCCGCGAGCTCGTCCATCGCCGTGTCCTCGGTGCGCTCGTCCAAGGCTGCCTCCGTGACCGGTCCCTTCCGGATGCCCCCGGGGCCCCGGTCGATTCCTGTCCGCCCGGCCGGTTCGGGCCGGCGGTAGCCGTCACGGGTGGCCGGGACGCCTGCGGCGGTCCTCGGGGCGGCAGGCGGTCACTTGTCCGCGTCGACACTTCGACTTATGCTTTCTAATCGTAAGTGGTTACTTTTCGAAAGTAATCGCCGCGCCGAAGGAAGCCGCGCCATGCCCAACGCCGCGTACGAACGATTCCTCTCCGAAGCGGGACCCCGGAGCGCCGCGCAGTCCCTCTGGACCGCCGCGGACGGCCCCCTCCCGGCGCTCTACCTGAGCCACGGTGCCCCGCCACTGCTGGACGACGCCGACTGGATGCGCCAGCTCAACGCCTGGGCCCTGTCGATGCCCAAGCCGCGCGGCATCCTCGTCGTCAGTGCCCACTGGGAGGCCGCGCCCGTCGCGGTCACGGCTCCCGCCGCGGCGACGCCGCTCGTCTACGACTTCCACGGGTTCGAAGAGCGCTACTACCGGATGACCTACCCCAGCCCGGACGCCGGTGACCTCACCCGCCGCGTCGTGGCCGCGCTGCCGGAACGGGTCCACGAGCACCCCGACCGGGGGCTCGACCACGGCGCCTGGGTCCCCCTCAAGGCGATGTACCCGCTCGCCGACGTCCCGGTCGTGCAGCTCAGCATGCCGACCCTCGCCGCGGAGCCCCTGCTGGACGTCGGGCGCAGACTGCGTGCCCTGCGCGACGAGGGCGTTCTCGTCGTCGGCTCGGGCTTCATGACCCACGGGCTCCCGTTCCTCACCCGCGAGATCATCGGGGGCGCGGTGCCGGAACCCGCCTGGTCCGTGGACTTCGACGCCTGGGCCGCCGACGCGCTGCGCCGCAACGACCTCGACGCGCTCGCCGACTTCCGGACCAAGGCGCCGGGCATGCCCTACGCCCACCCCACCGTCGAGCACTTCAGCCCGCTCTTCGTCGCCCTCGGCGCTTCGAGCGCCGGGGCGGAGCGGGCCAGGAGCGTCATCGACGGCTACTGGTGGGGGCTGTCCAAGCGCTCGTTCCAGGTGGCCTGACCGCGCCTGGGCTCCGCCGGTGTCACCCGGGGGTGCCCGTCCAGCCGCCCGCGCGGTTCAATCCCCGGCGCACTGGGCGCAGGTGCCGAAGATCTCCATCGTGTGTGCCACATCGACGAACCCGTGGTCGGCCGCGACCCCTTCGGCCCACTTCTCCACGGCCGGACCCTCGACCTCCACCGTCCGCCCGCAGGAGCGGCACACCAGGTGGTGGTGGTGTCCCCGGCTGCACCGCCGGTACATGGCCTCGCCCTCGTCGGTGCGCAGCACGTCCACCTCGCCCGCGTCGGCCAGGGACTGCAGGGTGCGGTAGACCGTGGTCAGCCCCACCGAGTCGCCGCGGTGCCGGAGCAGGTCGTGGAGTTCCTGGGCGCTGCGGAACTCGTCCACCTCGTCGAGGGCGGACGCGACCGCGGCGCGCTGCCGGGTCGCCCGGCCGCGCGTCGGGGGGTTGGCGGTGTTCACCGGTTTCTCCTCCTCGAGACTGGCCGTGCTGTCCTTCCGGCACATTGTGCCAGTAAGGCAACCCTAAACGGGTAGGTCGCCCTTGGGCGTGACCGAAGGGAGCGTGGGGAGGCGCTCGTCCGGGCGCTCCGCCTCCGCCCTGCGGGCGCGCCGCGCGGCCAGCGGCGTCGCGATCGCGGTGACCACGAGGAAGACACCGATGGCCAGGACGACGATGGTGGCTCCGGAGGGGGCGTCCACGTAGTAGGTGGAGACGGTGCCGGACAGGGTCACCGTCACGCCGATGGCCACGGCGATGACCAGGGTGCTGGCGAACGCCCGGGTGAGCTGTTGGGCGGCGGCGACCGGGATCACCATCAGGGCGCTGACCAGCAGCAGTCCGACCACCCGCATGGCCACCGTGACGGTGACTGCGGCGGTGACCGCCAGGGTGAGGTTGAGCAGGCGCACCGGCAGACCGGTCACCCGGGCGAACTCCTCGTCCTGGCAGACCGCGAAGAGCTGCCTGCGCAGCCCCAGGGTCACCGCCATCACCAGTCCGGCGAGCACGCTGATCACGATGACGTCGTCCTCGGAGACGGTGGTGATCGAACCGAACAGGTAGGAGAGCAACTGGGCGTTGCTGCCGTCGTCGGAGAGGTTGATCAGCAGCACACCGCCGGACATCCCGCCGTAGAAGAGCATGGCCAGGGCGATGTCGCCGTGGGTCTTGCCGTGGGCGCGGATCAGCTCCATGGCCACCGCGCCGAGGGTGGCGACCAGCACGGCCATCCAGACCGGGTCGGCGCTGAGCAGGAAGCCGAGCGCCACTCCGGCGAGCGCCACGTGGCCGATGCCGTCACCCATGATCGCCTGTCGGCGCTGCACCAGGTAGATGCCGACCGCGGGTGCGATGACCCCGATCAGTGCCGCGGCGATCAGCGCCCGCTGCATGAACGCGTGGTCGAGGAACTCCAGGGTCATGGCTGACCTGCCCAGGTGTCGAGGAAACCGGTCCGCCCCGGCTCCGTGGTCGCGTGCGGGTGGACGTGGTCGTGTCCGGGCAGCGCGTGCGGCCCGGTGGCGGCGGGCGGGGCACCCTCGTGCACCACGAGGCCGTCGCGCAGCACTACCGCCCGGTCGATCAACGACTCGAGGGCGCCGAGCTCGTGCAGGACCAGCAGCACGGTGGTGCCCGCCGCGACCCGCTGGCGCAGGGTGTCGGCCAGGACCTGCTGGCTGGCCAGGTCAACGCCGGCCATCGGTTCGTCCATGATCAGCAATTCGGGATCGGACGCCAGCGCCCGGGCGATCAGCACCCGCTGGTGCTGGCCCCCGGAGAGCGCGTTGACCGAGTCGTCCGCCCGGTTCGCCATGCCGACGAGCTCCAGGGCCCAGGTCACCGCCGCCCGGTCGGCGCGCCCGAGTGGGCGCAGCCCGGTGCGGGAGAGCCGACCGGTGGAGACCACCTCGCGCACGGTCGCCGGCACCCCGCTGGCCGCGGTGGTGCGCTGCGGTACGTAGCCGATCCGCCGCCACTGCCGGAAGCGCCTGCTCGGGGTGCCGAACAGCTCCAGCTCCCCGGTGGTCAGCGGAACCTGGCCGACCACCGCCCGGATGGTGGTGGACTTGCCGGAGCCGTTCCCGCCGAGGAGCGCCACCACCTCGCCGCGGTGGACGGTCAGGTCCACCCCGCGCAGCACCGGGCGCCCTCCGAGGGACGCGGTGGCGCCGCGCAGGGACACCACGGCGGGCGGGTGAGCCGCGCCGCTGTCGGGTGTCGTCGTGCGGGGTTCCGGCCGCTGCTTGGAGCGGCCCGCGGGAGCGGTCACGATGCCTCCAGGGCGACGCGTAGTTCCTTGAGGTTCTGCCGCATCACTGTGAAGTAGGTGCTCTTCTCCGGGTCGCTGACGCTCTCCAGGGGATTGAGCACCGCGGTGCGCAGGCCGAGGTCCTTGGCGAGCGTCTTCGCGGTCTTCGGGCTGGCCTGCGACTCGAAGAAGATCGTGGTCACCTTCTCGTCCTTGACCGTCTCCTCCAGGTCGGCGAGGCGGGCGGGGCTGGGCTCGGCCTCGGGGTTCACCCCGTTGATGGCCACCTGCTTCAGGTGGTAGCGCTCGGCCAGGTAACCGAACGCGGAGTGGGTGGTGACGAAGGTACGGTTCTGCACGGTGGCCAGGCCCTCCTGGAACTCCCTGTCCAGCGCCTTGAGCTCCTTGACCAGCGTCGCGGCGTTGGCCCGGTAGTCGTCGGCGTGGTCCGGATCGACGTCCGAGAGCTCGTCCCGCACGCCCTCGGCGACCTTGGCCAGCCGGGTGGGATCCAGCCAAATGTGCGGGTCGCCGTGGTCGTGGTCGTGGCCGCCCTCCTCGTCGCCGTGCTCCTCGCCCTCGTGTTCCACCAGGGCGGAGTACTCGGTGGCCTCCGCGACGTGGTCCACGCCGGCCTGCTCGACGGCCTCGTCCACCGCCGGTTGCAGGCCCTTGAGGTAGACCACCAGGTCGGCGTCGCCGAGCTCGCCGGTCTGCCGCGCGGAGAGTTCCAGGTCATGGGGCTCGGCACCGGGCTTGACGAGGTTGGTGACCTTCACGTGCGTCCCGCCCACGCGCTCGGTGACGTACTGCAGGGGGTAGAGGGTGGTGGTGGCGTCCACCCGGCCGTCGTCACCGACCGCCTCGTCCGAGGCGCATCCGGTGGCGCCGAACACGACGAGTGCGGCGACTCCGGCCACGGAGGCGGATATGAGCGGATCACGTACGTTCATGAAAATCATTATCAACAAATCTGGAAACGGTTGTCAATTGAGGTACGGTCCTGACCGGTCCGATGACCATCAACCGATTTGGAACCGGGGGTGCCAGCGCCGGTAACCTGAGGTATTCGCTCGGCACCGCGGCCCGCCCGCCCGCCAGCGGACCCCACTGACCGCTTCGTCGTATGAAGAGAGCACTGTGGCCGCCGACAAGATCGACACCATCGTCAGCCTGAGCAAGCGCCGTGGCTTCGTCTACCCCTGCAGTGAGATCTACGGAGGTCAGCGGGCGGCCTGGGACTACGGGCCGCTGGGAGTGGAGCTGAAGGAGAACCTCAAGCGCCAGTGGTGGCGGGCGATGGTCACCTCCCGTGACGACGTCGTCGGCATCGACTCCTCGGTCATCCTGGCCCGGGAGGTCTGGGAGGCGTCCGGCCACGTCTCCACGTTCACCGACCCGCTGACCGAGTGCACCTCGTGCCACAAGCGCTTCAGGGCCGACCACCTGGAGGAGGCCTACGAGGCCAAGCACGGCCGGCTGCCGGAGAACGGCCTGACCGACCTGAACTGCCCCAACTGCGGCAACAAGGGCACGTTCACCGAGCCCAAGCAGTTCTCCGGACTGCTCTCCACCCACCTCGGCCCCACCCAGGACACCGGGTCGGTGGCGTACCTGCGGCCCGAGACCGCCCAGGGCATCTTCATCAACTTCGCCGCGGTCCAGCAGACGTCCCGCCGGAAGCCCCCGTTCGGCATCGCCCAGACCGGGAAGTCCTTCCGCAACGAGATCACCCCGGGCAACTTCATCTTCCGCACCCGCGAGTTCGAACAGATGGAGATGGAGTTCTTCGTCAAGCCGGGCGAGGACGAGAAGTGGCACGAGTACTGGCTCGCCGAGCGCTGGAACTGGTACACCGGCCTGGGACTGCGCGAGGAGAACATGCGCTTCCTCGAGCACCCCAAGGAGAAGCTGTCCCACTACTCCAAGCGCACCGTGGACATCGAGTACCGCTTCGAGTTCGGCGGCGGCGAGTTCGGTGAGCTGGAGGGCATCGCCAACCGCACCGACTACGACCTGGCCGCCCACTCCAAGGCGTCCGGCACCGACCTCTCGTACTTCGACCAGGAGGCCGGGGAGCGCTGGTTCCCCTACGTGATCGAGCCGGCGGCCGGTGTGAACCGCGCCATGCTCGCCTTCCTCCTCGACGCCTACGTCGAGGACGAGGCGCCCAACGCCAAGGGCGTGATGGAGAAGCGGGTGGTGCTCCGCCTCGACCAGCGCCTGTCCCCGGTGAAGGTCGCGGTCCTCCCGCTGTCCCGGAACCCCGCACTCTCCCCGAAGGCCCGCGGTCTCGCCGCCGACCTGCGCCGCCACTGGAACGTGGAGTTCGACGACGCCGGCGCCATCGGCCGCCGCTACCGCCGCCAGGACGAGATCGGCACGCCGTACTGCGTCACCGTGGACTTCGACACCCTCGAGGACAACGCGGTCACCGTGCGCGAGCGGGACTCCATGGAGCAGCAGCGGATCTCCCTGGACCAGGTGGAGAGCTACCTGGCGGGACGCCTCCTGGGCTGCTGACCAGGGGCGGGCGCCCGCAGCTCCCGGGGGCGGCGGGCCCGACGACGCCGGAACAGCCCCACGCCGCGAAGGCGTGGGGCTGTTCCCGTGGCACCACGGCCAGCCCGGGCGTGGCCGCGGATCAGGCCACGCGGCGGGGCAGGCGGGTGGTGAGCCAGACGGTGGCCAGGCAGACGGCGAACTGGACGGCGAGGACCGTCCGCCACGCGTCGCCCATGCCGCCGTCGGACGACAGCTCCGCGAAGAGCGAGCCCAGCGTGGCCACGCCCAGGGCGAGGCTGGACTGCTGCGCGGTGATCAGCACCCCGCTGCCGACCCCGGCGCGGTCCCCGGGGACCTCGGCGAGCACCACCCGGAACAGCGGCGTCATGACCAGGCCCTGGCCGAAGCCGAACAGCGTCATCCCGGGCACCAGGTACCACGGCTCCAGGTCGGGCCAGCCGAGCGCGACGGTGCCCAGCAGCACCGCCACCCCGGAGGCCAGCAGCGCCGCACCCCCGGTGAGCACGCGACGGCCGTGGGCGACGATCCACCGCGGGGCGACGAGCGAGGCGAAGAAGAACGCCGCCGCCGTCGGCACCATGGTCGCACCGGCCACCACCGGGTCCAGGCCGAGCCCCTGCTGGAGCACCACCGCCATCACGAACATGAACCCGCCGAACCCGGCGAACAGCGGCAGCGCCGTGCCGAGGCCGGAGCGCACCGCGGGCACCGCCAGCAGGCTGGGCGGCACCAGCGGGACGCGCCCGGACCGCTCCGCGCGCCGCTCCACCGCGACGAACCCGGCCAGCAGCGCCGGCAGCGCGGCCAGCAGTACCCAGGACCACACCGGCCAGCCCGTGGCGCGCCCCTGGGTGAGCGGCACCAGCAGGGCGAGCAGGGACGAGGCGAGCAGCACCGTGCCGGGGACGTCGATCCCGGCCGGCTGCTCCGCGCGGGTGTCCGGCACCGTGCGCAGCGCCAGCACCAGCACCACCAGGACCACCGGCACGTTGACCAGGAAGATCGACCGCCAGCCGGTCCCGGCGACGTCCGCCTCCACCAGCACACCACCGAGCACCTGGCCGACGATGGTGGACAGGCCCGCCATGGCCCCGTACAGGCTGAGCGCCCGCGCCCGGCGCTCGCCCGCGCAGGCCGCGTGGATGGTGGCGAGCACCTGGGGCACCATCAGTGCGGCGGACGCGCCCTGCGCCATGCGGGCGGCCACCAGGGTGACCACACCCGGGGCAACCCCGCAGGCCAGGGAGGTGACCCCGAACGTGGACACGCCGATGAGGAACAACGTGCGCCGTCCGTAGGTGTCCCCCAGCCGCCCGCCGACGACCAGCAGCACCGCGTAGGTGATGCCGTAACCGGCCACGATCATCTCCAGTGTGGCCCCGTCGGCGTGGAGGTCGCTCTCGATGGTGGACAGGGCGACGTTGACGATGAAGAAGTCGAGGATCGACAGGGCGGCGCCGAGCAGGACGGTCAGCAACCCGAGGGTGCCGAGCAGCGGCCGGTCCGGTCCGGGGGAGCGTGCCGTGTGCGCGGCGGTGGAGTCGGGCTTCGGCTCGGACCGCGAGTGGCTGGGGTTGGGGACGGGTCGGCTCGGGATGGTGCTCGGGGCGTGGTGCGGTGTTCCTGTCACAGCGCCAACGATGTTGCTCGGCCAAGCCTGGTACCAGAGTGCAGTTATCCGGGTATTCGTACTACCTGGCGACCGGCTGGACGATGCCCCATCCTGGGGGGCATGAGCACCACCACGACGGTCGGCCGCGGCCCGGCCGAGGTCCCGGTCCAGGCGGCGGCCCCGGTCCAGGCGGCGGGCCCGGGAACACCCGCCGGTGACCTCCCGCCCACCGACCGGGCCAGACGCCGGGAACTCGCGGCGTTCCTGCGCAGCCGCCGGGAGCGGATCACGCCGGAGCAGGTGGGGCTGCCCCGCGGTCCCCGTCGCCGCACCCCGGGGCTGCGCCGGGAGGAGGTGGCCCAGCTCGCGGCCGTGGGGGTCACCTGGTACACCTGGCTCGAGCAGGCGAGGGACATCCACGTCTCCGCCCAGGTGCTGGACGCGGTGGCGCGCGCCCTGCTGCTGGACGCCAACGAGCGGCGGCACCTGTTCGTGCTGGCGGGGGAGTCCGACCCCACGCGCACGGGGCACTGCGCCGTGGTGACCCCGGCGGCGCTGGCGGCCATGCGGCAGCTCGAGCCGTTCCCGGCGTGCGTGCAGAACAGCAGGTACGACATCCTGGCCTACAACCGCACCTACGCGCTGCTCCTCGGGGACCTGGACCAACTCCCCCGCGAGGACCGCAACGTGCTGTGGCTGTCCCTCACCCACCCGGTGTGGCACGAGGCGCTGGTGGACCGGGAGGAAGCGGTCCGGGTGATGGCCGGGAAGCTCCGTGCCTCGATGGCCGAACACCTCACCGACCCGACCTGGAAGCACCTGCTCAGGCGGTTGCAGGACGCGTCGCCTGAGTTCTGCGAGGTGTGGCAGCGGCACGAGGTGGTCCAGCCGGACACCCGCGTCAAGTGCTTCCTCAACCCGTTCGTCGGCCGGCTCGACCTCGACCACACCTCGATGTGGCTGGGCCCCCGCCCCGGGCCGCGGATGGTGGTGTACACGCCGAGGAACGACAGCACCCGGGAGCGGCTGGTCCGGCTGCACGCCAGGGCGGTGCGGGCGTCCGTCGGGGAGGGCGCCCCGGCCGGGGCGTGGGAGAATGGGAGTTCTGCCGTCGCACTGCCGGAGGACGTCGTTGAGCCAGTTGCAGATCGGGCCGCACACCGTGGAACCCCCGGTGGTGCTGGCGCCGATGGCGGGGATCACCAACGCCCCGTTCCGCACCCTGTGCCGTGAGTTCGCCGCCACGGCCGGCTCCCCGCGCCCGGCCGCGCCCACCACCGCCGCCCCCGGCTCCGGGGGCGCCGCCCGGAGCCGGCCGGAGCCCCACCGGGGCCTGTTCGTCAGCGAGATGATCACGACCCGGGCGCTGGTGGAGCGGGACGCCAAGACCCTCCGGCTGATCCGTTTCCAGGACGGTGAACGCCCGCGTTCCCTGCAGTTGTACGGCGTGGACCCGGACACCGTCGGGCGCGCCGTGCGCATGATCGTGGACGAGGACCTGGCCGACCACGTGGACCTCAACTTCGGTTGCCCGGTGCCCAAGGTGACCCGCAGGGGCGGCGGTTCCGCGCTGCCGTACAAGCGGCCCCTGCTGCGGGCCATCCTGCGGGCCGCCGTGGGCAACGCCGGGTCGCTGCCGGTGACCATGAAGATGCGGACGGGCATCGACGACGACCACCTGACCTATCTCGACGCCGGCCGGATCGCCGCCGAGGAGGGTGTGGCCGCGATCGCGCTGCACGGCAGGACGGCGCAGCAGCACTACGGCGGCACCGCGGACTGGTCGGCCATCGCCCGGCTGAAGGAGGCCGTGTCCGAGGTGCCGGTGCTCGGCAACGGGGACGTCTTCAGCGCCGAGGACGCGGTGCGCATGGTCCGGGAGACCGGGTGCGACGGCGTGGTGGTGGGGCGCGGCTGTCTGGGGCGCCCCTGGCTCTTCGCGGACCTGGTGGGGGCCTTCACCGGCGGCGGGGCCCCGGCGCGGCCCACGCTGAAGGAGGTCGCCGCGGTGATGGTGCGGCACGCCGAACTGCTGGGCCTGTGGCTGGGCGATGAGGCACGGGGTGTCATCGACTTCCGTAAGCACGTGGCCTGGTACACCAAGGGCTTCGCGGTGGGTTCCACGCTGCGCCAGCGCATGGCCATGGCGTCGTCGCTGGCCGAGCTCGAGGAGCACCTGGCGGCGCTGGACCTGGACCAGCCGTGGCCGGTGGGGGCGGAGGGGCCCCGGGGGCGGACCACGGGGAGCCGGCGGGTGGTGCTTCCTGACGGCTGGCTTCGGGACCCGTACGACGCGGCCGTCCCCAGCGACGGGGCCGAGTCGGACGTCTCCGGCGGCTGAACCGGGCCCCCGGGCAGTGGTCGCGCGCCGGCCGGCGGGCCGGTCCAGTGGGGGATGCCCGGGTCCGCCCGCCCGTCGCCCGGGTTGATGTCCGTATGCCGAGATGGCCGGATGCGGGTCCTGGCGTGATCCTCACCACCTGCCACCCGGGGACAGGCGACCGTTTCGCGTCGCGTTGGCGGGCCCACCCGGTGGGGCCCCGCCGACAACTGTCCAAGACATGGCACCCCGTGCCACCTCTGCTGACTGCACAGGTCCAAGAGTCCGGTCACCCTGCGCAGTCGTCGGTCCGGCGGTTGCGCGTAGAACGGGCGGGTTCCGGTGCGGCGTGTCCTCGCCCGTTCAACCAGTGAACTCGCCATGACAACGTTGGCCCGATTGGAGGATCGTAGGCGCCATGGCGTGAATCCCTTTCGATCTTCTGTCGGATGGGTGGTTGGCCGCTGCCTGGCCGTCGTGAACGCTCTCATCCGCCTTTGATTTGGGTACGCTCCCCGCCGTCAGGGCATCCGTGCGGCGAGGAGCTGACCCGTGTCGGAACAGGCGCAGAAATTCGTCTACGACTTCACCGAGGGCAACAAAGACCTCAAGGACCTGCTCGGCGGGAAGGGGGCGAACCTCGCCGAGATGACCAACCTCGGCCTGCCCGTCCCTCCGGGCTTCACCATCACCACCGAGGCGTGTCGGGTCTATCTGGAAAGTGGCAGCGAGCCGGCCGCGCTGCGCGACGAGGTGAGTGCGCACCTCGAGGCGTTGGAGCGGCGGATGGGCAAGAAGCTGGGGCAGCAGGACGACCCGCTGCTGGTCTCCGTCCGGTCCGGGGCGAAGTTCTCCATGCCCGGGATGATGGACACCGTGCTCAACATCGGGCTGACCGACGCCTCGGTGTCGGGCCTGGCCCACCAGGCCGGGGACGAGCGGTTCGCCTGGGACTCCTACCGGCGGCTCGTCCAGATGTTCGGCAAGACGGTGCTCGGCGTGGACGGGGACCTGTTCGAGGAGGCGATGGCCGAGGCCAAGCGGGCCAGGGGCGCGGAGACCGACCTCGACCTCGACGCCGACGACCTGCGCCAGCTGGTCGAGGACTTCAAGGCGATCGTGCTCAAGGAAGCGGGGCGGGAGTTCCCGCAGGAACCCAGGGAGCAGATGGACCTGGCCGTACGTGCGGTCTTCGACTCCTGGAACGGCGAGCGGGCACGGCTCTACCGCCGCCAGGAGCGCATCCCCAACGACCTGGGCACGGCCGTCAACATATGTTCCATGGTCTTCGGCAACCTCGGTCCTGACTCCGGCACCGGGGTGGCGTTCACCCGTGACCCGGCCTCCGGCCACCAGGGGGTCTACGGGGACTACCTGTCCAACGCCCAGGGCGAGGACGTGGTGGCCGGCATCCGCAACACCATCCCGCTGGCCGAGCTCGAGCGGCTGGACGGCGCGTCGTACGCCGAGCTGTTGCGGATCATGGAGGTGCTGGAACGGCACTACCTGGACCTGTGCGACATCGAGTTCACCATCGAGCGGGGCAAGCTGTGGATGCTCCAGACGCGGGTGGGCAAGCGCACCGCCGCCGCCGCGTTCTGCATCGCCACGCAGTTGGTGGACGAGGGACTGATCGACGAGGCCGAGGCGCTGCAACGGGTGAACGGCAGCCAACTCGCCCAGTTGATGTTCCCCCGTTTCGACCCGGCCGCCCTCCAGGAACGGGGCAAGGGCGGCCCGTCGGGCGGCGTGGCCGCACCGGCGGAGCGGATCGCCTGGGGGATCGCCGCGTCGCCCGGCGCCGCGGTGGGCAAGGCGGTCTTCGACTCCTACACCGCGGTGAAGTGGTCGCGCTCCGGCGAGAAGGTCATCCTGATCCGCCGGGAGACCAACCCCGACGACCTCAACGGCATGATCGCGGCCGAGGGCATCCTCACCTCCAGGGGCGGCAAGACCTCGCACGCCGCGGTGGTCGCCCGGGGCATGGGCAAGACCTGCGTCTGCGGTGCCGAGGAGTTGGAGGTGGACACCAAGCGCCGTCGGATGACGGCGCCGGGCGGGGTGGTGATCGAGGAGGGTGACACCGTCTCCATCGACGGTTCCACCGGCCGGGTCTACACCGGTGAGGTCCCGGTGGTGCCGTCCCCGGTGGTGGAGTACTTCGAGGGCCGCATGCACGCGGGCGCGGAGGACGCCGACGAGCTGGTCCGGGCGGTCCACCGGATCATGGCCTACGCCGACCGGGTGCGCCGGCTGCGGGTGCGGGCCAACGCGGACAACGCCGAGGACGCGGCCAGGGCCCGGCGCTTCGGGGCGCAGGGCATCGGGCTGTGCCGCACGGAGCACATGTTCCTCGGGGAGCGGCGGGAGCTGGTGGAGAAGCTCATCCTCGCCGACACCGAGGAGGAGCGGGAACAGGCCCTCGCGGTGCTGCTCCCGCTCCAGGAGGACGACTTCGTCGAGCTGTTCGAGGCGATGGACGGGCTGCCGGTGACCGTCCGGCTCCTGGACCCGCCGCTGCACGAGTTCCTGCCGGACATCACCGAGCTGTCGGTGCGGGTGGCGCTGGCCGAGGCCCGCAAGGACGCCAACGAGAACGACCTGCGGCTGCTCCAGGCCGTGCACAAGCTGCACGAGCAGAACCCGATGCTGGGTCTGCGCGGGGTCCGGCTCGGCCTGGTGATCCCCGGGCTGTTCACCATGCAGGTCCGGGCCATCGCCCGGGCGGTGGCCCGGAGGCTCCGGGCCAACGGCGACCCGCGGGCAGAGATCATGATCCCGCTGGTCGGCACGGTGCAGGAGCTCGAGCTGGTCCGCGAGGAGGCGGAACAGGTCATCGACGAGGTCCGCGGGGACACCGGGGTGGATCTGTCGCTGGCCCTGGGGACGATGATCGAACTGCCCCGGGCCGCGTTGACCGCGGGGCAGATCGCCGAGGCGGCCGAGTTCTTCTCGTTCGGCACCAACGACCTCACCCAGACGGTGTGGGGATTCAGCCGGGACGACGTGGAGGCGTCCTTCTTCACCGCCTACCTGGAGAAGGGCATCTTCGGGGTCTCGCCATTCGAGACGATTGACCGGGACGGCGTGGGGGCGTTGGTCCGCCAGGCGGTCCGGGAGGGCCGGGGCACCCGTCCCGACCTGAAGCTGGGCGTCTGCGGGGAGCACGGCGGGGACCCGGAGTCGGTGCACTTCTTCCACGAGGTCGGCCTGGACTACGTGTCCTGCTCGCCGTTCCGCATCCCGGTGGCCAGGTTGGAGGCCGGTCGCGCGGCGGCCGAGGCCGTGGGCAGCGACAGCAGGTGAGCGCGGACCGCTAGACCACCGTGAATGGGGGCGGCGCCTGGTGCGGAGGCGCCGCCCCCGCTTTCGTGCACATGAACGATTTTGCTCAGGTAAAGGAGGGAGGTCTAGACCGCTATCCTGTGCGCCGCGTCTCCGCCTCACCGCTGAGTACTGGGAATCTACCGAGAATCCAGGGCCGACGCCCATATTCCGGATGGGCGAGAAAATCACCAGCCGCTGAATTAAGCTGGTGGTGAGGTACCAGCCTGCGGGCTGTCAGCACAGGGACGGAGGACCTCACGATGGCCGCACTTCCCACCCGCACAGATGTCCTGATCGTCGGCGCCGGCCCCACCGGGTTGGCCCTGGCCTCCACACTCGCCACCGCGGAGGTCCCCTTCGTGGCCGTGGACCAGGTGGACGAGGGCGCGAACTACTCCCGCGCCGTGGGTACCCTCCCCCGGACCCTCCAGATGCTCGACCAGCTCCAGGTCGCCGAGCGGCTGGCCAAGACGGGCAACCAGGCCCAGCGCATACGGGCGTTCTCCGGCGACCGTGACCGGACCATAGCCACGCTCCACGTGGACCGGCTCGCCACTCCGTACCCGTTCGCCGTGGTCATGCCGCAGCACCACACCGAGGAGGCCCTGCTCGGCCGGCTGCGGGAGCTGGGCGGCCGGGTGCACCGGCCGTGGCGGCTGACGGCGCTCACCCAGGACGAGGACGGGGTCACCGCGACCCTCCAGGGCTCGGACGGTGAGCGGCACACCCTGTGGGCCAGGTACGCCGTCGGCGCGGACGGAGCCCGCAGCGCGGTACGCAGGTACGCCGGGGTGGCCTTCCCCGGTGAGACGTTCCGGCAGTCGTTCCTCCTGGCCGACCTGCTCCTGAGCGACGGGCCGCCGCCCGACGAGATCCACCTGTTCTTCTCCCGCCACGGGGCCGTCATCATGGGGCGGATGCCGTCGGGGCTCCACCGGGTGTGCATCTCGGTGGACCAGGTGCCCGAGCAGCCGCTCAGCCCGCAGCTCGCCCAGGAGCTGCTCAGGCTCCGGGCCCCGGAGAGTCACCGCATCCGGGTGCGCGAGGTGGTGGGCAGCTCCCACACCAAGGTCCACCACCGGATCGCGGAGCGTTTCCGCGCAGGACGGATCTTCCTCGCCGGCGACGCCGCCCACCTGAACAGCCCCATCGTCGGGCAGGGCATGAACCTCGGCATCCAGGACGGCATCACCCTCGGCAACACCCTGGTCTCCACGCTGCGCGACGGGGTGGACACCCTCGACGACTACGAGCGGGTCCGACGTCAGATCGCCAAGGAGGCCGTGGAGTTCACCCGGCGGATCAACGACCTCGCCACGGCCAAGAGCCCGTCCATGGGGGCCGTGCGGGACCGGGTCGCGCCCCTGGTCTCCTCGCTCCCCCCGGTCAACCGCCGCCTGATCGCCAGGCTGGCCAGGGTCATCGACGGCTGACCCCACGATCGGGAGGCCGCGGGAAACCCCCCGCACCCGCGGCCTCCTTCGACCCGGCCGCCGGGCCCGCCCGGCCCGGCAGGGCCCGGCAACCGGAACCCCCGGGGCCCTCGCGGGTCAGAACTCCGGGAACCGCACCTTGGTGAGCTGTTCCGAGGCGCTCCACAGCAGCTCCGCGGGCTTGTCGTCGCGCGTCCTGCGGGCGCGCCAGGAAGGGGCCGGGGAGCCGCGCCAGGACAGGAAGCGCGGACCGTGGAAGGAGTTGGGGCGCACCCCCGCGGCGGTGGCGGCGTACAGCGTGGGGAGGGCGCCGGCGTCGGGGGACTGGGCGAACAGGCGGTCCCCCAGGGCGGCGAGGCGTTCCCGGGTGCGGCGGCCCTCCATGCGGGCGCCGGCCGTGGTGAGGTTGGTGGAGGCGTAGCCGGGGTGCGCGGCGGTGGCGACGAGGTCGGCGCCGGCGGCCTCCGCACGGCGGGCCAGCTCGTGGGTGAACAGCAGGTTGGCGCTCTTGCTGCGCCCGTAGGCCAACCAACGGTGGTACGCGCGTTCGCTGTTGAGGTCACCGAAGTCCGGGTTGCCCAGGACGTGCAGGCCGCTGGACACGCTCACCACCCGGGCGCCGGGCCTGGCGAGCAGCTTGGGCAGGAGCAGCCCCGTCAGGGCGAAGTGCCCCAGGTGGTTCACCCCGAACTGCGTCTCGAAACCGTCCGCGGTGGTGCGGCGTGGCAACGCCATCACTCCGGCGTTGTTGACCAGCAGGTCCAGGCCGTCCGGTGGGTACTCCTCGGCGAACGACCGTATCGAGGCGAGGTCGGCCAGGTCGAGCGGGGCCAGCACCAGGTCGGCGTCCGGCACTTCCGCGCGGATGCGGTCAAGGGCAGTCCTGCCCCGGGCCTGGTCCCGACAGCCGAGTACCACCCGGGCACCGTGCCGGGCCAGTTCGCGTGCGGTGCAGTAGCCGAGGCCGCTGTTGGCTCCGGTCACCACGGCTGTGCGCCCGCTCTGATCGGGTATGTCTGCTGCTGTCCAGCCTGCCACTGCCGTCTCCCGGGTCCGGGGGTCTGCGGGTGCCGTGCCTGTGCAGCCCCAGGGTAGACGGGCCCGGTGGGGGCGGGACCCGTCCCTACCCGGCGGCCGGGTCCGCGTCCAGGACGCTGAGGGCGAGGTCGTTGTCGGCGCTGAAGCACGGCCAGACCCAGGTCGGGCCCCGCTGTCCGACGTCCACCCGGGCTGCCGGGTGGACGTCCACGGCGCTGCGGTCGGGGACGTCCCCGAAGATCCGGCCCACCCGCACCGGCTCCGCGGCCGGGCCGGGGAGCAACGACAGGTCCCACAGGTCGGTCTCCGCGGTGCGCCGGGTGACCAGCGCCTCGTGGGGGACCCGGAAGGTGAACCGGCCGTCCGTGCCCGGCCGCGCCGCCACCTCGAACTGCCCGCCCGCACCGACCCGCGGCCGGACCCGCACCGTCCCACCGGGGACCAGCACCGCGGCCGGGTGCGCCACCGCGGTGACCTCGACCCCGGTGTCGTCCACCCGCACCTCGGCCACCTCGGCGTGGGCGGGCCGCCGCCAGACGCGCACCGCGAGGAACCCCGTGGAGGTCGTGTAGGGAATCCAGGTCCTGACGCCGTGCGCGTCGTCGGGGACGCGGTGCACCAGGTGCCGCTGCTCGACCAGGGCGGCGGCGACCCGGCGGAGCTTGCCGCTCGCTTCGGCCTCGACGAAGGCGTCCCAGCGGCCCTCGGCGAGGTCGAGCGCCCCGTGCTCGAGCACCATGGTGACCCGTTCCCCCCGCAGCTCGGTGAGCGGTGGCAGGGGGACCCGCACCTCGACGGGGTCCGCGGTGCCGCGCAGCCGGAGCAGCAGGTTGAGCCGCCCCCCGGGCAGCCCCCGGGCCCCGATCCGCACGGTGATGTTGGCCTTGTCGTCCACCAGGCAGTGCGCGGTGGGCCGCAGCCACCCGCGGCTGGTCGGCGGTGCGGGTGGTGGGGACGGGATGCGCACCGGCTCGGGTTGGAGCAGCGCGGGGACCAGCGAGCGCGCGGCGGCGCGGGCCCGGGCGACGGGTCCCGGGCGGGGCGCGGCCGGGTGCGGCCGGGCGAAGTAGCGATCGGCGAGCAGGTCCCGGATCACCGACTCGTACCGTTGGGCGATCACCGAGGGGTTGTACGACCTTGCCTTGCGGCGGGCGGCCCGCCCCATCTCCTGCCGCCGCATCGGGTCGTCGATCAGCTCGAGCAGCGCGGCGGCGTACGCCTCCACCGTCCGCTCCGGGTCCTGGTCGTCGAGCGGCACCAGGCTGCCGTCCACCCCGTCCTCGATGATCTCGGCAGGGCCGAACGGGCAGTCCGTGGAGACGACCGGCACCCCGCAGTGCATGGCCTCGACGATGGTCATCCCGAAGGACTCGGCGTCGGACGAGACCGCGGCGATGGAGCCCTTGGCCCACTCCGTCTCGATGGGGGAGCGCGGGCCCATCAGCAGGACGTTGTTGCCGACGCCGAGTTCGTCGACCAGCCGGCGCAGCTCCTGGCGCTGCGGTCCGCGGCCGTAGATGCGCAAGGACCAGTCCGGGCGTTCGGCGGCGACCCGGGCGAACGCCCTGACCAGCCGGTCGTACCGTTTCACCGCGACCAGCCGGCCGGCCGCGACCACCAGCTTGGTCTCCACGTCGGACGTCTCCACCTGGGGTTCGGGCACCGCGTTGGGGATGCACAGGATGCGGGTGCTCACCTCGGGGAGCGCCTCGCGGTAGGCGGCGGCGTCCGCCTCGGAGACGGTGACGAACGCGTCGAGCTCGGCCAGCGCCGCGTTCTGGTCCCGGCGCAGCGGTTCCTGGTGGGACCTGAGGCTCAGGTGCTCCTGGCCGATCCGTAGGTAGCGGTCGCTGCCGAAGCGGGCCAGGTAGCCGTTGAGCACCGGCCGGGTGGCGATGACCACGTCGGCGTCGGTGGAGGTCAGGTACTCGGCCACCCGCTCGTCGGTGAGCGCGGTGGGGGCCAGCCGCTTGCCGGGCCCGGCCACGCCGGGGTCGTGGAACATGGTGCTCGGCTGTGCGGCGAGCCGGTGGTCGCCGTCCCTGGAGTCCCTGCGCATGTCGATCAGGGAGGTGATCCGCACCCGGGGGTCCACCGGGAGCAGGGGGGTGCTGGCCACCCGGTGCACGCTGACGACCTCCACGTCGTGCCGTGCAGAAAGGGCGCGGGAGAGGTTGACGGTGGAGCGGATGGTGCCGCCGATCCCGTACACGTTGTAGATGAGGAAAGCAATCTTCATGCGGCCCCTCCAGGGCGTGCGCCGGCAGCGCGCCCGGCGGGGTACGGCACGCGGCTGCCGGTGAAGGAACGTGACACCGCCGGCCCGTCCAGTCTGCCCCTGTGAGCTGGCACGATGGTGTGCGCCTGTCTCCTTCCCGCTGGCGCACGGGGCGGATCGCAGGAGCGAGCGAATCTTACCGCCGTTACGCGCCAAGCCGGCTAACTGTGCTTTCGTAGCAATTTCCCCATTCAGTCCGGCCGGTCGCCCGTTCGGTGACCCGGGGCTCAAGGGAGGGGAAGGGCGCCGGGATGCGCACCGCCTCTTCGCCGAGGCAGACCCCGGTGCACAGGTCGAAACGCTGTTTGGGCATGGCCACGAACAGGCGGCCGCCGGGCGGGCGCCTCGGAGCCCCACCGCATCTCACGGCAGGGCTCCGAGGCACGCGTTGCCGAGGCGGTGGTCAGCTGGTGCGGTTGTAGATCGCTGTACCGGGGCAGGCGGTGTAGCCGAGGCGGGTGGCGCAGCCGGTGTACTGGCTGGAGCCGTTCCACCAGGTCCAGCCGCCGATGGTCCGGCCGTTCAGCCAGGTGTACTGACCGAAGAGGTTGGCGTCGTACGTGCGCAGGCTCCAGTGCACGTGGGCGCCAGTCGCCGAACCGCCGGCGCAGACGTCGGTGCCTATGGTGCCGAGCAGGGCGCTGGAGCCGATCGACGTCCCGTTGTAGTAGGTCGTGTTCCACATGTGGTAATAGTCCGTCGAGAAGCCGCCGGGGTGGATCACCCTGGTCCAGCCGCCACCGGCACCGCACATCGAGGTCGCTGTGCCCTCACGGGACGATCGGACCCGCCCGCTGGCGTTGCCACCGGCGAAGTCCAGGCTGCTCCAGTAGCCGGACCCGCCGGTGTGGGAGTGCGGACCGCCGGTCAGGGTCATGTAGTAGTCAGGCATCCAAGGCAGCAGCAGCCCGCCGGTGTTGGCCGTGGCCGCCGTCGGTGACGCCTCCTTGTCCGAGGTCACCCTACGCGCGTAGTCCATCATGGTTTTCCGCTCCGCCTTGCCGACCAGCGGTGATGTCGCCACGTGGTCGGTGAACTCGGGGTCGCCTTCGAGGCCGGAGACCCAGCGCCCGTTCTCGCGGTGGGCGATGAACAGCCAGCCCTCCGGCTGGCTGTGGACCGTGCGCGGCGCTTCGACGTACGCGACACCCCGGGCCCACCCGGGTGAGGCGGTGCGGACGTCGACGACGACCTCGCGGCCCTCGGCAGCGAGTTTGCTGACGGCGTTCGCCGGGGCGAGGCCCTTGGCGTCGTGGGACTGGGAGAGGACATCGGTGGAGACGGCGTCGATCAGCGCCTCGCGGCCGGCGCCGAGATGGTCAGCGACCCGGTCCGGCAGCTTCACGGTGACACCGGCGGACGGCGACGTGTCGGACGCCGGTGCCGCTGCGGGTGTCGCTACCGCGTCCCGGGAGGTCGCCACCGCCGAGGGCGCGGTGGCGAGCAGCCCGAAGACGGCAAGGGTGGCGAGGGTGGATCTCACGGACAATTTGGAGAGCAAGGGTGGTACTCCTTCCATGCGTGAGGGCCCGTCCCGCGGACAGGCCGCCGGAGTATGACAGAACGCGGTCAAGTCGAGCGAGATGTTGACGTCAGGGAACCGGAGGTCGAGCGACCCTTGCCGCTCCCGGGGGTTGTCTCACACGGCGAGGTGAGCGAGCTTCTTGGAGCAGGTCAGGGCGGTCGTGACCCGGACAACCCGGAGACCCGTCCGATGGCGGGTTCCTGGGGTCTCCGGGTGATACCGGGTTACCGTGCGGGCATGGTCGGCGAGAACAGTCCGCGTCCCCCCGGGGACCCCCACTACGGGCCGGCAGCACGGGAGCGTTGGGTGCCCGAGCCGGACAAGCGCCCCGGCCGCACCGCGTTCCAGCGGGACCGTGCCCGGGTGCTGCACTCCGCCGCGCTGCGCAGGCTGGCCGGGAAGACACAGGTGGTGCCGCCCCTGGAGGGCGACTTCCCGCGCACCCGACTCACCCACTCGCTGGAGTGCGCCCAGGTCGGCCGGGAACTCGGCGCCGCCCTGGGCTGTGACCCGGACCTGGTGGAAGCGGCCTGCCTCGCGCACGACCTGGGCCATCCACCGTTCGGCCACAACGGGGAGCAGGTGCTGGACGAGGTCGCCGCCCGCTGCGGGGGGTTCGAGGGCAACGCCCAGTCGCTGCGGCTGCTCACCCGGCTCGAGCCCAAGCGCTTCGGGGCCGAGGGGGGCAGCGTCGGCCTCAACCTCACCCGGGCGACCCTGGACGCCGCCACCAAGTACCCGTGGCCGCGCGGCGGCCACCCCGTGGACCCCGGTTCCACCAAGTTCGGCGTGTACCCCGACGACCGTCCGGTGTTCGACTGGCTGCGGGCCGGGGCTCCCGCGGGGCGGCGCTGCTTCGAGGCGCAGGTGATGGACTGGTCCGACGACGTCGCCTACTCGGTGCACGACCTGGAGGACGGCCTGCACGCGGGTCATGTGGACCCCAGGCTGCTGGTCGCGGAGCCGGAGCGGCAGGCGCTGGCCGCGCTCGCGGCGAGCCGCTACGCGGTCCCGGGAACCGATCCCCAGGAGCTGGTCGAGGCGCTTGACCGACTGCTGGCGCAGGAGTGGTGGCCGCGTTCCTTCGACGGCTCCTCGATGGCCGAGGCCCGGTTGAAGGACGCCACCAGCCAGCTCATCGGTCGGTTCTGCCTCGCCGCGGAACGTGCCACCCGGGCCCGCCACGGACCTGGGCGGCTCACCCGCTACCGCGCGGACCTCGTCGTCCCGCCGGCCGTCCTCGGGGAGTGCGCCGTGCTGAAGGCGGTCACCGACCGCTGTGTGATGCAGCGCGCGGACCAGGAACGACGCCGGTCCCGGCAGCGCCTGCTGCTCGAGGAGCTCAGCGACACCCTGGTCCGGCAGGCCCCGCGGGGGCTCACCCCGCCGTTCCGCGCCCTGTTCCACCAGGCCCCGGACGACGCTGCCCGGCTCCGTGCGGTGGTGGACCAGGTGGCGTCCCTCACCGACGCCTCCGCCCTAGCGCTGCACCAGCGGCTCGTGGGCTGAGCGACCGGACGGTGCTGCGTCCCCCGGCCCGACCCGGGCAGGGGCCGCGACCGGCTCACCCCCACTGGTCGTGGCCCAGCTTGACCAGGATCAGCAGGACCACGACGAGCAGCACGCCGCGTACGAAACCCGCTCCCCTGCTCAGGGCCACCCTGGCTCCGACCGTGCCACCGGCGACGTTGCAGCAGGCCATACCGAGGCCGAGGAGCCACAGCACGTGGCCCTGGACGGCGAACACCAGCAGGGCGCCGGCGTTGGTCCCCAGGTTCACCCACTTGGCCATGGCCGAGCCGCCCACGAAGTCCGCCCCGAGCAGCGCGACGAACGTGATGATGAGGAAGGTGCCCGTGCCGGCCCCCAGGACGCCGTCGTAGAAGCCGATGCCGCCGCCGGCCAGCGCCGCCGCGGCGTACAGCCGGCCCCTGCTCGCGGTGCCCTCCCGGGCCGACCGGCCGAACGCCGGGCGCAGGGTGACGAAGAGGGCGACGCCCAGCAGCACCACCATGATCGCCGGTCGGAACACGTCCGCGGGCAGCTCGGAGGCGATCAGGGCGCCCGCCGCGGAACAGGGCACCGCCAGTGCGGCGGCCCGGCCCACCGTGCGCCAGTCCACGCTCGTCCGCCGCGCGTAGGAGACCGCCGCCGCGGTGGTCCCGGTGATGGCCACCAGCTTGTTGGTGCCCAGGGCGGTGGCGATCGGGGCGTTGGGCAGCGCCAGCAGCAGCGCGGGGAACTGGATCAGCCCTCCGCCGCCGACCACCGCGTCCACCCAGCCGGCGGCGAAGGCGACGCACAGCAGCGCCGCGATCACCTCGACGTCCACGCGTCGCCCCCCTGCCCCTGTCCATCGACTGCGCCCTCCGCGGGCCGAAGGGGACGAACATTGAAATCAAATCGCCATTGAACGCTTGATTTCAGAGCTATTTGATCCGTTTCGGACTCCACCAGGCGATCGGTGTCGAGTCGGAACCGGTGGAAAGCATGGCACACCACCGCCCGTACCCCGCACGGCGGTTCGCTCTGTGGTGACTGAGTACGATGCGATCTTGACTGCCATGTCGCCGTCTCGTTTCCTGCTCTTCACGGAAGCGATGCATTGCGGCACGCTCCAAGAGGCATGGCGCGTGATGGAGGGCGAAGCGCACGACGCGGGGGACGATGCGAGATCGGAGAGCACGGTGGTGAAGGAACACGCGACATTCGTGATCGTCGGAGGCGGTCTCGCCGGCGCCAGGGCCGCGCAGACCCTCCGTTCCGAGGGATTCACCGGCCGGGTGATCCTGATCGGTGATGAGCGTGATCAGCCCTATGAACGACCGCCTCTGTCCAAAGGTTTTCTGACCGGTGCCGCTGAGCGCGAGACCCTGCACGTCCACGCCCATTCCTGGTACGCCAACCATGATGTGGAACTGCACCTCGGCCAGGCCGTCACCCACCTCGACCGCGCCGCCAAGACCGTCCGCCTCGGCGACGGCACCGTGATCCGCTACGACAAGCTCCTGCTCACCACCGGGGCCGAGCCCCGCCGCCTGGACGTCCCGGGAACGGGCCTCGCCGGGGTGTACCACCTGCGCCGCATCGCCCACGCCGAACTCCTGCGGGGTGTCCTGGCCAACCTCGGCCGGGAGAACGGCCGGCTGCTCATCGCGGGTGCCGGCTGGATCGGGCTCGAGGTGGCCGCCGCCGCCCGGCACTACGGCGCCGAGGTCACCGTGGTGGAGCCGCAGCCCACCCCGCTGCACGGGGTGGTGGGGCCGGAACTCGGGGCGTTCTTCGCCGACCTGCACCGCGAGCACGGGGTCCGCTTCCACTTCGGTACCCGACTCACCGAGATCGTCGGCCAGGACGGCATGGTCTTCTCCGCCGTCACCGCCGACGGCGAGGAACACCCCGCGCACGCCGTGCTGGCCGCGCTCGGCGCCGCGCCGCGCACCGCGCTCGCCGAGGCCGCGGGACTCGCCCTCGCCACCCCCGAACAGGGCGGAGGCATCCTCGTCGACTCCACCCTGCGCACCAGTGACGCCGACGTCTACGCCGCGGGGGACGTGGCCAACGCCGAGCACCCGCTCCTCGGCCGCCACCTGCGCACCGAGCACTGGGCCAACGCCCACGACGGCGGCCCGGCCGCGGCCCGCGCCATGCTCGGCCGGAACGTCCGCTACGACCGCGTCCCCTACTTCTTCAGCGACCAGTACGACCTGGGCATGGAGTACTCCGGCCACGCCGCTCCGGGCACCTATGACCAGGTGGTGTGCCGGGGGGACATCGCCAAACGGGTCTTCGTCGCCTTCTGGCTGCGCGGGGACCGGGTGCTCGCCGGCATGAACGTCAACGTCTGGGACGTCGCCGACGACATCCAGGACCTTGTCCGACGCGGCGTGCGGGTCGATCCCGAGCGCCTCGCCGACCCCGACGTGCCGCTGTCCTCGGCCGCGGTGGACTGACGCGGAAGCAGCGGACGCGGCGCACCGGACCGGTCGCGTGCCGGGAGGGGGCGGGCACCGGCGCACCCCTCCCGGGCCGGCCGTAGAATCGCCGCGTGGCAGGCAGGATCAGGGATGAGGACGTCAAGGCCGTCCGCGGCGCGGTCCCCATCGACGTGGTCGTCTCCGAGTACCTCCAGTTGCGCAACGCCGGTGGCGGGAACCTCAAGGGGCTGTGTCCCTTCCACGAGGAGAAGAGCCCGTCCTTCCAGGTCAGCCCCTCCAAGGGGCTCTACTTCTGCTTCGGCTGCCAGGAGGGCGGGGACACCCTCGACTTTGTGATGAAGCTCGAGCACATCACCTTTGCCGAAGCGGTGGAGCGGCTCGCCGCGCAGGCCGGGATCGCGCTGCGCTACGAGGAGGGCGGCTACACCCCTGGCCGCCAGCAGGGTGAGCGCACCCGTCTGCTCGAGGCGCACCGGGTGGCCGCGGCCTGGTTCGTGGAGCAGTTGGACGGGCCGGAGGCCGAGCCGGCCCGCAGGTTCCTCAGCGAGCGCGGCTTCGACCAGGCGGCGGCGCAGCACTTCGGTGTGGGGTACGCCCCGGGCGGCTGGGAGAACCTGGTCCGCTTCCTGCGCGGGAAGGGGTTCACCGAGCGGGAGCTGCTCACCTCCGGGCTGGCCAGCGAGGGCCGCCGCGGCCCCATGGACCGGTTCCGCGGCCGACTGCTGTGGCCGATCCGGGACATCACCGGCGAGGTCATCGGCTTCGGCGCACGCCGGTTGCGGGACGACGACAACGGCCCCAAGTACCTCAACACCCCCGAGACCCCGATCTACAAGAAGTCCCAGGTGCTGTACGGCATCGACCTGGCCAAACGGGAGATCGCCAAGACCGGCCGGGCGGTGGTCGTCGAGGGCTACACCGACGTGATGGCCTGTCACCTCGCCGGGATCACCACCGCCATCGCGACCTGCGGCACCTCGTTCGGCGAGGAGCACATCAGGATCCTGCGCCGGCTGCTGATGGACAGCTCCGAGTTCCGCGGCGAGGTCGTGTACACCTTCGACGGCGACGCCGCGGGGCAGAAGGCCGCGCTGCGGGCGTTCGAGGGCGACCAGAAGTTCGCCGCCAGGACCTTCATCGCGGTGGGACCGGACGGCATGGACCCGTGCGACCTGCGGCTGGCCCGGGGTGACGGCGCCGTGCGGGACCTGGTGGAGGGACGCCGGCCGCTGTTCGACTTCGCCATCCGCTCCCTGGTGGACCGCTACGACGTGGAGACCCCGGAGGGGCAGGCCGCCGCCCTCCAGGCGGCCGTCCCGTTGATCGCCAGGATCAAGGACGAGTACGTCCGCGAGTCCTACGGCCGCCAGCTCGCCTCGATGCTGGGGGTGCTGGACGAGCGGTCGGTGATCCGCCGGGTCGCCCAGCTCGCCCACTGGGAGCGGGAGCGCCGGCGCCAGGGCGGTTCCGCCGCGGGGCCGGGGCGCCGGGACCAGGGGGCGCCGGCCCGCGGCCCGTCCGGTGCCCCCGGCCACGGCGGTGCACCCGGGCCCCAGGGCGGCCGGGCGCCCCAGGCCAGGCCCTCCGGGCCGCGCCTGGACCTGCGGAACCCGGTGCACATGGCGGAGCGGGAGCTGCTCAAGCTGGCCCTGCAGACCCCGGCCCTGGTGGCGCCGGCGTTCGACGCCTACGGCGAGGACGAGTTCACCGCGCCCCCGTACGCCGCGGTGTGCCGGGCCGTCGCCGAAGCCGGTGGGACGTCCGGGGCGGACGACGACTACCTCGCCCGGGTCCGCGAGGCGGCCCCCGACGACCAGCTCCGCTCACTGGTCACCGAACTCGCGGTGGAGCCGATGCGGACCCCCCGGCAGGTGGACGCCGTCTACGCGGGCGAGCAGTTGGTCGCCGTCCGGCTCCGTGCCGTGGACCGGCGGATCACCGTGGTCCGCGGGCAGTTGCGGCGTCTGGACCCGCGGGACGCCGAACGGGCCGCGGCCGTCACCGAGGAGCTGTGGACGCTCCAGCAGTACGCCCAGGGCCTGCGCGACAGGGGTGCCGCGGCCCTGTGACCGGTTGACCGCGCACCGCGACCAGCACTGGAAAAAGTACCCGCAGCCCCCTCGTGGCGGTGCGGCGTCGTGCCCCACACTGGGTTCCGGTGCCCCAGTCATCGCAGCGCGGAACGCCTGGACCCGAGGGGTTCCCGCCAACGAAGTCCCGGGCGGAGGACGGCTCGGCCGCATCCGTTCCGGTTGGGCACGTCCCCGTAGCGCACGCCACCGCGAAGCCGCCGTTACCCGCGCCCACTGTGGAGGCCGTCCCCGTGCCGACGCGAGTGCTCCCCGCCAGCCCTCTCCCCGCCACGTCGCGGTCCACGGCCCAGCACCCCGGGGGTGCCCTGCCCACCACCGCCCAGCCGCCCGCAGCCCTGCCCGCCACCGCCCAGCCCGCCACCGACCGCCTCCAGGTCCGGTCCGCGGCCCACCCGTCCCCCGTTCCCGAGCCCGCCCCCGCCGGCCGCGCCCGGGACGACCCACGGGACGCGGCACCCCCCGCGCCGACAGGACGGCGCCCCCGCGCCCGCGGCGTCACCCGCGACACCCCCGGAGTCAGCGCCGTCGTGGACCAGGACATCCCGGACCCGGAACCCCTCGACGGCCCACCGCCGGACCTCGGCCCCGACCTGGCCGAGCCGGACCCGGTGCTCCTCGGGTCCCGGTCGTCGGACCCGGACCCCGACGCCGACCGGTCGCGACGCGAGGAGTCCACCGGTCCCTCCGCCGACCTGTTCCGCCAGTACCTGCGCGAGATCGGCCGGATCAGCCTGCTCACCGCCGCGGAGGAAGTGGAGCTGGCGCGTCGGGTGGAGGCCGGTCTGTTCGCCGAGGCGGAGCTCGCCGACCACGCCGACCTCGACTCCACGCTCGCCGAGGAACTCGACCAACTGGTGGTGCTCGGCCGGATCGCCAAGCGCCGACTGATCGAGGCCAACCTGCGGTTGGTGGTCTCCGTCGCCAAACGCTACGTCGGACGCGGCCTGACCATGCTGGACCTGGTGCAGGAGGGCAACCTCGGGCTGATCCGTGCGGTGGAGAAGTTCGACTACGCCCGTGGCTACAAGTTCTCCACCTACGCCACCTGGTGGATCCGCCAGGCGATGAGCCGGGCGCTGGCCGACCAGGCCCGCACCATACGGGTGCCGGTGCACGTCGTCGAACTGATCAACCGGGTGGTGCGTGTCCAGCGCCGACTGCTCCAGGAGCGGGGCTACGAGCCGAGCACCGCCGAGGTCGCCGCCCAGCTCGGACTGCCGGAGGAACGGATCAGCGAGGTCCTGCGGCTGGCCCAGGAACCGGTGTCGCTGCACGCGCCGGTGGGCGAGGAGGACGACGTCTCCCTCGGCGACCTGATCGAGGACGGCGACGCCGCCTCCCCCGTGGAGTCCGCCGCGTTCCTGCTGCTCCGCGAGCACCTGGAGGCCGTGCTCTCCACCCTCGGAGAACGCGAGCGCCGGGTGGTGCAGCTCCGCTACGGGCTGGTGGACGGCCGTCCCCGGACCCTGGAGGAGATCGGCCGGATCTTCGGGGTGACCCGCGAACGCATCCGGCAGATCGAGTCCAAGACCCTCGGTAAGCTCCGCGACCACGCCTTCGCCGACCAGCTCCGCGGCTACCTGGACTGACGCCCCGGGAGCGCCCGTCGCGGCCGGCTTCAGGAGAGCTGGGGCGTGCGGGCGAACGCGTCCGGATGGGTATCGTCCCGCACCGCGCCGAACTGCTGCCGCACCGCCGCGCCGATCGCCAGGTCCTCCTCGCCGGGCTCCGGGCCCGGCTCGCTGTCCAGCGTCGGCCACTGCGGCGGCTGCGCCGCCACCGCACCGGTCCGTTCGCCCGCGAGCACCCAGGCGGCCTGCCGGGCCGCGCCCAGCGCGGCGTACTCGGCCGGCCGGGGGACGGTCACCGGGGCGCCGAAGAACAGCGGGGCGAGCTGCCGCACCGCCGGCAGGTTGGCCGTCGCGCCCAGCAGGAACACCCGCCGTACCTGGACGCCTCGCCCGCGCAGCACGTCCAGGGCGTCGGCCAGCCCGCAGAGCATCCCCTCCACCGCGGCCCTGGCCAGGTGCTCGCGCTTCATGCTCTCCCGGCGCAGCCCGGCCAGGGTGCCCGCGGTGTGCGGCAGGTAGGGGGTGCGCTCGCCCTCCAGGTACGGCAACAGCACCAGGCCCGAGGCCCCGGGGGTGGACCGCAGCGCGAGCTCGGAGAGCGTTTCGAGTTCCAGGCCGAGCAGCTCGGCCGTGCCGCGCAGCACCCGTGAGGCGTTGAGGGTGTGCACCATCGGCAGGTGGTGGCCGGTGGCGTCGGCGAACGAGGCGATCGTCCCGGCCGGATCGACCAGCGGCTCGCCGTGCACGGCGAAGATCGTGGAGGAGGCGCCGAGCGACACCACCGCGTCCCCGGGACCGATCCCCAGCCCCAGGGCCGCCGCCATGGTGTCCCCGGTGCCCGCAGAGATCAACAACCCCTCCGGGGTGTGCCCGGCGGGCTCCGCGGGACCGAGCACCCTGGGCAGCGCCACCGGGTGCCCGAGCGCCAACTCCACCAGGTCGGTGCGGTACTCGCCGGTGGCCGCCGACCAGTAGCCGGTGCCCGACACGTCGCCCCGGTCGGTGCAGCGGGCCGCGGGACGGCCAAGCAACTGCCAGGTGAGCCAGTCGTGGGGGAGGAGCACCTCGGCGGTGCGTTGTGCGGAGAGCGGCTCGGCCTGGGCCAGCCAGCGCAGTTTCGCCACCGTGGAGGCGGCCTGGGGGACGAACCCCACGGCCTGCGCCCACCCGGCCGGACCGCCCAGGGCCTCGACGAGGTCGGCGGCGGCTCCGGTCGCCCGCTTGTCGTTCCACAGGATCGCCGGCCGGACCAGCACCCCGCCCGCGTCCAGCGCGAGCAACCCGTGCTGCTGGGCGGCGATCCCGATCGCCTGCACCCCTTCGAGGAGCCCGCCGGCGGCCGCCTCGCCGAGGGAGAGCAACCATGCCTGGGGGTCGATCTCCGTCTTCTCCCTCGGCCCGGGCAGATCGGGGTGCGGGGCATGGCCCTGCCGCAGTATGGTGCCCGTCTCCGCGTCACAAACGACGATCTTGGTGAACTGAGACGAGCATTCGATGCCGGCGACTATCCCCATGCCGCAGATCATATTGATCCGGCGAGCCGGTCCGGGCCACGGCGAGCCGCGCGGGCCGGGCGCGGCGCCAGGAGCGGGGCGGAGGGCCACCGGCCCGGTGCCCCCGGCGGGGCCCGCCGGGGCCGGCGACGTCAGGCGGTGTCGCTGCCCCAGCCGTCATCCGAGCCGTGTTCGCGCAGGTAGCGGACCCGTTCGGTGATCTGGTCGGGGAGCTTGTCGCCCGCTGCCCCGGCCACCGTGTCCGCTGCCCTCGCCGCAGCGGTGCGCCCGGCGTCGAGGGCGTTCTTCGCCGCGTCGTGAACGGCGGGGTTCTGGGTGACCCGGTGGGCCGCCTTGCGCAGCCGCTCGTACTGCTCCCGCCCGGCCCTGGTGCCGAGCACGTACCCCACGGCCAGCCCGCTCACGAATGTCAGCCGATACCGCATGGCTCCGCCCTTCCTCCCGCGTCCGGCGCTGTCGATGTCCGTCACAAGCCTGTGTGCTGGGCGCCCCGCCCCGGTGTGCCCGGTAGCGACTACCCCTGACGGCGCCCGGTGAATCCGCGGCGGCCGGTGAATCCCATTGGCGGAGCACCCCCCTGGTTGCGCTACTGTATGTCTCACAGCGAGCGTCCACCGCCTGACCTGGCGGGGGGCGTGAGTGGAATGGTCCTCATCGGGGGCATTCCTCCTTGGATACACTCTTCCATGGATGCGGTTCTCCGTGGATGTGTTCCTTGAGGAGCGTCTCCTTGAGAAGCGGTCCCCTGTAGCTCAATTGGCAGAGCAGCCGGCTGTTAACCGGCAGGTTACTGGTTCGAGTCCAGTCGGGGGAGCGGCTGAGCGGCCCCCTGGCACTGGCCATGGGGGCCGTTCTTCGTCTCACCAGTCCTTGTGCCACCAGTAGTCACGGAGCGTTACGGACGGCAGGTCGCGCTGCTGCTGCGGAAGCAGTCAGTGATCTTTCCTACCCGCGAGGGCGACAGATCCTATGAACGGCTATGCTGCGGCAGACGGTACGGACGTTGTCCAGCGACGTGCCGTTTCCGGGGCGGTAGCTCAGCCGGTTAGAGCAGCGGACTCATAATCCGTGGGTCGTGGGTTCGAGTCCCACCCGCCCCACCCGGCCACTTCGGCGCAGGGTCAGGCCCGGCCCGCAACCGCGTCAACGAGCAACGGTCATGAAGGTTACGAAGCCCCGCGCGGTTGCCGGCCCCCGTTGGCCGTCGTCCCGGCCGACGTCTCCCGGCTGTGCGCCCCGTCCCGCCCCGCTGTCCCCGGTGTCCCGCGCGCCCCTGCGTGCCCTCGGTCCGGCCGTGCGGTCCCCGCCGGAGCGGGTCCGGTGGCGCCCCAGGGGCGCGCGTGGTGGCCGAGGTGCTGCGATGGGGTGCACCAGGAGGTGGCGCGGGGAGGCGGCCACTGGATAAGACTGGACTCCCACGGGTAGTTGCCAGGAGTCCGCACCTGCGTCGATCCGTCCGTAGGCGTTGACGTGAGCCCGGTGACAACATCCCGTGCTTGGGGCGGAGCAGGACGAAGGGGGCAGCATGGGCAAGGGTGAGTCGTCGTACACGGACAACGGTGTCGAGGCTCCTGACCGGTTACGGCAGGACCGACCGCACAGTGCGCGGATGTACGACTACTACCTCGGAGGCAAGACCAACTACGCCGTTGACCGGGCCGCGGCGGAGCAGGTGATCAGCAGGTTCCCCGCCATCAGAACGGTGGCGCAGGTGAACCGGGCGTTCGTGCACCGCTCCGCGCGGTTCCTCGCCCGGGAGCGCGGCGTTCGGCAGTTCCTCGACATCGGGACGGGCATCCCCACCGCGCCCACCCTGCACGACGTCGTCCAACAGGAGGTGCCGGAGGCGAGGGTCGCCTACGTGGACAACGACCCGATCGTGCTGGTCTACGCCGACAGCCTGCTCAGCGGCTCCCCGCAGGGGCTGACCGACTACGTCGAGGCCGACGTCACGGACCCGCAGGCGCTGCTGGAGAAGGTGGAGGAGTCGGCTTCGCGCTGCATCGACTTCGACCAACCCGTGGGCCTGAGCCTCAACGCCGTGCTCCACTTCGTCCCCGACGGGATGGACCCCTACGGCGTGGTGCGCACGCTGGTGGCGCGGCTGGCGCCCGGGTCGTACCTGACCATCTCGCACTGCACCCCGGACTTCGACCCGTTGGCGTGGGCGGAGATCGTGGACGTCTACAACCGCAGCGGGACCCCCACCCAGGTCCGCGGCAAGGACGAGGTGGCGCGGTTCTTCGACGGGCTGGACCTCATCGACCCCGGTGTGGTGCTCGCCAACCGGTGGCGGCCCGAGCCGGGCAGCGGCCCGGGCGTCGTCTCCGACGCCCAGGTGTCCCTGTACGTCGGGGTGGCCCGCAAACCGTAGCGGGCGCGTGGGCACCACCCGTTGGCGGTGCCGCGGCACCGCCAACGGGGTCACGGCGTCTCAGGTGGCGTACTTCTTGCGGTGGTCCATGAGCCTGCGCACACACGCCCTGTGGTGCAGCGAGGCCTGCATGAGCTGGTCGAAACCCTTGATCAGCTCGTCCACGTCCTGGGGTTCCTGGAGGTACAGCCCGCCGTTGACCCGCTCGATGTAGACGATCTCGGGGAGTTGGCCGTCCTCGAAGTCGAAGACGGTCATCGGCCCGATCTGCACGGGCAGGTTCGGCGCGCTCATCTCGGCCAGGCGGAAGGAGATCCGCCGGTGGTCGGCGAGGTCCAGCAGGTGCTCGATCTGTCGGCGCATGACCTGCCTGTCCCCATAGCCCCGGGTCAGGGTGACCTCGTCCAGGACGCACCGCAGCACCATGCGTGAGTCCTCCATGAACCGCTTCTGGCGCATCTCCCGCAGTTCGACGATGCGGTCGATCTCCCGTTTCTCCTTGGACCTGCTGTTGGCCCGGACCAGGGCCGCGGTGTAGTCGGGTATCTGGAGCAGGCCGTGCAACTGACCGCTCTCGTAGGAGCGGATGCGCTGGGCCAACGACTCAAGGCTCACGTATGTCTGGAGTGCCTTGGTGGTGACGTCTCTCCACGGGTCCCACCAGCCACGCTCGTTGGCCTTGCTGGCCAGCTCCAGCAGTCGTTCCCGCTCTTGGGGAACAGTGACGCCGTAGATGTCCAGCAACCGTTGGACATCGGTCCTCTTGAAGTCGTGCAGGCCGTGCTCGAGCCGATTGATCTTGGAAGCCGAGTACCTGGTCCGGCGAGCGACCTCGCTCTCGGAGAGGCCACTCGCCAGGCGACGTTGTCGCAGGGTGTTGCCGAACATCATGCGCTGCGCTGTCGGGGCCCTTCCGGACAGGTCGCTGACGATGCGATGACTCCGAGGGCTACGAGAGGGCTGAGTGGACACGGGTGAGCTCTCCTTGCGGTTCGAGGGGTGTTTCCCCTTCATAGCTCACACATCGTGCCCCAGTCATGGACTGGGTGTAGTTGTGAACTCGTACAGATGGCCGGTTATCGCCGAACGGCGATTCCCGCGTGGGCGACACCAGCGAGGAACGCTGTCGCTTCCTGGCGGGTGAAGACCAGAACTGGCCCGCTCGGGTCCTTCGAGTCGCGGAACGCGATCGTTTCCTGATCTATTCTGGCCAATTCGACGCAGGCGCTCTGATGGTTGCTGTACGAACTCTTTCGCCACTGGAGCGAGGACTTGGCTGCCGCCGTGCTCGCCTCCGTGGTTACGGCCCGCGATGAGCTGTGCTGACGTTCACTCATGTCTCACCTGTCTCTTCCTGCCATGATCGCTCACATAAGACGGACTGCAATTGCACGCCACCGTCATTTTTTATGATGTCCGTTTGATGAGGGGCTTACGCGCTAACCGTGCGGGCAGTCTGGTCAACCGCGGGGGGAGCGCTCTGCAAGTGCGCGCTCGATGGGCCCTGTTCACCGAGGGAACGGTGCGGTTGTGGGACACGGCGCGAGGACCGCTGGACGGGCCGGGGGTGCGACGGCCGGCGCCCCGCGGCCGAAAGCGCGCTCTGGAGTCCTACCTGCGGCAGTGCATGGGTGTTCGAAAAGTCCCGGACAGGGATCGGGAATAGTCGCGAGAGCCGTTCTTCTGCGACTTCCTGACGCCCTGTGTCAGTCGCCACGCCGAGGAAGCGCCCGTATGGGTGCGACTTGTGGCTTGATGGAGCGCGCTAAAGTTCGAGGGCGATGATCCGCGGAGCACCCCCGACCCTCACACGCCGTCGGAGGCCGGTCCGCCACAGGTTCGGATCATCGTCACACCCGCAGGGCCCTGGCCCCACCTGGTTGGTCGCCACGGCGCCAGGGCCCTGCGTCGATCGACGAATCGAAGGAGTAAGGCAATGCCGACTTCCCCCAACCGTCGCAGCGGCAGCCGAAAAGGTCGCCGCCGGGAGTCCAAGGCTAACAGGAACGCGCAAATGCGCGCGTGGAGAACGCTCGCTGTCAACACCTCGGTGCTGGTGCCGTTCTACGGCACCGCCACCCCCCACGGGCCCCAGTTCCCCCTCGATCCGATGACGGCGTTCGCGGCGCTGGTCGGTTCGGCCCTCATCACCTGGGTCAACGTCTCGGGGAACAGCGGCCGACCGTGACCGCGGGGCCGCGGGCACCACGCCCGCGGCCCGTCGCCCGTCCGTGCCCGCCGGGCCGGCCACGGCGACGCAAAGGCGCCCGTTGCCCGTGGCCAACGACGAAACGGCGCGGCCCCCCGCCGTTTCGTCACCAGCCGACATCCGCGCGTACCAGGGAGGAGACCGCTGTGACCACGCCCACCGCCTGCCTGCACTGCGGCATCGAACTCACGCCGCGTGCGGGGACGCCGGGCCGACCGCCCGACTACTGTGGCACCGCCTGCCGGCAGGCGGCGTACCGCAGGCGCCGCCGGGGGGAGCCGACGCCCGAGGCCCCAGCGACCGTCGCGGACACCGCCGTGCGGGAGCTCGCGCAGGACGTCCTTGAGGAAGCTCGGCACCTCGTGCGGGTGCTCTCCTCCCCGGACGCCCCCCTGCTCGACCCCTTGGAACAGGCCGCCAACCTCAGCCGGGTGATGGACGTGCTGACCGCCGCGCTCGTGGGTCGAGCCCGGCTGCGGCGTGTTCCCTGGGCCCGCCTCGGGCCGGCCCTGTCCATGCGACCGGACACCGCCCGACGGACGTACCACGCCGAAGCGGTCAGTCGGCGGATGCGGGAGGCGTCCCCCCAACGGCGTCCCGAGCGGGTGGCGCAACCGGCCCGGCCGGACGGCCCCGAGCCGGCCCCGGCCCCGCGGTCCCGGTCGCACCTGGCCCCGGTCCTGGCCCGCCTGCAACGGGCCTCCCGGCTGTCCCTGCGGGCGCTCGCCGCCCGGCTGGACGTCTCCCCGTCCCAGATGTCCCGCGTGCTGTCCGGTGAGAGGTTCCCCAGTTGGTACCTCACCGAACGGTTCGCCCGCGCCTGCGGCGCCGACCCCCTGGTGCTGCGCAAGGTGTGGGAGGCCGAGAAGCTCCGCGAGGAGCGACCGCCCGACCCCTCGGCCGACACCGGCGAACCCCCCGACGAGCGGCTCCGCACGGCCCTGCGCACCCTCCACGTCAAGGCGGGCCGTCCCACCGCGGAGGTCCTCGCCGAAGCCAGCCGGCACACGCTGGGGCCGGGGGACGTCAGTGCGGTGCTCGCCGGGAACCTCCCGAACTGGCCGCTGTTGGCCGACGTGGTGCAGAGCCTCGACGGCGACCTGACGTACTTCCAGTCCCTGTGGGGTTCCGCGTTCGGACGGCGCCCGGCGACGCCGGTGGACCCGGCCGGCGCCGACCCCGGCCCCCCGCCGCGCCGGGCCACCGACGAGCGGCTGGTCCGTCTCTTCCAGGTCTTCGGCCCGGTGCTGTCGGCCGCCCTCGAACCGGTGACCGAGCCCGCGCCGGTCCGCGCGCCTCACCGGGGAGCGCTGGCCGGGCGCCCCGGGCCGTTCCTCCCGCCCCGGGCGGAACGCGTCCGTCGGGTCACAGGCCGCACCATGCGCGGATGATCCGCTCGTAGATCGTCACTGATTCCTGGATCTTCGTCACCGAGCACCACTCGTCGGTGGCGTGGGCGAGTTCCGGTTGGCCGGGGCCGCAGATCAGGGTGGGTACCGAGCCGAGGAGCGGGGTCAGGACCGCTGCGTCGGTGAAGAAGGTGGCGGCCTGGGGACGGTGGGTCCGGCTGCCCGTGACGTCGGAGACGACGCCGCTCACGCCGCGGACCCATTCGTCGTCCGGCTCGGTCCACACCGGGGGGAGGTCGAGGAGCGTGGTGTAGCTGATGTCGGGGCCGGTGCGTCGCGTCAGCTCGGCGATGACCTCGGCGTGCTCCTGACCGGCCACGGTGCGCACGTCCACCGTGGCCCGGGCCTGGTCAGGGACGGAGTTGGGGTTGAGTCCGGCCTGGAAGGTGGCGGTGTTGAGGGTGGGGGCGCCCATCACCGGGTGCGGTGCCACCGGGAAGGTGAGGGATTCCAGGCGGGTGACCGCGCGCGCGAGCTTGTACAGGGCGTTGTCGCCCAGGTGCGGCGTGGAACCGTGGGCGGTGACGCCGCTGGCGCGCGCTTCGAGCCAGAGGGCGCCCTTGTGCCCGTGCACGATGGTGTTGGCGGTCGGCTCAGCGATGAGCAGGGGGCCACTGCGGCACCGGTGCAGGGCCGTCCGCAGGTGGCGCGCGCCGAGGGCACCGGTCTCCTCGGCGGCGGTGAGGACCAGCCGCAGGCCCGCCCTGCGGGGACGCCCCTCGCCGGCCGCCCCCACGGCGGCCCGGACGATGGCTGCCACACCGGCCTTCATGTCGCTGGCGCCCCGGCCGTGGAGACGGTCCCCGTCGATGTCGCCGGCGAAGGGGTCGTGTTGCCAGGACTGGGCTCCGAGCGGAACGGTGTCCACGTGACCGGAGAGGCACAGCGGTGCGACCTCCGTGTCCGTGGCCCACTCGGCCACCAGGCTGCCGCGCCCGGGCAGGTGCTCGAAGGTGCGGACGGTGAAGCCGGCCTCCTCGAGCAGCGGCCCCAGGATGTCGTGGGCGTGGCCCTCGTCCCGGTCCACCGTGTTGAGCCTGACGAGCCGGCGTGTGAGATCGACGACGTCTGTCATGCGTGTGTTCCCCCTGCTGGTCGGGCCTACGAACCCTCCGCGGCCGGCACCTGCTCCGCGGTCGGGAAGGAGTCCTGCGCCCCGGCCCGGGTCACCGCCGCCGCGCCGACGCGGACGGCGAACCCCACTGCCTGGGCCAGGGTGTCGCCCCTGGCGAGTCTCGAGGCCAGGGCCCCGGTGAAGGCGTCACCCGCGCCGGTGGTGTCCACGGCGACCACGGGGATTCCGGGCACCCGGACGACGCCCGACGGGTCCGCCGCCACAGCCCCTCGCGCACCGAGGGTCACCACGACGGACCGCGGTCCCCGCTCCAGCAGGGCGGTGCACCACGCCTCCGGGGTGTCCTCCGTCGCCCCGCCCAGCATCTCCAGGGCCTCGTGTTCGTTGAGGACCAGGGGATCGCAGGCCGCGAGTACCGGGGCCGGCAGCGGCGCCGACGGCGAGGCGTTGAGCATGACCCGGGTCCCGGGAGCGACCACGGCGACGGCCTCCGCGACCGTCTCCAGGGGGATCTCCAGTTGCAGCGAGACCACCCGGGCGGCGGACAACAGGTCCCTGGACGCCCGCACGTCCTGCGCGGAGAGCAGCGCGTTGGCCCCGGGGGACACCACGATGCTGTTGTCACCCCGCGGCCCGACGACGATGAGTGCGACACCTGTCGGTGCCCCCCCGACCCGGACCGCGCGGGTGTCGACCCCCGCCGCCCGCTGCGCGTCGAGGAGGAAACGGCCGTGGGCGTCGTCGCCGACCCGGCCCACCAGCGCGACGGTGGAACCCAGCCGCGCCGCGGCGACCGCCTGGTTGCCGCCCTTGCCGCCGGGATGGACGGCCAGGTCCGACCCCAGGACCGTCTCCCCGGCCGCGGGGCGGCGTTCGACCCCGACGACCAGGTCGGCGTTGGCGGAGCCGACCACCACCACGTCGTACCGCCGCGTCATCCGCGTCGCCCTCCCCGCTGTTCCTCGCCGCCGGTGTACGGGGCGTAGACCTCCGGGCGCCGGTTGGCGAGCGGGTCGTTGTGGGTGTTCCACCGGCGCAGCCGCCGTCCGTCGGTCAGGTCGGTCGTGGCCAGCACCGTCTCCGGCTCCTGGCTGCCGGCCGGGGGGACCAGCGGCCACCCGGTGGGGCCGACGATGACGCTCTGGCCGATGAAGGGCTGTTCCCGTTCCGTTCCGACCCGGTCCGCGGCGATGACGTGGATGCTGTTGACGTGGGCCGCCGCCTGGCACAGCGACAGCGCCATGGCCGGTTCGCCGGGCTGCTGCCCGGGGATGGGAACCCAGTTGGTGGGCAGGCAGACCGCGTCGGCCCCCTGGAGGGCGAGCGCTCGGAAGGCCTCCGGGAACCAGGCGTCGTAACAGACCAGCATGCCGAGCCGGCCGTGGGGGGTGTCGAAGACCGGCAGGCCGAGGTTGCCCGGTTCGAAGATGGTGTTCTCGTTGTCCCAGAGGTGGACCTTGCGGTAGGTGCCCAGGTGGCCGTCCGGGCCGAGGAGCACCGCGCTGTTGTAGAGGAGGTCACCCTCCCGCTCGGCGATCCCCGCCACCAGGTGGACCCCCAGCTCGGAACACAGCCCGGTCAGGGACCGTGTGCTCGGCCCGGTCGGAACCTCCTCGGCGAGGGCACGGGCCTCCTCGCGCGAGGCGAACACGTAGCCGGTCGTGCACAGCTCCGGCAGGACGACCAGTCGGGCTCCGCGCTCGGCGGCCCGCGTGACGGCCTCGGTGATCGCGGCGAGGTTGCCCCGCACGTCACCGATGACCGGCTGCGTCTGCACGGCGGCGACGGTGATCGACGGTCGTCCGGTTCCCTGGTTCGTCACCGTGCCCCCTTGGACGCCGGAACGGGCGGTGCCGCCTCCGCTGGCCTCACTTCTGACCCGGGGGCCACGTCGCCCGGCCGGGAGACGTGGGTGCGCCACCGGCGTGGTGCGCTGCCGTGCCTGCGCCACGGTGTGGCGATCGTCTCCAGGACGGCGATCAGCGCGAAGGCGATGATGCCCATGGCGGCGAGCAGGACGATGTCGGCGAAGACAGCGGCGGTGTTCAGCCGGGACTGCTGCTGGGTCAGGTACACCCCCAGTCCGCCGGTGCTGGACGCGGTCTGCTCGCCGATGACGGCTCCGGTGACGCTGAACGTCGCCGACATCTTCAGCGCCGAGAAGAGCGGTGTGTAGGTGGCGGGCAGGCGGACGGTCCGGAAGGTGCGCCAGGGCCCGCCGCCCATCGACCGGGCGAGGTTGATGGAGTCCTCGTCCACCGACGACAGGCCGTCGAGCACGTTGACCACCACCGGGAAGAACACGATGAGGGCGACGATGACGACCTTGGGGGTCAGGCCGAAGCCCAGCCAGATCACCAGGGCCGCGCCGATGGCGATGATGGGCACGGCCTGGCTGGCTATGAGGATCGGGTACAGGGCCCGCAGCACCCACCGCGACTGGGCCATGAACACCGCGAGGCCGAAGCCCGTCGCCGTGCCCACGAGGAAACCCAGGACGAACTCCTTGCCGGTGATGACGATGCCGTCCGACAGGACGTCCCAGTCGTCGGCGATGGCCCGCACCGTGGCGCTCGGCGAGGGCAGCACGTAGGGGGCGACGCCCACGCCGTGCACCAGCAGCAGCCACACGGCCACCACGGCGAGTACCGACAGGACCGGCACGGCCAGCCGCAACCACAGCTTGTCCTGGTGGCGCGCGCGGATCATGCCTGCCTCCCGTTGGGCGTGGACGACGGGGATTCGCCACCGGATGACGGCGACGGTGCGCCGGGGGCCGCGTCCCGCTCGTAGATCAGCGCGAGGATGTCGCGCTTGAGGGTGGTGAACTCCGGCGTCGTCAGCGTCTCCAGGTCCCGGGGGCGCTGGAGCTCCACATCGAACACCTGGCGGATGCGGCCCGGCCGGGGGGACATCACGACGACGCGGTCAGCGAGGAAGATGGCCTCGTCCACGTCGTGGGTGACGAAAAGGATCGTGCTGCGCTGCTCCGCCCAGACCCTCAGCAGCCACTGCTGCATCTCCATCCGGGTCTGGGAGTCCAGGGCGCCGAACGGCTCGTCCAGGAGCATGACGTCGCGCGCGAAGGCGAGGGTGCGCATGAGGGCCACCCGCTGTCGCATGCCGCCGCTCATCGCGTGCGGATAGTGGTCGAGGAAGTCGCCCAGCCCGTACTGGGTGGCCAGGCCGGCCGCGTGGGCGCGGTCCGCGCGGGAGACCCGCCGGGTCAGTGAGGCGCCCAGCAGGATGTTGTCCAACGTGGACCGCCAGGGCAGGAGCAGGTCCTTCTGGAGCATGTACCCCACCTGGCCGGACCGGCCGGTCACGTCCGACCCCTCGAGGAGGACCCGTCCCCCGGTGGGCCGTTGGATGCCGGAGACGATGTTGAACAGGGTGCTCTTGCCGCATCCCGACGGGCCGACGATCGAGATGAACTCGCCGTCCCGCACGTTCAGGGACGTACGGGAGAGGGCAACCGTGGAGTCGAAGCGCTGCTCGACGTCACGGATCTCCAGCTTCGCCGTCGTACTCATCTGATCACCACGCAGTTGTCCCGGCCGAACCAGATGACGTCCTCCTGCTTCACGCCCCACAGGTGGTTGCCCATGAACGGCTCGACGGCCCAGGCGCCCCACAGGCGGGTCTCGTTCCAGGGGTCGAGGTAGCCCAGGTCGTAGGAGGTGCTCCGGTCCAGCGAGTGGCCGATGTTGTTGAGCCGGTCGAGCAGCAGCAGACCGGTCGGTTCCAGCGCCTCCTGGAAGGCGAAGAACAGGTCACACGCCCGCATCCCGGGCCGGGCCGCGGCCAGCGTGGTCTCGTGGACGTGCCGCATGGTCTCCAACGCCTCGCGGTAGCCCGGGTTGTCGCCCCGCATGAAACTGCGGGTGCAGTCCCCCCACCACCCGTCCGCCGTGATGGGGTGTACGTCGACGAAACCGAGGTCGATGTTCCACAGGACGCGGTCGCTCGGCTTGTCCGTGGGGAAGCAACTGAGCGTTCCCGCGCCGAATCCGACGTTGGTCGGGGTCCACACGCCGGTGCTGCCGCGCGCGTCCAGCAGCCCCTCGGTCCAGTCGCGCACCGCGATCTCGGTCTGCCCTGCCCGGGCCTGCGCGGCCACCAGCTCGGCGACCGCGACGGCCAGGCGCTGGGCGGTCACCAGACCGGTCGGGGGCGCCTCGGTCAGTCCTTCGGGGGGAGTCACGGCGCGGACACCGCCTGGAGCCTGTCGGCCGCGGGGCCGGGGGTGGCGGAGCACAGCCACCGGACCGACTGCTGCCAGAACGGGTCGTAGCCGCTCCAGGTCACGAAGTCGTCGGGCAGCCAGTGCGGCCCCATGTCCGAGGTGAAGGCCATCACCCGTCCCTTCCCCGCCCGGCCGGTCACGGCCAGGGGCTGACCGTCCACTTCGACCAGGACGTCCGCGCCGGCTCGGGCCCGCACGCGCTGGAAGCCGAGGATCTGCGGCCACACGCGCGGAAGGCCTCGGGTGACGGGGTGCTCGGGGTTGGTGACGACGGGGGCGACCCCGTGGGGTGTCTCCTCCCGGTCGTCCCCGCTCTCCATCTCCACGGGCAGCACGTCGGCGATGGCGGTGTTGACGTAGTTCGCCTTGGCCTCGATGCCCTGGAAACTCAGGTAGCCGCCCACCATCAGCAGGGACCCGCCGGCCCGGACCCACGAGGCGAGGGCGTCGAGTCGGTTGGGGGTGCGGGTGCCCGCCAGGAACGTCGCCGCCGACAGCAGCAGGGTGTTGGCGCCGATGTCGCTGAGCACCACGAGGTCGAAGGAGTCCAGCTCCGCCTCGGTGGACGGGAAGTGGTCAGCGGCCACGTGATTGGGCAGGTACGTCACCTCGTGGCCGGCCGACCGCAGCGCCTTCAGGAACGGGCCCGCCCCCTCGGCGTAGGTCGAGGTGACGAACGAGTCGAAACCCTTGGTGTGGGTCGAGGTCGTCGTCCACGACTCACCGGCCAGCAGGACACGGCTCACTTGCTCTCCAGAAGCTCGTTGGTGAAGTGCGCGCTCGGCGCGTCGGTCTTCTTCGCCAGCTCGTAGTCGTTCGCGGCCTTCAGCAGGGACTCCCAGTCGGCGTCGCTCTGCTTGAGGCTGTTCGCTGTGACGTCCTTGCCGAACAGGGCACTCGTGGCCTCCCACTGGAGCGTGGTGAACTCACGGGTCTGCGCCTTGGGGTAGGTGGTCAGGAACGTGTCGACGGCTTCCTCGGGGTGCGCGATCGCGTACTTCAGCCCCTCGATGGTGGCGTCCATGAACTTCTGCGCGGTGTCCTGGTGGCCCGAGAGCCACTTGCTGTTCGCCGCCAGCACCCACACCGGGCTGTTCGGCACGCCGTGGTCCTTGGCGAGCGTCATCGCGTAGTCGTCGACGCCCTGCGACGCGAGCGAGCTCCCCTCGGCGTTGGTGACGCCGGTGATGGCGTCGACCTTCTTCTGCAGCAGCAGCGGCACGGTGTCGCTCGACGCGGTGACCAGGTGGACGTCTGACAGCTTCAGCCCCTGGCTGTCCAGCATGATCTGCAACTGCGCCTTGGACCACGCGTCGTTGTAGGTGCCGATCGTCTTGCCCTTGACCGAGGCGAAGTCCAGCGGCTTGTCCGGGGAGCTGATCAGCCCCCAGTTGTTGCCCGTGCCGTACCGGGCGATGCTCACCATCGGCGCGCCCTGGGAGCGTGCGAAGACGATGTCCATCGAGGTGGCGAAGGCGAGGTCGGCCCGCCCCGTGCCGATGTACTGCGTGGTGGCGGCCGTGTTCGGCGGTGGAATGATCTTCAGGTCGATACCGGCCTTGCGGTAGAACCCCTGCTTCTGGGCGACGACCCACGGAATCCAGAACCCGTCGGCGACCGGCCACTCCTGGACCATGCGCACCGTCGTCAGGCCGTCGGCCTCGTCCGACCCGCCGGAAGCGGAAGGCTGACTGCTTCCGCAGGCGGTGGCCGCCAGCGCGCAGACCGTGGCGACCGCGAGAACCCGCCAGCCCGTCCTACGGGATCGGTGAGGGACATCGGGGTCGTATCTCTGGACGTCCATAGTGCTCCTCAGTGGCTGGACCGTCGCGGAAATCGATTGCCGTGAATCATGGGTCGGCCCCGCGAGCCCTGTCAAGGGGTAAGTTTTGCGGTAATTCAGGCGAAACATCGGGGTTACCCAGGGGGAGCCCGCCGACGGCACCTCGCGGCCCGCCCCGTGACGACCACAGGGGCCGCACCGCACGGCTCCCATGGCATACTCGCCCGGAAGTGACCGCCGTCAGTGGCGACGGCACCCCACCGGAGGACCTCGGGATCACCGTGCAAGCCAGCATCTACGACGTCGCGAAGGCCGCCGGAGTGTCCGCGTCGACCGTGTCGCGGGTGCTCAGCGGCGCCCGCTCGGTGCGGCCGGAGTCAGCCGCGGCCGTGATGGCCGCGGTCGAGGAGCTCGGCTACCGGCCCAACCAGCTCGGGCGCGCCCTGCGCCGGCGCTCCACCCAGGCGATCGGCATGATCGTGCCCAGGGTGGACAACCCGTTCTTCCCGAGCGTGGTCCAGCACACCGAGGAGTACCTGCGCCTCCAGGGGTACGCGCTGTTGCTGTGCACCTCCAACGACGACCCCGGCATCGAGGCGCAGCGCCTTGACATGCTCACCGAGCGCCAGGTGGACGGCCTGCTGATCAGCCCCTGCCACCAGACCCGGAGCCTGCCCGCGGTGCGGCGGGCGGCGGAACGCATACCGCTCGTCCAGTTGGACCGCAGCGTCGAGGGGGAGACCTACGACTTCGTGGGTGTCGACGACGCCGGGGGCATCCGACAACTCATCACGCACATGCGGTCACTGGGCCGGTGGGACATCGCCTATGTCGGCGGCGACCGCGGCAACTGGTCCGGCGCGCAACGGCACACCGCCTTCCTCGCCGCCCTCGACGGCTCAGAACCCGACCCCGAACGCGTCCTGCTCGCCTCGTTCTCCGAGAGGTGGGGCCGGGAAGCGGCCGAACGACTCCTCACGTCGCCGACACCACCGGACGCCATCGTGTGCGGGAACGACCTGATCGCCCTCGGTGTGCTCAGCGCCGCCGCGCGTCTCGGGCTGCGCGTGCCCCAGGACGTCACGGTCAGCGGCTACGACGACATCAGCATGGCCGTACTCGCCCAGCCCTCCCTGACCACCGTCCGGCAACCGGTCGAGGAACTGACGAGACAGGCCGCCGACCTGCTCCTGGCGCGCATCACCGAACCGGGCCGCGAGCCGTGCACGCTCACCCTCCCGACCCAGGTCATCGTCCGGGGCAGCACCTGCCCCACGCACGCCGACGAGGGCCCGCTGCACGCCGGCGGGGCCGCTGACGGAGTCCCAGGCGTTCACGTCGCCCGCTGAGCACGCCTCTTGCCGCTGGTCACATGCGCGGGGCGGGGACGAGTCGGCGCAGGCCGACCCGGTCCAGGGCGCAGGTACCGGGGACCGCGGTGCTCTCCGGGCGCTGCCCGACGTGGGTCAGGCGCAGCTCGTTCCTCCCGGCCCGCAACGGCACCGGGGCGAACTCCGGCTCCGCGTACGCCGTCACCGGGCTGTACAGGTCCAGCGGCTCGCCGATGTCGGTGCCGTTCACCGAGAGTTGGTAGGTGCCGCGGGAGTGGTGACGTTTCACCCGTAGCCGCAGTGCCCGCGGACCGGCCAGGGGAACCCGCACCGACCAGGACAGCGCGCCGTCGGGCGCGGTCGGGGTGAACAGCAGGCCGTGCCCAGCGCCGCACTGCGGGTCGGCGAAGACCTCGGCGCGGCCTCCCGTGGTGGTGACCTCCAGGGTCTCCGCCTCCTCCTGCGAGTCCAGGGGGTGCGGTGCCCAGTCACCGCCCGACTCGAACAGCACCACCCGGGTGCGGTCGGTGGCGGCCTCGGTGTCGGTGTGGGCGACGAGCGTGCCGTCGGGGGAGAACGCCGGGTGGGGGTGGCCCGGGTGGGCGGAGCCCCAACCCGCGAGGCCGAGGGTGCGCGGCGGGTGCACCCCCGTCAGGTCCACCAGAGTCACCGCGCCCACCTGGCCCCGCGCCGAGCCCCGGGCGCCGTTGGTGTCGACCACCGCCCAGTGGCCGTCCGCGGTCAGGTCGCAGTGGTTGTAGGCGCCGTTGGCGCCGGAGGGGCCGGGTGCCACCAGCCGGTCCGGCCGGTCGTCGGGGTGGACCATCCACAGTCCCGCCGCGTCACCGCCGACGGCGACCGCCAGGCAGCCGGTCACGGTCCGGGACTTCCACACCTCGTGGGTCCCGACGGGAACCCCGGCCGCGGCCTGGTCCCAGATCAGCTTCCCCCGCGGTGCGTGTTCCGGGTGCAGGGCCCAGGAGCGGGTGCTCCCGCCGAGCGAGTAGCCGATCCACTCGGGATCGTGGGCGCCGTACTGGAAGTGGGTGGCGAAGACGTCGCCGGAGAAGACGTCCCGGGAGCGCCCGCTGGCGAGTTCGACCTCCACCGCCGTGGTGGGGCCACCGGTGATCGGTGCCGGATAGTGGCTGCACAGGACGCGGTCCCCGGCCGGGTGCAGGTTGACCACCACGCTCAGCGCACGGCCGGCGGGCGGCTGGTAGAGCGTGGTCGGTGCGGGAGCGGCCAGGTCGATCAGCCAGATCGCGTTCTCGGCGCAGGTCACGAGGCGGCCGGAGTGGATGTTCCACCACACGAAGGGGTTCCGGTCGTCAGCCGGGGTGGCGAACCGGGCGAGGAAACGCTCCTGTCCCGACTCCAGGTCCACCTCCCACAGGCTGGTCGCACCGGTCTCCCGCTGCCCCAGCACGATGCGGCGCGCATCGACGAAGCCGTTGTGGGTGGGGTAGGTGAAGTAGCGCTGCTGCTCGAACGAGCTCAGGTAACGCGGTGTGAACGGCTCCTGTGCCGCGTCGCGCGGGGACGCACGGGCGAAGGAGCCCGTGGCGAGGCTCAGACCCGTGGTGAGCGCGGTCAGTCCGGCGAGGCGGCCGAACGCTCGTCGGGTGAGGTCGTTCATGGCGGGCGTCCTCCCGTTGGGTGACGCTCAGCATCCGGCCCGCCCATCGGGCAGTCAAGAGCTAATACGAATTAACTCGCCCTGTGGAGCTCTCGTGCCCGCATCGCCCCCTCCGGCCAGCTAATCCGTATTGCTTCTGGGGCTCACCCCTTGACTGACGTCTCGAGGGCTCCTTACTCTCCTCGGGCCAGCCATCGGCAATTCGTATTAGCTACGCACCGTAGGGGGTTCTCACTCATGCACCGAGGTCCCGCCAGGCTCACCCAGCGTGACATAGCCAGGCTGGCCGGGGTCAGCCAGACGACGGTGTCCCTGGTGCTCAACAACCGCCTCGACGCGGCGGCGCGCATCGCCCCGGAGACCCGGGAGCGTGTGCTGCGGGTCATCCGGGAGACGGGGTACGTCGCTGACCCGTTGGCCCGCCGCATGCTCAAACAGCTCAACCAGATCCTCGGCGTCTTCACCTACGAACCGGTCTTCCCCAGCACCAGCGCCGACTTCTACTACCCCTTCCTGCGCGGCATCGAGGAGAGCGCCGAGCGCAGCGGCTGCGACCTGCTGCTGTTCACCAGCGCGCCGGTGCGCAACGGACAGCGGCGCATCTTCCACGAGAACAACCGCCTGCGGGTGGCGGACGGCTGCCTGCTGCTCGGACGGGAGATCCCTTCGGCCGAGCTCAGCCGGCTGGTGGCGGAGGACTACCCGTTCGTCTGCGTGGGACGCCGCGACGACGCCGACGGGCAGCCGGTGCCCTACGTCGGAGTGGACTACGTGACCGCCACGGCACGCCTCGTGCGGCAGGCCGTCGCCCTGGGGCACCGCAGGTTCGCGTACCTCGGTCCCGAGCCCCTCGCCGAGTCGTCCGCCGACCGGCTGAGGGGTTTCCGCGAGGTCGCCGGGGCGGACGCACCGCACCTGTTGGACGGTGCGCACACGCCGCAGGAGCACCTGGCCCGGTTGCTCGAGCACGGGGTGACCGCGGCGTTCGTGGAGTTCCCCGTCACCGCCGCCGCCCTGGTCGAGGCCGCGGCGGAACGCGGGCTCGACGTGCCCGGCGACCTGTCGCTGGTCGTGCTCGGCGCCCCGGCAAGCGCGGGTGACCTCACCGGTTTCCGCATCCCCCGGGAGGAGATGGGCCACCAGGCCGTCGCCCTCCTCCTGGACGTGCTGCACGGTCAGGCGACCGAGGTCCAGCAACTCCTGCGGTGCGAGCCGGCACAGGGGCGCACGCTCGCCGCGCCGCGCGACTGACCGCCGGCCCGTCCGGCCCGTCCGACCCCACCTCGCCCAGCGAACCAGCAAGGAGACCCATGCACGCGGACGTCCTCGTCGTCGGCGGTGGCACCGGAGGTGTCGCGGCGGCGCTCGGCGCGCTGCGCGTCGGCCGGACCGTGATCCTCACCGAGGAGTACGACTGGCTCGGCGGCCAGTTCACCAGCCAGGCCGTGCCGCCGGACGAGCACACCTGGATCGAGCAGTTCGGCGCGACCGCCTCCTACCGGGCGCTGCGCGACGGCGTCCGTGACTACTACCGGCGCAACCACCCGCTCACCGACACCGCGCGGCGCCGCCGCGACCTGAACCCGGGCGCCGGCTGGGTCAGCCGCCTGTGCCACGAGCCCCGGGTCGCCGTTGCCGTCATCGACGAGATGCTCGCCCCCCACCGCGGCTCCGGCCGGCTGACCGTGCTCCAGCCCTACCGGCCCGTCGCCGCCGACACCGACGGCGACCGGGTCACCGCGGTGACCCTCGCCCACCGGGACAGCGGGGAGCGGCTCACCGTCACCGCCGCCTACGTGCTGGACGCCACCGAGACCGGGGAACTGCTGCCGCTGACCGGCACCGAGTACGTCACCGGATTCGAGTCGCAGTCCGACACCGGCGAGCCCAGTGCCCCCGGCACCGCCCAACCCCTCAACATGCAGGCGGTCTCCTACTGCTTCGCCGTGGACCACGTGGACGGCGACCACACCATCGACCGTCCCGCCGGTTACGACTTCTGGCGCGACCGGCAACCCCCGTTCTGGGGCGCCCCGCTGCTGTCCTGGAGGGCCCCGCACCCACGGACCCTGGAGATCGTCGAGCGGAGCTTCACCCCCAACCCCGGCGACGACCCGCACTCCGTCCTCGCCGACCAGCGCGTCGGCGGTGGCGACGCCAACCTGTGGACGTTCCGCAGGATCGCCGCCCGCGACAACTTCCTCCCGGGCGCCTACGACAGCGACATCACCCTGGTCAACTGGCCGATGATCGACTACTTCGAGGGCCCGGTCCTCGACGTGCCGGACGCCGGGGCGCACCTGGCGGCGGCCAAGGAACTGTCGTTCTCCTTCCTGTACTGGATGCAGACCGAGGCGCCCCGCCCCGACGGGGGCACCGGCTTCCCGGGCCTGCGGCTGCGGGGGGACGTCACCGGCAGCGCCGACGGTCTCGCCCAGGCGCCCTACGTCCGCGAGTCCCGCCGCATCCGCGCCGAGTACACCGTGGTCGAGCAGGACCTCTCGCTCGACGTGCGCGGCGGGGCGGGCGCCGTCAGCTACCGCGACTCCGTCGGCGTCGGCATGTACCGCATCGACCTGCACCCCTCCACCGGCGGGGACAACTACATCGACGTCCCGTCCAGCCCCTTCGAGATCCCCCTCGGCGCACTGCTGCCCCTCCGCGTCGAGAACCTCCTGCCCGCCAGCAAGAACCTCGGCACCACCCACATCACCAACGGCTGTTACCGCCTCCACCCGGTCGAATGGAACATCGGCGAGGTCGCCGGGCTGCTCGCGGCGCACTGCGTGGCCGGCGGACTGACCCCGCGCGCCGTGCGGAACACCCCCCACCTCCTCGAGGACTTCCAGCGCCTGCTCACCGACCACGGGATCGAGCTGCGCTGGCCCGACATCAGCGGCTACTGACCAGGAGAACCGCCATGAACACGCACCTCCGGAACCGCAGAACCACCCTCGCCGCACTGACCGTCGCCGGCCTGCTCGCCCTCACCGCCTGCGGAGGGGGCGACGGCGGGTCGGGCAGCGAAGGACCCGTCTCCCTGAGCATGACCATCTGGACCGGGAACGAGGAGCACCTGAAGCTCCTGAACGGCATAGCGGCCGACTACCGCAAGAGCCACCCGGAGGTGAAGGAGATCAAGTTCGACACCCTGCCGGTGGAGACCTACACCACCACCCTCACCACCCGGATCGCCGGGGGCAAGGCCCCCGACCTGGCCTGGATACTGGAGAACTCAGCCCCGGACTTCGTCTCCTCCGGGGCCCTGGTCCCCGTCAAGGACGACCCGGACGTGCTGCCGGCGGCCAAGAAGCTCTGGCAGCGGGACGGCAAGCTCTACGCCTACCCCTTCTCCACCTCGCCCTACGGGGTCTTCGTCAACACGGACCTGATCAAGAAGGCAGGTCAGCCCGCGCCCGCGGACCTGATCGAGCAGGGCAGGTGGAACTGGGACGAGGTCGCCAAGATCGGCTCCGCGGTGAACGCCAGGACCGGCAAGGCCGGCATGGTGATCCGTGACTTCGACTACAAGGCATGGGACAACCTCGCCTCCGTGTGGAACGGCTGGGGCGCGGAGGCGTGGAGCGAGGACGGCAGGACCTGCGGCTTCGACAAGCCCGAGATGGTCGGCGCGATGACCTACCTGCACCGGGCCGTCTTCGAGGACAAGGCGATGCCCGCGCCGGGCACGACCGCGGACTTCTTCTCCGGGGAGGCGGCAATGACCGTCACCCAGATCAGCCGCGCCTCGCTGCTGACGGACTCGTTCGCGTGGGACTTCGTGCCGCTCCCGGAGGGCCCGAAGGGTCCCTATGACGTGATCGGCCAGGCCGGGCTCGGTGTCTTCGGCAACGGCAGGCACGTGGAGGAGGCCACCGACTTCCTCACGTTCATGACCAACGCGGAGAACTCCGCCAAGCTCGGCCGCTTCTTCCCCCAGGCCCGCACCTCCCAGTTGGACGCGGCCACCCTCGCCGCGAGCAACCCCCAGGTCAAGCCCGAGGCATTGGAGGAGGTCGTGATCAACGGGATCAAGGAGGGCAAGGTGAAGCCGAGCCACACCAACCAGTCGGAGATCGCCGAGGCCGTGCGGTCCGCGCTCGACCCGCTGTGGACGCCCGACGCGGACGTGGAGAAGGTCCTCGGTGACGTCTGCTCCGCGATCAGGCCGCAGTTGGAGAAGTGACGGTCCCCGCCATGAAGACCCTCGAACGGTCCACCTCCGCAGTGCCCCCGCCCCAGCGGTCCCGGCGCCCCTTCTGGACCGCACGCCGCCGGGACCACGCGGTCGGCTACCTGTTCATCGCACCGCAGCTCGCCGGCAGTGTGATCTTCGTCCTGATCCCGCTGGTGATGGTGCTCTGGTACAGCTTCCACGAGTGGAACGTGCTGGCGGGGACGTTCCACTCGGTGGGGGCGGACAACTACCGCGCCCTCGCCGACGACCCCAAGCTGCCCGGCGTCCTGAGGAACACCGCCCTCTTCTCGGCCGGCCTGGTGACCCTCAACCTCGGCCTCGCGCTGGCCCTCGCCGTGCTGCTCAACCAGAGACTGCGCGGCCGCGTCGTCTTCCGCACCCTGTTCTTCTCGCCGGTCGTCGTCTCGCTGGTGGCCTGGACCATCGTGTGGGGGTTCCTCCTGCAGAAGAACGGCGGCATCAACGCCTTCCTCGACCTGGTGGGCGTCCAGGGGCCCAACTGGCTGCGCGGCGAGGGCACCGCGATGCTGTCCGTCGTCGTCGTCCAGGTGTTCAAGAACGTCGGCCTGAACATGGTGCTCTTCCTGGCCGCGCTCCAGGGCGTGCCCCAGGAGTTCTACGAGGCGGCGACCGTGGACGGCGCGGGGCGGTGGCGCCAGTTCTGGCGCATCACGGTGCCGCTGATCAGCCCCACGATCCTGCTCACCTCGATCATCACCGTCGTCGGCTCGCTCCAGGTGTTCGCCCAGATCGCCGTGCTCACCCAGGGCGGCCCCGGGGACTCCACCACCGTGCTCGTCTACTACCTCTACCAGCAGGCCTTCGAGTTCCACCACTTCGGCTACGGCGCGACGCTCTCGGTGCTGCTGTTCCTCATCGTCCTCGTCCTCACCGTCATCCAGTGGCAGATGCGCAAGAGGTGGGTCTTCCATGAGAACTAAGCCGTCCCCCCGCGCCAGGCTCCTGCTCTACGGACTGCTGCTGGTCCTGTGCGTACCGTTCGTCTTCCCCACCTGGTGGATGGTGACGTCCTCGCTGAAGCCGGCCACGGAGATCTTCGCGTTCCCGCCGTCGCTGCTGCCCGACCACCCGGAGTTCGGCGCCTACGACAAGGTCTTCGACCTCCAGCCCTTCGGACAGCAGTACGTCAACAGCATGTACATCGCGGCGGTCGTGACGCTGGGCACCCTGGCCTTCTCCTCCCTCGCCGGCTACGCCTTCGCCCGCATCCGCTTCCGCGGCCAGAACGCCCTCTTCCTCGTGGTGCTCACCGGGCTGCTCATCCCCAGCGAGGTCACCATCGTGCCGCTGTTCCAGATGTTCCGTGACTGGGACATGATCGACACGCACTGGCCGCTCATCCTGGTCCCGGTCTTCGGGGCCCCCAGCGTCCTGGCGACCTTCATCATGCGGCAGTTCTACATCGCGCTGCCCAACGAGCTCGAGGAGGCCGCGCGCATGGACGGCCTCGGTCGGTTCGCCACCTTCCTGAAGATCGCCCTGCCCCTGTCCCGACCGGCCCTGGCCGCTGTCGCGATCTTCACCTTCCTGCACAGTTGGAACCTCTACCTCGAGCCGACGGTGTACCTCTCCACCCCGGAGAAGTTCACCCTGCCCCAGGCGCTGACCAGTTACGTCGACGCCTACGGCGGTCCCATGTGGAACGTCCAGCTCGCCGCGGCCTCGCTCACGGCGCTTCCGGTGCTCGCGGTGTTCGTCTTCGCGCAGCGGCAGTTCGTCGAGGGGCTCGCCCACACCGGTCTGAAGTGACCCCCCTCAGTCGGTGACGTCGAAGGAGCGCAGCCACAGCTCCAGGGTGAGGACGAGCCACAGCTTGCCGCCCTGACGGGGCAGCAGCGTTCCCGTGCCGCGGAGCCACGACCGCACGGTGTCCTCGCGGAACAGGCCCCGGTCGCGGGCCGACCTGCCCAGCAGCAGGTCGTGGCCCAACTCCCGCAGGGGCCCGTGCAGCCACCGCTGGACGGGCACCCGCATGCCGCTCTTCGGCCGGTCCACGACGGTCGCCGGCAGCAGGTCCCGCACGGCCTCCTTGAGGATCCACTTCTCCACGGTCCCGGAGAGCTTGAACCGGGACGGCACCCGGAACGCCTGGTCGATCACCTCCCGGTCGAACAGCGGGGCACGGCCCTCGAGTCCGGTGGCGGCGGTGATCCGCTCCACCTTGCTCAGGATGTGGTGGGCGCCCTTGGTCCGCAGGTTGGCGTGGAGCAACTGGTTGAGCAGGCCGTTCATGCGTCCCGGACGCAGGTAGGGCGCCACCAGGTCCTGCGGGGGCGGGGCGGGGGCCAGCGCCGCCAGCGCGTCACGGGTCAGCAGGGTGGGCAGGTCGGCGTGGCACTTGCGGTAGGAGTCCACGTACGCCCGCGCCCGGGACTCCGGGGAGGGATCGTCCCGGTGCAGCTCGTGGACGAGCATCGGGAGGTTCTTGGGGCCGCCGAACACCGGGTCGCCGCCCTCGCCGTTGAGCGCCACCCGCATCCCGTCGGCGGCGACCGCCTCGGCCAGCAGCAGGTTGGGCACGGTGAGCGGGTCGCCGACGGGGCAGTCCAGCAGGGCGACGGTCTCCGGGAGCCGGGCGGCGACGGTCTCCCCCGCGACGGTGAGCACCCGGTGCTCGGTCCCGCAGTGCGCGGCCACGAGCCCGGAGTAGGCCAGCTCGTTGGGCGCGTCGTCGCCGAAGCTGATCGAATAGGTGCGGACCGGGCCCGGGTGGAGCCGCGCCGCGAGCGCGGTGACCAGACTGCTGTCCACGCCGCCGGACAGCAGGACCCCGACCGGCCCCGCGTCCGGCAACCGCCGCGCCGTGGCCTGCTCGAGCAGGGCGCGCAGTCGCCCGGCGTGCTCGGCGGCCGGTGACTCGTCCACCGCCTCGGCCGGCTCCCAGAAGGTCTCCTCCACGGTGGTCCCGTCCGCGCGCAGCCTCAGGCACCGGCCGGGCAGCACCTCGTGCACCCCGCGCAGCAGCGTCTCGGTGCCCGGGAGGTAGGCGAACGTGAGGAACGAGCGCACCGCGGGCAGGTGCAGCCCGGTGTGCAGCGCCGGCCAGCGGCGCAGGGCGCGCAGCGAGGTCGCCGCCGCCCACCGGGAGCCGGCGCGGGCGTGGAACACCGTGCGGGCCCCCACGTGGTCCCGGACCAGCACCAGGTCCTCTCCGTCCGCGATGGCCAGCGCGAACATGCCGTCCGCCGCGGCGAGGCCGGCGGTGCCGAACGCCGCGTAGCAGCGCAGCAGCAGCTCGCCGTCCGGGCAGTCGCCGCCGTCGGCCCCGGCGGCGCCGAGCCGGGCGCGCAGTTCGGCCGCGTTGAACAGGGTGACCTCACCCACCGCCCAGCGTCCGGCCGCCTCGAACGGGCCGGTCGCCGCGCCGGGTCCTTCGAGCAGCCCCAGGGCCCGCCGGCCGGCGACCCGCACCGCCCGGCCGCCCATCGCCTCCACCTGGCCGGCCGGGTCGTCCGCCGCCAGGCACGCACACCACCGCGCCATTGCCCGTCCCTCAGCCGAAGTCGTCGAAGAGGTCGTCGCCACCCGTGCCGTCGCCCCAGTCGCCGTAGCCCCCGCCGCCCGAGAAGTCGCCGCCCGAGGCGTCGCCGCCGGCCTGGCCCTGGGCCTGGGCCTGGCGGCGCAGCTCCTCCTCCTGCTCCGGGGTCAACGCGGTGGGCGGTGCGACGAGACCCCCGACCAGGGCGCCCGCGGAGGCGGCGGCCAGGATCGCCCCCAGGCGCCCGCCGAACGACGTCCGGTTCACCGTCAGCACCCCGTCGCTCCACAGGGTGCGGCCGTAGCCGGCCTCCCGGCCGTAGAGCACCCGCCCGTTGCTGAAGACCCGCTTGACGACGCGCTGGCCGAGCAACTCGTCGGTGCCCTGGCGACCGCGGTTGTCCCGCCAGGCCACGAGGGTGGGCCCCTGGCGGACGCGCCACTCCTGGCGGCGGTCGGAGTACCGCCGGTGCACGGAGCCGTCCGCGAGCAACTCGTCCGTGTAGGTCGTCTCCTGCCGGTTCCGGGGCGACACTGCATGTCCTCTCATCGGGTGGGCCAGCTCAGGAAGCCGGTCTCGCGGGCCCGTCGCACCCCACCGGGCCGCCGTCGGGTCCTGACGTCGCGGACCAGCCGGTGCACCGTGCGCAGCAGCGACGCCGGCCGCACGGCCGCGACCTCCGCGAACCTGTCCCGCTCCAGCCACCGCTGTTCCGCGTGGGCCAGCCGCAGCGTGGGGCTCGGCGGTGCCACGGTCCGGGTGGTGGCCCGGCCGTGGGTCAGGTGCAGGGAGCCGGCCTGCCGGGGACGCAGCCCGAGCGGGACCACCCTGGTGCCGTCCGGCAGCCCGGTGAGACCGGGGAGGCGCTGCGGGAAGGTGAGTCCCCACGGGGACGCGTCGTGCAGCAGGTAGACCGTGGCGCCCTCGGCGCGGGCGAGCATCTCGACCACCCCCGGGGCGAGGGGGAGTTCGGCGGCGCTGAACATCGGGCACGCCGACTCCATCGGCAGCCCGTTGGCCCGCAGCATCCGCGCGATGTCATGGGACTCGCACACCAACAGCCGCGGCAGCCCGTAGTCGAACAGGTCCGGCTCCGGGGTGTGCCGTCCGGCACCAGGCACCGGCGGTGCCGCCGCCGGGAGCAGCCCGGGCACGTCGCCGAGGCGGCACAGTGCCGCGCGGAAGTCCGGGTAGCGCACCGTCGGGGCGACGGTGAACGCGGGCCGCCGGGGCGCCCGGTGCCAGGGGCCCAGCACCCGGCACAGCTCGTAGTACAACTGGCGCTCGGTGAAGCGGACCGCCCCGGGGGCGGCGGCGCTGGCCACCGCGATCCGCAGCGCCCGGTCCACCAGGGTGCCCATCACCGCTCCGGCCAGGTGAGGAAGCCCACCCCGCGGGCGCCCCGGTGGTCCGGGTCGGTGGCTTCCGCCGCCCGCCGCGCCGCCTGGTGCACCGCCGTGAGCAGCGCTGCCGGGGGCACCGCTGCCAGCGGCGACCACCAGCCCTGGGCCAGCCAGTCCAGCTCCTCGTCGGTCAGGGTCGGGCAGGAGGCCCGCAGCTCCGCCACGCCGTACTGGGGAAGCGGGCTCTCCCGTAGCCGGACGGCGTTCTCGTGGGCCATCACGGACCGCGGCAGCAGCCCGACGACCAGTGCTCGCTCGCCGAGCGCGGTGCGGGCCGCGGCGGCGAAGGCGAGCCCGGAGGGACTGGCGTCGTGCAGGACCACGGCGGGCACCCCGGGGGGAACCTGGTCCGGTGACTGAACCATCGCCATGGTCGGGGCGGCCGGGGCGTCGTTCGCGGCGAGGCAGTCGAGCACCGCCCGGTCCGGGCAGAGCACGGCGACCCCGGGACGGGGCGGCGCGGGCAGCGGGGCCGCGGTCGGCGGCACCAGGCCGCGCGGGCGACGCCCGTACACCTCGGCCCACCGCTGGAGCACCGCCGACTCGAACCGCTCCAGGGACATCGGCATCCGGACCGGATCGACCCTGCGGGCCCGGCGGCGGGCCAGGAACAGGCACAGGACCAGCACCGCGAGCACCGGCCCGCCGACGAGCAGCACGGGCTTCCGGAAGGGGTTCGCCGACACGATCGAGACCGCGGCGACCAGGGTGATGACGACGAGGGTGACGAAGCAGCCCCTGGAGGCCTGGCCGGCCGGGGGGATGCGGTTGCGTGACGCGGCGTACCACAGTTGGGGAGCGGTGTAGCGCAGCCCCCGGCCGTCACCGAGCTTCTCGGCGAGTGTGCGCATCCGCACGTCGTGCAGCCGCAGCTCGTTGTCCTTGGGCTCCAGGGCGAACGTCCGCTTGCAGGCGAGGCAGGTCCGGCCGGTGCGTTCCTTGTGCAGCAGGTTCACCGAGCAGTGCGGGCAGATCACGACGGGCCGCCCGGTCGTGCCGGGCGCGGCGGGCGGGGCCCGGCCAGGTGGCGCGGCGGACCTCCCACCGACCCGGCCGGGTCGGTGGGTTCGCGTGTGCCGGTCATGGTGGGACCCTTCCGGAGTCGCGGTGCGATCAGTGGAGGAGACACCGTCCGGGCGCTCCCGGTTCCACCTGGTTTCCCCCCGGTGCGCCCGACCGCCGCCGGTCAGCGACGGGACGGGGTGGAAGAATCGCAACGACCCCGGTTCTCCCGGGTTCTTGTGATGTGTCCGGCTCGGAGGGTCCGATGAGCGTGTCGCACCAGCGAATGAAGCACAGCGCCGACGACGAGAACGAGGTGCACGACGTCGCCCGTTTCCAGGACGCGGCGAGGAACGTGGTCACCCCGGTCCTCCGACTCCCCGCGGACACGGCGCTGGCCGTGGTCAACGCGTTCGCCGAGATCGTCAGGAACGCCAAACGGAGCCGGGTGGCCACCACACCCGACCGGGACGGCGTCGTGCGCTCCCAGACCTTCGAGGAGGGCGACGTCTACATGGTCGAGGCGCCCTTCGACGGTTTCTTCGCGGACCGCTACCTCATGGACTTCTACGACGTGGAGCAACGGGGCATCTGCTCCCGCATGCACCTGCACACCGGGCTGCGACTGGTGCGGATGATGACCGGCCCGGACACCCAGATCCGGGTGAGCAGCCTCTCCCCGTTCGAGGTGACCGACGTGCCGGGCGTTACCCCGTTCCTGCCGCGGACGTTCCAGGACACCCTGCCGGACACCCCCGAGGACGTCACCAGGACCCGCCACAACCTCGTGGTACCGCCCTGTTCCTTCGTGGACATGCAGATACCGCGGGGGGTGAGCCACCAGTTCAACGCCGTCGGGCCGCACGCGGTGATCGACTCGGTGCACCCCGAGGAGTCCATCGAGACGTTCCGGGAAAGGATGTCGGGGTACCGGATGACGGCGCAGACCGTGTTCCTCGCCGAGGACCTCCCGCCCGCGGACACCTGCGTCAACCTGCCGACCTGACGCCGACCGCCCCGGCCAGGTCCCTGGCGCCGACCCGCACGGGGCCCGGGGCGCCAGGACCGGGGAACTCCACGGTGAACGACAGTTCCGCAAGCGCCTCGGAGATCACCCGCGGCACCCGGGCGTGGTCCTCGGCCGAGCCGCACAGGATGTCCACCTCGCCGGTGCGCACCCCGCCGGTCAGCGAGGTGCCCGGGGACACCAGCGTGCGGTAGCCGGAGATCCCCGCGGCACGACGGACCCGGGACGCGCCGTGGACGCCCACGATCCGGCAGTCCACCGCGGGGGCCAGGGTGTGGTGCTGGAAGTGGACGCGGTCCGGGCGGGCCACCGCCGGTTCCGGCCGCTCACCCAGGGCGATGCGGCCGGCGAGCTCCACCAGGTCCACCCCCGCGGCCCGGGTGCTGAGTTCGTTGACGAACCCGCCGAGCCTGCCGTTGACCTCGATGACGCGGGGGCCCCGCGGGGTCAGCTTGACCTCCGTGTGGGTCAGCCCGTGGGCGACCCCAAGGGCCCGCAGGGCGGCTCCGGTCAGCGCCAGCACCTGCCGTTCCTCGTGGGGGGCGAGCGACGACGGCCAGAACTGGCCGGTCTCCCGGAACGGCGGCACCACGGGGAGCTTCCCGGTGACCGCGAGATGGGTGATCCGGCCGGCGACCACCGCCGACTCCACGGACACGTAGTCGCCGAACGGCCCGCGGTCGGTGCCCCGCAGGTACTCCTCGACCACCAGGCGGCGCTCGCCCGCGCCCCCGGCACCGACCGGCGCCAGCAACCACCCCACGAGCGCGGCCCCCTCGGCCCGGCCGCGCACCAGGTGGGTGTGGCGGCTGGCGGCGCCCCGCGCCGGTTTGACCACCGCCGGCAGCCCCGTGGTCCGCACGGCGTCGGGCCACCGCCGGGGGTCGGTGAGGTCCACCGACACCACCGGGTGGGCCTCCGCGCGGCGCAGTCCGCGGCGCTGCGCCGACTTGTCGGTGAGCATGGTGACCGTGGGCCCGCTGTGCGCGGGCAGCCCCCACCGGGCGGCGATCCGGGCGGCCGGCCGCAGCATGGTCTCGCTGAAGGTCAGCACCGCGTCGGGGCGGGGGCCGTCGGCCACCTCGTCGAGGCGGACCACCTGGCCGAGCCGCCGCGACAGTTCCAGCTCCGCACCGCCGTGCCGCCGCGGCGGGAGGACCACCAGCAGGTCACCGAGGCGACCGAGGCCCTCGGCGATCTCCACCAGGGAGGCCGAACCGCCGTCATACAGGACGGCCAAGCGCTTCCTCGCCATGGGTGCGGTCCTCCTCCGTGTCGGGTCTCGGTGCGGACCAGCCGCCCAGCGTCCTGACCTCGCGGACCGCCAGGACGCCCAGCGACGACAGGGCGACGACCGCGGCGGCGGCGAAGAGGGTGGTGCGCGCCCCGACCGCCACCGCCAGGGGGCCGGCCAGGGCCATCCCGGCGGGGGTCAGGGCGGTGGAGGTCAACCAGTCGAAGGCCTCCACCCGGGAGATCCGGTCGGCCGGGATGCGCTGTTGCACGGCGGTGTCCCACAGGGTGCCGCCCAGGCCGAGCGCGGTGTTCATCGCGCACGCCGCCAACGCGATGGCGGCGACCGGGGCGTGGAAGCCGATCAGCAGCAGCGGCACGCTGCCCAGCGCCATGCAGACGTTCGCGGTGACCAGCGGCCGGCGCGGGCGCCAGCGCAGCGCGAGGACCGCGCCGGCCAGTGCGCCGGCCGTCCCGGCCTGGCTGATCACCCCCCAGGAGAGCTCGCCGCCCAGGGAGCGCAGCACCACCAGCGCGCCGACGGTGAAGAACACGCAGCGGCCCAGGTTCCACAGGCAGTGGCTGATCAGGTTGGTCCAGTACCAGCGCCGCCGCCGCACCTCCCGGAAGCCCTCGGCGAGCTCGGCGGTGAACCGTCCCCGGGACCGGGTGACCCCGGCGTTGCGGGGGAGCGTCAGCAGGGACACCCCGCTGACCGCGAAGGTCAACGCGTCGATGCCGACGCCCCACCCGGGGCCGACCGCCAGGGCCACGGTGGTGGCGACGGCGGGGCCGGTCACCGCGCAGACCCGTTGGGAGACGGCCATCAGGGCGTTGGCCTGCTGGAGCTGGTCGGACGGCACCAGGGACTGCACGAGGCCGGCGGCGGCGGGTTGGAAGATCCCCGACGCGGCGCCGGTGCAGGCACCTGCGACGGCCAACCGGACGGTGTCGGTGCTGCCGCGGACGAGTTCGAGGGCGAGCCAGAGCTGGGCGAGGGTGCGTGCCGCCTCGGCGCCCACCATGAGCAGGTTGCGCGGGAGCCGGTCGGCCCAGACCCCGCCGGGTAGGCAGGCCAACGCCTCGCACAGCACGGTGACGGCCAGCACGACGCCGAGGTCCGCCGCGGAACCGCCGTTGTGCACGACCGCGAGGGTCAACGCCACCGGTGCCACCGCGCTGCCGAACTGCGAACAGGACTGCCCCGCCCACACCACCAGGAACCGGCGGTCGCACAGCGGCTCCGGGAGGCGCCGGCGGGGCCTCCGCGGCGCCTGCTGCGCGCCCGTCCCCGCGGTGCCGGTCACGGCGCCCGCCGGGCTGCTGTTCCCGGGCGCGCGCGCCGGACCGCGCGGCTGGCGCGGACGGTCAGAAGTGGTCCCCCAGGGCACCGAACCGGGGCACCGTGAGGAACCGCGGACTCGGGTCCGGCACCCGGTCGGCCTCCAGCGACCAGGTCATCGGGTGGGGGACGAAGACGGCGCCGAGTCCGCAGGCGAGCGCCGGGTTGATGTCCGAGCGCAGCGAGTTGCCGATCATCCAGGTGTGCTCGACGGGGAGGTTCCGGGCGGTGGCGAAGGACCGGTAGGCGGAGACGTCCTTCTCCGGCACCACCACCGCCTCGACGAAGTAGCCGGCGAGACCTGATTTCTCCACCTTCCGCAACTGCTCCTTTTCGCACCCCTTGGTGAGCAGGAACAACCGGTGCCGTGCGGAGAGCCTTTCCAGGGTGGATTCCACGCCGGAAATGAGGACCATCTCCATGTCGTGCACGCCGGCGCACAACGCGGCTATCTTCTCCACCTCCGCCGCATCCGGGGTGTCGCTGCCACGCAGTGCGCACAGGGCGTTGAGCAGGCTGTCCTCGAACACCTCGGCACCGTAGCCGCGTCGCCGGATGTTCTCCCGCTCCGTCTCGTCGATGACGTCGCGCACCTGCTGCCGGGTGAGCGACGGGTGATCCACGAGGTCGATGAGGCCCTCGATGGCGGCCTCGTAGTAGACGTTGTTCTCCCACAGCGTGTCATCCGCGTCGAAGATCAGGTTCTGGGACAGCAAGGGTGCTCCTCATGCAAGCGCCTCAGGTCGGCCGGGCGTTGACCGCATCATCCAACCTCTGACGGTGGCATGGTGCACCAGCCCGATCGTCGCCGTCGCCCCGATTACCCCCGCTCCCCGGCCAATTCGGCCGTCCAGGGAAACCCGGCTATACCGGTGGACCGACCCGGTGACGTCACATCAGCAACGCGTCACCTCATCGGCAACTCGGTTATGGGAATGCGCGTACACCGAGGTCGCGCGTGCTCTGTCACGCTTTCAGGTGACTTCGAGGGTCAGGGCAGTTCCCCGCACCGATACTTTTTCCGATGGGGATGGCCCTGGGCGTTTTCCGCGGCGTCATCATGGCGACTCCGCGCCACGGGTGGGGAATTCCCCGAAGTCATTTCTTCTCATCGGAAAACACACGCGGAAGCAGTTACGGCGAGTTTCGGCTGCGGTGGCGCCACGGTGGCGGCGCCGACGGGCGGAGGGGGAGTCGCGTGCGATCCAGGGACGGTCACGCAGCACCGGGGACGCCACCCGTCGGGCGGCGACGCGTGCTGGGCGAGGCGCTGCTGGCCCAGGCCTCGAGCAGCCCCGACCGGGTGGCGGTGCGCGCCGGCGGAGACACGCTGACCTACGCCGCGCTGCACGCCAGGGCCGCCGACGTCGCCGCCCGCGTCATCGCGGCGAGCGCCCCCGGTGGCACCGCGGGGCGGCGCGTGGCGGTGCTGTTGCCCCGCGGTACCGCGCAGGTGGTCGCCCTCGTCGGCACCGCCCTCTCGGGCGCGGCACAGCTCGCCGTGGACGTCGCCAACCCGCCCCCGCGGGCCCGTTGGCTGCTTGCCGACTTCGCCCCCCACCTGCTGATCACCGACGCGGCCACCGACGCACCGGGTGACGTCGCCCCCGGGGTGCCCCGGCTGTGGCTGGACGCCGCCGGCGGACCGGTGTCGGTGCCCACCCGACCGGGCGCGCCCCCCCGGGTGCCCGCCGGGCGCGGTGGGCACCCGGCACCGGCCACGGCCCCCGCGGCCTCCCCCGGGGACACCGCCTACTTCGTGTACACCTCGGGGTCCACCGGCAGGCCCAAGGCGACGCTGATCACCCACGACGGCATCATGAGCCGGCTGTGCTGGCTCCAGCGGTCCCACCGCCTCACCGCCGACGACCGGGTGCTGTACAGCAGCAGTTGCGGCTTCGACGCCAGCGTCGCCGAGCTCTACTGGCCGCTGACCACCGGCTCCCAACTCGTGGTGGCCGGGCAGGGCGCCCAGCGCGATCCCGACCACCTGGCCGATCTGATCGCCCGTCACCGCGTCAGCGTCCTGCAGATGGTGCCCTCCCTGCTTGACCTGCTGCTCCAGGGCCGGCCGCGGGACGAGCGGTACGACGGGCTGCGCCTGGTGCTGGCCGGCGGCGAGCGCCTCCCGCCCGCACTGCTGGCCCGGCTGCACCGGCGCACCACCGCCACCGTCGTCAACCTCTACGGCCCCAGCGAGTGCGCCGTCTACGCCACCGCCTGGCGCTGTCCGCGCGATCCGGACCCCACCGAGACGCTGATCGGCACCGCGGTGGGGGAGACCGAGCTCGTGGTGCTCGGCCCGGACGGCGCGGAGGCCGACGAGGGCGAGCTGTACATCGGCGGCGTCGGCGTCGGCGTCGGCTACTGGAACCGGCCCGAGCTGACCGCCTCGGCCTTCCTCGACCGGCTCGGCACCCGCACCGGCCGCTTCTACCGCACCGGCGACCTGGTGGCCCGCCGGGCCGACGGCAACCTCGCCTACCTGGGACGCACCGACCGCCAGGTGAAGGTCCGCGGCCACCGGATCGAGCCCGCCGAGGTCGAACGGGCGGTGCTGGCGGACCCCGAGGTGCGCCAGGTCGCCGTGGTCCCGGTGGAGCGCGGCTCGGGCACGGTGCTGGCCGCCTCGCTGGTGCTGTCCCGCGGCGCCGACCCGGCGGTGGTCCTCGACCGCCTCAAGCGGCGGCTGCGCGGCGAACTCCCCGACCACCTGCGCCCCGCCCTGTTGCGGCCCTGCGCCCGCCTGCCGGTGACCGCCAACGGGAAGGCCGACGTCCTGGCGCTCACCGAGAGCTGCGCGGCACACCTGGCCGACACCCCCGCCCCCACCGCCGACCCGGCCGGGGCCACCGCCCCGTCCCGCACCGAGCGGTTGGTGATCGACACCTGGCGGGCCGCCCTGCGCGTCCCGGACGTCGGGACCGACGACGACTTCTTCGACCTGGGCGGGGACTCCTTCGCCGCGCTGAGCGTGGTGCGGGCGCTGGAGAAGGAACTCCACCGCGAACTGCGCGTCAGCCTCCTCTACACCCACCCCACCGTCACGGAACTGGCGGCGGCACTCGACCGACGTCCCTGACCGCCGCGGGCGCCCGCCCCACCCGCGGGCACCCCCGACCCGTCCCCCCACCGAAGGAGCCTCCCGTGTCCGTCATGCTTGGCCAGCTCACCGTGCCGCGCCGTCGGGACGACGTCATCGACCAGATCCGCTCCCGGCTCGCGGAACGGGGCCAGACCCTCGCCGACGCGATCAGGGAACGGGAGCTGTACTTCCGGATCTCCGTCGTCGGCACCTGCAACCTGTCCTGCACGTTCTGCCACAACGAGGGCGCCCCGGCCAGCGGCAAGATCAGCCTCGGGGTCGTCGGGGAGGCGGTCCCGGCGGCGGTCAGGGCCGGCTTCACCCGGGTCCAGTTCACCGGCGGGGAGCCCCTGCTGCGCCCGGACATCGGCGACTTCGTCCGCCTCGCCCGGGAGCACGTGGACGACGTGGGCGTCACCACCAACGGCACCTACCTCCCGCAGCGGCTCGAGGCCCTGCTGGACGCCGGGCTGGCCAGGATGCACGTGTCGCTGCAGACCGAACCACTGGTCGAGGCCGGCACGAAGGACGCCTGGGGCATCCCGGACTGGCTGATGCCCACCGTGGAGCGGGCCGCCTCAGGCGCCTTCACCCTGCGGCTCAACCTGCCGGTGCCCGCAGACTCCCTGGACCGCACCGAGGCGTTCCTGTACCTGCTCACCGCCCGGGGCGTCAACGTCAAGGTGTTCTCGGTCCTCCCCGAGGGCGAGGTCCGGGAGGACAGCTACCCCCTGGCCGCGCTGAACGCCCTGGTGGACCGGGTCAACGCGCACAACTCCACCGTCCCCGGGGCCGGGGAGGTGCTGCTGCGCGGCTTCCGCCCGCCGGCCGGCATCCGCTGCTCCACCTGCGGTGACCTGCCCCGCTGCAAGGAGCAGTCACACTCCCTGCGGCTCGGCGCCGACCTGCTGCTGCGCCCCTGCCTGGCCACCCGGACCTGGGACGCGCCGCTCCAGCGTGACCACATCGACGCGTCGGTGACCGAGGCCGCGCTGCTCGCCCTGGACTACGCATGGTGAAGGGTCCCGCCGGGGCCCCGGAGGTCTACGACGTCCGCGCGTCGGCGGCACGGGGCCCACGGGGCGTCTACGTCGCCGTGTCCGGCAACACCTCGGCGGGGAAGTCCACCCTGGTGGAACGGGTGCGCCGGGAACTGACGGAGCGGGGCACCCAGGCCGTCGGGATCTCCGAGCGGCTGTTCCACCACCGCTACCTGCCCCTGATGTTCTCCCGCAGCGACACCTACGCCTTCCCCGTCCAACTCAGCTTCATGCTGGAGCGGCACCTGGTGCTCCTGCGGAACCTCGAGCTGGGCCGGGTGGTGGTCATGGAGCGCTCGCACCTGGACGACGGGCTGTTCGTCGCCGAGCACATCGAGACCGGCAGCGTCCAACCGGACCAGGCCGCGGCCTACCGCGAGCTCTCCGCCGTGCTGCACCGCCGCGTCCCCGCCCCCGACGTCCTGGTGCTGATGAACCCGCGCCCCGAGGTCTCCCTGGCCCGGTTGGCGGCGGCCGAGGCGGCCGGCGAACGGCCCCGGGAGTTCCCGGACGAGGACGCCAAACGCCGCTGGGTGCACCGCTGGCACGAGCTGTACGTGGACCTCCACGAGGAGTTCCGCAAACGGTGCGCCGCGGACCCGGCGTTCGCCGGCGTGCGGCTGCTCGAGGCCGATCCGCAGGCCCCGCCCGGGTCCGCGGCCCCCCAGGTCGTGGCCGCCGTCAGGGACGTGACCCGCCAGGGGCGGCCATGAGGGACGCGTCACCCGGGCCGGCGTACCCGGCGGAACCCTTCCTCCAGCGGCTCACCGCGGCGGGCTCCGACCTCGGCGGGCAGTTGGGCCGCTGCCTCGACCAGCCGCTGCGGCGGTACCTCGCCGGGCTCGTCCCGCGCGCCGGCACCGGCCACGCCGGGCACCTCGGGCGGCTCGCCACGGCGCTGGTCCGCTGGCTCGGGGAGCGCGGGGTCACCGACCCGGACGGGGTCGCGGACCACCTGCTGCGGGTGCCGGTCATCCAGCAGGCCGACCACGCCAACCTGCTGCTCGACCGGGAGACGTTCCTCAACAACTACCTGTTCCACCTCGCCTGCTCCCACGCCGGGGCCCGGGTGATGGTCGTGTCCCAGTGCTCCACGGTGAGCTGCCTGAGCCGGCGCGTTCCGGTCACCGGGCCGGTGTTCCTGCGCACCCGCGGCTCGCTGTACCGGGTGTTCCCGTTCTCCAAGCGCCGGTACAAGGACTCCACCTTCTGCTGCCTGCCCCCACCGCTGACCATGACCCTCGAACGGCTCGAGGGCGACGGTCCCGCCGCCGCCGACGACCCGGTGCTCGGCTCCCTGGTCGGCCGGGTCTGGCCCGACCCGGCCGAGGCGTACCGGCGGTGCAACGAGGAGATCTGGTCGTCCCTGGCCCTGGACCACTCGGTGCGCCGGGTCGCCGTGGACGAGTCCCTGGCCGCCGAGTGCGCCGCCGACCACCTGCTCGACCCGGCCAGCCCACTGCGGCACGTCGTCTTCGACCCGCGGGTGCGCCGGGCGTTCCTCGGCGTCAAACGCGAGCTGGTGGCGCGCCCCGACAACCTGGCGGTCAACCGGGCCGCCCCCGACTTCTTCTGGGTGCGCCGCGGCAGCCGGCTGCACCCGGTGGTGCTCCGCGAGGAGGGCGGCACCGCGGTGATGGTGGTCGAGACGGACGGGGCCGCGGTGCCGGTCCCGTTCGCCCCGCGGCCGGTCGCCGCGGCCCTGCGGGCCGGGGTGCTGCACACCGACCGGGTCCTGGCGTACCTGGTCCGCTGCCTGCTGCCGGGGGTGGTCGCCGTGGGCGGCACCAGTCAGCAGGACTACGTGCGGCTCTACGTGCGCCTGCTGACGGAGACGCACCGGCGGGTGCCGTTCCTCGACGCCGCCGAGGTGGCGACCGTCACCACCCCGGGGCTCAGCCGGCTGGGCGGGATGCCCCTGCTGCACCTGGACCACCCGGCGACGCTCCCGCTCACCCACCTGTCCCCGACGACCGACCTGGCCGCCGTGGCACGTCAGGTGCTCGACCAGCGGGTCGGCCACACCATCGGCACCCTGTCCTGCGCACGTTACTTCGACGAGGCCCTCGCCCGGAGCGAGGCGGTGGAGGCGCACGCGTGATCATCCTGGGAGTCAACAGCTACTTCGAGCACCCGTCGGTGGCGCTCGTCCGGGACGGCGAGCTGCTCTTCGCGGCCGAGGACGAACGCTTCACCGGCATCAAGCACGGGCGCCGCTACAGCCCCTACCACAGCTACCTGCCCATCGACGCGGCGTACCGGGCGCTGGACCACACGGGGATCTCCTTCCACGACATCGACGAGATCGCCTACTCGTACCACCGCTGGAGGCACCTGCGGAGCCTGTGGGGCTGCCTCACCGGACGCCGGCTGTCCACGCTGCGCGAGGAGCTCGCCGCGTTCGCCGGCCTCGCCTGCCTGCCGGCGGCCCTGCGGTCGGGGTACGACGTCCCCCAGCGGTACCGGCACCTGATGCGCCCCGAGGACATCCGGGGCGTGCCGTTCCGGGAGTGGCCCCACCACCTCACCCACGCCGCCTCGGCGTTCTTCTGCTCCGGCTGGGACGAGGCGTTGACCATCGTCTGCGACGGCGCCGGGGAGAACGCCTGCACCTCGGTGTTCGTCGGCCGGGGCCGGCGGCTGCGCACGGTCGCCGAGCAGGTCGTGCCGGACTCCCTCGGCCTGTTCTACTCCCTGGTCACCAGGCACCTGGGGTTCGAACCCTTCGCGGACGAGTTCAAGGTGATGGGTCTCGCGGCCTACGGGGAGCCCCGGTTCGCCGACGAGTTCGCCCGCGTCCTGCCCCTGCTGCCCGACGGTCGCTACCGGCTGGACCTGCGCCGGCTGCGGGCCCTGGACCGGCGGGTCGCCCCCGCCCGCAGCCCGGGCGCCCCACTGGAGCGGGTGCACCGGGACATCGCCAGGTCCGCGCAGCAGCGTCTGGAGGAGGCGTTGGAGCACATCGTCACCCACTACGCCAGGACCACCGGCCTGCGCAGGCTCTGCCTGGCCGGGGGCACCTTCCTCAACTGCGTCGCCAACGGGCGGATCGCCGCGCTCGGCCTGTTCGACGACGTCTTCGTGCAGCCCGCGGCGAGCGACGCCGGCACCGCCGTCGGCGCCGCCTCGCTGAGCGCCATCCGCAGGGGCGCGCCGGCCCAGTTGTCCTACGACTCGTTCTGCCTCGGCACCGCCCACCCCGACCGGGCGGTCGAGGCGGCGTTCACCCAGGCCGGCCTGGAGGCACAGTGGCTCACCGAGGCCGAGGTGACCGAGCGGCTCGCCGACCGGCTCGCCAGGGGCCGGATCGCCGCGGTCTTCCGCGGGCGGATGGAGTTCGGCCCCCGGGCCCTGGGCAACCGCAGCCTGCTGGCGGCGGCGTCCGACCCCGGCATGCGGGACCGGCTCAACCGGGTGAAGGGCCGTGAGGACTTCCGGCCGGTCGCGCCGATCGTGCCGTGGGAGGCGTTCGACGACTACTTCTCGGGCCATCCCGACCCGTACATGCTGTTCACGGGCTCGGCGAAGGACAAGGCCAAGGAGCGGACCCCCGCCGCGGTGCACGTGGACGGCACCGCCAGGGTGCAGGCGGTCCGCGCCGAGCGGGAGCCGTTCCTGCACCGGTTGCTGTGCCGGTTCGCCGACCGCTCGGGGGACCCGGTGCTGATCAACACGTCGTTCAACGTGCGGGGCAAGCCCATCGTGGAGAGCCCCCAGGAGGCCCTCGCCTGCTTCCTCGGCTCCGAAGTGGACTGCCTGAGCATGGGCGGCTGGTTCTACGAGAAGGGAGCCTGAGTGTCCACGGCCCCCGACGGGTCCCACGCGGTGCGGGTCAACCGCACGGCCTGGGACCTGCGCACCGGCGTCCACCTGACGTCCGACTTCTACCCCACCCGCCGGGTCCGCGCCGGAGGGTCCACCCTCAAACCGCCGGAACGCGAACTGGTGGGGGAGGTGCGGGGGCTGCGGCTGCTGCACCTCCAGTGCCACTTCGGCCTCGACACCCTGTCCTGGGCCCGGCTCGGTGCCCGGGCCACCGGGGTGGACCTGTCCCCGGTCGCCGTCCGCGCGGCGCGCCGACTGGCCGCGGAGACCGGCCTCGACGCCCGTTTCGTCTGCGCGGACGTCCAGGGGTTCACCGACCCCGGGGCGCCGTACGACGTGGTGGTCAGCACCTACGGCGTGCTGTGCTGGCTCGGGGACCTGCCGCGGTGGGCCGACTCCGTGGCCCACAACCTGCGCCCCGGCGGACGGTTCGTCCTGGTGGAGTTCCACCCGCTGCTCGAGGTGCTGCACCCGGGGAAGGTCAGCGGCGCCGGCCGCTACTTCGGCCCCGACCGGCCGCCGGCCACCTGGACGCAGGGCACCTACGCCGACCCCGCCGCGCCCATCCGCTACCGGGAGTACCGCTGGCAGCACCCCGTCGGCTCGGTGCTCGACGCGCTGATCGCCGCAGGTCTCGTCCTGGAACGGGTCGAGGAGTACCCGTACAGCTCCTACCGCCTCCTGGACGAACTGGACCGGTGCGTCAACGGGGTGTGGGTGAACAGCCGGTCCCCGGGCCGACTGCCCTACATGTACGCGGTGGTGGCGCGGGCGGCCCGCGGACCCCGGGCACCAGCAGGCGCGGAGGGACCCCGATGACACGACACCGGCTCGAGGCGTTGCTGCCGCCGGGCGCCGTCCCCCGGCCACTGGCCTACGGGCGGCTGCCCACCCCACTCCAGTACCGGCCGGACCTCGGGGCCGACCTCGGGGTGCGGGTCCTGGTCAAACGGGAGGACCTGCTGGACGACCTGGCCAGCGGCCACAAGGCGCGCAAACTGGCCCACGCGGTGGCCCGGGCCAGACGCCGGGGCGCCGACACCCTGGTCACCGGGGGGAGCCTGCCGTCGGGGCAGTGCGTGGCCGTGGCCGCGTTCGCCCGCAGGTACGGCCTGCGGTCCCACCTGGTCTACAGCGGCGACCAGCAGGTCAGGCCGCACCGCCCGAACGGCGCGTACCTGCTCGCGCTGCTCCTCGCCGACGAGGTCACCTGGCACGAGCGGACCCCGTGGCAGCGGAACGCCGAACTGCTCCGTGCCGCCTGCGCCGAGGAGGCGCGGCGGGGCGGGAGACCGTTCGCGGTCCCGCCCGGCGTCACGGTCTGGCCGGGCCTGCTCGGCAGCGTCGAACTGGGCCTGGAGCTCGCCGACCAACTCGGTACCGGTGCGGACGTCGTCCCGGGGCCGATCCACCTGGTGGCGCCCGCCGGCTCCGGAGGGACCTGCCTGGGGCTCGCCGTCGCCGCCCGGTTGCTCGGGCTGCCCTGGCGGGTGCACGGGATCTGCGTCGGCGGCAGCCGCACCTCGGTGACCGCCGAGGTGGCCGCGCTGCGCCGGCAGGCGGTGCGGCGGCTCGGGCGCCAGAACCTGACCGACACCCCGGTCGAGGTCCACGCCGACTGGCTGGGCGCCGGCTACGACCGACCCACCGCGGCCGAACTGCGGGTGCTGGCCGAGGCCGTGCGCCGCTACCGGCTGCCGCTCGACCCGACCTACATGCTCCGGGCCTTCCTCGGCCTGCTCGGCCTGGTCCGCGCCGGGACCATCCCCCGCGGGGCGCTGGTGGTGCTCGTCCACACCGGGGGGAACCTGGGCCTGTTCGCCGGCTGCCCGGCCCTGAACGACTGGCTGGGGGAGACCTTCGCCGCCCACCTGGCCGAGCCGCGCCCGCCGGCCGCCGTACCCAACGACCACTAGCCGGGAGACGACAGCCGTGCCGAACCAGACCCCCGTCCAGCGGGACGCACCGCTCACCCGCATGGCGAGACTCTTCCTGTGGATCAACTCGGGCTGCAACTCCCGCTGTCGCATGTGTGACATCTGGCGGGAGAAGCCGGGCACCAACCTGTCGGTGGCGCAGATCCGCCGGTGGGCCCCCCGGTGGCGCGAGCTCAGCCTGGGCAAAGTGATCATCTGCGGTGAGCCCCTGATGCACCCGGACGTCTGGGAGATCGCGTCGGTCATCAGGGAGCAGGGCATCCGGGTCGAGGTGCTCAGCAACGGCCTGCTGCTCGAACGGCACGCCCACGCGGTGGCCGCCCACTGCGACGCGTTCCGGGTGAGCCTGGACGGCCCCCGCGAGGTCCACGACGACGTCCGCAACGTCCCCCACGCGTTCGACCGCCTCCGCGCCGGCCTCGAACTGCTCGACCGCGTCCGGCCCGACCTCGCGGTGGAGGGGCGCTGCGCGGTCCACCGCCACAACTTCCGGCACCTGGGCGAGACCGTGGACGCCGCCCACGAACTGGGCCTGCGGGGCATCAGCTTCTCCGCCACCGACCTGCACAACGAGGAGGCGTTCCGGCGTTTCGGCGCCATCGACGAGGCGTACGTGGAGGCCCTGGCGATCCGCGGCGAGGACCTGGACGAGCTTGCCGTGCAGCTCGCCGCCCTGCGCCGGGACCACGCCGAGGACTTCGCCTCCGGGTACATCAGCGACACCCCGCAGGACCTGGACCGGCTGCTGACGCACTACTACCGCGCGGTCAACGGCCGGGCGGAGTTCCCCCCGGTGCGCTGCAACGCGCCCTGGACGTCGGCGATCCTGGAGTACGACGGGACGGTGCGGCCCTGTTTCCCGATGCCGGCGTACGGCACCGTCCACGGCCACGGCGGGCTCGCCGAGGCCGTCAACTCCCCGGAGGCGCTGGCCTTCCGCCGGGAGCTCGACGTCCTGGCCGACACCACCTGCCGGTTCTGCGTGTGCCCCACGGTCAGCGATGTCGGCGACTGACGGGCCGCCCGCCGCGGAGGGCGGCCGGGACGTGGTGCTGTGCGTCCCGCAGGGCGCGGCGGCGGCCGAGGCGTTCGTGGACCTGACCGGCCGGCCCCTGGTGCGGGCCGCCGACCTGGACGAGGCCGGCCGGCTGCTGGCCGGGCCCGGGGTGCGCACCGCGCTGCTCTCCGTGGGCGCCGCCCCCATGGCGTTCACCGCGAGCGCCGCCTACCGCGCGCACCACGCCGGCCGGGGCCTGGGGTGGGTCTTCGGCTGGGACGGCCCCGAGGCGGCGCTGGCCCACGCCCGGAAGATCGCCGGGTTCCGGTTCCGCGGCGCCAGGGAGGCCCTGGTCTGGTCCTCCCAGGCCCTGCCGGGGGTCCGCGAGGCAGCCGCCGGCGGCCTGCGCCTGCTGTCGGGGCCGATACCCGAGCTGGCCACGTCGCTCGCCGAGCCACGCCTGTTCACCGCGCTCAGCAGCCACGGCCTGGGCATCGACCTGTGGCTCGGGTCCGGGCTGCTGTGCTCCGCGCTGGACGCCGGGTCGCCGCGGCTGCGGGGGCAGGCCGTCCACCCCTGCCTCCAGGGCGGTCCCTGCCTGCGCGGGGAACGGGACCCGGGCGGCCCCGGGGAGCCCGACCGGCTCGCCGTCACCGGGGTCGCCTCCGCCATGCTGGTCCTGGACAGTTGCCGCGGCCTGCGGCTGGCCCCCCGCACCCGCTCGGCCTGCCTGGCGTCGGCGGCGGCACTCGGCCCGCACGCCGGGGTGGTGCTGGCCCCGGTCAGCGACGTCGAGGGGGTGCCGGGGGCACACCTGGCGGCGGGCGCGGCGCTGCTCGGCGGAGCCCCGGCGCACCGCGCCCTCGCCCTGGAGAACCGCGTGAACCTCGCCGCCATGGGGACCGCGCCGTGGCTGTTGCTCGGTGACCCGCTCGCGGTGCTCACCCGCCCCCGCTGCCCGGGCCGGGGCCCCGCGCGGGGGCGGTCGGTGGACGGCACCACGGTGCTGTTCCCGGCCACCCCCGAGGGCACCGTCACCATCGTCAGCGGGGAACCGGAACGGCCGTCCCAGCCGCGGGTGTGGGTCGGGCCCATCCCCGGCACCGGGCGGGTCGCGGTGGTCACCCAGGGGCTGCGGCGCCCGGTCGTCCGCGCGGTGGACCGGGCCGGGGAGCCGGCGTGCACGCTCCACCGGGAACTGCTGTCCTGCGCCGCCGCCGTGGCCACCTCGGCGCGGTTCGCGGCGACCGCGGCGGAGCTCCTCGGCGGGGCGGACGGTCAGCGGGCGCGGCAGGTCGCCGACGCCCTCGACGAGTGGCTGCGGCGCGCCCCGCGGCTGCGCGCGGGCCCGCCGGGCACCGTGCCGCACGGCGGCTGGGACCGGCAGCGCGACCGCTGGTACCGGGCGGAACGCCGCGCGTGGCAGGGCCTGCACGACGACCTGGCCGACGTGATGAGCCGGTTCACCACCGCCCTCGGGCCGTTGCAGACCGCCTTCCACCTCGACGCCCGGGTGGTGCCGGGGACGCCGGGCGAACCAGCCGAGCGGTGTCCCTACTGCCGGTCGCCCGCCCAGTGGCGGGAGTTCCGGCTCGACGCGCTGTCCCGTTCCCGCAGGGCCCTGCTGTGCTGGGCCTGTGACCTGGTCTACGACGGCCCCGCCGACCGGCCGGCGGCGGTGCTGTGCGGGCCCGCGGCGGTCCGGGGCGGCGAGGCGGTGCCGTTCGTGCTGCGTGCCGGTGGCCCGGCCAGGGCCGGAGCGGTACGGCCCCACGCGGCCGCGGTGCGGTTCGCGGTGGAGCGGGTGCCCTGGCGGATGGGCGTGCGGGTGTCACCCGGCGGGGGGTCCCCCGAGTCGGTGGGCGGCGCCGGGGTCACGTCACGGCATCTGGTGACGGTGGACCAGGCGCCCCCGGGCCTGTACTTCCTGGTGGGCTCCCTGGTGGTGGGCGGTGAGGCCGTGACGATCCGCCGGCCGCTGCACCTCGTTCCTCCGGATGGCGCAGGGTGAATCGGTGTACGGTCATGATCCGGTCGAACCGGGTCCCAGCCGAGTCGTTGGTCGCACCGCCGCCGAGGAAGTTGTACTCAGATGCTTGATATCGAACTCATCCGGAAAGAGCCGGACATGGTCCGGGACGCCCTGCTCAAGCGCATGGACGAGGTGGACCTCGAACCGGTCCTCAAGGCCGACCGGGACCGCCGTCGGCTGCTCCAGGAGGTCGAGTCGGCGCGGGCCGAGCGCAAGCGGCTCACCAAGGAGATCGGTCGGCAACGGGCGTCCGGCGGCGACACCGCGGAGGCCGAGCGCCGCGCCGCGGGGATCGGCGAGGAGATCGACCGCGCGCAGGCCGAGTTGACGGGCGTCGAGGAGGCGCTGCGCGGGCTGCTGATGGAGCTGCCCAACCTCCCCGACGACCGGACGCCGCCCGGGGGCAAGGAGGCCAACCAGGTGGTCCGCACCTGGGGCGAGCGGCCCGACCTGGGCGACGCCCCGCTGGACCACGTGGAGCTCTCCACCAGGCTCGGCCTCGTGGACTACGCCCGCGGGGTCAAGCTGGGCGGCAACGGCTACTGGCTGTACACCGGGCAGGGAGCCGCGCTGGAGTGGGCGCTGCTGGACTTCTTCAACCGGGAGCACTACGCCGCGGGGTACGAGTTCATGCTGCCGCCTCACGTGCTCACCGAGGAGTCCGGGTACGCCGCCGGGCAGTTCCCCAAGTTCTACGACGACGTCTTCCACATCCAGGCCACCGAGGGCGGGCGCGGGTCCTTCCTGCTGCCGACCGCCGAGACCGCGATCCTGAACGTCTACCGCGACGAGATCCTGCCGCTGGACCAGCTCCCGATCAAGGCGTTCGCGTACACCCCCTGCTACCGCCGGGAGTCCGGGAGCCACCGCAGCCAGGAGCGCGGAACCGTCCGCGGCCACCAGTTCAACAAGGTGGAGATGTTCCAGTTCACCACCCCGGAGCTGGCCGAGGAGGCGCTGACCGAGCTGGTCGGGCGCACCGAGTCCCTGGTGGAGAAGCTGGGCCTGCACTACCGGACGTCGCTGCTCGCCGCCCGCGACGCCAGCGCCACCATGCGCATGACCTACGACGTCGAGGTGTGGATCCCCAGCATCCAGACCTACAAGGAGGTGTCCTCGGCCTCCTGGGCCGGCGACTACCAGGCGCGGCGGGCCAACATCCGTTACCGGCCGGCACCGGGCAGGCCCACCACCCTGGTGCACACCCTCAACGCCTCGGGTCTCGCCACCAGCCGACTGCTGCCGGCGATCCTCGAGCAGAACCAACGCCCCGACGGGTCGGTGGTCGTCCCCGAGCCGCTGCGGGCCTGGGTGGGAACCGACGTCATCCATCCGCGGCGCTGAGCCGGGCCGGCCCCCCGCGGCCGGCGCCCGCCCGCGCGCAGAACAGGAGGGACACCATGCCCACGACCGATCCGCGCGCGCTGGTGGGTGCGCTGGCCGAGCACCAGAGCAGGGCCCGGCGGGCCCTGAACCTGACCCCCAGCGAGAACACCATGTCACCGCTGGCGCGGGTGCCACTGGTGTGCGACGTCTACTCCCGCTACTTCTTCGACCACCTGCGCCTGCTCGGCTCGTGGAGCTTCTACGGCGGTCTCGAGCCGGGCCGGATCGAGCTGGACATCCTGGTGCCGCTGCTGCGGGAACTGGCCGGGGCCGCCCATGTGGACGTCAGGCCGATCTCCGGGCTGAACTGCATGACCGTGGCCCTGGCCGCGCTGTGCCCCCGCGGCGGCACCGTGTACACCGTCCCGCTGGCCAGCGGCGGACACATGAGCACCCCCGTGGTCGCCGACCAGCTCGGCCTGCGCACCGTGCCGCTGCCCATGGACCGCCACCACGACGTGGACCCGGACCGGCTGGCGGACCTGCTGCGACGGGACCCGGCCGACCTGATCTACCTCGACCAGTCCACCCAACTGTTCCCGCTCGACGCCGGGCCGGTCCGGGACCTGGCGGACCGGCTCTCCCCGCGGACCCTGATCCACTACGACTCCAGCCACGTCAACGGGCTGGTCCTCGGCGGGGCGGTGCCCAACCCGCTGCGCCGCGGGGCCCACACCTTCGGCGGCTCCACCCACAAGACCCTCCCCGGCCCCCACAAGGGGTTCCTCGCCACCGACGACGAGGAGCTGGCCAAGCGGATCGGTGCCGTCGCCGACCACCTGGTCAGCCATCACCACCTGGGAGAGGTCGTGTCGTTGGCGGTGACCCTGCTCGAGCTCCGGGACCGCGACGGCGCGGGGTACGCGCGGAAGGTCATCGACAACGCCCGGGTGTTCGCCCGGACCATGCACCGGCACGGCCGCACCGTGGCCGCGGCCGACCGCGGCTTCACCGGCTGCCACCAGGTCTGGGTCCGGGCGGGCGCGGGGGTGGACCCGCACCGCGCGGCCGACCGCATGTACGCCCAGGGCCTGTTGGTCAACAAGCTGGACGGGCTGCCCGGTCTCGACGGCACGTCGTTCCGGCTGTCCGTGGCCGAGGTGACCCGGCTGGGCGCCGGGGCGGAGCACGCCTCGGCGCTCGGCGAGGTGGTCGCCGCGCTCCTCGGCGACGAGGACGCCGACCGGACCGCGGACATCGCGCGACTGCGGTCCTCGCTGTCCCACCCGCGCTACTGCTACACCTCCGACGAGGTCGAGCGGATGGGCGCCCCCGGGGAACTGCTGGCGCTGATGCGCGCGATCGAGACGCTGACCGGGGCGGGGTGAGCCGGGTGCGGGGAACGCACCGCACGTCCCCCGGAGCCGTCCCGCTGGACACCGGCGGGTGCGCGGCGGCCCCCGCGCCGCTCTTCCGGTCCTGCTCGGGCGAAGGCCCCTCCGCTTGTGAGCATCGCCCACCACACCGGGACCGTCAGAAGCGATCCGGGCGGCAACCTGCCAGAGCCGACTCAACGGTTCCGTCGACCAACTCCCGTGCGACCAGGCGGCCCACGGCCGCGGCGAGCGTGACCGCCGAGTGCATCACTGCCACGTAGAGGCCGGGGACCTCGGTGACCGGGCCGATGATCGGCTCACCGTCGGCCGGCATCGGGCGCACCCCGAGTCGGGTGCTGAGCAACTCGACGCTCCCGGCGCCGTGGAAAGTGGACCGGACGGCGGCAAGGGTCCTTTCGGGCGAGTCCGCGGCGGCGATCAGCCGGTCCGCGGCGACCTGCCGAAGATCGAAGTCCTCGGTGTTGACCACGGTGCGGACCAGACCGGCCGGGGCGCGGAGCCGGAACAGCGGGCACGGCGACGGTTGGACCGGGACGCGCACGCCGAGCGGCGCGCCCAGCGCGGCCGTGGCGACTCCGGCGGCCAGCACCACCGTCGCACCGGAAACGGTTCCTGATGTCGTCTCAACCCCGATGACCCGGCCCGCCGTGTCTCGGCGGACCGCGGTGACCGGCGTGTCCAGGTGCACCCGAGCTCCATGGGCGCGAGCGCCCGCGACCAGCCGCTCGGTCACGCCCACCGGGTCAACAGCGCCGTCACCCGGCGTCCAGACAGCCCACTCCGGGGGCTGGCGGAGGGCGGGCTCGAGCGTCGCCACGGTGGCCGCGTCCAGGATCGTCTGCCCGGGCCCGGCGTCCGGCGCACCGTCCTGACTGTTCCAGCTCAGCGAGCCGGACCAGGTCACCGGGAGTCCCGGCAACTCGGCCTCGAGCCGGTGGTACTCCGCCGTCGCGGTGGCCCGCAGCCCGGCGGCCGGACCCTTGAGCACGCCGAACGAGCCGACCCAGGCGAACGAGTCCGCGGTCACCCCGGCGCCCGGCCGCCCGGCGTCGACCAACGTCACGGTGGCGCCCGCCCGGGCGGCGTGATAGGCCACCGACGCGCCGACGATGCCGGCGCCGACGACGACCAGGTCCCTAGCCGGTGGGCTCAACACGTTCCCGACCTTAACGTTCCGCGGTGTCCGACCCCCAAACGAGATTTCGACGCGGGACACTGGGCTGTCCATCCGTAGGAGCCCGCCGGAGCCGAGCGCCTCGCCCGGATGGGCACTCCGTACCATCACGGTGGCCGCCGACCACGTGCCGGTACCGTCCCAACCTCCGTCCCCGGCCCCCGGAGCATCCCGTGCACACCGTGACCCATGCCGACGTCAAGGCCGCCGCCGAGCGCACCGCCGGCACCCTGCGCCCGGTGACCGTCGCCCCCGTCGCCCCCGCGGAACCGGGCGCGTTCGGCGGCGCGGAGGTGTACTGGGCCCTGGAGTTCCTCCAGCACACGGGGTCGTTCAAGGCCCGGGGCGCGGCCAACTTCACCGCGGCGCACCGCGCGGACGGCGCCATGCCGGAGGCCGGCGTGGTCATCGCGTCCGGGGGCAACGCCGGTCTGGCGTGTGCCTGGGCGGCCCGGCGGCACGGGGTTCCGGCGACGGTGTTCGTGCCCCGCGGCGCGCCCCCGGTGAAGGTTGCCCGGCTGCGCGCGCTGGGCGCACGGGTGCGGCTCGAGGGGAACGAGTACGCCGAGGCGCTGGATGCCTCGCGGGCCTACGCCCGGGAGGTCGGTGCGGTGGAGTCCCACGCCTACGACCACACCCTGGTCGCCGCCGGAGCCGGGACGCTCCTTCCGGAGATCGTCGCCGCGGTGCCGGACCTGGACACCGTCGTGGTCGCGGTCGGTGGGGGCGGGCTCTTCGCCGGCGTGACCGCCGCGGCGGACCACCACGGCGTCCGGGTCGTGGCGGTGGAGCCGGCCACCTGCCGGGCGTTGCACGCGGCACTCGAAGCCGGCCGCGTCATCGACGTCCCCGTGGACTCGGTCGCCGCCGACTCACTCGGCGCGCGCCGCGCCTCGGCCGCCGCCCTGGACTGGGCCAGGACCGCGGACGTCCGCTCGGTGCTGGTCGCGGACGACGCCATCGTCCGAGCCCGCCACCTGCTGTGGGACCAGCACCGCCTGGCCGTGGAGCACGCCGCGGCCACCGCGCTCGCGGCGCTCACCACCGGCGCCTACCGCCCCGCCGTCGGCGAGCGGGTCGCCGTGGTGCTGTGCGGCGCCAACACCGACCCGGCGGACCTCGTCACCCGCGGCCCCGGAGGGTGAGGTCCGGGCCCCTCCCTCAGCTCCCGGTGCCCTCCGCCTCCGCCGGCGTCGGGGTCGGCGTCGGCGTCGGGGTGGCACCGGCCGCCCTGGGGTACCGCGGTGGCCGTGCCCAGCCGAGCAGCACCCCGGCCAGCTTCCGTAACCAGTCCCAGCCGATCCGGCCCGCGGCCTCCTCAAGCAGCCGGAACACCGCGTAGTACGCGGCGGTCAGTGCGGCGGTGACCGCCGCGGTGGCGGTCTCGCCGTCCAGGTCGAAACCGGCCCTCGCGGCCAGGCCCAGCAGCAGGCCGACCACGATGGGCACCACGGTGCGCATGAAGCTGGCGAAAAGGTCCACTTCAGGATCACGTCCTTCGGATGGGGTGCGCGCGACCGGCGCCCACGGCACGCTGATCACCCGGGTCGGACGGTCCACCTGTCCGGACGTCAGGGACCGTGGAGAAGTCTTCAGGGGTTTCATTCCCCGCCGGGCGTCGCCCGCACCGTCGTTGCCCGCACCGTCGGCGGATGCGCCGGCCACCACCCAGGGACCGCGGGGCTGCCACCGGATCGGGGCGGGACTGGCTACCCTGGTGCGGTGACCGCTTCCCCGAGCGTTTTCGACCAGTTGGCCTCGGCCCGGTACATGCTGCTGACCACGTTCCGCCGGGACGGCAGGGCGGTGGCCACCCCGGTGTGGGTGATGCGTGACGGCGACGCCCTCGCGGTGTGGACCAACGCCGACTCCGGCAAGGTCAAGCGCATCCGCAACGACGGTCGCGTCACCGTCGTCCCCTGCACCATGCGGGGCCGCCCCCGGGGCAGGGCCGTGCCGGCCGTCGCCGAGATCCCGGGCCCCGAGCAGACGGCGCACTTCACCGAGCTGATGCAGCGCAAGTACGGCGTCCAGGCCCGGTTGGCCCTGCTGGGCAGCCGCCTGCGCGCCGGCGGGAGCAACACCGTGGGCCTCCGCGTCCGACTGACCGACTGACCGGCTCACGGGGGCCGAGGAACAGCGGGTGCTGGAGGAACGGGAGTTCGCCGAGGCGAAGGCCGAGCTGCGGGCGTGGGGGCGCCCCGGAGGTACGGGCCGCGCAGCGGCGGATCGTCAGCACCATCAACGCGTCCGGCAGGCTGAACGGAGACGGGCTCGCCATCAGCCTCGGGGGACATCGGTACAGCGGTTGTCGGTGAGTGCGAAGACGGTCCGGCCGACCGCTCCGTGTCCTCCTCGACGAACCCGGACCGGGCGAGCATCTATGCGTGGATTTCTTCTCAATGTCCTTTCGTGGCAAGCTTTTTGAATCCGTTTGGTGACAGAACCAGGGCCTCGCGTACCCCCAGGGCTACCAGAATCTTCTGTGGCGTCACTCGCCGGACCCACCCACAGGCATCCTCGGGGGAATCACATGCACCGTTCCATCGCGTCCGTGGCCGCAGCCATCGTGCTCGCCGCCACCCTTACTGCGTGCGGCGGCTCGGACGGAAACAGCGCCGACTCCGATCACCCGAAGATGCCGGGCATCAGTTTCCCGCCGGGCGTGGACCAGACCCCGGACGACGCGTCCAGCGACACTCCGGTCACGGACCCCACCACCACCCGGCCCACCTCCGGCAAGATCGGCGACACCCTCGTCCTAGAGGGATCGCCCGGGACCACCGCCGGCACCGTCCTGGTCGACATCACCCTGGACACGTACGAGGACCACGCCCAGCCCACCCTCGACGTCTTCGCGGCTGCCACCGGAAAGCGCCTGGTCGCGGCGCAGTTCACGATCGCCTCCAAGGGCGACACCGCCTACGTGGACAGCACCGGGGTCCTGGGCGCGAAGGTCGTCGACGACCAGGGCCAGGCGTACCGCGCCAAGCCCGGCCAGGTCACCTCGGGCAGCTCCTTCCCGCTCATCCTGAGCGTCCAGCCGGGCCAGAAGGCCACCGGCTGGGTGGTCTTCGACGTCCCCCAGGACGCGAAGATCACGGGCGTCCAGTACAGCATGGACCCGATCGGGGACAGCTTCGGGGACAGCAAGCCGGAGGGCCACGGCAGGTGGAGCCTCAACTGATTTCCAGCACGTGGCAGTCAGCGGCGCCGACACCCGTCCGGCGGGATCGCGGCGCCGCCCGCCACCGCTGCGTCACGGCTCGCGCAGACGCGCCGCGTCCCCGAACGCGACCAGGCGCATCCGGGTTCCGTCGCCGTCTCAGCGGGACACCGAGGCGTTGGGCACCGGCTCCGGCCTCGGACCGGGCGCGCCAACTCCCCGCCAGCACCTGACGTACCACCAGTACCACGGCATCGTGCGCGATGAGCAGGACATGCGCCCGGGTGGCGCCGGATCACCCGTCCCCGCGGCCCGTGCGTACACGAGGTTCGCCGTGCACTCCCCTGGTGGTGCGTGGAGCGGCGCAGCGCGATCAGATCGCGGTCGACGTCGTCCAGGAAGAAGAACCGCTCCAGCTCGCGGGGCGGGTCGGCCCGAGGCACCTGCCGTCGGCTGAATGAACCTGCTACTCCGCAGGAAGGGGACTCAGCGGAATCTGCATCAACGCCCAGCGCGTGAAGGTGAGCAGGGCTTCGCCGGCGATGTCCTCAAGCCGGTCGAAGTCCTCCGGCAGCACGTCGAGCAGGAAGTGCTCGACTTCCCCGTCGGCTCGCTTGATCAGGACGAGGGAGCGGTAACAGACCTTAGGGGGATGCTCAAGAAGGATCGCTCGCAGAGACCCCGTCGCATCGTCGGCCAGGTGCTGAGCAAGCCACCCAGGCTCACGTCCCCTGCCGAGGCGAAGCCGCTCGCCCTTCGTACTCAGTCCTACCAGATCTTGCTTGCTCACGCGCTTGATCGCTCTGGGCACCTTCTCCGGCATGGGAGCAGATTAGCCATCGACGGCCAGACCGCGATTTGCCGCACGGAACAGTCCATGCTCCTGCGACACCCCAGCACACACAGTGACTCCAACGACCGCTTGGGCAGCAGTACTCGCGACAGTTGAATACGCGAGTCCACCAGTATCAACCCCGCTCACCGACCCACCGGCCAGCCGCCGCCCCCAGCCCGCACGGCTCCCGGCCGGCAGCGTCGCCCCGCCGCGCCGTGGACGCCCCTGCCGAGGCGAAGCCGCTCGCCCTTCGTACTCAGTCCTACCAGATCTTGCTTGCTCACACGCTGGCCACCGTGCCGCACCGGTCGGACCCCCGTGACCAGCACGAACACCCGCTCCCCAGCGCTGCCGCCGCGCCGTCACCGGTCCCGCGCCGGACTGAGGTGGTGATCTCAGTGCCGTGTCAGCGGACTCTGCCAGAGTGGTGCTCGCAAGGACGGGGACGACGGTGACGGAGCCCCCGCCCGACGCGAGGAGAGATTCCCGTAGCGGCCCAACGGGGACCGGGAGGCAACTTCCGGTCTAGGTCTCACGGCCTTCGCAGGTTCGAATCCTGCTCTCTCCGCAACCTGTCGCCTGTGGACCCGCGCGACCACGTTCGATCCCCAGGCCCGACGACAACAGGCAGGGAGAGTGCCATGCCCCAAGGCCGTTGGGCAGGTTTCGCGCTGCTCATCGCCAACCCGGCCGCCGGCGGTCGGAGTCCTGAGCTCATCGACGCGGTGGCGGCGCACTGCGCGGAGCGGGTCTCCGTCCTGGACGTGGTGCGCACCGGCTATCCGGGGCACGCCTCGGAGATCGCCGCCAAGGCCATGGACGAACGGGTGGACCTGGTCATCTCCTTCGGCGGTGACGGGACCACCCGGGAGGTGGCGTCCGGTCTCGCCCGTGCCGCGCAGGCCCGTCCCGGCCTCGCGGTGCCGCCGCTGCTGCACCTGCCGGGCGGCACCGGCAACTCCTTCTACCGGGAGGTCTGGTCCGACCAGCCGTGGCAGCGGACGGTGGACGCGGCGCTCCTCGCCGACCGGCCGTCGCTGCGTCGGGTGGACCTGGCGCACATCGTGGACGCGGACGACTTCGCCCTGCTCGGCGCCGGTTCCGGACTGATCGCCGAGGCCCTGGTGACCGCGGCCAGGATCGCCGGGGAGAGCCACGGTCGGGACCGCTACCAGCAGAGCGTCGCGCTGACCCTGCGTGACTTCGCCCCTTACCCGGGCCGGGTGAGCGTGGACGGGCGCACGGTGCACGAGGGCACCGTCATCCTCGCCAACGTCGGCGGGGGCCGCTACCGGGGTGGCCAGTTCAAGGTGCTGCCGCACTCGGTGCTCGACGACGGCCTGCTCGACGTGTGCGTCATCGGTGGGGAACTGAGCCTGCGTGACCTGCCGGGCCTCACCCGCGACGGGAGCCATGTGCACCGTCCCGAGGTGGTCTACGCGCGGGGACGCAGCATCGTGCTCGAGCGCACCGACGGCAACCCGCTGACCTTCGAGTACGACGGGGAGCTGCAGACCGGTTCGGCGCAGCGGCACACCGTCGAGGTCATGCCGGGCGTCCTCCCCGTGCTCGCCCCGCCGGCCGCGCGGCCGGGCGGGGAGTGAGGGTCGCCGGGCGGGGACATCGACCGCATCAGTCACGAGGGAGAGCCCTGATGAACGGCCCTGAAGCGAAGACGACCACGGCCAGCGGCGGGGACAGGAACTGGACCTTCCCCATGGCCGGCGAGAACTTCTTCACCTGGGAGTACGGCAACGGCAGGGAGCGGCTGCTCAACCTGTACCAGAAGGGCAAGGACAAGCAGTGGGACAGCACCACGCGGATCGACTGGGACATCGAGGTGGACCCGTTCGACGCGCTGGGCACCCCGGAGAACACCCTCGCCCTGTACGGCTCCAAACAGTACGACAAGCTGAACACCCGTGAGCGGCAGGAGATGCGCCAGCACATGGCGTCCTGGGAGTTCAGCCAGTTCCTGCACGGCGAGCAGGGGGCGATGATCTGCTCGGCGCGGATCGTGCAGTCCGTCCCCGACCTCGACTCGAAGTTCTACGCCGCCACCCAGGTGATGGACGAGGCCCGGCACGCCGAGATCTTCTCCCGGTTCCTGGACGAGAAGATCGGCATGCAGTACAAGATCAACCCCAATCTCCAGGCCCTGCTGGGCGACGCGCTCAACGACTCCCGCTGGGACATGCCGTACCTGGGCATGCAGGTGCTGATCGAGGGCCTGGCGCTGGCCGCGTTCGGCATCCTGCGGGACAAGACCAACAAGCCGCTGCCCAAGCAGATCCTGGCCTACGTGATGCAGGACGAGGCGCGGCACGTGGCGTTCGGCCGGCTGGCGCTCCGGGACTACTACGCCCAGTTGTCGGCGAAGGAGATCGCCGAGCGCGAGGAGTTCGTGGTCGAGGGCTGCTACCTCATGCGGGATCGTTTCCGCATGCAGGAGGTCTGGGAGAACCTCGGCTTCGACATGGACGAGTGCATGGAGTACATGAACCGCGGCCCGCGGATGCGGGCGTTCAGGTCGTTGCTCTTCACCCGGATCGTGCCCTGTGTGCGGGACATCGGCCTGTGGGGGCCCAAGGTGAAGCAGGCGTACGAGGACATGGGCGTCCTGGAGATGGCCAACAGCGACCTGATCAAGCTCATGCAGTCCGACGAGGCCCAGGCGGAACTGCTGGACCGGGAACGGGCCGAGGCGGCGCGCCGGCAGGAGGCGCAGGAAATCGCCGACCGGGTGGCCGAGGTGGACCAGGCCATCACGGCCGGCGCCGCGGAGTGACCTCGGCGGCGGAGGAGCCGACGGCCTCCGGGAGCACCACCGCGGTTGACTCGCTCACCCGGCGGCTGGCCCGCTGGACCGCCGGGCTGCGCCTCGACGACGTTCCCGAACGGGTGATCCCGGTCGCGGTGAGCCAGGTGATCTCCCACCTGGCCACCGTCCGGGCCTCGGTGGCCCACCCGATGGGCCGCAGGCTGCTCACCGCGTTCGGCCAACCCGACCCCGCCGACCCCGCGCGCACCGCCCACCTGCTCGCCGCGCTGTCCTCCTGCCTGTACCTGGAGGACACCATGTACGCCGGGCACGTGGCGCACGCCGGAGTCGGGGTGCCGGTCGCCCACCAGGAACGGCAACGCCTGGACGGACGTGGTCTCCTGGCCGCGGTCATCGCCGCCAACGAGTCCGCGGCCAGGGTCACCGCGGCGGCCACCCTGGGACCGTTCCGCGGCCAGCAGGCCTCCCACACCCACCTGGTGGCCGCGGTCGCCGCCCGGCTGCACGGTGCCGGCGCCGACCACGACGCCCTGCTCAACGCGTGGGGACTGGCCCTGGCCGCGCCGCCGCTGTGGCTGCGCCCCTCGTTCCTCGGCAGCGACGCCAAGGTGCTCTCCGCGGCCGTCCCGGTGCGCATCGCCATGGACGCCTGCGACGCCGCGGCGGCCGGCCTGACCGGCCGGGACGACCTGCTGGAGCACCCCGACGGGGTGCTGGCCAAGTTCGCCCACGCCCCCGTCCCCGAGGCCGTGGTCGCCGGCCTCGGGGAGCGCTGGCACACCGAGACGCTGTCGTTCAAGCTCTTCCCCGGCGCGGTCCACCTCGACGCGCTGGTGGAGTGCGCCGCGGAGCTGCACCGCCGGCTCCGTCCACGCGGGGCGGACGACGTCGAGGCGGTGGAGATGCACGTGCCGCGGATGACCATGGTGATGAGCCGGCACGCCGGGCGCTACACCCGCGGGCCCGACTCACCCCTGGTCGCGGTCAACATGTGGGCCGGCTACAACGTGGCCACCGCCCTGCTCACCGGCGGCCTCGGGGTCGCGGACCTGGCGGAACCACTGGTGCGTGACCCGGACCGCTGGGCACTCGCCGGGAAGCTCACCATGATCCCCGACGAGACGCTGAGCCAGGAGGGCATCGCCGGGACCGCACCGGTCGGTGAGGCGCTGCGCCAGGCCGGGCCGCGGGCGCTGGACTGGAGGACCGAGCTGCCCGGCAAGCCCCTGGAACAGCTCCTCGAGGAACTCGGCCCGCCGAGCCCCACGTTCGAGCACGCCACCAAGAAGCTGGGCTGCCGGATGGTGGTGCGGATGGCGGACGGGCGCCGGGACAGCTACGCCATGGACGCCGGCACCGGCTCGGTGGGTTCGCCCTCCTGGTCCGCCCACCCCGAGCTGGTTCGCGACAAGCTGCTGGCCACCGGGGCGGACAAGGAGACCGCGCGGACCCTCGCCCGGCTCCCCGAACTGTCCGTGGACGAGCTGTCCCGGGTGCTGCGCCAGGTCCTCACCTGGTAGGGCGCCGCGGTGAACGGCCGCAGGAACAACGTCGGTCCCTCGTCGTGCGCATCGCGTGCGGACAACGGTCCTGCGGCCTCACCGGCGTGCCTCAGGGGCCCGGACGACCACGACCGGGCAGTGCGCGTGATGCAGCACGGCCTGGCTGACCGAGCCCAGCAGCAGGCCCGTGAACCCGCCGCGGCCCCGGGCACCGACGACGAGGAGTTCGGCGTTCCGGCTCGCCTCGATGAGCGCCTCACGGGCACCACCCCGCACCACCTCGTACTCGACCGCGACGCCGGGGTACCTCTCCCGGCGCCCGGCCACCGCCTCGGCCAGCAGACGTTCCTCACCGTCCGCGAGCATCCCCGGCTCGTACGCATAGGGCATCGAGGGGTCCTGCGGTGGGGGCACGTCCACGTTCCACGGGGTCCACGCGTGCAGGGCGGCGATGTCAGTGCCGCGGAGGGCCGCCTCCGCGAAGGCGAACCCCACCGCGGCGTCGCCGGCCGGTGAGCCATCGACCCCCAGCACGATCCGGTTGCCGGGACCAGGCCGTTCGCGCACCACCATGACCGGACAGTGGGCGTGCGCGGCCATGTGCACGGCCGTCGATCCCAGCAGCAGCCCGGTGAAGCCCCCCAGCCCCCGGCTGCCGACCACGACCAGCTCCGCCCTGCGCGACTGGGCCTCCAGCACCGTCAGCGGCTCACCGGTGACCACGGCCTCGGTGACCTCCACGTCCGGCGCCACCGAACGGGCACGCTCCACCGCCTCGGCCACCATCCGATCCACCATGTTGCGCAGCCCGCCCCCGCTCGGCCCCAGCGGCGACGGGCCGAGCGGTACGTGCATGACCGGCCAGAGGAACGCGTGCACCACCCTCAGCCCACACCCGCGCAGCCGCGCCTCACGGGCCGCGAGGTCGACCGCGTCCAGACTCGACGACGAACCGTCCACACCCACCACGACCGGGAGGCTCACCGTGGTCCTCCGATCCCCGGGCGCGTCGCAGGCCACCGGTCACCGCTGACCAGCCCCTGGCCGGGCCCAGCGCCGGGGTGCCACCACAGGGATCCGCGCGGCCACACCGTCATCACCCGCTCAGCCTCCTCACACCAGCCCCGCGCCACCTGGCCCGCCTCACCAACCGGCCGAACGGCCAGCCCCGGGACCACCGGTTCCCTGCCGGCGCCCTGCCCCACTCTCGTACCACGGGGAAGCCGACCGGTAACTCACCGCGGAGGTGTATACGCCGCGGCGGAGAACCCGGGGTATCGGTCGAACTGGCGAGCGCCGTGGCGGGGCGGGGTGCGGCGGCCTGGTGCGGGCCCGGCGCCCGCCCCGCACGGCCCGGGCTACCGGCCCGCGGCCCGCGCCCCGCGGTCACCCGGCCTGACCAGCCCGGTCTCGTACGCGAGCACCACGGCCTGGGCGCGGTCACGCAGGGCGAGCTTGGCGAAGATCCGGGCCACGTGGGACTTCACCGTGGCCTCGCTCAGGGTCAGCTCCGCGGCGAGCTCCGCGTTCGACAGACCGCGGCCCAGGAGCGTCAGGACCTCCAGCTCTCGGGGTGTCAGGGCGGCGAGGTCACCGTGCACGGCCGGCGGGCCGGCCGCGTCCGAGGCGAAGCGCTCCACCAGCCGACGCGTGATCGACGGGGCCAGCAGGGCGTCACCCGTGTTGACCAGCCGCACGGCCGCCGCCAGGTGCTCCGAGGTGACGTCCTTCAGGAGGAACCCGCTGGCCCCGACCGCCAGCGCGGCGTACACGTAGCGGTCCAGGTCGAAGGTGGTCAGCATGAGCACCCGGCAGCCGGGGACGTGCTCCAGGACCTGGCGGGCGGCCTCGAGGCCGTCCATGTTCGGCATGCGGATGTCCATCAGCACGACGTCCGGCCGGAGTTCGCGCGCCGCCGCCACCGCCTCCCAGCCGTCGGCCGCCTCACCCACCACGTCGATGCCCCGAGCGGCAAGGATCAACCGGAAGCCCGTCCTGATCAGGGTCTGGTCGTCGGCGATGAGGACCCGGGGCGCCGGCTCGGCCCCGGTCACGGGCGGTCCAGCGGGATGCGCGCCCGGACCCGGTAGCCGCCGCCGAGGCGGCGCCGGGCGTCCAGGTCCCCGCCGTACACCGCGACCCGCTCCCGCAGCCCCAGCAGTCCACGGCCCGCGCCCTCCCGGTACCGCGGGACGGCCCGTGCGGGCGCCGGTCGCTCCGCGACGTCGCCGGTCAGCGCGCTCCGACCGGTGCTCAGCACCTCCACGCGCAGCGCGTGGTCCGCGTACCGCACGATCACCTCGGCCCTGCCGCCATCACCGTGCTTGAGCGCGTTGGTCAGCCCCTCCTGGACGATCCGGTACGCGGTGGCGTCGATCCCCTGCGGCAGCGGGCGCGGCTCACCGGAGATCCGCACCTCCACCGGAAGGCCGGCGAACGATATTCGGTCCACGAGCTGGCCGAGCCGGTCCAGGCCGGGCTGCGGTGCCAGCGCCGCCGCGCCGCCGTCCCGGTCCGCGTCGCCGTGGGGGCCCTCGCCCGTGTCGTCGCCGTCCTGCGCCGGCGCCAACAGCCCCAGGAGGTGCCGCAGGTCGGTCATCGCGCCGCGCCCCGCGTCCTCGACCGCCCGAAGGGCCCGCGCGGCCTCGTCCGGCATCGTGTCCAGCACCTCGCGGGCCGCCCCCGCCTGGACCACCATGAGGCTGACGTTGTGGCTGACGATGTCGTGGAGCTCCCGGGCGATGCGGTCCCGCTCGGCGGCGACCGCGGCGTGCGCGGCGCTCTCCCGTTCCCGCTCCAGCAGCCAACCGCGTTCCCCCACGGCCTTCTGCCACCGGCGCCGCGTGCGCGCCAGGGCAACCGCCAGCCACCCGGCGGCCACACACGCCACCCCAAGCGCCGCCACCAGCACGTTCGCCTCCCACTCCCACACGGCGTTCACGGTCGCACATCGTCACCGGCGCCGCATCACCCTGTGGAAGCAGGGAGCTGCATCCACAGGATGAGGAGCGGGGCCCATTGCCATCCGGGGGCGGATGTGCGGGTTCCGGTCCCCGTCTAGCGTCCTGTGCATGGTCACTGAGAACGACGGGGGAGAGGCGGTCGTCCGCCTCGCCGACGTGCGCAAGGAGTACGGCGAGACGACGGCGCTCGCCGGCGTGTCGCTGGAGGTCCGCGCCGGCGAGGCGGTCGCGGTGATGGGCCCCTCCGGCTGCGGCAAGTCCACGCTCCTCAACATGATCGCCGGTCTGGACCGTCCGACGGGCGGCACGATCACGGTGCACGGCGAGGACGTGGGGGAGCTCAGCGAGAAGGGCCTCGCCCTGTACCGGCGGCGGCGCATAGGCATGATCTTCCAGTTCTTCAACCTCATCGACGACCTGTCGGCGATCGACAACGTGGCCCTGGCCGCGCAGCTCACCGGCACCCCCGCCCGGCAGGCCCGCCGCCGTGCCCTGGAGCTCCTCGACGAACTCGGCATCGCCGACCGCCGGAACGCCTACCCGGCGGTGCTCAGCGGAGGCGAGCGGCAACGCGTCGCCGTGGCCCGGGCGCTGATGAACCGCCCCGCCCTGCTGCTGGCCGACGAGCCGACCGGCGCCCTGGACAGCCGTGCCGGGGAACAGGTGACGGACCTGCTGCTCGACCTCAACCAGATCGGGCAGACGCTGATCCTGGTCACACACGACGAACACCTCGCGAGGCGCTGCGCCAGCCGGCTGGTCCGGTTCGCCGACGGCCGGGTCACCGCCGAGCACACCCTGGAGCCGTCCGCGTGAGGGCCGTGTGGGGGGTGGCCCGGGCGGCCATGCTGCGGCGCGGGCTCCAGACACTGGTCATCGGGCTGGTCACGCTCACCTCGACCGTGGCGATGGTGGTCGCGCTCGGCCTGGTGGACGCGGCCTCCGCCCCGTTCGACCGGGCCTTCGGCCAGCAGCGCGGGCCGCACGTCATCGCCGCGTTCGATCCCGCAGTGATCTCCGACGCGCAACTCGCGCGCGCCGCCCGGCGACCCGGTGTCGAGGCCGCCGCCGGGCCCTTCGCGCAGGCCACGGTGGAGATACCGGAGGGCGCGCACAACTTCGGCCTGGGCGACGAGATCACGGTCGTGGGCCGCCCCGGCCCCGGAGGCCCGGTGGACCGGCTGGACCTGTGGGCCGGCCACTGGGCCACCCGACCGGGCGAGGTCGTCCTGAACCGGCAGTCCGACTGGACCGCCGACGACCTGGGCAAGCAGATCCGGCTGCCCTCGGGCCCCACCCTCACCGTCGTCGGGTTCGCCTTCGACCTGAGCCGTACGGCGGACGCCTGGGTCGCCCCCGACCAGATCACGGCCCTGCACCCCCACACCACCCAGATGCTCCTCCGCTTCACCGGCGCCTCGTCGGGGGCCGAGCTCCGCTCGGGGCTGGCCACGGTGACCGAGGGGCTTCCCGACCAGGCACTCACCGGCTCCCAGTCGTACCTCACCCTCAAGCACCAGATCGGGAGCAGCGCGCGGGCCTACGCCCCCTACCTGCTGGCCTTCGGCATCCTCGGCGTCGTGGTGTCGGTGCTCATCGTCGCCAACGTGGTCAGCGGTGCCGTGATCTCGGGCTTCCGGCACATCGGCATCCTCAAGGCCATCGGGTTCACCCCGGGGCAGGTGGTCGTCGTCTACCTCGCGATGACCTCCGTCCCCGCGATCCTCGGCTGTGCGCTCGGCACCGTCGTCGGCAACCTGGCGGCGCGCCCCCTCTTCCAGTTCGTGTTCACCGGGCCCGACGCCGGGGTGTTCCACGACACCGCGGGCATACCCGCCTGGGTGAACCTCCTTGCCCTGCTCGGCATGCCGCTCGTCTGCGCCCTCGCCGCGCTCGTCCCCGCGGCGCGCGCCCACCGGCTGTCCGCGGCGCGGGCGATCAGCGCGGGCACCGCCCCCCGCGCCGGACGGGCGCTCGGCGCGCAGCGCAGGCTCGCCGGCAGCGGGCTGCCGCGGTCCATGAGCCTGGGGTTGGGCCTGCCGCTGGCCCGCCCGGGGCGCAGCGCCCTCACGCTTGCGGCCGTGGTCCTGGGGGTGACGTCCGTGACGTTCGCGACCGGCCTGGCCACCACGATGACCAGGTTCGGGGACGCGGGGCGGGACGCCTACCAGGTCACCGTCTACGCCGGCACGATCAAGCACGGCAGGGAGATCGAGCCGGTCCACGGCGACCTCGAACTCCAGTCGCTGCTGCGTTCCCTGCCCGGCGCCAGCCAGGTCACCGCCAGGGCCGACATGGAGGTCCGGATCGCCGGCTCCGGGCGCAAGGCGATGCTCGAGGGCCGTCGCGGCGACCTGCCCCGGTTGGACAGCGTCCTCACCGAGGGCCGGTGGACGCGTCGCCCCGGCGAGGTCGTGGCCGGATCGGCCTTCCTGCGCCAGAACGGCCTGCGGGTCGGCGACCACCTCCGTCTGGAGAATGGCGACCGTCAGCGGGAGATGACCATCGTCGGTGAGTACATGGAGAGCAACGGCAGGATGGTCGTCACCGACTGGGCGACGGTGACGGCCATGTCCCCGCGCGAGAAGCCCATCGCCTACCACGTCAAGCTCCGCGAAGGAGCGGACCCGGCCGCCTACGCGCGGGCAGCGCGGGCCGCCGACGCCGGGACCAACCCGGTGCCGAGGGGCCCCAACACCACCACCCAGACCATCGTCGGCTCCGCGTCCGTGCTCACCCTGCTGCTCGCCGTGGTCGCGTCGCTCGGCGTCTTCAACACCGTCCTGCTCAACACCCGCGACCGCCGCCGCGACCTGGGCATGCTCAAGTCCATCGGCATGACGCCCCGGCAGGTCACGGTGATGATGGTGACGTCGATGGCGGTGCTCGGAGCGGCCGGCTCGTTGCTCGGCATCCCGCTGGGCATGCTGGCGTACGAGCTGGTGGTGCCGCGGATGGCCGGCGCGGTGGACATGACGCTGCCCGGGTACATGACGGACGTCTGGCAGGGCCCGGCCCTGGCCGGCCTCGCCCTGGCGGGCCTGGTGATCGGAGTCCTCGGGGCGGCGGTCCCGGCCCGGCGGGCGGCGCGGCTGACGGTCGCCCAGGTGCTGCACAACGAGTGAGCGGGGGGCCGGCCCCCGGCGGGCCACCGCCGCGGAGACCACGCAGCAGAAGGGAGCAGGGGAGATGCAGGTACAGGGAACGGGATGGTTCAAGAGCAGCCGCAGCGCTCAGAACGGTGACTGTGTCGAGGTTTCGACCAGCCAACCCGGTGTGGTCCCGGTCCGGGACTCCAAGGACCCTGCAGGGTCGGTGCTGGTCTTCACGGCTGAGGTGTGGTCCTCGTCCGTCTCCGCGGTGAAGCGGGGGGAGCTGCCCGCCTGACCGACGTCGGGGCCTGCCCGGGCAGCATGGCCCGGGCAGGCCCTGGTGCTTCGCTGGGCTACCGGAAGAGTGGGCGGCGCTGGGCGTCCCGCTACCGAGCCGGTCGTTACTCAACGTGGACGTCCGGCGCATCCGCCGGTGGGCTGTGCCCACGGTTCGCGCTGGTTCTCCTCGGTGACCAGTTCGGCCCACACCCGTTTGCCCCGGCGAAGGAGGTCGGTGCCCGCGTCCGCGGCAAGGCTGGCGACGACGAGGAGTCCCCGCCCGTGCTCGTCCTCGTCGGACGGGGTTCCGGGCGTGGGTACCTGGCTGCTGGTGTCGGTGACCGCGATACGCACCCGACCCGGAGCGGGGCGGCTGACGGTGACGCGGATGCTGGGGCAGGCGGTGTGTTCCACCGCGTTTGCCACGAGTTCCGAGACGATCAGGTTGCCTGCGTCCTCCAGCTCGCTCAGTCCCCATGCGCTGAGGGCGGCCACGGTCAGGCGACGGCCGCGGGACGCGCTCTCCGGCCTCCGGGGAAGGGTCTCGGTGTAGACGGGCGGGCTGATGGCCGCTGCCCGGGAGACCGTGATGGCCGTCGTGCCCGCCGTCGGGGTGGGTGCGCCCAGCCCGCTCACAGCGCACGCTCCGGGCGTGCGTCCCGGGCCTCGGCTGAGAGCCGATCCAGTGGCTTCTCCGGCTTGCTCACACTGGCGGTGGGCGCGTGCGACACCAGGGGCCTACTGGCGAAACCCGCCGCCGCCTCGGCGAGATGGCAGTGGCGGAGGGCGTCCTGGGCGGTTCTGCGGGTCATGATGGTTCCTTCCTCACGGTTGCTCAATCGTGAGGAAGAACGCACAGACAGTGAATGAGCGGCCCGTGGGACTCCCGGAACCCGGCGGGGTGGACTCCCACAGAAGGTCAGAGCAGGCCGGACTGAGACCTCTGGCTCCCATGCGACGTGGGAGACGTCAGCGCATGGACACCGACACCCCCAGGATGCGCGACAGTTTCCGGACCCGAGCCGTGGAAGCGTCGCCCACCCGCTGCACGATCACGCCGGGGAGAGCCTGGTGTCTGGCCCACTCCGGTGCCGTGGTGCAGACGTCCAGCAGCGTGTCCAGACTGGCGTCCCACATCCTCGCGTCGCACTGCGCCAACGCGACATTGAGTTGGTGCCGGTACCGTGCCGCCTTCGGCAGGCCGGACAGGTCACGCAGCCCGTCAATCAGGCGCAGTGCCTTGCCGGTCTCGCCCAGCGCCAGGTTGATGCCCACGGCCTCGGCGGTCGCCGTGGCAGGACCGAACACCGCCCCGTGACAGTGCTGATCGCGACCCATCCGTGCCCCGGCTGCCTGGGCCTGCGACATGAAGTCACCCGACCGTACGGAATCGCCTCGGCGGGACGCGGCCACCGCCGCGGACACCATCAGGTTGCCGTACACGGTGAGCTGGTCGGCGTGGTTGTCCGAGTAGCGCGGCTCCACCGAGAGCGCGGCCTTCTCGGCGATGCGTTCCGCCTGTTCCAGTCGGGCGTCCCTCAGGTACACCCAGGACCGGGCCGAGTCGACCCGGGCGACACGCAGCGGGTCCTCCGCCAGTTCGGCGGCCGCCCGTGCGTGCCCCACGGCCGCGTACGCCAGGTCCCGGGCGCCCAGCAGGTTGGCCACGCAGCCGGCAATCTGGTAAGCGTCCGAGAGCACGCCGCGAACCACACCTCGGGGATCACTTGGCGACTGCCGCAGAGTGGCCGCGGCGGCCTGGGTGAGTCGCGGTAGGAGGCTGCCCAACTCCACGTACAGTCCCGCCCAGTACAGCGACCACGACCGCTCGGCGATGCGGCGCAGCTCATCACCGTCAGCAGGGAGCGAGTCCGCGTGCAGGAGGCCGGAAGCCGTGTCGTGGACCGCGGACGCGATGCGTCGCAGGGACGTGCGTTCGTCCTGGCCCATGGAACGCCGTGGAGCCTGTTGGCCGAGGATCACGGACACGTCCGTGCCCAGTCCGTCGGCCAGACACATGAGAGTGGGCAGAGAAACCGTGCCGCCCTGCTCGGCCTTCTGCACCGTCTTGACGGAGAGGCCGGTTCTTTCGGCCAGTTGGGCCTGTGTCAGGTCCTTGCCCCGGAGGATCTTCAGCCGTTCACCGGTGGTGTAGTCGGACCACTGCGCCACGTTCGGAACACCTCGATTCCCGTACAGCCGCCTACGGGAACGGTACCCGCGTGCCACCCAACGGCGATGACAAACGGCCCGCCCGAGCACACTGCCCGGGCGGGCCTCGGTGCGCCTCGCCAGGTGTTCCGCCGCGGGGCCGGCCATCACTCGAAGTGGTGGATCGGGTTCGCGCGGTCAAGAGCACCGCGCGAACCCGGTGCCGATGTGCCCCCGGCGCTGGCCCGCCCGTGCTCGTCAGGTCGGCAGGCGCCACTTCGGGCCGTCCGCGGAGCCGAGCCACACGACCTGGTCCCAGTCGGTGACGGTCATGCCGAATGCCGCCTGATCCGGCGAGCCCGCCTCCAGCCAGACCGTCAGGGCCTCCTCCACCTGGTCCCACAGGCGCAGCGGGCCATCCTGGTGGACCATCCACCCCTCGCTCGTGCGCTCCGTCCACGCTTGGGACCCGGTAGCGACGTCCACCAGGGCGACTCCGTCGCTGGTTCCCACCAGTTCCGCGGAGGGCGCGGCGAGTTGGGAGACGAAGCACCCCGTCCAGTCCTCGAGCAGGTCGGGATTCACCTGTGACGGCCGGGTATCGCCCTCATGGCGGTAGAACATCGGCCGCGGCGGGCGGTCGTGCGGTCTGGCGAGCATGTACGCCACCTGGTCGCCGGTGAAGCGGCCGATGGCCGTGCCGTCCTCTTCGATGGTCAGCCGGATCATGCCGGACGCGAGCATCCACCCGCTGATCGTCGCGGTGATGCTCCCACCGCCGCGTAGCTGCCACAGCCACGACGGGGGAATGCTGCGGACCGCGCACGTGGAGATCACGGCGTCGTAGTCGGCGCCAGCCTGGTACCCGAGCAGTCCGTCCCCCGTGACCAGCGTCGGGGCGTATCCCGCCGCGGCCAGGTGCTCGGCTGCCTCAGCGGCCAGAGCGGCGTCATACTCGACCGACACCACACCGGCGTCCCCAAGACGGTGGCACAGGAGCGCGGTGGAGTAGCCGGTGCCTGTGCCGATCTCCAGCACCCGGTCGCCCTTCCCGATGTCGGCGACCTCCATGGTGCGCACCACCAGGGACGGCAGCGTGGAGGACGATGTGGGGGCACCGGACACCGGGCCGGGCGCGTCGGCCGCGTGGACGCCGTTGACCTGCGTGACCCACGTGGTGTCGGAGTAGGCCATGCGCAGCCACTCGTCCTCGCTGGTGTCGGAGACGTGGACGGGCTCCCACATCGTTCCTGCCGGCCGGTAGAGGTGCTGGCCGAGGAACACCTCGCGGGGAACGGCCGCGACCGCCTGCCAGGCCGGGTCCGTCGCTTTCGCCCCACCGGTGACCCGGTTGGCCAGTGCGCGGCGGAGAGCAGTGGAGTCAGGGCTCATGGGGGTGTCCTGGGGTTGCTACCAGTTGACGACTCCTGACCACCGTAGTGGGCAGATGATGGCAAATGACCGTCAGAACACCGGATGTGTGGTGTCATCCGGGTGCGCGGTCGAGGTCCGCCGCGCGGCCGGCAAGGCCCGCGGACGTGTTGTCCGCAGGGACAGCACGGAGTTCGTCAAAGCTGTCGCCACAGAAACTACCCGCAAGGGAGCAGGGGAGATGCAGGCATACACGTCCGGATGGTTCAAAAGCAGCCGCAGCGCTCAGAACGGTGAGTGTGTCGAGGTTTCGACCAGCCAACCCGGTGTGGTCCCGGTCCGGGACTCCAAGGACCCCGCAGGGCCGGCGTTGGTCTTCACGGCTGAGGCGTGGTCCTCGTTCGTCTCCGCGGTGAAGCAGGGGGAGCTGCCCGCCTGACCGACGTCGAAGCCCGCCCGGGCGCACTGGCCGGGCGGGCTCCGACGCGTCCGGCGCGGCCCCTTCGCCGGGCGCGCCTAAGCGGACGTCAGCACCAGGACCGCGTTCTGCCCACCGAAGCCGAACGAGTTGCTGACCGCCACCTCCACCCGGGTCTGTCGCGGGGCCTTGGCCACCACGTCCAGTTCCACCGCCGGGTCCTGGCTCTCCAGGTTGGCCGTCGGCGGGATCAGCCCGTGCTGGACGGTCAGTGCGGTGGTCACCGCCTCGATCGCGCCGGCCGCCCCGAGGGCGTGCCCGACCACGCCCTTGACGGAGTTCACCGCGGGGCGGTCGCCCAGCACCCGGCGGATCATCCGGGCCTCGGAGACGTCGTTGAGCGGGGTGGAGGTCCCGTGGGCGTTGACGTGGTCCACCGCGTCCGGGGGCAGGCAGGCGTCCCGCAGGGCGGCGCGCACCGCTCGTTCGGCGCCCTGGCCCTCGGGGTCGGGCGCCGTCGCGTGGTGGGCGTCGGCGGAGGCCCCGTACCCGCTGACCATGGCGTGGATCTCCGCCCCCCGGGCCCGGGCGTGCTCGACCCGTTCCAGCACCAGGACCGCGGCGCCCTCGGCGGGGACGAAGCCGTCGCGGTCCACGTCGAACGGCCGGGAGGCGGACGCAAGGTCCGTCTTCCGCTCGGTCAGCGCTCCCATCTGGCTGAAGCCCGTGACGATCGACGGGACCAGCGGGGCCTCGGTCCCGCCGGTGATCACCACGTCGCACTGGCCGGAGCGGAGCAGCTCGCGGGCCATCCCCACCGCCGTGGTGCCCGAGGCGCAGGCGGTGGCGGTGACGAAGTTCGGCCCCTTCGCGCCGCACTCGATGGCCACGTAGCCGGCGGACATGTTGACCGACAGCATGGGGATGAGCAGCGCGGACACCCGTTCCGGGCCGAGCTCCGGGTCCAGCAGGGTCCGGTGCTGCTTCTCCCAGGTGGCGGCGCCGCCGATGCCGTTGCCCAGGACCACGCCGACCCGGGCGCCGTCCCAGGTGGCCGGGTCGAGTCCGGAGTCGGCCAGGGCCTCGGCCGCGGCGGCGATGGCGAACTGGTTGCAGCGGTCGAGGCGCCACGCCTTCTTGCGCCCGACCGCCTTCGCGCCGTTGAAGTCGGGGACCCAGCACGCGAAGTCGGCGGGCATGCCCGCCAGGGCCGGCACCCGGGAGGCCGCGGTGCCCGTTCCCGCGCTGACGCGCTCCCAGGCGGCGGACACCCCGATCCCGGCCGAGGTCACCAGGCCGACTCCGGTGATCGCGGCGTGGAACGGAGTGCGGTCGGGCTCCATCAGGCGGCGCCCTGCGACGCGCCGATCTTGCTCTCGATGATCTGGGCGGCACGCTCGATGGAGTCGTCGGGCCCGAGGTCGTCGTCGCCTATCTTCACGCCCAGGTCGGCGGAGACCGCCATGGTCAGCTCCACCAGGGCCAGCGAGTCCAGTTCCAGGTCGTTGAACGTGTCCTCGGGCTTGATCTCGTCGGCCTCGAAGCCGAACTCGGCGGTCATCAGTTCCACCAGGCGGTTGTAGACGTCGCTCATGTCAGGCTCCTGAAGAGGGTGTTGGGGGATCGGGTTGTGGGGCGGGCGCGGGGGAGTGGGACGGCCGCCCTGGGAACGGGGCCCCGCGGGTCACCCCGGGACGGGTTACCCGGGGGTCACCGCGGGCCAGCGCATGGTGCAGGACCCCCAGGCCAGGCCGCCGCCGAACGCGGTCATCAGCAGCCGGTGCCCCGGTCGCAGCAGTCCGCTGAGCGTGGCGTCGGCCAGGGCCAGGGGGATGGAGGCGGCGGCGGTGTTGCCGACCCGGTCGAGGTTGACGGCGCAGGCGTCCCTGGCGATGCCGACGCGGTCCGCGACCGCGTGCAGGATGCGCAGGTTCGCCTGGTGCGCCACGAGCACGTCGGGGGGCGTGGACCAGCCCACGTCGGTCATGGTCTTGCGGGCCGAGGCAGTCATCCGTTCCACCGCGTTGCGGAACACGGACTTGCCGGCCATCCGGAAGTACGGGTCCGCGTCTCCCTCCGCCGGCCGGTCCGGGTCCCTGCGGGGGTCCCGGGAACCGCCGGACGGGATCACGATGAGTTCGCTGCCGGTGCCGTCGCTGCCGAGGTCGAACGCGCCCAGGGCGCCGTCCTCGTCCGGCTGGCCGGCGCGGAGCACCACCGCCCCCGCCCCGTCCCCGAAGATCGCCCTGGTGGAGCGGTCGTGGGGGTCCAGGATGGTGGAGAAGGTGTCCGCGCCGATCACCAGCACCCGTTCGGCGCCGCCGGTGGCGATCATTCCGGCGCCGGTGGCGAGCCCGTACAGGAAGCCGGTGCAGACCGCCACCACGTCGAACGCCGCGACCGTGCCGAGGCCCAGGCGGGAGGCGACCAGCGGCGCGGTGGCCGGGCAGGGCCGGTCCGGGGTGGTGGTGGCCAGGACCACCGCGTCCACGGAGTCCACCTCGGCCGACTTCATGGCCCGTCCGCCGGCCTCCACGGCCAGGTCCGAGGTGGCCATGGTGGGGTCGGCGACGTGGCGCTGGCCGATCCCGGTGCGGCTGCGGATCCACTCGTCGCTGGTGTCCAGGACCTGCGACAGGTCGTCGTTGGTGACCACCCGCGGGGGCAGCCAGGTACCGAGGCCGCAGACCACGGCGGCCCGGCCGGCGCTCACTGCGCGCCCTGCGCGGCGACCCGCGGGTTCTCCAGCCGGCGCACGTCCTCGCTGACCTCGGCGAGGTAGTCGGAGACCTCGAGGTACGACTTGAGCATGGTGCACTCGACGTAGGGCAGGCCGTTGCGCAGGCAGTAGTCCTTCACCAGCGGGTGGGCCCGGCGCAGGTTGCTGCGCGGCATCGACGGGAACAGGTGGTGCTCGATCTGGTAGTTGAGCCCGCCGTAGAGGAAGTGGGTGATCCGGTTGGGCATGAGGTTGCGGGAGGTGACGACCTGCCGGGTCAGCCAGTCCCACTCCTCCTTGTCCCCGTCCCGCACCGGCAGCCCCTTGTGGTTGGGGGCGAACAGCAGGCCCATGTAGAGGCCGAAGAGGGCCTGGTGGATGAGGATGAACAGCACGCCCTTGACCGGGGACATCACCCAGAAGACGGCGACGAGGTACACCGCGAGGTGCAGGGTGAGGACGGTCAGCTCGGTCTTCTTGTAGCGCTTGAGGGCGCCCCGGCGGGCCGCGATGAACCCGGACAGGTGCAGCCGCAGGCCCTCCATCATGATGGTGATGTAGAACATCCACGCCTGGTGCCGCACGATGAACCTGGCCAGGGCCCCGGTGCGCCGGTCGCGGTGCTTGGCGGTGAAGATGACCTGACGGCGCAGGATGTCCGGGTCCTTGGACAGGTGGTTGGGGTAGTTGTGGTGCTGCGTGTGGTGGCCCACCCACCAGCCGAAGCTCACCCCGGACAGCACGTTGCCGTGGATGTAGCCGACCACCTCGTTGCCGCGCTTGGTGCGGAAGAGCTGCCGGTGGCCGGCGTCGTGCCCGATCAGGTCGGTCTGGGTGGTGACGAACGCCAGCAGGACCGCGACGGCCATCTGCCACCACGAGTCGCCCACCACCACGAACAGCGCCCAGGAGCCGATGAGCAGCAGCGCGTTAACCGTGATCTTGTACGTGTAGTAGCCGGGCCGGACATCCATCAGCCCCGCGTCCCGCACCAGCTTGGAGATCTCCTCGAAACTGCCGGTGTGGGACAGCGTCCCGCTGTTGGCCGCCGCCGGGCGCTCGACATCGGTCACAGCGCTTCCTCCAGGCCCATGTACACCAGTCGCTGCTGCTGCATGCGGTCGGCCCACTCGTGCGCGGTGGCGATGCGCTCGTCCGGGGTGGTGTCCACCAGGCGTCGGCCCGGCCACACCTCGTAGTCCCCGAGCAGGTGCCCGTGCTCCTCGATGCCCTGCTGGAACAGGCCCTCGCGGCGCTCCATCATCGCCTGGGCCGGCAGGTCCTTCCACAGGTGCCGGCCGCTGTTGATCAGCTCGAGGATGCGGTCCTTCTCCTCGGGGTGCTTCAGCAGGTACTCGCGGGCGATGGAGCTGCCGACGGTGAGGTGCCGGATCTCGTCGATCGCTGCCCCGCGCTCGATCTCGGACGCCGCCGGATCGAAGATCTTCCACTTGCGCTCGCTCAGTTCGGCGGCGGGTGCGAGCACGCCCTCGACGAGGATGGTGAGCACCACGACCCCGCCGATGAAGTCGCTCTCGTCGCGCAGCACCCGCAGGCCCAGGTCCTCGAGCGGCACCAGGATGCCGTCCTTGTCCTCGCGGGCCAGCCGTTCGATGGACTGCCACAGCTCGGCCTGGGGGATGCCCAGGTCCAGCAGGTGGCTGCGGAAGACCATGGCGTGCCGGGCCTCGTCCATGAGCTGGGTGGCGTAGAACTCCATGGAGTCGTTGTCGGGGGCGAGCGCCACCAGGTAGGAGATGGCCCGGGTGGCCTTCTCCTCGGCGATCGACCGGAACGCCAGCTCCTGGGTGAGCGCGTCGTTCAACGGCCCGGGCCGGCTGGTGATCTCCGGGGTGCCGACGTCGTCGGCGTGGCCCAGCACATTGCCGCGCAACGTTCCCTGGGGGACCGCGCGGAGCCAGTACTGGAGGTTGCAGGAGGCCGCGGTCAGCTCAAGGCTCATGGCCCCGTCGACCAGCGAGGGGGCGTTCTCCCAGTCGGCCTCGGCAGGGATCTTCTGGTCGGTCAACGGTCAACTCCTCGTATCGACCTGCTCGACGAGCAGGGCGCGGTCGGTGCTTGCTGCCTCGAACTCGCTGCGGAACCGCAGGTAGGCGGGGTGGGCGACCGGTTCGAAGTGCAGGGCGAAGGGCTTCAGGAAGTTCCCGAACAGCGCACGGTCACCGCACAGGTGGATGGGCAGGGCCAGCAGCGCCCACTCCGGACCCCACAGCCAGATCCACAGCAGCGTGACCAGACCCTGGGTGACCAGACTGTGCATGGTGTTGTAGAGGACGTAGTAGACCTTGGAGATCTGCTTGTCCTTGCTCCGGTGGTAGACGATCGCCCCCGGGATGTACCCGATGAGGTCGATGTAGACGAAGAGCCCGGCGAAGGCCCACCAGTTGATGTCCCCCAGGTGGACGAAGAACAGGGTGCTGGCCACGACCAGGCCGAGCCCGTACTCCGCCCGCAGCAACCGGTAGGTGGTGGGGGTCTCGAAGTGGTTCTTCCCGTCCATGTCAGCGCCCCCCGGCGGCCACGGGCGCGGCGGCGACCGCGCGGGCGAGGGTGTCGTCTCCGACCACGGCCGCCGTCTCGAAGAGGCTGACCACCACCCGGGCGATGGTCTCCTTCAGCACCCGTTCGGCGACCGGGTCCAGGATTCCGGCGAGGCTGGGGATGCCGAAGTCGAACTCGGCGGTGAACGCCACCAGGCAGCCGTCGGCGTCCGGGGTGATCTGCCACGTCCCGGAGAAGTCCGCGAAGTCGCCGTCCAACTGGCTGAAGGAGATCCGCAGCGCGTCCCGGTCGAAGCGGTCCGCCTCGCTCCAGGTGAGGATTCCGTTGCGGAAGTACACCTCCCAGTCGCTGCTCTCCTCGTCGTCGGTCACCTCGTGGACGGTGACCGAGCGCACCACATCGCTGAGTTCCGGATAGCGCGAGAAGTCCTTGATCCGGTCGAAGGCGGTACCCGGATCGATGTCGTCGACGCGAACGGTCAGGTGTGCGCTGCGCATGGGTTTCAGCCACCTTCTGATGTGGGTGCGTACCGGGCTGCCTGCATCTGGCAGGCGCGGTCAACTGCCGCGTAGAGGAAGTCCACGTCGTCCCTGGTCAGGACCGCGGGCGGGGTGAGCCGCAGGACCAGGTGGGAGTTGAGCGAGTGGTTGGCGACCACGCCCTGCAGGGCGAGCTCGATCAACAGGTCCCCGGCGGGTCCCGGCTCGGCGAACTCGATGCCCAGCAGCAGTCCGCGCCCGCGCACCTCGCGGACCGCGTCGCCGAAGTGGCCGCGGACGATGGCGCCGAGGTTCGGCAGCAGTTCGTCACCGAGTTCCCTGGCCCGCTCCACCAGCCCGTCCTCGCGCATCGCGGCGATGGACCCGCGGGCCGCGGCCATCGCGAGCGGCACCTGGGAGAACGTCGAGGTGTGCAGGTAGGGGTCCTTGTCGAAGACGGAGAACGCCTCGCGGGTGGCCACTGCGGCCGAGACCGGGACCACCCCGCCGCTGAGGCCCTTGCCGACCAGCAGCACGTCGGGGGTGACGTCCTCGAAGTCCGCTCCCCACCAGGAGCCGAGCCGGCCCATGCCGGTCTGGATCTCGTCGAGCACGAAGAACGCGTCGTACTGGCGGCACAGCTCCTGCACGGCGCGCAGGTAGCCGTCCGGTGGGATGACCACACCGGCCTCGCCCTGGACCGGTTCGACCACCACGCACGCCTCGCCCCCCGAGTCGGCCAACACCGCGCGCAGCGCCCCGGTGTCACCGAACGGCACGTGGGTGGTCAGGGACAGCAGGGGCCGGAACGGCTCCTGGAAGACGTCCTTGCCGGTGAGGCTGAGCGCGCCCATGGTCTTGCCGTGGTAGCCGTCGCGCATGGCGACCAGCCGGCGCTTGCCGTGGGTGCGGGCCATCTTGATCGCGGTCTCCACGGCCTCCGCGCCGGACAGCGCGAAGTGCACGCGTTCCAGGCCGGGCGGGCAGATCGAGACCAGGTCGTCGGCGGCGAGCGCGGCCTGCGGCTCGAGGAAGATCCTGGTGGCCACGGGGTGCCGGCCGAGCTGCTCGGTCACGTACCGCAGCACCGTGGGGTGCCGGGCGCCGGTGAGCAGCACGCCGTAGCCACCGCAGTTGAGGAATCGTTTACCCTCGCTCGTGGTGACCCAGGCACCCTCGGAAGCCACCTCGATGTGGCCGCCGAACATCTCGCCGAGCACGGCGCGGCCCTTGTTGAGCCGGGTGCGGTACAGCCGTCCCAGCTCCTCACGGCCCGGGACGTCGGCGGTGGCTGGTGACGCGGCCCCGGACGCGGGCCGCGTGGTCGGCGTGATACTCATGTTTCTCCCTCAGGTCAGACGGAGCGGCCGGCCCGCGACGTGGTCCAGGAACGGCCCGGTGAAGCTGTCCCGGGACGGCGGGTGGAAGGAGAGCCCGTGGGAGGCGGCGGCGAGGTACGACACCTCGTCCGAGCCGATGAACGCCATACCGCCGAGCAGTTCCACCGCGCGGTTGCGGGCGTCCCCCAGCGCGTCCTGGGCCGCGTACCTGGCGACCAGCGACTTGGCGAGGCCGGCGTTGTCGGCCTCGCCGTCCCTGATCATGCGGGCGGTGCCCTCGAGCAGGAGCTGCGCGGTCTCCAGCCGGGCCACCAACCGCGCCCGGTCCGAGTCGCTGCCCCGGCCCCGGACCAGCACCCTCTCCACCAGGGTGCTGACCATGCCCAGGTAGCAGGCGGAGATCAGCAGCTCGAACCAGATGAAGCCCACGGTCTGGAGCTGGTCCAGCTCCCCGGCCTCGCCGAGCTCGGTGCGCATCAGCAGTTGCTCGTCGACGAAGACGTTCTCCAGCCGCACCTCGTCGCTCTCCGCACCGGCCAGGGTCCTGGTCCCCCAGAACGGGTGGACACTGATCCCCTCGGTCTCCCGGGGCACCAGCAGCACGGCCATCTGCTCACCGCCGTCGTCGGTGGGCAGCGACACGCTCGCGGTGAGCAGGCTCATCGAGTGGGCCAGGCTGCACGGCTTCTTGGCGCCGTTGATCAGGAAACCGCCCTCGGCCTTGCTCGCGGTCATGGTGGGGGTCAGGATGCCCCGGCCCGGCTGGCCCTCGGCGAACCCCGAGGCGACCAGCAGCCCCTGCTCGGCGATCCCCTCGAGCAGCGCCCATTCCATGCCGCTGCTCTGGATGCTGTCGGCGAGGGTGAACAGGGTCGCGACGGAGAAGTGGTGCATGGTGGTGCCGACGGCCAGCGACGGCGCCCGCGAGGCCAGGGCGCGGGTCACCGCGAGCGCCTGGACCGGGTCGGCCCCACCCCCCTTGTACTCCTTGGGGATCACCAGACCCGGTCCGCCACGGGCACGGAAGCGGTCCATGGCGGGACTCTTCGGGGCTTCCAACTCGGCGAGCGGGATCGCGGCGAGGTCGTCGAGCAGTCCGGGCAGGAACGATTCGCAGACATCCTTGGCGGCTTCCAACGAGCGCATGGGCTTTCCTCGGTTCCTGGAGGGGTGGGCGGGCGTGACCCGGGTGCCGCCGGCGGCCGGGGAGCGCGCCGGTGCCCCGGGGGTGCGGTCGAACGGCCCGGTGGCGTGGCCCGTCGGGCCGGTCGCGCGGTCAGCGGCTGCCGTTGCGCATCGCGTGCCAGGCGCCGAAGACGGAGTCCCGGGGGCGGGTGCCGGGGGCGGCCACCGCCACGCCCTGGACGTGCGAGGTGCGCAGGATGGGGTAGTTGGCCTCGCCGAAGACACCGCCGGTCAGGCCGGTGCCGCCGTGCGTGGGCAGGTAGGACAGGAAGCCGATGTGCGAGTCGTTCACCTTCAACAGGCCACCGGTGGTGACCCGGGACACGAACCGGTCCACCACCTGCGGGTCCCGCGCCCACAGCGAGTTCCGCAACCCGTACTCGTTGCTGTTGACGTAGTCGATGAACCGCTCCAGCAGGACGTCGTCGTCGGCCGGCTCCGCCGCGATCACCGGGAGCAGTGGGAAGAACGTCTCGTGGCGGACCGCCTTGACCTCGCGGGCCCCCGCCAGGCCGCGCACCAGGACCACCGTCGGCTCCAGGAAGATGCCGGCGGTGTCCCGGGTCTCGTCCATCTGCATGGCGTGCCCGCCGCACACCAACTCGGCGCCCCTGGCCAGCGCGTCGTCCAGACAGTCGAAGAACTTCTCGTTCCGCAGCACCGGCGTCAGCAGCACGTCCTCCTCCCCGGGGTGTCCGGGGCGGATGTGGCCGACCTTCCGGGCCAGCAGGGCAACCAGCTCATCGACGACGTCCGGGTGCGCCACCACCTGGTTGGGGATCATGCAGAGCTGACCCGAACCGTAGAAACTCTCGGTCAGCGCCTCCGCGGCCAGCTCCAGGTCGGCGTCCTTCCAGACCACCACCGCGTCGTTGCCGGCCAGCTCCAGGATGGGCTTCTTGCCGGCGGCGACGCAGCGCTCCTGGAACTTCATGCCGTTCTCGCTGTTGCCGAAGTACATGATGTCGTCCACCGCGGGGCTCTCCAGCCAGGCGGTGAGCATCGGGGCCGGGTCGCCGCAGACCACGTTGAGCGTGCCGGGCGGGGCACCGACCTCCTCCAGCACCGGGGCCACCACCTCGTGCAGCACGTACATCACCCCGAGCGGGCCGCTGCGCGGGGCGCGGACCACCAGCGCGTTGCCGGCCATCACCGCGTTCACCCCGAGCAGGGCGCTGGACAACGGCGCGTTCTGCGGCGGGTTCAGGCACACCACCCCGTCCGGCTGCCGGCGCACCACGATCCGCCGCCCGTCGTGCCGGAACTCCTGGTGCATCTGCGACCGGTAGAAGCCGAGCGACTCCGGGCCGAAGCACTCGAGCATGCCCGAGACCTGCCAGCGGGCCAGGGCCAGCGGGTGCCCCTCCTGGACCAGGATCTCGGTGATCTCCTCCGCCTTCTCCGCGAGCCTGCGGTGGATGCCCGCGCCGACCGCGGTCAACCGGGTCTCCAGGGGGAAGGCCGCCCACTGCGGGGCCGCCCGGGAGGCCGCCTCCACCGCGAGCTGCACCGTGGCCCGGTCCGCCTTGGCGACCCGGCCCACGATGCTGGCGGGCAGGTCCTGGGCGGGAACCCGTCCCTGTTCCAGCTTCCGCTTCAGGGTCAGGCTCGAGAACGCGTCCTCAAGCAGAGCCGCAGCGTCCACGACGTACACCCAGTCGGTGCTCGGCACCCCCTTGCCGTCGATGTAGGAGAGGTAGGTGCGAACGTCCTGACCGGCCCGGCGGGGCGGGGCGGACGCGGCGGGATCCCGTCGGCGTGACACCGGTGCCGACAACTCGAGGCTGCTCACGCTTTCCTCCGCTTTCTCCTGCCCTTGCGAGCGGCACGGGCATATGCGACATGCGGTGCGTCGGCGAGAACTCTCTCAGCAGCACCTGAAAACCTTCGGAGACCGCACTGAGACCGCCCCGTCAGCGGGGTGCAAGAGCGAAGGAGGAGCGTGGTCGTCCGGGCGGACGGCACCGCGGCCCGGGGCCGGCCGGCCTGGCGAGCTGCACCGGAGCCCCCGGCGGTTCCAGCGGGCACCGGTAGGCCTCACCGGCGTCGGCGCGACGGCAGGAGGAGCGAACATGACCACTGTGGACGAGGGCACCAGCTTCGACGCGGTTCTCAACTGCCTGCGGGCACACGGTGAGAACCCGAGTGCCTTCCTGGCGCTGAACACCGGCAACGAGTACTTCACCACCCGGGCCGTGGACGGAGTGGTGGCCTATCGCCGAGCCGGACGTTACCTGATCCAGTTCGGCGGCCCGTTCGCGGCCCCCGAGGACCAGGCGGCGCTGCTGACCGCGTTCCTCGACTTCGCCGGGGAACAGCGGCGGCGGGTGGTGGCGATCCAGCTCCAGCGCTCCGACGCGGAGCTGTACGCGGAGTCCGGCTTCACGGTCAACCAGGTGGGCGGTTCCTACTCGGTGCACCTGCCCGAGTTCACCCTGCGCGGCACCCGCTTCATGAAGCTGCGGAACAAGATATCCCGCGCCAGGCGGAGCGGGCTCGAGGTCAGTGAGGTGCCCCTGGAGAAGTGCCAGCAGGACATCGAGACGATCGACCGCCAGTGGCTGCGCGGCAAGGGCCGCCACGTCAAGGAGATCGAGTTCCTGGTGGGACAGTGCGGCGGGCCGGCCCAACGGGAGCGCCGCCTGCTCCTCGGCCGGGTCGAGGGGGTTCCGGTGGCGTACATCTCCTACTCACCGGCGTACGGCTCCCGTCCGGGATGGCTCCACGACCTGAGCCGGCGCGTCCCCAGCGTCGCCCCCGGGGTGATGGAGGCGATCAACCTCCAGGCCATGGAGACGTTCAAGAACGAGGGGGCCGAATGGCTGCACTTCGGCTTCACCCCGTTCACCAGCCTCTCACCGGACCACGAGGTCTCCTCGGCGAGCCGGGGCACCGCGAGGTTCATGCGGTTCCTCGCCGACCACGGGGAGAAGGTGTACCCGGCGGCGAGCCAGCTCGCCTACAAGGAGAAGTGGAACCCGCACCTGGTGCTCCCCGAGTACCTCGCCTTCCACGGCCGGGCCAGGTTCGGGGCGATCTGGCAGGTGCTGAGGGTGACCAAGTCCGTGTAGGGGCGCTGCGGTCCGGACCGTCCCGGGTCCGGACCGCGGTGGTCCCCGGGGCTCCCGCCGTGCCGGGGGAGCGTCACAGCAGGGCGGGGTCCTGGCGCAGGATCTCGTGGAACTTGGCCCGCAGCGCCTGGCCGGGTTCGAGGCCCAGGTCCTGGGCGAGACGCTGCCGGGTGCGGTGGTAGGCGTCCAGGGCGTCGGCCTGCCGGCCGGACCGGTACAGCGCGGTCATCAACTGCTCGCAGAACCGCTCACGCAGCGGGTACTGCGCGTGGAGCTGTTCGAGTTCGGTGATGACGGAACGGTGCATGTCCAGCTTGAGCTTGGCGTCGAAGAGCTGTTCGCGGGCGGTGAGCCGGGTCTCGGCGAGCCGGGCGTAGGCCATCCGGCAGATCATGCCGTGGCCGGCGTCCAGCAGCGCCGGTCCGCGCCACAGCCGCAGCGCCTCGGTGAGCAGCACCACGGTGCGCCGGGGATGCTCCTCGTGCACGGTCTCCGCGTGCAGCACGAGGTCGTAGAAGCGGAGGGCGTCCACGTCATGGGTGGGAATGGCAAGGGTGTAGCCGGAGTAGGACGTCTGGATGATGGAGCGCAGACTTTCCCGACCGGTGCGTTCGGCGAGGATTCTGCGGAGTCTGGCGATGTGCCCCTGGAGGGAGTTCTCCGCGTTGCGGGGAGGTTCCTCCGCCCACAGCTCGTCTATGAGATCATCGCGGGACACGGGGCTGCCGGGGGTGAGCGCCAGGACGGCGAGGATGGCCCGGAGCTTCTCACCCGGGATGCTGAGCGAGATGCCCTCGTCCACCACTTCCAGCGACCCGAGAATGTTGACCTGCATATCGTGTTCCGCCCCTTTCGGCAGCGCGACCGGCGAGTGACCGGCCCGATCGGCGGTACGGCGTTGGTGCGGCCCGAAAGGCGGACCGCCCGCCCGGCGTGGGAGCAGCGGGGGTACGCGTCGGCATCCTCCAAGCCACGGTGGCAGCGGGTCTTACAGGGTGGATCGACACTGCGTCAGGTCCGAGTGGACAGGGGACTGCCTCATCATCCATCTCCCCCTGTAAGCGGCCTCGAGTCGTGATCGACCGACCCTTGGGTTCCGCTTGCGTCGGCCGGAGTGCTGGCGCGTCAAGAGGGATCGTCCCTCGCGACGCGGAGTGCAGTCAAAGGCGTGTTCGATACGGCCTAGGCTCGGGTCGGTCGCCGGGCGGGGCGCCCGGCCCGGCGCGGTGGAGACGCCCGTCGCGCCGGTACCAGCACTCTTCGTGGAGGAGACGGCGATGGCGACGAGGCCAAGCACGGGGCACCAGGTGGACCCCCACGGTCTGCGGGCGGGCGAGGCGGGGCGGCTGCTCGCCGGTGCCGGGTGGCGCCGGTTCGTGGTCCTGGGTGACGGTGGCGCGACGGTGGCGCGGCGTGGGGTCCGGGGAGGCGCCCTGACGTCGTGGACGGAGCGGGTCGCCGGGACGTTACGAGCCGTCCGACCGGACCTGGCCCACCTCAACCTGGCCAAGCGTGGAGTGGTCGTCGCCCAGGTGCGGTCGCAGCAGCTCGCCGCCGCACTGGACTTCACCTGTGACCTGGCGGCCGTGTTCTGCGGTACGGACGACGTCCGTCGCCGCTCGTTCGACGCCGACGCCTTCGAGATGGAGCTGAGCCGGATCGTGGCGCCGCTGCGGGACGTCGGCTGCGAGGTGCTGACGGTGTCGCCGTTCGACGTCACCCGCACGGACGTCGTGCCGGTCGAGGAGCGGAACCGCCTGCGCGACCGGCTGCGGCTGCTGGTCGAACGCACCGCGGTGGTGTCGCTGCGGCACGGCGCGCTCCACGTTGACCTGGCGGGTCACCCGGCGGGTGCCGAGGCGGACGTCTACGACGGGGACGGGCGGCAGTGGAGCGGCCGGGGGCACGCCGTCGCGGCGGCCGAGGTGGTCCGCCGGCTGGGGGCCCACGTGACCCTGGGCCGAAGAAGTCATTGAGTGATGAACTCGTTGACTCGCCGAGTACGGGAACCGTAAAATCCGAACGTCGGTATGTTATGCGGCCGGTGTGCCCGGATCGCGACACGGGCCTGACGGGCCACGGGCGTCGGGCACGGCCAGATCGCGGTGGCGAGCCGGTCACGCTGTTCACTGGTCGTCTGCAGGCGAGGAGAATCGTATACATGACCGTCTCCCGCCACCCTCGCATTCCCCGCAGGACCCAGCGGGAGCGCAGTGAAGCCACAGCCGCCGACCTGGTCAACGCCGCCAGGGAGCTGTTCGCGCAGGACGGGTACGCCGCCACCTCCCTGGAAGCCGTGTGCGAACGGGCCCGGGTGAGCAAGGGCGCCCTCTACCACCACTTCAAGAACAAGGAAGAGCTCTTCCGGGTGGTCTGCGCGGGAGAACAGGAGCGGATCGCCGCCGCGGTGGCCGCCGCCTACCGGGCGAGCCAGGACGACTCCTGGTCGGCGGTGTTCGAGGGCTGCCGCGCGTTCCTCGAGGTGTCCATGGACCCGGCGGTCCAGCAGATCACCCAGCTCGACGCGCCGAGCGCGCTGGGCTGGTTGGTGCTGCGGGAGATCCGCTCCGGCTGCTTCGACCTGGTCCGGGCGGCGGTCGCCCGGGCGATGGACGAGGGTCGCATCGCGGCCCGTCCGGTCGATCCGCTGGCCACCATCCTGTACGGCTCCATCTGCGAGTCCGCGATGGCCCTGGCCCGGTGTGAGGAGGACCAGCAGGACCGCCTGCACCGGGAGACCCTCGAGGAGCTGCGCCTGCTGTTCACCGCCCTGTCGGTGGACGGCTCCCTGGTCAACCAGGGCTGACTCCCGGGGCCGCCCGGAGCACCCCAGCCCCCCGCCCCGACCCCCGACGGGGCGGGGTCCTCCTCGGTGCGGGCCCGTTGGGCTCGTCCTCGACCACCGCGGCGACGGCGCCCGGGCTGACCGCGCCGGAGCGGACGGAGGCTGACCGCGCCGCGCGTCCCCGCCGCTGCCTGGCGGAGGCGGAGAACGGTGTTTGACCGTTCGTCCAGGGCACTGCGAGAGCCCGGTCACTACCGTCAACGCCCGTGAGTCGGCTACCCGGTACGCCTCCCCCGGGTAGTCGGCGAGCCCCCTGACGCCCACCTCGAACCGGGCGGGGCGCCACCGTCCGCGCACGAGGCCCGACCGCCGCGCTCCGCCCCCCGTGCCAGCCGCCGCGCCCCGGCCCGCCCCGGCCGTCGTTCTCCCCGTGCCGCCCCGGCCCTGCTCCGGCAACCCCCCGCGCGCCGTGGGCCGTTGACGTGCCCGCGCCGTACGCAATACATTCCGACCATCGGTATGTAGGAGGCATGATGAGTCAACCGTCCCCCGGCACAGCGGAGGCCGCGCGGCGCGGCTACCTTCCGCTGCTGCTGCTCGCATCCGGCGCGACGTTCCTGGCCGTCCTCGACGTCACCATCGTCAACCTGGCGATACCCGACCTCGCCGAGGACTTCGAGGACGCGGCCTTAGCGGACCTGTCATGGGTGATCACCATCTACGCGACCCTGTTCGCCGCGCTGCTGGCGCCGGCCGGCCGCGTCGCCGACGTGGTCGGCAGGAGGTCGCTGTTCATCGGCGGCATGAGCTGCTTCACCCTGATGTCGTTGCTGTGTGCGCTCGCCCCCAACCTGCCCCTGCTGCTCACCGCCCGAGCCCTCCAGGGCGCCGGTGCCGCGGCGATGATTCCGGCCTCCCTCGCCATCGTCCTCGTCGACACCCCGCCGGAACGCCGCCGGGCCGCGATCGGCCAGTGGAGCGCCGCCTCCGCCCTCGCCGCCGCGGTGGGGCCCTCGCTCGGCGGCGTGATGGTGGACGCGTTCGGCTGGCGCTCGCTGTTCCTGATCAACGTTCCGCTCGGCCTCGGCCTGCTGCTCTGCGCCGGCATCATCCCCCGGACCACCCGTCCCGAGGGGAGCAGGCTGCCCGACGTGGTGGGCACCGTGCTGCTCGGCACCGCCGTCGGCCTGCTGTGCCTGGGCATCTCCAAGGGCAGCGACTGGGACTGGGGCAACGCCAGGACCTGGCTGTGCATCGGCGGCGGCGCCCTGGCCCTGGGCCTGACCCTGTGGCGCTCCTCCCGCCACGCGGTCCCGGCCGTGGAGACCTCGTTGTGGCGCAGCCGCACCTTCGCCCTGTCCAACGTGGCCTCGTTCTTCTACGGCGCCTGCCTGTACGCCTGGCTCCTGGTCGGCGTGCTGTACGTGACCTCGGCATGGGAGTGGTCCGAGCTCAAGGCCGGCCTGGCGATGACACCGGGGGCGATCGCCGCCACCCTCACCGCGCTGTACGTGGGCAAGCTCCAGACCAAGTACGGGGTGCGCGTGGTGGTGATGGCCGGCTCCGTGCTGCTGGGCGCGACCGGTCTGTTCCTGGCGTTCACCCTCCCCGAGGACTCGATGTTCCTGGCGTACTGGCTGCCGCTGGGCACCCTGGCCGGCATCGCCATGGGCGCCGTCACCACCGGGACCTCGACGGCGGCGGCCCTGTCGGTCTCCCCGCTGCGCTTCGCCGGGGCCACGGGGCTGAACCAGACGGCGCGGCAGATCGGTGGCGCGATCGGCATCGCGTCCATGGCGACCATGCTCAGTGGGAAGGCGATCAGCGTCGATGACTTCGGCACGGTCTACGCCTTCTGCGGGATCGCCGCGCTGCTGACCGGTGTGGCCGCGATCGGTCTGGTCTTCCAGGCCGCACCGGCCCCCGCCGGAAACGGCGGGGACAAGACCGGCGCCCAGGGGGCGTCGCAGCAGGCCCCGGCCCGCTGAGCGACCGGTGCTGCCGGCCGCGGGGGGCGGGGCCCGGCACGCCGTATACCCAGGGAGTCCAGCAACTCCGCACGATCCGAGGCCGGGGTACCCACGCTCCCCGGTGCCTGCGCGCCCGGTCCCCCCGGAGTACCCCGAGGCCCGGGACCTGACGAGGAGAGGGAACGACATGACGAGCACCCAGCCGGAACCCGTTGACATCGCGTTGGAACTGGCCGACCCGCACTGTCTGACCGAGGAGGCCATGGACAGCCTGCTGGCGAAGGCCCCGTGGCAGCGGTACGTGGTGTTGGGGGACAGCATCGCCGAGGGGGTCCGGGAGGCGATACCGGGCTACCGGGACGCCAGTTGGGCCGACCGCCTGGCCACGGCGCTCAGGCGGATCCAACCCGACCTGGAGTACCGCAACCTGGGCGTCCGGGACCTGGTCGCGTCCAAGGTCAGGTCCACCCAGCTCGACCCCGCACTGGAGTTCCGACCGGACCTGGCCGTGGTGCTGGCCGGCGGCAACGACATCCTGGGCCGCACCTTCGACCCGGACGCGGTGCAGACCGAGCTGGCCCGGATGATCTCCTCGCTGCGCAGCACGGGCTGCACGGTGGTCACCATGGGGCTGTTCGACATCACCAGCTCGCCGCACGTGCCGGAGAAGTACCGGGCGGTCATGAAGGAGCGGCTCGCGGTGCTGGCCGAGCACACCAGGGCGGTCTCCTTCCGCATGGGCTGCCTCTACGTCGACCTGCCCAGCCACCCGTGCGGCACGGAGGACATCTACGCCCGCGACGGGCTGCACCTGAACACCAGGGGCCACGCCATCGTCGCCACCGAGACGGTCCGCCGGCTCGCGGAGTACCTCGACACCAAGGACTGACCGACGTTCCTCCCCTCCCGGGCGCCCATCACCTCGAAGGGCGCCCGGAGGCGTTTCCTGAGCCGCCGCTGAGATCGCCCTGACACGGGTGTGTCAGGGGCGTGTCGTCGATTCCGGACAGACTGGCCTTGCCGCGCCGCCGCCGGCGGCGGTCCCCGGCCCGCCGCGCCGCCGTGGCACCGTCCTGTCCCGCGCCCCCTGCCCGCCCTCCGGCCGCCCGCCCACACGGCCAGGTCCCACGGCTCCGTACCCCGCACCCCGGTCAGGTCACCCGTTCATCCGTCCCGTCGGAAGGCATTGACATGACAGGCACCGCCACCCCGCACGACCCGCAGTACCGCTACCCGATCCCCCGCACCTCCCCCCACGAGCCGCCGTGCGAGTACGCCAAGCTCCGCACTGAACAGCCGGTCTGCCCCATCGCCCTGCCGACGGGGCATCCGGCCTGGCTCATCACCCGTTACGAGGACGTCAAGACGGTGCTGTCGGACCACCGGTTCAGCCGGGAGGCGCTGTTCCGTGAGGGCGCGCCGCGCGCGCAACTGGTCGAGCCCGACTCCAACAGCGTGATCAGCATGGACCCGCCGCGGCACACCACGATCCGGAACCTGATCAACCGGACGTTCACCCCGCGGCGCTCGGAGAAGCTGCGGCCGACCATCAACCGCGTGGTGACCGACTTGCTGGACGCCATGGAGGTGGCGCCCAAGCCGGTGGACCTCAACGCCGCCCTGGCCCGGCCCATGGCGCTGCGGATCATCTGCGAGCTGCTCGGCATCCCGATCGAGGACCACCCCAAGTTCGGTAGCTGGTGCGACCACTTCATGTCGCTGACCAAGTACACCGCCGAGGAGATCATCCGCTCCAACCAGGAGATGCGGGCGTACTTCGGCAGGCTGATCGACATCAAGCGGGAGGAACCGGGTGAGGACCTGCTCACCCAGCTCGTCCAGGCGATGGACGAGGAGGAGAAGATCACCCGTGAGGAGCTGATCAGCACCGGCGTCATGCTGCTGATCGCCGGGCACGACACCACGGTGACCGTCACCGGTGGCGGCGCGATCATGCTGATGACCCACCCCGATCAGATGGCGCTGATCAAGGAGGACCCGACCCGGCTGAACCCCGCCATCGAGGAGATCATCCGCATGGTGACCCCGGGCGACGGGACCTTCATCCGGATCACTCTGGAAGACGTCGAACTCAGCGGCACCACCATCCCCGCCGGTTCCGCGGTGATCGCTCCGATCAGCTCCGCCAACCGCGACGCGGAGGTCTTCCAGGACCCCGACACCATGGACATCCTCCGCGAGGACAACAAGCACATCGGTTTCGCCCACGGGACGCACTTCTGCGTGGGGTCCGCGCTCGCCCGGGCCGAACTCCAGATCGGCCTCGGCATGCTGTTCGAACGTTTCCCCGGACTGCGGCTGGCCGTGCCCGCGGAGGAGCTGCGCTGGCGCAGCACCGCGGCCCTCGGCGGCTACGAGGAGATCCCCGTCACCTGGTGACCACCGGGGTCTTCCGCGGGCGGCCACGAACGGAGAGGAACCCCATGACCAGGACCGCTCACCGCATCTGCCCCTTGTGCGAGGCCAGTTGCGGCCTGACCATCGAACTGGACGGAGACCGGGCGACCCGGGTCCGTGGGAACGCGGCGGACGTCTTCAGCAAGGGGTACGTGTGCCCCAAGGGGATCGCCCTGGGAGACCTCGACCAGGACCCCGACCGGCTCCGGACACCGCTGCTGCGCCAACCGGACGGCAGCCTGGCCGCGGTGAGCTGGGACGAGGCGTTCGCCGCGGTGGAGACCGGCCTCAACCGGGTCATCGCCGAGCACGGCAGGGACGCGGTGGCGTACTTCTACGGGAACCCGATCGTCCACACCATCGCCCTGCCGCTGTACAGCCGGGTGCTGCGGGAGATGCTGGGCAGCCGCAACGTCTTCGGGGCCAGCACCATCGACCAGATGCCGAAGAACGTCTCCTGCGGGCTGATGTTCGGGGACCCGTGGGCCGTTCCCGTCCCCGACATCGACCGCACCAGCCACCTGCTGGTGATCGGCGCCAACCCGATGGTGTCCCACGGCAGCATGTGGACGGTGCCCGACCTGCCGGGCCGTCTGCGGGCGCTGCGGGCCCGCGGCGGCCGACTGGTGGTGGTGGACCCGCGGCGCACCAGGACCGCGGAGGTCGCCGACGAGTACGTGCCGGCGCGCCCGGGAACCGACGTCCACCTGCTCTTCGCCATGGTGCACACCCTCTTCGCTGAGGGCCTGGCGGTCGAGCTCGACGAGGCCGGGTTCGCCGGGCTCGACCAGCTCCGCCAGGCCGCCGGGGACTTCACCCCGGAGGCGGTGTCCGAGGTGTGCGGGATCGCCCCCGGAACCATCAGGAAGCTGGCCAGGGACCTCGCCGCGGCCCCGACCGCCGCCGTCTACGCCCGGTTCGGCGCGTGCACCACCGAGTTCGGCACCCTGACCAACTACCTGGTGGACGTGCTCAACGTGCTGACCGGCAACCTGGACCGGCCGGGCGGCGTGATGTTCGGCGAGGCCCAGCACAACGCGCTGGTCGCCACGGAACCGCTGGTGCTCGGCCGCTGGCACAGCCGGGTGCGCGGCCTGCCCGAGGTCGTCGGGGAGTTCCCGGTGGCCACCCTGGCCGACGAGATCGACACCCCGGGCGACGGCCAGGTCAGGGCCGTGCTGATGGTGGCGAGCAACCCCGTGCTCGGCGCGCCCAACGGGGAGCGGCTCGACCGTTCGCTCGCCGGTCTGGACTTCATGGTCGCCGTGGACTGCTACCTCAACGAGACCACCCGGCACGCCGACGTGATCCTGCCGCCGCCCCGGCTGCTGCAGACCGGCCACTTCGACATCGTGCTGTCCCGGATGGCGGTGCGGCGGGTGGCCAGGTACTCCCCGCCCGCGCTGCCGCTGGAGCCCGGGCAGCCGAGCGAGTCCGCGATCCTGGCCAAGCTGGCGCTGATCGCGGGCGGCTTCGGCGCCGGGGCCGACCCGGCGGCACTGGACGAGATGATCATCGACAGGACGCTCCAGGCGGTGCTCGCCGCCCCCGGGTCCCCGTTCGCCGGCCGGGACCCGGCCGAGCTGAAGGCGATGCTCACCGGGGCGGACAGCGTCGAGCGGCGCCTGGACCTGATGATCAGGCTGTCCACCCTCGGGGACGCCTTCGGGCTCCGCCCGGACGGACTCAACCTGGCCGCCCTGGTCGCCCACCCACAGGGCATCGATGTCGGTGCCCTACGGCCCCGACTGAACGAGGTGCTGGTCACCGCGTCCGGCAAGGTGGAGCTGTACCCGGAGCCGGTCGGCAGCGATGTGCAGCGGCTGGCCAAGCGGCTCCTGCGTGGGGAGGTCCCGGGGCGGGACGCCGCCGACGGCGGTCTGCTGCTGATCGGCCGGCGCAACCTGCGGTCGGCCAACGGCTGGACCCACAACGTGCCCGCGCTCTCCGGGGGCAGCAACCGCTGCACACTGGAGATCAACCCGGCCGACGCCGGGCGCCTGCACATCAGCCCCGGCCAACCGGTCACGGTGCGCAGCAGGGCGGGCAGCATCGAGGTCACAGCCGACGTCACCGACCGGGTGGCACCGGGCGTGGTCAGCCTCCCGCACGGCTGGGGCCACGGCCGCGACGGGGCGCGGCTGCGGCACGCCGCGAAGGACCCGGGGGCCAGCGCCAACGCCCTCACCGACGAACTGGTGGTGGACCGGCTCTCCGGCACCGCGGTGTTCAACGCGGTCCCCGTGCGGGTGACCCCCGCGGTGGCCTAGCCCCCCGGATCACCGTGCGCCCGGTGGTCGGCGCGGCCCCGCCCCGACCACCGGTGCCGCCGGGTAGCCCCGGACGGCGGTTAGTGAGCGGGCGGGGACGGTACACATGACAGGACGTCCGGAAGGAGAGCCGACCCGTCATGACCGCTACCCACGTCACCAGCCGCGAGGTACGTCTCGTCGCCCGACCGAGCGGCTGGCCGCAGCCGGAGGACTTCGAGGTCGCCGAGGTGCCCGTCACCGAACCCCCGCCCGGCCACGTCCTGGTGCGCAACCTCCACCTCTCCGTGGACCCCTACATGCGCGGCCGGATGAACGACCAGGACTCCTACGTGCCGCCGTTCGAGCTGGACCAGCCGATGGAGGGCGGCGCCGTCGGCCGGGTGGTGTCCTCCCGCGCCCCCGAGCTGCCCGAGGGCACCCATGTGCTGCACCCGCTGGGCTGGCGGGAGTACGCCGTGCTCGACGCCCGCCAGGCCACCCCGGTTCCCACCAGGTTCGACAACGGGCAGACCGTCCCGTTGAGCACGTACCTGGGAGTGCTGGGGATGACCGGGCTCACCGCCTACGCCGCCCTGGTCGAGGTGGCCCGCCTCCGGGAGGGTGACGTGGTGTTCGTCTCCGCCGCGGCCGGGGCGGTGGGGAGCGCGGCCGGGCAGATCGCCCGTCTGCGGGGGGCGTCCCGGGTCATCGGCAGTGCCGGCACCCCGGAGAAGGTCCGACTCCTCCTGGACGAGTACGGGTTCGACGCCGCGTTCGACTACCGGGCGGGGTCGGTGGTCGAACAGTTGCGGAGCGCCGCCCCGGAGGGCATCGACGTCTACCTCGACAACGTCGGGGGTGACCACCTCGAGGCCGCCATCGACGTGCTGCGGGTCCACGGACGCGTCGCCATGTGCGGCATGATCTCGCAGTACAACACCACCGAGGCGACCGCGGCGCCGCACAACCTGGCCAAGGTGATCGGCAAGCGGCTGACCCTGCGCGGGATGCTGGTGCGCGACCACTCCGACCTCCGCGAGCAGTTCTTCCACGAGGTGGGCGGTTGGGTGCGGACCGGCGCGCTGAAGTACCAGGAGACGGTGGTGGAGGGGATCGACAACGCGGTGGAGGCGTTCATCGGCATGCTCCGCGGGGAGAACGTCGGCAAGATGGTGGTCTCGCTCCCGGAGTGAGCGGGCCCCCGGCCCACCGTGGGCGATGAGTCGCGGCCCGTCCAGCGGTCTGAACGAGCGGCACCTTTCCCACCACGGAGGGACACACACCACCATGACCGTCGAGCCGACGAGCGCCGGACCGAGGGTGGAGATCCGCAGTGAGCAGCCGTGCGTCGCGATCTCCGTCACCACGACCCCCAGCGAGTGGGGCGGGGTGGGGACGCTGGTCATCGAGGCCCTGGAGTGGCTGGCCGCCAGGGGGCTGACCCCGGCGGGAGCGCCGTTCCTGCGCCACCGGTTGGTGGGTGACGGCGGGCGCCCGTTCCGCCTCGAGATCGGCTGGCCGGTCGAGGCCCCCGTCGAGGGGGCCGGTCGGGTGGTCGCCGGTGTCATACCCGCCGGCCGGTACGCGGTGCTGGTCCACGCAGGTCACCCCGACCGGCTCCCGGAGTCCTGCAAGGCCCTCGAGCTCTGGGGCGCCGACCGGGGGCTGGAGTGGGACGTCCACCGGGACGGCGCGGAGGAGGTGTGGGGCGGCCGGTTCGAGTTCTACCTCACCGATCCGGCCGAGCGCCCAGACCCGGAGGAGTGGCTGACCGAGATCGCCTACCGGGTCAGGGACGAACCCGCCGGGTGAGCCGTTCGTCGGGGGCCGGTGGCCCGGGCCCCGGCGCCGTCACCAGTCCCGGTCCTCACCAGTCCCGGTCCTCGGTCCCGAAGGCCGCCCGGTACAGGATTCTGGCCAGCTCGGCCTGGCCGTCCACGCTGGGGTGGAACCAGTCCCAGGGGCTCAACTGCTCGGTGGTGAAACGGAACCGGTGCACCGCGCCGCCGTCCCAGATGCAGGTGGGGGTCGCGGCGCAGGTCTGCTCCAGCACCTCGTTGTACGCGTCCACCCTGGCGGAGACCGCGGACCGGCGTTCCCGGTCGGCCGGCGCCGTGGAGCCGGCGTTGCTCAGCATCGACGGGCAGATCCCCAGTTGCCAGACCTGCTTGGCGAGCCGGTGCTCGCGGCCCACCCGCCAGAGCTGTTCCAGGTCCGGGATGCTGCCGACCAGCACCCGCGCCTCGGGGGCCGTGCGGTGCAGGACGGCCAGGGCCGCCTCGAAGTCCGCGCGGAAGTCGGCGACCGGGGTCATCCGGTCGACGGTGGGCCGGCAGGCGTCGTTCGCCCCGATGAGGACGGCCACCAGGTCGGGGTCACGGGCCGCGGCCTGACGCATCTGCCCCGGCAGCTCGGCCATGCTGGCGCCGCTGCGTGCCAGGTTCCAGCTCCCGCGGACCGTGCTGTCGGCGGAGTCCGACGAGCTCCGCGCGCCGGTGGGCCGCCCGAGCAGCCGGGCGGCCAGGCTGTCCACGCGCTCGTCGGTGCCGGTCACCCAGGAGACCTCCGGGCAGTCCGACAACAACGAGCAGGCGTCGAACCCACGGGTGATGGAGTCCCCGACGGCGGCGACCGACCGGGGGCGTTCCGGCCAGGCCGGGGCGCGCTGGGGTGGTGCGGTGGCCGGGGCGGAAGCCTCCGGGTCCTTCGAGGTGTCGGACGCCGTGCAGCCGGCGAGCAGCAGCGTCGCCGTGGTCAGCGCGGTGAGCGGGGTGATCGCCTTTCGTAGGGCTGACAGGCGCATTGCGCTCCCTGGGACGAGTGGGTGATATCCCGACGGGCCCGACGGTACGTCACTGCGGCGGTGGTCAGGCACGGTAGCGTTTTCCCTGGGTGTTGGCAGGACACCTCGGTACGAGCCGAGGGAAGATCATGGAGTGGTGGGGTGGTTCGAGTTTACGCTTAGTCAGCTACTGTCCCATTTGTGAGTTTTGTCTGTAGGTAACGTTTACCGAAAGTCACTTCGGGAACTGGTATGACAGTGACCAATGGGGCAGAATATCTGTCCTCGCCCGGGCTCCCGCAGGCACGGGAACGAGGCCGCTGGGGAAGGCGACCCTCGTCCACAGCCTGGAGGTCCCGGTGACGACACGTGGAGTTCTCTATGTGCACTCCGCGCCGCGCGCGCTGTGCCCGCACGTCGAGTGGGCCGTTGCGGGCGTGCTCGGTGTGCGCGTCAGTCTTGACTGGATCCGGCAGCCGGCGTCCCCGGGCACCTGGCGGGCCGAGTTCTCCTGGCAGGGCGAGCCCGGCACGGCGTCGAAGCTCGCCTCCGCGCTGCGCGGGTGGCACCTGCTGCGGTTCGAGGTGACCGCGGAACCGTGCCCCACCGCGGAGGGGGAGCGCTACAGCAGCACTCCCGAGCTGGGCATCTTCCACGCGGTCACCGGCATGCACGGCGACATCCTGATCCCCGAGGACCGGCTGCGCGCCGCCCTGATCAGGTCGAGGAACGGCGAAGCGGACCTGGAGACGGAGATCTCCAAGCTGCTCGGCAAGCCCTGGGACGACGAGCTGGAGCCGTTCCGTTACGCCGGTGAGGGCGCCCCGGTGCGCTGGCTCCACCAGGTGGTCTGACCGACCGGGCGACGGCCGGGGCGACGACCGTCGCCCCGGCCCGCCGTGGACCGGTGGTGGACCCCCCTCTTTCGGGTGATTGCGCCGGCCCGCGTCCGGCCCCGACCAGGACGGCCCCGCCGCACACGCACAGGCGTGCCGCAGCCCGGGTGCGGTGGAGCACCCGGGCTGCGGTGGGACGTGCGGCCGTGTGTGGCTCAGCGGGCCGTCGTGGCGGCGGGACCGCCCGCCCTACCGGCGGAACGCGAGGACGACGTTGGCGCCGCCGAACCCGAACGAGTCGTTCAGGGCGGCGACGGTGCCCTCCGGCAACGGCCGGGGCTTGTCCACGATGATGTCCGCCTTGATCTCCTCGTCGAGGACGTCGACGTTGATGGTGGGCGGTGCCGTCCGGTGGTACAGCGCGAGCACCGTGGCCACCGTCTCCAGACCCCCGGCGCCGCCGAGCAGGTGACCGGTCATCGACTTGGTCGAGGAGATGGCCATGTGGTCCAGGTCGTCCCCGAAGACCCGGCGCAGCGCGTTGATCTCGGCGGAGTCGCCCTGCGGGGTCGAGGTCGCGTGGGCGTTGATGTACGCCACCTCCGCGGGCTTCAGGTCGCTGGTGTCCAGGAGGTTCTGCAGGGCGGCGGCGATCCCGCGGCCGTTCGGCTCCGGCTGGGCGATGTGGTGGCTGTCCGCGGAGAGGCCCTGGCCGACCATCTCGCAGTACACGCGCGCCCCGCGCGCCGCGGCGTGCTCGGCCGACTCCAGCACGACCACGCCCGAGCCCTCACCGAGCACGAAGCCGTCCCGGCCCTTGTCGAAGGGCCGGGAGACCCTGGTCGGGTCATCGGTGTTCTTGGACAGCGCCATCATGTTGGCGAACGCGGCGACCGGCAGTGGGTGGATCGCGGCCTCAGTGCCGCCGGCCACCACCACGTCGGCCCGGCCGGTGCGGATCATCTCCGAGGCGTAGCCGATCGCCTCCCCACCGGAGGCGCAGGCGCTGACGGGGGTGTGCACCCCGGCCTGGGCGTTGACCTCGAGCCCCACGTTGGCCGCGGAGCCGTTCGGCATCAGCATCGGCACGGTGTGCGGGGACACCTTGCGGAAGCCCCGCTCGCGCAGGATGTCGTACTGCTCGAGGAGCGTGGTCACCCCGCCGATCCCGGAGGCGATCACGGCACCGAGGCGCCCCGGTGCGACCTGGGTCCCGTCGGCGGGGCCGGTGAACCCGGCGTCCGCCCACGCCTCCTTGGCGGCGATCAGGGCGAACTGGGCCGAGCGGTCCAGCTTGCGCGCCTGGGGGCGGGGGAGAACCGTGAGGGGCTCCACGGCCACCTGCGCGGCGATGCGCACCGGTAGGTCCGCGGCCCACTCGTGCTCCAGGAGGGACACCCCGGAGCGGCCCGTGAGCAGGCCGTCCCAGGTCGATGCGGCGTCGCCACCCAGGGGCGTGGTGGCACCGATACCGGTGACGACCACGGTGCGGTTGGTCGCGTTCACAGGGCAAGTCTCCACGTGGTTGGTGCGGACGGCGTGCTGCCGGGGAGGGACACGACAGCGCGCGCCGCCCGGACGAGGCTCGCCCGGCCGAAGCCGGGCGACGCGGCGGTCAGCTTATGACTGGGTGCTGAGCTGGGCGTTGAGGATGTAGTCGGCAGCGTCGCCCACGGTCCTCAGGCCCTTGACGTCGTCGTCCGGGATCTTGACCTCGAACCGCTCCTCGGCCGCGACGACGACCTCCACCATGGAGAGCGAGTCGACGTCGAGGTCGTCGGTGAACGACTTGTCCAGCTCGACCTCCTCGGCCGGGATGCCGGCGATCTCGTTGACGATCTCAGCGAGACCCTCGAGGATCGCATCCTTGTCATTGATGGCGGCCATCAGGCGCACTCCATTTCCTATGTTGCGAGTTGTCACGAACCACGGGGTGCAGTCCGCTACGGCAGGGTAACGACCGTTGCGGCATAGGTCAGACCCGCCCCGAATCCGATGCACAGGGCGAGGTCGCCGCTCTTGGCCTGGCCGGTGGCCAGCAGCCGCTCCATCGCGAGGGGGATGGAGGCGGCGGAGGTGTTGCCGGTGGTCTCCACGTCACGGGCGATCGCGACGTGCTCCGGCAGCTTGAGGGTCTTCACCATCGAGTCCACGATCCGCATGTTGGCCTGGTGCGGGATGAAGACGTCCAGGTCGGCCGCGGTGATCCCGGCGGCGTCCAGCGCCCGCTGGGCCACCTTGGCCATCTCGAACACCGCCCAGCGGAAGACCGCCTGGCCCTCCTGGCGCAGCGCCGGGAAACGGACGCCCTCGCCGCCGTTCCGGTACGCCTCCCAGGAGACCGTCTGAGAGATCACGTCGGACTTGTCGCCCTCCGAGCCCCACACCACAGGGCCCATCGCGGGCTTGTCGGAGGGGCCCACGACGACCGCGCCCGCGCCGTCACCGAACAGGAAGGCCGTGGACCGGTCCTCCAGGTCGGTGAGGTCGGAGAGCCGCTCCGCGCCGATGACGAGCACGTGGCGCGCGCTACCCCCGGTCACCATGTCCTTGGCCAGGTTCAACGCGTAGGTGAAACCGGCGCAGCCCGCGTTGACGTCGAACGCCGCCGGACGGCCGGCGCCGACCCGGTGGGCGATCTCGGTGGCGACCGCCGGGGTCTGCTTGAAGTGCGAGACGGTGGCGACCAGGACGCCGTCGATGTCCTCGGGGGCCACGCCGGCGTCCGCGATGGCCTTGCCGCCGGCGATCACCGCCATCTCGGCGACGGTCTCGTCCGGCCCCGCCCAGTGCCGGGTGACGATGCCGGAACGGGAACGGATCCACTCGTCGCTGGAGTCGATGTGCTTGAGGATCTCCTCGTTGGGGACCACGCGGGTCGGCCGGTACCCACCGACCCCGAGGATGCGGGCGTGACGGGCACCGAGAGCCGGGGTGATCGTGGCAGTCATGCGTGACGTCCCTTCCTGGGGCGGCTACTGGGGGAGATCGAAGGCCGTGCGCCGGCTGGGGCCGGCCTACTCCGCGGGCGCCTCGCGGTCGAGCGGGAACAGCGGGTTGGCGTCCGGGTCGCCGTGCTCAGCGACCAGTTCGCGGGCGGCGTCCAGGTCGTCCGGGGTCTTCAGGGCCAGGGTCCGCACCCCGGGCAGGGCCCGCTTCGCCAGGCCGACCAGGGTGCCCGCGGGGGCCACCTCGATGATCGCCGTGGCGCCGAGGTCCCGGATGGTCTCCATGCACAGGTCCCAGCGGACCGGGTTCGACACCTGGGTGACGATCCGGGCCAGCACCTCCTGGCCGCTGGGCACCACCCGTCCGTCGGCGTTGGACAGGTAACGGGTGCGCGGGTCGCGCACGGTGATCCCGGGGACCAGCTCCCTGAGTGTGGAGACGGCCGGGGCCATGTGGTGGGTGTGGAACGCGCCGGCCACCTTCAGCGGGCGGACCCTGGCCCCCTCGGGCCGGTCCTCGGCCAGCGCGGCGAGCTGCTCGGTGGTTCCCGCGGCGACGATCTGCCCCGCGCCGTTGTGGTTGGCCGGGGTCAGTCCGTGCTCGGCCAGCTTGGCCAGCACCACCTCGGGGTCGCCGCCGAGCACCGCGGACATCCCGGTCTCGGTGACCCCGGCGGCCCGGGCCATGGCCAGTCCGCGCTGGCGGACCAGGGCCATCGCGGACTCCGCGCTGATCACGCCGGAGCCGGCCGCGGCGGTGATCTCGCCCACGCTGTGCCCCGCCGTGGCTGCCACCAGGCGGTGACCCTCCAGCGGGCGGGGGAACAGGGCGAGGGCGGACACCAGGCCCGCGGCGACCAGCAGCGGCTGCGCCACGGCGGTGTCGCGGATCTCCTCCGCGTCCGCCTTGGTGCCGTAGTGGACGAGGTCGAGCCCGGCCACCGCCGACCACCACTGGAGACGTTCGGTGACACCGGGGACGTCAAGCCAGGGGCCGAGGAAGCCGGGGGTCTGGGCACCCTGTCCGGGAGCAACGAGTACGAGCACCATCACACTGTCCCTTGTCCGAGGGGTTCAGTGCGCGTACGGACAGGGACGAAGAACTCACAAGCGATTTGTGGACCTTCTACAAATGACTAGATCTGTTGCTCGCTGCCCGCCAATCTGCCGAGGATGAGCGCGGTGTGCAGGGTGAATGCCGAACGTACGTCTGATGGTGACCAACCGGTGATGTCCGTCACACGTCGCAGCCGGTAGCGAACGGTGTTCGGATGGACGAACAGCATCCGCGCTGCTCCCTCCAGCGATGACGCCTGTTCCAGGTAGACCGAGAGGGTCTCCAACAGCGCCGAGCCCGCGGCCTCCAGCGGTCTGTAGATCTCCTCCACCAACTGGTCGCGGGCCGTGGAGTCTCCCGCCATCGCCCGCTCCGGCAGGAGATCATCGGCGAGAACCGGCCGCGGCGCGTCCGGCCAGGCGGCGCACGCCCGGAGGCCGGCCGCCGCCGACTGCGCCGAGCGCGTGGCCGCCAGCAGGTCCGGCACCACCGGTCCCACCACCACGGGACCGGCGGCGAACGGCCCGATCAGCGCCCTGGCCGTGTGCAGCGGATCGTCGCTGCCACCTGCGATCACCGCGAGCCGGTCGCCGAACACGCCGGTCATCACGTGGAGCTTCGCGTGCCGCGCCGACCTGCGGATGGCGTCCACGGTCAACTCGCTGTCCCCGTCCGGGGCCGTCCCCAACACCACGAGCACCCGGTCCGGCGTGCTCCAGCCCAACGCCGCCGCACGGGACAGCAGGCCCTCATCGGCCTCCCCCGACAGCACCGCGTTGACCACCAGCGACTCCAGCCTGGCGTCCCACGCCCCCCGGGCCTCCGCCGCCTGGGCGTAGACCTGGGCGGTGGCGAAGGCGATCTCCCGGGCGTAGACCAGCAGCGCCTCGCGCAGCAGCGCCTCGTCCCCCGGGGCCGCCACCTCCTCGATGGCCTCCTCGACCACCTCGATGGTGGTGCGGACCATCTCCACGGTCTGCCGCAGCGTGACCGCTCGGGTCAGCTCCCGCGGCGCGGTGCCGAACACGTCGGTGCTGATCGCCTGGGGCGCCTCAGGATGCCGGAACCACTCGGTGAACGCGGCGATGCCGGCCTGGGCGACCAGGCCGATCCACGAGCGGTTCTCCGGCGGCATCGCCCGGTACCACGGCAGGGACTCGTCCATCCTGGTGATGGCCGCGGCGGCGAGCCGGGCCGCGGACTTCTCCAGCCGGCGCAGGGTCTCCGCGTGGCCGCTGGGGACGACACGGTCACTGGGCGAGGAGGGGGAGGTGTCAGACACGCTCCAAGCGTGCCCTACCCGGGACGGTATCCGGGAACCAGGTGGGGGAGGATGGTGCGCGCGGAGGTGAGGTCGCATGACAGTCCCCGTGCCCACCGGGGTCGTCCTGACCCGGGCCGAGCAGCGGTACACCGGGGGAGAGCCGGGCATCGAGTCCCGGTACGCCTTCTCGTTCGGCGACCACTACGACCCGCGGAACATCCACTTCGGGCCGCTGCTCGCGGTCAACGAGGAACGGCTCGAGCCCGGCGCGGGCTTCGCGCCCCACCGGCACCGGGACACCGAGATCGTCACCTGGGTCCTGGAGGGAGCCCTGGAACACCGGGACTCCGAAGGGAACCAGGGGGTGCTGCGGCCGGGCACCGCCCAGGTGATGAGCGCGGGCGCCGGGGTGGAGCACACCGAGCGCAACGCCGGCCCCACGCCGGTGCGGTTCGTGCAGACGTGGCTCCAGCCGGACGCCTGGGAGCCGCCCCCCGCGGGCGCCGACCACCCTCACGCCCCGGGGCCGGACGCCCCCGGAGGCGTTCCGCGCTACGCCCGGCGAACGGTGCCGCCCGAGCTGCGGCACGCGGTGCTGGCCGCCGGCCCGGAACCCCCCGCCGGCCCAGGGCCCCCATCCGGTGCCGCGCCGCTGCGCCGGCGGGATGCCGAGCTCCACCTGGTGCGCCGAGCGGCCCTCGACACCGACGGGGCCTCGGAGCCGGGGGAACCGGGGCCGCAGGAGCTGACCGAGCTGCCCCGGGCACCGTTCCTCTACGTCCACGTGGTCCGCGGTGAACTGCGCTGCGCGGCGGACACCGGCCGGGGTGAGACGGACCACCGGCTCCTGCCGGGGGACGCGCTGCGGGTGCGGGACAACGCCTGGGCCCGGCCCCGTGCCGGCGAGCACGGGGTGGAGCTGCTGGTCTGGGCGATGCACAGCGACCTGCGCCGCGGCTGACCGTAGACCTGCGCCGCGGCTGACCGTGCCCGCGGGGGGGCCGCCGCCCCGTGCCCACGCCGCCCGTGCCCACCGGGCTCCCGGCGGACGGCCCAGCACTCCGGTTGTCACCCGCAAGCGTCCTTGACCAGCAGACGGAGTGCAGCGGGGGGTCAGAGCTGAGCGGCCAGTTCCGCAAGGACCGCGTCGGTCAGCGCGGGCCACACCTCGACCGCCCAGGGCCCGAAGTTCCGGTCGGTCAGGCAGACACAGGCGGCGCCGGCCACCGGGTCCACCCACAGGAACGTCCCCGACTGACCGAAGTGCCCGAAGGTCCTCGGTGAGGACGTCGCGCCGGTCCAGTGCGGACTCTTGCCGTCGCGGATCTCGAAGCCGAGTCCCCAGTCGTTGGGGCGTTGGTGGCCGTATCCGGGGAGCACCCCGCTGAGACCGGGGAAGGCCACCTCGGTGGCGGCGGCCAGGGTCGAGGGATCGAGCAGTCGCGGCGCCTGGAGTTCCGCGGCGAACTTGACCAGGTCGTCCACGGTGGAGACGCCGCCCGCCCCGGCGCTGCCCGGCAGGTCGCTGCCGGACATGTCCAACGGCTCGAACACCGCCTGCCGCAGGTACTCGGCGAACGGTATCTGTGTGGCCTTGGTCACGGTGTCGGCCAGCACCTCGAAGCCGGCGTTCGAGTACAGCCGGCGGTTCCCGGGCTCCGCCATCGCCCGGTGGTCGTCGAAGGCGAGTCCCGAGCAGTGGGCGAGCAGGTGCCGCACCGTCGAGCCGGGCGGTCCTGCCGGCTCGTCCAGCTCCACCGCTCCCTCCTCCACGGCGACCAGCGTGGCGTACGCGGTCAGCGGCTTGGTCACCGAGGCGAGGGGGAACGGGCGCGCCGTGTCGCCGTGCACCCCGCGTACCGTTCCGTTCCGGGTGACGACCGCGGCGGCGGCGTTGTCGACCGGCCAGGTGTCGATCACCCGCAGGCTCTCCATCTCCATGCACGTGAGGGTACTGGCGAGGGAGGCGCGGTCCCGAACCCCGGGGCCCGGTGGCGCCCCCTCGGCCCCCGCCGGGCTCCCGCTCCGGTTCCCCTTTCCCCCGGTGGGCCCGACCCTCGGGGCCGCAGGTCGTCGGGGCCTGCGGTCCTTGCCTAGAGCGGACTCGAAGTCGGTAACGTGGGGCCGCCCCAGCGGTTCAGAGGAGGGAGCGATCCGCGCATGACGTTGCCGAGGACCAGGGGAGCCGCCTCCGCTCCCGCACCGGCCCGGCGTCCCCTCCCCGGGAGGTCCGCCTCCGGGCGGACGGCGTCCCCCACCGACGCGCCAGCGACCGGCACCGGGCCCGTCGGGCCCCGGCCGGTCCCCGCGACGTGCACCGAGGTTCCCCCCGCCGACGCGGCCCCGGGCATCCGCCGACCGCACGGCACGGACGGCTACCTGATCAGCGAGGTCGTCGCCCTCACCGGGCTCAGTGCGCACACGCTGCGCTGGTACGAGCGCATCGGGCTGACGCCGCACATCGACCGCTCGCACACCGGGCAGCGCCGGTACCGCGACCACGACCTGTCGTGGCTGCACTTCCTCAACAAACTCCGCCTGACCGGGATGCCGGTGGCCGACATGGTGCGCTACGCCGAGCTGGCCCGGGCCGGTGACCACACCCGGGACCAGCGCCGGGAGTTGCTGGAGGCGCACCGGGAGAACGTGCGGCGGCAGCTCGACGACCTCAGGGACAGCCTGACGGTGCTGGACCACAAGATCGCGTTCTATGCGGGGCCCTGCGGCTCGCGGGAGACGGCCTGACGGCCACTGACGCTCCCGCGTTGGCCTGACGTCCGACGGTCGGGGGCCTGACGGGAGGGGGGCCGACGGGACGGGACAGGGTGGCCGGACCCGGCGCGGTGGGTGGCGCGCCGGGGTTCAGGTCAGACCTATGGCGCACAGCGGGTCCTGGTCAGCACAGGCCACCGCGTCGTACGCGCCGACGGCCAGGGAGCCGAAGTTCCGCAGGCTGGTGGTCCCCGGCTTCAGGTACCCGTTGTGGCCGTGGGCGTTGTCCGCGCTCAGCACCCGGGCGCCGAAGTCGTCGGAGACCGGGTCGGCCCCGTGCCCGAGCCCGGCGAACTCCAGGTGGGGCACGTTCCTGATCCAGTCGCTGGAGTCCCGCGCCGCCCACACCCGCGCATCGGTGTTCAGGTCCTCCGCCCGGTCGGCGCGCACCCCGGGGCTGCCGAACACGGCTATGTCCACCACCTTCCCCTTGGGGAGCCGGGAGGCGGCGAGCCCGCACACGACCGAGCCGTAGCTGTGGCAGAACAGCGAGGTGCTGGTGCGTTCCGGCAGGCCGTCCACCATCCGCAACAGCCGGTCGGCGCCGTCCGCGGCGAGACCGCCGGTCGCGGCGTCGAAGTCGATGCCGGACGGGGTCGTGTAGTCGGCCCAGGCCACCACCGCCAGCTTGGCGGTGGGGTCCTGGTGGCGCCCCGTCGCGTACAGGGCGCGAGCCATGCCGACCGGCGCCTCCCGCTCCTGCTCGGTGCGTTCGAAGGAGAGGAGGTCCGTGTCCGCGCCGGGGACCACCACCGACACCCGCTCGGCAGTGGCGAGGTCACCGAACACCTCGGCGGCCCGGCCGCGGCCCGTCGGGTCGAAGGAGAGGATCTGCCGGCCGTCCTCCAGCAGGGAGCGGTACCGGTGCACCAGCCGCAGGGAGTTCTGGCGGCCGTGCTCGGTGAGGTCCGATGACAGGCGGCGGCGGTTCTCCGCGCGGATCGCCCTGCCCAGGGACGTCCGGTTGGCTCGGTAACGCAGGTTCAGCGGGGCGCCGTCGAGGTTCCCCACCACCAGCGGGTGGCGTTCGGCGAGCTGCTGTTGCTGGCGCGCCGTCAGCGACGTGAAGAACCGGGCTACGGCCCCGGGCGAGGAGTCGGGGCGGGGCAGCCGTCGCTGGTCGATCGACCCGTGCAGCCACGCCTCCAGTGCCGCGGCGCGCGGGTCGCTGTCCCACCGGCGGGCGTGGCGGTTGGCCGTCCAACCGGTGGTCACCAGCAACACCAGGACGACGAACACCGCCAGCACCGCCCGCCCCGGAGACGTCAGCTCCTGGGCGAGGGCGCGTACCCAGTAGCAGCCGAGGGTGCGCGAACAGACGGTGTCGGACGCGGGGATGGCCAAGGGCTCGTCAAGAGAGTGCAGAACGTTCACCGCGCCCCACGATAGGAGAGCGGCGGCACCCCGCGCAGGGCGAGTGGGGTAGGTCACGTGTGGAGTTGGCAGAAACCGGGCAGGATCACTCTTCTGACGTAGTGTCGGCCCGCGTTGCCGGCGTCCCTGGCGCGCTGCTGGCGGGGGGCTCCTCCAGGGCCCCGGCGCGGCGGCCCCAGTCGCCGGCGAGCGCCGGCTGCAACTGGTCCAGGTGTCGTTCGATGAGCTGGACCATGGCGTCGAGGCTGGGGACCCCCTCGCTGTTCCAGACGCGGTTGGCGGCGCGGCAGGCCGCGGTGAAGACGGCGGTGACCAGGCGGGGGCGCAGGTCCGCGGACAGGTCGACCCCCTCGCGCCGGGCCAACTCGGCGGCCACCCGCTCCTCGAGCTCCTCGGCACGGCGCAGGTGGGCGGCGAGCAGGGAGGGCGTGGACTCGATCAGCCGCACCACGCTCAGGTGCAGGCCCGAATCCACGGTCGTCGACGTGGTGTTGCGCATCTCCTCGTGGACCACGCGTGCCGCCCGGCGCAGCGCGGTGAGGGGGGACTCCTGCGGAGGGCGCCGGCACAGCTCCTCGTAGAAGAGCTCCTCAGCGACGATCACCGCCCCGAAGGCCAGGTCCTCCTTGGTCGCGAAGTACCGGAAGAAGGTGCGCTGCGAGACCTCGACCGCGGCGGCGATCTGGTCCACGGTGGTCTGCTCGTAGCCCTGCTCGAGGAAGAGTCGAATCCCGGCCTCGACCAGGTCCTCGCGGGTGCGCTGCTTCTTGCGCTGACGCAGCCCCGTCCTCGGTGCCGTGGCCGGCGCCTCCATGTACTGGGTCACTCCAGGTCACCCCCCTCGTGCATATGCGCGGTTCTCGCACACATGATAGGAGCTGTCAGTTACTTACGCTTGAGATTGTTTGTCAACTGTCAGTGACTGACATAGCCTCACATCATGAGCATCCCACGTTCGAGTGAGTCGGGGGGACAGGCCATGACCCAGGCGGTAGCCGATCAGACGCCGAAGGACGTCGTCACCGGACGGTCCAGGGTCCGTGGCCATCCCTGGTTCACCCTGCTCACCGTCGCCATAGGCGTGATGATGGTCGCCCTCGACGGCACCATCGTGGTCGTGGCCAATCCGGCCATCCAGACCGACCTGAAGGCCTCCCTGGCCGATGTGCAGTGGATCACCAATGGTTACCTGCTCTCCCTCGCCGTCTTCCTGATCACCGCGGGGAAGGTCGGGGACAGGTTCGGCCACCGGCAGACCTTCATGGTGGGCGTGACCGGCTTCGCCCTCGCCTCCGGGGCCATCGGCCTGTCCAACGGGGTCAGCATGGTGGTCACCTTCCGGGTGCTCCAGGGCCTGTTCGGCGCCATGCTGCAGCCCGCAGCGCTCGGGCTGCTCCGGGCCGCCTTCCCGGCCGAGAGGCTCAACATGGCCATCGGCATATGGGCAGCGGTCATCGGGACCTCCACCGCGGCCGGCCCGATCGTCGGTGGCCTGCTGGTGGAACACGTGAGCTGGGAGTCGGTGTTCTTCATCAACGTCCCGGTGGGCGCCGTGGCCCTGGTGATGGGCCTGGTCGTGCTCCGGGACGTGCGGGCGGAGAACGCCCCCCGGTCGTTCGACATCCCGGGTATCGGGTTGCTCACCGGCGCGATGTTCTGCCTGATCTGGGGGCTCATCAAGGCCCCCGAGTGGGGCTGGAGCAGCGGGCGCACCCTGCTGTTCCTCGGGCTGGCGGTGCTCGGCTTCCTCGCCTTCGCGATATGGGAGAGCAGGGCCCGGGAACCCCTCCTCCCGCTGCGGCTGTTCCGCTCGGCGCCACTGACCGCAGGCACCGGACTCATCGTCCTCATGTCCTTCGCGATGATCGGTGGGATCTTCTTCACGACGTTCTACCTCCAGAACGTGCACGGCATGGGGGCCGTGGACAGCGGCGTGCACCTGCTCCCGCTCACCGGGATGATGATCGTCAGCTCACCGATCGCGGGAGCGCTCATCACCAAGATCGGACCGCGGATTCCCATGTTGGCCGGCATGCTGTTCACCAGCACGGCGATGTTCGGGATGACCACGTTGGGCACGGAAACGGGCACGCTGCCGATGTCGCTGTGGTTCGCGACGCTCGGCCTCGGCCTGAGCCCCGTCATGGTCGGTGCCACCGAGGTCATCGTGGGCAACGCCCCACTGGAGCTCTCCGGGGTCGCGGCCGGCCTCCAGGCGTCCGCGATGCAGGTGGGCGGCAGCCTCGGCACCGCGGTGCTCGGCGCGCTGATGGCGGCCCGCGTCGAGAACGTCCTGCCGGACAAGTGGGCCGACGCGGGACTTCCCAAGACGTCACCGGAACAGATGGATCAGTTGTCCGAAGCTGCCTCCGTCGGTAAGGCCGTGGTGCCGCGGGGCACCTCCGAACAGGCCGCGCAGACGATGACTGACGTCGCCCACTCGTCCTTCCTCAGCGGGATGGAGCTGTCGTTCCTGGTGGCCGGTGTCATGGGGCTGGGAGCGGCGGTCCTGGCCCTGTTCACCAAGCGCGGCAGCCACCAGGCAGGTCCATCCGCACACGTCTGAGTGTCCCCCATGAGCGGCTGCGCTTCCGGGTTATCCACAGGGGGCGGGCTCGATCACTCGATCGAGCCCGCCCTGACGTTTCTGCACAGCCTTTCCGCGTCCTTCCGACACACGTCCGAGTGGACCCGCCCTGTGGGCCTTGGCAGAGGCGGTGGGACCGCCCGACGCTGCTGTTCAGCGCCGGGGAGGTAACCGGTGCCCAACGGGGGGAGTTGGTCATGCGCGCCATCACGCTCGCCGTCGCCGGAATCCTGGTCGCCGCGGTGCCGACGACCGCGGCCGGCCACGCCGGGCCGCCCACCGCCGCGTCCGCAGGCGCCCCGATCACCGCTCGCGCCGTGGACGGGTGTGACCGGGGGGAGTTCTGTGTGTGGACCGGGGCCCGGCACACCGGGCGCCGCCACACCTGGAACCTCGCCGGTGCCGGAGTGCAGAGTTGTGTCCCACTGCCCTCCGGTGACGTGGGCAGGTCCTTCGCCAACCGGATGTCCCGGCCGGTGACGGTCTACGAGGACCGGGAGTGTGCCACGGAGGGACAGTTCGACACCTACCCCGGAGGCGGGACCTGGGTCCCCGAGGCGCCCTTCGTGGTGCGGGCCCTGCAGGTCTGGGAGAGCTGAGGCATGGTTCGTTCCGTCCAGGCAGCCGGCCCCTCCAGGCCCCCGTGGCGCCTCCGGTGGCGAGGCCCACGCCGACTCCGATGGCTCTCGCGCTGGCGGTTTCCGCGCCCCGGCGCCGGGCGCCGTCGGCCCCCGACGGGGTGCCACGGTCCTCTCCTCGGGCACGTCGGGCGCCGGGCCGGCGTCGCGGACGCCCGATCAGGGCACGAAAAGGGGCGGTGGCGCCCGCACGAACTGCCGGCACGCCACCGCCCCGGGCCGGGAGCAGGCCCCCGACCCGATGTGTCAGGCCTCGCCGCCCGCCGAGCCCGGGTGGGCCGCGGAAACGTCGAGGAGCTGGTAACGGTCGATCGCCGCCTTCAGCGCGGAGCGGTCGATCCTGCCCTCCCGGGCCAGCTCGGTGAGCACCGCCACGACCACCGACTGCGCGTCGATGTGGAAGAAGCGCCGCGCCGCCCCCCGGGTGTCGGCGAAGCCGAAACCATCCGCTCCGAGCGACTGCCAGGTGCCCGGTACCCAGCGCGCGATCTGGTCCGGGACGGCCCGCATCCAGTCGGACACGCCGACGAACGGGCCCTGCGCCCCCTGGAGTTTGCGCGTCACGTAGGGCACCTGCTGCTCCTCCTCCGGGTGCAGGAGGTTGTGCCGCTCGGCCTCCACCGCGTCGCGCCGGAGCTCGTTCCACGAGGTCGCGGACCAGACGTCGGCCCGCACGTCCCACTCCTCCGCGAGGATCCGCTGCGCCTCCAGTGCCCACGGCATGGCGACGCCGGAGGCGAGGATCTGAGCGGGGATGGAGCCGGATTCCCCGGCCTGGTAGCGGTACAGGCCCTTGAGGATGCCCTCGACGTCCACGCCCTCAGGCTCGGCCGGCATCTTGATCGGCTCGTTGTAGACGGTCAGGTAGTAGAAGACGTCCTCGCCCTGCGGGTGCTCGGGCGAAGAGCCGTACATCCTGCGCAACCCGTCCTTGACGATGTGCGCGATCTCGAAACCGTAGGCCGGGTCGTAGGCGACGCATCCCGGGTTGGTCGAGGCCAGGAGCTGCGAGTGGCCGTCCGCGTGCTGGAGGCCCTCACCGGTCAGCGTGGTGCGGCCGGCGGTGGCGCCGAGCACGAAGCCACGGGCGAGCTGGTCGGCCATCTGCCAGAACTGGTCGCCGGTGCGCTGGAAGCCGAACATCGAGTAGAAGACGTAGACCGGGATCAGCGGCTCACCATGGGTGGCGTAGGCGGAGCCGGCCGCGATCAGGGACGAGGTGCACCCCGCCTCGGAGATGCCGTCGTGCAGCATCTGTCCCGTGGTGGACTCCTTGTACGCCAGGAGCAGCTCACGGTCCACGGACTCGTAGGTCTGGCCCGCAGGGGAGTAGATCTTGGCCGAGGGGAAGAGCGAGTCCATGCCGAAGGTGCGGTACTCGTCGGGCGCGATCGGCACGAAGCGCTTGCCGATCTCCTTGTCCCGCATGAGGTCCTTCAACAACCGGACGAACGCCATGGTGCTGGCGATCTGCTGGTTGCCGGAGCCCTTCTTCAGCGCCGCGTAGGCCTTGTCGTCCGGCAGGCTCAGCGGCTTGTGCCGCACGACCCGGGTCGGCACGTAGCCGCCCAGCGCCTTGCGGCGGTCGTGCATGTACTGGATCTCTTCGCTGTCCCGCCCGGGGTGGTAGTACGGGGGCAGTCCGGACTCCAGCTCCCGGTCGCTGATCGGGATGTGCAGCCGGTCCCGGAAGCGCTTGAGGTCCTCGACCGTGAGCTTCTTCATCTGGTGCGTGGCGTTGCGGCCCTCGAAGTTCGGGCCGAGGGTCCAGCCCTTCACGGTCTGGGCCAGGATCACGGTGGGCTGGCCCTTGTGCTCCTTGGCCGCCTTGAACGCCGCGTAGATCTTGCGGTGGTCGTGGCCACCGCGGCCGAGGTGGAGGATCTGCTCGTCGGTGAGGCCCTCGACCATCTTCCGGAGCCGGTGGTCGTCACCGAAGAAGTGCTCGCGGATGTAGGCGCCGGTCTCGGTGGCGTAGGTCTGGAACTGTCCGTCCGGGGTGTTGTTCAGCTTGTTCAGCAGCACACCGTCCACGTCCTGGGCGAGCAGCGGGTCCCAGGTGCGGTCCCAGACGAGCTTGATCACGTTCCAGCCGGCGCCACGGAAGTACCCTTCGAGCTCCTGGATGATCTTGCCGTTGCCGCGTACCGGGCCGTCGAGGCGCTGGAGGTTGCAGTTGATCACGAAGGTCAGGTTGTCCAGACCCTCGCGCGCCGCGAGGCCGAGCTGACCGAGCGACTCGGGCTCGTCCATTTCGCCGTCACCGAGGAAGGCCCACACGTGCGAGGCGGAGGTGTCCGCGATGTTCCGGGCGTGCATGTACCGGTTCATCCGAGCCTGGAAGATCGCTGCCAGGGGGCCGAGCCCCATGGACACGGTCGGGAACTCCCAGAAGTCGGGCATGGACCGGGGGTGGGGGTAGCTGGACAGCCCGTGAGGAGCCTTGGACTTCTCCTGGCGGAAGGCGTCGAGCTGTTGTTCGGTGAGACGGTCGAGGAGGAAGGCCCGGGCGTAGATGCCTGGCGAGGCATGGCCCTGGAAGAAGATCTGGTCGCCGCCGTCGCCTCGGTCCTTACCCCGGAAGAAGTGGTTGAAGCCCACGTCATACAAGGAGGCCGACGAGGCGAACGTGGCGATGTGCCCGCCGACGCCGATACCCGGCCGCTGGGCCCGGGAGACCATGATCGCCGCGTTCCACCGGGTGGCGGCGAGGACCTTGCGCTCGATCTCCTCGTTGCCCGGGAAGAAGGGCTCGCTCTCGGTGGGGATGGTGTTGATGTAGTCGGTGCTGAGCAGCCCGAGCCCGCCGATTTGCTGCTCTCGGGCCCGCTCCAGCAGCCGCAGCATGAGGTAGCGGGCACGCTCACGGCCGCGAACGTTCGCGACGGCGTCGAGCGACTCCATCCACTCGCCGGTCTCTTCCGGGTCGATGTCCGGGACCTGGCTGGGCATGCCGCCGATGATGATCGGGTTGCGATCGGATCCGGAAGCCACGCTGTTCCTTCACTGTTCGGTCTGACTCTCGATGGGTCGCACCGCCTCCATCGTGTACCGCGCGCACAGATACGTCATCTCTACTATGCGGTAATCGCCACGCTGTGAGACGAAGGCCGCAAGGAGCCCTCACGGCCAAGCTGGCCAAATACCCACCCTACGCCGTGGGGGTCGACGCCTGGGACACGGTGGCTGGAGCACGAACGGGCCCAGAGAGTCGTACGACCGTTCGGGTGTGTGCCGTATCCGGGCGACAGGGAACGACACCCGGGTACAAAGTGGGAAGAATCCGGGAAGAGGACGTGCAGTGGCCTGTGATCCGAGTCACTGGAGGCTGTGTGGGTTGGGGCGACACGTCAATGTTTGGGTGGGATCGCCCTCAGGGTACTTGCGCGATCCGCCCGGCCCGTGTGGACTACGGCCACGACCCCGGGCGGAGGCCGGGACCGAAGAACGCACCGAAGACAGGAGGCAATCCGTGAGCGCGACCGCGGGCCACGCGGAGTCCAACCCGGCGACCCGGTTGGGACTCCAGCCCGGACAGGTGGTCCAGGAGCTTGGTTACGACGACGACTGCGACCAAGACCTCCGAGAGAGTATCGAGGAGCTCACGGGCGCGGAGCTCGCCGACGAGGACTACGACGACGTTCCCGACGCCGTGCTGCTGTGGTTCCGGGAGGACGACGGCGACCTCACGGACGCCCTGGTGGACGCCACGTCCGTCGTGGAGAACGGCGCCCCCATTCTGCTGCTGACCCCGAAGACCGGCCGCGCCGGCTATGTGGAGCCGAGTGACATCGGTGAGGCAGCGACCACCGCGGGCCTGGCCCAGACCAGCAGCTTCAACGCCGCCAAGGACTGGTCGGGCAGCCGGCTGGTGACCCCCAAGGCCGCGCGGACCGGGAAGCGCTGACCGCACGGCGTCGCGGGCCCCGGGTCGCGACGTCCGTGCCCCCGACGTCCCGCGTCCCGGCACCTGGTGCCCGGGACTCCCCGGTGTTCCCGACGCCGAGCGGTCCTGGGTCCGTGCCTGGACACCCGTGTCGCGGCACGCCCTGCCTGGACACCGTGCCCCCGGGACGCGCCCCTCGTGTCCTGACGAGGCCCCGCCCATCGCCGGCGGGGTTCTCGTGTGCGCTGGCGCCTCCACCCACCGGGCCGTCCCGCCCACCCCATGCCACCCAGTGCCAGCGCCCCCCGCGTGCCGGACTCCCCGCGCCGGAGTCCTCCGAGGGCCGGGCACCCGCGTGCCGCCCCGGGCCGGGAAGGTCCCCGGCCCACCGCCGTGCCCCGCCTCCAAGCGCCGCTGGGCCTCCGCCGCCCCGACGGCCTCCCCCATGGTTCGAGCAGCCTCCACGGGCCCCGCCCAGCAGCCGGTCCCGACGGGCCGTGGCACCGGCACCCCGCCGCCCGACCCTGTAACGGCGCCGCTCCCCTCCGCACCTGGCCGTCATCCGCCTTTCCCACCCCGCCCGCCCCACCCCGCCTCCCGCGACCCGGCCGGGTCCGGTCCACCCGGGTTTCCCGGGACCCGCCTCGCGCCCCGGTGGCCGGGGAACTGCCTGGCCCGGTTCCCGCGTCATTACCTGGCAAGGGTCGGTCGGCCATCACTGCTCGAGTCAGGAATGCAAGACTGTCCGTGCCGTTCGATACCAATGTCGTGCGGGGAAGAGCAGGAAGGGATTGCGCCCATGGCGATCGAGGTCGGCACGAAGGCTCCGGACTTCGAGCTGAAGAACCAGCACGGCGAGCTGGTTCGTCTGTCGGACTTCCACGGCAGCAAGAACGTGGTGCTGCTGTTCTACCCGTTCGCCTTCACCGGGGTGTGCACGGGCGAGCTGTGCGCGGTCAGGGATGAGCTCCCACGGTTCGTCAACGACGACGTGCAGCTTCTCGCCGTCTCCAACGACTCGCCATTCACCCTCCGGGTGTTCGCCGAGAAGGAGGGCCTGGAGTACCCGTTGCTGTCCGACTTCTGGCCGCACGGTGCGGCGTCCCGCGCCTACGGGGTGTTCGACGAGGAGAAGGGGTGCGCGCTGCGTGGCACCTTCATCATCGACAAGGAAGGTGTGGTGCGTTGGACGGTGGTCAACGGACTGCCCGACGCCCGTGACCTGAACGACTACGTCGAGGCGTTGAAGACGCTCTGACGTCCGGAGAACCGGGTGCCCAGTCAACGAGCTGAGCACTAGGATCGACCCGATTGATCCAACGCATTGCACGACGGGGGCGCGTGATGTGCTCCCCGACTTACGGGAGGACTCGTGGGAGTCAGCCTCAGCAAAGGCGGCAACGTCTCGCTGACCAAGGCCGCACCGAACCTGACGGCGGTGGTCGTCGGTCTGGGGTGGGACGCTCGTACCACCACCGGCACCGACTTCGACCTTGACGCCAGCGCCCTGCTGACGAACGCGGACGGCAAGGTTGTCTCGGACAGCCACTTTGTGTTCTTCAACAACCTCAAGAGCCCCGACGGCTCGGTCGAGCACACCGGTGACAACCTCACCGGTGAGGGCGACGGCGACGACGAGGTGATCAAGGTCAACCTGGCGACGGTCCCGCAGGATGTTGCCAAGATCGTGTTCCCGGTCTCGATCTACGAGGCCGAGGCCCGCCAGCAGAGCTTCGGGCAGGTGCGCAACGCCTACATCCGCGTGGTGAACCAGGCCGACAACAACGAGCTGGCCCGGTACGACCTCACCGAGGACGCCTCGACCGAGACGGCCATGGTCTTCGGTGAGCTGTACCGGCACGGGGCCGAGTGGAAGTTCCGCGCCATCGGCCAGGGCTACGCGTCCGGGCTGCGGGGGATCGCGCAGGACTTCGGCGTCAACGTCTGAACCGTGGCGACACCGTCATGAGCGGCAGTGCGGCGCCGCACGCCCTCGGGCGTGCGGCGCCGCCTGTTCAGGGGGTGGGAACGCCCCGGGCGGTCCGGCCGCCGAACGGTGTTCCCGGATGGCGGCGGGATCGTTCCCGCACCCCCATCCACGGTCATGTCTCCACCAAATGGGGAGGAAAGCGGCAAATGAGTGTGACCCTCGCAAAGGGGGGCAATGTCTCCCTCACCAAGGCGGCTCCGAATCTGACCAAGGTGATGGTCGGGCTGGGGTGGGAGGCCCGCTCCACCACGGGCGCGCCCTTCGACCTGGACGCCAGCGCGCTGCTCTGCAGGGGTGGCCGGGTCCTCGGTGACCAGTACTTCGTGTTCTACAACAACCTCAAGAGCCCCGAGGGGTCAGTCGAGCACACCGGAGACGAACTGGTGGGCGGCACCGGCGGTGACGACGAGACCGTCCTGGTGAATCTCCCCGATGTCCCGGAGACCGTGGACAAGATCGTTTTCCCGGTGTCCATCTATGACGCCGACGCCCGTCGTCAGAGCTTCGGCCAGGTCACCAACGCCTACATCCGCGTGGTGAACCAACTCGACGGGATGGAACTCGCCCGCTACGACCTCAGTGAAGACGCTTCGAACGAGACGGCGATGATCTTCGGTGAGCTGTACCGCTATGGCGGAGAGTGGAAGTTCCGGGCCGTTGGTCAGGGGTATGCCTCAGGTCTGCGTGGTATCGCTCTAGACTTCGGGGTCAACGTCTCGTAAAAAAGCTGCGGACAGTGCGGGGGATCCTCATGTTCAGGCCAGTCAAGCCGGCGTCCCCTCCTGGCGCGGACACATCGCCCGGATAGATACCGACCTGATTAAGGAACTATGCAGTGATCCTCCGAACCTTTGGCTGGTCGTTCGGCGTCACCGTCGCCGGACTGGTCTTCGCCGCCTGGATGTGGGGATGGGAAGCCTTCGCCATCGTGGGCATCCTCTCCATCCTCGAGATCTCGTTGTCCTTCGACAACGCGGTCGTCAACGCCGGCGTGCTGAAGAAGATGAACGCCTTCTGGCAGAAGATCTTCCTGAGCGTCGGCGTCCTGATCGCCGTCTTCGGCATGCGGTTGGTCTTCCCGGTGGCGGTCGTCGCGATCAGCGCCAAGCTCGGCCCGATCGAGGCGCTCGACCTCGCCATCAACGATGAGGACAAGTACGAGAAGTACGTCACCGAGGCCCACCCGGCGATCGCCGCCTTCGGTGGGATGTTCCTCCTCATGATCTTCCTCGACTTCCTCTTCGACGAGCGTGAGGAGCACTGGCTCGGCTGGCTGGAGCGGCCGTTGGCCAAGCTCGGCAAGGTGGACATGCTCTCGGTGGCCGTCGCGCTGATCACCCTGCTGGTCGCCGGGATGACCCTGGCCACCAGCGTGGCGCACCACGGCGGGGACAAGACGGCCACCGTGATGCTGGCCGGGGTCGCCGGTCTGATCACCTACCTCATCGTCGGTGGCCTGTCCGGGCACTTCGAGGACAAGCTCGAGGAGGAAGAGGAGGCCGAGGCGGAGGCCGAGGAGCAGGCAGCCGCGGAGGGCCGCCAGGTCAGCGCGATGGGCGTCGCCGGCAAGGCCGCGTTCTTCTTGTTCCTGTACCTGGAGGTCCTGGACGCGTCCTTCTCCTTCGACGGGGTCATCGGTGCCTTCGCCATCACCAACAAGATCTTCTGGATGGCCCTGGGTCTGGGCATCGGCGCCATGTACGTCCGGTCGCTCACCGTCTACCTCGTCCGCAAGGGCACCCTGGACGACTACATCTACCTGGAGCACGGCGCCCACTACGCGATCGGCGCCCTGGCGGTCGTCCTGTTGGTGACGATCAAGTACGAGATCCACGAGGTGATCACCGGCCTGATCGGCGTCTCCCTCATCCTGGCCTCCTTCTACTCGTCGGTCCTGCACAACCGGCGACAAGCGGAGAGCGGGGAGAGCGAGGAGGAGAAGACCGAAGTCAAGGTGTGACCGAACGCCGATTGCGGAACGCTTCTTGCGGGGCGGCCTGGGACAGCAGCTCACGGCCGCCCCGCTGTCGTGTGCCCGGACGATGAGGGGGGCAACCCATGTGGGATCTGTTCCAGCGCGCCAGGATGGCGACCGTGGACAGCGGCAGTCCCTACAAGGTGACGCTGACCAAGTCGACGCCGTTGGTCTCGCTCACCGAGCAGGGCTCTGCCAGTGGCCACCTGCGGATCAACCTGACCTGGTCGATGCGCCCGACCGAGCTCAACCAGCCCCGGCAGCGCAGCAGCCTGCTCCGTCGCCCCCTGAGCCTGTTCGAGCCGCAGGTGGTGCAGGCCCAGGGCCCGGCCATGGTCAACGTGGACCTCGACCTGGGCTGCATGTACGAGTTGAAGGACGGCACCAAGGGCGTGGTGCAGCCGCTCGGCAAGCTCTTCGGTGACCTGCACAAGCCGCCCTACGTGGAGACCAGCGGCGACGACCGGTTCGGTGCGCCGTCGGGGGAGACGCTGTACGTCAACCTGGACAAGAAGGACGAGTTCAAGCGGCTGCTGGTGTTCGTCTACATCTACGACGGCACGCCCGCGTTCAGCCGCACCCAGGCGCTGGTCACCCTGTTCCCCAGCATGGGGCCGAGGATCGAGATCAAACTGGACGAGCGCGCCCCGGAGGCCCGGTCCTGCGCGGTGCTGCTGCTGGAGAACCGCAAGGGCCACTTCCTGGTGCGCCGCGAGGTGAAGTACGTGTACGGGTTCCAGTCCGAACTGGACGGGCTGTACGGGTGGGGCATGCAGTGGGCCCGCGGCTACAAGGGGGAGGACGCCTCCGGCGGCGACGCCTGATCTCCGGCCGGCCCCGGGAGCGCTCCGCGGCGGTCCGGGTGCTGCCGGACCGCCCCAGGGCCTGTCTGATGAATCCCGCCTGGGTCGTGACGCCTGGCACGCGCGCTCGCTGCGTTGTCGGGATCGTCCATGTACGCCCAGTACGAGGACGACCCTCCGCCTTGCGATCGCACGCACCAGACGCCGCGACCCCCGCCCTCCGGGCGGACGGCGCTACTCATCAGACAGCCCCTAACGGTGTCCGGAGCGGCTGGGCTGGAACTGAGGTCCCTGTGGGGGCAGGGTGAAGCCGCCGTTGCCCGGCTGCGGCTGGACCGGCGGGGGGACCGGCGCCGG
>NZ_KB904725.1 GCF_000380165.1 Wenjunlia vitaminophila DSM 41686
TGACCGCCGCGTGGCCGGGCACCCTCGGCGCCATCATCGGAACCGTCCAGCTCACCGGCGTCCACCGCGCCACCGGCGGGTGCTGCGCCCCCTGGGGCGAGCCCGACGCGTGGCACTGGGAACTCACCCAGCCACGGCCGCTTCCGGACCCCATCCCCTGCCCCGGGCGACTCCGGCTGTGGACACCACCCCCGCAGGTCCTCCAGCAACTCGCCCACGCCACTCCTACCGCCTCGGCGGCCAGCGTGCCCTACCACGACGCGCACACCCCGTACATCAGGGCCGTTACCAAGGCTCTGGTGGCACTCGGCGTTGCCATCCACGACTGGGACACCATGCCGGACGACCCCCGCACCACACACATCACCCTGGACACCGGCCCGGCCACGGCCGCGTACGGCGATGCAGACGTGGGCCTGCTGTGGTCCGAAGAATCCGGGTGGGCCATCGCCTGGGACACCCGAGAATCCGGCCGCTACAGCGCGCTCGCTGACCTTGGCACCGACGTACTGCCCACCCCCCAGGCTGTCGCCGAGCTGGCCCGGGACGCCCTCACCACTCGCCCCGCGCCCCTGCGGGGCCGGTGGGCCACCTACCGCGACTTCGGCGACAACGATGACCTCGCGGACCGCCTGACCATCTACCACGACGAACCCCACGTCCGTCGGAGCACCAAGCCCCCGTTCTAGGCATGCCCGGGGCGACCGCGATCTTTGGCGAGATGGGGCGGTCGCCCCGGCTTCCCTGCCCTACCCACGGAACAGGAGACCACCAGCATGACCTACCCCGTGCCCGACCAGCGACCTGCTGGCAGGCACCACCTTCACACAGCCCTGTGGCTGGCTGGGCTCGGCATTCCCGTGTTGCCCTTGCGCGGCAAGCGCCCCATGGCCAACTGCCCCACCTGCGCCGACACCGCCTGCGGGGGGCGGCCGACCATGAAGACCTCCGGGTCCTGCGCCTGCCCCCGGCCCTGCCACGGCTGGGCCGCGGCCACCACCGACCCGAGCGTCATCACTTCCCCGGCCTGGACGGCGGCATGGCGCCGCGCCGTGGCCGTCGCCTACCACCCGGGAGGGGCGGAGCTAACCGTGGTGGACCTCGACACCCCGGCGGCCGTCGTATGGGCCCGTACCACCCTTCCCACCACCCGGACCGTGCCCACCACCCGGGGAGAGCACTGGATCTACCGGGGCGCCATGCGGTCAGCCAACGGCGTCCGTGAGGGCGTCGACTTGAAGTCCGCGATGGCCTACGCGCGGTGGCTCGGCCCCGGCACCGGCACCATGGCTAACCTGCCGGACGCCGTGCGCGCCCTGGTCGTGAAGGAGCCGCCGGCCCTCCGGGCCGCACCGCCGACCGTCGCGGTGCCCGCGGGCGCTGGAGAAGGGGAGTGCCCCCATCGCACGCCCGCCTACCTGGATCGTGGCATCGCCATGGCCGAGCAGCGCATCACCGAGGCTCGCAGTGCGGTGCACGCGACCGTCTACCGCACGTTCCTCGCCGTGCTGTCGGCTCACGGCCGGTGCGGCTGCCTGAGCGGCACCCACGTGGCGCGGCTGTTCGCCGCCGCTCAGGCCAAGGGCGAATCGCCTCGGCACTGCACCGAGGCGTGGGCCAACGCACGCACCCGATTGGGGCTGTAGCCGGTGTCCGACGAGGAGAAGACTGCGGCCCGGGAGGTCATCGCGGACTACGCGCGGCAGCACTTCCGGTACTTCCGCACCGCCGACGGGACCGTGTTCGCCCAGAAGAACGGGCACCCCGTGGCGCGTCCGATCCGCTCGCAGGGCACCTCGGGCAGCCACCGGCAGGAACTCATGGTCGGCCTGTTCAACGACGGACACGGCGTGTTCAACGGCACCGCGCTCAAGGAGGCGCTGGACTTGATCGAAGCACTCGCGATGAGCCAGGACGTTCAGCCCGTTCACATCCGCGTCGCGCCCGGGTTCGACGGGGCGACGTGGCTGGACCTGGGCCGCACCGACGGGCAGTCCGTCCGCATCCACCCCACCGGGTGGGACGTCCGCACCCCCGACCCCCGCGAGGTGTGCTGGCGACGCACCCAACTCACCGGGGAACTGCCCCTGCCGGTCAAGGACACCAACGGCAAGGGCATCGACCAGTTGTTGGGGCTGTGCAACTTCGCGAACGCGGCTACCGAGTGCCTGGCCGTCGCCTGGTTGATCGGCTGCTTGGGGCCGTCCGTGCCTGTCCCCGCCCCGTTCCTCACCGGCCCCCAGGGCGCGGGGAAGTCCACCTGCGGGCGGATGCTCGTGCGCACCATCGAGGGCATGACCAGCGACCTGCGCCGCCCGCCGAAGGACGAGGAGAACCTGATCGCGGCCGTGGCGGCCGGGTGGGTCACCGCCCTGGACAACCTCTCCCACCTCGCCCCGGACCTGTCCGACCTGATGTGTTGCATCGTCACCGGGGCCGAGAACATCAAGCGGGCCCTGTACACCGACGGCGACGTTGTCCGCGCCCGCTACCGCCGCCCCATGCTCCTGACCGGCATCGACGTCGGCGTCATCCGCCCCGACCTCGCCGAACGCCTCCTACCCCTGCGCCTGGAACGCCCCCGCGTCCGACGGACCGAGGCCGAACTGTGGACGGAGTTCGAACAGGCCCTACCCACCATCCTTGGGTCTCTGCTGGATCTGACAGTGAAGGTCCGGGCGGCCGAGGCGGACATCCCCACCGACCTGCGGATGGCCGACTTCGCGCACCTGTGCGCGCAGCTCGACACGGCGACTGGCCTCGGAGTCCTGGATGCCTACCGGGCCAGCCTGGACGACCTCAACGACGACGTCATCGAGGGCGACCTACTCGCTCAGACCGTGCTCAAGCACGCGGCCACCCTCGCGCCGGGCGCGGAGACGCGGATGACCTCGTCCGAGTGGCTGCACTGCCTCAGCAGCCTGTACACGGGGGAAGACTGCCGTCCCCTGCCCAAGGGGTGGCCCACGACCGGCAAAGTCCTCTCCGACCGCCTCAAACGGCTTCAGCCCACCCTCGCCGCCCGCGGCGTCCTCATCGACTGGGGCCGCACCCGAGACGGCCGCTACATCGAGATGACCCGCCGCCCCACACCACCACCACACCAGCAAGAACCAATGCACTGACCAGCCCCCGCCGGACAAGCAAGAAGAGCACCCCGCCCCGCCCCGGGTGCTCTTCTTGTAGTTCGGCGGCGGCCGCCGCTCAAGGGACGCGCCGCGAAGCGGCTCCTTCTTCACGCCCTTCAAGGACAAAACCGCCTTGCCTTGTCCTAAGGGAAGGGAAGCTGCGTCACCTGCGTCACACACGCACCCGAAACGGCCCCTGACCGGCCACGACAGCGGTGACGCAGGACACCCACGGCTGCGTCATCCCGCGTCACCCGCGTCACCCGGTGACGAACCCCTGCGTCACCCGATGACGCACCCCAAACCCCCTGCGTCACCCAAACCCGCAGGTCAGCGCCGTGCGCGACGCAGATGACGCGGTGACGCAGATTTCCGTACCTCGGACAGACGCTCCGACAGACATCACCCAGACCAAGGAGTCCATGTGTCCAGTCCACAGCTCTCCGACGTCCCCACGGCCCTGCTCGCCCTCATCGTGGAAGAGGCAGCCCGCCGCCTCAGCACCCAACTGACGTCCGCTGTCCCTGTCCCCGAGCCCACGCCCGAGAGGCCCGAGGCACGGCCGCTCGCGCTCACCGTTGAGCAGGCCGCGAAGCGGCTCGGGATCGGCCGTACCCGGATGTTCGCCCTGGTCCGCTCCGGCCAGGTGCAGTCCATCACGATCGGCCGGCTGCGGCGCATCCCCGAGGAAGCCCTGAACGAGTACGTCAACGCCCGCCTGAACGCCACGTCCACCACCCTGTCCGCCGCATGAGGAGTCGTAGCACCTTGGACCAGAACGAGAACAAGCGCACCCGTCAGCCGAACGGAGCGTCGTCGATTTACCTCGGAACCGACGGGCGGTGGCACGGGCGGGTGACCGTCGGGGTCAAGGACGACGGCACGCCGGACCGGCGTCACCTCTCCCGGAAGACACGCGCCGAGGCTGTCAAGGCCGTCCGGGACCTGGAGAAGGAGAGGGACGGCGGCAAGGTCCGTAAGGCGGGCAAGCCCTGGACGGTCAAGGCGTGGCTGACCCACTGGGTGGAGAACATCGCCGCACCGTCCGTCGGCGTCAACACCATCGCCGGGTACCGCGTGGCCGTGTACCACCACCTGATTCCGGGACTGGGGGCCCACCGCCTGAACAGGTTGGAGCCGGAGCACCTGGAGCGCTTCTACCAGCGGATGCAGGACACGGGGAGCAAGCCCGCGACAGCTCACCAGGCGCACCGCACGGTCAGGACCGCCCTGAACGAGGCGGTGCGACGCAAGCACATCACGGAGAACCCGGCCACGATTGCCAAGGCTCCGCAGGTGGTCGAGGAGGAGGTGGAGCCGTACACCGTCGAGGAGGTCCAGCGGCTGCTGGCCGAGGCCGGTAAACGCCCCAACGGCGCCCGGTGGGCCGTCGCCCTCGCACTGGGGCTCCGGCAGGGGGAGGCGCTGGGCCTGATGTGGGCCGACGTGGACCTGACGGCCGGTGTGCTGCAGGTGCGGCGTAGTCGGCTGCGACCGAAGTACGACCACGGCTGCGAGGGGACCTGCGGCAAGAAGGCGGCGGGTTACTGCCCGAACCGCAAGCCTCTCCGGGAAGCCACCAAGAACACGAAGTCCCGTGCCGGTCGACGCCGCATCGGATTGCCGCCGCAACTGATCAGCCTTTTGGCTGCCCACCAACAGGAGCAGGAAAAGGCCCGGGCCAACGCCCGGCAGCTCTGGCACGACGAAGGGTGGTTGTTCGCCGACGCACAAGGCCGGGCGATCAACCCGCGCACGGACTACGAGGAGTGGAAACGCCTGCTCAGGGCTTCCGGGATTCGCGATGGCCGGCTGCATGACGCCCGTCACACCGCGGCCACCGTGTTGCTGATCCTCGGCGTGACCGAGCGGGCTGTCATGGGGACCATGGGATGGTCCACAACCGCCATGGCTGCCCGGTACCAGCACCTGGTCGAACCGGTGCGGAAGGACATCGCGGACCGGGTAGACGGACTGCTGTGGAAGTCCGAGGAGAGGGCGGAACCCGAGGTCTCAGGAGAGGCTGAAGAGGAGCTGGAAAAGGGCAACTGAGACCAGAACTGAGACCAGAGACGACGTGTGCCCCGTCTCCAGCGAGACGGGGCACACGTTCGCCAAGGTCAGAGCGGTAGCGGTGGGATTTGAACCCACGGAGGAGTTGCCCCCTCACACGCTTTCGAGGCGTGCTCCTTAGGCCGCTCGGACACGCTACCGGGACGAAGCTTAGCGGACGTCCGCCGCGGTCAGAAATCAGTTGGCGGCGGGACCCGGTCCCGGTGGCCGTCGAAGAAGGACGTCAGCACGGCGCCGCACTCCTGCTCGAGCACCCCGGCCACCACCTCGGGGCGGTGGTTCAGACGCCGGTCGCGCACCACGTCCCACAGTGACCCCACCGCCCCCGCCTTGGCGTCATGGGCGCCGAAGACCACCCGGTCCACCCGGGAGAGCACGATCGCCCCGGCACACATGGTGCACGGCTCCAGGGTCACCACCAGCGTGCACCCGGTCAGCCGCCAGGCGCCGCCCTCGGCCGACCGTGGGGAGCCGGAAAGGGCACCGCCGACCCGGCAACCACCGTCGGCAGGATGGACACCGCCGGACCGGGGCACCCCGGCCCCGGGCAGGACGCCGCGACCAGGAGCCGCCAGCACCCCCGCCGTCGTCCCAACCGGCACCCCGGCACCCGTGCCGGCGGTCGCTGCCGCTGCTGTCGCCGCCCCCGCGGGGGCCGCGATGCCTGCCGCCGCCATCGAGGCCGCGGCAGCGCGGATCGCCTGCACCTCGGCGTGCGCGGTGGGGTCGCCGACCGCCTCCCGCTCGTTGTGCCCGCGGCCGATCACCGAGCCGTCGGGGCCCAGCACGACACACCCCACCGGCACGTCCCCGGTGGGGGGCGCGAGCGCGGCCTGCGCCAGTGCGAGCCGCATGGCGGCGGCCCAGCGGTCACGGACGGGGTCGGGACGGTGCCGTTGCATACCCCCCAGTGTCCTTCACCGCGGGCGCCGTCAGCGGACGGCCTCCAGCACCTCCGCGCACCCCAGGGACTCGGCGATGGCGGACAGCGCCTCACCGGGCACCCCACCCGTGCTCAGCGAGGTGAGCTCCCTGCCGGGCAGCCCGTAGTCGGCGAGGAGCTCCGTCTCCCCGAGCGGCCCCACCGGGACCGGCAGGTCCACCGGGCCCACCTCCTCGTCCTCCCCGTCCTCCGTCCCGTCGAGGTCCACCAGTTCGTCCAGGTCGGCCGGGGCGCGGCCGAGCATCTCGTCGGTCAGCAGGATCTCGCCGTAGGAACTGCGGGATGCCGAGGCGGCGTCGGAGACGTAGATCCTGGGGTCCTCCTCGCCGTCCACCCGGACGACGGCGAACCACGCGTCCTCCTGTTCGATGAAGACCAGGACGGTCTCATCGTCCACGGACGCCTCACGGGCGATCTCGATCAGGTCGGTGAGGGCCTCGACGTCGTCGAGCTCGGTCTCGCTCGCTTCCCACCCGTCTTCGGTGCGCGCGAGCAGTGCGGCGAAGTACACCGTGACTCTCCCACTGGTCTCGGTAGTGCCGGGTAACGGACGGTCCTCCACAGGAACACCTGCATACCCGTCCAATCGGCATCGTGACAGAAACCGGCGCTTCGTGAGGGCTCTTCGGTGCTGCGTGGCGTACGGTCTTTTCACGACATTACTCACTGCGATCACCAGCGGAAGGACCGCATTCGCAGTGCCTGACGCATCCGGGCGGCACGGGCCCGGCGCGGCTGGACCCGCGCCCTCAGCTCACGTGCCTCGTTCAGTTCCCGCAGGAAGACGGCGCGGCGCCGACGCCGGTCCGCGTCGCGCTCGGCCCCGGGGCGCGGGTCGTCGGGCTGTGCGGCTTTCTCCTCGGCCATGTGCACCCCCTCGGGTGGGGACGGTGATCTCGAACGACGTGCCCCCTCACACCTTCCCCCTCGTGCCCCACTCACGCCCACGGGGTACCGCGCCCCGCGCCACGCCGGGGCAGCAGGAACCAAACGCCGTGGAAACAGGGGCCCCTGAGGGTTAAGGCCGCCGGGCCGCTCCGTTACTGTCTGGCCATGCGGATCCACGTCGTTGACCACCCGTTGGTCGCCCACAAGCTCACCACGCTCCGCGACCGGCGCACCGACTCGCCGACGTTCCGGCGGCTGGCCGACGAACTGGTCACCCTGCTCGCCTACGAGGCCACCCGGGACGTGCGCACCGAGGCGGTGGACATCGAGACACCGGTCGCCCCCACCACCGGCGTCCGGCTCTCCCACCCCAGGCCCCTGGTGGTGCCCATCCTTCGCGCCGGGCTCGGCATGCTGGACGGGATGGTGCGGCTGCTGCCCACCGCCGAGGTCGGTTTCCTGGGAATGATCCGCAACGAGGAGACCCTGAAGGCGGAGAGCTACGCCACCCGGATGCCGGACGACCTGTCCGGGCGGCAGGTCTACGTGCTCGACCCCATGCTGGCGACCGGCGGCACCCTGGTGGCCAGCATCAAACTGCTCATCGACCGGGGCGCCGACGACGTGACCGCGCTGTGCCTGCTGGCCGCCCCGGAGGGGGTGGAGGTCATGGAGCGCGAGCTGTCCGGGCTCCCGGTGACCGTGGTGACGGCCTCGGTGGACGAGGGGCTCAACGACCGGGCCTACATCGTGCCGGGCCTCGGCGACGCGGGCGACCGGCTGTACGGGATGGCCGGCTAGCTCGCCGGCTCGCGGAGCCGGTTCAGCAGCCGGACTTCCGGCCGCCCCGGTCCTTCTCGCCACCCCGGTCCTCGCCGGTGCCGCCGACGTTCTGGTCCGCGTCCCCCCGCGTCTTCGCCTTCTGGCCGGAGGCGCTCCGGGAACCGGGTGCGGCGCTCTCCTCGCCGGTGGGCGCCGTGCCCGCCCGGATGGCCCGGGCCGCGGTGGCGACGGTGTCCAGCCTGCGGTACCCGGTGCCGATGACCAGGTCGATCGAGGTGCTCTGCCGCCGGTCGGTGTCCACCCGCTCACCGGCGATGTGCGCGCCGAGCACGGTCAGCGCGGGCTTGGTGGCGTGCCCACCGATCAGCAACGCCGACTCCTTGACCTTCTTGTCGTAGACCGCCGGGGCGTTGGCGACCTTCCCGATCCGGAACCCGCGCCGCTCGAGTGCCTGCGCCGTCTGCTTGGCCAGCCCGGTGCGCGGGGTGGCGTTGTAGACGTTGACGGTGATCGCGCCGGGCTTGGGCAGCGGCTTGGTGGGGGGCGCCGGCTGACTGGGTGGGCAGGGGTTGGCTGCGGCGTTGGCCGCCGGCTGGCCGCCGCGGAAGGCGTCCACCAGCTCCAGCGTGCCCCAGCCGAGGACGGCGAGGCCCGCCAGTGCGGCGGTGCCGACGACGACGCGTCGTCCGCGGCGTCGGCGCTCCGGCAGATAGGCGTTTCCGGAGACCTTGTACTTCCCGCCCATGCCGGGGGGTGTGAGCATGCTCATCGGCGTTCGCCCCCTTCCCGTGGTCGGGCAGTGGCATCACTGGGTGGACACAGGCGGTGCAAGACCTTTTTCGCACAGACTCGTGCGTGTCGCAGGCGGAAGCCTAGTGCTGACTTCCATAAGGGGTAAGACGCGACCACCGTCCACCCGGGTGTGCCCACCCCTCGCGGGAGGGGGCGAGCGGTCAGTCGAGCTCGAGGACGCGGGCGTGCAGGACCTGACGTTGCTGGAGCGCCGCCCGGACGGCCCGGTGCAGACCGTCCTCCAGGTAGAGGTCCCCCTGCCACTTCACGACGTGGGCGAAGAGGTCCCCGTAGAACGTGGAGTCCTCGGCCAGCAACGTCTCGAGGTCCAGTTGTTGCTTGGTCGTCACGAGCTGGTCCAGGCGAACCGGGCGTGGGGCAACATCTGCCCACTGGCGGGTGCTCTCCCGGCCGTGGTCGGGGTACGGCCGCCCGTTACCGATGCGCTTGAAGATCACACGGAAAGCCTACCGGGCCGGCGTGCACCGGCGCAGCAGAGGGACAGGACTGGGAGATCGGCGGGTCGTGGCTGTTTGTGGACATGTGCCCGACTGGCGGGAGGCGATCCAAGATCAACCACACGTCGGGGCGCGCCGCGGGGCGGCACCGCCCGCCAGGGCCTGTCTGATGAGTAGCGCCGTCCGCCCGGAGGGCGGGGGTCGCGGCGTCTGGTGCGTGCGATCGCAAGGCGGAGGGTCGTCCTCGTACTGGGCGTACATGGACGATCCCGACAACGCAGCGAGCGTGCGTGCCAGGCG
>NZ_KB904726.1 GCF_000380165.1 Wenjunlia vitaminophila DSM 41686
CCCTGCCGGTGGGCGCCGCCGACGGCACTGGTCCTGGCCCCCGTAACGAGGTGTAGCTGGCGCCACCCCCGGGGGGACGGCGGCGGCGAGGGTATGAGACGCATTTGCTGGCCCTGGCAGTGATGAGGATTGCAGATGCAAGCCCAATGACTCTAAGGTGCCGCATATGCGCTCCTACACCATAGGCCGGGCGGCCCGGTTGCTCGGGGTCAGTTCGGACACCGTGCGCCGCTGGGCGGACGCCGGGAAACTGCCCACCCACCGCGATGACGCCGGACGCCGGCTGATCGACGGTCGGGACCTCGCGGCGTTCTCGGTGAGCCTGGCCGAGAACGGGTCCGAGGACCCGGGCGACGACGAGCCGGGGCACACCTCGGTGCGCAACGCCTTCCCCGGGATCGTCACCGCGGTGCGGATCGGCGACGTGGCCGCCCAGGTGGAGGTGCAGTCCGGTCCCCACCGGCTGGTCTCGCTGCTCACCCGGGAGGCCGTGGAGGACCTGGGCCTGGAGGTGGGCATGGAGGCCACCGCCAGGGTGAAGGCCACCAACGTCCACATCGACCGCGTCTGATGGCCGGCCCACACCGTCGCGGGAGCGACTCCTCCCGACGGAACCGGTCGCGGCGCCGCCGGGCCCTCCGGGCCGTGGTGGGGCTGTCCGTCGTGGCCCTGCTGGTGCCGCTCGCCGCCTGCGGCTCCGACGAGGAGGAGGGGGCCACCACCCTGCGGGTGCTGGCCGCGGCCTCCCTCACCGACGCGTTGGAGGAGGCCGGCGCGGTGTACGAGCGGGAGCACGAGGGCACCGAGCTGACGTTCTCCTTCGCTGGTTCCCAGGAACTGGCCGCGCAGATCCGTCAGGGCGCCCCCGCCGACGTGGTGGCCACCGCGGACACCACGACCATGGCCGGGCTCCGCGCCCAGACCGGCCCGGCGACCGTGATCGCCAAGAACCGGCTCACCATCGTGGTCGCGCCGGGGAACCCCGAGCGGGTGCGCGGCCTCGACGACCTGGGCCGGGACGACCTGAAGGTGGTCCTGGCCGCGCCCGAGGTGCCCGCCGGCCGGTACGCCGCCGAGGTGCTCCAGAAGCGGGGAGTGGAGGTCCACCCGGTCTCCGAAGAACCCAACGTGCGGGCCGTGCTCGGCAAGGTCGGGCTCGGCGAGGCCGACGCCGGGGTGGTCTACGTCACCGATGCGGCCAGCAACGACAAGGTCGCCACCGTGCCCGTCCCCGAGGAGAGCAACGCCGTCGCGGTCTACCCGGCCGCCGTGCTCAACGAGTCGGAACACGCCGCCGCCGCCCGGGACTTCATCGCCTGGCTGCGCGCCGCCCCCGGCCAGCGAGTCCTGCGTGCCGCGGGCTTCCAGGCACCCTGAACACCGATGGACGCCCCCGCGCCAGTGACCGGTCGCACCACCACCCCGGCGCGCGCGCCCGTAGCCCTGGTCCTCCCGGCAGTCGTCGCGGTCGGCCTGCTGCTGCTGCCGCTGGTCGGCGTGCTGGCCCGCACCCCCTGGGCCGACCTGGGCGAGCACCTGCGCCGCCCCGAGGTCGGCGAGGCGCTGCGCCTGTCACTGCTGGTGTCGTTCGCCGCGCTGGGGGCGTCCCTGCTGCTCGGGGTGCCGTTGGCCTGGCTGCTCGCCCGGGTGGACTTCCCGGGCAAGGCCGTGGTGCGGTCCCTGGTGCTGCTGCCGATGGTGCTGCCGCCGACGGTCGGCGGGGTGGCGCTGCTGCTGGCGTTCGGACGGCGCGGCGTGGTGGGCGAGCCGCTCCGGGACTGGTTGGGCGTCACCCTGCCGTTCACCACCACCGGCACGGTCGTCGCGGCCACCTTCGTGGCCATGCCCTTCCTGGTGGTCAGCCTGGAGGGGGCGCTGGCCGGGCTCCAGCCCGGCTACGAGGAGACCGCGGCGTCGCTCGGTGCCTCCCCGCTGCGGGTCTTCGGCACCGTCACCCTGCCCATGGTCGCGCCCGGGCTGGTCGCGGGGGCCGCACTGACCTGGGCCCGGGCGCTGGGTGAGTTCGGTGCCACCATCACCTTCGCCGGCAACCTGCCCGGGGTGACCCAGACCCTGCCGCTCCAGGTGTACCTGCTCCTGCAGGACGATCCCGAGGCGGCCACCTCGGTGTCGCTGCTGCTGCTCGCGGTGGCCATGGCCGTGTTGGTGGCGCTGCGCGGGCGCTGGGTGGGCGGCCATGCCGAGCGGTCCGGTCGAGCGGGCCGCCGCACGGCGGGACGGTCCCCGGGGGCGGGGGGCACGGAGTACTCGGGAGACACGGAGTACTCGGGAGAGGCGCGCCTTGGGAGCCGGGAACCGGGCGTGGGCCCGGCGACGGGGGAACGGTGGTCGCTGCACGCCGAGGTCACCGGGTTCACCCGGCTGGTCCTGGACGCGGAACCCGGCACCACCATCGCCGTCGTCGGCCCCAACGGTGCCGGCAAGACGACGTTGCTGCGCGCCCTGCTGGGGCTCACCCCGCGGGCACACGCCGTGGTGAGCCTCGGCGAACACGACGTCACCGCCCTGCCGCCGCACCGCCGGCGGGTCGCCTGGGTCCCCCAGGACGGCGCGCTGTTCCCGCGGTTGACGGCCCTGGGCAACACCGCCTACGGCCCGCGCGCCCTCGGTGCCGGCCGCGCCGAGGCCCGCCGGATCGCCCAGGGCTGGTTGGACCGGCTCGGTGTCGGGCACCTGGCCCGTCGCCGGCCCGCCCAGTTGTCCGGGGGCCAGGCCCAGAGGGTTGCCCTGGCCAGGGCACTGGCTGCCGAGCCGAGGCTGCTCCTGCTCGACGAGCCGCTGGCGGCCCTCGACCAGACCACGCGGGCCCGGGTGCGGCAGACGCTGCGGACCCACCTCGCCGGGTTCGGCGGGGTGTGCCTGCTGGTCACCCACGATCCGGTGGAGGCGGTGTCCCTGGCCGACCGGGTGCTGGTCCTGGACCGGGGCCGCGTCGTCCAGGACGCGTCGCCCGCGGAGGTCAGCCGACGCCCCAGGTCCCCCTGGGTGGCCCGGATGCTGGGGCGCAACGCCTGGCCCGGCACCGCGAACGCCGAGGGGCTCGCCCTGGGCTCCGGCGCGGCCCTGGTTGCCGCCGAGCCGTTGCCGGTGGGCACGGACGCGCTCGCGGTGGTCGCGCCGGAAGCGGTGTCGCTGCACCGTTCCCGCCCCGAGGGCAGCCCCCGGAACGTCTGGCCGGGACGGGTCCGCGAGCTGACCACCGTGGGCAGCCGGCTGCGGGTGGTGGTGACCTCCGACCCGGGCCCCGACATCATCGCCGAGATCACCCCGGCCGCAGCCGCGGACCTGGCGCTGACCGACGACAGCCGGGTGTGGGTCAGCGTGAAGGCGACGGAGGTGACGCTGGTCCCGCGGTGACACCCGCCCCACCAGGACCGAAGGCGCCAGGACCGACGGCGCCAGGATCGGGGGTCCGGACGCCGGGGGGTCGGACGTCGGGGGCGGCGTCCAGCTCCTTGCCGTAGCAGATCTCAGCGTACGGATCGTCCTTGTAGAGCGGGATCTCGACGAAGCCGTGCCGCAGGTACAGCGCGCGGGCCTCGGTCAGATCCAGGCGGGTGTCCAACCAGATCCGCCGGGCGCCCAGCCCGCGGGCGGCGTGCTCGGCCGCGGCCAGCAGCCGTCCACCGCCTCCCGTGCCCCGGTGCGCCGGGCGGATGAACATCCGCGTCAGCTCCACCGTGTCCGGGGTCAGCACCCGCAGCCCCGCGCAGCCGGCCGGTTCCCCGTCGCGCCGGCCCACCAGGAACAGACCGGTGGGCGGCGCGAGGTCCTCGCTGCGGTAGTCGGTGAGCCCCGGCTCGACCTCGTCGGGCAGGGCGGGCCGGCCGTGGTGGTGCTGGTAGTAGCTGTTGCTGACGTCGAGGAGGTAGTCCAGGAGCAGGGACACCGCCTCAGCGGAGCCGACCGGGGTCGGGGCGACGATCCAGGGGCTGGTCGGTTTGGCTGGCATGCCGGTGATTATCCGGGCGGTGCCGGTACTGCCCAAGGGGCGTCAGGGCCAGGACGACGCTGGCCACTGCGGCAGCGAGGCAGATCGCCGCCCAGAGGGCGTGCACCCGTGCCCAGTCCGGATGGCCCTCGGGCAGCACCAGCGCCAACGGCGCGGGAAGGAACGCCAGGGGCACGGTCACCAGCAGCAGGGTGGGTGCCGCCACCGTGCCGGGACGGGTGCCGTCCCGGCGGGCCACAACGGTGGCGAGTGCCACGGCCAACGCGGACACGGCAGCCGCCTCCACGGTCACCCCGCCCAGCGGGAGCTGGCCCCGGTCACTCTCCCCGGCGCCGATCCAGGCCACCGCGAGCAGCGCCGACCACAGCACCGCATGCAGCGGCAACACCAGGAGGACCCGCAGCGCGTGCCGCACCAGTCGGGGCACCGGGACCGTGGCAGTGGTGACCTGGCCCGGGTCATCCAAGAGGAACGCGATCCCCAGGGCGCAGGTCAGCGCCGCCATCCGGAGCAGCGACAGGCGCACCCCCGGGGTCGGGTCCGCAAGGAGCTCGGGGAGGGCCACCGAGAGCAGCGCGACCGTGCCAACGCCCGCGAGGACGGACCACGGCAGGGCCCGCCAGGTCGGCCGGCACAGCTCCCTGGCCACGGCTGGCGTCTGCGACCTCATCTGCAGTTCCACTCGCCGTCGTCACCCGTCACCGCGGGCGCGGTGACACCCAGCAGCTCCGCCGCCCGAAGGCTGGAGGTGCCCGGGGCGGTGAGCGCGGACCACTCCTCGCGCACCCGCCGGTCCACGTCGCCGCGGGGCCGGTCAAGCAGCGCCTGCACCACGGCCAGCTCGTGCTCGCGAAGCACCACCCAGCCGGCGTCCAACTGGGCCTCGCCCAAGAGGCTGATCGGGACGCCCCCGCCGCTGAACTGGCCGTCAAGCAGGGAGTTCAGGTCGGCCTCGGAGGTCGCCCGGACGGCCAACCAGAGCGTCAGCACCCCCCGGCTGTCGCACATCACCGGGGTGCCGGGCTGTGGCGCTTCCCCGGTGACCAGCCGGTAGGCCGTGGCGGCGGCCAACGCCAGGTCTTCGGTGCCGCTGCCCCAGAGCGTGCCCACCGGCACGGACCAGGCGGACCCGGTCGGGCCCTCGCTCGGCGTGGCAAACGGTATGGCTCCGTCGCTGCCCGTCGAGCCCGCGTCCACGGCGTTGACCCGCTGTCGCACGGTGATCGGCGAGGCTGCCACATCCTTCGGGGTCAGCGCCCGGACCTCACGCACCACCCGGTCCCAGTCGTCGACCCAGACGCCGAACTCGGGGAACAGGCAGTACTCGGTCGTGCCCAGCCGCTGGCAGCGCTGCACCTCGGCGGGGCGCTCGGTGGCCTGCTGCCGCTCCCTGGCCAGAGCCCCCGAGGGCCAGGCACTCTGGAACAACGCCCCGGCCAGCACGCAGGTGAGTGCGGCCACCGCCGTGCCCCGCGCCGTCCGCCGCCGACCACCGGCGACGGCTGTCGCCACCGCTCCCAACAGCGTGGTCATGCCCAGCAGGTACAGCAGGTGCCACCCCGCTGGCCGGTCGAGCAGGTCCGTGGGCACCCCCGAGGGGGACTGGTGCACCGTCGGGTACAGCCAGGCGACTCCACTGTCACCGGCCGCCAGCACGAACATCGAGGTCAGCAGTGCCAGCACGGTCAGCGGCGCCACCACGGCGGAGGCCGTCAGCCGGGCCAGCAGCACCCCGACCACGCCCAGGAGGAGAACCGAGGTCGGCCCGGTGGCCAACTCGGCGATGTCGCCCCGGCCCACGGCCTCCGGCCGCGTCGCCATCCAGCCGAACTGGGCCGCGACCATCACCGCGCCGACCAACCAGAGCGGCAACAGGGACAGCAGGTGGGCCACGGTCCGCTGCCACGGCGGCAACACCAGGGCGTCCAGGATGGCGTCAGTGCCGTGGCGACGCGCCCGGGTGGCGGCGAGGTTCACGGCGATCAGCACCGCGAACCCGACCAACACCAGGGGCAACTGATGGTCCCTGTCCATGTCCTGGAGCGGCGGATGGCTGCGCCAGGTGGTGGCACCCGGCCGTGCCATCCAGACGACACACAGCGCGAACGCGGTCAGCACCAGCGGGTGCCGCAACAGCCGCAGCCCCTCGAAACGGGCCAGGGCCAGCACGGCCCGTCGATCGCCGGCCGGGACCCGGGCCCGGGCCGCCTCCTTCGAGGCCCCGGACGGGGCGGTCATGACACTCACCCGGCCACCCCGCTGGTGTCACCGAGCGCCAGCAGGTAACCGTCCTCCAGGGTCGGCGCGCACACCTGGGCCCCCGGCGGGGGATCGCCGATGTTCCGGAACTCCCCGGTGCCGGTGCGCCAGCCGGCACGGGCACCGGCATCCCTCTCGGTGCTGCTCCAGACCCGCCCCTCGGCCACCGCGGCCAGCTCCGCGGGGGTGCCGGTGAACCTCACGCGGCCCTGGTCGAGGACCGCCACGCGACGGCACAGCATCGCCACGTCCTCGGTCTGGTGGGTGGACAGCAGCACCGTGCGGCCCTCGGCGGTTTCCGCCACCAACTCGCGGAACCTCAGCCGCTGCTCCGGGTCGAGGCCGACCGTGGGCTCGTCCAGCACGATGAACAAGGGATCGCCGACGAGCGCCGCGGCGAGACCGACCCGCTGGCGCATCCCGCCGGAGAGCGACGAGATGCGCTTGCCCCGGCGGTCGCCGAGGCCCACCGTGTCGAGCACCCGTCGCACCTCCTGGTGTCGGGCCTGCCGGTCGGTCATCTCCTTGAGGATCGCCACGTAGTCCACGAACTCGAACGCGGTGAACCGCGGGTGGAAGCCGGGGTTCTGCGGGAGGTAACCCAGCCGACGGCGGATCTCGTGCCGCCCCTGGACGGTGCGCGGGTCGTGGCCGAGCACGGTCAGCGCTCCGCTGTCCGGGGTGATCGCGGTGGCCAGAATGCGCAGCAGGGTGGTCTTCCCCGCGCCGTTGGGCCCGAGCAGTCCCGTGATGCCCTCGCCGAACCGGATCGAGACGTCGTCCAGCGCCCGGGTGTTGCGGAAGCTCAACGTCACCCCGGACACCGAGACCGTAGGAGCCGACGAGGACGGTATCGGCGAAGGGGCCGCTGAGGGGGCCGCCGACGACGGCGGGAGAGGTCGTGGCCGGGACATCAACTGAACCTCCGGATAACGGTGTCGGCGCGGAACGGGAAGGAGGAAGCGGGCTGGCCACCGCGGTCGAAGCGGTCCCTGACCGCAACCAGGGCGGCGCTGGCGGCTATCGTCGCCGCGGCCGCGCAGAGCTGGCCGGCCGCGGTGAACGGCAGCGGGGTGCCGCTGGACAGTGCCTGCCCGGTCAGCACCGCCAGCCCCCAGAGCGATCCCACGAGCACCGGCGCCCATACCGGCCCGAGCCTGGACATCAGCAGCAGACCGGTTGAGGTGAGCGCGAGGGAGGGCAACAGCCAGCCGAGGGCGGCCGGGCCGAACGACGGCACCGCCAGGCTCGCCAGGGCACTGAGGGCGTTGGTCGAGGCGAGCACCGAGACGGTGCGGATCATCAGCAGCCGGAACGAATGCACCGGCGCGACCACGGCCATCTCGTACGTCGGGTCGTTGCCGGGACCAAAGGACAGGGCCACCCCGGACAACGGCAGCAGGGGGGCCACGGCGAGGAACAGCAGCGAGGTGTCCCCACCCCGGGCCAGGTGGGCTGCGGCGACGGTGACCAGCAGCGTGAACACCACGGCCCCCAGCCAGGCACGGCGTAGCGTCGAGGTGGCGGCGAGCAGCCGCGCCGTGTGGTCGGCGACCCCCAGGCGCAGGAGCACCCACTCCAGCGGGCCGGGACGGGGCACGTCCAGCTCCGCGTCAAGCCGGGCCCAGCCGTCGTCCAGTACGGCTGGGCCCACCGCGTCGGTGAGCCGGGCCCGGCAGTGGTCGCAGGAGGCCAGGTGGGTCTCCGCGGACCACAGTCGGGGCCCGGTCAACGACCCGCAGGCGTAGTCACGCACATCGTCCTCGGGCAGGTGCCAGCGGCGCACGCCGGACGGACCGTCCACAGGGACCTCCTTGACTTCGGATCGGCCGCTTCCGGCGCCGGCGGCCGGTGCCCCGGTGCACCGGGGCGTCTCCGACGCGGCGGGCTGGGGGAGCCCGGCGGCCCCGGGGGGCGCCGGGGCGCCGCGGGTCTCGTCGATCCGCGGGGCGTTGTGGTGCTCGCGGGGCCCGGGGCCGTGGTCGTGGGGCTGTCCGGCGTGGCCGTGGATGCGGTCAGTGCTCACGCCAGCTCCTGCCGTAGCTGCCGACGGGCGCGCATGGCCCGGGTCTTGACGGTGCCCGGGGGGATGCCGAGCAGCACCGCGGCCTCCCGGGTGGTCAGCCCGTCGATGACGGTGGCCTGGAGCACGGAGCGCAGCTCCGGCGAGAGCCGGGCAAGCGACCCGGCCAGGTCCCCGTGCTCCACCCCCACCAGCACCTGGTCCTCCGCTGACGGCTCGTCCCTGCCGCGGAGCCGGGCCAGCGCCTGCCGGAGCCGTCCCCGGGCGCCCTCGCCACGCAGCGCGTCCACCAGGCGCCGGGAGCCGATGCGCCACAGCCAGCCGGCGACGTCACCCTCCCTGCGGTAACGGGCCGTGCCGCGCCACACCGCCAGGAACGTCTCCTGCACCACGTCATCGACGAGGGCCGGGTCCGAGCACCGACCGCGCAACCGCAGCGTCAGCCACACCGCGTACCGGCGGTACAGCTCCTCGAAGGCGCGGCGGTCGCCGTCGGCCACCGCCCGTAGCAGCTCCGGGTCGCTCGGGGGCGTCCCGCTCAAGGTCGTCACACTCCTTCATCGCAACGAGGGTCGGGATCGGTTCACTCGCCTGACCAACGCGTTGCTGGGGAAGCGGTGCCGCTCGGCGGGGGCGGGTCGGTTCGGCGGTGTTCGG
>NZ_KB904727.1 GCF_000380165.1 Wenjunlia vitaminophila DSM 41686
GGGCACCCTGGCCACCGTCGGCCGCCTGATCGACGTCGGGACGTCGACATCGCACACCCAGTCTGTGTGCTCAGGTGCCTCCAGTCGGGCTGCTCGCCCGATGCTTTTTCCGTAATTGTCGTACTTTGTATGCTCGGCGCCCGCCTGGAGAACCCGGATGACTGGCATTCTCGCGTTGTGGTGTCGTGGTCCCGTTGCCCTGTGAGGTGAGTATGGCCGCGGTGGCATGCCGAGACTTTCGCGTGCCGAGGGCGGTGCCCGCTGATCCGGCTGCCGCGTGGTGACGTGGGAGTCGGCCGGCGGCGTGGCGCCGCCGGCCGACATCGCCGTGACAGTTACGTTCCGGGTGTGGGCTCCGACGCTCCTTGCCCCTCGAAGTCGACCCAGTTGACATTGGAGCCGCCGCTGACCTGCACGAAGTACAGCGGCCCGCTCACCGTGGTCGTGGCGCCGACCGGCTGGGCGGAGAAGTTCTGGTACGTCTGCCAGCCGCCAGTGCCCGAGACCTGGATCGTCGCAACGGTCGGCCCGGTGTCAGGATCACCGGTGCGGACCTCCCACGTCGCACCGCTGCTGGGGCTTGCCGCGCGAAGCGTGATCTGATCGATGCGACTGAGGTTCATGACCTTCCACCCGAACCAGTCGCCGGGCTCGATGTAGCCGACGTTCTTACCACCGCCCTGGACGTCACCGGTGTTCTCGATCTGCACGCCGGCGGTACCTCCCGAGGTCGATCCCTTCAGTCGCCCGTGCTCGTCGAAGAACTCGGCCTCGGTGCGCTTGGTGTGCAGCACCACCGTGTCCTCACCCGTGAGCGGTGAGGCACCGGCAGCGCCTCGATCGGTGTACGTGGCCGTGACCACGCCGAATATGTTCTCGCCGATGTGGCCCTCGTCCCCGGGGAGCACGAAGCTGCCACTGCAGCCGCGGTACTGCTCGTAGCCGTGCGAGTGCTCGTCGTGGCCGAGCCCGGGCTGGACGACCACGTTCTGGCAGTCGATCGTGCCGTCCTCGGGGTCCTTGACCTCGACCTCGTACTGGATGGTGTCGCCGAACTCGAAGAAGGCGCCGTCTGCGGGAAGGATCAGCTTCACCTCAGGGGCGGTGTTGCCGACCGTGATGGCGACGCTGGACACACCGGTGCGTCCGTCAGGATCCGTCACCGTCAGGCGTGCGGTGTAGTCCCCGACGGTCTCGTAGGTGTGCGTGGGGGCCACGTCGGTGCTGTCAGTGGTGCCGTTGCCGTCGAAATCCCATGCATATGTGAGTTTCTGTCCGTCACGGTCGTTCGATTTCGACCCGTCGAACGCGACCGTGAGAGGGGCCGGGCCCGATGTCTTGTCCGCGGTGGCGTAGGCAGTCGGTGCTCGGTTTCCCTGGACGTAGTCGATACGGTAGATGCCTGAGTCGGCGTTGTTGCCGCCGAAGCCGCTGCCCCACTCGATCATGTAGAGCGCGCCGTCGGGCCCGAACTGCAAGGCGTGCGGACGGGTGAAGTCCAGATCCGCGAAAATGCGGTTGACGTCGGTGTACGTGCGCCTGGTCCGATCGAGTTGGACCGTGAAGAGACGGCTGTCGTTCCAGTCGGCCCAGAGCGCCTTGCCGTCGAAGTACGCCGGCCACTTGCGTTCGGATTCCAGCTCCGGGTCGTAGCGGTAGCTGCCCGAGGTCATCGGCGCGCCGCTGCCGCCGATCTCGGGGACACCGGTTGACGACTTGCCCTGCCACATGGTGGCGGGTTCGGCCGATGGCAGTTTGGTCAGGCCGGTGTTGTTCGGCGAGTTGTTCGTGGGAGTCGAACAGTCGAACGCCGGACCTGAGGTGCCGGTGGCGAAGTCGTAGTCCCGATAGGCCGTGTTGGCACCGACGCAGTAGGGCCAGCCGTAGAAGCCGGGCTTGCGGACGATGTTCCACTCGACGCGTCCGTCCGGGCCGCGGTCGGGGTTCGCGTAGCCGGCGTCGGGGCCGTAGTCGGCGACGAACAGGTTTCCGGTTTCTTCGTCGAGTCCGATGCGGAAGGGATTGCGGAATCCCATGGCGTAGATCTCGGGCCGTGTCCGGTCGTCACCGTCGTCGAAGAGGTTTCCCGGCGGCACGGTGTAGGTGCCGTCACCCGTGGGCCTGATCCGCAGGATCTTGCCGTTGAGGCTGTTGGTGTTGGCGGAGGTGCGCTGGGCGTCCCAGGCTGAGCGCCCAGGCCGCTCGTCGATGGGGGCGTACCCCGACGACGCGAACGGGTTGGTGTTGTCGCCGGTGGCGATGTAGAGGTTGCCGTTGTTGTCGAACTCCAGCGCCCCACCCGCGTGACAGCACTGATCCCGCTGGGTGTCGACGGTCAGAACGACCTTCTCCGACGAAATGTCGAGCGTGTCGCCCTTCATGGTGAACCGGCTGACACGGTCGACGGCTTGGTCGCCCTTGGGCGAGTAGTACAGGAAGACGTGCCCGTTGGTCGTGTAGTGGGGGTCGAGCGCGATGCCCAGGAGTCCGAACTCCTGGCCGGTGTAGACGTTGAGGTGGCCGGCCGTTGACACGCCGCCGCCGGGGGCGATGACCTTCACATCGCCGTTGCGGTCGATGTAGACGACCTGGCCGTCGTCGGCGACCGCCAGCTCCATCGGGTTCGCCGTGTTGTCGTCGAGGGTGACCTTCTCGAAGCTGTCGCTGAGCGTGGCCGCGCAGTCGGCGTTCGCGACACCCGCGGCGGTGCGGATACCGCCCAGGAGGTGCCGCCGGAACATCGGGTCCGAGAAGGATTCGACGGTGTGGCCCATGCCCGTGTACCAGGACCTGCCGCCGTCATACCCTTGGCACCAGGTGATCGGGTGCTCCGGCCCCATGCTGCCACCGTTGTACGTCGATTCGTCCAGCGACGCCAGCACGTGCACCTTCCCGCGCGGGTTCGTGCCGTAGTTGTACCACTCGTCGAACCGGTTCCAGGTGGGCGCGAAGCCGGCGGTCGACGGGTGCGCCGGGTCCTCCACCTTCACGGTGGCGTTCTGCTGGGCCGGGTGGTTCTTGAAGTAGGCGCCCACCAGCTTGCCGTACCACGGCCATTCGTACTCGGTGTCGGACGCGGCGTGCACGCCGGCATAGCCGCCGCCGGACTGGATGTAGCGCTCGAACGCGGCCTGCTGAGTCTGGTTGAGTACGTCGCCGGTCGTCGAGAGCCAGACGACGACGTCGTAGCGGGCGAGGTTCTCGTCCGTGAACGCCGAGGCGTCCTCCGTGGTGTCCACGGTGAACCCGTTGTCGTCACCGAGCTTCCGGATCGCGGCGATCCCGGCTGGGATCGAGGAATGCCGGAACCCGGCTGTCTTGCTGAAGACGAGAGCGGAGAACGGCTCGGTATCGCGTTGGTCGGCGTGGGCGGCGGAGGGAATGGCGATGATCCCGCCGAGGGGGAACACCATCAAGACCACCAGGATCCGCGCCATCCCGCGGCCTATTCGTGCTCGGAGCTGGGTCGTGATGTTTCTCATCACGAGCCTCCTTGATCAGTAGCGGTGCACCCGGCCGGAACCGGCCGGACACGCTTGTTCGGCGTGCCGCACCCCCACCTGACCCGTCCCGCAGGGGGAGGGAACCGGGGTGGAGCGGCATGCTGCCGTGTGGGACCTCCGCCGGCTCCGGCGGGACTTCCCTGCTGTTTCCCTCACTGGCGCAGGCCCTGGCATGCACGAGGGTCTCGCCCTGGAGGTGAGCAGGACGTCACCCCGACGGCAGCCCGCACCACCGGGCGTTCTTGCGGCCGTGGACGTCTTCGGCCGGCTGGTCGCCGCCGTTGCCGTCGCGCACACGCCGATGATCGGCGCTCCCGACCACGGCTCAGCGGCTTGCCCACAGGAGCCCTCTCTCGGTGAGGGTGCGCACGTGGGGATTCCTGAAGTCGTCCGGACTGTGACCGACGGTGGACACGAAGACGCGGCCCTTGCCCCATGTCCTGACCCATGCTGCGGGAATACTCGTCGACCGTTGTCGCGTGTCGTCGGCGTCGAACGTGACCGTGGCGAGTACGTCGTTCAAGGGGTCGTTCAGGGTCCAGTACGGCTCGGCGTGGATGTCGAAGTCGTCGAGCCCGGCGATGACCGGGTGGTCGGCGTGTTCAGCGGTCAGGTGTATCCGGTGCCGGCCGGGACCCTGCTGGTGCGTGAGGAACTTCCCGCCGATCAGCAACTGGTAGTCGAGGTCTTCGCGAAACGCATCGACGACGCCGCCGTGCCAGCCCGCGAATCCCGTTCCCGCTCGGACGGCTGCGATCAGTCCGGCGCTCTCACCGGCGGTGATGTCACCCCTCGTCCAGCACTGCACGATCAGGTCGGTCTCCACGAGCAGGTCTTCGTCCTCGTAGACCTCCAGGCAGTCCTCGACCAGGATCCGGAAGCCGTTCTCGCGGAGGAACGACATGAAGAGGTTCGTCGTCTGAACGGGATGGTTGCCGTCCCAACCGCCTCGCACCACCAATGCCTGTCGATGTCCGGAGGTCATGGGGTTGTCTCCTTTCGCCTGTCGGGCTGCGCGGCGGTCTCGGCCGGCTGTTGCCCCCGGAGCACATCCCAGATGTGCGGATCGTGATGCGAGGGCGCTCATTCCGCAAACTTGCGAAAAAATTATCGACGCCAGCAGACCCTAGGAACACGCCGTACAGGGCGTCAAGGGGTCGGACACGGTGGCCTGAAGATTCTCGGCAGGAGTTGCCGGGGCCTGCCCGCGGCACCGGGCCGCGAACCGCTGCCGACTGCCCGGTGACCGCGGTCGGCATGGGGGAGAGCCGCGCTCTGGTTGGTCGCGGCGCGGCTTGGTCTGGTCAGTCGCGGTGCGCTGTGCTGTCGCGGACGACCAGGGTCGTGGCCAGTTCGACGCGGGGGCTTTCGGGCTCGTCGCCGTTCATCAGCCGGAGCAGTGTCCGCAGTGCGCTGCCACCCATGTCCTTCAGCGGCTGGCGCACCGTCGTCAGCGCCGGGGAGACCCACCGCGCCTCGGGCAGGTCGTCGAAGCCGACGACGCTGACGTCCTCTGGCACGCGCAATCCGGCCGCGGCCAGGGCCTCGTATCCGCCGATGGCCATGTGGTCGGAGCAGATGAACAGCGCCGTCGGCGGCTCGGGCAGCTCGCAGAGTGCTCGTACCTGCTCCGCGCCGCTGGCGCGGTCATAGGTTCCGTACCGGATCATCGCCGGCTCCACGTCGATGCCTGCCGCCGCCATGGCGGAGCGGTAGCCGGCGGTGCGCGCCCGTGCGTAGAGGTGGTGCGGCGGCCCGGTCACCAACGCGATACGCCGGTGCCCGCGGTCCAGGAGATGGGTGGTCGCCTCGTAGGCGCCCGCCCAGTTCGTCGTACCCACGGAGACCACGTCGGGTGGTGGATCGCTGAGTGGATCGATGACGACGATGGGAATCTGTGCCTGCCGCAGGCGGGTGAGCTGGTCGGGAGCCGGCTCGATGAGTCCCAGGACCACGCCCGCACTGCCGCGTTCCACCACGCGGTCCACCCAGTCCTGTGCGCCGTGGTTGTTCGCCGAGGCACCCGATCGGGTCTTGGAGATCACGACGTGCACTCCCGCCTCGTACGCCGCCGCTTCCAGACCGCTCGCGACGCTCGCGGGCCACGACCCGTCGAGCCCGCTCATGACGAGGTCGACAGCGCGGACGGCCGGCGGGGACAGCGATACGCCGCGGCGCGTGTACCGGTGCTGGCGCAGGGCGGAGTCGACCTTGACGCGAGTGTCCGTCGAGACGTCGTCCCGGCCGTTCAAGACCTTGGAAACGGTGGAGATCGACACGCCGGCCGTCTCCGCGATCTGCGCGAGCGTGGGCCGCGGTGTCCTGGTTCGGGTCACGAATCCGCTCTCTGCTCTCCCGGTAATTTTCGGCATGCCTTGACTCTCTCTTCAGGAGATTACCGCGCGGTTCACCTGTACACCGCCCCCGTACCCTTCGTGAGGGGCCACATCCGGGATCTTGACGGCCATAACCGGGCGGTCTACCGTGCTCATCGAGCGGTTTCGAAACTTTCGACAAACTCCGCCCGGGGTCATCGCGACGGATCGCATGGATCGCATGACGACGACTCGGCCGTCGCTTGAAGGAGATGTCATGTCATCGGCGACACCGCGGGCCCCCCTACGGGTCACGGTCTGGGGCGAGGACCTGCACGAGCAGCGCGATGCCGAGGTCGCCAAGAGGTATCCACAGGGCATGCACGGCGCCATCGCCGAGGGCATCTCCGAGCACCTGGGCGAGGAGGCGCTGGTGCGCACGGCGACGCTGCGGGAGCCCGAGCACGGCTTGACCGAGGAAGTGGTCGCGGAGACGGATGTGCTCACCTGGTGGGGGCAGCTCGCCCACCGGGAGGTCTCCGACGAGGTGGTGAAACGGGTCCATCGCCGGGTGCTCGCCGGGATGGGCCTCATCGTGCTGCACTCCGGACACCTGTCGAAGATCTTCACCCGGCTCATGGGCACCACCTGCACTCTGCGCTGGCGCAGTGCGGAAGACCGCGAGCTGATATGGACGACAGCGCCCTCCCATCCCATCGCCGCCGGTGTGCCGCACCCCATCGTCATCGAGCGACAGGAGATGTACGGGGAGTTCTTCGACATCCCGACCCCCGACGAGCTGATCTTCATCAGCTCCTTCAGCGGTGGTGAGGTCTGCCGCAGCGGCTGCACCTTCCGGCGCGGTCACGGCAAGATCTTCTACTTCGGCCCCGGGGACCAGGACTACCCCGTCTACCACCACCCCCACGTACGCCGCGTCATCGCCAACGCCGTCCGCTGGGCGGCCCCCGACGCCGTCCACGCGAGACCGCGACTGATCCACAGTGACACCGACTGGTTCCTCGACGGTGACGGTGACGGCGACGGCGTACGGGAATGACCGAGCCGACCTTCAAGACGGTGCCGGACGACGGCGAGCCGTTGCGGATCCTCGTCGTCGGCGCCGGCCGTATGGCACGGCTCTGGCTGCGCGCCATCCTCGCCTCCCCCGACACCGCGCTGGCCGGGTTGGTCGACATCGACCCGGCCGCGGCCGAGAAGGCCCTCGCGGAGACGGGTGCCCCGGACGTGCCCACCGGGCCGGGCCTCACCGCGCTGGCGGCGGCCACATCGCCGGACGCCGTCGTTGACGTGACCGTCCCCGCGGCGCACCTGCCCGTCACCCTCGAGGCCCTCGCCCTCGGCCTGCCGGTCCTCGGCGAGAAGCCGCTCGCCGTCACGCTGCCTGAGGCACTGCGCCTAGCCGCCGCCGCAGAGCTGGCAGGCGAGCTGTTCATGGTCAGCCAGTCCCGCCGCTACCACCCGCACCTCTTCACGTTCAAGCAGCAGGTCGGCCGACTGGGCCGACTTGGCATCCTGACCACCGAGTTCTTCAAGGCACCCCACTTCGGCGGGTTCCGCGACGCAATGGCCCACCCGCTGCTGCTCGACATGGCGATCCATCCGTTCGACACCGCCCGCTGGCTGCTGAACGCCGAGCCGGTCTCGGTCCGCTGCGAGGAGTACAACCCCGGCTGGAGCTGGTACGTCGGTGCTGCCGCCGCCACCGCTGTCTTCGAGATGACCGGGGGCAGCCGTTACATCTTCACCGGCAGTTGGTGCAGCCCCGGCCTGGAGACCTCCTGGAACGGAGCCTGGCGGCTCAGCGGCGAACACGGCTCCATCACCTGGGACGGAGACCACCCCGCCACCGTCGAGATGACACCCGGAAAGGACGTGGACCGGGCAGCGGGACGCATGTGGACAACGGCTGAACCGGCGAAGGGAGTCGCCGGCTCCCTGGCCGAGTTCGTGCACGCGCTACGCACCGGCACCGTACCCATGGGCGAGGTCCACGACAACGTCATGAGCCTCGCCATGGTGACCGGCGCCCTCGAGTCCGTGCTGACCGACCGCCGGATCCGCATGGACGACCTCCTCGACGCCGCGCTCGCGGACGCCCTCGAGTCAGCCACTGGCCCGGAACGCGACCTCCTTTGCTCCCGGGCCCCGTTGTCTTCTTCGCGGTCCTGTACGAGGGCCCCTGGTTCCGGGCCGGCATGACTGATGCCGGGTCCACCGGCCCAGTTCGCGCTGATCATTACTGGTGATCGGGTCGGTGTGTCCGGCTGCGGCCTTGGGGTGGCCGCTGATCTGCCCAGCACTTCCACGTGCCCACGGGTCTCGGAAGCTGGTGGGCGGGTAGGACCCGACACCGAAGGGGCCGCCGGTGGGCCCTCGCCAAGTGACGGACGTCGTCGCCTGCAAGTTCCAGAGCGGCACCCCCTGTCGTCACCTGCCGCAGAGGTACGGCAACTGGCAAGCTGTCCGCAGTTGGCTGCGGACCGCCCTGGTGGCTCAGGCCGACGCGGACAAGGACCTGATCTGGGCGGTTTCGGTGAAATCCACGATCGCGCGGACCCACCAGAACGCCAGCCGGGCCCGCGACGTGGGCCGGCCGGCGAGTCGAATGACTGGGGTCCGCATCCCCGTGACATCTCCATCTCGACGTGTCGGGGACGGAAGTGGTCTCCTGCCGGAATGGACCCCCTGAACGAAAGCGAACTCAGCGCCGACGCCCTCGACCTCGTCGC
>NZ_KB904728.1 GCF_000380165.1 Wenjunlia vitaminophila DSM 41686
GGAGTAGCCGAAGGAGTCCGGGAGCCACACCTCCTCGGTCTCGATCCCGAACTCCTCCAGGAAGAACCGCTTGCCGTGCACGAACTGCCGGGCCAGCGCCTCCGAACCGGGCATGTTGGTGTCCGACTCCACCCACATGCCGCCCACCGGAACGAACTGCCCGGCGTCCACCTTCGCCCTGACCCGCTCGAACAGGGCCGGGCGGTGCTCGCGCAGCCACGCCAACTGCTGCGCCTGGGACATGGCGAAGACGAACTCGGGGTGGTCGTCCATCAGCGCCACCACGTTCGACGTGGTGCGGGCCACCTTGCGCACCGTCTCCCGCAGCGGCCACAGCCACGCCGAGTCGATGTGCGCGTGACCCACCGCGGACACCCGGTGCGCGGAGGCGTGCGCCGGTGACGCCAGGACCCCCGCGAGGCGCTCCCGGGCCGCGGCGGCGCTGCCCGCGACGTCGTCCAGGTCCAGGGTGTCCAGGCAGCGCTCCAGGGCCCGCAGGATCTCCCAGCGGCGCGACGAGGACAGCGGCAGGGTGTGCATCAACCCGTCCAGGACATCGATGTCGTGAACGAGTTCGAACACCACCGGGTCGAAAACCGCCAGGTGGAGGCCCTCCACCCGGTACAGCGGCTCGTCGCCCGCGGTCAGCCGGTCACCGAGCTCGGTGACGCCGTCCAGGATCTCCGGGTTGGCCGCGGCCTCCAGGTAGTAGGTGAACTCCTCGCCGCCGGCCGCCGGAGCGGCCACCCGCAGCCAGGTGTTGCACGGGTTGAGCGCCTTGACCACGCCCCCGTCCGGCCGGTGGGCCAGCGCCTCCGCGGAGAAACCCGGGCGGTCCCTGGCGAACCCCAGGTCGAGCACCGCCTCCACGGTCAGCCCCGCCCAGTCCCGCGGGACCCGGCCGGTGACCCGGAACCAGCTCGTCCCCCACGCGGGCCCCCACGGGTCACCGACGGCGACCGGGGAGTAGGGGGCGCGCAGCGCGTCGGTGAACGGGACCGGCTCACCGGGCACGTGCCACACCTCCGCGGTCAGCGGCAGGTGTTGGCGGTGCACGGCGGGTCGCAGGCGCTCGGTGAGGACACGCCGGAGACGTTCCTCGGTCAGAATCCGGTCATCATGCATCGGTGGCACAGTCCTTGCTGGTCGGGGGCAGATCGTCGAAACCGAGGCGCGGAAGGTCTACGGCGGCGGCGCGGCCGAGCAACCGCCTCAGGTGGTCGGGGGTGACGTAGTTGGCATGGGGGTGGCCGTCCGAGACGCAGTGGACGTAGAGCGTCACGAAACCGCCCTGCCGGGACGCCCTGGTCAGCGACGCCTCGATTCCGGACAGGTCGCTCCCGTGGAGCGCCGCGCCGCGCCCGGTGTCCGCGGACGTGCTGGGCAGCACCCGCCGGGAGGCGATCTCCTCCCCGGGGACGTGCAGGGCGTCGGCGAGGGCCGGGTCGGCGCGGCCGGCGCCGGGCGCCCCGGCGCGCAGCCGGGAGAACAGCGTCAGCAGCAGTCGGTCCGACCGCTCGTCACGGTCGGAGTTGGGGTAGGCGAAGCTGTCCGCCCGGCAGCCCAGCGCCCGCAGCTCCGCCAGACAGGGCAGGACCTCCTGCTCCAGGTAGGCGCGCTCGCCGTGCTCCGCGATGAACCCGGGTGCGCGCCGGTGCCGCAGCCCGTGGCAACCGATGGAGTGCCCGTCGTCGGCCAGGCCGCGCAACAGCCGCCGTTCGTCCCGGTCGAGGCGGTCAGGCTCGCAGACGAAGAACGTGACCCGCGCGTCGTACTCCCGCAGCAGGGGCCGCACGGCGTCCCACTCCCGCACGTGCCGGTCGTCGAACGTCAACAGCAGCCCGCGGGCCGCCGGGGCGGCGACGGCGCTCACGACGCCCACCCCGGGACGCCCCCGTGCAGCGCCGCGTAGAACGGATCGCCCGGCACGATCTCACCCGCCCGCACCGACCGCCCGGTCAGGGCCGCCTTGTACAGCGCGGTGACGAACTCCAGGGAACGCCGGCCGTCCGCGCCGCTGGCCCGCGGGCGGCGCCCGGCCCGCAGGTCGGCGAGGAGCGACCGGAGCTGGGCGAGGTGGGAGCTCGGCACGTCGTCGCGGGGAACCGGTATCCGGGAGGCGTCCACCCCACGGGCGGGCGTGTACCTCCAGTCGGCGTTGGCGTACCCGTAGACGTGGTCCAGTTCGATGGTGACGTCCCGCAGGTCGATCCGCAGGTGGCTGACCTCGCGCGGGGACAGGGCGCTGTTGACCACGGTGGCCAGGGCACCGGAGGCGAAGCGGACCAGGGCGGTGGACACGTCCTCGGTGGCGATCGGGCGCGCCAGGCGGCCGGCCATGGCCCGCACCTCCACCCACGGGCCCAGCAGTTCGAGCAGCAGGTCGGTCTGGTGGATGCCCAGGTTGAGGGTGGGACCCCCGCCCTCGGTCTCCCACCGCCCCCGCCACGGAGCGGAGTAGTAGCCGTCGTCCCGGTACCAGGTGGTCTGGCAGTGCGCCACCAGGGGCGGCCCGAACTCCCCGGACGCGATGAGGTCCCTGGCGTGCTCGGCGCCCGAGCCGAACCGCTGCTGGAAGACGATGGGGGCGTACGGCCCGCCGGGTCCCTCGGCGCCCGTCATGGCGTCGTACTCGGCCAGCGAGAGCGCGGGCGGCTTCTCGCACCACACCCAGGCACCGGCGCGCAGCGCGGTGACGGTCTGCCTGCGGTGCGCGAACGGGGGAGAGGCGATGACCACCAGGTCGGGGCGGGTGGCGGCGAGGGCCGCCTCGAGGTCGGTGGAGTGGTGCGGCAGGTCGAACTCCTCGGCGAACGCCTTGGCGGCGGCCGGTTCGACATCGACCGCGCCCACCACCTCGAAGTCGTCACCGAGCTGCCGGAAGGCGGGCATGTGGACGGCGCGGGCGATGTGCCCCACGCCGACGAAGAGCGTGCGGAAGGGAGAAGGCATGGCGGAGTGGTCCCGGGAGGAGGAGGGCGGATGCCGGGGGAGACGGGGGGAACGGGTGGGGGGCACGCCCCCACGGGGATGGGGCGGGGGCGTCGGGAGGGCCCGGGTGGCGGGCGGNGGGGAACGGGGGCGGGCGGGGGTCTGCCCGCGGTGGTCACAGGGCGGCGGCGTGTGGCCGTCCCGCGCTGCTCACCGGGCCGGTCCGCAGCGGCACCGGCCAGTCGAGGCTGAGGTCGAGCGCGTCGGTCAGGCGGGCCTGGAACTGGGCGAGGTGCCGCTCGGTGGAGCGGACGGCCCGCGGTGGCACCCGGTGGTCCAGGCAGTACGCCACCAGGGTGCCGGCGGCCTCGCCGACCGCCCACTGCCCGGCGTGCCCGGCGAACACGCTGGCGCTGAGGTGGGTCGCGCCCAGGTTGGTCCCGGCCGGCAGGAGGTTGTCCACCCGCACCGGGAGCAGCGCGCCGAGCGGCAACTGGAACGGCAGGCACTCCAGGTCCAGCGGCGTCCCCCCGCCGGTGCCCGGGCGCAGCGTCAGCCGGGCCCTGAGCACCCCGGCGCTGTCCGGGAAGAACTCCGCGCCGTCGGTACCGGTCCGGGACTGGGCGGTCAGGTGGTGCTCAAGGACGGTGAACTCGGCGCGGATGCGCCGGGCCTCGCGGACGTGCGGGCGCTTGGCGAGGCCGTCGTGGGTGCCGGTCACGTCCGGCCTCGGGCACAGCTCCGGGTACCCCTGACCGCCGTCGTGCCGGGGTGCCTCGGTCTGCATCCAGTACAGGAACGACAGCGTCAGCTCCCGCGCCTCCTGTTCGGCCCGCGCCCGGCCGGCCTGGTCCACGCCCGTCAACGGCAGCGCGGTGCAGGCGGTCTGCGGCCAGTCGACCAGGGTGATGTCGCTGTCGAAGGCGCCGGCGACGTGCTGGCCCCGGGCCAGGACGCGGCGCTGGTGCCAGCGGTCGTTGGGCGGCGCGGCCCACTGCGGGATCTCGTCGAGGGCGTGCGCGAACAACGGGACCTCGCGCACCGATCCGGTGGCGGGGTCGGTCTCCGCCCAGGAGAACCCGGCACGGTGGCGGGCGTAGCCGGCGGGGCGGGCGATGGTGTGGTCCTCGCCCGGCCGGATGTCGATGGCGGCGACCCAGGACGCGGCCTGCTGGTCCCGTGGGGCCGCGACCGGACGGGCGTGGGGCTCGCCGGTCTCCTCCACCGACTCGGCGCCGGTGACGTGCTCCACCCCGGCGAGCTCGAGCAGGTCCCCGAGGTCGGTGCCGTCGATGACGTACCGGGCCGTCACCGCGCGGCGGGTGCCGTCGGGGGACTCCAGCGTGACCGCCTCCACCCGGTCGCCGTCCACCTGGGCGGCCACCGGCCGGTGTTCGGTCAGCAGGGTGATCCTGCCTGACGCCTGGTGCGGGGCGAGGAGTTCCCGGACGACGGCGAGGGCCGCCGTGGGCTCGTGGCTGAGGTGGCCGGTGGTGCTCAGTCCCGGGTCGAGCAGCGGGTCGCCGTACGGCTGCGGGCGCAGCGGGTAGTTGCGCCGGTAGTAGTCGCGTATCCGGTTCCGCAGGTCGAGGTAGCCGGGGGAGACGGGGTCGAGTTCGATGCGGTGGTCGTCGGAGAGCGGAACGGCCTGGGCGGTCAGGGAGCCGCCCGGCCAGTCGGACTCGTCGGTCAGCACGACCCGGTGTCCGAAGCGGGCGGCGGTCAGCGCGGCGGCCAGGCCGCCGAGCCCGGCGCCGACCACGAGGACGTCGGTGTCCATGGTGCCGCCGGTCCGGCCGGGACGTGTGGAAGTGCCGGTCATGGTGGTCTCCTCCTCCTGGCTCGGGGGACCGTTACGACTGCCGGGCCGCGACGGTGCGCAGACGGACGGCCGCGGACTCCCGCGTGCGGAAAGCGACGGGCAGCACCACCTGTTCGGCGCTGCGGTAGGGGTCCTCGCCCGCGGCCCGCTCCGCCATGCGGGTGGCGAGCAGCTCCATCGCCCGCACCCCCATGTCCCGCGAGGGCAGCGCGGCGGCCACCGTCGTCAGCGGCAGCACGTCGTAGGGGCCGGCGTCGTCCATGCCGGCGAGGTCCACGTCGTCGGGCACCGAGACACCGAGCGTGGCCAGGTCCGCGGCGACGGTCGCGACGATGAATCCCTGGGAGCACAGGAACGCCGTGGGGGGCTGGTCCGACTCCAGCAACGACTGGAGCAGGGCGCGGCGCTCGTGGTCGGACAGGTTGTTGAACGAGCGCAGCGCGGTCAGCCGGGGCAGGATCGGCAGGCCGTGGGCGCGCAGCGCCTGCTGGTGGCCGGACATCCGGTCGCGGACGCTGGTGCAGTCCGTCTCGCCCCACAGGGTGGCGATGCGCCGGTGTCCGAAGGAGATGAGCTGCTCGGTGAGCCAGTGGCCGACGGTGAAGTTGTCCGCGGTCACCACGTCGAGCGGCAGGTCGGGGAAGTAGCGGTCCACCAGGACCAGGGGCATCCGGTGCTGGCGCAGCTCCTCGATGAGGGCCACGTCGGGAGGGCCCTCGACGGGGTAGAGCACCACGCCGTTGACGTCGTCCTCCACCGCCTGGCGCAGCGCCTGCGCCTGACGTGCGACCGAACCCTCGTGGTCGGCGTAGTGCAGCCGCATCCCGCGTTCGACACAGCCGGACTCCAGGCCGCGCAGCAACGCCGTCTGGTGCGGACCGTGGCTGCCGAGGACGCAGGCCACGGCGCCGGTGCGCTGCCGTTCCGCGGCGGGCGCGGCGGTGCGGTCCGCGACGAAGGTGCCGCGTCCCCGGTGGCGCACCAGGAGTCCCTCGTTCACCAGGTCGTTGAGCGCCCGCACCGCGGTGGTGGAGCTGACGCCGAAGCGTGCGCGCACCTGGTTCTGGGTGATGAAGGGAGAGCCCGGCTCGTACTGCTCGGATGCCACCTCGGCCCGTAGCTCCGCCTTGATCTGTTCGTATTTGGGACGAGGGGTCCCCATGGCCACCGCCTCAAGTTAACGCATCAACTGCACGCGGGAGTCAGCATGGCGGTAGTTAACGCGCTATTTCAAGGGTGTTACTCAAGGAACCTCGAGATGTTGCCCAACAAGATGCGTCATGGAGATAGTTAATGCATCAATTACCGGGTCGAGTCGAGGAACCGAAGGCCCAACCGCCGGCGCGCCCCGCGCCCTACGACCCGTGGGGGTGCGGCGCCGCCGTGCTGGCCCGCACCACCAGGCGGGTGGGGACGGTGAGCTGCCGGGGGGAGGCCGGGGCGTCGCCCAGGGCCAGCGACAGCGCCCTGCGGCCGATCTCCTCCAGCGGCAGGTGCACCGTGGTGAGGGACGGCGTCACGTCCTCGGCCAGGGGGAAGTCGCCGTACCCGATGACCGAGACGTCGTCCGGCACCATGCGCCCGAGGTCGTCGCGGAGCGCGGCGAGCACCCCCAGGGCCATCGCGTCGTCGAGGGCGAACACGGCGCTCAGCTCGGGGGCCCGGCGGAAGAGCCGGATCGTCGCCGCGCGCCCCCCGTCCCGGGTGCACTCCGCCTCCACGCAGTGCTTGTCCAGGACGGTCAGCCCCAGCTCGGCGGCGGCCTCCACGAAGCCCCGCAGCCGTTCCTGCACCGCCACCAGACCCGTCGGACCGCAGACGACCCCGGCCTCGGTGTGGCCCAGGGAGGCGAGGTGCCGGGCGACGGCCCGCCCTCCGTCCCGGTACCGCGGGGTGAGGGTGTCCACCGGCAGGCCCTCGTGGGACACCGCGATGACCCTGCCGCCCTGGGCGGTGAAGGCCTCCACCTCCCGGGCCAGTTCCGTGGTCCCCCCGGTGAACCCCGAGCCCGCGAGCACGATGGCACGGGCACGCTGGGCGCGCAGCCGGGCCACGTACTCGGTCTGGAGCGCCGGATCGTGGTACGCGGGACCCACCATCACCAGCAGCTTGTGGTCCCGCGCCACCTCCATCAGACCGGAGGTCACCGCGGCGGAGTACGGGTCCCGCACGTCGTGGACGACCAGCCCGACCAGCGAGGTGGTGGACTGGACCAGGGCCCTGGCGGGCGCGTTGGAGACGTACCGCAGCCGGGCCGCCGCCTCGAGGACGCGGTCCTGGAGCTCCTGCTTGACGTTGCGGTCGCTGCCGCTCAGGACGCGCGAAGCCGTGGCGAGGGAGACCCCCGCGTCCCGGGCCACCTGCTGGAGCGTCACGGCGGACGTCACCCGGGACCGGGTGCTTCGGCGATTGACGTCACTGGGCATGGGCCTACGATAGCTGGGCTGAAAGCGTTTTCCCACGACCCCGAGCAGGGCTCACCAAATCGCTCCGATGATGCCCCGGCCTTCAGGCCGGGGAGGAATCGGACTCCTGCGGAGCAGGGCAGGGAAAGAGCAGTCGCCGTCAGGGCGATTGGTCGTTTGCACCCACCGGGCCGAGCGCGACCTCAAGGAGGTGGATGATCTCGGAGTTGAGTGATCGCCGGTCGGTACGGGCCGCTTCAACCAGGCGTGCGTGCAGGTGGGTTGGTAGGCGGAGAGAGATCCACTTCTCGTCTTCCATGCTAAAAACATGCCATGGCGACACCAGCGATGCGCCGGGAGGATGCCGGGCATGCCCGGTACACGTACCGGCTTCGTGTGTCGTCGACCGCCCGCGCGGCACTGCTCGCCGAGTGGGCGCGCTGCCGGTGGGTGTGGAACGAGTGCGTGGCCGTGTCCCGCAAGGTCCACACCGCGAACCAGGGGACGGCCGAGAAGACGACGTGCGGCCCGGCCCAGCTCGACAAGATGCTGACCGAGGCCCGCGACACGATGGC
>NZ_KB904729.1 GCF_000380165.1 Wenjunlia vitaminophila DSM 41686
GAACGTGGAACCACTCGTGGGCGGGCTCTCGGCTGCTGCACACGAGCAGTCCGCCGGGGGTGCGTGTCCACCCGAATGTGACGTCGCCGTTGGCGAGTACGTACTCGACGGCTTCCTCGGGGGTGTCGAGGTGGGGGATGACGCTGTCGGCGTACTCGGTGTTGCCACACAGGTCGCACACGGCGATCCAGCATTCGACGCGACGTACGGCCATGGTCTCTTCCTTTCTCATTGGGGTTCACGGAGGGCGGGCGGTGCCGTGGGGGTGGTTACCGCGCCTTCCTGGTGATGTCGGTGCGGGTGCGGGCGAGCAGTCCCGTGGTGTGGGTGGTCACCTCGGTGGACTGGACGCGGATATCCGCGCCCTCGTAGTGGTGGTGGTGCACCGGCGCCTCAGGCGCCGCGGCCTTGGCGCGGGTGACCAGCCGGCTCAGGGCGATGACCAGTGCGGTGGGCGCCGCGCAGATGCAGGCGATGACCGCGGGGTCCGCCTGCCCGCTCGCCCACAGGACGGCCGTGGCGGCGGCCCCGACCGGCAGCGTCGCGATGCCTCCGGCGAGCATCACGCCGGAAGCGTCAGCGGCCCGCTGGGACATCGGCGGGCGCCCGGGCTGAGCCACGGGCGGGGCGGTGCCGACCGCCGGGATCGGGGACGGGTCGCGGTAGGACGTGGCGACCGGCTCAAGGGCCAGGGCTTCGGCGATGAGGCGCCGCTCTTCGGCTTCGGCCTGGTCGGTGGTCAAAGGACGGCTGACGTGATCCATGGTTCGCTCCTTTTCACCCCAGGGAGTTCAGGGCCTTGGCGGTGTCAGCGAGGAGTTGACGTATGACAGGGGCGGCGCCGGTGTCGGCGAGGAAGAACCCGAACAGGAAGGTGGTCGGGAGCGCGGCAGCGTGTGCACGGACTTTCAGCAGCACTGCGGTGAGAAAGCCGAACAGGGCCACGGCGGAGAAGCTGAGCAGCATGGGCGGCTCTCTTCTGGTGGATGTGGTGAGTGGTTAGCGGGTGCCGTTGTGGTAGGTGCGGCGCCATACGGTCCACAGGTGGCGTCCGAGGCGGATGCGGGTGCCGGTGCCCTTGCAGCGGCGGCAGTCTTTGCCGCGCTTGAGGGCGCCGCGGCGGGTCTGGCGGAGCTGGTGGCCGAAGCCACGGCACTTGCGGCAGGCTGCGAAGGGCTGCACGGCACACACGCATGCGTAGCAGAGAGTGACGGCGATGAGGCAGGCGATAGCGCCGGCTGTCGGGGGCATGAAGGGGTCTCCAGGGCCGTTTGAGGGCGTGGCCGGTGGGAGGCTGCTAGCTGCTAGCAGCCTGATCAGACCGGGTTCTGGGCGCTAGCGGGGCCGCTAACGTTAGCGAGTGGTGCTGCTAGCGATAGCGGCCCCGGAGGGTCATCCGGCGTCGCGGTTTCCGTCGCGGTCGGTGACCATCTTGAGGATGTCGGCGCGGGCGATGCCGCGGCGGTTGACGACTTTGCCGTCCACGCGGCGCCCGACCTGCACGGTGTCGATGCCGTGGGGTTTGAGAGCGGCGGTGAGTTGGTCCGGGCCCCATCCGTCGTAGATCTCGGGCCGCAGTTCGGCGAGACGGGTCACCACGTCCTCCCGCCAGGTCTTGGGCTCCGCGGCCGGGACCACAGCGAGGATGTCACCGAGCAGGTCGAAGCTGGGGCCGGTGTCCTGCTCGGGCTGTTCCCCGGCGGCATGCCCGGCCAGGGTGCCGGCCTTCTCCCGCGCCGCGCGGGCACGCAGGGCGATCCGGTCGGCGGTGGTGGCGTCGGCGTAGACCGCGCGGACGATTCGGGCGTCGGAGCCTTCGCCGACGAAGTAGCAGATGCCCTTGTCGCCCCAGGCGAACATGGTGGCGCGCACTCCCCGCTTGTAGGCGGAGGTGCCCAGGACCATGTCGTTCTCGACCTGGCCCATGACCTTCAGGGACCAGCGGGCCACGGCGTTGGCGGAGATACCGGTGGGCAACGACTTGGCGTCGGGCCGCTGGGTGGCCAGCAGCAACACGATCCCGGTGGCGGGGCCGCGTTTGACGAGGTCGGTGCAGATCTCCTCGAACTCCTTGCCGTACTCGAGGTGCTCGAACCAGACCTGGCACTCGTCCACCCCGACCACGATCGGGTGCAGACCGAGGGACTTCTTGGAGGCGAGTTCGCTGGTCACCTTCGACTCCGGGCAGATGTCCCGCGGCAGCGCCCGGATCGCCTTCGTCCGGCGGCGAAGTTCATCGCGCAGGGCTCGCATGTCGGCGATGGCGTACTCGATGTCGTCATCGTCGTCCCCCGCCCGGTGCCGGTAGCTGACCCGGTCCCCGACGGGGTCCAAGTCGCCGGTGCCCTTCAGGTCGTAGGTGTGCAGCTCGGCGCGGGGGTCGAGGGCGGCGATCAGCAGGAGCAGGCGGAGCAGGAAGGTCTTGCCCATTCGGGGGATGGCGCCGATGATCCCGGCCAGGTACATCAACGTGACCTCGACCCATCGGCCCCGCTGATCCGTGCCCCACGCAACGGGCTTGAACAGGTCCACGCTGCCCGACTTGGCCAGCGGCCAGGTGGGCTGCTTGGTCTTGGACATGTCCTGGTCCCCGACCCACAGCCGCATCCGCCCGGTGTGTTCCTCGGGGACGGCCTCGGGCCACACGCAGCCCAGGGGGCGCCGCAGGCCGGACGCGAGGCGGTCACGGCGGTCCATCACGTCAGAGACCGTGACTCCATACGGCAGGTCGCCAACGGCCATCCACCCCGGGCCGTCCCGGGTGATCGGCGCGGTGAAGGCAAGCGGTTCCCGTCCCTTTGCGATGGCCTGATTGACCTGAGCGATTCCCAGGGCGCCCAGGGCGCGCACCACCATCTCCGAGGTCAGACGCTGCACCTGGGGAGCGACCACGGCCCGCGAGGCGATCGGCTGGTCAGCAGGGGCACCAACCCAACCCAACCCGAGGGTGACCAGCACGCCAGCCAGGGCCAGCAGCCACGTCGGGGCGAGCACATACAGCGCCAGCGCGACACTCAGGCCGATCACCCCAGCCAGGGCAGCGATGATAGTCCGAAGCTTCACCCGGTCATCTCGCTGACGACACAAGGTCAGGTACTGAGAGGCGTCCTCGGCACGGACCGCAGCGGCACGCACCGGGGCTCCTTCGGCGTCGGTGACCCACCGCATCGTGCCACCGATCAGGCGGGCAGCACCTTGAGGCGCACGCACCGCAAGCTTCGCCGAGTACAACGGAATCCGCGCGGCGTGATAGCCGGCGGAGTGGGCGTAGTGCCCGGCGATCCATTCCGCGGTCTGCCGCACCTCGGCCCGGGACCGGACCCACGGCGGCACGATCGGCTTCCTCTTCGAACCGCGGATGCGACTCAGGTAGCCAGGCCCGGCCGGAGCCGGGCTGTCCACCATCACCGCAGCGTCAGGCTCACCCCTGTCCGGGGTGCGCTCCTGGTGGACCGCGGCCCGAGCAGCGCGGGCCATATCGAGGTCCACCACGTCACGGACCACCGCACTGGTGGCGGCATCGATCGAGGCGTCCTGCTGGTTGTCATCGTGGTTCACTGAGCATCCCTTCGGGCTCGTGATAGGTCGAGGGGGCCCGGGACGGCCGACGTGGTTGGCAGCCGGTGACGGCCGTCCCGGGGCGGGACTACTTGCGGAACCTCTTCGCGGCCTGCTCGCGGACGCGGGCCTGCCGGGCGCGTTCCTTCTCCTCGGCCCGGATGCGCCGGTCGGTCACGCGCCTGCTGGCCTTCTGTGCCTTCTCGCGGTCGGCCTGCTCGGCTCGCTGCATCTCCCGCTGGAACGCGTGCCGCTCGATGCGGTCGGCCTCGGCCTCCAGTGCTGCGGTGGACCGCCCCCGCGCCTCTCGGCGAGCGATCCGCGCCCCGATGGCGAGCAACCGTGCGGTCTCGCGGGCGGTGTAGGGGTCCTTGTCCGTCAAAGGCATGGTGTGGTGTCCTCCTGGTCCTCAGCCGGGACTGTTCCGGCTCCCCTTGACGCCCACCCCGGTGTAGGGGGTGGGCGCCGCGGGCAGCCGTCAGTCCTTACGGATGTCGCCGGTGCCAGTCGTCGCCGCCACGTCCAGGTCTCGGCGACCGGCCACGCCACGCAGCCAGATGTCGCCGGTGCGGGTGCGCGCCGAGATACGGCCGCTGGCGCCGCGGGACGCGGTCAGCCGGATGTCGCCGGTGGAGGTGACCAGCTTCGCGTCACCACCTGCATAACTCCCGATTTCGACACTGCCGGTGCGGGTCTCCAGGTCGGCCCACTCCTGGACAGCACTCACGGCGATGTCGCCGGTGGAGCTGTGCACCTTGACCCGCCCGAGGACATCGGCGGTCAAGCCGCCGGTGCGGGTCTCAAAATCCAGGGCGGCCACGGCGCCGTGGATGCTGAGCGGCGCAGTGGCCGACCGCATCCTCACGCCGGACCCGGGCGGCAGAGTGACGGTGACCTCGATCGGACTGGGCCCGGCGGTGCCGCCGGGGGCCATGTTGCCGTTGCCATCGATCGTCATACCGGTCACCGTGACGCCCGGACCGACGTACGACACGTTCTGGTAGACCGTGGTGCCCTGCCGGAAGACCGGCGGCACGTTCACGGTCAGGACGTCACCGTGAAGCCTGACGGTGGCCCGCCGGGCGGCGTCAGCCGCCGGGCCGGTGGTGTCAGCCGTGCGGATCGTGGCACTGGCGACGGTCGCGGCCGGGTCAATGACGACCCTGACGACGCCGTCAGGGCACGCGATATCGGCGAGGTAAGGCCGCCCAGTCTGCCGGGCGAACATCTTCGTGACCAACTCGGCGGCCCACGACTCGCCTTTCTCGGCGGCCTGCACGACGACCCGCTGAAACTCGGGCCCGGCCTGGTCCTGCGGCATGGCCGACACGATGCGGAAGAACAGGGTGGCCATGATGGCGGCCGTGGGCTCGCTGACGCCCAGATCGTTCACGATGCCGCGGATGAACTCGTCACGGTCGGCGTCGGTGAGCCTGAAATTGAACACGTCTTCTCCCGTATCGGGCGCGATGCGCGAGGTGGGGCGGCACGGACGCCGCCAGAGCGGGTAGCAGCAGGGAACCGCGGTGCTGGTCGGTCTCCCCGACCGCACAGACCCACGCGGGGGCTGTGCGGCGGAGGCGGATGCCAGCGTCAGTCGCCGTAGGTGGGTCCGGCGACCCGGTGGGGCTGGCGACCCAGCCGCCATACCTCGGGGGTCGCGGTCCACTCGATGTGGTAGCTGGGGGCAGTCGTCCGGGTGGCCCAGCGGCGCCGCCATCCGGTGGTGGCCCGCCGCACCGCGGCCTGCGGGCTTCGGGCAGCCCGGACCCGTAGGGTTCGAATCCCGCCCGGGGATGTCGGGAGAGTGACGGTGTAGCCGAGACGGAACACAGGTTCCTCCTGATCGGTGGGTTGGGTTAGGCGGCGCGCTGGTCCTGGTAGGGGTGGGTGTCGGGCAGGTCGATGTAGGCGCTGAGTTCCACGCGGACACCGGCGTAGGTGCCCTGCATCGTCAGCGACTGGTAGTCGTC
>NZ_KB904730.1 GCF_000380165.1 Wenjunlia vitaminophila DSM 41686
GACGGCCAGAGCGACGGCCAGAGCGACGGCCAGAGCGACGGTGGAGACAACGAGGGTCAGAGCGAGGGTGGCGACAGCCAGGGCAGCGTGACGTCCGGAGGCACGGGTGGCGACACCGGTGGCGACAACGGCACCTGCGTCCTCACCAACGACAACGTGCAGTGCGAGGACGGCACCGACACCGACAACGCCAGTTCTCCGCAGCAGGTGACCCAGGACAAGCCCAAGGAGGAGCTGGCCGAGACCGGTTCCACCGAGATCGCTTTCCTGCTCGTTGGCGCGGCCACCATGATCGCTGGTGGTGTCGGCTTCCGGCTGATGCCGCGGCTGGTCACTCGCCGCTCGGCTGTCTGAGCAGCGCCGCTGACCCGATTCGTCGCTGCTGCCACGGGAACCGTTGACCGCTGACACCGATCCGCCACCCGGGTGGCGGAGGTGGCCCGGAGCCGGTCCCGCCGAGCGGTATGACAAGAGGCCCGGAGCGCCTTGCTCCGGGCCTCTTTGCTGCTCGCGCCACGGAGGTGACCGTGTGCGGTCAGTCAGCGATTCGTTTGCTGTCACGTAGAGTGACCGATGATCGCTCCATGGAGCCGCGCCGTGGCCGTCAACCCGTCGGGGTGCTCACCGACTCGGCGACACCCCCGGTTCCTCGGCTTCGCGCTGCCTGTTCCCGGCGCTGTCCCAGCGCCATCAGCCGGCGTGTCGCAGCACCAGCGCAACCGCAATGAGCGCCCCAAGGAGCACCAGCAGCCCCATGGGAGTCAGGCCGCTGAGCAGGCCCTGAAGGCCGCCCTGCTGGTGCAGGCGCTCACGGTTGGCGCGGCAGACCGTGCACCGCCCCTCGCTCACCGGGCTGGAGCAGTTGGCGCACACCAGTCGGTCGCATGTCATGCGATCTCCTCCTTGCCCTGCCAACGCCGCGGAGCCCTCGTGGGTTCCTGTCCATACCACTGTGCCAGGTTCCCTGGCTATGGGGCGTCCCGCCTGACTGCTCCCGAGCTCCTCCAAGGTCTTATGCCCCAGTCATCCGTTTTTGCACAGTGAACCAGCCCACCCACCCCCGGTGCCGACTGCATCGCGCCCGCGGATTCGCGTATCGTCACCGAACCAGGAGAGCCGTCCCCGGTTGTCCTGTAGCCCCCTACACTGGCCGACCGTGATGCAGCCGTGATCCGATTTGACAATGTCTCCAAGAACTACCCGAAGCAGACGCGCCCGGCTCTGCGGGACGTCTCGCTCGAGATCGAGAAGGGTGAGTTCGTCTTCCTGGTGGGCTCCTCCGGCTCGGGAAAGTCCACTTTTCTGAAACTCATCCTGCGTGAGGAACGGGCCAGCGTCGGCGCCGTTCACGTGCTGGGCAAGGACCTCGCCCGGCTGTCCAACTGGAAGGTGCCGCACCTGCGCCGGCAGCTCGGGAACGTGTTCCAGGACTTCCGCCTGCTGCCGAACAAGACGGTGCGGGAGAACGTCGCGTTCGCGCTCGAGGTCATCGGGAAGTCCCGGAGCTCCATCCGCAAGGTGGTTCCCGAGGTCCTGGACCTGGTCGGCCTCGCCGGCAAGGAGGACCGGATGCCCGGCGAGTTGTCCGGTGGTGAACAGCAGCGGGTGGCCATCGCCAGGGCCTTCGTCAACCGGCCCATGCTGTTGATCGCCGACGAGCCGACCGGCAACCTCGACCCGCAGACCTCGGTCGGCATCATGAAGCTGCTGGACCGGATCAACAGGACCGGCACCACGGTCGTCATGGCCACCCACGACCAGCAGATCGTGGACCAGATGCGCAAGCGCGTCATCGAGCTCGAGCAAGGACGACTGGTCCGGGACCAGTCGCGCGGTGTCTACGGCTACCAGCACTGAGCGCCGCCCCGCACCCGGGAGGTTCGGCGTCCCGGAGCTCCCGGGGACGTCGAGCGGGGGACAGCCCCAGCCGAGCCGCCAGCCACTGAAAGGACATCATGCGGGCCCAGTTCGTCCTGTCGGAGATCAGCGTCGGTCTCCGGCGGAACCTGACGATGACCTTCGCGGTGATCGTGAGCGTTGCGCTCTCCCTCGCCCTCGCCGGCGGCAGTTTGCTCGTCCGCGAGCAGGTCGACACCATGAAGGGCTACTGGTTCGACAAGGTCCAGGTGTCGATATTCCTGTGTAACAAGGACGACGCCAAAACGGTCAAGAGCTGCGCAAGAGGTGCGGTAACCGAACAGCAGAAGAAGGAGATCGCGGCCGAGCTGGACAAGCTCGAGGTCGTGGAGAAGGTCTACTACGAGTCCTCCGCCGAAGCCTTCGAGCGCTACCAGAAGGACTTCAAGGAAAGCCTGCTCGCCTCCAATGTGACGGCGGACCAGATGCAGGACTCGTTCCGGGTCAAGTTGAAGGACCCGGACAAGTACCAGGTGATCAGCAGCGCGTTCAACGGCCGGCCCGGGGTGATGCAGGTCAACGACCAGCGAGCGCTGCTGGAGAACCTGTTCGACCTCCTCAACGGTATGAACCGGGTGGCCTATGTGCTGATGGCGCTGATGCTGGTCGTTGCGCTGCTGCTGATCGTCAACACCGTGCGGGTGTCGGCGTTCAGCCGCCGAAGGGAAACCGGCATCATGCGCCTGGTGGGCGCCAGCGGCTTCTACATCCAGATGCCGTTCATCATGGAGGCTGCCATCTCGGGTCTGATCGGAGGTGCCCTGGCCTGCGCGATGCTGGTTGCGGGCAAGTACTTCCTGATCGACAACTGGCTGGTGGACAAGATCGAACTGATCACGTTCATCGGCTGGGACTACCTGCTGGTGCCGGTGATACCGCTGGTGCTGGTGGTGGGGATGCTGATGCCCGCGGTGGCCGCGTTCTTCACCCTCCGCAAGTACCTCAAGGTCTGACGGGCGCCGCTCACCCGCGCGAGGGAAAAGGCGGTGCAGGGTGTGGACGTCCGCCCCGGCCACCCACCTGTGGCCGGGGCGGTGTCGTCGGTCCAGCCCCGGTCAACACGTCATCGGCAGCGGTTCCTCGCCCACCGGGTGTCCTAGACTCCCAGCCATGTCCGGCCCCTCGTTCGGCAGACCCCGTGGCATTCGGCAGGGGGCAGCCCTGGCGCTCGTCCTCGGTGCCGTGGTCGCAGCCGGTACGGCCACCGGCACCTGGGACGACCCGCCCCAGCACCCCGTGCCGCTGACTTCGGACACCGTCGCTGACAGCGAACAGCGCGACACGTCGGGGTCCCGGGACTCGCCAGGCTCGGACCCGTCCACGGCGCTCTCCGAGGCCCTGGACCGGGGGAACGTCGCACCCGACGACGCGAAGGCCCTGGTCAGCCGCAGTGGCGACCGCTGGGCCAGCTACTACACCGAGCAGGAGTACGAGGACTTCCAGAAGACGCTGGACGGCGAGTACGTCGGCGTCGGCGTGTGGGTGCGCCGGACCGGAGCCGGGCGGATCCAGGTCAGCCAGGTGCAGTCCGGCGGTCCCGCGGACCAGGCCGAGGTGCGGCCCGGCGACTGGCTGACCCGGATCGACGGCCGCCCCGTGACCGGCCGCCCGGTCACCGACGTGGTGCGGCTGCTGCGGGGCGAGGACGAGGTGCGCGCCGGGGCCGGCTCACCCGTGTCCCTCGGCCTGGAACGCGACGGGCGGAACCGGGACGTCGTGCTGCGGCGCGCCGTGCTCACGGCCAAGGGCGTGTCGGTGGGGAAGCTGGCCCCGGGGATCACACGGATCAAGGTCACCTCGTTCACCCGGGGCGTGGGGGAACAGGTGCAGGGAGCGATGCGCCGCGTCCGGTCCCGTCCGGACGCCGACCGCGGCGGGGTGGTGCTCGACCTGCGGGGGAACCCCGGAGGCCTGGTCGATGAGGCGACCCGTACCGCGTCGGCGTTCCTCGACGGCGGTCTGGTGGCGACCTACGACGCCCTCGGTGAGCAGCGGGCGCTGTTCGCCGAGGCAGGTGGGGACACCAGGACCCCGCTGGTGGTGCTGGTGGACGGGGGCACCATGAGCGCCGCCGAGATGCTCGCCGGCGCCCTGCAGGACCGGGGCCGTGCCGTGCTGGTCGGGTCGCGGACCTTCGGCAAGGGCTCGGTGCAGGAACCCAGCACGTTGTCCGACGGCTCGGTGGTGGAGGCCACCGTGGGCCGGTACCGCACGCCGTCCGGCCATACCGTTGACGGCTCCGGGGTCTGGCCCGACCTGGAGGTGGACGCCGGGCTCGGCCCAGGTGCGGCCCAGCAGCAGGCCTGCATGGTGCTGCGCGGTCTGGGCACCCGGAAGGACACGGACGCCCGTGGCGGCCCGGTCCCGCCGGGCTAGGTGTACTGTTCCGGGACGTTGGTGACACGCGTGCTGGGTGCTTGAACGGGTGAGGGCCTTCTGGGTTCGGTGTGGATTGCGACATCTGCACCGACC
>NZ_KB904731.1 GCF_000380165.1 Wenjunlia vitaminophila DSM 41686
GCCCCTGCCGGCGTTCCTCAGCGCGCTCCCTCGTTCCTCGGTCGCGGGCTTCGTCTCTTCGGCAGGGGCGCGGCCTTTGGCTCGCTCACGTCTGCGCGACGCCGGGGTTCGGGTGCACGACGCTGCGGCGTGGCAGGGGCGCGGTCCGCGGCGCCAGCCGCATGGTGTCGCTGCGGCTCGCTCACGTCTGCGCGACGCCGGGGTTCGGGTGCACGACGCTGCGGGCGGGGTGCGCGACGCTGCGGGGTGGGGAGGAAACCTACTGGTAGAGACCACCCGTTCGGGGGCTCCGCTTAGTCTTGCAGGTATGGAGACGAGGGGGGCCGCCGAGGAAGGCCCGGGCGAGCGCGCGCGGGGCGGCACGGGGGTTTTGTGGTGGCCGCGCCGGAGGGGCGCCGTGCTGGACGGGGCCTTGGCGCTGCTGTCCACGGCGGAGTGCGTGGCCGAGGGCGTGGAGTTCGCCGACCAGGTGGGGGCACCGGTGGCGCTGTTCGCGCTGCTGGGGCTGTTGGTGGGGCCGGTCATGGTGGTGCGCAGGCGCTGGCCGATGGCCGTGGTGTTGGTGTCGCTGGCGGTGACCCCGGCCCGCATGGGGTACCTGATGCTGGTGGTCGGGATCTACACCCTGGCGGCGTCCGCGGTCCCCCGGCGTTGGCTGTTCACCCTGAGCGGGATGATGTGGGCCGCCACCTTCGGGGTGACCCTGGTGGAGATGCACCGGGACGGTCAGGACGGCGACGGCACCACGATGTCGCTGGCGGCGCTGGTCCTCACCGCGCTGCTGGTGTCGGTCGGTCTGATCATGGCGCCGGTGCTGCTGGGGCTGTACATCCGGGCGCGGCGGCGACTCGTGGAGAGCCTGGTGGACCGGGCCGACGGCCTGGAGCAGGAACTGGTGCTGCTGGCGGAGAAGGCGCAGGAACGGGCCCACTGGGCGCGGATCGAGGAGCGGACGCGGATAGCCCGGGAGATGCACGACGTGGTGGCGCACCGGGTGAGCCTGATGGTGGTCCACTCGGCGGCCCTGCAGTCGCTGGTGGTGCGGGACCCGGAGCGGGCGGTGCGCAACGCGGAGTTGCTGGGCGACATGGGGCGCCAGGCCCTGGACGAGCTGCGGCAGATGCTGGGGGTGCTGCGGACCAACGGCGAGGCGACCGACGTGGTGCGCGGGGGGCCCGGTCCCGTGCGGGTACCGGCGCAGGCCGCCGCGCCCACTGACGACGGGGCCGCCGAGCGGCCGTCGCCGGTGGGTGCCGCGCCGCCGCGGGATGCGGGCACGGCGCCCCGGGGGGCGCGGGAGGCGGATGACGGGCCGGGGCTCGAGGACGTCGCCACGCTGGTGGAGCAGTCCCGGGCGGCCGGGATGGCGGTGGACCTGTCGGTGGAGGGCGAGCTGCGTCCGTTGCGGGCGGAGGCGGAGCGCGCCGCGTACCGGGTGGTCCAGGAGGCACTCACCAACGTCCACAAGCACGCTCCGGGGGCGCAGGCCCGGGTGCGGGTGGCGTACCGGGAGTCGGAGATCGCGGTGTTGGTAGAGAACGGGCCTTCCGACGGGCGCCCGTCGGCGGCCCTGCCCAGCGGGGGGAACGGTCTGGTGGGGATGCGTGAGCGGGTGACCGCGCTGGGCGGGGGGTTCGTGGCGGGGCCGCGTCAGGACGGGGGCTTCAGGGTCTCGGCGATGGTGCCTGACCGTCCGGCCAGCCCGGCGTGACGGCGCTCGACCACCGGGCGGGGAGGGCCACGGGTGCGCGCCGGCTCCGGGTGGCCCGGCCGGTCAGGGGGCGGTGGGGGCCACGGTCAGCCGGGACGGCCGCAGGCCGGTGATCAGGGTGACCAGGGCCTGGTCGCAGGTGGCGCCGAGGAACCAGTCGCCGGTGTGGTCGAGGCTGTAGACCCTGCCTTCGGCGTCGATCGCCAACAGGGCGCTGCCGTCCGACTCCTCGCCGAGCGGGCAGACCTCGGAGCCCAGGGCCATTCCGAGGTCCACGAACGTGCGAGCGAGGTGCATCCCCCGCATCGGGTCGATCAGGAACGGGGTGCGGGCGATCTCGCGGCCGGAGCCGGTGACGTCGATCCGGAGGCCGCCGAACTCCGCCCATGCTTCGACGGCGGCCGGGAACAGGCGGTGCTGGTGCCCGCCTGGTGAAACGTGGGCGCGGAGCTGGTCGGCCCAGCTCTCCGCCTGTCTTATGTCCCAGCGCCCGGGCTGCCAGCCGGCTGTGCGCAGGACGGTCTCGACGTTCTCGGGGAATCGGGTGACGCTCATGGAACGATCATGCTCTATCGGCGGGCGCCCCGACCGTTCGGACTCCGAAATGGGTGAGCATAGGAGCACATGAGCGGCAAGGAGGGGCAAAGGCGCCGTGCTCTGGATCGCCGTCTTCCCGGATCCTGCGGGTGGTGAGCTTGGCGTGTTTCAGGGCGCGCTTGGCCTCGGTGTGGCTGAGCGGTTTGCGGGAGGCCCGCTTGCTGCGGTTGGCTTCGATGGTGCTGAGGTACTGGGAGAGCAGCATTGCCTCCGGGCAGCGCCCGGTGAAGCGTTCCCGCTGGGGGACCGGCAGCGCGTCGAGGAAGTCCCGCACCAGGGGGTGGAGCGTCGGCGGTTCGTCGAACCTGGTGCTGGCGCAGGTGTAGGTGGTGCCTTTTACGGACAGCGCGGCTGCGGACGCGGGCAGGATGCCGTCGCGTTGGTGCAGCAGCGCGGGCGGGGTGCCGGGGGTCGTCGTGGCGGCCGTGGCCTGCCAGGTCAGTCGCGGATCGGTCCCGGCCAGCTCCGAGTCCGCGATCCATGGTCGGTCTGCCGTGTGCACGTTGGTCGTTCCTCCAGTGGTCCCGGGTCGCGGGTCAGCCTGCCAAAACCCTGCGCAGAAGCGAAGCGAGATCGTGGGAGGGGGTGTCGAATGAGCGCCGTGTCACATTGGTGTTCGAACCTGGTTGACGGGCAGACTCATCGAGACTTTGACCGATGACGCTGGGAAGACCCCTTGTCAATCACCCCATAGGCTGTGAACCAACAGTCTTCAGCCACAGGGGGCAACCGCAATGACGACAGGTCGGCCCGGTGCTCCGGCAACGCCCGGAGGACCGTTGCCCACACAAGGCGCCGCGCCCCCGAACGCGGCGTACGCCGGGCAGGTCGTGCGTTTTCCTGACCCGGTCCGCGCGGCCCGCTATCCGCACGGTGTGCGGGTGGACGACCACGGCTATCCGGATTTCTCGCCGTACGCGCGGGCGGCCGCCGAGATCGCCGAACCCCCTGAGGGTTTCGGTGTGGACGAGATGCGCCTGACCGACTACGTGTCCGCCAATGTCGCGCTCGCCCGGTCGGGCCACGAACTGTGGTCCGACCTGCCCCCGGTGGCGACCCCGCACGGCTGGACCTGGCACCACGTGCCGAACACCCGTGGTCTGGTGCTGGTCCCGGTCGAGGTGAAGAGCCTGCTGCGGCACCACGGGGGCCTGGCCACCTCCACCGCCGACCACCGCAAGCGCGGCACCCGCCCCCTGCAGGAACAGCGCCCGGTCCACTTCGGACTGCCCAAGGGATCGGTCGCGGTGACCGAGGAGCAGGTGCTCGGGGTGGAGGAGGACCTCGGCTACCGGCTGCCCGGCGCCTACCGCACCTTCCTGAAGGCCGCCGGCGGCTGCGCCCCGGTGGGAGTTGCCCTCGACCCCGAACTCGGCCTCCTGCTCGACCAGCCGATGTTCACGGTGCGCGACGAGGCGGCGGTCAACGACCTGGTGTACGCCAACAAGTGCCTGCGGGACCACCTGACCAAGGACTACCTGGCCATCGGTTACGTCCAGGGCGGGCTGCTGGCGATCAGGGTGAAGGGTGACCGTCAGGGGTCGGTGTGGTTCTGTGCCCACGACGACGTGCGCGACCGCGACGGCTGGTCGGTGCACGACCGGGTCGGTGAGCTGTTGCTGCCCTGCGGCGACGACCTCGACAGCTTTCTGCTGCGCCTCGCCGGGAACCCCCCGGAACTCGAGACCGTGGCGAACCTGATGGTGGACGGCGGTTTCGCGAACGCCGTTCCGGTGGGGGAGTGAACAGCGCATGGTGACCTTCGCGCAGGCCCAGGAGCGCGCCGAGCAGTGGGTCAACGAGGACGTCCCGACGTACCAGCGCCGTGAGGTGCGGGTGCGCGAGTTCGACCTGGGGTTCGTGTGCTGGGCGGTGGACCGGGAGGACGGCCCGACGTCGGACGGCGGGCGGATGAGGCTGGTGATCGCCCGGGACAGCGGCGAGGCCACGCTCTGGCCGAGCCTGCCGGTGGGCGAGG
>NZ_KB904732.1 GCF_000380165.1 Wenjunlia vitaminophila DSM 41686
GCGGGGCGGCTTCGTTGCGAACCCTACAGGGCTGATGACGACGGGAAGCCAGTATCGAGAGTGCCCTTGATCGGGTAGGTTGCGATCCCTTCAGGGCTGATGACGACTTGCGGGCATCATGCAGGCGCCGTGACGGACCTGGTTGCGATCCCTTCAGGGCTGATGACGACCCTGGAGCTGCATCCGGGCCACGGTCCGCCGCGCCTGTTGCGAACCCTCCAGGGCTGATGACGACTGGCCCCCACCGCGTCGTCAGCTACCTCCCCGTGTGGTTGCGAACCCTTCAGGGCTGATGACGGCGGGGGCGGCGATGGCACAAGAGGCGGCGAGGGTCGCGTTGCGAACCCTTCAGGGCTGATGACGGCTCCCGGATCAAGGGCGGCCACGCCTCGGTCTACGCGTTGCGAACCCTTCAGGGCTGATGACGGCCCGAGGGTAAAGCCCCAGGTCGGACGGGCCATGCGGCGGTCGTTGGCGTCTAGTTTTGCAGCGTTCCGGCGGTTGTGCATCTACGCAGTTCACAGCCGTGACGGACGATGGCAGCGGGCGGCAAGCCTGAACCGATGAGCTATGCCCCCTCGTCGCCTACGGGCGACGAGGGGGCACTTCTTCACGTCCAGGCACCTTGAAGGAATCGCACAAGCGTGCCCGTGTTCCGAGGGTCGCTCCCGCCCGTACGCTGGCAGCCGAATCCACCATGTTGGGGGTGCCATGAGCACACACGTCGGGCAGCGCATTCGCGAGGTCCGGAAGGTTCGCGGGCTGACGGTGCGGCAACTCGCTGGACGCGTCGCCATCTCGGCCAGCCTCTTGGAGAAGTACGAGAGCGGCGACCGGTCTCCGTCGCCGGGTGCCTTGACGCGGCTGGCCCGCGCGCTTCAGGTGGGGCCGGAGCGGCTGACCGGGCAGCCGTACATGAACGGAACGGAGGCCGCGGAACCGGTGCAGGCCGTCATCCCGGACCTTCGCCGCATCATGATCACCTACGACAGTCCTGACGACCTCGACACAGCACCGCGGCCCCTGCCAGTGCTCGAGGCCGAGGCCGAGACGGTCTCGCGGATGCGCCAGGACGGCCGCTACGTGCCCATGGGCCCACTCTTGCCGGGCCTCCTCGCGGAACTGACTCACACCGCGCTGGGAGCGCGGGACGAAGCGGTGGCGCGGCGGGCGTTTTGGTGGCTCGCTCGCACATATCGCGCCAGCAACTCGCTGGCGCACAAGCTCGGCTACCACGATCTTTCGATGACCGCGATCGAGCGGGTGCAGTGGGCCGCTGCCCGTGCTGGCGATCCGCTGATGCAGGCGACCGGGGCCTACCTGCGGGCCGGCGCCATGGTCCGCGCGGGCGCCTATGGCACCGCGCGTCGCGTCTTGGAGGGTCTGGAGGCGGAGATCACCCGACTCGCCCCTGAGGAGTCGCTGACTGATGCGGCTTTGGCGGTGCAGGGCGCGGTCCTGCTGAAGCTGTCGATCCTGGAGGCCCGGGATGGCCAGCCGGAGGCTGCGGCACGGCGACTGGAGGAGGCGCGGACCGTGGCCACCTACCTGCGTGGGATCGACAGTGAGCACTACGAGATGTCGTTCGGTCCTACCAACGTGCGCATCCATGAGGTGGCGGCGCTGATCGATCTTGGGGACACCGACCAGGCGCTCGCCCGGTTGAGGGAGTGGGGAGCCGAGCAGGACAGGGACGAGTGGGAACTGCCGACCGGTCTGGCGGCTGAGAGGGCGTCGCACCACCACATCGACGTGGCCCACGCCCGCCTTGCCGAAGGTGATCGACACGGAGCTTTCCGATCGCTGATCCGCGCCCGGGAGATCGCGCCGAATCACGTGCGTTGGCATCCGACGGTGAGGTCTGCGGCGGCTACGCTCGTGCGGCTGGACCGGGCGAGCAATGACAGCCTCGCTGGCTTCGCCCGGTGGGCAGGCGCATAGGTTCCTGTCAAGACTCCTGACGGAGATTCACCCTCACATTTTGTGTGGGAGCGTCCTCACTGAGGCGGCATGCTCCCCTCACTGTCCGCAGCGAGGGGAGCATTACCTTGAGTACTACCCGCTGGCTCGCCGCCACCGACCCAGACCCCACCCGAGCCGACCGCTGGTGGACGTCCACTGGCGTGGCGCTCTTGCCCGCCGGCCGTCTCTGGGACGCTGTGGCTCTGGACAGCGTCACCGGCCGCACGGTGGCCACCTACATCCGTGGCCCCTTCGTCCTGGTGCCGGAAGAGCGGGTGGTGTACGCGCTGGTCCCCGCAGGCACGGCCCGGACACACCCTCACCTGCCGTGTGTGGACGAAGGGGACTACCTCAGCATCCCGGCTGTGACGCTCGTCAAAGGAGCGGGCACCCACTGGCTTCGCCCCCCACAAGAGCCTGGGGATCTGGTGGACCCCACCGCGCTCTCAGCGGCCCTGGAAGAGGTGAGGGCGCGGTGACGGACGTAGCCCCGCAGGGGTGGAGGCCGCCCTGTGATGACGTTCCCTGGCCGGTGGCCACCGGGGTGCATTGGGACGCTGTGCGGGTCCCGGACCCGGCGGTGGCGGACGCGGTGCTGGACCGCCTCGGGCGGGAGACGGGGTCGGTGATAGCGGACGGTCGCACCGGCGTGGCCTACTGGCTGGTCCGCCCACAGGCCGCCGACTCCTGGCCGGCCATGCCCCGGGTGTCGGTCCTGGCCCGCGACGACTTCGTGGCCGTCCCGCCGATCTGGATGCTCCAGGGCACGGGCCCCCACTGGCGTGTGCCGTTCCTGGCCGACTCCTACCTGACGCCCCCCGACCACCTGTGTGCCGCACTGCTCGCCGCCACAGCCCATCTCCAGGAGGAGGACGACGCGCCGCTGGTCGGTCTCGCCGCAGAGCGGCAGGCGTGGAGGGAGCAGGGCCAGCGCATCCGCTCGCGGCTGCGGGAGGTCAACCGCCGCAGCATCACCCGGGAGTCGCGGCCATGGGGGTGAGGGAGCGCGCCGCCAGGTGGCGGACCGGGCTGGCCGCGGCCCGCGCGGCGTGGCAGGCCCAGGCCGCGGCCGAGGGGCGGCTGTTGGATGCGGCGCTCAACGTGGTGCCCGGCGCCCCGGGGCGGTTACCGAACCCCGGCGACGGGCCGCCCGCGGGCCTGGCCCTCGACCCCGACCAGCCGCACCCACACTTCAGCGTGATGTGCCACCGGTGCGCGTCCGGCGGCGACTTCGCCGCCCCACAGCGGGCCTGGCGGTGGGCTGTCGAGCACGCCCGCCGTCCCGGGCATGACCGCTTCGTCGCCGGCACGACCTGCTACCTCGCCGTCAAGCAGATCCAGCCGGCCGGCACCGAGGAGGTGCCCGCCCAGTGACCGGGCCCGTGATGACGACCGAGCACGAGCGGATGGCCGCGGCCCGAAGCGTCGGGGCGCCGCCCGCCCAGCGCCCACCCCGGATCGACCCGCCGCAGCAGTGGGCACCGGGCCAGTGCCATCTGTACTGCCAGCGCACCGACGTGCCCGTGGCGTGGCTGGCCCCGGTCAAGATCGACGGCGAGCACGCCGGAATGTACGCCTGCGCGAAGTGCCGCCAGGCCCTGGCGCGGCTCCTCGGCATCCGCCCCGCGTCCCAGCCTCCGCCCCCGGGCCGCCACCGCCGGCCCGGCCCCTGACCCCCGCTCCCGTGCCGTGTCCTCCCCACACAGCACCGGCACGGGAGCGGGGCACCACCCCCTGATCTCCGTTCCGGCCGGCGCCCACGCGGCCCCGGGTGCAGCCTCGGGCGGGCTGGTCCCCCGGCCGGCCGGAACGGACCCACCGCGACCTGGCGGTGGGCCAGGTCCACTGGCACCGTCACGGCAGGAGGTGACACATGACACCGGACCAGCTC
>NZ_KB904733.1 GCF_000380165.1 Wenjunlia vitaminophila DSM 41686
GGATGACGCTGTCGGCGTACTCGGTGTTGCCACACAGGTCGCACACGGCGATCCAGCATTCGACGCGACGTACGGCCATGGTCTCTTCCTTTCTCGTTGGGGTTCACGGAGGGCGGGCGGTGCCGTGGGGGTGGTTACCGCGCCTTCCTGGTTATGTCGGTGCGGGTGCGGGCGAGCAGGCCCGTGGTGTGGGTGGTCACCTCGGCGGCCCGGATGTGGGCGCCCTCGTAGTGGTGGTGATGGACTGGCGGTTCGACTGCGGCGGCCTTGGCGCGGGTGACCAGCCGGCTCAGGGCGATGACCAGTGCAGTGGGCGCCGCGCAGATGCAGGCGATGACCGCGGGGTCCGCCTGCCCACTCGCCCACAGGACGGCCGTGGCGGCGGCCCCGACCGGCAGCGTCGCGATGCCTCCGGCGAGCATCACACCGGAGGCGTCAGCGGCCCGCTGGGACATCGGGGGCCGTCCGGGCTGAGCGACGGGCGGCGTGCTGCCGACCGCGGGGATCGGGGACGGGTCGCGGTAGGACGTGGCGATCGGCTCAAGGCTCAGCGCCTCGGTGATGAGGCGCCGCTCTTCGGTTTCGGCCTGGGTGGTGGGGGACGGGCTGACGATGTCGTCCACAGGGAGCTCCTTGGTGGGGATGTGGCCGATAGGCCGGTGATTCGGGGTTGCGGAGGGTGCCTTCGTCCACCCCTTTACCGGCCTTACCTTGCAGGTCAGAGCCCTCTACCTCCCCCATGACCGGGGTAAAGGGCCCCCGCTACCCACCCGCCCCTCGGAAGGAGCCGTGATCGGGGCACGGACTAGGTGTTCGCGGGGGGTGGGGTAGAGGGGGAGGGCTTTACCTGCCGACGGACAGCAGGATCTCGGCGGGCACGGCGGCCTCGATGTCGCGGCGCTGGTAGCCCGCGCCGTTGGCGCCGGAGATCTTGACCTGCTTGCTGGTCCGCTTCACCCCTGCGGTCTCCAGCGCGGAGGCGAGTTGCTCGGCGTTGTAGTCGCCGTAGGTGTCCTCATCGATGTTGACCAGGCCGGCGAGCAGGTCGGTGGTGAACATCCGCGGGGAGTGCCTCATGACCTCCAGCACGTCCGAGACGATGGCGGGCACGGTGATCCCGGCGGCGTCCGCCGCGGCGGTGACGTCCCCCGCGGCGTCCCCGGTGAGCTGGCCCGCGGCTTCGCGCAGGGCACGGCCCTTGCGGCACAGGGCCGCGAACGCGGGCCCGTCCAGGTAGTCCGCGCGGACGGTGACGTAGGAGGCGGGGCCGGTGACCAGCACCCCCACACCCTTGTGTTCCTCGGACAGCACCGACGCGTCCGCGCCCTGCGCGGCCTTGCCCTTGCCCAACACCATGTCGCTGCTGGCCCGGTCCACCACCTGGGTGGAGTAGCGGATCGTGATGATCTCCCGCAGCTTGGTCGGCACGCTGTCGGCGTCCGGCCGCTGCGAGGCGAAGTTGGAGATGAATCCGGCCGCGGGCCCGCGCCGCGCGATGCGGCACAGGTCGTTGATGACCTGTTCGCGGTCATCACGCTCCATCGCGGTGAAGTACTCCTGCAGCTCATCGATGGTGACGAAGATGACCGGCAGGTCGTACTTGGCCACGATGTCGGGGGTGAGCTTGCCTTCCGGACACACCGAGGTGGGCAGGTCCCGCAGCAGCGCGAACCGGCGTTCCATCTCCGCCAGCAGCTCCGCCAACATGGCCTTCAACGCCTCGATGGCGTCGTCCTCGGCGCCCATGACCAGGCGGTGCGCCACGGCCTTCATGGGCATCCAGTCAGCGCCGCCCTTGCCGTCGGCGACGTAGTGCCGCACGTAGGCGTCCAGCAGCCCAGCGGCGGTCAACAGCCGCTGGGAGAAGGTCTTGCCGCGCCGCGGCAGGCCGCCGAAAAACATGGACTGCCACATCACCGGCAGCTCCACACGGGTCCCGCGGGCGTCCTGCCCGAACGGCACCGGGTCCCAGATGGAGAACCGCTCGGCGGTCTCCAGCGGGGACGGATTCAAGGGCCCCAGGTAGGGGTCGTCGTCCGCCACCCACATCGACACTCGCCCGGCGTTGCCGCCCTTAGCCGCCCGGACCCGGGACATGATGACCTGGATCTCATCCACCCCAAGCTCCTGCGCGATGACCTCACGCTTGGCCAGGACATCGGAAGCAGTCTTGCCGCCACCCCGGGGAAGGTCGAAGATCACAGCCCACCCGCGGCCGTCCCGCACCGGGCCCATCGAGCAGGACACCCGCGGGGCGTCCTGCCCTTCCTTACCGGCCTTCAGCAGCCCCGCGGCGCGCAGGGCGTCGTTGAGCTGCTGGGCGGACATGTCCACCCGGATCGGCGGCGCCGCCTGATCCAGCAGGCGGGTCTCCTTACCCCGACCGAGGTAGGCCAACGGAGTAATCACAGCGACAGCCACCCCCGCCTGAACCAGCGGAGGCGACAACGCCACCCCGGTCGCTGCGGCAGCCACCGCCACCGCAGCCGCACCGAACCGCCACCGGCGCGCCCTGGTCCGCTCGGCGTGCGCGACCTGCAACCGCACAGCCAGGTCCACATCCTCCGGGTGTCCCTTGACCCTCGCCTGCAGAGCGCGAACGGCCGCGCTGTGGTCCCGCGCGGACAGCGTCGGCCACAATCCGACACAGGCACGGAAGAAGCCCCGCGCCGCCAAAGCCACGGCCTTGAGCAAGTACTTGGGCGTGCGAATGCCGTGGTAGCGGGTGTGCCACCACGTCAACCGCCCCAACGCAGCGACGTTGGCGACCACCGAGGAACGCGAGCGCGCCCACACAGGCACCACCGGCGCGTCAGGCACCGACAGCCAGTCCGCCAAGGGGTTATCCGGCCGATCCACCGCCTCACCCTCGGGGGAGGGAACCTCGACCGAGGGAGTGTCAGGCACGCTCGCCGAGTCAAAGTCCTTGACCAGCCGCAGCGGCGGCAGGTGCTCCTCGGACACGATGTCCGTCATGCTTGATGTCTCCTGTCTGTCTATAGCAGGTCAGGGGCCCGGGACGGCCGACGAAGGTGGCAGCCGGAGACGGCCGTCCCGGGGCGGGACTACTTGCGGAACTTCTTCGCGGCCTGCTCGCGGACTCGGGCCTGCCGGGCCCGCTCCGCCTCCTCGGCCCGGATGCGCCGGTCGGTCACACGCCTGCTGGCCTTCTGTGCCTTCTCGCGGTCGGCCTGCTCGGCTCGCTGCATCTCCCGCTGGAGCGCGTGCCGCTCGATGCGGTCGGCCTCGGCCTCCAGGGCGGCGGTGGACCGCCCCCGCGCTTCCCGCCGCACGATCCGCGCCCCGATGGCGAGCAACCGTGCGGTCTCGCGCGCGGTGTAGGGGTCCTTGTCCGTCAAAGGCATGGTGTGGTGCCCTCCTGCTCCTCAGCCGGGGCTGTCCCGGCTCCCCGCCCCCGCCCGGCCGCTGTGGGTCGGGCGGGGACAGGCAGCCGTCAGCCGCTGTAGGTGGGTCCTGCGATCGGGTGGGGCTGGCGACCCAGGCGCCATACCTCGGGGGTCGCGGTCCACTCGATGCGGTAGCCGGGTGCGGTGGTTCGGGTGGCCCAGCGGCGGCGCCATCCGGTGGTGGCCCGCCACACCGCGGCCTGCGGGCTTCGGGCAGCCCGGACCCGCAGGGTGCGAATCCCGCCCGGGGATGTCGGGAGCGTGACGGTGTAGCCGAGACGGAACACAGGGTCCTCCTTGGGGTTGGGTTAGGCGGCGCGCTGGTCCTGGTAGGGGTGGGTGTCGGGCAGGTCGATGTAGGCGCTGAGTTCCACGCGGACACCGGCGTAGGTGCC
>NZ_KB904734.1 GCF_000380165.1 Wenjunlia vitaminophila DSM 41686
GGGAAACACCCGGGGTGTTGTCCACGAAGTTGGTGATCAACCAGTTCAGGTTCTGCGCCGCCTGGCTCATGGCACTCAACTAACGCTCCTGGTGACTGGGGCCGAAGCCCTCACGGTTGCTGTCACTGCTCTCGCTGCGCCCCTGCTGGATACCGCGACGCAGACTGGTGAGCCTTCCGCGCACCTCGTCGGGTGTGCGGGAGACCTGGGGGCCGTCCTGAGGAGTGGGCTGCGCGCTGCCCGGGATCAGGTTCGCTCTGGGGACCCGCCGGGGCAGGCCGGACGGGGTGAAACCGCTCGCCTGCGGATCGCGGACCTGGGAGGCCCGGCGCCAGTGGTCGTCGTTGGGCGACTGCCACTGGTCGGCGCCCTCGGGAGCTTCTCCCCGGGGATGGTCGGGGGTCTGCGGGGCGCCCTCGGCAGGTCCCTCCTCGGTCGGCTGCCGCTGCCAGTTCCACCTCCCGTCGGTGCCGGGATCTCCCTGCGGTCTCTTCGGCTGCCGACGGGGAAGGCCGCTGTCGGTGAAGCTTACGCCCTCGAACGGGGGTGCGTATGGGGAACTGTCGTGCCCGGTGGACGAGGGCGTCGGTTCCCCCGTCGTCGGGGAGTCCCCGGGGTCGGCCCACGAGGTGTCCCCGGGGTGCCCGGACGGGAGGGCCGGCGGGCCCGGGTACTGTGCTCCCTCGTGTTCCGCCCCCGGGCCCGCGGCCGGCTCCGACCACCCCCGCAACTCGGGGAACCACTGGTCGGCGGTGGGGTGCAGGGGGTGCTCCTGGCCGTGGGGGAACGCGGGCTCCGCGTGGTACCCGGGCCCGTCGGCAGGTCCCTGCGGATGACCGGGGTACCAGGGTTCCTCCTGGTACCCGAGCCCCTCCCGGTACGGCAACGCCGGGTGGTGCGGGGAGTCCACCGGATACGGCGGCTCGTTCGCCGGGCCCTCGGCGTGCGCCTGCGGGTGCGCGTCCTGGTCCGTCGCTCCCAGTGCCGCCCGCCGCTCCTCGCGCTGCAACGAGCGGCCCACCGGGTCAAGGCCGGGATCGGCCGCCCCGCCCGTTACCCCGCGCGCCGCGGGGTCCAGCGCGGCGCCGGGCCCGGACGGCACCTGGGCCGCCCCGCCCCCGGCTCCCGGAGGTAGTCCCGGCTCGCCCGCCACCACGGGGAACCCGTCGGGGAGTTCGGGCGGCTGGCCACCACGGGTCACCGGCTCGGGGAGCATGACCAGCGACGTGGTGCCGGAGGAGTCACCCGACGGCCGCAATTGCACCCGGATGTCGTGCCGTTGGGCGAGCCGCCCCACCACGAACAGGCCCATCCTGCGGGCGACGGTCACGTCCACCGTGGGCGGGTTGGCCAGCTTCTGGTTGATGTCCGTGAAGTCCTCGGGGGTGAGCCCGATCCCCTGGTCGTGGATCTCCACCATCACCCGGCCGTCGGGCAGCCTGGTGCCGTTGACCCGCACCTTGGTCTGCGGACTGGAGAACGCGGTGGCGTTCTCCAGCAGCTCGGCGAGGAGGTGCACCAGGTCGTTGACGGCGGTACCGTTGATCTCCGTTTCCGGGATGCCGGTCAGTTCGATCCGCTCGTACTGCTCCACCTCGGAGATGGCGGCGCGCAGCACGTCCACCAGCGGGACCGGGCGGGTCCACTGGCGCCCCGGCTCCTCGCCCGCGAGGACCAGGAGGTTCTCGCCGTTGCGGCGCATGCGGGTGGCCAGGTGGTCCAGCTTGAACAGGTTCTCCAGTTGGTCCGGCTCGGCCTCGTTGTTCTCCAGGTCGGTGATCAGGGTCAACTGCCGCTGGATCAGTCCCTGGTTGCGCCGCGAGAGGTTGGTGAAGATGGCGTTGACGTTCCCGCGGAGCAGCGCCTGCTCCGCCGCCAACCGCACCGCCTCCCGGTGTACCTGGTCGAACGCCCGGGCGACCTCGCCTATCTCGTCCCGACCGAACAGCGGGATGGGCTCCACCCGGGTGTCCACCCGCCCCGGGTCGGTCTTGGACAGGTTCTCCACCAGACCGGGCAGCCGCACCTCGGCGATGTCCATGGCAGAACTGCGCAGGACCCCCATGCCCCGCACCATCGAACGGGCGACGAAGAAGGTGAGCAGCCCCGCGAGCAGGAGCATCAGCAGGGCGGCGACGCTGTTGATCAACGCGTCGCGCTGCGCCTGGGTCTTGATGTCCCCTGCCTGCGCCACGATCTGGTCGGTGATCTGGACCTCGACCTGGTGCATCTGGTCGAACTCCGTGGAGGCCAGGGAGTACCACCGCGCGGAGCTGAGCCCGGCCTCGGCCAGGGAACTGCCGGGCGGGACGCCGAGCACCTCGCTCTGGTACGCGTTGGCCTCGCCCACGCGCTCCTCACTGACCTCGGTCTGGAACAGCTCCACGTCCTCGGGCAGCGCACCGGAGAGGAACTCCGCCTTGGCCACCTCTTCGAGCAGTGCGGACGCCCGTATGGTGACGACGTCCGCGTCGGCCAGCTCGTCGCGGGCGAACGCGCCGAGCACCGTGGCCCGCTGGGTGGAGGACGACGCCTTGGCCAGGGAGAGTGCGTAGACGGCGCGGCCACGGCTGTTGATGTCGCTGGAACCGAAGCCCAGCTCGTTGTCGAACGCGTTGAGCGGGCGGAACATGTCCGAGTACGCCTGGATGGTCGCCTCGGGCGACAACTCGTCGGTGAACGCGTCCTGGCGCAGCGAGGCCAGCGACGCCAGGCTGTTCTCGGCGGCTCTGGTGCGGCTGGTGATCCGCGAGTTGCCCGGGGCCCCGCGGGCGTCCGCCCGGAACTCCCGCACGCGCGCGTCGGTCTCCGCCCGGGCCTGCTTGACCTGGGGGTCGTCGCGGTCGCCACGGATCAACGGCAACGTGGAGACGTCGCGTTCGTTCTCCAGCGCGTTGGCCACGCCGGTGGCGCTGCGGGCCAGCTTCGCGGCCTGTTCGGCGTCCGCTGCCTGCTGGGCGTACTCCACGGAGTCGGCGATCCGCAGCCCCGCGAAGACCAGGCCGGCGACCATGGGAATGGCCAGGATGGCCAGCAGTCGGCTGGGCACCCGCCAGTTCCGCAGGGCGAACCTGCTGCCGGTCGCCACGGACGCCCCGGCGCCCCCGTCCTGCGGGGGCCCCTGGGGCGGTGGGGCGTTGGTGGGCGGGACGAAGTTGCCCCGGTGCGCCGATGCCCGTGGCGGGTTGTGTGCCGGGGCGCTGTCCTGCGCGGGCACTCGCTTGGTACGCCTCACTCCACCAACAACCTCCCGGCCCGGCTCGGGCCATGGAATAGCAAACCGCGACCCCCGACCGTTCCCCGCTCGAGGGTTCGTCGCATTGCAGCACGTTGGAAGGGCACGCACCAAACGACTGAACGGAACAGCGTTCCGGTGCAGAAATGGGGCATATGCCGGCAGGTTTGGCAAACGTCAACAGGTTGCTGTGCGCTCCGGAACCGTATGGCCGCGTCCCGTGTTCGACGGGCGCGGATTGTCTGTCTAAACGTTATGAACGTCATGCAGGCGATGGCCGATCGCCTGGGGTGCCGGCCCGGTGCCGTTGGTGTGGCTACCGGGGCGAGCGGATCGCCGCAGGTCAGTGCCGGTTGTGGATCACCTGAGTCGGGCGAGCAGGGCGTGTTCGACGAGGGTGATGAGGGTGGATTTGGTTTCTGAGCGGTTGCGTGCGTCGGTGGTGATGATGGGGGTGTCGGTGGGGATCTGGA
>NZ_KB904735.1 GCF_000380165.1 Wenjunlia vitaminophila DSM 41686
CAGGGTTGATAGGCCAGAGGTGGAAGCGGGGTGACTCGTGGAGCTGACTGGTACTAATAGGCCGAGGGCTTGTCCATTGATGCTACGTGTCCACTGTGTGGTTCTGGGGCAACAACCAGACCGGTCTCTTTGTTGAGATGTGTGTTGGTTGTGTGTCTGTGTGTGTTTCGGTGGTTATTGCGTGAGGGAAACGCCCGGTTACATTCCGAACCCGGTAGCTAAGCCTTACTGCGCCGATGGTACTGCGAGGGGGACCTTGTGGGAGAGTAGGACGCCGCCGGACAAATTTTGGTGAGGGGTCTGGGTTGTTGTCTTCGGACAACAACCCAGACCCCTTCGTGCTTTTCCCATCCGGTAGGGTCATGGTGCACCGTCGGCACGTGGTACAGGAGGCACCTCGGGTGGAGGTCCAGGAGACGCGGGTGCAGACAGACCGTGTCCTCACCATCCCCAACATTCTCAGCATGGCCCGCCTCCTCGGCGTACCGCTGTTCCTGTGGCTGATCCTGTGGCCGGAGTTCGGTGGACCAAAGAGCGACGGCTGGGCCCTGCTCATCCTGATGTTCAGCGGCGTCACCGACTACCTGGACGGAAAGCTCGCCCGGCGGTGGAACCAGATCAGCAGTCTCGGGCGGGTTCTCGACCCTGCGGCGGACCGTCTGTACATTCTGTCCACGCTCGTCGGCCTGACCTGGCGGGGCATCCTTCCGCTGTGGCTGACCTGCCTGCTCCTGGCCCGTGACCTGATGTTGTCGTCGATGCTTCCGATCCTGGCCCGGCACGGCTACGGACCGCCCCAGGTGAACTTCCTGGGCAAGGCGGCGACGTTCAACCTGATGTACGCCTTCCCGTTGCTGCTTCTGAGCGATGCGTCCGGCTGGTTGGGGACATTGGGTGCTATTTTCGGATGGGCGTTCGCCGGCTGGGGTACAACGCTGTACTGGTGGGCAGGGATTCTCTACGTGGTCCAGGTCCGCCGGCTTGTGAGGGCGGACGCCACGGCCGACTGAGCCCGCTCCCGGTCAGCGGCAGTCCTCTGCCCTGGTGCGCGGCGGCCGGGGTGCCCGTGCGAGCGTTCGACGGGCCTCGCGGGTGCCCGTCGGCATGACAGCCGTCTCGCCAAGGAGGGCGCTTCCGATATGAAGGCCGTCGTGATGGCCGGAGGCGAAGGTACTCGTCTTCGCCCGATGACCTCGAGCATGCCCAAGCCGTTGCTGCCGGTAGCCAATCGCCCGATCATGGAGCACGTGCTGCGGCTGCTCAAGCGGCACGGTCTGACCGAGACCGTGGTCACCGTCCAGTTCCTGGCCTCCCTGGTGCGGAACTACTTCGGTGACGGTGAGGAACTGGGCATGGACCTCACGTACGCGAACGAGGAAAAGCCCCTCGGCACCGCGGGCAGCGTGAAGAACGCGGAGGCGGCGCTCAAGGACGAACCGTTTCTGGTCATCTCCGGTGACGCGCTCACGGATTTCGACCTCACCGAGTTGATCGAGTTCCACAGGGAGAAGGGAGCCATGGTCACGGTTTGTCTGACCCGGGTTCCCAATCCACTGGAGTTCGGGATCACCATCGTGGACGACGAGGGCAGGGTCGAGCGGTTCCTCGAGAAGCCCACATGGGGGCAGGTGTTTTCGGACACGGTCAACACCGGCATCTACGTGATGGAACCCGAAGTCTTCCAGTACGTGGCCGCGGATGAGTCGGTGGACTGGTCCGGGGACGTGTTCCCGAAGCTCATGAAGGACGGAAAACCGATCTACGGCTTCGTGGCCGAGGGGTACTGGGAGGACGTCGGCACGCACGAGAGCTACGTCAAGGCCCAGGCCGACGTCCTCGAGGGAAAGGTCAATGTCGACCTCGACGGCTTCGAGATCTCCCCCGGCGTGTGGGTCGCCGAGGGGGCCGAGGTCTCGCCCGACGCGGTGCTGCGCGGCCCGCTGTACATCGGTGACTACGCCAAGGTGGAGGCCGGGGCCGAGATCCGCGAGCACACCGTGCTGGGCAGCAACGTCGTGGTGAAGTCCGGCGCCTTCCTGCACAAGGCCGTCGTGCACAGCAACGTGTACGTCGGTGGGCAGAGCAACCTGCGGGGCTGCGTCATCGGCAAGAACACCGACGTGATGCGGGCGGCCAGGATCGAGGACGGCGCCGTCATCGGGGACGAGTGCCTGATCGGCGAAGAGTCGATCATCGCGTCGAACGTGCGGGTGTACCCCTTCAAGACCATCGAGGCGGGCGCCTTCGTCAACACCTCGGTGATCTGGGAGTCCCGCAGTCAGGAGCACCTGTTCGGGGCGCGCGGGGTGTCCGGCATCCTGAACGTGGAGATCACCCCCGAGCTGGTGGTGCGGCTCGCCGGGGCGTACGCCACCACCCTGAAGAAGGGTTCCACGGTCACCACGGCACGTGACCACTCCCGAGGGGCCAGGGCGCTCAAGCGTGCGGTCATCTCCGCGTTGCAGACCAGCGCCATCGACGTGCGGGACCTGGAGAACGTGCCGATGCCCGTGGCCCGCCAGCAGACGGCTCGCGGCAGTGCCGGCGGAATCATGATCCGCACCACCCCCGGCGTGCCGGACTCGGTGGACATCCTGTTCTTCGACGAACGGGGCGCCGACCTGTCCCAGGCCGGGCAGCGCAAGCTGGACCGGGTGTACGCCCGCCAGGAGTACCGTCGGGCGTTCCCCGGAGAGATCGGCGACCTGCGTTTCCCCGCCAGCGTGTTCGACTCGTACACGGGCGCCCTGCTGCGCGCGGTGGACACCTCGGGGGTGGCGGACTCGGGGCTCAAGGTGGTGATCGACGCGGCCAACGGGAGTGCCGGTCTGGTCCTGCCCAGCCTGCTGGGACGGCTCGGGGTGGACAGCCTGACGATCAACCCGGGGCTGAACGAGGCGAAGCCCACCGAGTCCGCGGAGGAGCGCAGGACGGCGCTGGCCCACCTCGGAGAGATCGTCTCCTCGTCCCGCGCCGCCTTCGGGGTGCGGTTCGACCCGGTGGGCGAGCGGATCTCCCTGGTGGACGAGCGGGGGCGGATCGTGGAGGACGATCGGGCCCTGCTGGTGCTGCTCGACCTGGTGGCCGCGGAGCGGCGCAGCGGCCGGGTGGCGCTGCCGGTGACCACCACCAGGATCGCCGAGCAGGTCGCGGCGTACCACGGCACCCAGGTGCAGTGGACCACGACGTCCCCCGACGACCTGACCCGGGTCGGGGAGTCCGAGGGCGCCGTGTTCGGTGGCGACGGGCGCGGGGGCTTCATCGTTCCCGAGTTCAGCAGCGTCTTCGACGGGGCGGCGGCCTTCGTCCGGCTCGTCGGGTTGGTCGCGCGCACCCAGTTGACGTTGAGTCAGATCGACGCGCGCATTCCCCGGGCCCATGTGCACCGCCGGGACCTGGCCACCCCCTGGGCGGTGAAGGGCCTGGTGATGCGACGGGTCGTGGAGGAGGCTGGGGACCGTTCCGTGGACACCACTGACGGGGTCCGGGTGGTGGAGCCCGACGGCCGTTGGGTCATGGTGCTGCCGGACCCGGCGGAGGCTCTGACCCACCTGTGGGCGGAGGGGCCCGACGACGTGTCCGCCCAGGCCCTGTTGGACGAGTGGGCACTGGTGGTGGACAGCGCCGGTCGCTGAGCGGCCCCGGTTTCCCAGCGGGGAGCTGAAGGCGTACGCTCCGGTACCACACGGTGCCGGGGCGTACGACGTCCGCGGGCACGGTCCGGTACCACCGCGGGGGCGTCGGACAGGGGCTGTTCGAGGGTACGGCTGCCAGCGTGCAACGATGTGCGGCATGTCGCAGCACCCCCCCGCACGGAGCGTCCGTCCGCGTCCGCCGCGTCCCGACGCGTCGATGTCGCTGCTGACCAACGTGATGGCGCACAGCCTCGACGCGGGCTATGCCGAGGCGGCGTCACGCCGGGGCGAGTTGGGGACGTCGCACCTGCCCCGGAGCACCCGCTCGTGGCTGGGTCTCGCCGTGGGGCTCGTGCTGGCCGCGCTGGTGGTGACGTTGGGGGCGGCGCAGGCGCACGAGGCCGCCCCGACGTTGGCCAAGGAGCGTGAGGAACTGATCGAACGGGTCGACCGGGCGTCGGGGGAGGCGGACACCACCCAGCGACAGGTGGAGGCGCTGCGCACCAAGGTCGAACAGGAGCGCAGCTCGGCGCTGCGGGCGGGCGGCGAGGACGAGCGGGTGTCCCTGATGGCGCTGCTCTCGGGGGCCGAGGAAGTGGAAGGGCCCGGCATCAAGCTGGTCGTGGACGACGCGGAGAACGCGCGGCAGGGCGTCGGGGACGGCCCGCGGCAGGACTCCAGCTTCTCCGACAGCGGGCGACTGCGGGACCGGGACCTGCAACGCATCGTGAACGGACTGTGGTTGTCCGGCGCCGAGGCGGTGGCCATCAACGGGCAGCGGCTGACGTCCCTGTCGGCGATCCGCGCCGCGGGCGAGGCCATACTCGTCGACAACAAGCCCCTTCCCCCGCCCTACACCGTGCTGGCCGTGGGGGACGGGAAACGCCTGCGCAGCGCCTTCCAGGACAGCGTGGACGGCATGTACCTGCGCGAGCTGCAGGAGAACTTCGACATCCGCGCGCGGATCACCGTCGAGGGCGAGGTGCGGCTCCCGGCCGCTCCCGGCCTCGCCGTGCGCTATGCCGAGCCGCTGCCAGCGGCGGGACCCGGCGACTCCGGGACCACAGAGACGAAGAAGGGCGCATCGTGATTGCCGTACTGGGCCTCGTTGTGGGAGTCGTGGTGGGCCTCTTCGTCCGGCCGGTGGTGCCGGACGGGGTGGAGCCCTACCTGCCCATCGCCGTGGTCGCCGCGCTCGACGCCGTGTTCGGCGGGGTGCGGGCGATGCTCGACGGCATCTTCGACGACAAGGTGTTCGTGGTCTCCTTCCTGTCCAACGTCACGGTGGCGGCGCTGATCGTGTACCTCGGCGACAAGCTCGGGGTCGGCTCTCAACTGTCCACCGGTGTGGTGGTGGTCCTGGGCATCCGCATCTTCTCCAACGCCGCCGCGATCCGCCGGCACGTCTTCCGGGCGTGACGCGGATGGAGAGGCAACCAGGGACCGGGCCCGACGAGGCGCGCGACGAGCGCCTCGGCACCGACGACCGCGCCGCCCACCGGGCCGCGCAGGACCGCGGCGACCGTCCCCGGGGGGACGCCGGGGAGCAGGACGGGGAGGTCGTGGCCCCGGAGGGCCGGGATCGGGACGAGGAGCCGCGCGAGGGGGCTTCCCAGGACAGGGACGGCGCGGACCCGACACCGGGGCGTGCCGCCCCGCCGGGACGCGGCGTGGCCGTGACACGGGTGCGCGAGGAGGCCTGGATGCCGACGGTCACCGCACAGCGGGACGCCGGCGCCCAGGGGAGCAGGGGCGAGCGGCCGGCGGCCGTGTCGTCCGCCTACCGCACCGGCGACTCACCCGAACGGCGTAACGCTGCGCCGTCCGGCGCGCGGCCGTCCGACCAGGTGACCGAGGAGCGCCCCCGTGCCCAGTCCCCAGCGGAACCGGCTGGCGAGGCCACGCCCGCGGGGTCGGCCTCCCGGGAGGGGAGCGACGCCCCCGAGGTGGCCCCGTCCACCGGGGGCACCGGCGCCGGACCGACCGGCAGGCAGCGCCTGGCCGCCGCCCTGTGGCCTCCCCGGGCCTCGAGGGCGCAGTTCATCGTTGCGCTGCTGCTGTTCGCCCTCGGGCTGGGCCTCGCCATCCAGGTGCGCTCCAACACCGACGAGAGCAGGTTGCGCGGGGCCCGTCAGGAGGACCTGGTGCGCATCCTCGACGAGCTGGACAGCCGCAACAAGCGGCTCCAGGAGGAGAAGCGGGACCTGGAGCAGCAACGCACCGAGCTGGAGAACAGCTCGGACCAGGCGGAGGAGGCACGCCGGCAGACCGAGAAGCGGACGGCGCAGCTCGGTGTGCTGGCCGGAACGGTCGCCGCGCGGGGGCCGGGCATCACTTTGACGATCAACGATCCCGGCGGTCACGTTCGTGCCGATATGCTGCTGGACACGTTGCAGGAGTTGCGGGCCGCGGGGGCGGAGGCGATCCAGATCAACGAGGTGCGTGTCGTCGCCGACACGTTCTTCTCCGAAGATCTGTCTCGTGAGGGAGCGAACGCGGTTGTCGAGATCGATGGTCATCGGGTCGAGCAGCCGTACCGGTTCGAAGTGATCGGAAATCCCCAGGATCTGGAACCGGCGCTCAACATTCCGGGTGGAGTGGTGCAGAGCATGGAGAGGGAGCAGGCCACGGTATCGGTGGTGCGCAGTGAGAAGATCGTTGTGGACGCCTTGCGACAGGCAAACCAGCCTGACTACGCTCGCTCGGCACCGGAATGAGGCGTGAACGGGTGGAACTGGGCGTAAGGGTCTTCGTGGGAACAGTATCCGGAACACGGATGCGATTCGTCCCGAGTGGGCGAGAAATGGTGAGGGGCCGGAGCGCCGGCCACAAGGGTTTGTCCTGCCCCACGGGCGGGTCTGTGTCGTTCAAGGGGAATCGCCCGTGAAACTGTTTGCGAAGTTGTTCGGTAGGGGCTCTCGGCAGTCCGGCGAGGGCCGCGGGGCCCGGCACCGGGCCGGTGAGCAGGGGGCCGGCTCGTCGGGCGGCGGCGTTCCCGGGATGCGCAACGCCCCGGACGGTGACGCGCCGGACGGGGGCCGTCCGCTGTTCCGGGGTGGCCACGGGGACCATTCGGGTGGCCACGGGGGTGGATCTGTTGACCCTGCCGGCGCCGGCCGCATAGGTTTCGAGGAACCATCAACCTCAACTTTGGGTGCAGGGTTTTCCGTGGACCCGTACGCCACCCAGGCTGGCCAGCCGCGGCAGGAGGGCGAGTCCGTGCCGGTGTGTTCCAGGTGTGGTCACCGCAATCCGCCGGCCGGGCGCTTCTGCTCCAACTGCGGTGCGCCGCTGCGTCCCGGGCTGACCCCCGAGCGCTCCTCGGAGACCACCTCCACCATCTCGATCTCGGGCCTCGAGGCGTACGAGGGCGAAACGCAGAGCGTGCCGTCGCTCTCGCCCGAGGCGCAGGCGGCGGTGGACGCCCTGCCGGCCGGCTCCGCGCTGCTCATCGTGCGCCGCGGACCCAACTCGGGGAGCCGGTTCCTGCTCGACGGGGACCTCACCACCGCGGGTCGGCACCCGCAGAGCGACATCTTCCTGGACGATGTGACGGTGTCCAGGCGGCACGTGGAGTTCCGGCGCAGCCCCGAGGGCTTCACGGTCGCCGACGTGGGCAGCCTGAACGGCACCTACGTCAACCGGGAGCGGATCGACTCGGTGGCGCTGTCCAACGGGGACGAGGTACAGATCGGCAAGTACCGACTGGTGTTCTACGCCAGTCACTGGGGCTGACCGGCCGGGCGCGGTCCCATCGGGTGGCGTGCGGCGAGGCGGCGAGAAAGCAGGAGGGCCATGCTTCGTACATCCGCAGGCGGTATCGTCCCGGCCGCCGCCACCGCTGATCGCCAGCTCCTGAGCATCGGCGCGGTGCTCAACCTGCTGCGCGACGAGTTCCCCGAGGTCACCATCTCCAAGATCAGGTTCCTCGAGACCGAGGGCCTGGTGGAGCCGCAGCGAACGCCCTCCGGCTACCGGAAGTTCAGCGCCAAGGACGTGGACCGCCTGGCCCACGTCCTGCGGATGCAGCGTGACCACTACCTGCCGCTGAAGGTCATCAGGGAACACCTCGACGCCCTGGACCGGGGGGACCCGGTGCCGGTGCCGGCCCCCGCGGGGGCGCGTTCCGGGGCGTTGGCCGAGGAGCCCGCGGGAGAGCTGCTCGAGCCGGAGGCGGACGCCGCCGCGGTGGTGCGGCTGGGCCGGGCCGAGCTGGTGGCCGCCGCGGGCGTCACCGAGGAGCAGCTCGGCGAGTGGGAGTCCTACGGCGTGGTGCAGCCCAATCCGGACGGCACCTACAGCGGCGAGATGCTCGCCATCACCAAGATCGTTGCTGAGATGCGGCGTTTCGGTCTCGAGCCCCGGCACCTGCGGGCGGTACGGGCCGCGGCGGAGCGCGAGGTCGGCCTGGTCGAACAGGTGGTGGCCCCGCTGCGGCGGCACCGCAACCCGCAGACCCGGGCGCACGCCGAGGCCATGGCTCGGGAACTGGCCACCCTGTCGGTGCGGCTGCACGCCGCGCTGGTCCAGTCGGGGCTGCGGGTTCGTATGCTCTGACGTGCTCTTTCGGCCATCGTGCGGGCGGGTGGCGCTGAGCCCGACTACCCAAACCCGGCAGGCACCGCCTAGGGTTGCTGTGTGAACGAGCTCGACGTCGTGGGCGTCCGGGTCGAGATGCCCTCCAACCAGCCGATCGTCCTTCTGCGCGAGGTGGGAGGCGACCGGTACCTGCCCATCTGGATCGGACCCGGGGAGGCCACCGCCATCGCCTTCGCGCAGCAGGGCATGACGCCGGCGCGCCCGCTGACGCACGACCTGTTCAAGGACGTGCTGGACGCCTTCGGCCAGCAGCTCACCGAGGTGCGGATCACTGATCTTCGAGAGGGCGTCTTCTACGCGGAGCTGGTCTTCGCCAGCGGCGTGGAGGTCAGTGCCAGGCCGTCCGACGCGATAGCCCTCGCCCTGCGCACCAACACCCCGATCTACGGGAGCGACGGTGTGCTGGACGACGCCGGGATCGCCATCCCGGACGAGCAGGAGGACGAGGTGGAGAAGTTCCGGGAGTTCCTGGACCAGATCTCGCCCGAGGACTTCGGCACCAGCAACCAGTGAGCTCCCGGTGACGGCGCCCCGGCGGACGTCGGAGTCCGGCGCCCTACCGCATCGGGATCGCACAGAGCCACCGCGCGTCATCCATTCGACGAGCGATACCCGTCCGTGGGTCACGCCAAACCACTCATGGGGTTGACATCACCCGGCGTGCCGAGTGTGGCGATCGTTGACGCACCCCCAGTGACTGCCTACCGTCGTGAAGGAAGGTCCCGGAAGGCTCTGCCAAGGCGTTGCCGGACATTGGGCTGGGTTTCCCCCCGGTGCTTTCGGGATGTCGAACGGACGGAGGTCGGCGTGAGAAGCACCGGCGACGGGACGGCCGCGGGCAGCGGCTATCCGCCTCGCGGCCCGCAACGCTCCCCCCGGCTCTGTGCGGAGGAGGGGGCGGTCGCGGGGGGCTCCGGACCTCATCAGGGCCTCGTCGGCTACCGCGGTCCCACCGCCTGTGCGGCGGCCGGCATCACCTACCGACAACTGGACTACTGGGCGCGCACCGGGCTGGTGGAGCCCAGTGTCCGGCCGGCCCACGGGTCGGGCACCCAGCGGCTCTACAGTTTCCGCGACGTCGTCGTCCTGAAGATCGTCAAGCGGCTGCTGGACACCGGGGTGTCCCTCCAGAACATTCGCACCGCCGTGCGCCACCTGCGTTCCCGGGACCTGTCCGACCTGGCCAGGATGACGCTGATGTGCGATGGCGCGACGGTGTACGAGTGCGCCTCCCCGGACGAGGTGGTGGACCTGCTCCAGGGTGGGCAGGGCGTGTTCGGCATCGCCGTGGGCGTGGTGTGGCGGGAGGTCGAGGCGGCGCTGGCCCAGCTCCACGGGGAGCGGGTCGACACGGGTGAGACCCTGATCGGCCACAACCCCCAGGACGAGCTCGCCCGGCGGAGGAACCGGGCTGGTTGACCGTGTGCGGTCGATCCACCGGGTTCCCGTACGCGTGTTCGGTCGAGTGTCGGTGCGGTGGGGCACCATGGCGGGGTGAGAGCCGTGCCGACGATCCTGCACCTGGACATGGACGCCTTCTACGCGTCCGTGGAGCAGGCGGCCAAGCCGAGCCTGCGCGGCAAGGCGGTCATCGTCGGCGGGCTGGGGCCGCGCGGTGTGGTGGCCACCGCCTCCTACGAGGCCCGTCGGTCCGGCGTCCACTCGGCCATGGCGATGGGCATGGCCCGCCGACTGTGCCCGAACGCCGCCTTCCTGGTGCCGAGGTTCCCGGTGTACCGGCAGGTCAGCGAGGTGGTGATGGCCGTGCTGCGGTCGGTGTCCCCCCTGGTGGAGCCGTTGAGCCTGGACGAGGCGTTCGTGGACCTCGAGGCGGGCCCGCACGGCGCCCTGCTTGACCTCCAGGGGCAGGAGCCGACGGCGCTGGCGACGGCGCGGGTGACCGCCATGGTCCTGGCACTGGCCGAGGACCTGCGAGCGGACATCGGGAGGGCGACGGGCCTCACCGCCTCGGTGGGGGTCGCCAGTTCCAAGATGCTTGCGAAGATCGCCTCCGAGCAGGCCAAGCCCGACGGACTGCTGCTGGTCGAACCGGGCAGGGAGCACCAGGTCCTCGACCCGCTGCCGGTCCGGGCACTGCCGGGCGTGGGGCCGGCCACGGCCGAGCACCTGCGCCGGGCCGGGATCGCCACGGTGGCGGAGGCGGCGGCGGCGGGCAAGGCCGAGTTGGTGCGGCTGTTGGGGAAGGCGCAGGGCGCGGCGGTCGCCTCGATGGCCGCGGGCCGGGACGACCGTCCGGTGGTGGCGGACCGGGAGACGAAGTCCGTTTCGGTGGAGGACACCTTCGAGGTGGACCTGGCGGACCGGACCAGGGTGCTCCGGGAGATCGACAGGCTCGCCGAGAGCTGCGTCCGCCGGCTCAGGGCGGCCGGCAAGTCGGGCCGCACCGTGGTGGTGAAGGTCAGACGTTTCGACTTCTCCACGCTGACCAGGTCCGAGACGCTGCGGGCGCCCACCGACGACCCCGCGGTGGTGCTGGAGATCGCCCGTCGGCTGATGGACGCGGTGGACACCACCGGCGGGGTGCGGCTGCTGGGAGTGGGAGTGACCGGGCTGGCCGACTTCACCCAGGAGGACCTGTTCGCGCACGTGGTGGAGGCCAAGGGCGACGCGGAGCGCCCCGGCGGGCCCGTGGCCGGCGCCCCGGGGCCGGAGGGGCAGGGTGCCGTGGCCGGTGCGCCGCCCGGCGAGGAGCGGGACGCCGCGGGGGCGGCCGGGGAGTCGTCCCTGGCCCGGGAGCCGGCCGCGGCCGAGGCGCAGCGCAGGTGGCTGCCGGGCCAGGACGTGCGGCACGTCGAGTTCGGGCCGGGCTGGGTCCAGGGCAGCGGGGTGGGCCGGGTGACGGTCCGCTTCGAGACCCCGTGGTCGCCGCCGGGCCGGGTGCGGACCTTCCTGGTGGATGATCCGGCCCTGGAGCAGGGGCCCCCACTGCCCCTGACCGGGCCGGACGGTCCTGACCCCGAACCGCACGGCGGCGGTCCCGGGCCCCGGAGCGGGGCCGTGTCCGGGACCTGACCTCCCGGGGCGGCCCCGCTGCCCGGTCCGCTACTCGGGCTCCCCGGCCAGGTGGCCGAGGTCCGGCTCGACCGACGGCTGCTCGGTGCGGGCCACGTCGAGGTGGTAGTGCCGGTACAGCCTGAGCTCCTGGTCAGGGGAGAGGTGGCGGCCCACGCCGAAGTCGGGGGCGTCCTTGACCAGCGCCTTGTCGTACGGGACGCGCAACACGTTGCCGGAGACCACGCTGGGTTCCAGGGGGACGAACGCGTCCCGCCCGAAGAGGCCGGTGCGCACCGCCGCCCACTCGGGCTCTCCGGTGACGTCGTCGAGGTAGACCTCGTCGATGGTGCCGATCTTGCTTCCGTTGCGATCAACCGCCTTGCGGCCGATCAGGCTCCGCGGGTCGATGTGGGTCTGCACGGTTCCTCCAGCGGCTAGCGGCACGTCACGACAGGGACGGTCGGAAGAGTCAAGAGACGCCAGTCGATATAGCCGATAATCACATAAATAATCCTCATTGCTCCCGCCCTGTCTCCGGATGCGCGGCCCTCCATGCCGTCGGCGCGACGGCCGAATCGGATCGGTCCGGCCGCACGCTGCTAGGGTTGGTGGTGGCTGACGACCCCGTGCGGGAGAGTCCCCGGTCTGGCCGCCGGGGCGCCGAAGGAGCAACTCCTCCCCGGAATCTCTCAGGCATCCGAACCGCACGGTCGAGGTCACTCTGGAAAGCAGGGCGGGCGGCGGGCACAGGCACGACCCCTCCCTCACCGACGGTGCAAGCCGAGCCCGCGGCGACACCGCCTCCGCGGTCCACGGCGAAGCTCTCAGGTCGCGATGACAGAGGGGGAGGCCATCGGGCGCACATCCCCGTGCTGCCCGTGCAGGTCGTACCGACCAGGAGGCCCCCGCGATGACCGCCGACGTGAGCGGACGCACCCCCCGTACCCTCACCGACCTCGAAACCGCCCCGTCCTTCCAGCGGCGGCACATAGGGCCGGACGCCGCGGCCCGCGCCAAGATGCTCGCGCAGGTCGGCTACGGCTCCCTGGACGAGCTGACCGCCGCCGCCGTCCCCGACGCCATCAAGAGCACCGAACCGCTGCGGCTGCCCGCGGGGCGGACCGAGGCGGAGGTCCTCGCGGAGCTGCGGGCGCTGGCGGACCGCAACCAGGTCTTGAAGTCCATGATCGGCACCGGCTACTACGGCACCTTCACCCCGCCGGTGATCCTGCGGAACGTGCTGGAGAACCCCGCCTGGTACACCGCCTACACCCCTTACCAGCCGGAGATCTCCCAGGGCCGGCTGGAGGCGCTGCTGAACTTCCAGACCGTGGTGGCCGACCTCACCGGACTGCCCACCTCCGGTGCCTCCCTGCTGGACGAGGGCACGGCCGCCGCGGAGGCGATGGCCCTGTCCCGCCGGGTGAGCAGGACGCCGCCGCCCCGCGGCGCCACGGGCTCGTCCCCCGGCCAGGGCCTGTTCCTGGTGGACGCCGACTGTCTGCCGCAGACCATCGCCGTGGTGCGTTCCCGGGCGGAACCGCAGAGCATCGAGGTGCTCGTCGCCGACCTCTCCCAGGGCCTGCCGGACGGGCTCGCCGAGCGAGGCCTGTTCGGGGTGCTGCTCCAGTACCCGGGCACCTCCGGGGCCGTGCGGGACCTGGCCCCGGTGGTTGACGAGGCCCACCAGCTCGGCGCGGTGGTGTCCGTCGCCGCCGACCTGCTGGCGCTGACCCTGCTGACCCCGCCCGGAGAGCTGGGCGCGGACATCGCGGTCGGCACCACCCAGCGCTTCGGTGTCCCGATGGGATTCGGCGGACCGCACGCCGGCTACATGGCCGTGCGCGAGTCGTTCGCCCGCAACCTCCCCGGCCGACTGGTGGGCGTCTCCGTGGACAGCCACGGCGACCGCGCCTACCGGCTGGCGTTGCAGACCCGCGAACAGCACATCCGCCGGGAGAGGGCCACCAGCAACATCTGCACGGCGCAGGTCCTGCTCGCGGTCATGGCCGGGATGTACGCGGTGTACCACGGCCCTGAGGGGCTGCGGACCATCGCCCGGCGCACCCACAGGTACGCCGCGGTGCTCGCCCAGGGGCTGCGGGCCGGTGGGGTGGACGTGGTGCACGACGCGTTCTTCGACACGGTGACCGCTCGGGTCCCCGGCCGCGCGGCCGAGGTGGTCGCCGCAGCCCGGGCCGCCGGGGTGAACCTCCGGCAGACCGACACCGACCTGGTCGGCATCGCCTGCGACGAGACGACGACACGCTCGGACCTGACCACGGTCTGGGCCGCGTTCGGGGTGACCGCCGACGTCGACGCACTGGACGCCACCACCCCCGACGCCCTCCCCGAGGGCCTGCTGCGCGGTGACGCGGTCCTGACCCACCCGGTGTTCCACCAGTACCGCTCCGAGACGGCGATGCTGCGCTACCTGCGGCGGCTCGCGGACCGGGACTACGCGCTGGACCGGGGCATGATCCCGCTGGGGTCGTGCACCATGAAGCTGAACGCCACCGTCGAGATGGAGCCGGTCACCTGGCCCGAGTTCGGCGAGCTGCACCCGTTCGCCCCCGCCGAGCAGGCCCAGGGCTACCTCGAGCTCATCGGTGACCTGGAGGACCGGCTGGCCGAGCTCACCGGTTACGCCAAGGTGAGCCTCCAGCCGAACGCCGGATCACAGGGCGAGCTGGCCGGGCTGCTGGCCGTCCGGGCGTACCACAGGGCCAACGGCGAGCAGCAGCGCACCGTCTGCCTGATCCCGTCCTCGGCCCACGGCACCAACGCGGCCAGCGCGGTGATGGCCGGGATGACCGTGGTGGTGGTCAAGACCAGCGAGGACGGTGACGTGGACCTCGCGGACCTGCGCGCCAAGATCGACGCCCACCGGGACACCCTCGCCGTGCTGATGGTGACCTACCCGTCCACCCACGGGGTGTTCGAGGAGCACATCACCGAGGTCTGCGAGGCGGTGCACGCCGCCGGTGGGCAGGTGTACGTGGACGGGGCGAACCTCAACGCCCTGGTCGGCCTCGCCCGGCCGGGGGCGTTCGGGGCGGACGTGTCGCACCTGAACCTGCACAAGACGTTCTGCATCCCGCACGGCGGCGGCGGCCCCGGGGTCGGCCCGGTCGCGGTGCGCGAGCACCTGGCGCCCTACCTGCCCAACCATCCGCTCCAGCCCGCGGCCGGGCCGGAGACGGGGGTGGGACCGGTCTCCGCGGCACCCTGGGGCTCCGCCGGCATCCTGCCCATCTCCTGGGCCTACCTGCGCCTGATGGGCGGCCCCGGGCTGAGGCTCGCCACCCAGGTGGCGGTGCTCAGCGCCAACTACGTGGCCAAGCGGCTCGCCCCGTACTACCCGGTGCTCTACACCGGGCCCGGTGGCCTGGTGGCGCACGAGTGCATCATCGACCTGCGTCCGCTCACCAAGGCGACGGGGGTGACCGTGGACGACGTGGCTAAGCGGCTGATCGACTACGGTTTCCACGCCCCCACCATGTCGTTCCCGGTGGCCGGGACGCTGATGATCGAACCCACGGAGAGCGAGGATCTAGCAGAGCTTGACCGGTTCTGTGCGGCGATGATCGCCATCCGGGGGGAGATTGACCGAGTGGCGGCAGGAGAGTTCACCGCGGCGGAGAGCCCGCTGCGCCACGCGCCGCACACCGCCGCGGCGCTGACCGACGAGTGGACCCGTGGGTACTCACGGCAGGAGGCGGTGTTCCCGGCGGGGCTCCCGGCGGCGGACAAGTACTGGCCTCCGGTGGGCCGCATCGACGGGGCGTTCGGGGACCGGAACCTGGTCTGCTCCTGCCCGCCGCTCGACGACTACGAGAGCTGAACAACCCCGACCGGTGGCGTCCGGAGCGGCGCCCACCGGGGCGGGGTGCGAGGAGGTCGGGGCCGGTGTGGCATGGTCGCTGCGCCGGCCCCGTCGTCGTACGTCGTGGGCGTCGTACGTGGTCTTCGTACGCGGTGCCGTGCCGCGGGGGTGGGGCCCGCGTCGGCGCCGTGGTGCGGTGTGTCCGGGCGCCATCCGGGCGGTGCCCGGGGCCTGTGGTCCGCGCGGCTGGTCCGTCCGCGCGACTGCGGTGGTGCTGGGCCGGGCTCGCTGTTAACGGCGCCTTTCCGGCATGTGCCACGGAATTGGCTGCCGGATTACTACTTCTATCGTTCGCTGTTTGTGCGGCTCTGGATACCGCCCGTATCGGCGGTGGGGAGTTCCGCGGTCAGGCAGCGGTGACCAGCCCGGTGCCAAGCGGCCGGTGCGGGGCGATGATCTGCCCGTCGGGCAGCAACTCCCCGGTGTCCTCGAAGAGCAGGACGCCGTTGCAGAGCAGACTCCAGCCCTGCTCGGGATAGCGCGCGACGGTGTGCGCGGCCTCCCGGTCGGAGGAGTCTGCAGAGGGACACTGTGGCTGGTGCTGGCACATGGTGGGCGATGTCTTTCGGTGTGGTGTGGTGTGTGTGCGGCTCGATGAGGACTTCACGCCGCTTCCCCCGTTCGGAAACGATCTGACGCGTGGTGCGCGGGCGGGACTGCCGCCCGGTCCAGTGTTACCCCCCCGACTCGTTTACGCATGGAATATCGGTGAGTTGTTCCCCGGCTGTGAAGACGTAAGTCCATACATTAGCGGTTTCCCGAGGCCCGTTGATCCCTCCGGGCCAATTGCTCCGGCACGACGACGCCCGCCCGGGGCGGACGCGGGCGGGCGCGCTTGGCGGTCGGCTGGAAACGTCGAGTGCGGCGCCGAGGAGGAACTCAGACGGGGCTGGTGAGGAGTGCCGGGTCCGGGTGCGGGCGGGGACTGAGGGCCGGCAGCAGGTCGCTGGCGAGGTGTGGGCGGTGTGCGGTGATGCCGGGCGGCGCCGGGGCCAGCGGGACCAGCAGGTCGCCGGCGCAGTCCGGGGACGACTCCTGGTGTAGCCACAGGGCCAGCATGTACAGGGCCGGCACGGACAGCAACCTGGGCTGGTAGGTGGCCGGCAGGGCGTGTGCCTGGGTCAGCGCACGGAAGGTCGAGGTGGCGAAGGGGCCCTGGCTGAAGTGGGAGAACGCCCAGCCGTCGGCGGTCCTGAGGGTTTCCGCGGTGGCGACGGGGGTATCACCGGCGTTGATCAGGAAACGCCAGCCGATGCGGCGGGTGGTCGCCAGCGCCGCCGGGTGGGTCGCCGAGCTGGGCAGCACGTGCACCGGGTGCGGGTGGGAGGTGCTGACCGGCCCCGTGGTGCCGTGCAGGGCGGGTGTGGCGCGGGTGGCGGCGGGTGAGTCGAGGGCGGTGAGGACCGCGTGGAGCGCGGGATCGGGTGCTGGTGGAGTGTGCAGCGGCATGACGGATCGCCTCTCGCTGGGAGATGGGCGTGACGGGGAACGGACGACGCTGTCAGCGGACCCAGGCAGAACACGCGGGCCCCACGGGGCACGGGGTGGCGGATGCGCAACCGAGGGACGGTGGCATGGGGATCGCGTCCCGTGACCACGGCCTGCGCGCACCGTCGGGTGGGTCACGGAGTGCCTGCCTTCTTGCGAGCCGGAGTTTATACGACATTTGTTCCCGCAATGTTTCGATTACCCGGTTCTGAGGTTTCTGGCAAGGATATTTTCGGCCGTATTCATCGGGAGTGTCCGCGCGGGTTGAACCCGAGTTGCCCCCGGTGAGCTGACGCTTTACCGGAAGGTGCGCAGTCCGGTTCTGGTAGGTGCTTTCTGCCCGGAATGTGGCGGGAGGGGGTGCGAAGTCATGTCCCAGGAATATGCCTGAGGACTGAGCAAATGGCCGGGTCCCGCGGTGCCCGGGGATTGGTCGGGCCTTATGGATCTTTCCCCCTGGGCAGGATCTGGTGCACCGCGTCGAGGTGCGACCCAGGAGAAGGGGAGGGCTTCGGTGGGAGAGAAGGTCGGGGTCAGCTCGTTCGACCTCTCGGATCGGGAGCGGTACCGGCGCAAGTTGCGGTTGTGCATGTCGGCGTTGGAAAGGATGCTGCGGGAGAAGCGGTTCGACCGGCCACGGAACCTGATGGGCCTCGAGATCGAGCTCAACCTGGTGGACGGGGCGGGGATGCCGCGGATGGCCAACGACGAGGTGCTGGAACGAATAGCCAGCCGGGACTTCCAGACCGAACTGGCACAGTTCAACCTCGAGGTGAACATCGCGCCGCACCGCCTGTCCGGCCGGGTCTTCGACGAGTTGGCTGAGGAACTGCGCACCGGCCTGGCGTACGCCGACCGCAAGGCGCAGGAGGCGGGGGCGCGGATCGTGCTGGTGGGCATTCTGCCCACGCTGGGCGCCGGGGACGTGGTGCAGTCCAGTCTCTCCAGGGCGGACCGCTACAAGCTGCTCAACGACCAGATCCTGGCGGCACGCGGAGAGGACCTGACGCTGCACATCGAGGGCGTGGAGCGGCTGACACTCACCTCGGCGTCGATCGCGCCGGAAGCGGCGTGCACCTCGTTGCAGATGCACCTGCAGGTCACTCCGGGCCGTTTCGCCCAGGTGTGGAACGCCGCACAGGCCATGGCCGCGGTCCAGGTCGCGGTTGGGGCGAACTCCCCGTTCCTGTTCGGGCGGGAACTGTGGCGGGAGACCAGGCCGCCGCTGTTCGAGCAGGCCACCGACACCCGGCCGCAGGAGCTGAAGGCCCAGGGGGTCCGCCCGCTGGCGTGGTTCGGCGAGCGGTGGATCGACTCGGTCCTCGACCTGTTCGAGGAGAACGTGCGCTTCTTCCCGTCACTGCTGCCGATCTGCGACGACGAGGACCCCGAACGCGTGCTTGACGCCGGTGCAGCGCCCGCCCTGCGGGAACTGGCGCTGCACAACGGCACCATCTACCGCTGGAACCGACCCGTGTACGACGTGGCGGACGGGGTGCCGCACCTGAGGGTGGAGAACCGGGTGCTGCCGGCGGGGCCGACCGTGACCGACGTCCTGGCGAACGCGGCGTTCTACTACGGGCTGGTGCGCACCCTCGCCGAGGAGTCGCGGCCGGTGTGGACCCGGCTGTCGTTCGAGGCCGCCGCGGCCAACTTCCACACGGCCGCCCGGGACGGTCTCGGTGCCGTGCTGCGGTGGCCCCGCCCCCGGGGGAACGGCCTGGTGGACGTCCCGGTGGGACGCCTGGTGCGGGACGAGTTGCTGCCGATGGCGGCGGCCGGCCTGGACGCCTGGGGGGTGGAGCCCGTGGACCGGGACCGCTATCTCGACGTCATCGAGCAGCGCTGCGCAACCGGCATCAACGGGGCGGAGTGGCAGGCGCTGCGGTACCACCGGCTACGTGAGGGCGGCCGTCTGGGCCGGGCCGAGGCGCTGGCCGGGATGACCCGGCGGTACTGTGCGCTGATGCGGACCGGGGAGCCGGTGCACACCTGGCCGGTGGAGTGATCTGACGGCGCTGGGCCGAAGGCCCGGTGGACATCGGCCCGACCGGCACCCGGGAGGAACGTGCCGCGTTGGGAGAGGCGTGACCATCACTTCGCTGGAGAACACCGAGGACTCGGCCCTGACCCGCAGGACCAGGCGCGACGAGCTGGTCCTGGTGCTCGCCCTGTCGCTCGGCGCCAGTGGCCTGGCCGCCCTGATCAAGTTCGTCGGCTCGCTGACCAGGCCCGGCGGGCTGTCCAGCCAGGCGGCGACGTTGGTGGGGTCCAGGGCTCCCGGGCGGCCCTGGCTCGACCTGGCCTGGCAGCTCTTCGGGATCGCGACCGCGCTGGTGCCGGTGGCCCTGGTCGCGCACCTGCTGACCCGGGAGGGCACCTCACTGCGGGTGATCGGGTTCGACCGGCGCCGGCCCTGGTTCGACCTGGGGTGGGGAGCGGTGGTCGCGGCTGGCGTCGGCGGCACCGGGCTCGCGTTCTACCTGGGGGCCAGGGCCGCCGGGTTCAACCTGACGGTGGTGCCCGAGTCGCTGCCGGACGTGTGGTGGAAGATCCCCGTGCTCATCCTGTCCGCCATCCAGAACGCGGTCCTCGAGGAAGTCATCGTCCTGGGCTACGTGCTGCGCAGGCTGGGTCAGCTCGGTTGGTCCTGGCCGGCCACGGTCGCGTTCAGCTCGGTGCTGCGCGGTTCCTACCACCTCTACCAGGGCATCGGCGGCTTCGTCGGCAACCTGGCCATGGGAGTGCTGTTCTGCCTGCTCTACCGCAGGTGGGGGCGGGTGGGGCCGCTGGCGGCGGCACACGCCCTGATCGACATCGTGGCCTTCGTGGGCTACGCGCTGCTGGCCGGGAAGGTGAGCTGGCTGCCCACGGCCTGACCGGTCGCGTCCCGCGCCTGGCGTGCTCGGTCAGGTGCGGTGGTCGTGGCCAGATCGGCAGCCGCACGCGTCCGCCCCTGCGGCGGCGGACGGCGCCACGGTCGCGCTGGTGGGTGCGCAGCATCCCGTGCCCTGCCAGGCGTCGCGGCCTTCCTTGACGGCGATCGCGGCGATGACCAGCGCGGCGATCGGGTCGGCCCAGGACCAGCCGAGGGTCGCATTGAGGACCAGGCCCACCAGTAGCACGGCCGAGGGCCATTGAGGTCTCCTCTGCCGCCGCGGTCGCCTGGCAGTTCTCCGCCCGCGACCACGCGGTCCGCGAGGCCCGCGAGGCCCGCACCCTGCGGATCATCGCCGTCTCCTTCTTCGCGCTCGCCGCATACGTCTGCCTCGACGCCGTCCGCACGCTCACCGGCACCGGGCGGTCGGTCCCCGGCATCGTCATCGCCGCCCTCTCGCTGGCGATCATGCCTCCTGTCCGCCGCCCAGCGCCGCGCCGGGCGGGAACTCGGCTCCGCCTCCGCTGTCGCGGACTCCAAGCAGACGCTCCTGTGCACGTACCTGAGTCGAGTCCGAAGCCGATCAGGGCGGTGGAGGAGGCGAGGGCGCCGGTGGTGATGGCGGGCGACCGCCTCGATGACGTTGTAGGTGATCGTGGCCGTGACCAGCAGGCGTATTCGCTGGGCGAGGACGTCGCGGCGGGCCGGGCCCGAGCGACATCACGGTCATCAGCAGCATCCCTTGTCGTCGGCGTTGACGCACGTGCGGTCGGTGGCGACGGCCACCACGGCGTTGCGCAGGTCGTCCAGGGCGTGGCCGAGGCGGGGGTCGGCCAGTTCGTAGCGGGTGCGGCGGCCGTCGGGGACGGTGACGACCAGGCCGCAGTCGCGCAGGCACGCCAGGTGGTTCGACAGGCGGGTGCGGGAGATCCCCAGCGTGTCGGCGAGGTCGGAGGGGTAGGCCGGGGCCTCGCGCAGCGCCAGCAGCAGGCGGCAGCGGATCGGGTCGGCCAGCGCCCGGCCGAAGCGGGTCAGGGCGTCGAGGTCGGTGGCGAGGGTCAGCATGGACAAGACGATACACCGATGCTTGAATTCAGGAGATCCTGAACTATTGGAGGTCCGTCGTGCCCCGTCGCTCTCCGATGCCGCCCGCCTTGCTGGAGGCGTTCACCGCCGAGATGGCCGCGGCCCGCGCTCCGGGACCGGTGGCGCAACGGTGGCGGGCCGCCGAGCGGGCGCACATCCTGTCCCAGCCCTGGCCCTGGCCTCACGCCCGAACCCACGGGGTGATGCTCCGCCTCGCCCTGCGCGACCGCGACGTGCGCGAAACCGTCGGCCAACTGGTGCGCCTGGCCGTCGCCGCTCCCGGTTCGGCGGCCGGGAAGTATCCGGACGGCAACACCGGTCGCACCCGGGCTGGGCTCACCACCCCGATGCCCATCCCGGACGACCTCGCCGCTCTGCTCCGCGAAGCCGGCGTCGCACTGCGGCCGTAGGTCCCGATCCTCAAGAAACCTTCGTTCCCCGAGGACCACCCGGTGGGTCGCGGAAAGACCCCAGAGCCTTCAGTAACCCCTTCGAGAACCAGGGTGGTTCAAGAACCTCGGACCACCGTCTTCGGGCTGCTTGGCGTCTCCCCGGGCACCCTCCGACCACATCTCCGCCCCCCGGGAACTGCGCGCCGGCGCCATCCCCCACCCGCTCGAAGCTCCCACGAAGTAGGCATCCCCGGGGCAGGACCAACCTCACTGGGATCTCCGGTACCTCACCTCCTCACACCCCAGGCCAGTGCCTCCGCGGGGGCCGCGCGCATCGCACCCGGTTCTCCCTCGGCAACGTCCACCGCGGCTTCGGCGTCCGTATCGACCGGACCGAGCTGACCACGTTCGTCCGCGCGCCGCCCGCCGTCGAACGGGCGACTTCGGCCCCACGGAGGTCGCCGCCCTGAGCTCGCGGGCTGTCCTCGAACCGGCCCGTCACGCAATCCCGCAGCGGGCGCCGGCGATGCCCGTGCACCGCGTCCACATGCGTCAGCTCGGCATGCGGCTCTTCGTGATCAACCCAGCGGGTACAGCCCCTCAACACCCCCGGCCTCCTCGGCGGCCCGACTGGGTCCGCGGGGAGAACGACGCGATCGAGAGGGGCGGGACCCGGAGTGCGCCGTGCTGCCGCCGCTTGCCGTGCGACCTGTTCCGATATATCGTCGAGACATCGTGATAGTCATTGGAAGGGAAGGTGTACTCGTGCGTCACCGCAGACACGGATCGTGTGGGGAAGAGGGCCGCTGGGAGCGCAGGGCCGCGTTCGGGCCGTTCGGTCCCTTCGGGCCGCACGGCGGCTGGGGAGGGCCGCGAGGTCGTGGCCGAAGGGGGAGGGCGCGGCGCGGCGACGTGCGGGCGTCGATCCTGGCGCTGCTCACGGACCGGCCCATGCACGGTTACGAGATGATCCAGGAGATCGGGGAGCGCAGCGGTGGAGCCTGGCGCCCCAGCCCGGGCTCGGTGTACCCCACGCTCCAGCTCCTGGAGGACGAGGGGCTGATCAGCAGTGAGGAGTCGGCGGGCCGCCGGCTGTTCACCCTCACCGAGTCCGGGCGGGCCGAGGCCGCCGGCGGCCCCGAGGCCCCGTGGGAGCAGGCCGCCCAGGAGGGCGACTGGGAGTCGGTCCACGAGGTCAAACAGGCGGTCACCGGGCTCTTCTCCGCGTTCGCCCAGGTCATGTCGACGGGCAGTGAGCAGCAGCGGGACAAGGCGCTCGCCGTGGTCAACGAGGCCAGGAAGAAGCTGTACCTCATCCTCGCTGACGAGGACTGAACGCCCGGCGCCCCACGTCTCCGGGGCGGGGTGCGACCGGCTGCCGCGGGCGCCCGGCGGGAACGGCGCGGCGCCCGGGGCGAAGCGACCGCCCCGGGCGCCCGTCCGCGGGGCCGTCGGTCAGCCGGGCCCGGAGCCCGCAGCGAGCGGCAGCACCTCAAGACGTCCGGCCTGACAGACCGGCCCCTGGTCCCAGACGGCCTCCTCCTGGGAGTACGAGTCCGGCGGGGTCACCCGTACCCGGCGGGCCTCGGGCTGGCACGGCCCGGTCTCCGCGTCGCCCGCCCCCGGGACGGCGCCCCAGTGCAGTCGGGCCCAGGAACTGGCGCCCGGCGCCAGCACCAGTGGGCTGGCGGTGCGCGAGTGGTCCCGCACCACCTCGGTGGGCAGGGCCTCGCCGGCCCCGTCGAGCAACTGCATGCCGATGTACCCCTGGGTGCGGCAGGCGGTGTCCGAGCCGTTGGTGAGGGTGACCACGGCGTAGCGGTTGCCCGCGGCCGGGGACAGCGCGCGGAGTCGTAGGACCAGCCGGTCCGTGTCGCACCAGGGCGTGCCCGCCGGGCGGTCCGTTGGCGGCCGGGCCCCGGTGGGCGAAGAGGACGGGGCCCCGACCGGTGGGGACGGGGCGTCGTCCGGGTCGGCCTTCTGCGTCGGGGTGTTGGTCGCCCGTTGCTGCGGGGAGGCGGGTGCCGCGGGTGCCGACGGCGCCCGCGCGGCGTCGCCGGCCGGTCCCGACGCGGTGTCGTCATCGGAGCCGCAGCCGGCGGCGAGCGCCGCGGCTGCCACGACGGCGAGGGTGACGGGGATGGAGCGGAGATGACGTGTCACGGCGGTTGCTCCTTCCGTACTCCTGAGGTGCCTGACCTGTGGTCTGCCGACCCCCTGTCCCGGAGGGGACTCGGGCCGCGGCGGCAGGGCTCGCGGCGGTCGGGGCGGACGAAGCGTCACTCCTGAGACCCGCGGTCCCTCCGTCTGGTTTCCCACGGAGGGCTTCTTTGCTACTCCTTTGCCCAACTTCCGTGGGGCCGCCGCTCCTGGGGCGCCCGTGTCCACGCGGCCCTCTCACCCGATGAGGTGATCGTGCAGGGCTTCGCCGCCGCTGTTGCCGATACAGCCAGAGGCGGCGAGGGACCGCAGGATCAGGAGCGACGGCATGCGAGCGACGATGACGCGACGGATCCGCCAGGCAGTGGTGGCGGCCGTGGTGGGTGTGGTGACGACCGGGGTGGCGCTTCCCTCGACGTCCGCGGCCCGGGCACACGATCACCAGGGGCGACTGTGGTTGAGCGTGGTGCGCGGAGCCGACCCGGACGGGCACGAGCGGGTCTGGGCGGTGCTCACCTGCGGTCCTGACGGTGGCACCCACCCCGATGCCAGGGCCGGTTGCGACGCGCTGCGCGCAGTGGACGGCGACCTGACCGCGGTGGAGCCCACCAGCCGGTTCTGCACCAGGATCTACGCGCCGGTGATCGCTGAGGCGATGGGCACCTGGGACGGCCGCGCCGTGCGCTACCGCGCCACCTTCCCCAACCGCTGTGAGATGGAGGCCGGCACCGGCCCGCTCTTCGCCTTCGGCGACGCCTGAGATCGGAGCCGTCCCCGCTGTCAGTCACCCGTGCCACCATCGGCCAAGAGGAGGTGCGTGGTGGAGGTGACGGAGCTGCTGCGTGCGCGGCCGCCGGAAGGGCCCTTTCCGGAGTTCGACGTCGAGCGGGTTCCCCCGACGCCGGGGGAGTTGTTCCTGAGGTGGCTGGAGTGCGCCGTCCGGGCAGGTGTCCGAGTGCCCCAGGCGATGACGCTGAGCACCGCGGATTCCCGGGGACGCCCCTCGTCGCGGATGATGCTGCTGCGCGACCTGGACGTGGCCGGGGCGGGATGGGTCTTCGCCACCAGTTCGGCGAGTCGCAAGGGCCGGGAGCTGGCGCTGAACCCCTGGGCGGCGCTGTCGTCGTACTGGGCGGAGCAGGCCAGACAGGTCAGGGTCAGCGGTCGGGTCGAGGCAGCTCCCACGGAGGTGAGCGCACAGGAGTTCAGAAGGAGGGCCGAGGGCGGGCGGCTGTCGGCGCTGACGGGCCAGCAGAGCGCCCCGCTCTCCGGGCTCGGCGAGTTCGACGCGGCCGCCGAGCGGGCCCGGGCCCTGCTGGAACGACACCCCGAGGCGGTCGCGCCGCACTACACCAGGTACACGCTGCGCGCCGAGGAGGTGGAGTTCTGGCAGGGGGACGCCGGATGGCGCCATGTGCGGCTCAGGTACGCGCTGAGCGGGGGCCGCTGGGAGCGGCAGTTGCTCTGGCCGTGACCCGACCCGGGCTGTGGCTACCGAAAGCGGGGGCGCATCGTCGCAGGTGACGGCTCGTTCACCGCCACATGGGCCGCGGTCCGTGCGGAAAGACAGGTGAAGCACCGGTTCCGGCCGTATCGTCCTAGGGGATGAGAAGGACCGCATCCGTCCCGTTCCGAAGACGGATGCCGATATGCCCCGCGACGCGGATGACCCGCCCGCCGTGGGCTGATGAGGTGGGGAAGGTGCAGAGCTACACCCGTTCCGCCGACCAGCCGGAAGCCGGTCTGACCTCCATGCTCGCCGACGAACTGCGCTCGGCCATACTCGGTGCCCGACGGCGCGCCGCGCGGGACGCCGACCGCCAGGTGGACACCGCACACCTGCTCCACTCGCTGCTGGAATGCGATCCCGGGGCACGGGGACTGTTCTCCCCGCTCCAACTCGCCAGGCTGCTGGGGTACCTGGTCCAGCGCAGCATCGGGTTCGGGCTGCAGTGGCGGGCGTCGGAGGAGGCTCCCGGGCGTCCCTGCGCCGTGGCCCCGTCCGACACCGGGGCGGACACCACGGCCGGCCCGGCCGGCGGCCCGGCGAATCCCGACGGAGACGTCACGGCGGGGGCGCTCGGCATGGGTGAGGCCGTCGGGCTCGTTCCGCAGGACGTGCCCCTGCCCACCGCCTCCTGGAGCGACGGCGGATCACCGGCGCTCGGAGAGGGCGGCCTCCCCGCACGGGCACGGTTGGGCGTCGGCGGCTCCGCCTGGGGACACCCCGAGTTCAGCCCCGCGGTCGTCACCGCGCTACAGCGGGCGGTGCGGCGCGCACAGACCAGGGGCGCGGCCCTCGCCAACGGCGTGGACCTCCTGCACGCCCTGGGCGAGGACCGGGACACCCGCGCCGCTGACGTGCTGAGCTTCGCCGGCGTGGACCTGGCCGCGCTCAGCCCCGGGGGTTAGGGCCTGTCTGATAAATCCCGCCTGGGTCGTGGCGCCTGGCACGCACGCTCGCTGCGTTGTCGGGATCGTCCATGTACGCCCAGTACGAGGACGACCCTCCGCCTTGCGATCGCACGCACCAGACGCCGCGNCCCCCGCCCTCCGGGCGGACGGCGCCACTCATCAGACAGGCCCTGGGCCCTGTCTGAGACATCCCGCCTGGGTCGTGGCGCCCGGCACGCACGTGCCGCCAGGAGGTGCCGTCACCCGCCGGGAGCCCACGCCTGGGCCGGGACCGTCGGCCCGCCCCACGTGCTCACTCCCGGCGACCGTTCGAACCGGGTGCCGCGGTGGCCGCCTGAGGAGGCGTGGAACGTGGTTGCCCCGGCGGGTTCCCCCACCTAGGGTCCGATCATGCTGATCTCCCGCACCCACCGCCCGCTGCCGCCGCCCGCCGCCCGGTAGCGGGCGGCCCCACGGAAGACTCCTGCTCCCGCCGCGCGCCTCGAGCCGGCGGTGAGCGGTTCGGTGCTGCCCGCGTACGCGACCAGTCACCGATTCGCCTCTTCCGCGGGAGACCGTCTTGTCCTCTTCTTCTGCCCTGCCCGTCAGCCGGGGCATCCTCTACCTCGCAGCCGCCGCCACCTCCTGGGGCACCGCCGGTGCGGCTGCCGCCCTGCTCTACCGCGGCAGCGACCTCGGCCCCGTGGCCGTGTCCTTCTGGCGCCACCTCGGTGGTGTGCTGCTGCTCCTGCCCCTGGTCCGACCGTCCCTGTGGGCCGGGGGACGGCACCGCGCCGACCACGGTGGCCGGACCCCGCGTCGAAGGGGTGACCGGTGCCACGCGCTGGTCACCGGCGTCGCCATGGCGGTGTTCCAGACCGGCTACTTCGCGGCGGTGGCGGCCACGGGGTTGGCCGTGGCCACAGTGATCACGCTGGGCAGCGGCCCGGTGCTGATCGCCGTCGGCGCCCGGATCACCGTGGGGGAACGGCTCGGCTCCGGCGGCACGGTCGCCGTCCTCGGGGCGTTGGCCGGGCTCGGCGTCCTGGTGCTCGGCGGGGGAGCGGCGTCGGTCCGCCCCGCGGGGGTCGCCCTGTCCCTGCTCTCGGCCGGGGGGTACGCCGTGGTCACCCTGCTGTCCCGGGCCAGGGGCGCGGCCGGCGCCGACCCGCTGCGCATCGCGCTGGCCGCGTTCGGGGTGGGCGCCGTCTGCCTGTTGCCGCTCGCCGCGGCGGAGGGACTGTGGCCGGACCACTTCACCACGGGTTCCACGCCGGTGCTGCTGGTGTACCTGGCGGCGGTGCCCACCGCGCTGGGATACGGGCTGTACTTCGCCGGACTGGCGGTGGTCCGTGCGGCGACCGCCTCGGTGATCACCTTGGTGGAGCCGGTCACCGCGGCGGTGGTCGCGGTGGTCGTCCTGGGGGAACGCCTGACCCCGGCCACGGTGGCCGGGACGTCCGTGCTGCTGGTGTCCATCGGCGTCCTGGCCGTGGCGGAGGCCCGCCACCAGAGCTGACCCCGTGTGGGGACCTCCAGGAGCCGTCCGGCGGGTCGACGCCGGGTGCTGCCCACGAGGAATAACCCCTCGCGCGGTGTCCTGTCATCCGTTACAAAGATCCGATGTCCGACACCTATCTGCTGCGCCCGGTTCGCGACGACGAGTTCCCGACCTGGGCCCGGGCCATCGCCAACACCTACGGCCTGGACCTCTCCGACGAGAACCTGGCCGAGCGACGAGCAACCATCGAACTGGAGCGCACCATAGCCGCGTTCGAAGGCGATGTGCCGGTGGGCGGCACCGCGGCATACGGTCGTCTGCTCACCGTGCCCGGGGCCGTGCTTCCGGTGGCGGGCGTCGCCTGGGTCGGTGTCGCCCCCACCCATCGCCGCCGCGGCATCCTCACGGCGATGATGCGAAAACAGCTCACGGACCTGCACGAGAACGGAGGTGAGCCGATTGCCGCGCTCTATCCCTCCGAGGCGGCCATCTACGGCCGGTACGGCTACGGTCCCGCGGCCCGGGGAGCCGAGCTGCGGTGCGAGAAGCGCTCCATGCGCTTCCGCGAGGACACGGACTTCGGAGACGGAGGCATCCGTCTCCTGGACCGTGAGGAGGCTCGTCCCCAGATCGAGAAGGTGTACGAACAGGTGCGTGTCGGCTCGGTCGGCTGGCCCGACCGGGCCGACCGGTTCTGGGACGCGCGCCTCGCCGAGGGGCCGCGGGCGAGCGGGGGCGTCAGCGCCCTGCGGTACGCCGTGCACGGGGAACCCGGTGGCGGGGCGACCGGGTACGCGCTGTACCGGCTGAGGAACGAACGGGACGTCTTCGGCGCCAACGCGAGCGCGGTGCAGGTCGTGGAGCTGGCAGCGGTCTCCCGCCAGGCGTACGCCGCACTGTGGCGCTTCCTCGCCGGGATCGACCTGATGCCGTGGATCGAGTACGAGGGGGCGGTGGACGAGCCCCTGCCGCACCTGCTCGCCGACCCTCGTGCCGTGCGCTCGACCGAGGTGGACCGCCTGTGGGTGCGCCTCGTCGATGTGGACCGGGCACTGGCCGGACGCCGCTACCTCACGGCGATCGACGTCGTCCTGGACGTCCAGGACGACTTCTGCCCGTGGAACACCGCCCGCTTCCGGCTGCGGGCCGACGGGCACACGGTCCGTTGCGAGCGCACGGGTGCTCCCCCCGACCTGCGGCTGACTGCGGCGGAACTGGGTGCGGCCTTCCTCGGTGGCACGACCCTCGCCTCACTTGCGAGCGCCGGACGCGTGCGGGAGCTCCGGCCGGGCGCACTGGCTCGCGCGTCGGCCGCCTTCCGCGGCAGCGCGGAACCCTTCTACCCAGGAGGCCGCGGCTTCCCCACCTACTGAACCCCCGTTCCCCGGAGGCGCGGGCGGCTGGGCCGCCGCTACCGCCCGGCTCCGTTCCGCGGCCCGCCCCCGGCGAGGTAGTGGGGCAGCGGAACGGTGGGGTCGAGGTCGTCGGCGGGTATCGGGACGCCGAAGCCCGTGGTGACCGGAAGGACGCCGGACCAGTGCGGCAACGCCAGGTCCTCGGGCTCGTCATGGGGACCACCGGTGCGTGCCTTGGCGGACACCTCCCGCAGGTCGAGCCGGATCACCGCGGTGGCGGCCAACTCCCGTGCGTCGCCCGGGCGGCAGTCAGCGGCGCGCCCGGCCAGGACGCCGTCGACCACCGCGTCCAGCGCCAGGGCGCGTTCGGCGGGGTCGGTGACCTGGTGGGCGTGCCCGTGCACCACCACCGAGCGGTAGTTGACGGAGTGGTGGAACGCGGACCTGGCCAGGACCAGGCCGTCCACCAGGGTCACGGTGACGCACACCGGCAGTCCGTCGTCCCGTTCGCCCGCGCCCCGCAGCGGCCGGCTCCCGGTCGAGCCGTGCAGGTACAGCCTGTCCTCCACCCGGGCGAAGAGCGTGGGCAGGACCACCGGGCGGCCGTCCTCGGCGACGAAACCCAGGTGGCACAGGAAGGTGGAGTCGAGGATCTGGTGGACCAGGGTGCGGTCGTAGCTCGCCCGTTCGCGGCTGCGGGTGGGGACGGTGCGTTCGGTGGGCTGGTAGGCCCCCTTGAGGGTTTCCTCCGACATGACACCTCAATTGCACTAGTGCATAATGTTTTTTGTGCTAGGAGAATATCGGATTCGCGGTCGGGGCGCAGCGGAGATCGCCGCGGACATCGAACGGGCCGTGGGAGAGGGGACGTTGATGCCCGGACAGCTCCTGCCGCCGCTGCGGACGCTCGCCGCCGACCTGGGGGTCAACCCGAACACCGTGGCCACGGCCTACCGGCGGCTGCGCGACCGGGGAGTGGTCGAGACCGCCGGCCGCCGGGGGACCAGGGTGCGGTCGCGGCCGGCCAACACCCCCCGGGACGAGGCGCGGCACGACGTTCCGGCCGGGGCGCGGGACCTGGCCACGGGTAACCCCGATCCGGCGCTGCTGCCGCCGCTGGACGCCGCCCTGGCCGCCGCCGCCCGCGCCGCGGCCCGCCCCACGCTGTACGGGGAGCCCGCCGTGCTCCCGGAGCTGGAACGCCTCGCCCGGGCCGCGTTGGACGCCGACGGGGTGCCCGAGGGCCCGTTGGCGGTGACCTCCGGTTCGCTCGACGCGATCGAACGGGTACTCAGGGCCCATCTGCGCCCGGGGGACGCCGTGGCCGTGGAGGACCCCGGCTGGAGCAGCCTGTTGGACATCGTCCCCGCGCTGGGGCTGCGCCCGGTACCGGTGCCCCTGGACGACGAAGGGCCGTTGCTGTCCGGTGTCACCCGGGCTCTCGCCGGGGGCGCCCGTGCCCTGGTGGTCACCGCCCGCGCACAGAACCCCACCGGGGCCGCCGTCACCGCCGCCCGCGCCGCCGCGCTGCGGGCGGTCCTCGACAGGTACCCCGGCGTGCTGCTCGTCGAGGACGACCACGGGCACGGCATCGTGGACGCCCCGCTGAACCCGCTCGCCGCGCGCCCGATGCGCGCCGGGGCCGCGGGGAGCTGGGCGTTCGTCCGCTCGGTGGCCAAGGCGTACGGCCCCGACCTGCGACTGGCCGTGCTCACCGGCGACCCGTCCACCGTGGACCGGGTGCTCGGGATGCACCGCCTCGGCCCGGGCTGGGTGAGCCACCTGCTGCAGAACGCGGTGGTCCACCTGTGGCGGTCCGGGGCGGTGGACCCGGAGCGGGTCGCCGCCCGTTACGCCGCCCGCCGTGACGTCCTGGTGCGCGCCCTGGCCGCCCGGGGCGTGCCGGCGTCGGGCTGCAGCGGGTTCAACGTGTGGGTGCCCGTGCCGGACGAGACCGCGGTGGTGGTGCGGCTGTCGCACGCGGGCTGGGCGGTGGCGGCCGGGGCCGGGTTCCGGCTGGCCTCCCCGCCCGGGGTGCGGATCTCCGTTTCCCTGCTGCGCCCCGAGGAGGTCACCGCGCTCGCCGACGCGGTGGCCGCCGCCCTGCGGCCGGCCACCGCCGGGCGGCACGCCTGAGCGGCGCCCGGGCCCGGTCAGCCGCGTCGGTGCTGGGCCAGGGCCGCGCCGACCAGGATGACCGCCGCGCCCACCGGCAGGTTCCAGGTCAGTCGCTCGTCGAGCAGCAGGACGCCGGCCGCGGTGGCCACGATGGGCATCAGGTAGGTGACCATGGTGCCGATGGTGGCGCCGGCGTCGCGCACCAGGCTGTGCTGGAGCAGCAGCGCCAGGCCGGTACCCACGGCACCCAGGCAGAGCACGCTGAGCGAGGAGTCGACGGGGAAACGGGTGGGCGGCTCGGTGAGGAGCAGCACCGCGACGGTCAGCAGGCCGGCGGCGATCAGCAACTGGGCGGAGGTCATGGACAGGCTCGACAGGCCCCGGCCGGAGAGGAAACGTCGCACGTAGGCCCAGCCGACGGCGTAACAGGAGGAGGCCAGCAGCGCCATCGACGTGCCGCCGGCGTGTACCCCGGCGAAGCCCTGCCAGGCCCCGAGGACGACCATGACCCCGGCGAAGCCCAGCACCATGCCGGTGACGCGTCGGCGGGTGGGCCGTTCGTCCCGCAGCGCCACCAGCGCCACCAGCAGGCCGAAGAGCGGGGTGGTGGCGTTGCAGATCCCGGCGAGGGTGGACGAGATGTGCAGCTCCGCGTAGGCGAACAGCGAGAACGGCAGCGCGCTGATGAGGATCGAGGTCACCGCCAGGTGTCCCCAGGTGCCCAGTCCCCGGGGCAGGGACTCGCCCCGCAGCAGCAGGGCGGCCAGGAGCACCACGCTCCCGAAGGTCACCCGGCCCACGGTCACCTGGAGCGGTGCGAAGCCCTCAGTTCCGATCTTGATGAAGAAGAACGAGAAGCCCCATATCACTCCGAGGACGACGAACTTCAGGCGCCAGTCCCGCAGGTTCCAGCGGGTTGTCCGGCGCGGTGGGGAGGTGTCGCTCGGTTGGGCCGAAGTGGGGCTCGGGGCGGAGGGGCGGTCGGAGGGCTGGGCAGGGGGCGACGCCGGCGGGGACGCGGGAGGGGTCATGGCGTCAGCCTGGTGAATGCCAGTGAGTAGAACAAGTTAATAATATTACCGAGCACTGTGTAGCATCACTGAGATGTTGAATCTTGAGCGACTTCGGGTGCTGTACGCCGTGGCCAGACACGGCTCGATCAGCGGCGCGGCCGAGGGGTTGCACGTCACCACCTCCGCGGTCTCCCAGCAGATCGGGAAGTTGGAACGGGAGACCGGCCAGCAACTGCTCACCCGCAACGGGCGCGGGGTGCGGCTGACCGACGCGGCCCGTGTGCTGGCCCAGCACGCCGGGCGCATCCTGTCCCAGATGGAGGCCGCCGAGGCCGACCTCGAGGCCCACCGGGGCTCCGTGGTCGGGGACCTGGTCATCGGTGCGTTCCCCACCGCGGCCCGCGGTCTCGGCCCCCGTGCGCTGAGCACCCTGAGCCGGGACCACGGCCGGCTGCGGGCCAGCCTGTACGAGATGGAGCCGGACGAGTCGCTGCCCCGGCTGCGACGGGGAGACGTCGACGTCGCCATCGTCACCGACTGGGCCAACGCGCCGCTGGCGATACCCCAGGGGCTGGCCAGGAGTCGCCTGTGCGACGACGTCGTGGACGTGGCCCTGCCCAGCGACCACCCGTTGGCCGGCAACGATGCGGTCGAACTGCGGCAGCTCGCCGGTGAGTCCTGGATCTGCTGGCCCAAGGGCGCGTTCTGCCAGGAATGGCTGATCCTGACCCTTCGCGCGCAGGGCGTCGAGCCCCGGGTCACCCACACCGCGGCCGAACACCCCACCCAACTCGCCCTGGTCGCCGCCGGACTCGGGGTCGCCGTGACGCCCCGGATGGGCCGCGGCCCGGTGCCCGGAGGAGTGCGGGTGGTGCCGGTGGTGCGCGCCCCGTTGACCCGCCACGTGCACGCGGCCTGGCGGGCCGACGCCGCTGGGCGCCCCTCCATCCGCGCGGTGGTGGAGGCGTTCCAGGCCGCCGGAGCGGGATGAGGCCGACGGACCCCCCGGGGACGTGGCCGCCGGGGCCGGACGACGGGGAACCAGTGCCCCGACAAGGCAGTGCTCCCGCCTGTTGGCGGCCGGTGTGCCGCCGGTCCAGACTGTCCGCATGGAGTTGATCGCGCGCGGGCGGGACGCTGACGTGTATGCCCTGGACGAGTCCCGGGTGTTGCGGCGTTATCGGCGGGAGGGGCCGACGGAGCAGGAAGCGCGGTTGATGTCACACCTGGCGGCCTGCGGGTATCCCGTGCCGAAGGTGTACGAGGTGACCCGTACCGACATGGTCCTGGAACGGCTGACCGGGCCGACGATGCTGGAGGTGCTGTCCCGGCGCCCGTGGCGGGTCGGCTCCCTCGGTCGGACGTTGGGCCGCCTGCACGACCGGTTGCACGCGTTGCCGGCACCGAAGTGGCTGCCGCAGCGGTTCGCGACGCCGGGTGACGACCGGGTGCTGCACCTGGATCTGCACCCGGGCAACGTGATGCTGACCCGGCGGGGCCCCGTGGTGATCGACTGGCGCAACGCGGGCGCTGGTGATCCCGCTGCGGACGTGGCGATGACCATGGTGACCGTCGGTGGCGCGGACGTCCCCGGACTGGCCGTCCGCCTGGGGCGGAGCCTGCTTGTGCACAGCGTGCGCAGGGGCTGTCGGACCGATCCCGCGGGACGTATCGGGGAAGTGGTCGAAGCCAAGCTGGCCGACCCGAACCTCACGCCCGCGGAGGCGGCGTGGCTGCGGCGTCGCGCCGGCGGCCGGACCGGGAAGCCGGACTGCTGATCGGTGGCCAGGGCGTGCGTTCGTGGGGTCGGTGAACGCCTCCCGGCCCCACCGGATCGGGGCCCGGTCCACCGCCCTGCGCCACCACGGCCCCCGACGGCCCGGCCACCGGGCGAACGTCGCCTGGTGCGGCACTAGGCTGGGCCGATGCTGACCGAGGTGACGGCGACCCGCTATGTCACGCCCCTGCGCGAGGGCGGATCGCTCCCCGGCATCGTCGAGGCCGATGACCTGGGGACCTATGTGATGAAGTTCGTCGGCGCCGGGCAGGGCCGCAAGGCCCTGGTGGCGGAGGTGATCGCGGGGGAGCTGGCGCGACGGCTGGGGCTGCGGGTGCCGGACCTGGTGCGCATCCAGCTCGACCCGGTGATCGGCCTCGGCGAACCCGACCAGGAGGTGCAGGAGCTGCTGAAGGCCAGCGGCGGCCTCAACCTGGGCATGGACTACCTCCCGGGTTCCCTCGGCTTCGACCCGCTGGCCTTCCAGGTCGACCCGGCCGAGGCCGGGCGGGTGATCTGGTTCGACGGCCTGGTGGGCAACGTGGACCGCTCCTGGCGCAACCCCAACCTGCTGGTCTGGCACGGTGACCTGTGGCTGATCGACCACGGCGCCACCCTGATCTGGCACCACAACTGGCCCACCGCCCCCGCCTCCGCGGCCAGGCCGTACGCCGCGGACGACCACGCGCTCGCCACGTTCTCCCCGGATCTCGACCACGCCGAGGCCACGCTCTCCCCGCTGGTCACCGAGGAACTGCTGCGCGAGGTGGTGGCGCTGGTCCCGGACGAGTGGCTGGCCGACGAGCCCGGGTTCACCACCCCGGACGCCGTCCGCGACGCCTACGTGGCCAGGCTCCTGGACCGGCACCGCGCCCGGGACCAGTGGCGGCCCCGCATCCCGACCGACCTCTCCCAGGCCCCGAGGACGCCGCGCGCCAGCAACGCGCCGGAATGGCTGAAGGGATCGACACGCTGATGGCCGAGCGCCACGTCTTCGAGTACGCGTTGCTGCGGGTCGTGCCGCGGGTGGAACGCGGCGAACTGATCAACGCCGGGGTACTGGTCTACTGCCGGGCGAGGAGCTTCGTCGCCGCCCGCACCCACCTGGACGAACAACGCCTGCGCTGCCTCGACCCCGCGGTGGACGTGGCCGCGGTGCGGGCGGCGCTGTGCGGGGTGGAGGGCGTCTGCCACGGGGGTCCCGAGGCGGGCAGGGCCGCCGATGACGAACCGGGCCGGAGGTTCCGCTGGCTCACCGCGCCGCGCAGCACCGTGGTCCAGCCCGGCCCCGTGCACACCGGCCTGACCACCGACCCACGGGCCGAGGTCGAACGGCTCCTGGACCTCCTGGTGCGCTGACACCTCCACCCCGGCCGGGGCCGGCCGCCACGGTCGGCTCCGGCCGGGGTCTTCCGAACCGGGTGTCTCCGCTTCCCCGTTGCGCAACCGCCGGACCTCCACGGACTTCCGGCGCCGCCGGCCGCGAATTCCCCGGGGAACTGTTTTCCGTGAATCCACGGGAATTCGAGGAAGCCGTCCGGAGAATCGGGAAAGTGCTGGAGGGCGTGACGGCGTCCGTTTCACCGTCAGGGGCGCTGGACCGCGATGCCGTTGAGGAACATCTCCGCCAGGCCCTCCCCGATCTGTCGGGGGCGCAGCGCCCCGTCGGAGCGGTACCAGGTGCCGAGGTGGTGCACGGCGCCGAAGAAGTGGTGGGTCGCCAGGTCGGGGCTGATGTCGGCGCGCACGGAACCCTCCCGCTGCCCCTCCGCCACCAACGCCCGGAACCGCTCGTGGTACCGCCGTCGCTCCGCCCGCACCTGCGCCCTGATGTGCGGGGCGAGCAGGTGCAGGGAGTGCATCAGCACCACGCCGTCGTCCAGGTGCGCCAGGGTGCTCACCACCACGTCGGCCGTGGCCTCACGCAGCCGCTGCGCCGCGGTGCCGGGACCGTCGGCGATCCGCTCCAGCGACCTGGTCTGGAGGCCGAGGAGCCGGCGGTAGATCTCCCGGATCAGGTCGTCCTTGGACGAGAAGTAGTGGTACATCGCGCCCTTGGTGACCCCCGCGGCGTCCACGATCTCCTGGACCGAGGTCCGTTCGAAACCCTGGGCGGCGAACAGCCGGGTGGCGACGGCGAGCAGCCGGTCGGGCACCGGGGCGCCGTCCGCCGCGCCGCGCCCGGACGTGCGCGTGGTCACCATGTGGCTCGCCTCCTCCACCGCCGGGCGGGGGTCGGCGACGTCCTGCCGGCCCGAAACGCAACATACCAGTGGGTCGGTCACCGTTGAAGGGTGCGGAAAACGGCCCGACGGTGGCGTTGACACCCGCCCTCGATGCTCCTACGGTTTCCGCTGTCGTCACATTACCGACTGGTAGTTCGGTGCGTGACATACCAGTTGGTCGGTCGCGTGCACCTCGCGGCGCAGGGTCCGGAGAACGTCGCCGACGACGGGCGTCGCGCCCGAGGGGCGCGGGAGAGGTCGCTGATGGAGTCACCCGAGGCGAAGGGCCTGCCGGGCCTCGACCTGGACGCGTTGGGCACCTGGCTGAACACCGAGCACCCAGGGTTCCTCGAGGGACCGCTCCGCGGCGAAGTGATCTCGGGAGGCAGGTCGAACCTCACGTACGCGATCGGCGACGGCACCCACCGCTGGGTGCTGCGCCGGCCACCCCTGGGACACGTACTGGCCACCGCCCACGACATGGGCCGCGAGTACCGGGTGATCTCGGCGCTGGCCCACACCCCGGTCCCCGTGCCCACCACCCACCTGCTCTGCCAGGACCCCGGGGTCATCGGGGCGCCCTTCTACCTCATGGAACACGTCCCCGGTCAGGTGCTGCGGAACGCGGGCCAGACCGCCCGGCTCGGCCGGGACCGGGCGTGTGGGCTCGCCGAGCACCTGGTGGACGTGCTCGCCGTGCTCCACGGCGTCGATCCCCACGAGGTGGACCTCGCCGACTTCGGACGCCCCGACGGGTACCTGCACCGGCAGGTGGTGCGCTGGGGCAAGCAGTTGGCGGCGTCGCGCAGCCGGGAGACCCCGGACCTCGACGCCCTCCGGGAGGAACTGCTGGACCGCGTGCCGAGCAGCCAGCGCTCCGGCATCGTCCACGGCGACTACCGGCTGGACAACGTGGTGGTCGGCGACGACGACCGCATCAACGCCGTGCTGGACTGGGAGATGGCCACGCTCGGTGACCCGCTCGCCGACCTCGGGCTGTTCCTGGTCTACTGGGACGTCATCCGCGAGCTGGTGCCGGACAACCCGGTGGCCGCGGGCGTCAGCGACGCCGCAGGCTTCCCTCCCGGGCACCGCCTGGTGTCCCGGTACGCCCGGTTGACCGGCCTGGACCTGGACCCGCTGCCCTGGTACGTCTCCCTGGGCTGCTTCAAGCTGGCGGTGGTCGCCGAAGGCATCCACTTCCGCTACCTGCGGGGGCTGACGGTGGGGGAGGGGTTCGAGCGGATCGGGGCCATGGCCGCGCCGCTGGCGTCCCGGGGCCGCGCCGTCCTCGCCGCGAAGGACCACTGACCCGTTCGAGTCACAGGCTCCCCCCAGAAGGGTCCGCTCATGGAGTTCGCACCCGACGCCCGCACCGAGGAACTGGCCGAGCGCCTGCACGCGTTCATGGAGGAGCACGTCTACCCGGCGGAACCGGTCTTCGCCGAGCAGGTGGCCGAGGCCCGGCGCCTGGGCGGGGGCTGGTCGCGCCCGCCCGTGACCGGGGAGCTGAAGGCCCGGGCGCGCGCCCTCGGACTGTGGAACCTGTTCTTCACCGGCTCGCGGGGTCCGGACGAGCCGCACGGCGCCGGCCTCAGCAACCTGCAGTACGCTCCGCTGGCCGAGATCACCGGCCGCAGTCCCGCGCTCGCCCCGGAGGCGCTGAACTGCGCGGCCCCGGACACCGGCAACATGGACCTGCTGGCGGAGTTCGGCACCCCGCAGCAACGCGAGCGCTGGCTGCGGCCCCTGCTGGAGGGGGAGATCCGCTCCGCGTTCTGCATGACCGAACCCGACGTCGCCTCCTCGGACGCCACGAACATCACCACCCGGATCGACCGGGACGGCGACGAGTACGTGGTCAACGGCCGCAAGTGGTGGTCGTCGGGAGCGATGGACCCGAACTGCGCGCTCCTCATCGTGATGGGCAGGACCGACCCGGACGCGGAGCGGCACCGTCAGCAGTCCATGGTCCTGGTGCCGCGGGACACCCCCGGGGTGTCCGTGCGCCGCCCGCTGACGGTGATGGGCTATGACGACGGCCCGCACGGCGGGCACGCGGAGGTGGAGTTCACCGACGTCCGGGTGGGCGCGGACCAGCTCATCGGCGAGCCCGGGTCCGGCTTCGCCATCGCCCAGGCACGACTCGGCCCCGGTCGCGTCCACCACTGCATGCGGTTGATCGGGATGGCCGAGAGGGCCCTCGAACTGATGTGCCGTCGGGTGATCGACCGGGTCGCCTTCGGGGGACCGCTCGCCCGACAGGGGGTGATCCAGGAGTGGATCGCCGAGTCCCGGGTGCGGATCGAGCAGGCCAGGCTACTTGTGCTGAAGACGGCGTGGCTGATGGACACGGTGGGCAACCGGGGGGCCCACACCGAGATCCAGGCCATCAAGATCGTGACACCACTGATGGCCGAATGGGTCATCGACAAGTCGATCCAGGCCCACGGCGCGGCGGGGCTGTCCCAGGACTTCCCCCTCGCCCACCTCTGGGCGAGCGCCCGCACCCTGCGGCTCGCGGACGGTCCGGACGAGGTGCACCGCAGGTCCCTGGCCCGCCGTGAGCTGAGCAGATACCGCTGACCCACCGAACCCGTCGGGACGACACCCGCGCTTCCGCCGCGGCCGACCGTCACGGCACCCGACACGTCCGGGGCCCGCAAGGTAGCGAACCCCGGCCCGCGGAGCACGATCCACGGAACCCGAACCACCACCGCGGTCCGCCGGTACGGCGAGGACCACGCAAACGAGGAGGCACACCGATGTCCAGCACCGAGCAGCAGCGCGTCGCCATCGTCACCGGGGGCGCCCGGGGTATCGGCGCGGCGACCGCCGAGCGGTTGGCCGCCGACGGCCGTGCCGTCGCCGTCCTCGACCTCGACGAGGGCGCCTGCGCCGAGGTCGTGGAGAAGATCACCGCCGGGGGCGGCCGGGCCATGGGCGTGGGCGCCGACGTCTCGGACGCCGAGCAGGTCACCGCCGCCGTGGCGCGCGTCGCCGAGGAGCTCGGCCCGCCCACCGTCCTGGTCAACAACGCCGGGGTGCTCCGGGACAACCTGCTGTTCAAGATGACCGAGTCGGACTGGGACACCGTCCTCGACGTCCACCTCAAGGGCGCGTTCCTGATGACGCGCGCCACCCAGAAGCACATGGTGGACGCCGGGTTCGGCCGGATCGTCAACCTGTCGAGCAGCTCGGCGCTCGGCAACCGGGGACAGGCGAACTACGCCGCGGCCAAGGCCGGGATGCAGGGCTTCACCAAGACCCTCGCCATCGAGCTGGGCAAGTTCGGGATCACCGCCAACGCCGTGGCTCCCGGGTTCATCGTGACCGACATGACCGCGGCCACCGCCGAGCGGATGCGGATGACCTTCGAGGAGTTCCAGAAGCTCGCCGCCTCACAGATCCCCGTCCAGCGGGTCGGCCGCCCCGAGGACGTGGCGAACACCATCGCGTTCCTCGCCGGCGACGCGGCCGGGTTCGTCTCCGGCCAGGTGGTCTACGTGGCCGGCGGTCCCCTCGACTAAGGACTGTCCCGAGCCGCCCGTCCGCGTCCGTTCGTCCGCCCGAGCCCCGTGGAGTCGTGCCGCATGAGCCCACACAGCGAGCAGTCCCGTCCGGAACCCCGACCGGACCCCGTCACCTCCCGGGCCCCCGGCGGTCCCCCCGACGGCGGGCGCGTGGCGCTGGTCACCGGGGCCAGTCGGGGCATCGGCCTCGGTGTCGCACGGGCCCTGGTCGCCAGGGGCGACCGGGTGTGTGTCACCGGCCGGAACGAGGAGGCGCTCGCCGCCGCGGTGGAGCAGCTCGGCGGGCCCGGGCGGGCCATGGGGGTCGCCGGCAAGGCCCACGACCAGGCCCACCAGGCGGAGGTCGTGGACCGGGTCCTCGAGGCGTACGGCAGGCTGGACTACCTGGTCAACAACGCGGGCACCAACCCGGCGGCGGTGCCGCTGGCGGAGGCGGACCTCCGGCTGGCCCACAAGGTCTTCGAGACCAACGTGCTGTCGGCGCTCGGCCTCGCCCAGCAGGCGCACCGGGCGTGGCAGCGCGAGCACGGGGGCGCGATCGTCAACGTCGCCTCGGTGTCCGGTCTCGGCGCCTCGCCGTTCCTCGGCATGTACGGCATGAGCAAGGCCGCCATGATCAACCTCACTCAGCAGCTCGCCCACGAGCTCGCGCCGCGGGTCCGGGTCAACGCCGTGGCCCCGGCGGTGGTCAAGACCCGGTTCGCCGCGATGCTCTGGGAGGGGCGGGAGCAGGAGGTGTCGGGCGCCTACCCGATGGGCCGGCTCGGGGTGCCGCAGGACGTGGCCGGAGCCGTGGCGTTCCTGCTCTCCGACGAGGCCGGCTGGATCACCGGGCAGACCCTGGTGATCGACGGTGGGCTGCTGCTGAGCGCGGGGGTGTCATGAGCTTCGCCCTGCCCGGCGCGGGGGTGGTCGTCACCGGTGCCGGGCACGGGATCGGGGCCGCCCTCGCCCGGAGGTTCGCCGCCGAGGGCGCGAACGTGGTGGTCAACGACGTGGACGGCGAGGCCGCCGGCGAGGTGGCCGGCGAGATCGGCGGCACCGCCGCGCCGGGTGACGCCGCGACTCCGGACGGGGTCGCCGCCCTGATCGACACCGCCCGTTCCGCGCTGGGCGCGATCGACCTGTACTGCGCCAACGCCGGAGTGGGCACCGGCGGGAGCGAGCAGGCCGACGACGCGGACTGGGAGCTGACCTGGCAGGTCAACGTCATGGCGCACGTGCGGGCGGCCCGGCTGCTCGTCCCACACTGGCTGGACCGCGGAAGGGGCCGCTGGCTGAGCACCGTCTCCGCCGCGGGACTGCTCACCATGCTGGGCGCCGCCCCGTACACGGTGTCCAAGCACGCCGCGCTGTCGTTCGCCGAGTGGCTGTCGGCGACCTACGGACACCGCGGGATCACCGTCCAGGCACTGTGTCCCGCGGGGGTGCGCACCCGGATGCTGGACGGCACCGGCGCCGCCGGGGACCTGCTGCTCGCCGCGAGCGCGGTCGAACCAGAACGGGTGGCGGACAGTGTGGTCGATGCCTTCGGCGACGACCGCTTCCTGGTGCTGCCCCACCCCGACACGGCGCGGATGTACCAGGGGCGGGCCCAGGACACCGACCGGTGGCTGAGCGGCATGAACCGCCTCCAGGGGCAGCTCGACGCGATGGGGTGAGGAGGGTGTCGGTGGGGACCGGTACGTTCTTCTCCGGAGCCCGAGTTGGGCTCGGTCCGTCATCACGCACGCCTATCCGGAGGTCCCTGCCGTGTCCTACACCCTGCCCGAGTCCTGGTTGTCCGTCCTCGGGGAAGAGGTGTCCAAGCCGTACTTCAAGGAGCTCACCGAGTTCGTCGAGCAGGAGCGGGAACAGCACCCGGTCTACCCGCCCCGCGAGCAGGTGTTCGCAGCCCTGGAGGCCACGCCGTTCGACCAGGTCAAGGTGCTGGTACTGGGCCAGGACCCGTACCACGGGGCAGGTCAGGGGCACGGGTTGTGCTTCTCCGTGCTGCCCGGGGTGAAGACCCCGCCGAGCCTGCGCAACATCTTCAAGGAGATGCGGGAGGAGCTCGGCCACCCCGTCCCGGACAACGGCTACCTGATGCCCTGGGCCCAGCAGGGGGTGCTGCTGCTCAACGCCGTGCTGACGGTGCGCGAGGCCCAGCCCAACTCGCACAAGAACCAGGGCTGGGAGAAGTTCACCGACGCGGTGATCCAGGCCGTGGCCAACCGCCCCCAGCCGGCGGTGTTCGTGCTGTGGGGGGCCTACGCGAAGAAGAAGCTGCGCCTGATCGACACCGAGCGGCACGCCGTGGTGCAGGGCGCCCACCCGTCGCCGCTGTCCGCCAAGTTGTTCTTCGGCAGCCGCCCGTTCACCCAGATAAACGAGGCCCTGGACGCCCAGGGCCACCAGCCGATCGACTGGCGCCTGCCCGACCTGGCCCAGTAGTTCGCGCGCGCCCGCCGCCCGGGAGCGACGCACCTCGTCGGCCCGGTTCACCGGCTCGACGCCGCGGCGGGTCCAGACTGGGGACCGACACTCGTCGTGACGAGGAAGGAACCCTGAGCTGATGACGGCACGTCGGGCCCTGTTGGTGGCGTTGGCCGGAGCCCTGCCGGCACTCGCCTTCCCTGAGCCGTCGCTGTGGTGGTTGGCCTTCGGTGCCCTGGTGCCGTGGATGTTGCTGGTCCGACGGGCGCCGCACGGACGCTGTGCGGCGCTGGACGGGTGGATCGGCGGCACCGGCTTCATGCTCGCCGTCCACCACTGGCTGCTGCCGAACCTGCTGGTGTTCACTCCGGTCGTCGCGGCGTTCCTGGGGCTGCTGTGGGCGCCGTGGGGATGGCTGGTGTGGCGGCTGCTGCGCGGGGAGCCGGCGGGCTGGCGGGCCGCCGCGGCGGTGGTGCTGGTGCCCAGCGCGTGGCTGATGGCCGAGCTGGTGCGCTCCTGGCAGTACCTGGGCGGTCCGTGGGCGCTGATCGGCGCCAGCCAGTGGCAGGTGCGCCCGGCGCTGGACCTGGCCTCGGTGGGCGGCATCTGGCTGGTGAGCTGGTTGGTGGTGGCCGCCAACGCGGGGGTGGCGACGTTGGCTGCGCTGGGCCGGGGCCGGAAGCCCGCGGTGGCGGTGCTCCTGGCGCTCGCGGCGGGGTGCGGCGCGGTGTGGACCTGGGCGCCCCAGCCGGAGCAGGGCGGGTCGGTGCGGGTGGCGGTGGTGCAGCCGGGCGTGGTGCGCGGGCCCGAGCTGCGCTTCGACACCGCCGAGCGGCTGACCCGTCAGCTCGCCGGGCGGCGGGTGGACCTGGTGGTGTGGGGGGAGAGCAGCGTCGGGTTCGACCTGGACGAGCGGCCCGACCTGTCCCGGCGGCTGGCCGCGCTGTCCCGGCTGGTCGGCGCCGACCTGCTGGTCAACGTGGACGCCCGCCGGGCGGACGGGAAGGGCATCTACAAGACGGCGGTGCTGGTCGGTCCGGGCGGACCGACCGGGCAGCGCTACGACAAGACCCGCCTGGTGCCGTTCGGGGAGTACGTTCCGCTGCGCCCGGTCCTGGGGTGGGTGACCGGCATGAGCGAGGCGGCGGCGGAGAACCGCCGCCGGGGGCGGGGCCCGGTGCTGATGGACACCGCTGGCGTGCGGCTGGGGCCGCTGGTCTGCTTCGAGTCGGCGTTCCCGGACATGAGCAGGGCCCTGGCCGGGCGCGGGGCCCAGCTCCTGGTGGTCCAGTCCGCGACCTCCACGTTCCAGGGGAGCTGGGCGCCCGAGCAGCACGCCTCACTGGCCGCGATCCGGGCGGCGGAGACCTGGCGCCCGGTGGTGCACGCCACGCTCACCGGGGCCAGTGCCGTCGCGGACGCCCGGGGGCGGCAGGTCGGGCAGTGGTTGGGCACCAGCGAGCGGACGGCCGAGGTCTTCCAGGTTCCGCTGGCCTCGGGCACCAGTCCCTACGTGCGGTTCGGTCCCTGGGTGCCGTGGCTGGCGGCGGGTCTTCTGGGGGTCGCGGCGCTCGCGGCGGCGGCTCGCCGGCTGCGCGGCGGCGGTGCCTTCCCCGGTGGTCGCCCCGGGGCCGCGGCCCGTCCGGAGCTGGCCGAGAACGACCGGCTCAGCGGTGCCGGCCCTCAGCGGCCCTGACCACCCGCTCGCACAGCTCGTGGGTGGCCAGCGCCTCCCCGCCATGGAGCACCTTGCCCGACCGCAGCGCCTCGAGGAAGGCCCTGCTGACCTGCTCGATGCCGCGCTGGCGGGAGACCGGCACCCAGTCGCCGCGCCGGCGCACGGTCGGTTGGCCACGGTGGTCGATGACCTCGGCGAGGTTCACCACCTCGCGTTTGGCGCCCTGGCCACTCACCTCCAGGCGCTCCTCGGCGGAGCCGCTCACCCGGTTCATCATGCCGACCGCCGCGAAGCCGTCCCCGGAGAGCTGGAGGACCACCTGGTGCAGCAGCCCGTCCCGGACCCGGGTCCGCACGTCCACGTGGTCCACGGTGCCGGGGACCAGGAAACGCAGGGTGTCCACGACGTGGATGAAGTCGTCGAAGACCACTTCCCGCGGCGCGGCCGGCGAGCCCGCCCTGTTCTTCTGCATGACGATCAGGTCGCGGGGGTGTTCCAGGAGCTGTGCGTACGCGGGGGCGTGGCGTCGGTTGAACCCGACCGACAGGGAGCGCTCGCGCCGCTCGGCGAGGGTGACCAGGCGTTCCGCTCCCTCGAGCCGGTAGTCCAGGGGCTTGTCGACGTACACGTGGACGCCGGCGTCGAGGAGCCGTTCCACGATCGGCACGTGCTGGTCGGTGGGGGCGTGGACGAACGCCACCTCGATCCGGCCGTGCCGGATCAGCGACTGGAGGTCCTGGTGGCGCTGCTCGGCCGGTATCCGGTACTGGTCGCCGACCCGGTCCAGGGTCTGCCGGGTGCGGGTGTGCAGGTGCAGCTCCAGCCCGGGTTCGGTGGTGAGGACCGGGAGGTAGGCCTTGAGGGCGATGTCGCCCAAGCCGATGACTCCTGTCCGCAACGCCATGACGGCCTCCGTCGTTGAGTGTGCGAGCGCATGTGTGCCGGTGCGGCGTCCCGGCGCGGCCGGCTCGGTCGCAGCATACGGGCAACGGAGGAGTCCGCTTCGTTGCGGGAAACCCTATTTCTGTAGCGAACGCTAGTAAGATAAGGGCATGGTGGACCGTCATTGCGCATCCCGTACCGACCTGATCGCCGACAGTGCCCTGACTCTGCTCTCCGAGCGCGGCATGCGGGGGCTCACCCACCGGGCGGTGGACGAGACGGCGGGGCTGCCGCCCGGCTCGACCTCCAACTACGCCCGCACCCGGGCGGCCCTCCTCGAGACGACCGTCGCCCGCCTGGTGGCCCTGGAGTCCGCGGTGCTCAACGACCTGTGGGCCGACGGCCTGCCGCGGAGTCGCGAGGTCACCGCGGACATCCTCGCGGCCATGCTGCACCGCCTGATCACCACCGACCGGGCGCACACCGTCGCCCGGTTCGAACTGTCCCTGGAGACCATCCGGCGGCCAGCGCTGCGCGTCGCGTACGACGAGGTGGCACAGAGCTTCCTCGACCCCCTGGCCAGCCTGCTGTCCACCCTCGGGTCCAGGGAGCCGCAGCGGCACGCCCGCTCGTTGCTCTCCTGGATGGAGGGCACCGTCTTCACCAGCGTGGCCGGCGGCTGGTCCGCTCAGCAGCCGAGCGAGGAGATGTTGCGCCACGGGCTCGGGGAACTGCTCGACGGCATGCTCCACGCCGGGCCGGCTGGGCCGGCCGGGGTGCCGGGTGGACGCGGCGAGGCCGAGAGTGGACCACCAGCGGAGAAAAAACGGTTCGCTGAACCGGGAACCGGGCCGGCACCATGCGTTCATGAAGACTGAACGTCAGGACCCGCCGTTGACCGGGTCGGAACGAGCCACCCTCGATGCCTTCCTGGACTACCACCGGGCCACCCTCGCCCTGAAGTGTGAGGGACTCAGCGACGAGCAGTGGCGGACCTGCTCCGCCGCCCCGTCGAACCTGTCGCTGCTCGGACTGGTCCGCCACATGGCGGAGGTGGAGCGCCACTGGTTCCGCAGGGTGCTCAACGGCGAGGACGCCGAGCCGCTCTACTACAGCAGGGAACACCCCGACGGGGACTTCGAACTGCTTGACCAGGCCGACCCGGCGGAGGCACTCGCCACCTGGCAGGCCGAGTGCGCGCACTCCCGAACGCTGGCGGCGGCAGCCGACCTCGACGCCACCGGGACGCACCGGGAACGGGAACACTCGCTGCGCTGGATCCTCGTGCACATGATCGAGGAGTACGCACGGCACAACGGGCACGCCGACCTGATCCGGGAGCGCATCGACGGCGTCGTCGGCGAGTGAGGCACCGCCCGGGGGCCGTTCGGCGGCACGACCGCCCCGGTGGGCCGCGGGAGTTGCCACCGCTCAGGTGAGGGAGGCGCCGGCCGGCTCCTTGCGGAAGGTCAGCCTGCCGTTGGGACAGTCCACCTCCACCCGGCTGTGCGACGGCAGTTCCCCGGCGAGCAGCATGCGGGAGAGCTGGTTGTCCACCTCCCGCTGGATGGTGCGGCGCAGCGGTCGGGCGCCGTACTCCGGCTGGTAGCCCTGGTGGGCGAGCCAGTCCACCGCCGCCGGGGTGAAGTCCACGCGCACGTCCTGGGCGTGCAGGCGGCGCCGGGTCTCCTCCAACAGCATGTCGGTGATCCGCCGGAGCTGGGCGTCGGTGAGCCGGCGGAAGATCACGACCTCGTCCACGCGGTTGAGGAACTCCGGGCGGAAGTGCTCGCGCAGCGGACGCATCACCCGGTCGCGCCGCGCCGCCTCCTCGGCCTCGGCGTCCCGCCGGGAGGTCCCGAAGCCCATGCCGCCCTCGGGGCCGCCCATCGCCTCCGAGCCGAGGTTGCTGGTCATCACGATGACCGTGTTGGTGAAGTCGATGGTGCGGCCCTGGGAGTCGGTCAGCCGCCCGTCGTCGAGGACCTGGAGCAGGATGTTGAACACGTCCGGGTGCGCCTTCTCGATCTCGTCGAGGAGCAGCAGCGAGTACGGGTGGCGGCGGACCGCCTCGGTGAGCTGACCGGCCTCCTCGTGGCCGACGTACCCCGGGGGCGCCCCGACCAGCCGGCTGACCGTGTGCCGCTCCTGGTACTCGCTCATGTCCAACCGGACCATCCGTTCCTCGCTGCCGAACAGCGCCTCGGCGAGCGCCTTGGCCAGCTCCGTCTTGCCCACCCCGGTGGGCCCGAGGAACAGGAAGCTGCCGATCGGCCGTTGCGGACTGGCCAGGCCGGCCCGGGAACGCAGCACCGCGTCGGCCACCACGCTCACCGCCTCGTCCTGACCCACCACCCGCCGGTGCAGGTGCTCCTCGAGGCCGAGCAGGCGGTCCTTCTCCTCCTGGGTGAGGGTGCTCACCGGAATCCCCGTCTGCCGGGAGACGATGTCCGCGATGTCCTCGACGGTGACCTCGGGGATCTGCCCGCGGGTCGGCTTCTCCCGGCGCCCCCGCTCGATCCGCTCCTCCAGTTCGGCGATCCGGTCCCGCAGCCGGGTCGCCCGTTCGTACTGCTCGGCGGCGACGGCCTGGGCCTTGTCCAGGTGGAGCTGCTCGGCCTCCCGCTCCAGGGCCCGCACGTCGGTGGTGGTGGTGGACGAGCGCAACCGCACCCGCGCCCCGGCCTGGTCCATCAGGTCGATGGCCTTGTCCGGCAGGTAGCGGTCGGTGAGGTAGCGGTCGGACAGTTCGACGGCGGCGAGCAGCGCCTCGTCGGTGTAGCGCACCTGGTGGTGCGCCTCGTACCGGTCGCGCAGCCCGCGCAGGATCTCCGTGGCGTCCGCGGGCGTCGGCTCGGGGATCAGGATGGGCTGGAAACGACGGGCCAGCGCGGCGTCCTTCTCGATGTGCCTGCGGTGTTCGTCCAGGGTGCTGGCGCCGATCACGTGCAGCTCGCCGCGGGCCAGCGCCGGCTTGAGGATGTTGCTGGCGTCCATGGAGCCGCCCTCGGAGCCGCCTCCCGCGCCCACCACGGTGTGCAGCTCGTCAATGAAGATGATCAGCTCGTCGGAGTTTTCCCTGATCTCGTCGATGATCCCGGTGAGGCGTTCCTCGAAGTCCCCGCGGTAACGGGTGCCGGCGACGACCCCCGCCAGGTCGAGCTGGACGACCCGTCGTCCCAACAGGATCCCCGGTACGTCACCGTCGATGATGCGCTGGGCCAGGCCCTCCACCACCGCGGTCTTGCCCACCCCCGCCTCACCGATGAGCACCGGGTTGTTCTTGCCGCGGCGGGCCAGCACCTCGACGGTCTGCTCGATCTCCTGTTCCCTGCCGATCACCGGGTCGATCCGCCCCTCCCGGGCGAGCGCGGACAGGTCCCGGCCGAACTTGTCCAGGTTGGGGGTGGTGCTGGCCGGATGACCGCGCTGCTCACCGGCCCCCGCTCCGCCCTGTCCCTGCGGGGCGAGGGCCCTGGGGTCGAAGTGCGCCGCGTTGAGGATCTGCCCCGCCGTCGAGTCCCGGTTGGCGGCCAGCGCCATCAACAGGTGCTCGGGACCGATGAACGAGTCCCCCATGGACAGGGCGATCTGGTGGGCGTCCAGCAGGGCCCGCTTCACCGCGGGCGTCACCGAGACGCTGCTGCGCACCGGCCCCTCACCCACCTGCCGGTCGATCTCGGCGGTGAGCGCGTCGGGGTCGGCTCCCGCCCGGGAGACGATCGCCCGGGTGGGCTCGGAGGTGAGCGCCGCCCGCAGCAGGTGCTCGGTGTCCAGGTCCGTACTGCCGTGTTCCGCGGCGTAGGAGGCCGCGGCCGAGACGAGCTGCCGGGCGGGGCCGCTCATCAGCCGGGCGAAGTCGAGGTACCGGGGGTCGGGCCGCTGGCCGCTCGACGCGGAACCGAAGAACTGTGCGAAGAAATCTCCGAACGGGTCCCGATCGTAGCCCCAGGGACCGCTGTACCCGCTGGTCATAAGTGTCCGTCCCGCTGGCCCCACCGCTGCCGGGCCACGCTGTCTCGCTGCACGTGAGGCTTTGGCGGGTTCCCCGTCCGGACGGGGGCCACACCTGGATGTTCCGGGCCGATGTCGCACCCATGTGCGAATGCGCACTCGTAGGATGGTCGACGCGGCACGACACGCCCGCGATCCCGGCGTCCAGGCCCGGGCTCGCGGCCGACCGGGAGGCGGGACTTGTCATGGGGAAGACCTACGAGCGGCTGGACGGTCGACTGCGCGCGTTCATCGAGAACCAGCCACTGCTGTTCACCGCGACCGCACCACTCGCCGCGGACGGCCACGTGAACGTCTCCCCGAAGGGCCTGCGCGGCTCCTTCGCCGTCGTCGACGACCGCACGGTCGCCTATCTCGACCTCGGTGGCAGCGGCGCTGAGACCATCGCCCACCTGCGGGAGAATGGCCGCATCACCCTGATGTGGTGCGCCTTCACCGGCCCGCCGAACATCGTCCGCGTGCACGGCCGCGGCGAGCCCGTCCTCCGGGACGACCCCCGCTGGGACAGCCTCCTGCCGCACTTCGGCGACGAGTTCCGCGCACGCACCGACCTGCGGGCCATCATCCTGGTCACCGCCCAACGCATCAGCGACACCTGCGGTTACGCCGTGCCCTTCATGGAGTACGCCGGTGACCGCCCGCTGCACACCCAGCGCTTCGCCCGTGAGACCGAGGAGTCGTTCTCCGCCTACTGTGAGAAGAAGGAGCACGTCGCCACCAGTCTCGACGGCCTCCCAGGGCTGCCCCTGCCCCTGCCGCCACGGACTAGCTGACCGGGGAGACTGACAGATCGACACCGGCGTGGTTACGATGCCGGGGATGAAGAACTCCTCCTCGTACGGATTGGGGGAATCGTTCGAGCAAGGTGAGCGCTGATGGCGCATCACCTGCCGAACGGGATTCCTCCCCGCCTGCTGATGTGGCAGCGCGTGCGCGAGTACGCCGTGCCACCGTCCATGATCGAGACCGTGACCGCCCGACGTGCGGCCGGAGACTGGGCGGGGGCCTGCGCCGCCGCCCGTGTCGACGTCGATCTCGATCTGCGCGCCGTGCGCGACCGCCACGGCATCGATGTCGCCACCCGCCTCCGCGCGGACCTGCGTCGGCTGGCGCCGGACCTGCTCCGCTGGCACATGCCCCGGATCGCCCCCGACGGGCGGCTCCGGCCAGGCATCACCATCCCCCTGGCCCGTTACCGCGGTTCCGGGGCCACGTCGCCGCACCTGGTGGTGCGTACCCCGCCGGCCTGGGCGGACGCAGGACAGCGGATGTCCCTGGCCCTGTGGGAGGGGCCAGGGGGCGGCGCCCCCGGGCACCATCCGCACCCGCACCCCGACCGGCGTTTCCGGCTCGACCTGCACCGCCACCTCTGGGACTCCGGGCGGAGCGGCGAACTGGCGCGGCGGTGCGGTGCCGGTGGGGCACCGTCCACGGCGCCGCTCGACCGACCCCACGCACCCGGCTGGCCAGTCCTGCGGGGCCGACCCACCGTTGACGCATCCCCGTGGGCGGTGGCCCGTTGGGCCGCCGAGGCGGAGTTGCTGTTGCGGTTCGAGGGGCGCGCTCGCGGGATCTTCACCGTGCGGCTCGGTGCGCGCAGACGCGCCGTGCTCGAACTGGTCGCCCCCGACGAGAGCCACGCCCCGACGTTCCGGCCGGTACGGGAGGCGCTCGCGCCGCAGGAGGTCGCGGCGCTCCCGGTTCTCCCGGAGGCGGCGGCCCGGGTCCTTCCGGATCTGGAACTGCTACGGGCCGGGCTGGTCGCGGCCGAGCGGCTGCACCCCCTGGTCGCGGCAGCACTGGCGCCGTCCGGCGCGGTCACGGTGGCCGCTCCCACCCCCGAGCCCGGCGATCCGCACCGGGTGGAGTGCCGGGGAGAGGTCCACCGGATCGCGCTGCGGGACGGGGTGCTGACGGCGATCGACCACGACCCGGCCCAACTGCGCCGGGAGGAGCTGGTCTCGGCCCTCGGTGGGCCGGTTCTGCCCTGCCTGCGGGCGATCGACACAGTGCACCGCGACCCGGAGGCGCTGCCCGCGGTCCGGGAGCGGCTCGGCCACGGTGATGTCGCCGGGGCGCTGGCCGTGGTCGAAGGGCTGCTCGGCCCCGGGGCGGTCCTGCGCGACGGGCCACTGCGGGAGGAACTGGAGTCGGCCGCCGCCCGCCGCGTCGACCACGGGCTCTTCCGCTCCGGGCTGGTCGCCGCGCACCCCGGTGCGTGCGTGACGGAGGGCGGCACCGCGTCGTGGCCGGGGTACGCCAAGGCGGGTCACCGCCCCCGGCTCGACCGCCGCACGCCTCTCGAAATGCGCCACAAGCGGAGCAGCCGAGCCCGGCCCCGTACCGGCCTGACCCGCTGACCGGCCGCCCCACCCACGTTCCCTCCGCACCCCGCGCACTCCGCGCCGCACGTCCCCGACGTCCGGGACGGGCCGTCCCGTCCCCCTGCCCACCCCAGGTGATGCCCATGCCCACCAGCACCGTCCTGCCCGCACCGGGTCCGGCCGCCGGAGCGCCCGCGCCCACCCCTGCCGACACGCCCGGGAGCCGCGCCCGTCTCGCCCTCGCCGACGACCTCCTCACGCTCCTGCGGACGACCACCACCGAACCCCGCCCCGACGAGCAGCTCGAAGCGCTCAGCCTGGCCGTCGCTGCCGACCTGCCCGTGTTGCTCTGGGGCGAGCCGGGAATCGGCAAGACCGCGGCCCTGACGCAGCTCGCCGACTCCCTCGACCTGCCGCTGACGACCGTGATCGCCAGCGTTCACGAGCCCTCCGACTTCTCCGGGCTGCCGATCGTCGGCGACGACCCGGCCGCGCAGGGGGTGCCGATGGCGCCGCCGCGGTGGGCCGTGGAGCTCGTGCGGGCCGGTAGGGGACTGCTCTTCCTGGACGAACTCTCCACCGCCACCCCGGCCGTCCAGGCCGCGCTGCTCCGGGTCGTCCTGGAGCGGCGGGTCGGTGAGCTTCGACTGCCACCGGGGGTGCGGATCGTGGCCGCCGCCAACCCGCGCGCGTCGGCGGCGGACGGGTGGGAGCTGAGCCCCCCGCTGGCCAACCGGTTCCTGCACCTGTACTGGGTGCACGACCGGGAGGTGGTGGTGCGCGGGCTCGGCGGGGTCTGGCCCCGGGCCGAGCTGCCCCGGCTGGTGCCGGAACGGCTGCCGGAGGCGGTGGCCTTCGCCCGGCGCGCGGTCTGCGGCTTCCTGGAGGCCCGACCGACGCTGATCCACCGGCTGCCGAGCACCGAGACGCGGCGCGGCGGTGCCTGGCCCTCACCCCGGAGCTGGGAGGCCGCGTTGACCCTGCTGGCCTTCGGCACCGCTGCCTCCGTCTCCCGGGAGGTGCTCGCCCTGCTGGTGCGGGGAGCGGTGGGGGACGGGCCCGGGCTCGAACTCCTCGCCCACCTGGACCGGATGGACCTGCCCGACCCGGAGTCGCTGCTGGCCGACCCGGCCTCCGCCGAGCTGCCGGTGCGGGGTGACCTGCGTCAGGCGGCGCTGGAGGCGGTGGTGGCCGCGGTCGGGGCGCGGCCGGCGCGGGAGCGCTGGGAGGCGGGCTGGGCGGTGCTGGTCCGGGCGCTGGAGACGGGCGCCCCGGACCTGCTGGTCGCCCCGGCGACGGCGCTGGCCGCGCTGCGGCGCGACGACTGGGAGGTGCCGGAGGCGGTGGAGCGGCTGGCCGGGGTGGTCGGTCTCGCCCGACGGGCGGACCAGTCGGTGGGGCGGGCCGCCGCGGCGGCCGACGCCGGGCGTGCGACGGGGGTGCGCCGGTGACGGGGGCCGCGAAGCCCCCGGGGGCCCGCCCGCTGCCGCACCCGCTGCCCCGGCCCGCGCCGCCGCGCCCGGTGCGGGCGACCGTGCCGGGCCCGCCGGCCGGCTCCGGCGGCCCGGTCGGCCCACCCGGACTCCCGTTGGACACGGACAAGTTGCTGGCCGCCCGACTGCACGCGGTGAAGGTCCGTCCCTACCTGGCCAGCGCGCTCTTCGCGCTGCACGTGGTGGAGGACAGGTCGGTGCCGACCATGGCCGTGGACGCGCACTGGCGCTGCTACGTGTCCCCGGCCTTCGTGGCGCGCACCCCGGTGGAGGAGCTGGCGGGCGTCTGGGTGCACGAGGTCTCCCACCTGCTCAGGGACCACCACGGGCGGGGCCAGCGCTACGCGCGTGAGCACGAGGAGCACGGACCGGGCGCGCGGTTGCGGTGGAACATCGCCGCCGACTTCGAGATCAACGACGACGTCTACGGTGACGGCCTGCCCCTGCCCGCCGGGGCGGTGCTCCCGTCGCTCCTCGGGTTGTCCGACGGGCTGCTGATGGAGGAGTACCTGCGGACGGCGTCGCTGGCCGGGCTCGCCGCGGACCTGTCCTGGCTGGACTGCGGCAGTGGTGCCGACGGGCAGGACCGGCCCTGGGAGCTGGGGCCCGACGGGGCCCACGGGCTGAGCAGGCAGCAGCGGGACGCGGTCCGCTTCCGGGTCACCGAGGGCATCAAGGGCCGACCGGGCGACGTGCCGGAGGGCTGGCGGCGCTGGGCGGACCAGGCGTTCCATCCGCCGCAGCCGTGGCGGCAGTTGCTGGGGGCGGCGGTCCGCACGGCGGCTGGCGGGCCTGGTGCGGGCGAGAACCACAGCTACCGGCGTCCCTCCCGGCGCTCGGCCGGCGTCCCCGGGGTGGTGCTGCCGAGCCTGCGCCGTACGCCGCCCCGGGTCTGCGTCGTGATCGACACCTCCGGGTCGGTGAGCGACGCCGAGTTGGGCAGCGCCCTGCTGGAGGTGGCGGCGATCGCGCGGGCGGTGGGCGGACGGCGCGACCTGGTCTCGGTGGTCTCCTGTGACGCGGCGGCCGGGGTCGCCGTCCCGCTCTGCCGCGCCGAGAGCATCGCGCTGGTCGGCGGCGGGGGGACGGATCTGCGCTCCGGTTTCGCCCAGGCGCTCCGCTGCCGGCCCCTCCCGGACGTGATCGTTGTTCTGACGGATGGTCAGACTTCATGGCCGTCCACCCAGCCGCCCTGCCGCACCGTCGTCGGTCTGTTCCCCCGTCCCGCCCGTGCCACGGACGAGGAGGACCCCTCCTACGTCCCGGACGCCCCGCCACCCTGGGCGCACGTCGTCACCATCACCTGAGAGGGATTGACGCGGCATCGCCGCCCGTGACGAGCGGCCCGTGACCGTACGCCTGGCCCTCACGTCGCGTCAGGTCGGAAACCCGGAGGGGGCCCGGCCGCAGTGCAGGTAGGCGGTGGTGCCGGTGACGAGGGCTCGGGAGACGGCGTGCAGGCGGCGCACCTTGTGCGGGGGGACCAGGTGCTCCCACTGCTCGGGGGAGGCGAGGCACCAGTCGGTGACCTCACGGCCGTCCACGCGCAGGTGCTGCTCGGCCCACGTCTGGGTGATCTCACCACCGTCGAAGAGGTAGTTGGCCAGCGGGGGCCGGCCGTCGGGCTGCTCGGGCATCCAGTCCATGGCCAACAGCCGCCCCAGGGCCGGATCGATGCCAAGCTCCTCCCTCACCTCGCGCCGGGCGCAGCGCCACGGGTCCTCGCCGCCGTCCAGGGCACCGCCGGGGATCTCCCAGCTACCGCCCTGGTAGGTGGGGCGCACCAGGATGATCCGCTGCTCGCGGTCGTGGAGGATCGCGCCGGCACTCACGATGATCTTCGGCAGGGTGGCGTAGTACTGCGCGGGAGGCAGTGGGAGGTCGGCACTCATGTCCGGTCACGCTAGCGCGCCGTGGTCCGTCGCAGAGGGGGCCGCGCCCGCCGGGGGCGGGGCGCGGTCCCGGTGCGGGCTTCCACACCCCGTTCGCCGGGGGCCGTCGCGTCCCCCCGGGCCCGCCGGGGCCCGGCGAACGGGCGGAAGGAATTTCTGCCGTCCTCCGGCCCCCTCCGGCCCCGGCTCCTCATGGAACATCCGCCTTCGTGGGCACCGGAGTTGACCGCCGCCGGTGGGCTCCCACCGGTGGCCCCGCCGCGACCGCCGCGGGCGCAACGCAGGATTTACCTCGCCGCAACCGTTGCCATACACAGCACCCTGATGCTTACCTGGCAACTGTTGACAGAATCTCCTGACCTTGGAGAACGCCCATAGGGAGCGCCCGTGAGGCTGAGAAAAACCTGTCCGGCCGCCGTCTTCGCGGCCGTTGTCCTGATGGCCGGAACGACGGCCTGCGGCGACTCCGGAAGGAAGGCCGACGCCAACGCGGAGGTGACCGCCCCGAAGAACCTGGTCACGTCCGGAACACTGACCTACGGGACCGCTGCGACCTTCCCGCCCTTCGAATCCAAGGCACCCGGGGGTGACCTCGAGGGATTCGACATCGAAATGGTGAACGCCCTGTCGAAGTCCATGGGGTTGCACCCCAAGGCGATGGACATGGACTTCGACGGCCTCGTCCCCGCGCTGGCCGGCCGCCGGATCGACATCATCAACTCGGCGATGTACATCACCCCGGAACGCGAGGCGAAGGTGGACTTCGTCCCGTACCTCGTCATAGGCGAGGCGCTGCTGACGCCCTCCGGCAACCCGAAGAACATCCAACGCGTCCCAGAGGACCTTGCGGGCAAGACCGTGGCGGTCACCCGCGGGGCCATCGGCGAGACGTACATGAAGGAGTTCAACGAGGAGTTGAAGAAGCAGGGCCTGTCAACGATGAAGATCATGACCCTGCCGAACAACCAGGACGCGATGCTCGCGGTGAGGTCCGGGCGGGCCGACGCGTTCGACACCTCGACCCCCGGTGCGGCGACCACGATGCAGAAGACCAAGGACTTCACCATCGCCGCCACCTTCAAGAACGAGACGAAGATCGGCATCGCCGTCCGCAAGGGCGACTCCGCGACCGCGACCGCCGTCCGTGAGGCGTTGCGCCTGTTCGAGGAGTCCGGCGGGTACGCGGCGCTGATGGCCAAGTACAAGCTGCCGCAGGAGTCGAGGCTGCTCGGCGCGGACGAGACCGGCGAGCCCCCGTCGCCGGGTGCGTCGAAGGGTTCCTAGCATGAGCTTCCTGGACAAGGCGCTCTCCGAGCAGTTCTTCTCCGCAGCCGCGCTCACCTTCCAGTTGACCGTGCTGTCGATGGTCCTCGGGGTCGCGGGTGGAGTGGTGCTCGCGCTGGCCAAGGGCGCCCCCGCACCGCTGCGGTGGCTGGTCGACGGCTACGTGTGGCTGTTCCGCGGCACCCCCGTGCTGCTCCAGTTGATCTTCGTCTTCAACGTGCTCCCGCTCTGGGGACTGAACTTCTCGCCGTTCACCTGCGCCGTGATCGCCCTGAGCCTCAACGAGATCGCCTACATGGCGGAGATCGTCCGCGGGGGGCTGCTCGGCGTGGACCGCGGCCAGCGCACGGCCGCCCGGATGCTCGGTCTCTCCGAAGCGAAGATCCTGCGCTGGGTGGTGCTGCCCCAGGCGGCCCGGCTGGTCCTCCCACCGACCGGCAACCAGTTCATCGGGATGCTGAAGACCTCCGCGCTGGCATCGGTGGTCAGCGTCCAGGACCTGATGCTGACCGCTCAGCGCCAGGCCGCGGCCGACTTCGACTACACCGGCTCGCTGGTCGCGGCGGCCCTGCACTACCTGGTGCTCACCACCCTGTTCACGATCGCGCTGCGCCAGGTGGAACGGCGTCTTGACGTCACCCGCCGCGCCGCCTCCCGGCGGTCGCCGGCCCCGGCCAGCACCGCGCTCCTCGACCCGGCGGCTCGATGAACCGCCCGCCGTCACCGCCAACGACACCGACACGGGAACCCGGAAGGAACAGCGTCATGAACCGCAGCGACGCCAGGCCCGGTCTCACCAGGTCCGTCAGGGACGGGACCGGCGACGCCGCGGCCGGCGCGGTGCCCGTCATCCAGGCCACCGGGCTGGGATGCAGCTACCACGGGCGGGCGGTGGTCAGCGACGTCGAACTGTCCGTCCCGGCCGGCCAGACCGTGGCGGTGCTCGGCCCTTCGGGGGCCGGGAAGTCCACGATGCTGCGCTGTCTCGCCGGGCTCGAACCGCTCCACAGCGGCAGCGTGCGCTTCCAGGGCGAGACGCTGTCGCGGGCCGGCGGCAGGCCCCGTTCCGTGGGTGGCCGGATCGGCATGGTCTTCCAGCAGTTCAACCTCTTCCCCCACCTCAGCGCCGCGCAGAACGTCGCCCTGGCTCCCGTCAGGGCCCGGCGCCTGCCCAAGAAGCAGGCCCGTGCGCAGGCCCGTGCCCTGCTCGACCGGGTGGGCCTCGGCGAGCACGCCGACCACTACCCCTACGAGTTGTCCGGGGGCCAGCAGCAGCGCGTGGCCATCGCCCGGGCCCTGGCCATGGAACCGGAACTGATGCTGTTCGACGAGCCCACCTCGGCCCTCGACCCGGAGTTCACCCGGGAGGTGCTCGCGGTGATGCGGGACCTGGCGGACAGCGGCATGACCGTGATCGTCGTGACACACGAGATGAACTTCGCCCGACAGAGCGCCGATCGTGTGGTGTTCATGGTCGATGGACGGATCGTCGAGGACGGTCCTGCCAGTGTCGTGCTCACCAATCCCAGGCAGGAGCGCACGCGCCGCTTCCTCGACCAGATGCTCGGTGAGTGAGGACATGACCAAGACCCCCCCGGAAGAGCCGGCCGCCATCCGCAGCATCCCCGGGCCGGCCCCGGCCCCGTGGAGCCTGCGCAAACAGGACTGGGCCTACCAGCAGTTGCGCGAGCGCATCCTGACCGGCCGCCTGGCCCCCGGCGAACGGCTCAGTCAGGAGCGCCTCGCCAACGAGCTCGGCATCAGCCGGGGTCCGCTGCGTGACGCGCTGTCCCGGCTCGCCGCGGAGATGCTGGTGGTGGACCGCCCGCACCAGAAGTGGACGGTGGCCGAGGTCTCCGTCGCCGACGCCCGGGACATCTACAACGGCCGGGCGGCGCTGGAGAGCATGCTCGCGGCTGCCGCCGCCCAGTCCCCCTCCGATGTGCGCGCGGCGCGCTGCACGGAACTCGAGGTGCTGTTGGAGCGGCAGCGCACCGCCACCTCGCTGGGGGACGTGGCCGAGGTCCGGCTGTGGGACCGGCGGTTCCACGACGGCATCTACGCCCTGGCCGGTATGCCCGCCTCCCTCGGCGCGCTGGACCACCTGCGGGCGAAGAGCGACCGCTACATCTCCCTGTACCTGTCGGACACCAGTCGGGCCCACACCTCCGCGGACGAGCACGCGGACATCCTCGACGCGCTGAGCGCGGGGAACCCGGAGCGGTCAGGGGCGCTCACCAGGACGCACGTGCTGGGCGGGCTGACCCTGTTGACCGGGACGATCGGTGACCAACCGGCGACGTTCTCCGACAGTGCCTCGGTGCCCTCCGACGCGCGCACCAGCTTAGGAGCAGCCGCGCGGAACCACCGGACGACGCAGTCCCGACCCGCCCACGCACCCGATGACGGCGAAGTGCCGCCCCGCGCGGTGCGTCCGAGGAAGTGAGGAACCTCCACCGTGTTCGACCTGCCCGAGGCCATCCAGCGCCTGTCCATGCCCGAGCTGTCCGGTCAGCTCGGCATGTCGCTGCGCGACGCGGAACGCGCCCTGGAGAACGCTCCCGGCCCCGCGGAGCTCCTGGACGCCACCTACGCCGACACCCACCGATTCCCCCCTCCGGCGTGGGCACTGCCCACCTTCGTTGACGCGGCCGGCGGCAGCGGCATGACCTACACGCCGTACCGGGGCGACCGGGCCGTCCGCGAGGCCGTGGCGGACAACGTGTCCACCGTCCTGGGGATACCCGCGACCGGGCCCACCGACGTGATCCTCACCCCGGGAACCCAGGGGGCGCTGTTCGTGGCGCTCGCTGCCCTGCTGTCGCCGGGTGACCTGGTGCTGCTGCCCGACCCCGACTACCTGTCCACCGAGCGGATGCTGCGCTACTTCGGCGCCGAGGTGCGCCGGATCCCGATGGTCTGGCCGCACGAGGGCGACACCGGTCGCGGCGCCCGCCCGACGCTGGACCTCGACGCGCTGGAACGGGCAGCCGCCGAGCGACCCAGGCTCATGGTGTTCTCCCACCCCAACAACCCGACCGGCGCCGTCTACGACGAGGGAACGATCACGGCGATCGCCGACCTCGCACGTCGGTTTGACTTCGCGGTCATCGCCGACGAGCTGTACTGCCGGCTGGTCTATGACGGAGAAACGTTTCATCACATCGCCGCGCTCGAGGGCATGGCCGAGCGGACGGTGACCCTGCTCGGTCCGTCCAAGACCGAGTCGCTCTCCGGGTACCGGCTCGGTGTCGCCGTCGGCCCCCGCCCCCTGGTCGATGCCATGGAGGACGTCCAGTCCTGCACCGCGCTGCGCGCCCCTTCCTACGCCCAGCACCTGCTGGCGCGGTGGATCGCCGAGGACGGCACCTTCCTCGAGCGGCGGCTGAGGGAGTACCAGGCCCTACGCGACACCACGGTGAAGAAGCTCAACGACTCCTCGCTGTTCCGGGTGAACGCCAGCTACGGCACCGCCTACGTCTTCCCCGAGGTCCTGACCGCGGCCAGCGACCAGGAGGTGGCCCTCGCCCTGAAGGAGAAGGCCGGCGTGGTGGTCAACCCCGGCTACCAGTTCGGCCCCGCGGGCACCGGGCGGATGCGACTGTGCTTCGCCCAGGACGAGGCCGTCTGGGACGCCGCCCTCGACCGGATCATCGACGTCGTGGGCGCTCTGGGGCCGGCGTGACCGGCACCGCGGCGGTCGTGACGCAGGCCGCGTACGGCGTCGTCGGCCTCCCGTTGCGCCGCCGGCTGCGGCACACCACCGCGGACACCGGCGAACTCACCGTGGTGCTGCTGCGCCTCACCCTGGCCACCGGGCACGTGGGGTGGGCGGAGACCAGGGGCAACGGTGAGTACGCCACCCACCACACCACCGGCGACATCGTCGCCGCCCTGGCCGGCCTGCCACCCGTCACCGACCCGGTGTGGGGCGCCCCGTCCGCCCTCGCCGACGCCCTCGCCGAGCGGTGTCCACCCGCCGCCATGCTGCTGGACGTCGCCACCCGCGACGCCGAGGCCCGCTCCCGCGGGCTTCCGCTCTGGGCGACCCTGCCCGGTGCCGGCCCGCCGGGAGGGCGGGGCCCGCGGTCGCTGGCGACGCACGCCCAGATCGGCTTCGGCACCGCGGAGGAAGCCGGAGTGCTGGCGGCCGAGGCAGCCCGTGCGGGCTTCGGCCGGATCAAGATCCGGGTCGGTGGCCGACCGGAGGAGGACCGGGCCCGGGTGACCCTCGCACGGCGGGCCGTGGACCGAGCGGTCGGTGCCGGCGTGGTGGCCATCGCCGTGGACGCCAACGGCGGCTGGGACCCGGCCACCGCGATCAGCGCCACGGCCTGGCTCGCCGACCAGGGCGTGGCCTGGCTGGAACAGCCCACCCCACCGGACGACCCCGCCGCGCTGGCCGCGGTGCGCTCCGTGGCCCGAGTGCCCGTCTGGGCCGACGAATCGGTGCGCGGCGCCTCCGACGTGCACGCTCTCGCCGCCCTCGGGGCCGTGGACGGCGTCCACCTGAAACTGGAGAAGACCGGGACCGTCGGCGCGCTGACCGCCGCCGTGGCGGCGGCCCGCGGCCACGGCCTGGACGTGGGGCTCGGCCAGATGGACTGCGGCCGGCTGGGCTGCGCCACCACCACGCACCTGGCGGCGGGACTCGGGACCGCCGTGGCCGAACTCTGGGGCTGCGCCAACGTCGCCCGCGACGTCACCGAGGGCCTGGAGCTGCGTGCCGGCGCCGTCGGCCTCCCGCGGGGGCCCGGCCTCGGGGTGCGCGTCACCCTCCACCCCGCGGAACTCACCCCTCTGGGGCAGCACTCCCGCTCCGGCGCGCGGCGCCAGGGACCCTGGTCCGGCGGGGGACCCGCCGGCGCGGGCACACCCGCACCCGAAGGCAAGGAACTGGTATGAGCAGCAGCATCACCGCCCCGGTCACCGCCTCCGGCGGCGCACCCGACAGCACCGTCCTGGACCTGCTCACCGCCATGGTGGCGTGCGACTCCACGACCCCCACCGGCGAGGAGGAGAGCACCGCCGAGCTGCTCGCCGAGCGGCTGTCCGAGGCGGGGTTCGAGGTGGAGACCGAACGCCTGGGGCCGGGCCGGGTCAACCTCACCGCACGCCACCGCTTCGCCCCGACCGGTCCTTCGGTGATGCTCAACTCCCACCTGGACGTGGTCCCCGCGGGCAGCGGCTGGACCAGCCCGCCGTTCCGACCGACGCTGCGCGACGGACGGCTGTACGGGCGCGGGGCCGCCGACGCCAAGGGCCCCCTCGCGGCCATGGCCTGCGCCGCGATCGACCTGGTCCGCGGCCCGGACCGGGACCGGCTGCACGGGGAGGTGGTGTTCTCCGCCGTCTCCCAGGAGGAGGGCGACTCCGCCGGTGCCCGTCACCTGGTGCCCCGGCTCCGGCGGGACGGACGGCTGCCCGACGCGGTCATCGTGGGCGAGCCCACCGGGATGCGCCTGCTGACCGCCCACAAGGGTTCGGTCCGGCCGGTGATCGAGGTCGTCGGGGTGGCCGCGCACGCCGCCAACCCCGGGGCCGGCGTGAACGCGGTGACCGCCGCGGGCCTCCTGCTCGACCGGCTCGGGGAGTACGCCGCCGGTCTCGCCGCCCACGGCCACCCCCTGCTCGGCGCACCCACCTGCACCCCGGTGTTCATCGCCGGCGGCGAGGCCCCGAACGCGGTGCCCGAGCGGTGCCGGATCACCCTGGACCGGCGGATGGTCCCGGGCGAGACCCCGCAGTCGGTGCTGGCCACGATCGACGCGGTGCTCGCCGACTTCAACACCGGGGGACACGGGGCGCACGCCTCCGTCGTGGAGTGCGCCCCGAGCACCGGCGGGCCCTCCGAGACCCCGCAGGACCACCCGTTCGTCCAGCTCTGCCAGCGGGCCCTGGCCGCCGCGGGAGCCGACGACGCCCTCGGCGGCCTCACCGTCAACTGCGACATGACGCACTTCAGGGCCGCGGGCGTGCCCGCGCTGGTGTGCGGACCCGGCCGCCTCGAGGTGATGCACGCGCTCGACGAGCACATCGTCGTCAGCGAGCTCGAACAGGCCGTTGACCAGTACCGCGCCATCCTCCTCGAGGCGCTGGACGGCGGGAGCCCGCGATGGGTCTGAGGATCGCTCTGGGCCAGGCCGCCAGTGTCCCCGGCGACCTCACCACCAACGTGGCCACCGCGGTGCGGCTGGTGACCGAGGCCGCCCGTGCGGGCGCCCGCCTGCTTGCCCTGCCCGAGCTGTTCGCCTGCGGCTACGACCCCGCGGCCATCGCGGCGGGCCGGCCCGGCTACGTGCTGGACGCACCCGCCGCCGACGGGCGGTGGCCCGCCGGCTCCGTGCTCGCCCCACTGGCCGAGGCGGCGGACCGCCACGGGATGTGGGTGCTCCTCGGGGCCGCGCTCGTCACCGCGGACGACCCGGTCGGCGGCGAACCGGGCGGGACCGACCACCTGCCGGACCGTCGCGGAACACCTGCCCGACCGCAGAACGCCGTGCTGGTGTTCGACCCCACCGGCCGCATCCGGGGCCGTTACGCCAAGGCCCACCTGTGGGGGCCGGAACGGACGGCGTTCACCCCGGGAGCGGAGCTGGTGATGGTCGAGGACGGCGGGGTCTCGGTGGGGATCGGCATCTGCTACGACGCCGGTTTCCCCGAGCTGACCCGCGCCTACGCCCGTGCCGGCGCGCACGCGGTGCTGTTCAGCTCGGCGTTCGCCGAAGGCCCCACCGCCTACCGGTACCACGTCTACCACCCGGCGCGAGCGGTGGAGAACACGGTCTACACGCTGGCGGTCAACGCCGTCGGGGACCTCGCCGGCGACCACTACTTCGGATGCAGCTCCGCCTGGCACCCGGACGGCCGCCCGCTGGTCACGCACCCGGGTGGCACGGGGGTCGTCGTCGCGGACATCGTCCCCGAGGAGGTGGACCGGGTCCGGGGTGCCCTGCGCTACCTCGCCGAACTGCGCACCGACATGTTCGCCCCCGGGCCGCCGGCGCCGCTCACCCGTATCCGCACCACAGCCGTCACCATGACAGGAGCAGCACAGTGAGCCCCGTCTTCCCCCCGTCCGAGTACCAGCAGCGGCTGGGCGCCCTGCGCGCCACCCTGGAGGCCGAGGGACTGGACGCCGTCGTCGTCCACACCCCGGAGAACGTCTGCTACCTCTCCGGGCACGCCACGCCCGGTTACTACACCTACCAGTGCCTCGTCGTCACGACCGCCGGAGACGCCGCGCTGCTGATGCGGCAGACCGAGACCGACAACGCCGCGGACACCAGCTACCTGGAGCGGATCGTCGGGTTCCCGGACAGCGCCGACCCGGTGCGGGCCACCGCGGACCTGCTGGCGGAACTCGCCCCGGGCGCACGCGCCGTGGGAGTGGAGGCACGTTCCTGGTTCCTGCCGCCGGAGCCGTTCGCCCGGCTCGGCGCGCTGCTCAGCGACCGCGGGGCCCGGGTGGCGCACATCGACGGTGTGCTGGCCGCCGCCCGACTGGTGAAGTCGCCGCTGGAGATCGCGCAGATCCGGGCCGCGGCGCGCAGCACCAACGCCGGTGTGGCCGCGGCGGCGTCCGCGGCCGTTCCCGGCGCCTCGGAGCGCACGGTCGCCGCTGCCGCGTTCGAGGCGCTGATCGCCTCCGGCTCCGAGTACTTCGGCATGGAGCCGTTCGTGGCCTCCGGTCCACGGGCCGGCACGATCCACGCCAGTTGGTCGGACCGGGTCATCCAGCGGGACGAGGCGGTGCTGCTGGAGATGTCGGCCACGTGCGGGCGCTACAACGCGCCCCTGATGCACACGGTGTGGACCGGGGCACTGGCTGGTGAGGCCGCGGCCATGGCCACCGCCTGTGCCCGGGCCAGGGACGCGGCGCTGGCCCACGTCCGCCCCGGCGGCTCGCCCGCCGCCGCGCACGCCGCCTGCAAGGAGGCGATCGCCGACGCCGGGCTCGCCCACACCTACCGCAAGCGCAGCGGCTACTCGGTGGGCATCGCCTTCGCCCCGGACTGGGGGGAGGGGCACCTGTTGTCGCTGGGCGAGAACGAACAACGGGCCTTCGCCCCGGGAATGGTCGTCCACGTGGTGCCCACGCTGCGCGTTCGGGGCACCGCGGGGATCGGGCTGTCCGCGACCGTGCTGGTCACCGACGACGGCCACGAGGTGCTCACCTCGTGCGACGTGGGACCGCAGCGGTGAGTGCCGCCACACCGACACCGGACGCGCCGGTGCCCCAGGGCGACTACCAGGCGGCCCGGGTGGTCGGCGGGCTGGTGTTCACCGCGGGGATGACGCCCCGTGCGGACGGAGGGTTGCCCGTGGTCGGAGTGCTCGGAGCTGACCTGACGGCTCTCCAGGCGGTGCCGTTGGCGGCCCTGGCCGCGGCCCGCGCGGTCGAGGCGGGCCGGCGGGCGGCGGAGGCGGCCGGACTACGGCTGACCTCGGGGATTTCCATGACCGTGTACCTCGCCGCGACGCCTGGCTTCACCGAGCACAGCCGGGTCGCGGACGGTGCGAGCTCCCGCCTGCGCGCCCTGCTGCCCGGGCCGGCGCCGGTCCGGGCAGCGGTCGGCGTGGCCAGCCTGCCGTCGGGCGCTCCGGTCGAGGTCACCCTGGTGCTGGCTACCGAGCCGGCTCTCAGCCGTCAACCGTGATCGGCTGGTCCGGTGGGCCGTCCGCCAGGAGCGACGCCACCAACGTCGGCAACCCGGTCGGCCGCAGCAGCTCCTGGGTGGCGGCCAGTTCCGCGGGGGTCCACCAGTGGTGTCCGGTGATCACGGCCCTCTCCACCTTCTCGAGACCGGAGGTGTCCACCGCGAAGGCGGTCACCCGGGCCAGGTAGTAGCGCTGCTGCACCTCGCGGGCGACGCCCTTCCACACCGCCACCCAGGGACGCCCCCGCCATATCTCCGGGCCCAGCGACACCGTCGTCAGCCCGGTCTCCTCCCGCAACTCCCGCACCGCTGCCTGCTCGTGGGTCTCGCCCGGCTTGACGCCTCCACCGGGGGTGAACCAGCGGACGCGCTCGTCCGCCTCGTCCCGGGTGGAGAACAGCAGCAGTCGGTCGGCGTCGTCCAGCACCACCACGCGCGCGGTCGGGCGCGGCACCAACTTCCCCTTCGACCTCTTCATCCCGTCAGATTAATGCTGGTGTGTCACGCACGCTGGGGCGTTCTCGAGGACGGGTACGACGGCGTCGCCGGTGGTGCCCTCCCCGGCGTCGAGGCGTGCGCGGTGCTGACGCGCGGCCACATCGTCCTCATGCCGGGCGACGGCGCGTTCGGTTCGGACCCGCTCGCTGGCGAACGGCCCGTGTGCGACCGGTACACGTACGACAGGCTGCGCCCCCACGTCATCGCCTCGCTCGCCGACCAGTTCGCCGAACTGGCCGAGTCGGCCCGCGCCGCCGCCGACGCCTCATCAGCGAACGGACGAAGAAAAGTCACGTTCCATCCACATCTGCTTCATAATTCCGCCGCACCTGTCCGTTGAATGCCCTACGCTGCGCGTACCAGCCGCGGCCCGCACCCAGCGGGCGCAGCGCGGCCCTCTTTTCCGTGGGGGTTACACCACTGTGCGTGTGCGCAGAATCTCGACCGCTACAGCCTTAGCGGTCCTCTTCAGCTCTGTTGCTCTCTTCGGCGCCGGCACTGCGGCGGCCGACAGCAGCAGGTCCCTGCCGATCACGTCGAGCGGGGACATCGTGGTGGACAAGGTCCACCAGCGGATCTTCATCAGTGACCCGCAGAGCGGCAAGATCGTCGCCACTGACTACACCGGCACCGTCGTGGGCACCGTCCCGGACCTGCCCGGGGTGACCGGCCTCCAACTCGCCCCCGACTACGCGACGCTGTACGCCGCGGTGCCCGGGGCCAGCGCCATCACCGCCTTCGACACCGCCAGCCTGACCGAGTCCGGCCGGTACGCCACGGGTGAGGGAACCACTCCGAGGCACCTCGCGCTCGCCGGGCAGAAGCTCTGGTTCGGGTACGGCAGCGGCAGCGACGGCGACCTGGGCTCACTCGACCTGTCCGGCGCGGAACCCGTGGTGACGCTCGGCCAGGAAGGTGACGTCGAGTTCACCCGGGCGCCACGGCTCGCCGCGACCCCGGGTGCGCCCGGCACCCTGGCCACGGCGACCGACCAGTCCAGCCTCGCGGTGTACGACGTCGCCGGCGACCGGGCCGGTCTGACCGCGCGGTCCCAGACGACGTCGACCAGCAGCATCGACGACCTGGCGCTCACCCCGGACGGCACTCGGCTCGTCACCGCCAACCGGTCCGGCACCCAGCACCGGGTCTGGCAGACGACCGACCTCTCCGAGCAGCCGGCCTACGCCACGGCCTACTACCCCAACGCGGTGGCCATCGCCGAGGACGGGACGGTCGCCGCCGGCAGTGAGTCCTGGTCGGAACCGGACATCCAGATCTTCCAGCCGGGTGCCACCACACCGCTGCGGAACTACATGTTCTCCAGCACCAGTGGTTCCGAGAACCTCGGCACCGCGGGCCTGGCCTGGGAGCCGGACGGGACGCGCCTGTTCGCGGTCTCCAACAACGGGGGGACGCACACCCTGCGCGTCCTCTCCGCGCCGCGCAAGTCGGTCACGAAGATCACGGTGAACGCGCCGAGCACCGCCACCCGGGCCAAGCCGCTCACCGTGTCCGGGACGGTCTCCGCGTCGCTGCCGCTCCCGGCGGGCACCCCGCTGACGGTCACCCGTACCGACATGGAGTCACCCACCGGCAAATCGCTGGGGACCAAGACCCTCAACGCGGACGGGACGTTCTCGTTCTCCGACACCCCGCCGTCCGGCGGCACGGTGACCTACAAGGTCAGCTACGCGGGGAGCGCCACCCACACCCCGACCTACGCGTCGGACTCGGTCCTCGTCTCCCGCACCGCCACCACACTGACCCTGAACAACAACAAGAAGGTCTATGCCTGGGGCAGCGAGGTGAAGTTCACCGCGCACCTGGGCGCCACCTACAAGAACCGCACGGTGTCCATCTACGCGGACCCCGAGGGGCTCTACGCCCCCAAGCGGCTGGTGCGGACCGCCGTCGTGAACAGCGAGGGCAACATCTCCGCCACCATCACGCTGACCAGGGACACCACTGTCTCCGCGACCTTCGCCGGGGACTCCCGCACCCTGGGCAGGACGGCCAGTTCCTGGGTGGGCACCAGGGTCAGGGTCGCCACCAGCCTGAGCGGCAGCTACAAGACGGCGAAGATCGGCAGCCTCTACTACCAGTACTTCAAGACGACCGCCACGCCGGTGCACAAGACGTCGATGTCGGCCTACGAGTACCGCAGGTACCGGATCACCATCCAGGTGTACGCCAACGGCGCCTGGCACTACAACGACGTCGACAACGACTACTTCCCGGTCGGCACCCCGGGGGTGCAGCTCGTCGGCTTCAACGAGCCCGGGTACCGCTTCCGCATCCGTTCCTCCTACATCCCCGGTACCTCCGCGTCCGGTGACTCCGTGAACACCATCACCCACAGCAGCTGGCGGTACTTCACCTTCGTCAGGTAAGCCACCGCACCCCAGAAAGCCTCCGGCCGTTCCCCCGAGGGGGACGGCCGGAGGCATGAGCGCGGGGCCGCTGGGCGGCCGGCCCCCGCGCCGGGACCCGGCGGCCCCGGTCAGGAGGGGACGAGCCGCAGTTCCGGGACCCCGGGCGCGGCGAAGCCGAAGACCTGCCCGTACAGCGCGAGTTCCGCCTCGAGGCAGGCCACCAGGGTGTCCGCCCGGCGGAAGCCGTGCTGCTCGCCCTCGAACGCCAGGTAGGCGTGGGGCACGCCCCGCCCGCGGAGCCCTTCCAGCAGGCGTTCGCTCTGCCTCGGCGGGCAGACCTCGTCCTCCAGCCCCTGGAGCAGCAGGAACGGCACGGTGAGCCGGTCGGCGTGGTGCACCGGGGAGCGCTCCCGGTACCGGTCCGCGGACTGCGGCAGGGGCCCCACCAGGGTGTCGAGGTAGCGCGACTCGAAGTCGTGGGTCTCCCCGTCGGCCCACTGGGTCAGGTCGAGCACCGGGTACTTGATCACGCCGCAGCGGTAGGTGTCTGTGGTGGTCAGTGACGCCGCGGCGGTCCACCCGCCGGCGCTGCCCCCGCGGATCGCCAGCCGGGCCGGGTCCGCGGTGCCCTCGGCGGCCAGGGCCGCGGCCACCGCCGCGCAGTCCTCGACGTCCACCACGCCCCAGTTCTGACGGAGCCGGTCGCGGTAGGCGCGGCCGTACCCGGTGGAGCCGCCGTAGTCCACGTCGACCACGCCGATGCCCCGGGTGGTGAAGAACGCGACGCCCAGGTCGTGGACGGGCGTGGCACGCCCGGTGGGGCCACCGTGTGCCCGCACCACGTAGGGCGGGAGCTCGCCCTGTGGCGCGGTGACGTCGGGGTTCCGCGGCGGGTAGACGTGGGCGTGGACGTCCCGGCCGTCCGGTCCTGTGAAGGTGCGCAGGACCGGCTGGGGGACGTAGGCGGGGTCCACGACGTCCCGGTGCGGGCACCCCACCACCTCGGTGTGGCCGGTGTCCGGGTCCGTGGCCACCACCTCCAACGCGCGGTGCGGTCCCCCGGCGACGCCCACGACGGTGGTGCCGCTCACGGCGACGCAGGGCGTCCACTCGGTCCAGGGGCCGGTGGCGTCGGTGAGCGCGCCGGTGCTCGGGTCGAGCACCCCGAGCCGCTGGGCGCCGACGCCGTGGGCCACCGCGATCCGTCCGTCGCGCAGCGGGGCGAACCACCGGTACCCCGGCTGCCACAGCGGCCCGGCGAACTCCTCCTGCCGCGGGCACAGCGCGGTCGCCACGCCGGTGTCCGCGTCGATCCGGTACAGGTTCCACCAGCCACCGCGGTCGCTGGCGGTCAGCAGGGCTCCCGGGGCCGTCCACTCCACCTGGGCGATGGACTCCCCGGGGCCGCCGGCGACGGTGCGGCAGGCGGTGAACGTCCCGTCCGCGGCCACCTCCGCCACCTTCAGCTCGGTGCTGTCCCACGGCATCGCCGGGTGGTCCCACCCGAGCCAGGCCACCCGGCCGCCGTCGGGGGAGAGCCGCGGGCCGGTGAGGAAACGGGTGTCGCCGCCGAGCCGTCTGATCCCGCCGCGGTCGTCGGCCGCCGAACCGTCCAACGGCACCGCGACCAACAACCGTCGCAGGTCGCCGGGACGGGGCCCGGTGAGCTCCTCCAGGACGCACCACACCTCGCCGCGGTCGGGCAGCACCGTCAGGTCGGCGTAGCGCAGACCGCTGGGGAGCGGTGGGACGGGGGTCAACGGCACCGGCTCGGCGTCGGGTCCGTCGGTGGGGTGGGCGTCCAGCCGGTACATCCGCTGGTCGGCGAAGTCCACGAAGACCACGACGGGGCGTCCGTCAGGGCCGGGGGCGCCCGCCCAGGGACGGCCCCCGTACTCCATGACCCGGCTGCGCACGTTCCACGGCGAGGCGAGGACCTCGACCCCGGGGCCACCGCCGGCGGGACGGCGCACCAGGGTGTACCGGCCCCCCTCGGCCGGGCGTGACTCGACCCACCAGATCTCGTCCCCCACGGTGTCCGCCCACTCGGGGACGCGTCCGTCCGCCGCGGCGAGCCGGGCGGTCACCGGTGAGGTCCACGAACCGTAGGGCGCGGTCTGCGGTATGGCCACCATCTGCCTCACTTCGTCAGGGTCGGTGCGGGACACGGGGCGGCCGCCAGGACGGGGAGAGGCGGAACACACCCGCCGTTCCGCGCCACCGCGACCACGTGTTGCTCACGCGTCACCGTACGCGCACCCCTCGACCCGGCCCAAGAGCAGCACCGGACCCGGACGGCCCCCGCCGCCGGCCCTTGTCCTCCTGCACCACCTGGTCAGCCCGGGCCGCTGCCCGCCACGCGGGCCGACTCGAGCGCCGTCGCGACGTCCCGCGGGTAGGTGCGCAGGGCGAGGAGGGAGACCAGACCCGCGGCGAACAGGGCGACGAGGCCCAGGTGGAAGGTGGTCTCGAGGCCGCCGGTGCCACCACGCCCGGTGAACACCTGGGAGGAGAGCGCCCCGAAGAGCAGGGGGCCCACGAACTCCCCCGACGTGCGCACGAATGTCCGGGTGCCCTCCGACCGGCCCCAGAGGCCCGGGGGGACGATGTCCAACCGGGCCGCGTCCAGCGGCGGGTTGGCGGCGGCGAGCAGCGCGCCGCCGAGCGCGAGCAACGGCACCGCGAGGACCGGTGACCCGGTGGTGAGCCCGGGGGCGAAGGCCAGTGGTGCGGTGAGCAGCACCACGGCGGGGACCAGCACCCGGCCGTTGGCCCGGCCCCGCCACAGCGCCCAGTCCGGTGCCCTGGCGCCGAGCAGCAGGCCCGCCAGGACACCGACGCCGATCAGGAGTGTCATGGCGCCGGCCGTGAAGCGGCCCACCCCGTAGTGGTGGATGACGTAGAACAGGGCGAAGGTGCGCAGACCGGCGAAGAAGAAGTAGGCGAGGGTCGAGGCCACGATCATCAACACGACGGTGCGGATGCGCAGCACGTAGACGAACGCGCGCCAGGCCGGCATGCACGCCGGGTCCTCGTGGAGCACCCGGCCCGGGTACGGTTGCGCGGCGGGGCCCCCGGCAGTGCCCCGGACCGGCTCCGGCGCCACCCCCGCGCCCCGGGCGACCTCCTCGGACCGGGCGACCTCCTCGGACCGGTCGGGCTGGTGTTTGACGCCGCCCCCGCCGGAGGGGATGTGGCGCAGACCCGGACGGAGCCAGTCTCCGCCGCTCCTCGGGGGTTCGGGTACGCGCCACAGCACCCAGGCGAGGAACGCCCCCGGAAACGCCAGCCAGGCGAAGGAGTAGCGCCAGGTCAGGAGCGCCGTGACGGTGTTCGACAGCACATAGCCGGCCCCGGTGCCCAGCACCTCCCCGGCCAGGACGTACCCGTACAACCGGGCACGCTCGGCGGCGGGGAAGCAGTCGCCCATGAGCGAGGCCACGGCGGGCGCGGCAGTCGCCGTCACGGCACCCAGGGCGACACGCGACAGCAGCAGCCACAGGTACGAGCCGGACGCGCCGGCGAGCAGGGTGGCGGCCGACCAGAGCACCACGCTCACCGCGAGCAGCCGGGTCCGGGCGATCCGGTCGACCAGCACGCCGGCGGGCAGCGTGCACAGCGCCCCGGTCAGGGAGGTGAGGGAGATCAGCAGCCCGATGTCGGTGTGCCCCACCTGGAAGGCGTTCTCGATGTCCCCGGCGTTGACCGAGACGGTGGCCTTGTCCGCCCCGTCCAGCCCGATCACGGCGCTCAGCAACGCGATCACCTTCAGCCGGGCACGACCGCCCACCGCGGCGTCCGCCCGGCGCCCCACGGCTCCGGTGGCACGTCGCGGAGCCGAACGCAGGACGCCCCTCACGGGCCGCGTCTGCCGCCCGGCGCGGCCCCGGACCGGGGGCGTCGCCCGACGTGGGTGGCCAGGTCGCACACGAGCACGTCAACCGGATGCCCCGCTGCCAGCTTCCGCATTCCGCCCGGGCGCGGTATTAGCCCGGCGGGTGGCGGGGGGACGACGAGACGGAGGGCTCGGGCGTCCCTGTTGGGCCATCAGGTCGATGGTGAACCCCCGAGGGGTGGTCGTGACCCTCGTGGCGTTACCCCGACGCGTTCTCCGGACACAGGTGATGATCACACCGTTGTTCCTGGCTGGAGTTCGCGTATGCGCCTGCTGCTGGTCCATCCGAGTGCCCTGATGTACTCGGAGATCTTCCTCCGGCTCGAGCCCCTCGGGCTGGAGCGCGTGGCCGGTGCCGCCCGCGACGCGGGCCACGAGGTCCGTGTCCTCGACCTGCAGACGGAACCCCCCGCCGCGCTCGCACGGGCCGTCGCCTCCTTCCGCCCCGAGGCGGTCGGTGTCTCGCTCAACTACCTGGCGAACATCCCCGAGGCCATCGGGATCGCCCAGCAGGCCAAACGGATCGTGCCCGGCGCCTTCGTCTTCTTCGGCGGCCACAGCGTCTCCTTCGTCGCGGACGAGGTGCTCGAACAGGCCGACGGCGCCGTCGACGCGGTCGTCCGGGGCGAGGGCGAGACCGCCGTGGGCCCCCTCCTCGAGGCCGCCGCCGACGGTGACGTTACGGCAGCGCCTGGGGTGGTGACCCGTGAGGGCCGCGGCCCAGCCCCGCGGATGCTGCACAGCATCGACTCGCCCCGCCCCGCGCGTGACCTGCTGCGACACCGGCGCCGCTACTTCATCGGGGAACTCGACCCGTGCGCCTCCATCGAGTTCACCCGGGGCTGCCCCTGGGACTGCTCCTTCTGCTCGGCGTGGACGTTCTACGGGCGCAGCTACCGCAAGGCGTCACCGGACGCGGCAGCCGAGGAGATGGCGAGCATCCGCGAGCGGAACGTGTTCATCGTGGACGACGTCGCCTTCATCCGCCCCGAGCACGGCGACGCCATCGCCGCCGAACTGGAACGCCGCCGCATCCGCAAGAGGTACTACCTGGAGACCCGGGCCGACGTCCTGCTGCGCAACACGGAGGTGTTCGAACGCTGGCACCGGCTGGGTCTGAAGTACATGTTCCTGGGGATGGAGGCCATCGACGCCGAGGGCCTCGACCTGTACCGCAAGCGGATCAGCCCGGACGAGAACTTCCGCGCCCTGCGGACGGCCCGCAGGCTGGGCATCACGGTCGCGATCAACCTGATCGTCGATCCCTCCTGGGACGAGGAGCGTTTCCGCGTCGTGCGGGAGTTCGCGCTGTCCGTGCCGGAGATCGTCCACCTGACCGTGATGACCCCCTACCCCGGCACCGAGGTCTGGCACACCGAGTCGCGCCGGCTCACCACCCGCGACTACCGGCTCTTCGACATCCAGCACGCCGTCGTTCCCACCACCCTCCCGCTCGACCTCTTCTACCGCGAACTGGTCCGCACCCAGGCCGTGATCAACCGCAAACACCTCGGCCTGCGCACGGCGCTGGGCGCGGCCCGCGTCCTCGGCGGCAACCTCGTCCGCGGCCAGACCAACTTCGCCCGCATGCTGTGGCGCTTCAACGACGTCTACAACCCGCGAAGGCAACTCGCCGACCACAGCCGCCCTGTGCGGTACGAACTGCCGCTGCCCCGGCCCCTCGACGTCGGCGACCGACGCCAGCTCTACGTCCACACCAGGCCCGCTCCCCGCGGCACCGCCGCGGCCCGACGCGACCAGCAGCCCTCCGGGTAGGGCGCCGCACGCCGTCGGAAGCCGTCGGAGCCCGCCGCGGTCGTCCGCACCTCCAGGACCACCGGCCGTCCCGCGCACGCCCCCCGGGGGGAGGGGGAAAGCGACGGCTCGCCGGAGCGGGACCGCACACGGAGGACCGCCGCCGAAGGAGGCCACCAGGGTGGGACCGGAGAGGGACGGGCGGGACGACGGCCCCTGGCCGGGCCGGGCCGCGGTGGCGGCGCGGCTCTTCGTGCTGTCGGCCGCCCTGTTGACGGCCGTCGGTGCCCTGGGGCAGGCGATCGGCTGGACGACGCTCACCAGCACCCTGGGACCCACCGCGTACCTCGTCCTCGTCCACCCCGACAGCGTCACCGCCCGGGTGCGCAACGCGGTGCTCGGCCACGGTGCCGCCCTGGCCTGCGCCCTCGCCTGCCTGGCCGGGTTCGACCTGTGGGACCACCCGCCCGTCACCGTGTCGAACGAGGCCCCCTGGCCCCGGATCGGTGCCCAATCCTTGGCCGTCGGCGGCACCCTCGTCCTGCTGACCCTGCTGCGTGCCCACCACCCGCCCGCGGCGGCCACCGCCCTGCTGGTGGCCTCCGGCATCTCCCGGCCCGGCCCCCCGCTGTACGGCCTGCTGGTCGGCCTCGTCCTCACCGTCGTCCTCGCCCCGGCGCTCGCCCGGCTCCCTCCGTTCCGGAGCCGGACGGCGCGGGAGCACGCACCCTGACACCGCGGCAGGACCCGGCGGCCCGGGCCGCCGGCGGCTCCCGGCCGTCCGCGACGATCCCGCGCCGCCGTGCAACCCCCGGGGGCACAGCGGGAGTACGCAGGGGCGAACGGTCCGTACGAGGGACAGGTATCGCCATGAGACCAAGACATCCACGCCGTCGGTACGCGCTGCTGATCGCGGCGATAGCGCTGGCCACCGGCGCCACGGCCACCCCCGCGGTCGGGGAGGACACCGGTGGGCCAGCGTCCGCCGGCGACAGGCCAGGGGGAAAACCGGCCGGGACGCACACGGTGACGCTGATCACCGGCGACCGGGTAACGCTCACCACCGAGAACGGCAGCAAGGGCCTGACGATAGAGCCGGGGGAGGGCAGGAAGGACGTCGGGTTCGTCCGCAGTGTCACCGGCGACCGGGTCACCGTGCTGCCGTCGGACGCCCTCGCCCTGGTCCGGCAGGGCCGGCTGGACGAGCGGCTCTTCGACGTCCAGGGACTCGTGGCCATGGGCTACGACGACGCGTCCCGCTCCACGCTGCCGCTGATCGTCGGCTACGCCCAGGGCACCGCGGGCAGCCAGGCCCGCGCCGCGCTGGACACGGGCCGATCCGGCCCGGAACTGCGCAGCATCCGGGGGCAGGCCGTCGCCCCGGCCAAGGTCCGTGCCGAGGACTTCTGGGCCTCGGTGACCGAGGACGGCACCACCGCCAGGGCCAGGGGCAGCGCGGGACAGCGGACCCTCGCCCCCGGGGTCTCCCGGATCTGGCTCGACGGCGTGGTCCGCGCGGACCTCGACCGCAGCGTCAACCAGATCAAGGCCCCGCAGGCGTGGAGCAGCGGCCTCACCGGCAAGGGGGTGCGGGTGGCGGTCCTGGACACCGGGATCGACGCGGAACACCCCGACCTGACCGACGCCGTGTCCGACTCCCGTGACTTCACCGGCAACCCCGCCGGTGTCGCCGACGGCTCAGGGCACGGCACCCACGTGGCGTCGATCATCACCGGCAGCGGGGCGGCGGCCGACGGCACGTACGTCGGGGTGGCCCCGGACGCCCAACTGCTGGTCGGCAAGGTCCTCACCGACGACGGCTGGGGCACGGAGTCACAGATCATCGCCGGCATGCAGTGGGCCGCGGACAGCGGCGCCGACGTGGTCAACATGAGCCTGGGCGCCGGGCCCACGGACGGTACCGACCCCATGGCCCAGGCGGTCAACGCGCTCACCGCGTCGTCCGACACGCTGTTCGTGGTCGCCGCGGGCAACGACGGCATGCCCCAGGCGGTGTCCACCCCGGCGTCCGCCGACGCCGCGCTCGCGGTCGGCGCCGTCGACCGCGACGGCGTCCTGGCCGGCTTCTCCAACCGCGGCCCCCGGGTGCGCGACCACGCGGTCAAACCCGAGATCACCGCCCCGGGGACGGGCATCGTCGCCGCGCGGGCACAGGGCACCGAACGCGGGGAGCCGGTCGGTGAGCACTACACCGCGCTCAGCGGCACCTCCATGGCGACCCCCCATGTGGCCGGGGCCGCCGCCATCCTGGCGCAGCAACACCCCGACTGGTCGGCGGACCAGCTCAAGGCGGCTCTGACCAGCAGCGCGGAACCCCACGCCGGGAACGACGTGTTCGAGCAGGGCACCGGCCTCGTCGATGTCGCCAGGGCCGTCGGGCAGCCCGCCCACGCCAGTCCCAGCACGGTGTCCACGGTGCTGCCCTGGTCCCAGAGCACGCCCGCGACCAGGACCGTGACCTACCACAACGACGGGGACACACCGCTGTCCCTGGACCTGGCGCTGGACGTCACCGATGACCAGGGCAACGCCGCGCCGGTCTACGCCCTCGACGGCACCTCGGTCACCGTGCCCGCGCACGGCACCCTCCAGGTGCCGCTGACCACGCGGCCCGACGCGGTGACCCCCGGCACCACCTACCGCGGGACCCTCACCGCGCGGGGCGCCGACGGCACCGTGATCCGCACGGCGCTGAGCCTCCTGGCCCAGCGGGAGACGTACCCGGTGACCCTCGACGTCATCGACCGCGCCGGCAACCACGACGGCGGGTACGGGTACCTCCTCGTGGACGTCGAGCACGCGGAGAGCATCCCGTTCGAGGAGCGGGACGGGGCGTTCGTCGGCGACGCGCCGCCCGGCACCTACAGCCTCCTGGTGTTCAGCTACTCGGGAGGAAGCGTCACCCTGATCTCCGAGGAGGTGACCGTGGGCAAGGCCCCGTTGACCCTGACCGCCGACGCCCGCCGGGGTGTGCCGGTCACCACCACCGTGGACAGCGCCGCCGCCAGGCCGACCGTCCGGCACATCGGTGTGAGCGAGACGATGAACAACGGCAGCCTGGTCGAGAACACCGCCTACGCCTTCGACGACCAGCCGCTGTACGCGGTGCCCAGCACCGCGCCGGTGACGTCACGACCGTTCACCTTCCTCTACCTCGCGACCCTCGCCGACCCGCTGGACACCCCGGGCCGGCGCCTGTACAACCTGGCGTTCGCCCACGACGACGCCGTCCCCGCCACCCCGCGCTTCACCGCGCACGACAAGGACCTGGCCCAGGTCCGGGCGAGGTACCACTCCGCGGAGCCCGGCACCGGCAGCCGCAACAACCTCGTGTCCTTCCGTGGGAGCGGGTTCAGCAGCGGCGGTTTCTACGACGTCGCCGCGCCCGGCGAGGCCACCGAGTACTTCACCCCCGGGCCCGACTTCACCTGGGACCACCGGTCCAGCTCCCTCCCCGGGTGGTTCGGCGGCAGCCCGCCCAGGACCTACGCGGCCGGCGGGCGGTACGTGGAGAACTGGAACGCCGCCGCGTTCAGCCCCTGGGTCGAGACCGCGCGCTGTGCCGACATGCTGGTCGCGCACGTGTACCCGGCCAGTCCCTCAGGACGTGGCAACGTCGGCGGGACCGACCGCGCCGACACCACCAGCCACCTCACCCTGCTCCGCGACGGCCAGGAGGTCGCCGCCAGCGACGACCCGTCGGGGTACCTGGTCGCCGAGAAACTGCCCGACGCGTCCGCCCGCTACGCCCTCAAACTGGACTACCGGCACGGGGCGCCGTCGTTCCCGCTGTCCACCAGGGTCGCGACGGAGTGGGGCTTCTCCTCGGCGAAGGGCGACTGCGACGCGGAGCTGTCCCTGCTCAACGTCAAGTTGGACGGCGCCTTCCGGCTGGACAACAGCGCGCCGGCCAACAGCTCCTTCCCGCTCACCCTCACCGGGGAGCACCAGACCACGTCCGACCCGGTCGCCCTGACCGGCGCCACCGTGCAGGCGTCGTTCGACGACGGACGCACCTGGACCGCCGTCCCCACCGAGCAGACCCGCAACGGTGCGTTCCGCGCCGTCGTCCCCGCGCCGTGCGGTGAACAGCAGACGGGCTTCGTCTCGCTGCGCACCACCGCCCGGGACGGGCAGGGCAACACCGTCAGCCAGGAGGTCATCCGTGCCTACAAGGTGCGCTAGGGCCTGTCTGATAAATCCCGCCTGGGTCGTGACGCCTGGCACGCACGCTCGCTGTCGTTGTCGGGATCGTCCATGTACGCCCAGTACGAGGACGACCCTCCGCCTTGCGATCGCACGCACCAGACGCCGCGACCCCCGCCCTCCGGGCGGACTGCGCCACTCATCAGACAGGCCCTAGCTGTATTGACCTGAAGCGTTGTTCGCGCGGCTGATTGGTGGGTGGCCGCCGAGTGCGGTGTGGCAACGGTGGTGGTTGTAGTTGTGCAGGAAGTCTGTCAGGGCGGCGGTTCGTTCGTCGTTGCTCGCGTAGGGTCGCAGGTAGGCCCACTCCTCCAGCAGGGTGCGGTTGAAGCGTTCGACCTTGCCGTTGGTCTGTGGCCGGTAGGCCCGGGTGAGCTTGCCGGCCGCGCCGAGGTCGGCGAGCGCCTGCCGCCAGGCGAAGCTTTTGCGGTAGGGCCAGGCATTATCTGTCAGGACACGCTCGATGCGTGCAACGCCGCAGGTGGCGAAGAAGGCCGCGGCACGGGTCAGGAAGCCCGCACAGGTGGCGGCCTTCTCGTCTGGGTGAACCTCGCTGTAGGCGAGGCGGCTGTGGTCGTCCACAGCGGAGTGGATGTAGTCGAAGCCAGTGGTGCGGCGGCGGTCGGGGCAGGCGGCACGGCCGTGGACGCGCCAGCCTCCGCCGTCGGGAATGCGGCCCAGTTTCTTGACGTCCACGTGGAGGAGTTCGCCGGGTCGGCCGCGTTCATAGCGGCGGATGACCTGGCCGGTGGGCCGGTCCAGGAAGGACAGGCGGTTCAGGCCGTGCCGGGCCAGGACCCGGTGGACGGTGGAGACAGGCAGGCCCAGGATCGGCCCGATGCGGGCCGGGCCCAGCTTGCGCTCTCGCCGAAGGCGACAGACCTGTTCCTCCACTGCTGCCGGCGTCCGGTGCGGCGTGCTGTGAGGTCGGCTGGGACGGTCATGCAGGCCGGCTTCGCCCTCTGCCCGCCAACGACGCAGCCACTTGTGAGCCGTGGGCCGCGAGATGCCCATCTCAGCCGCCACGTGCGCGACAGGACGGCCGGAACGAACACGCTCGACCAACAGCCGCCTGCCGTGAACAGTCAGCCGGGCATTACGGTGGGACACGAAGACCTCCATGTGGTGCGTTCCTAGACAGCTCCACCACATCGGAGGTCTTCACCATGATCAAGTCCGACAGGCGTTAACAACGCTCATGACCAATACACCTAGCCGCGCCCGGCACCCGCACCGCCGGTGACGCGCAGGCGGGCCCGCGCCGCGGGCCCGCCGCAACCCTCACCGACCGTCCGGCGCTGACCCCTCCTCGCCCAGCAGCCTCCGGCGTTGCGCGACCGCCCACCCGTAGGAGGGGTCAGCCCCCACGGCCCGGGTGAGATCGGCCAGCGCCTCCTCCCGCCGCCCCAGCGCCTCCAGGGCCAGCGCCCGACTGCCCAGCGCCCACACGTAGCCCGGGTCCAGCGCGAGCGCCCGGTCGTACTGGGCGACGGCCTCCCCGTGGCGCCCCAGCATCCGGTAGACCTCACCCCGCTCGCCCGGGACGCCCGGGGTGTCGGGCTCCAACTCCTCCGCCCGCTCCAGGTCGTCCAGGGCCCCCCTCGGGTCCCCGAGCCGGCTGCGCACCCGGGCCCGCCGCACCAGGGCCCACGCGTAGTCGGGGTGGAGGTCCAGCGCCCGGTCCAGGTCCGACAGGGCGTCGTGCTCCCTGCGCAGCAACGCCCTGGTCTGGCCCCTGCCGGCCAGGGCCAGCGGGTCGTCAGGATCGGCCGCCACGGCCCGGTCGAGCTGTTCCAACGCCTCCTGGTACCGGCCGGCCCTGCGGTACGTCTCCCCGCGTTCCCGGACGACCCACGGCGCGTCCGGCTCCCGTTCGGCGCAGCGGTCCAGCGCGGTCAGCGCACGCTCGGTGTCGCCCCGCGCCCGGAAGACCACCGCCCGCCCGAAGTGGGCGCGGGTGAGCTCCGGGTCGAGTTCCAGGGCCTGGCGGAAGTCGGCCAGCGCGGCGTCGTACCCGTTCAGCGACCGGTGCTGCCATCCCCGCACGACCAGCGCTCGCGCCCGGTCCACGGCGTCCAGCGGCGCCTCCGCGAGCAGCAGCCCGAGGAGGTCCACGCTCCGCCGTCGCTCGTGGACCAGGGTGGCCAGGGCCCGTTGGCCCCACTCCCGCAACGTCTGCGCGTCGGCGTCCTCGCCGGCCTCGAGCAGGACCCACGCCCAGCGTCTGGCCGCCGGCTGCCCCGCGCCGCAGGCGGCGATCCCCTCGCGGAGCACCCCGGGCAGCGCTGCCGACGGCCGGGCGCACAACCGGTGGTACAGCTCCTCCAGCCGCAGCTCGCGCCACTCCTCCTGCTTCCACGCCTCGGCCGGCCCCGTCTCGTGGAGGGCGGCCCGGCCCGCCTGCGCGAAGGTGTCCGCCAGTCGGGTGTGCAGCTCGGCCCACCGACGCGGTGAGGTGTTGCGCAGCAACCGCAGCATGGGAACCCGGACCACGTCGTGGTACTGCCGACGACCGGGGTGCCCGCTGACGAACGGCAGGGAGCACAGCCAGGCGAACAGCTCCGGGGCGTCGTTGCCCACGGCGACCCGGAAGACGTCCTCGTCCAGCCGCCGCGGCAACGCCCCGGTCAGGGCCGCGGACCGGCGCACCGGGTCCTGCTCCCAGCGCAGGAAACGCTCCACCGCCGTCGCACTGGCGTCATCGCCCGCGCCGGGGTTCTCCGCCAGCGTGGACACCAGCACCGGCAGTCCGTGCGACAGCCGCAGGACGTCCCGCACCACCTGCTCGTCCCTGACCCCCCGGGCGGTGAGCAGGTCCCGCGCCTCGGCGTCGGTGAACGGCCCCAACGGCACCTGGGTGACCGCGGCGCCGAGGTGGGCCCACCCGCCCGGGTCGGGCGGACGCTGCCCGGCCAGCACGAAGACCAGGTTGGCCGGCAGCGGCTCGTGGTGCCCGCCGGTCAGCAGCTCCCGCAGCCACGGATCGAGGAACGGCTGGGTGCGCTCGTAGGTGTCGAAGAACAGCACGATCCACGGCACCCTGGCCGCGGCCCGGGACAACCCCTTGACCAGCGGCGGGGTCAGGGCACTGGCCGGGTCCACCACCAGGGCGGCGTCCCCGGTGTCGCGTGGCCGCCCGCTCCGTGGGGCGCTGACCAGGCCGGCGCCCGGAGCGAGGGCCGCGCCTGCCGCGGACGGCCCACCGTCCGTGTCGACCAACGCCGTGGAGCCCGTCTCCAGGCGGTGCCGCCGGTACGTGGCGAGCGTTCTGTCCAGCGCCGTCAACGGGTGGCCCTGCTCGGCGAACTGGGAGCCGATCGTGGACAGCACCTCGGGGACGTCGCTCGCGGTCTCGTCCACCAGGGCGGTGAGCGCACCGTGCTCGTGGCGAGCCAGGTCGGCCATCCGGCGCAGCAGGAACGTCTTGCCGACCCCGGCGTCGCCGTGCACGTACAGCAGGGACCGGTGGTTCGGGTCCCCGGCGGGGACCTGGAGGTTCCGGGTGAACACGGCCAGCTCGGCCTGCCGCCCGACGAACCGCTGCTGGCGGCGTTGCCGCGCCAGCTCGCGCGTCGACGGCCGTGCCCGCGCCATTGGCGTTCCCCTCCCAGGTTCCCCGGCCAGTGTGCCAGCCGGGCCACCGGGCCGGGGCGATCCGCCGGCGGCCGACGGTGGGTCACGCGGTCGGACGGCGGTGCCGACCCGCGGTCACTGGACGTCGAACTCGTTCCCCTCGGGGTCGGCCATGGTGACGTGGCTCGTTCCGGGCTCCTCCACGACCCGCAGCACCGTGGCGCCGAGCTCCGTCAGCCGTCGCACCTCCGCGTCCCGCCGGCCGGCACCCACGTGCAGGTCGAGGTGGAGCCGGTTCTTGCCCTGCTTCGGCTCGGGTACCGCGTTGAACAGCAGCCGTCGGCCCAGGCCCACACCGGTGTCCCGGTCCACCGGGTCGTCGGGGTGGCGGATGCCGGCGGCGTGCCGCCAGGCCTTGTGTCCGTCCACCGTGGTGTGGTCCCCGGCACCGACCACGCCGGTTGCCAGGAGCCGGTCGATGAGGGAACTGTGGTCCTCCACCTGGTAGCCCAGGGCCCGCGCCCAGAAGTCGGCGAGGGCGATGGGCTCGGTGCAGTCGATGACCAGTTTGTACGCGATGGCCATGGTGATCCTTCCACGACGGGAACGCCGACCGGCTCGGTCGGCCACCATCATGCCGGCCACCCAGGACATCCCACGGCCGGCCCCCGGGGCCCCTGCGCCGAACCGGTGACGGGACATGCGTGCCGGCGGAGGGCGGCGCCGCCCGGCCGCGCCACACCAGCGCGTCCGGAAGATGTCAGGTGCCCCCGCTCACCGGCATCTTGAGCGACTCTTGAGGTACCGTCCAGACAGAGTCAACGGGGGCGAGGCGCGGTGGGACAGGAGAGCCGTGCACCGGGGCGGTTCTGTCCGTGCCTGCGATGCTGTGAAGGAGCCGCCGCATGCCTGCCCTTGTCGAGTTCGACACGGTCGTCCTGAACTGCGCCGACCCGGAGGGACTCGCTGCCTTCTACCAGGAGCTGACCGGCTGGGGGGTCGTCCACCGCGACCGGGACTGGGTCTGGCTGGGGGAGGGCGCGTCGGTCCGGCTCGGCCTCCGGCGGCGCCCAGGCTGGCAGCCCCCACCCCGACCAGGCGCCGGCACCCCGACGGGCCCGGACGTCCGGATCTCCACCCTGCGCCGGGGCACCAGGGAGCTGTTCGCGATGGGAGCGAGCCTCCCCGAGTTCCAGCCCGGCGGGGACGTCTGGGTGCTCCTCGCCGACCCGGAGGGGCACCTGTTCCGGCTCACCGTCGACGGTTGACGCCCTGCCCGGCGCCCGCCCTGGTGGCGGGGGGCGGGTACGGCCCCACCGGGCGTCGCGCACTGCGTTCGGTGACGAGCCGTCAGTGCACCGTGACGACGGCGTCCCAGGCCGCCATCGCCCGGTCCACGATCTTCGTCAGGGTGGCGTGGGAGGCCCCGTCCCGGGCCTGCACCGACATCCCCTGGATCACGGCGGTGTAGTAGGACGCCACCGCCGAGGTGTCCACCCCGGCGGGCAGGTCCCCCTCGCGCACGCCCCGGTCGAGCCGCTGGGCCAGCTCCCGCATCCCGACGCACCGCCACCGCGCGAGATGGTCCCTGACCTCGGTGTTCGCCTCGGCGCAGTGGGTCGCGGCCAGCACGATCATGCACCCGCGCGGCTTGTCCTCCTGGGTGAAGGCGCACGCGTTGTGGCGCAGCACGGCCTCGACGGCGTCACGGGCGGTGGGCGCCTCGGTGAGCGCCCGTGTCACCGGCCCGCCCTCGGTGGCGTCGTACAGCGCCACCGCCTCGCGGAAGAGCTGTTCCTTGCAGCCGAAGGCCGCGTAGAGGCTGGGTGAGTTGATGCCCATGGCCGTGGTCAGGTCGGTCATGGAGGTCGTCTCGTAGCCGCGTTCCCAGAACACCCGCATCGCCCGCTCCAGTGCCGCGGCGCGGTCGAAGCTCCTGGGACGCCCGGGTCCGGCCACGTCCTCACCTCCTGTCCGGGGCCACAGAGATTCTGTGTCGCCCGTTAAAGATACGCCTTGACGTGGGCGGGAGGGCGTGTGATGGTTTCTGTGCTGAGCGATACAGAAATGGAGCGCCCATGAACGCGCTGACGGGCAAGGCCGTTGTGGTGACCGGTGGGAGCAGGGGCATCGGGGCCGCGATCAGCAGGCGGTTGGCGCGGGACGGCGCCGACGTGGCGCTCACCCACGTCAGCCCTGCCGGCAGGGCGAGGGCCGAGGAGGTGGTGGCCGACATCGAGGCGGCCGGCCGACGCGCACTGGCGATCCGGGCCGACTCGGCGGACCCCCACGCCGTCACCGCCGCGGTGGACCAGGCCGCGGAGGCGTTCGGCCGGCTGGACGTCCTGGTCAACAACGCCGGGATCTTCCCGTACGGGCCGGTCGAGCAGGTCTCCCTGGAAGAGCTGGACCGGACCCTGGCCATCCACGTCCGCGCCGCCTTCCTCGCGGCGCAGGCGGCGGTGCGGCACCTCCCCGACGGCGGACGCATCATCAGCATCGGCAGCAACCTCGCCGACCGGGTACCAACCCCCGGCACCACCCTGTACACCATGTCGAAGGCCGCCCTCGCCGGCCTCACCAGGGGACTGGCGCGCGAACTCGGACCGCGGGGCATCACCGTCAACCTCGTCAACCCCGGCTCGACGGACACCGACATGAACCCGGCGGACGCCCCGGGGGCCGACGACCAGCGGCGGCTCGCCGCGCTCGGTCGGTTCCTCGACCCGGACGACGTCGCGGCGACCGTGGCCCACCTCGCCGGGCCCGCGGGCCGGAACATCACCGGCACCACGGTGACCGTGGACGCGGGCAGCAACGCCTGACCGCGGCCCCGGCGGGGGGCGGGCACACCGTTCGGCCCGGGCTTGAGGGGGCGCGTGGCACCATCGTCGCGCCGTGTGCTCCGGCTGCTGAGAAGGGGGTCCCTTGAACACCAGCACCACCACCCGCAACGACGTCGACTGGTGGCGGGAGAGCGTCGTCTACCAGGTCTACGTGCCCAGCTTCGCCGACTCCGACGGCGACGGGATCGGGGACCTACCAGGGATCACCGGCAGGCTGGAACACCTCGCGGGACTCGGGGTGGACGCGGTGTGGCTGACCCCCTTCTACCCCTCCCCGTGGGCCGACGGCGGCTACGACGTCGTGGACCACCGCGCCGTGGACCCCAGGCACGGCACGCTGGACGACGCCCGGGCCCTCCTGGACCGTGCCCACCACCTCGGGCTGCGGGTCATCGTGGACCTGGTGCCCAACCACTGCTCGGACCAGCACCCGTGGTTCCGTGAGGCGCTCGACTCACCCCCCGGCTCCAGGGCCAGGGACCGCTTCGTGTTCCGGGACGGCGCCGGCCGTGACGGCGGCGACCCCCCTGCCGACTGGCAGTCCAAGTTCGGCGGCGCCGCCTGGACCCGGGTGGCCGACGGGCAGTGGTACATGCACATATTCGCCGCCGAACAGCCGGACCTGAACTGGGACAACGCCGAGGTCGCCGAGGACTTCGAAGAGACGATCAGGTTCTGGTTGGACCTCGGCGTGGACGGCTTCCGGATCGACGTCGCCCACGGGCTGCGCAAGGACCTCACCTGGCCGCTGCGCGACACCAACGGCGAGGACTCCGCGCCGCTCGACGCCCCGCCCGAGGGGAGGGACCACCCCTTCTGGGACCGCGACGAGGTGCACGAGGTGCACCGCTCCTGGCGGAAGATCATCGACCAGTACGACCCGCCCCGGATCACCGTCGCCGAAGCCGGGGTGAGCGCCGCCCGGCTGCCCCTCTACACCCGCCCCGACGAACTCCACCAGGCGTTCAACTTCTTCCACCTGCGCTGCCCCTGGGACGCCGCCGCGTTCCGCGAGGTCATCGACACCTCCCTGGCCGGGGCCCGGTCGGTCGGGTCCCTGCCGACCTGGGTGCTGTCCAACCACGACGTGGTGCGCCACCGGAGCCGCTACGCCCTGCCCGAAAGGACCGACCTCGCCGCGTGGCTGGCCGCCGACGGCCTGGACCCGCGACCCGACGACGCCCGGGGCGGGCGCCGCGCCCGCGCCGCCGCGCTGCTCACCCTCGCGCTGCCCGGCACCACCTACCTCTACCAGGGGGAGGAGTTGGGCCTGCCGGAGGTCCCCGACCTGCCCCGGCACGCCCTGCGCGACCCCATGTGGGAGCGGACGGGACACCGGGTCAAGGGACGTGACGGCTGCCGGGTGCCGCTGCCGTGGACGTGCTCCGGGCCCTCCCACGGCTTCGGCCCCGGCGCGGCCTGGCTGCCCCAGCCGGACGGCTGGGGCGCCCACTCGGTCGAGGCCCAGACGGGCACGGCCGGTTCCTTCCTCGAGCTGTACCGGGCGGCGTTGGCGGTGCGTCGAACGTACCGCGGTGACGAGGGTTTCTCCTGGCTCGCCGGGAACGAAGGCGAACTCGCCTTCCGCAAGGGAGCGGGGCTGGTCTGCCGCGTCAACCTCTCCGACCGCCCGGTGCCGCTGACCGCCGGCCGACTGCTGCTGGCCAGCGGACCGCTGGGGGACGCGCCCGCGGCCGGCGCCACCAGGACCACGGAGGCTCCGCGGAGCCGGGTCGCCCCGGGCCACGGACGGCCGTTGTCCCGCGGGGAACTGCTGCCCGCGGACACGGCGGTCTGGCTGGCCGACGAAGGCCCGGCCAGGGCCTGACCGCCGCGTCCCACCACGCCTCCTGGCCGGCGGCCGTGCCGACGGCCGCCGGCCCAGGTCAACGGTGCTCGGGGGCGTCCCCGTAGGGCTGGGTGATGATCTCCATGGTGTGGCCCACCGGGTCCAGGAAGTACAGCCCGCGACCGCCGTAGTGGTGGTTGATCTCGCCCGGCTCCGTACGGTGCGGATCGGCGTAGTAGGTGATCCCGGCCCGCTTGATCCGCTCGAACGCGGCGTCGAACTCCCGGTCGGAGACGAGGAAGGCGTAGTGCTGTGGCGTGATCGACTCCGTCGGGGCGTCGGCGTAGTCGAGGGTCACGCCGTTGCCGGTGGCAACGGGGACGAACGGACCGAACACCGGTCCGACCTCGAGGTCGAGGATGTCAGCGAGGAACGCCGCGGACACGTGGCGGTCCCGGGCGTGGACGATGGTGTGATTGAGATCGACTGACACGGTGGAAACCCCTCCGCACTGTCGCTGGCTCCGGCCCCAGCGGGCTCGCCCGGTGGCTGGCCCTGACGCGCTCCCTCGATCATAGGCAGGGGCGCGCTGGAGCGTCGAGGAAGGAACTCGCCGTTGGTTTGTTCGGATTTCATGCGTACTGTGCTGTCCGCCAGCGCCGAGGACGTCACCGGACGGGAGGGCCGTCGCCTGGCAGGATGGGCAACGTTCCGTGTGGCCACCCCCGACACCGACCACCCCGCCACCCCGCTGACGTCCCGCCCGACGCAGTACCACCACGGCCCTGAAGGGGAACCGAGCCATGGCCAAGCAGACCGTTGCCGAACAACTTGTCGACCTGCTGCGCAAAGCCGGGGTCGAGCGCATCTACGGGGTCGTCGGTGACAGCCTCAACCCGGTGGTGGACGCGGTGCGCCGCACCCCGGGCGTCACCTGGGTCCAGGTGCGGCACGAGGAGGCCGGGGCGTTCGCGGCGAGCGCGGAGGCCCAGCTCTCCGGCCGCCTCGCGGTGTGCGCGGGAAGCTGCGGGCCGGGGAACCTCCACCTCGTCAACGGCCTGTACGACGCCCACCGCAGCATGGCTCCGGTGCTCGGCATCGCCGCGCAGATCCCCAGCGCGGAGATCGGCACCGGGTACTTCCAGGAGACCCACCCGGACCGCACCTTCGCCGAGTGCAGCCACTGCTCCGAACTGGTGTCGGTGCCGGAGCAGATGCCGCGCGCCGCCCAGTCCGCCATCCAGCACGCCGTCGGCCGCTCCGGGGTGTCGGTGCTCAGCCTCCCCGGCGACGTCGCGGCCAAGCAGGCCCCCGGCGGCGCCGCGGAGCTGCCGCTGGTCGCCCAACGCCCCACCGTCCGCCCCGGGGACGCCGAGCTGGCCGAACTCGCGGCCCTGGTGAACGGCGCCCGCCGGGTGACCCTGTTCTGCGGCAGCGGAACCCAGGGGGCCCACCAGGAGGTGATGCGGTTCGCGGAACTGGTCAAGTCCCCGGTGGGCCACTCCCTGCGCGGAAAGGAGTACATCCAGTACGACAATCCCTTTGACGTGGGGATGTCCGGCCTCCTCGGCTACGGCGCCGCCTACGACGCGATGCACGAGGCCGACCTGCTGATCCTGCTCGGCACCGACTTCCCCTACCAGGCCTTCCTCCCGGACGACGTGCCCACCGTGCAGATCGACATCCGCCCCGAGAACCTGGGCCGGCGCACCACCCTGGACCTGGCGGTGTGGGGAGACGTCCGGGAGACGCTGAACTGCCTGATCCCGCTGGTCCAGGAGAAGACCGACCGCCGTTTCCTGGACCGGATGCTGCGCCGACACGCCGATGCCCTGGAGGGAGTGGTCAGCGCCTACACCCGCAACGTGGAACGCCACGTCCCGATCCACCCGGAGTACGTCGCCTCCGTCCTGGACGAGGAGGCGGCGGACGACGCCGTCTTCACCGTGGACACCGGGATGTGCAACGTCTGGGCCGCGCGCTACCTCACGCCGAACGGGCGGCGAAGGGTGATCGGCTCGTTCACCCACGGGTCCATGGCCAACGCGCTGCCCCAGGCGATCGGCGCCCAGTGCCTCCAGCCCGGGCGCCAGGTGATCTCCATGTCCGGTGACGGCGGGTTCAGCATGCTGATGGGTGACTTCCTCACCCTGGTCCAGTACGCCCTGCCGGTGAAGGTCGTGCTGTTCAACAACTCCGCCCTCGGCATGATCGACCTGGAGATGATGGTCGCCGGGCTGCCGCCGTACGCCACCTCGTACACCAATCCGGACTTCGCCGCGGTCGCCAGGGCCATGGGCGCCCACGGGATCAGGGTGGAGGACCCCCGGGGTGTCCGTGACGCGCTGCGGGAGGCGTTCCGCCACCCGGGACCCGCCCTGGTGGACGTGGTCACCGACCCCAACGCCCTGTCCATCCCCCCGCACATCACCGGCAAGCAGGTCGGCGGCTTCGCGGTCTCCTCCAGCAAGCTGGTGCTCAACGGCGGTGTGGGGCGCATGGTGCAGATGGCGAGGTCCAACCTGCGGAACGTGCCCCCCGGGGACTACGGGAGCCGTTTTCGCCGGTAGGCCGGCGGCCTTCCGCTCCGCTCCGGCTCGGTGGCGGAGGCGTTCCTGCTTGACGAGGGGGCGCCGGGCAGGCACGGTCCGCCCGCGCAGCGGTGCGCTACCTCCCGGTGGCCACCGTCCCTAGGGCCTGTCTGATGAGTAGCGTCGTCCGCCCGGAGGGCGGGGGTCGCGGCGTCTGGTGCGTGCGATCGCAAGGCAGAGGGTCGTCCTCGTACTGGGTGTACATGGACGATCCCGACAACGCAGCGAGCGTGCGTGCCAGGCGTCACGACCCAGGCAGGATTTATCAGACAGGCCCTAGCACCGGACCCACGCCGCCCCGGGCGGGTGCCGGGCCACCGCCCGGCCCCGGGGTGCCGAGCCCGAGACGCGTCAGGCGCCTGGAGTCGGCCAGGATGTCGATGGTGGTGATCCTCCCCCCGGTGACGGTGAACCCCAGCACCGCAGAGGGCTTCCCGAGCGGTGCCGCCAGCACCCCGGGCGCACCGTTCACCAGCACCGGGTGGGCGAACCTGGCGATCCGCTGGAAGGTCAGGGCCTGCCGGGCGACGTCCGCGGCCCCCCGCAGGGGTGGGAAGCCGCCGGCCGGGTGGGCACCGCGGTCCGCCCGCAGCACCACGTCCGGGTCGAGGACGGCGACCAGCGCCTCGAAGTCGCCGCCGCGGGCGGCGGCGAGGAAGGCCCCGACGACCTCCCGCTGCCGGGGCAGGTCGGTGTCCGGGACCGGCGCCGCCGACTGGACCCTGCGGCGGGCCCGGCTGGCCAACTGCCGGGCCGCGGTGGGGGTGCGCCCCACGATCGGGGCGATCTCGTCGAAGGGCACCGCGAACATGTCGTGCAGCACGAAGGCCAGACGCTCCGCCGGGGCCAGCGTGTCCAGCACCACCAGCATGGCCAGGCCCACCGAGTCCGCCAGCAGGGCCTCCTGCTCGGGGTCCACCTCGTCATCGCGGACCACGATCGGGTCAGGCAGCCGCATCCCCAACGGCTCCTCGCGGCGCGACCTCCGCGAACGCAGCATGTCCAGGGCGACCCGGCCGACCACCGTGGTCAGCCAGCCGCCCAGGTTCTCCACGCGTTCGCTGTCGCAGCGGCTCAGTCGCAGCCAGGCCTCCTGCACGGCGTCGTCGGCCTCACTCAGGGAGCCGAGCATGCGGTAGGCCACCGCCCTGAGCTGGCTCCGGTGCGCCTCGAAGCGGTCGGCCAGCCATTCCGGTTCGTCCATGGGACACGTTCCTCGGTCGGTTTTCCCGGGGTTGTTCCGCTCCGTCATCGCTGCGACGAACCAGATCCAGCCAATGTGACACCACCTGCCCGATGCGCCGCTCAAAGGGCGGTCGCGCAGAGCACCATGTCCCGTTCCTCGAGCACCCAGTAGTAGGAGCCGGGGCCGCAGCGATCGGACGAGGACCGGGAGGTCCCCTGGTGGAGCCCGGTGATCTGGAACATGGTGTTGTTGAGCTGGGACAGCTCACTCTTCCGGCAGGGCTGGACAGCGAGGAGCTGCGAACGGCTGTCCGCCTCCTTCTGGGCGACGAGTCCGGGGAAGCACTGCCCGACCCGGAACCGCCGCTGGAGGCAGACCGAGATCTCCACCGGGTTGACGTACGCGTGCTGGGTGCTGAACTGGCCGAGCCCGCCACCCCGCGGACACTGGTCCTCACCCCACCGCACATCGGTGACCTGCATGTAGGCGGTGCGGGAGGAGCACGGCACCGCGTCCAACTCCTCCTTGGTCCAGGGCTCGAAGATGGCGACGTTGGGGTCGTCCGAACCGGCGAGGTCCACGCAGTCGCCCTTGGCGACGTCCACGAACTCGGTGACCGGCCGGGCAGTGATCTCCTCCTTCGGCGTGTACAGGGGGGTCAGCGGCGGTCGGGAGTCCGACGGGGAGCCTGACGGGGAGTCCGGCGCGTCGCTGACGGTGGACGTCGCCCGTTCTGCCTGACCGGGGTCCTCGGACGGGGAACTGCCCGCTGTCGCCGCGTAGGTGAACACCGCGACCGAGGCCACCACCAACGAGGCGACCGCGGCGAGCCGCACACGCCTGGCCCGGGCGGCGGGAGCGGGGGCCGGGGGCGGGACGGGGCCGAAGGGCGCGACGTCCGGCAGGGTCGGGGGGTGGGGGGCGATCCGCGCCGTGGTGGCCTCGGCGGGGGGCAGTGGGACCGGCCGGTCGGCACCGTCCGCCCCCGCGGCCGGTGTCGTCGGGGTCGCCGGCCCGCCCGCCGCCGACGCGCGCTCCGCGTACCCGGCGATCCGTTCCCGCCAGGACGGTGGCAGCCACGGGGCCCCGCCCACCGCCTCGGGCCGGGCGTCGAGGTGCTCGGTGAGCAACCGGAGGAGCTCGGGCAGCGGGGTGCGCTCGGCCGGGTCGTGGCGCAGGCAGGCCAGCACCACGGGGGCCACCGCCTCCGGCAGCCCGGCCAGCTCCAGGGTGCCCTCGGCGACCCGGACCAGCAGTTGCAGGGGTTCGCTCGGCGGGTACGGGGGACGGCCGGTCGCGAGGTAGAAGAGCGTGGCGCCCAGGGCGAAGACGTCGGACGCCGGGGAGGTCGGCTCGCCGCGTGCCTGCTCCGGGGAGGCGAACGCGATCGTCCCCAGGGTGATCTCGGTCCGGGTCAGGTCCCGGGCATGGGAGATGCCGAAGTCGATCAGGCGGGGCCCGTCGGCCGGGAGCAGGATGTTGGACGGTTTGAGGTCCCGGTGCACGATCCCCGCGGCATGCAGGGTTCCCAACGCCTCGGTGACGCCAGCGGCGATCCACCAGATCGCCTCGGGGGGCAGCACCCCGCACTGCTGGACCAGTTCGACCAGCGAGGGCGCACCGATGTACTCCGTGGCCATCCACGGCACCTCGGCGTCCGCGTCGGCGTCGATGACGTCGGCGGTGTACGCGCCGTTGACCCGCCGGGCCAGCGCGATCTCCCGGGCGAAACGTTTGCGCTGGGTGGCGTCCAGCGGGCCGTCCGAGCGCAGCGTCTTGACCGCCACGGGCCGTCCCGCCGGCGAGCGCGCCAGGTAGACCTCACCCATGCCCCCGCGCCCGAGCAGCCGGAGCACCTGGTAGGGGCCGATGAGGTCGCCGATCCGCACGCCGCCGGTGTTGCGCGGCATCACCGTTCTCCTCTCACGAGCCGATGTCCCTGGTGCACACGAGCCGTCGGTCCTGTTCGACCAGCCAGGCGTCACGGGTCCCGCAGACCCCACGCCCGGCCGAGGCCGGGTGGATCGAGGTGACCTCGGCGACGTGCTCGAAGTTGTTGGAGTGCCCCCAACCGCAGTCCCACACCGAGAAGGTCTTGCCGGTGCGGGTGCGGTCCATCGAGACGCCGAGCCCCTGGTCCCGTCGCCCACCGACCCACTCCCGTACCGGGAAGCAGTCACCCACCCGGAACACCCGGTTGACGCACAACGACCGGGTGTCCAGGGTGCTGTCCAGCTCGAACGGTGTCCAACGGGCCCCGTCCGCCCCGCCCGGGCACTCCTGGAGCGGCCTCAGGGTCCGCGGGTCCACCCTGATCACGCGGGTGATCCGGGTCGCCGCCGAAGAGGACCCGCAGGCGACCTTCCGGGGTAGTCCCTCGGGGACGTACTGGACGTCGGTGTACCGCAGGTTCAGGCAGTCGCCCTTGTCGACCGAGTCCATGAACGCCACGGCCTCGGTGTGCGCGGCGTCCGGTATCGGCTCGTCCTCCTGCGTACCGCTCTCCGTCTCCGGGGTCCAGGTGAGCACCGAGGAGGTGTTCTCGGACGACGACTGGCCGTCGTCCCGGGCACCGCCGCGCAGCCCGTCGTAGAGGAACAGGGCGAGCGCCCCACAGCAGACCACCGCGACCACGGCGTTGCGTACCCGTGCGACGGACGTCCGCCGGGCCCCGCGTCCGGCCGGGACGTTCGCCACCGGGGCACCGGGGTCGGCCGCGCCCTCCGGGGTACCCGGCGTGGTGGCATCGGGGCCGGTGGTCGGACGGCCGGGCGGGGGCTGCGGGAAGGGCCTGGCCACCGTGGTCCGTTCCGAGGTCCCGTCCGCGAACTCGCCCTCGTCACGCATCTCGTGCTGCCGGATCAGCTCCAGCCAGGACGGGGGTAGCCAGTGGTCCGCGCTGGCGGCGTCCGGCCGGGCGGCGAGGTCCGTGCGCACCATCTCCACCAGGGCCGTGGCCGCCGGTCGCTCCGCGGGGTCCCGACGCAGGCACCGGCGGACCACGTCGGCCAGCGCCTCCGGCACGCCCGTCAGGTCCACGTCGCCCCTGGAGACCCTGCCCAGCAACTGGAACTGGTCGCCCTCAAGGTACGGTGCCCGACCCGTCACCAGGTGGAACACCGTGCATCCCAGCGCGTACACGTCGGACGCCGGGGTGCTGCGTTCGCCCCTGGCCTGCTCAGGGGAGGCGAAGGCGACCGTCCCCAGCGTCACCGTGGTGCGGGTGAGGTCGGCGGTGTGGGAGATGCCGAAGTCGATCAGGCGGGGCCCGTCGGCCGGCAGCAGGATGTTGGACGGTTTGAGGTCCCGGTGCACGATCCCCTGGGCGTGCAGGGCGGCCAGTGCCTCCGCCGCGCCCGCCGCCACCCAGCGCGCCGCCTCGACCGGCAACGGACCGCAGGTCCGCACCAACTCGGCGAGGGAGGGCGCCGGCACGAACTGGGTCGCCATCCACGGCAGTTCCGCGTGCGGGTCGGCGTCCACCACCGCCGCGGTGAACGCCGCGCTGATCCGCCCCGCGAGCGCGACCTCCCGGGCGAACCGCCGCCGGTCGTCGTCGGTCACCAGGCTGCCCAGACCGAACGTCTTCACGGCGACCGGCCGCCCACCGGGGGAGCGGGCGAGGTACACCTCGCCCATTCCGCCCGCACCGAGCCTGCGGACCACCCGGTACGGACCGATGGTGATCGGCTCGGCGCCCCAGGCACCGTCGTCGTCGCCGAGCCCACTGAAACCCTGGAGCCCGTTCACCCTTCCCCCGTTCGTCTACGGGCCCATCCTGTCACCGGCGATCCGGGTCGGACCAGCAGGTCTCACGTCACATCAGTTCTCCGCCGGCAACGGGTCGCCCGTGGGGTCCGTCCGCCCGGTCCCCGTCCCCGTTCCCCTGACGTGCCCGCGTCGTTCATGGGTAGGGTTCCCTTTCGAGCGAAGGGACCTCGATGCTGATTGCCGTCCTGTACCTCCTGTTGGCGTGGACCGGTGCTGGTTGGTTCGGCCTCCTGCGACAACGCCGGATACGCAGGCTCACCGCGGCCTGGGACAGCGGCCACACCGCCCGGGCCCGTTGTGTGTCCGCGCGTCCCGTCGAGGTACAGGACGCCGACGGGGCGGCCGTCACCGTCGTCCACCACCTGCTGGAGTTCACTGCCGCGGACGGACGGGTGATCTCCTACGAGGAGCGGGACGCCCCCGACTCCCTGGCCCGGGGCGACCTCGTCACCGTCCACTACGACCCGGGCGCGCCGGAGCGGGCCACGGTGCTCACCGACTCCTTCTGGCGTCGCTACCAGGCCGTCGTCCTCAGCGGTGTCATGGCCACCACCGCCCTGGCCACCGCCGTGGTGCTGGCCCTGGTCCTCGGGTAGCCGCGGGGCCGTTCGTTCAGCGGCGCTGGAGGGCCCTCACGTTGTCCCCGAAGGTCCAGCCCCTGGACCCGTCCCAGTTGATCGACCAGGTCATCAGGCCCTTGAGTCGGCCGCCGTAGTGGTTCCAGGCCTGGGCGACCAGGCCGGGCGACAGGTAGCCGATGCCGGCGCCACGCTGCGCCGGCAGTCCTGGGACCTGCTTGTCGAACGGGACCCTGATCGTGGTGCCCTGGACGACCAGGCCCCTGTTCAGACAGTCGGTCTGCGCCACGAAGCCCCTGACCGTGGCAGCGGGGTAGGAGTCGCCGTGGCACCCGTACATGTTCCCGTTGTAGTACTGCATGTTGAGCCACCACAGCCGCCCGTTGTCCGCGTACCTCTTGATGATCGGCAGGTACGCGCCCCAGATCGAGCCGTAGGTCACGCTGCCCCCGGTGACGTAGGCGGTCTCGGGGGCCATGGTCAGGCCGAAGTTCCGGGGCATCCGCTCCAGCACGCCGTCGATGATCCGGATGAGGTTGGTCTGGGAGGTGGAGAGCCGGTGGATGCTCTCGGTGCCGACCAGGCCCGTCTCGAGGTCGATGTCGATGCCGTCGAAGTGGTATTTCTTCAGGATCGGCACCACCGTCTCCACGAACCGGTCCGCGACCTTCCTGGAGCTGAGGTCGATGCCGGTGGCGGCACCCCCGATCGACAACAGCAGTGTCTGGCCGTTCGCCTTGGCCTCACACATCTCGGCCGGCGTGGCGACCTTCACCGAGGGGTCCATCCCGTTCTTCCACAACGCCGTGCCGTCCGCGAGGATGGCGGGGAACGCGGCGCTGACCACGTTGTAGCCGTGCTCGGGGATGACACGGTTGGTGATGGGGGTCCAGCCGAAGGGCGGATGGGCCGCCTTGCCGTTCCAGTTCTCCCAGTACCCGTGGAGCACCTTGCCTGACGGCTTCGACTTCACCGCACAACTGGCCCGGCGTGGGACGTCCACGGCCGCGGGGACGGGCCCCGGTCCCGGTAGCAGGAACGTCATGGCCAGGCCGACCCCGAACAGTCGCGACGTTCGCTCGATCACACTGTGCTCCCTTCTCGCCACGCCCGGCGGGGTGGGAGATGAGGGGGGCGGACCTTCCGCCGGGCGTCCACCCGCGCTTCGGAGCGGCTCCGCCGGCCACGACCGGTGCGGACGGGTGGGCTCCGCGTCTGAAAGCGGAGCGGACCGGTCCAGCATAGGTATGGACCAATTCTACCGGTGTCCGTGTGCCCTCCGCATCTAATGGCCCGGCGCTCCCGGGTGCTGCCGGCCAACGCCTCCGGCGTGTCCGGCCGGTTTCGCGCCGATCTCGGCGCCCCGGTGGGCGGCGGGTGCGGTCGTCTCGCGACCGGGGCGCCCCGGAACGGCGCACGTCCCGCCCCCGGGTTCCGGGAGCGGGACGTGCCGGGCCGCCGAGGTGGCGGTGCGTGCAGGACCGGCTGCGACCGGTGACGGCTCCGGGGGGGGCGCTAGGGCCTGTCTGATAAATCCCGCCTGGGTCGTGACGCCTGGCACGCACGCTCGCTGCATTGTCGGGATCGTCCACGTACGCCCAGTACGAGGACGACCCTCCGCCTTGCGATCGCACGCACCAGACGCCGCGACCCCCGCCCTCCGGGCGGACGGCGCTACTCATCAGGCAGGCCCTAGCCGAGTGCCCTCCGCACCTCGTCGCGCAACTGCGGCAGCATGTCGTGGTAGATACCGGGGCACTGGGTGGTGCCGAAGTCCATGTGTCCGAAGATCTCCGTAGGCGGGATCGCGTACCGGTCGCACACGTAGGCGCACAACACCACGAGTACCTCCCACTGGGCCTGCGGCGGCAGGGCGCCGTCGTGGTAGGCGCCCTCGTTGGCGATGCCGATGGCCTCGCTGTTCTGCCCGGAGGTGTGCGCGCCGAGGACGAAACTGCTGCCGCCGGTCAGGGTCGTCAGGCTGCTGTGGCGCCCCTCGGTGATCCACCCTCCACGACTGACCAGGAAGTGGTAGCCGGTGTCGATCCAGCCGTTCTTGTCCATGTGCAGGTCCTGCACCCAGTGGGCGTGCGCGTGCGCCTGGGCGCGGGAGAAGTCGGACGTGTTGGCACTCACCGTGTGGTGAATGATGATCTTGCTGGGGCGGTACTGGAGCACGGTCACCTTGCCCGCTGGCGGACGGGCGCCCCACTCGGCGGTGCTGTCGATGTCCGGTTCGACGACGTCGGCGGCCCTGGCGGTGGCGGGCAGGGCGACGGACGCGACGAGTCCGGCCGTGCCGGCGATCAACAGTCGGCGCCGGATCTCGGGTGTGCTGGCCACGGGGACTCCTCGGGGAACGGCACGGGCTGGTGGACGGGTCAGGTGGTGGGGCGTTGCCGCCCGCCCCACCACCTGGGTGCCTCGGGTGTGGAGCGTCAGGGGGTGTTGTTGGCCAGGGCGAGGAGCCGGTCGCGGGTGCCGTTGAACCGGTCGCGGTCCACGTTGCCGGAGATGCCGCTCACGCTTCCGGTGCTGGTGTACTGCCACACGGTCCAGACCGAGAACCCGGTGGGCAGGGTGGGGCTGGAGGCGGTGGTCCAGTGGGCGACCCACAGCGGGGACTTGGTGGCCATGCCGTTCCACCCGCCCGTGCAGGTGTTCCACCAGCTCGGGGAGGTGTAGATGACCACGTCCCGCGTGGTGCGCGCCTTGTATCTGTTGTAGAAGTCGGAGATCCAGGTGCGCATCTGGGTGGTGGACAGCCCGTAGCACTGGGCGCCGTAGGGGTTGCTCTCGATGTCGAGGACACCGGGGAGGGTGAGGTTGTCCGCGGACCAGCCGCCCCCGTTGGACGCGAAGTAGTCGGCCTGCGTCGTCCCGCTCGAGGCGTTGGGCAGCGCGAAGTGGTAGGCGCCGCGGATCACGCCCGCGTAGTACGCGTTGGGGTAGTTGGTGTTGAAGTTCGGGTCCTTGTAACTGGTCCCCTCCGTGGCCTTGATCCAGGCGAACTGGATGCCGGCGTTGCGGACGGAGGTCCAGTTGATCGAACCCTGCCAGCGGGAGACGTCGATGCCCTCGACGGTGGCGTAGGTCGTGGGGGAGTCCGCCTCGCCGGTGGTCCGCTGCGGCCCTTCGTGGATCATGGTGCCGGCGCCCATGAACGCCTGGCCGGGCTTGAGGGACTTCGTGGTCGTCGGCACGGGGTTCTCAGAGGTGGCGGAGACCGCGTTCGGTGTGGCGAGCACCATGGCGGAGATGGCGCCCAGCGCGCCGGCCACGGTGGCCACGCGCCGACGGACCCGGCTGAACCGTGAGGTACGGATGGGCATGACTGCCTCCTGCGTGTGGGGGAGTGACGCGGTGTGACGTGACGATGGAACGATTCACAGAGTTGACGAGTGCACGTCATTAGTGACGCACGTAGACCGACGAGAAAGGAAGGGGTTTTCGGAAATCCCTCTGGTCTAGACCTCTATGGGTATCTCGGACCTGGAGCGACGGGTTCCACTGCGGGGAAGTTTCAGGGAGTGGCGGACGACGGGCGCCATCCGGCTCCCGCGGACGAACCGCCGCGGGTGGCCAGGTGGCGGGCGGGTGTCGCCGTCGCCCGGCCGCGCACGACGAGCGGCGACGACCACCGGGGCGGGGGAGGGTCTGCTGGTCAGCGGTCGGTGTGCCGCCCCACGACGTCCCAACCCAGCGCGCGGGCCATGGACTCGCGCAGCAGCTCCTGGGCCCGGAGCGTCTGCGCGTCGGGCCACTCCGCGGTGCGCCGGGAGTGCGGACACCACTGGGTCACGTCAAGGCTCACCACCAGGTCGTCCGCGCGCACCGCCAGACGCCCCGAGCGGTCGACCTCCGCGTGCACCAGCATGTCGTCGGTGGCGTCCCCGGACAGCCAGGCGCCCTCGGCGCCGTACACCCGCAGCCCCAGTGCGCGAAGCCGCCCCGAGACCGTTCGCAACGGCAACGCCGAGCCCTCGGCGGCGCGGATCGCGAAATACTCGCACACAACGGCAGGTTAACCGCCGCTTCCCGCTCCTTCCCAGACCGGCGGCGGACGACGGGGGCGGGACCCCCGGCGTCCTGCCGCGGCCCGAGCGGCCGCGGGCCTGGCAGGGGTCGCGCTGGGGCGGGCTCGGCCGCCGTCGTCGTGGTCGCGGAGCATGCGCATGACGGTGGCGGGGATCTCACTGCGACGCGAACGGTGCGTTTCGGCGAGCACCAGCCTCAACGACACTCAGAGGCAGAAGAGCAGAGACGGGAGCGCCTGGTCGATCCAGTCCCAGAAGGGCTCGCCGGGCCGCTCGGAGGTGCCGTTGATGCCCGACAGCGCGACCCGTGGGACGTCGTGGGGATCGCGGTCGTCCATGTCCAGGAAGTAGGCCTCAGCGGCGGAGTCGCACGTGCAGAACCGTATCCAGCGGTCGAACTCGCCGTTCACCGCGCGGGCGAAGTCCCCGTCGTGGTCGTAGTCGGCGATGTCCTCCCCCTCGTAGTCAGCCAGGGTCGAGGCGCCGAGCGTCGTGGTGAAGCGGTCCAAGCGCAGGTCGAAGTCGAACGACGTGAGGCGGGCGTGGACCGCGGCGAGGTCCTGAACGCCCGCCGGGAGCGGCTCATCCATCAAGGGGACGACGTCGGTCTGGTCAAGGCGGGTCGGCGCCGTCCCCCACAGCACGGTCAGGGAGTCCGACCCCGTGTAGGGCGCCAGCTCCTTCAGGTCGCGCGGCAACTCCCCCGAACGATCGGCGAGGTGCAGATACCCGAGCAGGTACCTGCCATTCATCTCGACGAGCGCCAGGCCCAGCACTTCCCCGCGCAACGCCGCGAGGAAGTCCGGGCACTTCCCGGCGACCGATGCCCACACGTGTTCCAGGGCGCCGATGAGGCCGACGTCGGCGGGTATGCACCACGGAGAGTCCGCGGCGAACGGGACGTCGCCGTCGCCGCCCAGCAGGAGCAACCCCCGCAGTTCGGCCGTCTCGACCGCCTGAAGGGTCCCCGCCCACTCGTTCCCCAGCAGCGCCAACCGGGTGTCGCGCCGCAGCAACTGTTCGACGCCGACGTGGTCACCGCACGACAGTGCTGTCCGCCACGCGCGGTTCGTCTCCCTGATGTCCATGATCGCGACCCTAACCGCCGACGCGGACAACTTCCCGCCGCGTCTCCGCACGGCCGGCCGTGGGGTGACGGTCGTCGATCAGGCACGGCGTACCGCAGGGGCCACGATGCCGGTCATGTTCCTGACCGAGGAACAGCGCAGCAGCTACGGCACCTTCACCGCCGTGCCCGACGATGCGCAGTTGGCCGGGTTCTTCCTCCTCGACCGTCCTCGGGCCGAGCGGAACGACCCACGGTTCCCACAACTGGACACCGACGACCTGGACCGCTACCCCGTCTACCTCCGGTACGAACAGCCGGACAACAAGCGCGACGAGATCTGGTGCCTGGAGCGCGTCACCGCCACCGTCAACCCTGGCGGTGACTACCGGGCAAGGTCGTGAGTCTCCGACGGATCTGAGGCCGCATCGGGCGCACCCCGCGACTCATCTCTCGTGATGGGGGCGGGCCTGCCCAACGCCCCGCCCGGGCTTCCGCCGGGGCGGGGCGTTCTCGCGTGTCCGGCGCAGGCCGTCGTGGGCATCGCCAGCAGAGGGCGGAGGCTGGCGCGGCCACTGGTTCGCTCAGGGCAGGTTGTCGAAGGCCCTCACGACCAGCGTTCGCGCCGGCGCCCCGTGCGCGGCCATGGTGCGGAGCTGCTCCAACGCCTCCACGACACAACCTGGTCTCGGGTCTCTCCGGTATGCGATCGGCCGGCCGAACCCATGGGCTGCGGCGAATCCGCAGACCCACCTGCGGACGCCGGGGGCGGGGCGCCCACCAACCCTGCGCGTGGCAGTCCGCCCCTGCCCCCGGTCACCCCCGGTAGGTGGGGTCTTCTCGAACCACTTCCACCGGTGTCTGACGACCTCCACCTTCTATCCGACTCCCTCTCCCGCCTCGGGGTCCAGGACGCCCGCGCCGACCAGGGCGAACAGCAGGACGCCCAGCAGCAGCCGGTAGACCACGAACGGCATGAAGCTGTGCGTGGTGATGAACTTCATCAGCCAGGCGATGACCGTGTACCCGACCACGAACGCCACCACCGTGGCGAAGACGATCTCGGCCCAGGGGACGTGGGGCTCGTCCGCGATGTGGGTGGTCTCGTACAGGCCGGAGGCGAGCACGGCCGGGACGGCGAGCAGGAAGGAGTAGCGGGCCGCGGACTCTCGGGTGTAGCCGAGGAAGAGGCCGCCGCTGATGGTGGCGCCTGAGCGGGACACACCCGGGAAGAGGGCGAGGGCCTGGGCGCACCCGTAGAGCAGGCCGTCCCTGACGTTGAGGTCGTTGAGCTCCTTGCGCTGCACCGGGACGCGGTGGCGTCCCCCCGCCTCGTCCCGGCTCGCCCGCCAGTCCGCGATGCCGAGGATGAGCCCCAGGACGATCAGGGTGGTGGCGATCAGCCGCAGGTCCCGGAAGGGGCCTTCGATCTGGTCCTTCAGGGTCACGCCGAGCACACCGATGGGGATGCTGCCGACGATCACCAGCCAGCCCATGCGGGCGTCGGGGTCCGTGCGCGCCTCCCGGGACCGCAGGGAGCGGCACCAGGCGGAGACGACGCGGGCGATGTCGTGGCGGAAGTAGATGAGCACCGCGCTCTCGGTGCCGATCTGGCTGATGGCGGTGAACGCCGCGCCCGGGTCGTCCCAGCCGGCGAGGGCGGCGGTGATCCGGAGGTGGGCGCTGGAGGAGATGGGGAGGAACTCGGTCAGGCCCTGAACCAGACCGAGGATGAACGCTTGAAACCAGTCCATACCGGGTGCACATGTCCTTGAGATCGCTGGAGGGGGTCAGCGGTCCGTGCCGTGGCGGCGGACGGTCCGGGACGATGCTATGGCTCAGGGCGAGGCCGTCAGGGGACGGCCTCGCCGCCGCGACACCGGCAACACGCTGGGCCAACACCCGAACACGGCCCGCTGATCGGGTGGTGGTTCCGTCCCGGTTCCTCCAGTGGGCGGGGGCGGAGGTCCGCCCGTCAGGGTGACGTCGCGATCGGCCACCCTGACGGTGGCCGGGCCGGAACGGGCCCCGTTCCGCACGGTGGGACTGCCGCCAGGACGGGCCCGGACCCGGCGGTGGGGCTGGGTGCCGGTCGCTCAGGCCATGAGCCCGGCCACCAGCCGGGGCAGGGCCGTGCCGATCGGTTCGCGGATCACCTCGGCGGCGAACTGGTCGTAGGGCGTGGGGTCCGCGTTGACGATGACCAGTCGGGCGCCGGACTCCGCGGCTATCCGGCAGAGCGACGCCGCCGGCTCCACCAGCAGCGAGCTGCCCACCGCGAGGAACAGGTGACACGCCTGGGCGATCCTGGTGGCGTCGCTGAGGGTCCGTTGGTCGAGCATCTGCCCGAACATCACCGTTGCCGACTTCAGCACCCCGGAGCAACGCAGGCACGACGGGTCCGGTTCGCCGGCCTCGACCCGGGCCAACGCCTCGTCCATGGTCGTCCGGTCGTCACAGGAGGTGCAGACGACCTCGAACGCGGTCCCGTGCAACTCCAGCACCTTGCGCGGACTCGACCCGGCCTTCTGGTGCAGCCCGTCGATGTTCTGGGTGATGATCCGCAGCGGCCGACCGGAACGTTCCAGGTCCACCAGCGCGCGGTGCGCCGGGTTCGGCTCCGCCCGCCACACCGGGCTCTCCCGACGCATCTGCCACGATGCCCTGCGCACCTCGGGGTCAGCCATGTAGTTCTGGTAGGTGACCAGGCGCTCGGCACGGGGGTCGCGCCGCCAGACACCCTGGGGACCCCGGTAATCAGGGATGCCGCTTCCGGTGCTGACGCCAGCTCCGGTGAGCACCGCCACCAGAGGGCCACTGAGGTTGTCCGCCATAGCCGAAGGGTAGGCGGCCCCGGCCCGGTGCCCCAAGCGCTTTCCGGTGGTCACCGGGGCCCACGTTCCGGCTCGTGCAGCGCCAGGAACAGGCCGACCCACCGATCGGGCGGAACCAACGCCATCACCGTGCGCGGATCGACTCCGGCGGACCGGAACGCCCGGCCCAGCGGGCGCGCCCGGTACCGCTGCCGCAGCGTGGCACCCAGGCAGCCTCCCACCCCGGTGAACCCCAGATCGACGAAGCGGACGTACTCGGGCCGCAGGTGTTCTGCGACCGACGGGACGGACCGGCGCTCGAGGCGGAGCACCGCGGAGTCCACCCGGGGCACCGGGCGGAACTCGTCCCGGTCGATCCGTGCCAGCAGCCGCCAGTCGAACCACGGCCAGGTGCGCACCGTCAACCGGCTCCACCGGCCGTAGTCGCCGGTGCGCTTGCGGGCGTACTCGCGCTGGGTGACCAGGGTGGCGGCGCGCAGCCCCGGCGCGTTCAGGCACCAGTCCACGATCCGGGCGGTCACCGCGTAGGGGATGTTGCCGACGACCACGAAGGGCTCGCCCGGGGCGGGTGCCACCAGGAAGTCGCCGTGCACCGCCTTGATCCCAGGGTCCCTGCGGGCGTTCGCGCGGAGCCTCGCGGCCAGGTGCCCGTCCAGTTCGTAGGCGATCACCTGTCGGCACCGCCGGGCCAGCGCGCGGGTCAGCCGGCCGTCCCCCGCACCCACCTCCACCACCAGGTCGTCGGGCCCGAGCCGGGCCGCCCGCGCCACCCGTTCGATGGTCCGGGGATCGTGCAGGAAGTTCTGCGACAGCGTGCGGCGGGTGTCGCCTGCCGGTTCGGGGCGATGCCGTGGGGAGGTGTGGGGTCGGTGGGGATGCTGGTGCCGCGCCATGGGTGACGTCCTCTTCCGGTGCGGGACAGGCGCAGGAAGAGCACGCCAACGGCGCCCTGGCCGGTCCGAGTGATGGGGACTCGTCAGGGCCCTGGGCCAGCAATGAGGACGCGGGTCAGGCGGGGGAGTACACCGTGAGCCGGTTACGTCCCTCCGCGCGATCGGATGATCACGTGACGGAGGAGCCATCGACCGTGACTGGTCGCGGCTGGGACACGTCGATCAGGCGCCGGTCACCCGTCCTGGTGGACCAGGGCGAGGCGCCGTCCGCGCGGTCGTGCGGCCAGCAGGAGCCCGGGGGCTCCCTTGGTCAACGCGCAGCATGCAGACATGGGCACGAGGTTAGGGCACCGGCCACCGGGGTGGTCAAGCGAGTTCCACGCACCCGTACCCGCCCCGCCGGGATCGTCGCGGGGGTCGTCCCTAGCCGGTCCCGCGAGAGCAGGGCCGGAGCCGGGCTCGCCACACCGTCACCGCGACACTGACCACCCCCATCACGGCGATCACGCCCAGGGCGGCGAGGAAGCCGGGGGAGTCAGGGCTGCGTGCGAGGCTGCCGGCGATCACGTAGACGGCGGTGTTGGGGATCACTCCCAGGGCGGTCGCGACCAGGAACGGTGCGGCCCGCATGCGGGAGACGGCCGCGCTGTAGTTGGCCACCGCGAACGGCACGCCTGGAACCAGCCGCATCAGCAGCACGCTGCGGAACCCGTGGTCGCTGAGCTGCCGGTCCATCGCCCGCAGGAGCCGGGTGCGCACCAGCACCCGCAGTGCGTCCCGGCCCAGTACCCGTCCCAGCCAGAACGCGGTGGCCGCGCCGAGAGTGGTTCCCGTGACGGCGAGAGCGAGGCCGCCCTGGATGCCGAAGAGCGCGCCGGCCGCCGCGTTGAGCAGCGGCTTGGGGACGAACGCCAGGGTGCAGGCGGCGAACGTCACCACGAACACCACCACGGTGCCGGCCCCGGTCGCCTGCCGCGGCCACCCGGACTCCAGCAGCCGCTGCGGTTCCCACACCAGCACCGAGGCCCCCGCGGCGGCGAGCAGCAGGACCAGCAGCCCGCACCGCGCCCAAGGGGAGATCAGTAGCCGCAGCACGCGGCCGGGCCAGCCGGGGACGCGGGAGACCGGGACTTCGGGCATTCGGGCAGCGTATCCGGTGGCTGTGGGGCCGGGGGAGCGTCCGTACGGACACCGGTCGGTCGGAGGGACGCGGGGGTGCACCCGCTCGCCGGGAAGGGGATCGGGCGTTCCGGCGCCCCGCCCCCCGCGGGGTGCGACCGCAGAAGGGGAACGTCTCTCACGGTTCCCTGGATCATGATTGCGTGTAGTTGCTCGTTTCTGGATCAAGCGAGCATCTTCGAATGCATCCAAGGGATGGTGTGGTGCGCTATTGAGAGGGAGATGTTCTGCTTTGCCATAAATGTCCTCCTGAGGAAGTCCCCTCTGTCGGATCGAATAGCTGACGAAGGGTTGCTTCTTGCTGCGCCCTCTCCCTACGCTCCAAGCACGACCGGACAAGGTCTCTCTCAGGCTCCACCCGCCTTCTCGTATCGCCCCGCCCGAAGTTCGCTCGCCGCAGCCCGCCTCCGAACTCCGCCCGGGCGCCACCAGGGCCCGTCCACCGGCGAGCAGCCCTCGTGTACTCGCCGCGAGGCGGCTGCCCGCGGCCCCACTCGACGTCGCGCCACCCGTCCGCACCGGTCGCCGCCTCGCCCACTGCAGACCCGGGAGGTCATGCATGCGCCACAGACAACCTTCCCCGCGGCCCCGCACCACGGTCCGAGCACCGTGGGCCATCGCCTCAGCGGGGGCCCTGCTCGCCTCCACGCTCTGCGTGCCCGCGGTCAGCGCCGCCGAGGCAGCGGATGCCGTCAATCCGGCACCGGTCACCGTTCCGGCCGTCCGTTCGTGGGAAGGCGGTCACGGGACCTGGGAACTGACCACGCAGACCCGCATCGTGGTGAGCCCGACCGACTACCGGCAGCTCGCGGCCACCGCCACCATGCTCGCGGGCGAGCTCGCCGAGCAGGAGGGCATACGCCCCCACCTGGCCACCGGCGAAGCGGGACCGCACGACATCCGCCTCTCGCTCGAGGAGTCCGCACCGGGCAACTCCCCCGAGGGCTACGAGTTCGCCGTCGCTGACTCCCTGTCCATCGCGGCCACCGGCCGCACCGGTGTGCTCCACGGCACGCGAACCCTGCTCCAGGCACTGCGTACCAGCCCCACCCCGCACACGGTGGCCCGCGGCACGGCCCGTGACTGGCCGACCCTGGTCGAACGCGGGCAGATGCTCGACGTGGGCCGCAAGTACTTCCCCGTCGACTACCTCAAGCGGCAGATCCGCCAGATGTCCTGGTACAAGCTGAACACGTTCCACCTGCACCTGTCGGACTGGAACGGCTACCGCATCGAGAGCGACCGCTACCCGGAGATCGTCTCGCAACAGCACTACACCAAGGCCGAGCTGCGGGACCTCGAGGCCTACGCGACGCGCTACGGGGTCACCATCGTCCCGGAGATCGACCTGCCGGGCCACGCCTCCGCCATCGGCAACGCACGCCCCGACCTCGCCTTCTCCTGCACGAGCATGGCGTTGCCGAACAACAACTGGGAGGGCTCGAACACCGGCCACTGGACGCTGGACTACACCAACCCGAAGACCCGGGAGTTCGCCCGCGACCTCGTGGCCGAGGTGGCGGACGTCTTCAAGAGCCCCTACCTCCACATCGGGACCGACGAGGTGCCGCTGACCGCCGCGCAGCGGGCCTGCCCGGAACTGGTCTCCTACCAGAAGGCCAAGGGCTACCCGTACCCCGGTGACGTCCTCGTCGAGTTCATCAACGACCTCGACGCGGTGGTCCGCGCCAAGGGGAAGACGACGCAGGTCTGGCAGTGGTGGGACTACAACCAGCAGACCAGCATCGCCCCCGACAAGCGGATCGTGGTCAACGAGTGGCTCAGCTCCCCCCAGGGCCGGGCGGCGCAGGGTTACCAGGTGGTCGGCTCCCAGGACGGGCCGCTGTACGTCAGCCCCGGCTTCGGCGCCAGGCCCGGCAGCTACGGATTCTTCGACGTCCGCACGACCTACCGGGACTACCCCTTCACCGCCGTGCCGGGCATCCTCGGTTACCGCGTCTCCCGCTGGTCGGACCGCACCCAGTCCCTGGCGACGGGGTGGGTTGACTACTTCGCCCGCAGGCCGCTCGCGGTCGTCGCGGACCGCACCTGGGCAACCCCCGCCGGACACGACGTGCGGCCCTTCCTCGACCGGTACGACCAGGTCGGCGACGCCGGACCGGTTCCGGTCGCCGACCCGTCCGACCTGGAGTCGCAGATCGGCGCCAACCCCGGGATGATCAGCCAGGAGGGCTGGAGCGCCACGGCGACCAGCGAGGAGACCACTGGCGAGCCGGGACAGGCCGCCCGGGCCGTGGACAACGACCCCTACACCATCTGGCACAGCAGGTACGACGTCGCGCTGCCGCAGCAGCTCTCGGTGGACCTCGGCGCGGAGCAGCGGATCTCCGGCATCCGCTACATGCCCCGCCAGGACGGCGGCCGCAACGGCGTGGTGAAGCGCTACGAGGTGCTGGTCTCGAAGGACGGACAGGCCTGGGACACGGTCGCCACGGGGGAGTTCCCCGCCGACCGCACCGAGTTCACCGTGCCGTTCGCCGACCGCACCGTCCGGCACGTCGCCCTGCGGGTGCTCAGCGAGCACGGCGGCTCCAACACCTTCGCCGCGGTCGCGGAACTGGACGCCGTCCGGGGCCGGTGACCGAGGGGCACGCCCCGCCGCGGACCCCGTGCCGCCGGTGGACCCGCGCTCACGGTGGTGGCACCCGAGCCACCGCCGTGAGCGCACCCGTCGCCCCGCACCGTCGCGGCCGGCCGGGAAGAGCCACCGTGCCGGCACCGCGGTTGCGCGGACTCCTGGTGACCCGCCCTAGTATGTTCTGCCTGATGACTGCCACCCTCATCGCCAGGGACCTGACCGCCGCGCACGGTGACCGGGTGCTGTTCTCCGACCTGGAACTCGTGGTCGCCCCCGGGGACGTGATCGGCCTGGTCGGGGCGAACGGCGCGGGGAAGTCCACCCTGCTGCGGATGCTCGCCGGCCTGGCGACCCCGGAGACCGGTACCGTCCGGCGGACCCCGCCCACGGCCACCGTCGGGCACCTGCCCCAGGAGCCCGAGCGGCGCCCGGGGGAGACCGTGCGGGACTTCCTGGCGCGGCGCACCGGGGTGGGCGCCGTGCAACGGGACCTCGACGCCGCGACCGAGGCACTGGTCGCCGGGGAGCGTGGGGCGGACGACGCCTACGCCGAGGCCCTGGAGCGCTGGCTGGGCCTCGGCGGCGCGGACCTGGAGGAGCGGGCCGGGGCGGTCGCCGCCGACCTGGGCCTGACCGTCGCCCTCGACCAGCCGATGACCTCGCTCTCCGGGGGCCAGGCCGCCCGGGCGGGCCTGGCCTCGCTGCTGCTCAGCCGGTACGACGTCTTCCTGCTCGACGAGCCCACCAACGACCTCGACCTCGACGGCCTGGAGCGGCTCGAGGCGTTCGTCACCCAACTGCGCGCCGGCACGGTGCTGGTCAGCCACGACCGGGAGTTCCTGACCAGGACGGTGAACCGGGTCGTGGAACTGGACCTGTCCCAGCGGCAGGTCCGGACCTACGGCGGCGGCTACCGCGCCTACCTGACCGAACGCGAGGTGGCGCGCAGGCAGGCCCGCGAGGACTACGACGAGTACGCCGACAAACTGTCCACGCTGCGGGAACGCGCCCGTCTCCAACGCTCCTGGACGGACAAGGGCGTGCGCAACGCCAGGCGCAAGGCCACGGACGGGGACAAGCACGTCCGGCACGCCAGGACCGAGGCGAGCGAGAAGCAGGCCGCCAAGGCCCGGCAGACCCAGCGGTTGATCGAGCGTCTCGAGGAGGTCGAGGAGCCCCGCAAGGAGTGGGAGCTGCGGATGGAGATCGCCGCCGCCCCCCGCTCCGGCGCGGTCGTCGCCACCCTGCGCGACGCCGTGGTCCGGCGCGGATCGTTCGTCCTCGGCCCGGTCAACCTCGAGGTCTCCTGGGCCGACCGGGTTGCGATCACCGGGGCCAACGGCGCGGGGAAGTCCACCCTGCTGGCCGCCCTGCTCGGCCGGGTGCCGCTGGACGCGGGGCACGGCGCGCTCGGCCCCGGCGTGGTGGTCGGTGAAGTGGACCAGGCCCGCGGGCTGTTCCTCGGCGACGAGCCGCTGCTGGACGCCTTCGGCGCCGCCGTGCCGGACCTCTCCCCGGCGGACGCCCGCACCCTGCTGGCCAAGTTCGCCCTCCGGAGCGCCCACGTGCTGCGCCCGGCGACCAGCCTCTCCCCGGGAGAACGGACCCGGGCGGCGCTCGCGCTGCTCCAGGCGCGCGGGGTGAACCTGCTGGTCCTGGACGAACCCACCAACCACCTCGACCTGCCCGCCATCGAACAACTGGAGTCGGCGCTCGACGCGTACGCGGGGACGCTGCTGCTGGTCACCCACGACCGGCGGATGCTGGACGCGGTGCGGGTCACCCGTCGGGTGGAGCTCAGCCACGGCCGGGTCACCGACCGGGCCGTGTGAGGAGCGACGATGACGAGTGACGCCCCCGGCGAGTCGCTGCCGGCCGGACGCCGGGTGGACTTCGGACAGGCCAGGCTGCTGCCGGACGCCGACAGGCGGCGGGCCTGGCTGCTCACCGTGGACGGCGCCCCCCAGTCCTACGTCGATCTCGACGACCCCACGCACCTGGAGTTCGAGTACGTCCGGCGGATCGGTCACGTGGTGGACGTCGCCGCTCCGCCGGGTGCCCCGCTGCGGGCGCTGCACCTGGGCGGCGGGGCGCTGACCCTTCCCCGGTACGTCGCCGCGACCCGCCCCGGCTCCCGGCAACAGGTGGTCGAGGCGGACGCGGCGCTGGCCGCGTTCGTCGCCGAGGTGCTGCCGCTGCCGCCCGGAACCGACGTCACCGTGCGCACCGAGGACGCCCGGCAGGCGCTGCTGGCCGTGCCGCAACGGACCGTGGACCTGCTGGTGGTGGACGTCTTCGGCGGAGCCCGGGTGCCCGCCCACCTGACCTCCGTGGAGTTCGTGCGAACCGCCGCCCGCTGTCTGCGGCCGGGCGGTCACTACGTGGCCAACGTCGCCGACGGGCCTCCCCTGGACTTCCTGCGCGGGCAGCTCGCCACGGTGCGTGCCGTCTTCCCCCAGGTGTGCCTGCTCGCCGAGGCGTCGCTGTTGCGCGGACGCAGGTTCGGCAACGCGGTGCTGCTGGCCGGCAACACCGAGCTCCCGGTGGCGGAGCTCGTGCGCAGGCTGGCCTCGGACCCGTTCCCCGCCCGGGTGGAACACGGCCCGCGGCTGGACGCGCTGGCGGCGGGCGCCCGGCCGGTGGAGGACGCCACCGCCACCGGCTCGCCGGAGCCGCCCCGTGGCGCGTTCCAGGTGGGCTGACCGGGTGGGGGTGCCGGACCGCCCCGAACCGGGCGATCATGGGGGCATGTCCACACGACCGCGGTCCCTCGCCGTCGCCCACCGCGGCGACCCCTACCGGTACCGGGAGAACACCCTGCCGTCGCTGCTCTCCGCGTGGCGGGCCGGAGCCGACGCGGTCGAGGTGGACGTGCGGACCACCGCGGACGGCGTTCCCGTGCTGCTGCACGACAGCACCCTGGAGCGGCTGTGGGGGATGACCGCCCCGGTGGCGCGCACCTCCTCCGACGAGGTGCGCCGGATCGGCGTCCCCACCCTGCGCGAGGCGCTGGCGACGCTGCCCTGCCGGACCCTGATCGACCTGTCCGACCCGGGCAGCGCCAGGGCGGCCGTCGCCGAGGCGCACGCGTGCGGGGCGGGTGACCGGGTGTACTACTGCGGCGGGTTCGCTTCCATGGCCGCGGTGCGCGAGGCGGACCCGGCCACGGAGATCGCCCTGACCTGGAACCGTGCCGCGCCGCCTCCGGACCACCTGCTGCGGTGGCTCCGCCCGCGCTGGCTGAACCTGCCGTTCGGCCTGGTCAACCAGGCGCTGGTGGACCGGGTCCACGGGCTTGGCCTGCGCTGCGGGGTGTGGACGGTGGACCGGCCGCGCACCATGACCAGACTGGTGGGGCTCGGCGTGGACGCGATCACCACCAACCGAATAGCCGCCCTACGGGGCCTGATCGGCCCCCCACACTGACTTACTTGTTGGTAACATCCGGTCATGACCGATGCGACCGCCTCGATCGGCGAACTGCTGACGGCGACTGTCCCGATGGTGCGCACGCTCAACCTCGAGTTCCTCGAGACCACACCGGAACGCGCCGTGCTGAGGCTCCCCGACCAGCCGGAGTACCGCAACCACGTGGGCGGTCCCCACGCTGGTGCGATGTTCACCCTCGCCGAGTCGGCCAGTGGTGCCGTGGTGCTGGCGGCCTTCGGGCCCTGGCTCACCCGCGCGGTGCCGCTGGTTGTCCGGGCCGAGGCCTCCTACCGGAAGTTGGCGAAGGGCCCGGTGAAGGCCACCGCCCGCCTGGTCCGTCCGGTCGACGAGGTGGTGGCCGAGCTGGACGCCGGGCAGCGTCCGGAGTTCTGGGTCTCCGTGGTGATCACCCGGGAGGACGGGGACACCACCGGCGAGGTGTCCGTGCTGTGGACACTGCGCCCCCACGACTGAGCCGCCGACGGAGTTACAGTTCCCGTTGTGACTCAGCTTCCCCCGCGCCACAAGGAGCTCACCGTCGGGCAGCTCTCCGCCCGCAGCGGCGTCTCGGTGTCCGCGCTGCACTTCTACGAGTCCAAGTCACTGATCAGGAGTCGGCGCACCAGCGGCAACCAACGGCGCTACTCCCGGGACACGCTGCGCCGGGTCGCGTTCATCCGTGCCTCCCAGCGGGTGGGTATCCCGCTGAGCACCATCCGGGAGGCGCTCGCCGGCCTGCCCGAGGGCCGCACCCCGAACAGCCGGGACTGGGCCGAGCTGTCCACCCGCTGGCGCGCCGAACTGGAGACCAGGATCGACCAGCTCCTGCGGCTGCGGGACGCCCTCAGCGAGTGCATCGGCTGTGGCTGCCTCTCGCTCGAGCACTGCGTGCTGTCCAATCCGGACGACCGGATGGGCGGGCTGGGACCGGGATCGCTGGTGCTCTCCCCGCCGCCCGCGACCACCGAGGGGGGCCTGGACCGCGAGATCGGCCAGAAGGTCTCCTGCGAGACGGTCTACCAGGCCGCCGTCCGCGCGGGCACCTGTGCCGCCCCCGCCGGGGACACCCCGGCCACCTGCACCGTTCCGCCCCGGGGGACCGCGGCCCGCGGTGCGGCACCGGCCCAGGACACCGCCGGCCCGGCGCGGCCCGCCCATCCGCAGGCGTAGCCGCCGCCCGCCGGGGGCGACCCCGGGTGGCAGGGGGCGGCGTCCGTCCACGCCGTGTGGGGGCGCGGCCCCCACGGCGGCGTCCGTCGCTTCCCGGAGCGAGGGCGCTGACGTCACGTCAGCCACCGGGACCGGTCAGTCCCCCCGACGTGGACGCGCGTTGACCGTTGACCCGCTCGGCTGAAGAATCAGGGCCCCCACGCCCGCGCCCCGACGGAAGGACAGCCACCATGGCCCTCGACGCCGACGTCATCGTTGTCGGAGCAGGACTCGCCGGTCTGGTCGCCACCGCGGAACTCGCCGACGCGGGGCGCCGGGTGATCCTGCTCGACCAGGAACCCGAGGCGTCGCTCGGTGGGCAGGCGTTCTGGTCGTTCGGCGGCCTGTTCCTCGTTGACTCCCCGGAACAGCGCCGGATGCGCATCCGGGACTCCGCGGGACTCGCCCTCCAGGACTGGCTCGGCACCGCCGGCTTCGACCGGCCCGAGGACCACTGGCCGCGCCGCTGGGCCGAGGCGTACGTGGACTTCGCCGCCGGGGAGAAACGGAGCTGGCTGCGGGCACAGGGGGTGCGCTTCTTCCCCGTGGTGGGCTGGGCGGAGCGCGGCGGCTACCTGGCCACGGGCCACGGGAACTCGGTGCCGAGGTTCCACATCACCTGGGGCACCGGCCCCGGCCTGCTCGAACCGTTCGTCCGCCGGGTGCGCTCCGCCGTGGAACGGGGCCTGGTCACCCTGCGCTTCCGGCACCGGGTGACCGCGCTGAGCAGCAGCGCGGGAGCCGTGGACGGGGTCGAGGGGGAGGTGCTCGAGCCGAGCGGGGCCCGCCGTGGCGAGCGCAGCGGGCGCCGGGTCACCGGCACCTTCGCTCTGCGCGCCCAGGCCGTGGTGGTGACGTCGGGCGGCATCGGCGGCAACCACGACCTGGTGCGGGAGAACTGGCCGGAGCGGCTGGGCAACCCGCCGAAACGGATGCTGTCCGGTGTACCGGAACACGTGGACGGGCTGATGCTGGGCGTCACCGAACGGGCCGGCGGCCGGGTGATCAACCCCGACCGGATGTGGCACTACACCGAGGGCATAGAGAACTGGAACCCCGTCTGGCACCGGCACGGGATACGGATACTCCCCGGCCCCTCGTCCCTGTGGCTCGACGCCCGCGGACAGCGCCTGCCGGTACCGCTGTTCCCCGGCTTCGACACCCTGGGCACGCTGGAACACATCCTGCGGACCGGGTACGACCACACCTGGTTCGTCCTCACCCAGAAGATCGTGGAGAAGGAGTTCGCGCTGTCGGGGTCGGAGCAGAACCCCGACCTGACCGGCCGCAGCGTGCGCGGTGTGCTGCGTCGGGCGCTGCCCGGCGCCTCGGGGCCCGTGGACGCGTTCCTGCACAAGGGCGCGGACTTCGTGGTCGCGAGGGACCTGGCCACCCTGGTGCGCGGCATGAACGAACGGGTCGGGCAGCCCCTGATCGACGAGGCCGAACTGCGGCACGAGATCACCGCCAGGGACCGGGAGGTCGGCAACCCCTTCACCAAGGACCTCCAGTTGACGGCCGTCCACGGGGCCCGCGCGTACCTCGGGGACCGACTGATCCGCGTGGCGCCCCCGCACCGCCTGCTGGACCCCAAGGCGGGCCCGCTGATCGCGGTGCGGCTCAACATCCTCACCCGCAAGACCCTCGGCGGCCTGGAGACCGACCTGTCCGGACGGGTGCTGCGCCCCGGCGGCGAACCCCTCACCGGGGTGTACGCGGCCGGCGAGGTGAGCGGCTTCGGTGGCGGCGGCGTGCACGGCTACCGGTCCCTGGAGGGCACCTTCCTCGGCGGCTGCCTGTTCTCCGGTCGCACGGCGGGGCGCGCGGTGGCCGACGCCCTCGGATAGCCGACGGCTGGCCGGGGCGCGCCGCGTCAGAGCGACCGGTGGGCCTCGGCCAGCAGCAGGTACCCGTCGGCGTTCGCCTTGATCGTCGCCCGTTCGTCCTCGGTGAGCTGCCGGCGCACCCTGCCGGGCACCCCGGCGACCAGGGAACCGGGCGGGACCTCGGTTCCAGGGAGCACCACCGCCCCCGCGGCGATCAGCGAACCGGCGCCGACCCGCGCGCCGTTCAGCACCCGGGCGCCCATGCCCACCAGCACGTCGTCCTCGATCACGCAGCCGTGCAGCACCGCGTTGTGGCCGACGGTGATCCGCTCCCCGAGCACCGCGGGGAACCCGAGGTCGGCGTGGATCGTGCAGTTGTCCTGCACGTTGCTGTCAGCGCCCACGGTGATGGACTCGGCGTCTCCGCGCAGCACCGCGTGGTACCAGATGTTCGCCCGCGCCTCGAGCCGGACCGCTCCCAGCACCACCGCGGTGGGGGCGACGAACGCCTCCGGGTGGACCACCGGGGCCCGTCCCGCCACCGCCGCGATCAACGCCTCCGCCATACCAGGTCTCCTCGTCGTCGTGTCCCGGGTCGCGTTCCGCCCCGTGCCGTGACCGGTCGTGCCACCGGCACCGTAGCGTCGCCGCCACCGGAGCCGGAGCCCCGGGGCGCAACCGTGAACCCCGGGCCGGTACCGTGAGCCCGTGGCAGCGTTCGGGAACGTGTCCTTGGCACTGCGGGAGCGGCGGCGACGTGCCCTTTCCCTCCTGGTGCACCGCGGTTGGCGCTGGGTGCAGGAGACCGGTTCTGTGACCGCGCACCGCCCCGGGCCACTGCGCTTCGCCAGGATCGGAGACGGTACCAGGCTGGCCTTCCCCCTGGGCACGGTCTTCGGCGAGCAGTGCATCGAACTCGGTGACCACTGCGTGATCGGGGAACAGGTCACCCTGACCGCCGGGATGCTGCCCGGACTCGAGCTGGGACCCGACCCGATCGTCCGGGTCGGCAACGGCTGCGTGATCGGCCGCGGCAGCCACCTGGTCGCACACCACCGGCTGGTCCTCGGTGACGACGTCTTCTGCGGCCCCTACGTGTACATCACCGACGGGAACCACTCGTACGACGACGTCGAGCAGCCCGTGGGTCGGCAGTGGCCGCGCACCGCGGCGGTGGAGGTGGGCTCCGGGAGCTGGTTGGGATCGGGATGCGTGATCCTGCCGGGCGCCCGGCTCGGACGGAACGTCGTGGTCGGCGCCGGTGCCGTGGTCCGCGGCACCGTCCCGGACTTCCACGTCGTGGCGGGCGCGCCCGCGCGGGTGGTGCGCCGCTACCTCCCGGGGACGGGGTGGGAGCCGCCGCTGCGCACCCCCACCCCGGTCCCGCTGCCGGAGGGGGTCACCCACCGGCAGCTGCTCGCCCTGGCCGAAGAGGCGGAGAGGGCCGCCCGGTGGGGGACCGAGGCGGTCAGCCCTGACCCGGACGGGCAGGGGACGGGCGCCAGGACGGGGCCAGTCGCGCCGTGACCGTCAGGGTGCCCTGCTCGACCCGGTGCTCCAGGGGGAGGCCGAGGTGCCGCATCACCGCCACCACGCCCGTGTTGTCCGCCTGGGTCACCGCGTAGACGCTGGCCGCGCGGGCGTCGACGGCCAGGTCCACCAGCCGGCGCAGCAGCGCGCGGCCGATGCCGCGGCCCTGCCAGGCGTCCGCGACCAGCAGGGCGACCTCGGCGTCCGGGGCGTCCCAGAGCAGGTGCGCCACGGCCACCATCCGCCCGTCCGCTGCCCTCGCGGCGAGGGTGTGCCCGTGCCGGGGGTCGAGCAGGTGCGGCAGGTACCGGTCCACGTCGTGGGTCGGGCCGGGGTAGCGCCTGCGGAGCGTCCCGGGTGAGCAGCGCTGGTGCAGCGCCACCGCGGCCGCCAACGCCTCGGGCCCCGCCTGGTGTACGGTCACCTCTTCGACGCCGGGTGACGGCGCGGCCGGCGCGCCCGAGGGCGCCCAGGTGCCGAGCCTCGCGTCGAGGTTCATCAGCGTCCAGGCGCGGTCGAAGTCCTCTGCGCTGGCGGGCCAGCGGTGCCCGGACGCGGACCGGGTGCGGGTACGAGAGCGCTTGTCCGTCATGACACCACCGTGACGCCTGGTTGTTGCCTGCTCACGAACGCGGGGTGACCAGCGCGTAAAGGGTGTTTCATGCGGGTTACGCCTCTTTTCGCGACAAGAAGGGAACTCGTGCTCGGTGTGCCTTGGTATGGCTATACACCAGCTCTCGCCCCCCGCCCACCGGTGTGGGCGCCACTCGCCGGAACGACCGGAAAACACCCGGTGTTCCCCGACGCCTCGTTTTCCTCCTGTGGTTGACCGGTTCTTGGGAGTTCCGCCGGCCGGGCGGTCGGTCGTTCCCCGGCTCCCGGGGGCGACGGCGCCCTACGATGACACGTCATGGAGAAGCCACCCACCGGCCCCGGGGACGAGATGGTCGCGCTCTACGCCGAGGGCGACCCCGCCGGGCGTGTCACGGGCGCGGCCCCGCGCCGTCGGGTCCGCGCCGAGAACCTGCCGCACGCCGCGACCGCGGTGCTGCTGCGCGACGCCGAGGACCGGGTGTACGTCCACCGCCGCACCTCGACCAAGGACGTCTACCCGGGCATGCACGACTCCTTCGCCGGCGGTGTGGTGCTGGCCGGGGAGGACCCGGCCACGGCGGCGGCCAGGGAGCTCGCCGAGGAGCTCGGGGTGCGCGGCTGTGAGCTGCGGCCGTGCTTCGTGCACTGGTACGCCGACGCCTTCACCAACTACCTGGCCTACGGCTTCGAGGCCAGGTACGACCCGGCGCGGCACGGCCCGATCCGGCACCAGCCGGAGGAGGTCGAGGCCGGTTGGTGGATGGAGTGGGGCGAGCTGGTCGCCCGGCTCGCCGACCCGTCCTGGCCGTTCGTCCCGGACGGGCGGGTCGGTGTGGACCTGTACGCCCGGAGCCGGTCCGACCAGCGCTGACCCGGCCGGTGCGGGGCCGGCCGGGTGGGCGTTCCGGGTGTCAGTCCACCCCGAGTAGCTGCTTGACCGGGTCGATCGCGAAGTAGACCACGAACAGCGCCGAGGCCCCCCACAGCAGCCAGTGCACCTTCCTGGCCCGGCCGAGCACGGTCTGGAGCACCACGTAGGAGACGAAGCCCGCACCGATGCCGTTGGTGATGCTGAAGGTGAACGGCATCACCGCCATGGTGAGGAACGCCGGGACCGCGATCTCGATGCGGTCCCAGGGGATGTCCTTGACCTGGGTCATCAGCAGGAACCCGACGGCGACCAGGGCGGGCGTCGCGGCCTGGGCCGGGACGACGGTGGCCAGCGGGGTGAAGAACAGCGCCAGGCCGAAGAGCGCCCCGGTGACCACACTGGCCAGGCCGGTACGGGCGCCCTCGCCCACGCCGGCGGCCGACTCCACGTACACGGTGCCGGAGGAGGCGGAGGCGGCGCCGCCGGCGACCGCCGCGGTGGCGTCCACGAACAGCACCCGGCCGATGCGGGGCACCCGACCGCTCTTGTCCAGCAGACCGGCCTCGTTGCTCACCCCGACCACGGTGCCCATGGTGTCGAAGAAGTCGCTCAGCACCAGGGTGAACAGGAACAGCACCGCGGTGATTACTCCCACCTCGGCGAACCCACCGCCGAGGCTGAACTCGCCGACCAGCCCGAAGTCCGGCGCGGACACCACGTCGTCCGGCACGTCCGGGACGGTGAGCCCCCACGCCGAGCGGTCGATGTCCACCAGTGCGTTCAGCGCCACCGCGAAGACGGACATGGTGACGATGCTGATCAGGATCGCGCCCCGGACCCGGCGGGCGATCAGGCAGACGGTGAGCAGCAGCCCCAGGCAGAACACCAGCAGCGGCCAGCCGGTGAGGCTGCCGCCGGTACCCAGGCCCACCGGGACGGTGGTGTTGGCCTTGTCCGGGTTGCGGGTGGCGAACCCGGCGTCCACGAACCCGATGAAGGCGATGAACAGGCCGATGCCCACACTGATCGCCTGCTTCAGCGGCTGGGGGATCGCGTGCATCACCGCCTGGCGCAGTCCGGTGACCACCAACAGACAGATGAGCAGTCCCTCGAGCACCACCAGGCCCATGGCGTCCGGCCAGCTCATCCTGGGGGCGATCTGGTAGGCGACCAGGGCGTTGATGCCCAGCCCCGCGGCCAGCGCAAGCGGCACGTTCCCCACCACCCCCATGATCAGGGTCATGACCGCGGCGACCAGGGCGGTCGCGGTGACGAGCTGCGCGGGTGAGAGGTGGTGGCCGAACTTGTCCGTCGCCTGGCCGAGGATGATGGGGTTCAGGACCAGGATGTAGGCCATGGTGAAGAACGTGGCGAAGCCGCCGCGCACCTCACGACCGAGCGTGGAACCCCGCCCGGAGACGGTGAAGAACCGATCCAGCGTGCTCAACAGGGAGGACCGGAGGCCGGTGCCCGAACCCGGTCCTGGGGACGTGCCGGACCGGCCGGAGGCCTGTCCTGTCATGGAGGTGCTCCTCGGATTGATCTCAATGGGGACACGGGAAGTGTGCCTGTTCGCCGGCCGTCGGGGTATCCGCGGTGCCACACCCGGCGGACCCCGAGCCCGGCCCCGGGGCCGTCAACCAGCCGCTACCGAACGGGTGTTCAGCCCTTCTCGCGGCCGGGTTCGCTTCCGATAACACTTCCATCTCGACGTGTCGGGGACGGAAGTGTTCTCCTGCCGGAATGGACCCCCTGAACGAAAGCGAACTCAGCGCCGACGCCCTCGACCTCGTCGCCCGGGCCGCACCCGGCTACCTGGACGCCCTGCCCGACCGGCCGGTCAGCGACCCGGCCTCCTGGCACCGGCTCGCGGANCTCGGTGGCCCGCTGCCCGAGGACGGGGAGGGCACCCTGGCCACCGTCGGCCGCCTGATCGACGTCGGGACGGCCACGGCCACCCACTCCCTGGGCCCCCGGTTCTTCCACTACGTCACCGGTGGCGCGACCCCCGCGGCCCAGGCCGGGGACTGGTTGACCTCCCTGCTGGACCAGGTCAGCGGACTGTGGGCGGCCTCCGCCTTCGCCACCGAGGCGGAGACCGTCGCGCTGCGCTGGCTCAAGGAACTGTTCCACCTCCCGGAGAGCCACGGCGCGGTGCTCACCCCGAGCGCCACGTTCGCCAACCTCACCGGACTCGCCTGTGCCCGCCAGTGGTGGGGCGAGCGACACGGCGTGGACATCGCCGCCGAGGGACTCGCCGGACTGCCCCGGATGCCCGTCCTGGCCAGCGGGTACGTCCACGTCAGCACCCGCAAGGCGTTGCAGATCCTGGGCTGCGGCCGGGACACCGTCCAGGTCCACGCCCGGGACGACGCGGGGCGGATCGACCTCGCCGCGATGGACCGGGCACTGAGCAGGACCCAGGGCCCGGCGGTGATCGTCGGGACGGCCGGTGAGGTCGACACCGGCGACTTCGACCCCCTGGCGGATCTCGCCGACCTGGCCGAGGCGCACGGCGCCTGGCTCCACGTGGACGGGGCGTTCGGCCTGTTCGCCGCGGTGACACCCCGGCTCGCCCACCTGGTGGACGGGGTGGAACGCGCCGACTCGGTCGCCTCCGACGGACACAAGTGGCTCAACGTCCCCTACGAGAGCGGATTCGCCTTCGTCCGGGAACGGGAGTGGATGCGGAAGGCGTTCGGTGCCTGGAACGCCGCCTACCTGCGCTCCGGGGACGGCGAGGAACGGATCGACTACAACAACCTGGGGCCGGAGTCCTCGCGCCGCGCCCGGGCACTGCCGGTCTGGGCCACCCTGCGCGCGTACGGCAGGCAGGGGTACCGGGACATGGTGGAGCGCCACCACGACCTGGCGCTGCGCCTGGGCGACCTGGTCCAACGCGCCCCCGACCTGGAACTGCTGGCCCCGGTGCGGCTGTGCGTGGTCTGCTTCCGCTACCGGCCGCCGGGCGTGGACGGAGCCGAGCTGGACGCGCTCAACCAGCGGCTCGGTGCCGAGCTCCTCGCCGACGGAAGGGTCCTGGCCGGGACCACGGTCCACCGCGGGATGACCGCCCTGCGGCCGGCGATCGTCAACTGGCGCACCGGCGAACGGGAGATCGACCTGTTGGTCGAGGTGGTCCGGACGATCGGTGCCCGGCTCTCCGGCTGACGCCACCGCCCGGGGCCGGCCCCCGGTCAGAGCCCCCCGGCGACCCGCAGCACCGCGCCCGTGGCGTACGACGCCTCCGGGGACATCAGCCAGGCGACCGCCGCGGCGATCTCGTCCGGTTCCCCGGCCCGTCGCATCGGCACGGCCGGGGCCTTCCGCTCCGGTCGGTCCGGGTCGCCCATGGCACGGTGGATGTCGGTGTGGACGAGACCGGGCTGGACGGAGTTGACCCGGATGCCCTCCGTCGCCAGCTCCTTGGAGAGCCCCACCGTCATCGCGTCCACCGCCGCCTTGCTCGCCGCGTAGTGCACGTACTCCCCGGGGCTGCCCAGCGTGGCCGCCCCGGAGGAGACGTTCACGATGGCGCCGCCCCGGCCGCCCCGCCGGGTGCTCATCTCCCGGGCGGCCCGGCGCGCGCACAGCAGCGCGCCGACGACGTTGACCTGCACCACGTTGCGCATGGTCCCCGGGGCGGTCTCGGTGAACCGGCCCAGGGGACCGGTGATCCCCGCGTTGTTCACCAGGCCGGTCACCGGGCCGAGCTCGGCGACCACCACGTCGAAGAGGTGGTCCACATCCGCCTCGACGGCCACGTCGGCGCGGACCGTGACGCACCGCCCGCCGTTCGCCCGCACCTCCCGGGCCACCGCCTCGGCGGCCTGACGGTCGTCGCGGTAACCGATGCCCACCGCGTGCCCGGCCGCGGCCAGCCGGCGGGTGACCGCCGCCCCGATGCCGCGGCTGCCACCGGTGACCACTGTGATCTCGTTGTCCACCAGCCTGACGGTAGCCCATCGCCCGTGTCCGTCGGACGCCTGGCGTTCGCCGAGGTCAGGGCGGGGTCGACGCCCCCGGGGGCATTGGTCTTGACCAACGACCGCGCGCGCCCTACTGTCCCCCATAGTGCAGGGTCCTTTAATAAACAAGGCACGAAAACCGAGGCGTAGCAGGGGGACAGGTGGCGAGGACGCGGCCGGCGGCGGCGCAGGAGCCCAAGTACTGGCATCTGAAGACCGTCCTCAACGACGCCCTGGAGACCGACTTCGCCGTCGGTGAGGTACTGCCCAACGAGCGGGAGCTCGCCGCTCGCTTCGGAGTGGCCCGGGCGACCCTGCGCCAGGCCCTGGACCAGCTCGAGCTCGAGGGCCGGTTGCAGCGGCGCCGCGGAGTGGGCACCACTGTCGCCGGCCCCCGCGTCGGCGTCCCGGTGGCCCGCCAGCACCACGGCTGGCCGGGCTCCGCGCACGACTCCTGGCGCACCACGGACTGCGCGGAGGAGCCGGCGCCGCCCGCCGTGGCCACGATGCTCGCCGTCCCGGCGAACGAGACGGTGTACACCCTGCGCCGGCTCCGCATGATGGGCGAGCAGACCGTCGGCACCGAGGAGCTCTACATCCCCAGGAGGACCGTCCCCGGGATCTCCGGGTTCCTCGCCGCCGGGGGCAGGGCCCGGGTGGTGCTGCGCGAGCTCCAGGGCCTGCGACTCCAGGGTGAGCCCCGCTCGGTGGAGCTGGGGGTGGCCGGGGCCGAGGACGCCAGGCAGCTCGACCGACTCCCCGGTTCCCCGGTGCTCGTCGTCACCACCCGCTACGTCAGCGAGGAACGCGTCGCGGCGGTGGCCATCTCCACCTACCGGGCCGACACCTGCCGGCTGACCTTCGACGGGTCCGGCGAGGTCGAGGTCACGCCGTACGACACCCGTCAGGCGTCCTGACCCGAGCCCCGCCGGAACACCCTCCGCCCTTCCCGGTGGGACCGCCGGGGTGCTCAGGGAGCGGCCGCGCCGACCGCGGAGAACCGCTCCTCCACGTGGTCAAGCGCGAGGCGCAACGCCCCGGTGGTGATCGCCGCGTCCCCCAGCGCCGACAGCTCCACCCGGGGCGGACGCAGACAGCAGCGGGCGAGTCGGGTGCGCAGTGGCTCCAGCACGTCGTCCAGGCCCGCCGCCCAGCCGCCGACCACCACCACCTCCGGATCGAGGGCGACGACCAGCGCGCCCACGTCCTGCACCAGGCGGCCCACGAACCGGTCCACGGCGCTCCCGGCCACCGGATCGCCCTCCCGGGCCAGCCGGAACACCTCGGTCACGGCGTTCTCGTCCAGCGGGTGCAGGGGCTGGCCGGTGGTGGACAGCAGCCGCTCCGGGGTCGCCCCGAGCCCCAGCAGGTGCAGGGCGCCGATCTCCCCGGCGGCGCCGCCGTGGCCGCGGTGGATCCTCCCGTTGATCAGGGAGCCGGCCCCGGGGCTCAGCCCGGCCAGCACGAACACCAGGTCGTCCGAGCCGGCCGCGGCGCCCTTCCAGCGCTCGGCGACCGCGGCCAGGTTGGCGTCGTTCTCCACCAGCACAGGACAGGGGAAGGCCCCGCGCAGTCGCTCGCCCAACGGCAGCTCCGTCCAGCCGGGGAGCGCCGTGCACAGCCGCACCGTCCCGTTCGCCTCGACGATCCCCGGCGTGCCCACCCCCACCGCGCGGAGGGTGTCCCGGGCCACCCCGGCCCGCTGGAGCAGCTCGGTCACCACCTGGTCGAGCAGGCCCAGCCGGTCCTCCGCGGAGGCCGACTCGGCCACCTGCCTGGTGTGCGAGCCCAGCAGGCGTCCACTGAGGTCGGACAGCAGGGTGTGGACCCGGTGCACACCGACCTCGACACCGAGCAGGTGCCCGGACTCGGCGTGGAAGCGGTAGCGGCGAGCGGGGCGCCCCTGCCGGCGGTTGTCCTGCGGCTCCGGCTCGACCTCCACGACCAGGCCGGCCTCGACGAGACCGTCCACCGCGCCCTCCACCGTGGGGCGGGACAGGCCGGTCATGCCGACCAGCTCGGTCAGGCTGGAGTGCCGCGTCCCGCGCAGCGCACGCAGGACAACCGCGGAGTTGATCCGCCGCAGCAGGGACGGATCTCCGCCGGTGAGCTGTCCCAACGTCCGACCCTCCCAGCGTTGGCTGGTGACATGTCCCAATGGTGTTCGGTGCGCGGTGCCCGTGCGGAGCCTACCGCCGCGTGCGGGGCGCGGCGAGATGACCGGACCCCTCCGGGACCCACCGCGGGCACGCCCCGGGGCCGCGCCCCGGCGAGCGCGAGCCACGTCGGGCGCAGCCGAAGCACCTTCTCGGTGAGCGCCCTGCCCCCCTCGATGAACTCCTCGGGTGAGAGCTCGTCGGCCCGCGGTCGCCCGGCGCAGACGTTGGTCAGGCCCAGGCCCAGGCCGAGACCGACCAGTTCGCCCTGCTCGTCCGATCGCATCAGCAGGGGGTGAAGCCAGAGCGGTGCATATGTACCCGACCTTCTGTCCACGAACTCAAGCCCACTCACGGGGTGGATCTGGAAGACTCCTGCGCGGTACCTAGCTGACATCAGTCCAGGGACGCTTGAGGGGGCAGGGAGCCGCTGTGGAATGGATCTCCATCGTTTTGATCATTCTGGTGGTGCTGGTCCTCATCACCTTGGTCAAGGCGATCCATGTCATTCCGCAGGGCAGCGCCGCCATCGTGGAACGTTTCGGCCGCTACACCCGCACCCTCAACGCTGGCCTGAGCATCGTTGTCCCGTTCATCGACAAGGTCGGCGACCGCATCGACCTCCGTGAGCAGGTCGTCCCCTTCCCATCGCAGCTCGCGATCATCCAGGACAACCTGGTCGTTGATATCGACACCGTCGTCTACTACCAGGTGACCGATGTCCGCGCTGCGACCTACGAAGTCGCCAGCTACATCCAGGCGATCGAGCAGCTCACTGTCACCACGCTACGCAGCGTCGTCGGTGGCATGAACCTCGAACGAACCCTCACCTCGCGGGAGGAAATCAACGCGACCCTGCGCGGCGTCCTCGACGAGGCCACCGGCAAGTGGGGCATCCGCGTCAACCGCGTCGAACTCAAGGGCATCTTGCCGCCCACTTCCATCCAGGACTCGATGGAGAAGCAGATGCGCGCCGATCGTGACAAGCGCACCGCGATCCTCACCGCCGAAGGCGAGAGGCATGCCGCGCTGTTGAAAGCGGAAACCGAACGCGACGTGGCCACCATCCTCGCTGGAGGGAGCGGAGCGATGCGCGGGATACCGCAGTCGCCCGTCCAGGCCGGTCCCACACCTGGACATCAGCCGTTGCTGCAGGACGATCCTCGCCGCGTCGGCCGTTACCACCTGACGGCTCGGCTGGGCCAAGGGGGGATGGGGACGGTCTATCTCGGCCAGTCCCCCGGGCAGCGCCTGGTCGCGGTCAAAGTCATCCGGTCGGAGTTCGCTACGGACCCAACATTCCGAAAGCGGTTCGCCCGCGAGATCGAAGCCGTACGCCGTGTCGGCGGCTTCCACACCGCGCCAGTGGTTGATGCCGACCCCCACGGCGACCCGCCCTGGCTGGCGACCGAGTACATCCCCGGCCCGTCACTGCACGACGTCCTCGGGCAGCAGGGTGCCCTTCCCCCAAGGACCCTGCAGACCCTCGCTGTCGGTATCGCCGAAACGCTCGAAGGCATCCACGCCCGCGACATCATCCACCGCGACCTCAAACCCAGCAACATCATCATCTCTAGCTCAGGTCCTCGCATCATCGACTTCGGCGTCGCCCGAGCCCTCGACGGCACCGCACTTACCCGTACCAACTACGTCATCGGCACACAGGGGTTCCTCGCTCCGGAACAGCTCACCGGTGCGTCGATCACGCCTGCCGCGGATCTCTACGCCTTCGGCATGGTGCTGTGCCATGCCGCGGGAGCCACGCCGCTCACCGGCAGTGAATCCCTTGAGTCCGCCCTCAGTCTGTTGCCCTCTCGGTTCGTCGGCGTTATCACCCGGTGCCTCGATCATGACCCGAGCCACCGTCCGACGCCCACCGAGGTGCTCGAACTGCTCTCCCAGAACGATGCATCATCCGAAGACTGGCTGCCGATTCCGGTACGCACGATGGTCGACCTGTACAACGCCCCTACTGTCTCGGCACCTTGAGCCAAGTATGTGCTCGACACCTCCAGTTCAGAGAAGCCTGCATCGCCCGATGCTTCAGATCAATCCGAAAATGCTCGCGTGTCCGGATGAATTGGAGGAAGATCTTCAGGCCAGGTGAAAGAGGGCGGAGAGCGAGAAGTGGCTCGGTGAGTCGACGGCATCACCTGACATTGACGTTCCTGCGCGCCAAGCGTGACGAAGCCCAACGGTTCCACCGCCGTGGCCCTGTCGATCTTGGCTTGCCGCACCCACGGCCTCCGGAGGCATGATGACCACCTCAACCAACCTGCCAACACCCCAGCCGTGCAGACGCTACCCGGGCACCGGACTCGTGATGCCTACTGTCGACCAAGCTCGTTGAGCAGGCCCACAGCTCAACTCATTCTGGAACGATCAGTAAGTCGTCACTCGTCCGGGTGAAGTGCATAGGTGCAGGGTCGGCCAGAACCGGTTGCCCCGCCGGGCGAAGTGGTGGCCGGTGGCCGCGGACCACAGACCGGTGTTGATCCCGCAGAACAGCACCCGGAGCCCGGGGCCAGGACGTCGGGGATGACCTGGTCACGGGCCGCGGCCAGCACCTCGGGGCCCATCCGCCGGCGCGTCCCGACCCGCGAGGACGTCCGGGGGCGACCGGCAGGGCCGGACCCGGAGGTGGCATCGCTGACCGCGTCGGTCACAAGATGGCCCCCGGCACGTACCTGGAGGCCTCCGGGTGGCTGGCGGTGACCTGCTCGATCCGCTCCAGCACGGCCGCGACCTGCGCCGCCGCGGCACCGGTGAACGACAGTCGGTCCGCCATCAGCGCGCCCAGGGCGGACCGGTCCAGCGGGATGCGGTCGTCCTCGGCGAGCCGGTCCAACAGCTCGTTGTGCTGGACGCCCTTCTCCCGCATCGCCAGCGCGGAGGCCACCGCGTGCTCCTTGATCACCTCGTGGGCCTCCTCCCGGCCCACCCCGGCCCGCACCGCGGCCATGAGGACCTTGGTGGTGGCCAGGAACGGCAGGTACCGGTCGAGCTCCCTGGCGATCACGGCCGGGAACGCCCCGAACTCGTCGAGGACCGTCAGGAACGTCTCCAGCAGGCCGTCCAGCGCGAAGAAGGCGTCCGGGAGCGCGACCCGGCGCACCACGGAGCAGGAGACGTCACCCTCGTTCCACTGGTCCCCGGCGAGCTCCCCGGCCATCGAGGCGTAGCCCCGCAGCACCACGGCGAGGCCGTTGACCCGTTCGCAGGAGCGGGTGTTCATCTTGTGCGGCATCGCCGAAGAACCCACCTGGCCCGGCTGGAAACCCTCGGTGACCAGCTCGTGCCCGGCCATCAGCCGGATCGTCCTGGCGATCCCGGACGGGGCGGCGGCGAGCTGCACCAGGGCGCTCAACACGTCGAAGTCCAGGGAACGCGGATAGACCTGGCCCACCGAGGTCAGGGTCCGGGCGAAGCCGAGGTGCTCGGCCACCCTGCGCTCGAGCTCGGCGAGCCGCCCCAGGTCCCCGTCGAGGAGGTCCAGCATGTCCTGGGCGGTGCCGACCGGACCCTTGACGCCGCGCAGCGGATAGCGGTCGATCAGCTCGGTGAGCCGTTCGAACGCCACGAGCAGCTCGTCGGCGCCGGTCGCGAACCGCTTGCCCAGGGTGGTCGCCTGCGCCGCCACGTTGTGCGACCGGCCCGCCATCACCACCTCGGCGTGCTCGGCGGCGAGGCACCCGAGCCGGGCGAGGACCGCCACCACCCGGTCCCGCACGTGCTCCAGGGACAGCTTGACCTGCAACTGCTCGACGTTCTCGGTCAGGTCCCGGGAGGTCATGCCCTTGTGCACCTGCTCGTGGCCGGCCAGGGCGTTGAACTCCTCGATGCGGGCCTTGACGTCGTGGCGGGTGACCCTCTCCCGCTCCGCGATCGAGTCCAGGTCGACGGCCTCGACGACGCGTTCGTAGTCGGCGACCGCACCGTCCGGCACCGTCACCCCGAGGTCCGCCTGTGCGCGCAGGACGGCCAGCCACAGGCGGCGCTCGAGGACCACCTTGTGCTCGGGGGACCACAGGGTGATGAGCTCGGCCGAGGCGTAACGGCTGGCCAGGACGTTCGGGATGCGGGGCTTTGAGGTCACGGGCGTCCAGTGTAGTGCCGCTCCGACGCAGGTCAGGGCAGGGTGGTCAGACCGAGGCCGGTCCGCTGGTCCACGGCTCGAGGTCGGCGCGCTTGGCGGCCCGCCCGTCCCCGGAGGAGCGACCGGTGAGCCGGCGGCCGATCCACGGCCCGAGGTAGACCCGTGCCCAGCGCAGGTCGGCCCGCCGCTGGTCGGCCCACGAGGCGGACCCCGCGGGCGGCAGCGGCGCCGTCCAGTCGAACGACGGCGGGTAGCCCAGGGCCCGCAGGGTGGCCTCGGCCACCCTGCGGTGGCCCTCGGTGTTCAGGTGCAGCCGGTCCTCCGCCCAGAGCCGGGGGTCGTCGAAGACACGGACCCCGAACAGGTCGACCACCACCGCGTCGTGCCGTCGGGCGAGGTCGTCGAGGAGCGCGTGCAGCCGCTCCACCCGGGGGAGCAGCCGCGCGCTGCCCCGCATCCGACGGGTGGGGTCCGTGCTGCGGAAGAGCACCAGTTGCCGGGTGGTGGGGGCGAGCGTCTCCGCCGCCTCCTCCAGCCGGGCACACACCAGGCCCACGTCGCACTTGGGCCGCAACACGTCGTTGATCCCACCGACCAGGGAGACCAGGTCGGCGTTCATCGCCGCGGCGACGGGGACCTGCTCGGCCGCGATCTGGCCGATCAGCTTGCCCCGCACGGCGAGGTTCGCGTAGCGGAAACCGGGGGCCCGCCCGGCCAGCCGGGCGGCGACGAGATCGGCCCAGCCGCGGTACGAGCCGTCGGGACCCTGGTCCGACATGCCCTCGGTGAACGAGTCCCCGAGTGCGACGAAACTGGTGAACGGGGTTGCCTTCTCCATGACCTGCCGATCTTACGACGCGGGCCGGCGCCCGTGCAGCGGGTTCAGCTTCCCCTGACCCGGTCGAACCGCTTCATCCGGTCCAGCACCGCCGCCGCGGTGGGCCGGGGCATCTCGTCCACGATCCGTCCGTCGGCGAGGAACAGCACCAGGTCGGCGTGGGCCGCCGCGGCCGGGTCGTGGGTGACCATCACCACCGTCTGCCGCAGCTCGTCCACCGCGCCGCGCAGGAACGCCAGCACCTCGGCGCTGGACCGCGAGTCGAGGTTCCCGGTGGGCTCGTCGGCGAAGACCAGCTCCGGGCGGGACGCCAACGCCCGGGCGCACGCCACCCGTTGCTGCTGGCCGCCGGAGAGCTGACCGGGGCGGTGGCGCAGCCGGTCGCGCAGGCCCAGGGTGTCGATGACCTGGTCCAGCCATCCCTGGTCGGGCCTGCGGCCCGCGATGTCCATGGGCAGGGTGATGTTCTCCGCCGCGGTCAGCGTCGGCAGCAGGTTGAACGACTGGAACACGAAACCGATCCGGTCCCGCCGCAGCCGGGTGAGGCGTCGCTCGTTGAGCGCGGTGATCTCGGTGTCACCGACCCAGACCCGGCCGCTGGTGACCGAGTCAAGGCCGGCCAGGCAGTGCATCAGGGTGGACTTGCCCGACCCGGACGGCCCCATGATGGCGGTGAACCGGCCCCGGGCCAGGCCCACGTCCACCGAGTCCAGCGCCACCACCCGCGTCTCGCCCTGACCGTAGGACTTGGTCAGGGCCTCCGCCCGGGCCGCCGCCGGCGCGTCGGGGACGAGGCCGAAGGTACGGCTGTGCGCGGGTGTCGCCACGGTTCCTCCCAGGGTCGGGCTGGCTGACCGGTGCCGCTCCGAGGATAGGGGGGTGTGACGTGGGGAACATCAGCCCGGGGGACCAGGGTGTCCCGGGCGGGTCGTACTCAGGAACGACACGGACCGGAGGCTCACCCGCGCCGCGGCGCGGGACCGGGCGGCGGGCCGTGCTCGCCGAGGAACGCCTCCCCGTCCCACGTCCCGAACAACTCCCCGGCCAGCCACCCCGGGGCCGCGCTCCGGAAGGCCTCCGGGGCCAGGGCCCCCGCACCCGCCGGCACGGAGCCCAGCAGCGGGGCACGCCCGACCACCGGCAGGTCGGCCAGGTTGCAGCGGCAGGCCAGGTCCGGGTGGGCCGGCCAACTCCCGATCACCGTGCCCAGGGGGGACACCCCGCGCCCGCGCAGCACCTCGGTGGTCAACGCCACCGCGTTCAGGGTGCCCAGGCCCGCCGCGGCCACCACGAGCACCGGGGCGCCCAGTTCGGCGGCGACGTCGGCCAGTGTCCCCGCGTCGTCGTCGAGGTGGACCAGCAGCCCGCCCGCGCCCTCCACCAGCACCAGGTCGTGCTCGACGGCCAGCTTCCGCACGGCGACCGCCACGTCCCCGGGCCGTACCGCGGCGAGCCCCGCCCGGCGGGCGGCGGTGTTCGGCGCCAGCGGCTCCGGGAAGCGCGCCAACTCCCCCGTGGTGACGCCCCCGGCGAGCCGGGCCACCTCCTCGGCGTCCCCGGGCTCGCCGCCGAGCACCCCGGTCTGCGCCGCCTTCAGCACCGCCACCCGCCGGCCGGCCGCCGCCGCGGCCGCGGCCACCGCGGCGGTCACCACCGTCTTCCCCATCTCCGTGCCGGTGCCCGACACCACCAGGACGTCCATGCCGTTGATCGCCTCCCTCGCTGATCTCAACCCTGCTCGGCGCCCGCCACGACCGCCCGGCAGAGCACGGCGAGGTCCTCGTCACCGGTCACGTAGGGCGGCATCGTGTAGACGAGGTCCCGGAACGGCCGCAGCCACGCCCCGTGCCGGGCCGCCGCGGCGGTGGCCGCCGGGAGGTCCACCTCGTGGTCGAGCTGTACCACCCCGATCCCGCCGAGCACCCGCACCTCGCGCACCCCCGGCAGGTCCCTGGCCGGCGCGAGCCCGGCCTCGAGCCCCGCCTGGAGCCGCCGCACCTCGGCCCGCCAGTCCCGGGTGAGCAGCAGCTCCACCGACGCGTTGGCCACCGCGCAGGCCAGGGGGTTCCCCATGAACGTCGGTCCGTGGGCCAGCACCGGCACGGCACCCCGGGAGATCCCCCGGGCCACCCGCGAGGTGCACAGCGTCGCGGCCAGGCTCAGGTATCCGCCCGTCAGCGCCTTCCCCAGGCACAGCACGTCGGGGCTGACCCCGGCGTGGTCGGCGGCGAACAGCTCCCCGGTGCGCCCGAAACCCGTGGCGATCTCGTCGAAGACCAGCAGGACCCCGTGCCGGTCGCACAGTTCCCGAAGTGCCCGCAGGTAGTGCGGGGAGTGGAAGCGCATCCCGCCCGCGCCCTGCACCACCGGCTCCACCACCACCGCGGCCAGCTCCGGCGCGTGCCGCTCCAGCAACGCGTCCAGGTGCGCGACGTAGTCGGGGTCGGGGTCGGCGGCGAAGCCGGCCGGGGGGCGGTCCGCGAAGACCTGCCGGGGAAGCACCCCCGTCCACAGGTGGTGCATCCCCCCGTCCGGGTCGCACACCGCCATGGGCTGCCAGGTGTCCCCGTGGTAGCCCCCGCGCCAGGTCAGCAACCTGGTCTTGTCCGGCCGCCCCACCGAGCGCCAGTACTGCAGGCACATCTTCACCGCGACCTCGACGGACACCGAACCGGAGTCGGCGAGGAACACGTGCCGCAGCGGCTCCGGTGTCAGCTCCACCAGCGTCGTGGCCAGGCGCACCGCCGGCTCGTGGGTCAGCCCGCCGAACATCACGTGGCTCATCCGGTCGAGCTGGTCACTGACCGCGGCGTCCAGCACCGGGTGCCGGTACCCGTGGATCGCCGCCCACCAGGACGACATGCCGTCGATCAGCTCCCGCTGCCCGGCGAAGGGGGCGCCGAGGCGCAGGCGCACGCCGGAGGCGGACTCGACCAGGAGCGACTGCCGGCCGGGCATCGGACCGTAGGGGTGCCACACGTGCTCCCGGTCAAGCTCCAGGACCTGGTCGGGGGTGAGCGGTCGCCCGGTCCCGGGCGACCGCGGGGGCGCGGTCGCGAGCGGGGACGACCGGCGGGGGTGCGGGAGAGCGGGCGTCGGGGTCTCAGGCATTGGGTGCCAGGTCCGTCCCGGCTCCCCGGCGGCGCACCGCGACCAGGTCGGGACGGGCGACACCGGTCGCACCCGGCGCCGCTGCCGGCGCGTCCCCTTCGGCCGTGCCCGCGGCAACCTGCGTGTCCCCGTCCTGCCGGGGCGGGGACACCTGGTGCGGGGACACCCGGTGCGGGGGCAGGGTGACCTCGTCGCTGCCCTCCACGGTGAACCCGGCATCGGCGATCATGTCCAGGTCCGCCCGCCCGGCCTGTCCCTCACTCGTCAGGTAGTCACCCAGGAAGATCGAGTTCGCCAGGTGCAGGGCCAGTGGCTGGAGGGACCGCAGGTGCAGCTCCCGGCCGCCGGCGAGGCGCACCTCGACGTCCGGGAAGACGAACCGGGTCATGGCCAGGATGCGCAGGCACCGTTGCGGGGTCAGGTTCCACTCGCTGCCTAGCGGGGTGCCCTCGAACGGGATCAGGAAGTTCACCGGCACCGAGTCGGGGTCGAGCTCGCGCAGGGCGAACACCACGTCCACCAGGTCCTCGTCGGACTCGCCCATGCCGGCGATCAACCCCGAGCACGCCGAGAGCCCGGCTGCCCGGGCCTGCTGGACGGTGCTCACCCGGTCGCCGAAGTCGTGGGTGGTGCAGATGTCGCCGTAGGTGGCCTCGGAGGTGTTCAGGTTGTGGTTGTAGGCGTCCGCGCCGGCCTCCCGCAGCTTCCCGGCCTGTCCCTCGGAGAGCAGGCCAAGACAGGCGCACACCTCCACGCCCTCGTTCTGCTCCTTGATGGCGGCGATCGTCTTCGACACCCGCTCCACGTCCCGGTCGGTGGGGCCGCGGCCGGACGCCACCAGGCACACGCGCTTCGCTCCGCCGGCCACCCCGGCGCAGGCCACCGCCGCGGCCTCCTCGGGCTTCAACCAGCTGTACTTCAGGATCCCCGTGCTGGACCCCAACCGCTGTGAGCAGTACGAACAGTCCTCGGGGCACAACCCGGACTTGAGGTTGACCAGGTAGTTCAGCTTCACCCGGCGGCCGAACCAGTGGTTCCGCACCCTGCCGGCGGCGGCCACCACGTCCAGCGTCTCCGCGTCGGACGCGCCGAGCACCGCCAGCGCCTCCTCACGGGTCGGCGGCTGCCGGCGCAGTCCCTTGTCCACGAGCGTGTTCAACAGGTCCATGGCCTCAGATCCTACGGACCGGACAACCGGTCACCAGTGACGGAAAGAACAAGATCGCTTGATGGGCATGTGTACATCACGACAGTCCCAAGGTGGCTCGAGCCGCGCTACGTTGCCTGACGCAACCCCTGACGACCTCGAGGAACGAACCATGGCTGAGGGCCCCTTCGACTGGCTCGACGAGCACGCCTGGCGTCGCGGCCGAGCAGGTCTGACCAGGACCCTGCGACCGAGGGCCGCCGACTCCCCGGTGCTCGACCTGGCGAGCAACGACTACCTCGGACTCACCCGCCACCCGCGGGTCACCCAGGGGGCGGCCTCGGCCGCGCTGCGGTGGGGCGCCGGGGCCACCGGCTCCCGACTGGTCACCGGCACGACCGCGCTGCACGCCGAGCTCGAGGCGGACCTCGCCGCCTGGTGCGGGGCCGAGGCCGCGCTCGTCTTCTCCTCCGGGTACGCCGCCAACATGGCCGCCGTCACCACGCTGACCGGTCCCGGCGCCCTGCTGGTCTCCGACGCCGCCAACCACGCCTCGCTGATAGACGGCTGCCGACTGTCCCGGGCGACCACCGCCGTGGTGCCGCACGCCGACCCGGAGGCCGTGCGCAAGGAGTTGGCGGCGCACCCGGGACGGGCCGTGGTGGTCACCGACGGGGTGTTCTCCGTCAACGGTGACCTGGCGCCGCTGCGCGACCTGGCCGGGGTGTGCCGGCGGGCCGGGGCCGGGCTGCTGGTGGACGACGCCCACGGCCTCGGGGTGGTCGGGGAACGCGGCACCGGCGCGGTGGCCGCCGCCGGGCTCGCCGGGGCCCCGGACGTGGTGACCACCGCGGTGCTGTCCAAGGCCCTGGGCAGCCAGGGCGGAGTGGTGCTCGGCCCCGCCCGGGTGATCAGGCACCTGGTGGACAACGCCAGGACGTTCATCTTCGACACCGCCCTGGCGCCGGCCGCGGTCGGCGCCGCGCTGGCGGCGCTGCGCCTGCTCCGGGAGGAGCCGGAACGACCGGCCAGGGCGCGCGAGGTCGCCCGGGACCTGTCCGACCGGCTCGCCGCGGCCGGACTGCGGACCACGGTGCCGGCGGCGGCCGTGGTGTCGGTGCTCGCGCCGTCCCCGCAGTCCGCGGTGGAGTGGGCCGCCGACTGCCGGGCCCGCGGGGTGGCGGTGGGGTGTTTCCGGCCCCCTTCCGTGCCCGACGGCCTCTCCCGGCTGCGCCTGACCGCCCGCGCCGACCTGACGGATGATCAGATCGATCGTGCGGTGGCGGTGATCACCACCACCGCGCCGACGGCTCCCTGAAAGGCACCCGTTGGCCGGCCCCCCCGGCACGGCCGCTCGGGCCGACACCGCGCGAGCGGATGCGCCGAACCCCTCCACCGCCACCACGCCGGGTGGCAAGGTGAACGACCCGACCGTCAGTTCGACCGAACGCACACGGGTGGGAAGGGTGACGCATGGCAGTTCCGGAGGAGGCGTCCCTCACCCTGCCCACGGCCCCCGCGTCCGTCGCGCCCGCCGGACGCCACGTGCGGCAGACCCTCGAGGAGTGGGGGATGACCGGGGACACGGCGCCGCTCGACGCGGTGCGGCTGGTTGCCGCGCGTCGTCCTGCCCCGGACTGACCGCCCCTCCCGCCGTCCCGCGGGGCGCCACCCGTTCGTTGCTCCGCCAGCGGTCAGTGACGCGCCGATCAGCTCGCCCTCGGCGCGGGTGGGCGCCGGCAGCCGCGGAAGCCCGGGCACCACCGTGGTCACCCCAGTGGGTGGGTGGTCAGGCCCTTGCGGGAACGGGTCACCAGGTCCACCAACCCGAACTCGACGGCCTGCTCGGCGGTGAGGAACGTCTCCCGCTCGACGGCCTGGCTGATCTGCTCCGTGCTGCGCCCGGTGTGCCGGGCGAGCAGCTCCTCGAGCAGCCTCCGGGAGCGCTCGACCTCCCTGGCCTGGACCTCCAGGTCGCTGGCCTGCCCCTGGATCGGCTCCAGCAGTGCGGGCTGGTGGATGAGCATCCGGGAGCCGGGCAGGGCGAGCCGTTTGCCCGGGGTGCCCGCGGCCAGCAGCACGGCAGCGGCGGAGGCCGCCTGCCCCAGGCAGACCGTCTCGGTGTCGCAGGCGACGAACCGCATCGTGTCGTAGATGGACGTCATCGCTGTAAGTGAGCCCCCGGGCGAGTTGATATAGAGCGAGATGTCCTGGTCCGGGTCGTTGTGCTCCAGGTACATCAACTGGGCGATCACGTCGTTCGCGGCGGTGTCGTCGATCTGCGTGCCCAGGAAGATCACCCGTTCGGAGAGCAGCTTGGAGTACGGGTCCATCGTCCGGAACCCGCTGCTGGTGCGCTCGTGGAACTCGGGTAGGACGTATCGGGCGGTCGGTCGGATCATCGCTGCGCCTCAACTTCCGGTGGAAACCAGTAGGTCAGAACGCCCACGGGGTCGCAACTCGACGGCTGCGGCCCCGCCGCCCGTGGCAGCGCCCGGAGGATCGCGTACGGACGATGAAGAATGTGCAGAATGTACAGAAAGCTAGGATGGTGAGCATGACCTACGAGATCCCGGTGACGCAGGCCCGGGCCGAGTTCGCGGACCTGATCAACCGCGTCGTCTACGGCGGGGAACGGGTGGTGGTCACCCGCCACGGCAAGCCGATCGTCGCCCTGGTCGCCCCCGCGGAGCTGGAGCGGCTCGACGGGTCGGCGGAGTCGGTGGTCGGCACGGTGCCCGCCGGGGAACCGGGCGGACCCGCGTCCGGGGAGCGGCGCCGGTTCGGCATCGCCGCACACCACGACGGCCCGGACGCCGGTGGTGGGCGTCCGGGCCGTCAGGGGGCCGGCTGAGCGCGGTCAGCCGCCGCTCAGCGTCCACACCGCGTGGGCCAGCGCGTCGCTGTTGAGGTCCAGGGCGGTGTCGTTGATGTTGCTCGTGGTGTCGCAGGAGGAGTGGTAGCAGCGGTCGAAGGGCTGACCCGCGGTACCGCCCCACTTCTGTGCCTGGGCGGAGGTCTTCGTCCGGCTGGCTCCGGTGAACAGCCCGCCGACCGGTATCCCGACGTTCTTGAACGACGCGTGGTCCGAGCGGCCGTCGCCCTCGGTCTCGATCTCGGTGGGCACGCCCTTGGCGGTGAACCAGTTCTTGAACACCGCCTCGATCGTCGGGTCGTCGTCGTAGACGAAGTACCCCGGGTTCGGCGAGCCGATCATGTCGAAGTTCAGGTAGGCGTCGATCTGCGACCGCTGGGTGCTGCTCAGGGACGAGACGTAGTGCTGGGAGCCCACCATGCCCAGTTCCTCGGCGCCCCACCAGCCGAAGCGGATGTGCTGGTCGGGCTGGAGGCCGGCCCGGGACACGGCGAGCGCGGTCTCCAGCACCGCGGCCGAGCCGGAGCCGTTGTCGTTGATGCCGGGTCCACTGGTCACCGAGTCCAGGTGGGCGCCGGCCATCACCACGCGGTTGGTGTCCCCGCCGGGCCAGTCGGCGATCAGGTTGTACCCGACGGAGCCGAAGTAGCTGAACTGCTGCACGGTGGTGGTGTAGCCGGCCGCGTCCAGCTTGGCCTTCACGTAGTCCAGCGAGGCCCGGTAACCGGCGCGGCCGTGGGCGCGGTTGCCGCCGTTCGCGGTGGCTATCGACTGGAGTTGGGTCAGGTGGCTCTTGACGTTGGCTATCGGTATGTCCGGTGCGGCGGCGGCCCTGCTCGGCGGTGCCGCGGTGGCCGGGACGGAGGACGCCAGCAGGGCGGCGGTCAGGGCGCCGGCCGCGGCGGCGGCGACGGCGGCCCGGCGTCGAACTGGCCTGCGGCGGGAGGGGTCGAGGGCGGATCGGGACACGATGGGCTCCGAGAGGTGCGAGGACGGGGGGCTGACGCCGCGCGGTGAGGCCGGGTCGGTGCTCGTCGGCATTGCGGGGCCCGTTGCCGTGGGGCGGGTGATGACTCCGGGTCCCCCGGGCGGCTTTGACGTGAACATGATGCTGCCGCCGGGGTGTGGGGCGTCAAGGGCGGATATCGGACACGACGTTCCGCTTTCCGGAGCGTGTCTGGGGCCGCGCGGTGCCCGCCCCCTCGTCGCGCCGGTGCTCGTGGGGGACGGCCCGGCCCGCGGCCCCACCCGGTGCGCGGACGTGGGTGGTGGACAGCACGCCGCCGCCCGCGTCCGGGGACCGGAACGCGGGCGGCGGGAGTGGGGGCAGGGTCAGCCGACCGGCTGGGTGTGCGGGTTGCCGGGAGCCGTCGGGGTCTGCTGGTCGGCCGTGGCGACCTGGGTGGCCCGGGTGGGAGGCGTTCGCGTGGTGGGCGTGGGGGCGGGCGTGGCCGCGGCGCGCCGGGCGTGCGGGCGCAGCGCGCCCAGGACGATCGCGGCGAGGCCGAGCACCGACCAGGCGGTCAGGACGAGGCTGGGGCCGAGGGCCGCGTTGCCGTCGAAGAAGGACACGCTGCGCAGCAGGCTGCCGCCCGCCCCCGGGGGGAGGAGCTGACCGATCAGCCCGGCCGGCCGGGGGAGGAGCTCCGGCGCCGAGGGCACCCCGGAGAAGGGGTTGCCGAGCAGTACCACCAGCACCGCGCCCAGGCCCAGACCGGGGTGGCCGAGCAGGGCCGCGCACCCCGCCACCAGGGCGGCGCCGGCCAGCACGGTCAGGGACACCGAGCCGGCCACCGCCCACCAGTTGCCGGGCAGGATCTCCAGCCAACTGCTGGTCATGGCGGCGCTCACCGCGCCGATCAGCGCGGACGCGGCGAACAGGGCGGCGACGGAGCGACGGGCGCCCAGTCGTCCCATCGCGACCAGGAGCCCGGTGGCGACGGCGGCCAGGGCCAACGGCAGGACGCTGGCGCTCAACGCGCTGCCCCTGGGGTCGGAAGCCGGGGCCGGCACCACGTCCTCGACCTGCGGCGGGGCGTTCGGCGGCGTCTGGGAGGCGACGGCGTCGCGGAGCAACTGGGCGACCGCCGGGCTCGCCGCTGACGCGGTCAGCAGCCGGGGGCCGCGCGGGGTGGTGACGACGGCGCCGTAGACATCGCGGTGCACGATCGCCCTCCGGGCGGCGGCCTCGTCAGCGAAACGGTGGACGTCGAAGGCGTCCCCGTGCTGCTCGAGCTGCTGCTGGACGGGGGCGGCGGCCTCGGCGGGGCCGGCCACCCCGACCGGCAGGTCCCGCGGTGCGGTGCGTGCGGCGGGCCAGGCGAACGCCCACAGGGCGAACGCGACCAGCACCGGCACCATCACCACGACGGCCACGGCGCGCCGGGTGGAGCTTGGGGGAGGGGGCATGGCGTTCTCTCTCATAAAGCGAATGCTCGTTCTTTTTGGTGGGATCACTGTGGTGTCGGGTCCCCACCCTTGTCAAGAATGAACATTCGTTTTATGATTAACGACATGGCTCGTACCTCCCAGGCCCACCTCGACGCGCGTCGCCGCCAGATCCTCGACGGGGCCCGGCGCGCCTTCACCCTCAACGGCTTCCACGCCACATCGATGCAGGACGTGCTCCGGGAGGTCGACCTGTCCGCGGGGGCCGTCTACCGCTACTTCCGGGGGAAGGAAGAGATCATCGCTGCCATCGCCATGGAGACCCTGGGCGACGTCAGGACCGCCTTCGACGCCGTCCTGGCCGCGGACCCCACCCCGCCGCTGGACGAGATCCTCGGCCGGGTGCTGTGGCAGGTCGGGTCCACGGGGGAGCCGGGGGAGGCGCGCGCCAGGGCCCGGCTGATCCTCCAGGTGTGGAGCGAGACCCTGCGCAACGCCGAGCTCGCCGCCGCCCTGGAGCGGGGGTTCACCGAGATGGCCGGCGCCTGGCAGGGGCTGGTGGAGAGCTACCAGCGGTCAGGGAGGATACGGGCCGACATCCCCGCCGAGCAGGTGGCGCGCACCCTGCTCGGGCTGGTCCAGGGCTACCTGTCCCAGCAGGCGCTGTTCGACGAGGTCACCCCGGAGGTGTTCCAGAACGGCCTACGGGCCCTGATGTCCGCGGGCGCGGCGAACGTACAGTGAACGCCATGGACTTGACCCCGCGCGAGCAGGAGCTCTTACTCGTCCACGTCGCGGCCGACGTCGCGCTGCGCCGCCGGGCCAGGGGCCTGCGGCTCAACCACCCGGAAGCGGTCGCCGTGCTCACCGCCCACCTGCTGGAGGGGGTCAGGGACGGCCGGACCGCCGCGGAGCTCGCGGAGTCCGGCCGCGCCGTGCTCACCCGTGACGACGTGCTGGAGGGAGTGCCCGAGATGATCCCCGAGGTGCGGGTGGAGGCCACCTTCCCCGACGGCGCCCACCTGGTCACCGTCCACCGGCCGATCGGCTGACCGCCGTGGTCCCCGGGGAGGTCCTGGCCGGCACCGAGCCCGTGCCGCTGAACGCCGGGCGCGAGCCCGTGCGGCTCACCGTGCGCAACACCGCGCGGCATCCCGTGCTGGTCGGTTCCCACCATCCCTTCGCCGAGGTCAACGCCGAGCTGGAGTTCGACCGCGGCTCCGCGCGGGGGCTGCGGTTGCACGTCCCGGCCGGCACCACCGTCCGGTTCGACCCCGGGGTCGAGCTCGAGGTGGACCTGGTGCCCTTCGGCGGGTTACGGCCACCGCGGGGGACCGGGGGTGTGTCCTCATGACCGGGATCGAGCGGCGGAACTACACCGAGCTGTACGGCCCCACCGTGGGCGACCGGATCAGGCTCGCCGACACCGACCTGCTGATCCAGGTCGAGCGGGACCTGTGCGGCGGCCCGGGCAGGGCGGGTGACGAGGCGCTCCTCGGGCCGGGCGGCACGCTCCGCGAGCCGCTGGGCCAGGCCAGGGTGACCCGCGCGGAGGGCGCGCCGGACACCGTGATCACCGGGGTCGTGGTCCTGGACCACTGGGGCGTGGTCAAGGCCGACGTCGGCATCCGCAACGGCCGGATCGCCGCCCTGGCCAAGGCGGGCAACCCCGACACCATGGACCGGGTCCACCCCGGGCTGGTGATCGGCCCGGAGACGGAAGTGATCAGCGGCAACGGGCAGATCCTCACCGCGGGAGCCATCGACACCGGGACCCACCTGGTCCACCCCCGGGTCGTGGGGGACGCCCTGGCCGCGGGGGTCACCACACTCGTCGGTGGCGGTACCGGTCCCGCCGACGGCACCGTGACCACCGGCGTCACCCCCGGCCCCTGGCACCTGGCCGGGATGCTCCAGGCGATGGAGGCGTTCCCGGTCAACATCGCCCTGCTCGGCCTGGGGAGCACCACGAGCGCCCAGTCGCTGCACACCCAGGTGCGGTCCGGGGCGGCCGGGTTCCGGGTCCACCCCGTCAGGGGGGTCACCCCCGCCGCCGTCGACGCCTGTCTGACCGTCTGCGACGCCACCGGCGTCCCCCTGCTGCTGCGCCCCGATCCGCGGAACGAGGCCGGGTCCCTCAGGGACACCGCGGACGCGGTCGCGGGGCGTGCCGTCCACGCCACCCTGGCCCCCGGTGTCGGTCACCCCCCGTTCCTCGACGCGCTCGTCCTGGCCGCCGAGCCCTGGGTGCTGCCCGGCTCGACCCTGGCCGCACGGCCGGGCTCCGGTCGTGCCGCGGGGGCGGGCCCGTCCCCGGCGCCGGAGGGCGGCCCCGCCGCGCCGGCGAAGGAGGCGCTGCTGGCGGCCGAGCGGGTGCTGCACGACCTGGGAGCGTTGTCGATCCTCTCCTCGGGCGGTGGCGTCCGGGGCCGGATCGGCGAACTGGTGCCGCGCGCCTGGCGGACCGCACACCTGATGCGGCGCCGGCGCGGAAGGCTGACCGGCGACGTCCGGGCCGACAACCACCGGGCCCGTCGCTACATCGCCAAGTACACCATCAACCCGGCGGTCGCCCACGGGCTCGACCGGGAGATCGGCTCGGTGCGCACCGGCAAGGTCGCCGACCTGGTGCTGTGGGACCCCGCCTGGTTCGGCGTCAGGCCCCGACTGGTCATCAAGGGCGGGCAGATCGTCCACGGCGGGCGGGACGCCCCCGGCCCCGGGGCGTCCACCACGCCGTCCGTCCCGTTCCACCCCGGGTTCGGCGCCGTGGGACGCGCCCCGGCAGACAACGCGTTGACGTTCGTCGCCCAGCCCGCCCTCGATGCCGGGCTCTCCGAGCGCCTCGGTCTCGGCAGGTCCTGCACCGTTCTCTGCGACACCCGCCGACGCGGCAAGGAGAACATGGCGGAGAACGCGGCCCTGCCCCGGATCGAGGTCCCCGCGGACGGCGGTGCCGTCCGGGTCGACGGCGAGGACGTGGAACCGGAGCCCCCCGGGGAACTCCCCATGTCGCGGCGGTACTTCCTGTTCTGACGGCACGACGGCACCCGTCGGCGCAGGACGGGGCGTCGAGGGGAGCGCCGAGGCGAGCCCCCGGGGGCGATCCGACGCCCCCCGCTCCCCGGAGCACACCCGCGTCACTCGTTCGGCTGAACGGTGGCGGGGACGTGGGGCGCCGTGTGGCCAGGCAGCGGTGTCAGCCGCGCTTCGACGGGACGCCCGGGGGATGCCGGACGCCGCCAGCCGCTGGATGTGCCGGGTCACTTCGGGGCAATGATGATGATGTGCTCCTGTGGGCCCGGAATGCCCGGGGCGTTGGCGGCGGGGCAGGGGAAGGGGACCGGTGATGGCTGAACGGCGGGTGCGCGTCCTGTGGTCCTCGGCGGCGTTCGCCGCCCGCCTGGCCTGGCTGTCCGACCGGCGGGCGGTGCTCCACGTGATCTCGGTGCAGGTCCTCCTGGCCGGCGCGATGGCCGGGGGACTTGTGGTGATGCAGAAGGTGTTCGGGTCGGTGCTGGCACACGGCCCCGCCGCGGCCGGGCGGTCGCCCGTGCTGGTGCCCGTGGTGATCGCACTCCTGGTGACGGGCGCCGCGGCCGGGGCCCTGCGGCTGTCCGGAACGGCGCGGATGGCGGTGCTGACGGTGAAGGTGGACCGCCTGGCGGCGAGGATGGTGCTCGAGGCCGCAGCGGCGGCCGAATTGCCGCGGTTCGAGGAGCCGGACTTCCACGACCGTCTGCAGAGGGCGGTCTTCGCCGCACGCCGCCAGCCCGCCACGGCCGTCATCCTCCTCGTTACGGCCTTCCAGGCGGCCCTGACCGTGCTCGCGGTGGGAGGCGCGTTCCTGGTCATGGCCTGGTGGCTGTTCCCACTGGTGGTGTTCGGCGCCCTTCCCGCGATCAGGGCGGCGGGCGACGAACGCAGTGCCCACCACGACCTGCACCACGAGCTGTCGGAGAACCGGCGGCTGCGTGAGTACCTCGAACGGCTGCTCACCGGCCGGGGAGAGGCCAGGGAGATCCGGGCCCTGGACCTCGCAGGAGTCCTCACCGGGCGCTGGCAGGACCTGTACGCGCGCGAGATCCGGGACACCGAGGCCCTGGTGAGGGTCCACGCCCGCCGTCGGATGGCCGCCCAGGCCTCCGGCATGGCGGTGACGTGCGTGGCGGTCGGCGCCCTGTGGTGGATGGCCAGCCGTCACCTGCTGTCCGCGCCGCTCGCCGGAGCTGCCGTGGCGGGGGTGTGGCTGCTGTCGGTGCGGCTCAACACGTTCGCGGGCATGCTCAGCGGTATCGGCGACAGCCTGCTGCGCCTCACCGACCTGAAGACCTTCGCCGCCCCCGCCCCGGCTCCCGGCACCCCGGGAACGGCGACCGCCCTGGTGCCCCAACAGAAGCCAGTGCGCGGGGACGGGTTCGGGTCGTTGCGCGCCGAGCGCCTGTGCTACACCTACCCCGGCGCGGACATCCCGGCGGTACGGGAGGTGAGCCTGGAGCTGGGGCCGGGACAGGTCGTGGCCCTGGTGGGGGTGAACGGCTCGGGCAAGACGACACTCGCCCACCTCCTGGCCGGGCTCTACCCGCCGGACAGCGGCCGCCTGCTGCACGACGGGGCCGCGATCACGGACCTCACAGCCCATCGTGAACGCACCGCGGTGGTCTTCCAGGACTTCACCCGCTACAAACTCCCCGCCCTGGACAACATCGCCTTCGGTCGCCCGCACGCCACCGCCGACCTTCGGCGCGTGCGGGAAGCGGCCAGGCGGGCCGGGGCACTCGACTTCCTCCAGGAGCTCCCGGAGGACCTGCACACCCCACTGGGCAAGGAGTTCGCCGGGGGCGCGGACCTGTCCGGCGGCCAGTGGCAACGTCTGGCCCTGGCCCGCGCCTTCTACCGCGACGCCCCCCTGGTCATCCTCGACGAGCCCACCGCGGCCCTCGACGCCCAGGCCGAGGAGCAGCTCTTCACCAGCCTGCGCCAGCTCTTCACCAGCCGCACGGTGGTACTGATCTCCCACCGCCTGCGCAGCGTCCGCCACGCCGACCGCATCTACGTCCTGCGAGCAGGCCGCGTCATCGAGCAGGGCAGCCACGACGCGCTCCTGCGCAAGGGCGGCCACTACGCGACCCTCTTCCGCACCCAGGCCAGCCCCTACCAGGACACCAGCGCCCCGTGACCCCGGCCGCCGTCGGTTCCCGCTCCCGTGGGACCGGAGGCGGGACGCCTCTCGCCTGACGGGCTCCGACGGTGGGAACCGGCCTCGTTTCCTCCCGCCCCACGTGGTGCCACCGTGGGTGGGACCACGGGCCGCGCGCCTCCCCCGCAGGTCAGCACCAGGACCACCCCAGGCCGAGGTGTGATCGTCGTACTGGTCGGGGGCCGGCGGGAACGGGGAACCACGGCCGAATCCGAGCCGTTTGAAGCCACCTCGGTCAGCCTCGCGAGTGACACCCCCCTCGACACCTCGTCAGGGGTCGCGCATCCTGCCCATATGGTCACTTACCTGCAAGAAACACCCGCCCCTGAGCTGGGCGCCGAAATGATCGCCGAGATCGAAGAGATCTTCACCGACACCTTCATCGCCCCCGTGGCCTGCAGGGTGCAGGGAGAAGGCTGCACAGGAGCCGTCGGGTGCTGCCCGGGCCTCGTGTGCGTGTCGACGAACGGCTTCAGCGGCTTCTGCCAGCAGCCGTAGCCGATGTTGCTGCCAGGGGTGGTCGTGGCCGAGCTGGGCGGTGGCGGGGTCCTGATGGACACCCGCAGACCCGCCGCGGCCTACCTCAGCCCGACCGCCCTTGGTTGGCTCCACGGACGCCCTCCCGCCGCGGAACACCGCGCCCAGCACGCACACTGCCTCACCCAGTGGCGCGCCATCGGCCTCGTCGCACCAGCCCACGGGGCCGCCGCTACCGCGGCGCACAGCGATCTGGAGGTGCGCGCCGCCGACTGCGCCGCGTCGGTGCCGCATCCGGTGCTCGTGGTGGCGATGGCCGCCACCTGCGCCTTCTGCGCCCAGTTGGCTGCCGACCTCGCGGCGAACAGCCGCAGCCTCTCCGAACTCGACGCCTCCGTGCTCCTGGTCGATGCCGATGGCACCCGCACGCTGGGCCGACCCCTGGCCGCACCAGCACACCGGTGCCTGACCCGACTCGGCCGCCACGCCGCGCACCGGGGTACCCCCACCGCCGTGCTGGTGGCCCCCGGCACGCCGGCGCGGGTACTCACCGGTTTCGACGAGGTCAGCCACGCCCTGATCACGCTCAGCGGCGCCGACGCGCGGGCCACGATCACCGAGGCGCCCACGAGCTGTTCGGTGAACGTTGCCGCCCAGCCCGTCGACGCGGTCCTGACCGCCCGGGTCAACGGCGTACGCCTGGGCATCGCGGTACGCGGCCAGGAGTCCCGCCAGATCACCGAGACCGCGACCGGCGGCATCCCCGACGACGGCTACACGCCCGTCACCCTCACCGTCGAGCGGCCCGGCACCTTCCACCTCCTCTTCCGCGGCGGCGAACTCCTCACCCGCGCCGCCACCCCCACCGCCCTGCACCAGACGCTCCAGGCCGTCCTCGCCGGCTACGGCCGCCACGCGTCCCCCGGGCGGGACGAGATCCCGCTGCTGTGCGGGGTCGTCGAGCACGAAGGACGGCAGGCGGTCCTCTTCCCCCGCACCTGGATGTCCGACCTCGTCAAACGCGCGCGACAGTTGGGCAACGCCGGTTGGCGCGTACGACCCGAGCCCTTCACCACGCTGCGGTCCGCCCCCGGCAGCGGCGTCCTCCACCTGCCCGACCCGGCCAGGCCCGGGCGGCCGGGCCCGGCGGTCACCGCGGTCCTCACCCAGGCTCCCCGGGCCGGTGCCCCACCAACCCGGGCCTGGCTGCTGGCATCCGTCGTCAACTGGATCGCCCGCCCGGCCACCACCGAGGCCATCCACACACTGGCGGCGTCCCTGCGGCCCCTGCCGGTGCACACGGGCACCTGGCAGGAAGCCCTCACCCACCTCACGGGACGCACCGGGCGGTGAGCGGCGCCACGGGTGTGCGAGCCCACCAGCCCCGAGGGCCGCGACACCACCACTCAGGACCCGGAGGTCACCCCGTGGCCCCGGTCTCCAGCAGCCGGCCCCCGGTGAGCCGGAGCCACCGGTTGACCCCGATCTCCGCCAGGAACCGCTCGTCGTGGCTGACCACCACGAACGCCCCCCGGTAGGCGACCAGCGCGCTCTCCAACTGCCCGACGCTGACCAGGTCGAGGTTGTTGGTCGGTTCGTCGAGCAGCAGGAGCTGGGGTGCCGGTTCTGCGAACAGGACACAGGCCAGCGTGGCGCGCAGGCGTTCGCCCCCGGACAGCACCGCGACCGGGAGGTGCGCGCCGGAGCCCCGGAACAGGAAGCGGGCCAGCAGGTTCATCCGCTCCTCGCGCGGCATCCCCGGCGCGAACGCGGCGAGGTTCTCCGCCACGGTGCGGTCCTGGTCCAGCAGGTCGAGCCGCTGCGAGAGGTAGGCGACCCGGCCGTCAGCCCGCCTGGTCAGGCCCCCGTCCGGCTCCAGGTCGCCGCCGAGCAGGCGCAGCAGGGTGGACTTCCCGGCGCCGTTGGGACCGGTCAGGGCGATCCGCTCCGGTCCCCTGATGACCAGGTCAACGCCCTCACCGGCGAAGATCTCCCGCTCGCCGCGGCGTACCCGCACCCGTTCCCCGAGGAAGACCGTGCGTCCGGACGGGACCTCGGTCCCGGGGAGGTCCAGCGAGATCCTCTGCTCGTCGCGCAGGGCTCGGCCGGCCTCGTCGAGTCGGGCCGTGGCCGCGCTGACGCGCGCCGCCTGCCGCTCCTGGGACTTCCCGGCCGACTCCTGGGCGTTGCGCTTCATCGCACCGGCGACGATCTTCGGCAGGCCGGCGTTCTTGATGTTGCGGGCGGCGTTGTTGGCCCGCCGCTCGGCCCGTTCACGTGCCTGCTGCATGTCCCGCTTCTCGCGCTTGACCTCCTGCTCGGCGTTGCGGATGTTCCTCTCGGCCACCTCCTGCTCGGCGCGCACCGCCTCCTGGTAGGCGGTGAAGTTCCCGCCGTGGGAACGGAGCTCGCCCCGGTCGAGCTCGGCGATGCGGTCCATGCGGTCGAGCAGGGCCCGGTCGTGGCTGACCAACAGCAGGCAGCCGGTGAAGTCCTCGAGCACGGCGTGCAGCCTGCGGCGCGCGTCGAGGTCGAGGTTGTTGGTCGGTTCGTCCAAGAGCAGGACGTCCGGCCGCTTCAGCAACTGGGCCGCCAGGCCCAGGGAGACGACCTGGCCGCCGCTGAGCGTGTCCAGGCGCCGGGCGAGGGACACCTCCCCGAGTCCGAGCCGGTCCAACTGGGCACGGGTGCGCTCCTCGACGTCCCAGTCGTCACCGATCGTTGCGAAGTGTTCCTCGCTGGTGTCCCCCGACTCGATGGCGTCCAGCGCCTTGATCACGGGGGCGATCCCCAGGACCTCCGCCACGGTCAGGTCGCCGACCAGCGGGAGGCTCTGCGGGAGGTAGCCGGTGACCCCCTCGACGGAGACGGTTCCGCTGCCGGGCCGGTACTCGCCGGTGATCAGCCTGAGCAGGGTGCTCTTGCCGGCGCCGTTCGGAGCGACCAGGCCCGTGCGGCCGGCGCCCACGGTGAAGGAGAGGTCCTGGAAGACCGGGGTGTCGTCAGGCCAGGAGAAGTGCAGGTTGGAACAGATGATGAAGGAGTGGGACATGCGAGGGACCTCGTGTGTGACGCGGGCGTGCCACGGCCGCCCGGCGGAGAACTGACGGGACGACGAAGTGACCACGGCAGCACTCGAACGCGCCTGCCCGTGGTCGATCGCTTCCGGTATCACCCGGAGATGTCGTCGTCTCCCGCCATGTCCGGCCTCCCTCGTTCGCGATCACTCGCTCCCACCACGATAACAAAGATCTTCCCCGCCGCGGGGGCCCGTGGACGAACGCCGTGTGACCGCCGACCCCGGTTCCGAAACCGAGGCCAGAGACCGAACTATGCCTCGCTGGTCACGATCACACCCACCGTGGTCAGCCCCAGGACCACCCAGGTGAACCAGAGCCAACCGTTGCTCCCCATGGCGACGGAGTAGGTCGTCACCGCGAGCAGGCTCACCGCGGTGCACGCGATCATGGTTTTCGCGGGCGTCTGCATCCGGCCCTCCTTCCGCGAGCCGCCACAACAGGCAGCGGCACGGCCCGGTGGGAACAGTCCTTCGGGTCCATGCTGCCACTCGGACGCCCGATTTTCGCCGGTGCGGCGTACACCGCGGGCGCCGACCTCAGCGCGGCTGCGCGCCCTTCACCCCGTGTGCCCGCTGCTCGAGACCCGCCAGGTAGGCGTTGTACGCGGCCAGCTCCGCGTCCCCGTCCCGGTCCGCGGCCCGGTCCATCCGCTTGGCCTGACGCTCCTCCGAGCGCTGCCACTGGAAGACGAGCGCTATCAGCACCAGCACCGAGGGGATCTCGCTGAAGCCCCAGGCGATGCCCCCGGCCGCGTGCATGTCCGACAGCGGGTTCACCCCGAGCGAGGCCGGCGGGTTGTCGAACGCCTTCACCTCGAGCTCGCTGGACATCATCAGGGCGATGCCGAAGAACGCGTGGAAGGGCATCCCCATGAACAGCTCCAGGATGCGCATCACGTGTCCCGGACGGTGCGGCCCCGGGTCCACTCCCATGATCGGCCAGAAGAAGACCAGGCCCACGGCGAGGAAGTGCACCATCATGGCGATGTGCCCGGCCTTGCTGCCCATCAGGGTGTCGAACAGCGGAGTGAAGTACAGGGCGTAGAGGCTGGCGATGAACATCGGGATGGTGAACGCGGGGTGCGTGACCACCCGCAGGTAGCGGCTGTGCAGCAGCGCCACGAGCAGCTCCCGCGGACCGGTGCGCCCGCGTTCCGCCGGGGGCAGCGCCCGCAGCGCCAGCGTGACCGGGGCGCCCAGCAGCAGCAGGATCGGCGACACCATGCTGATGATCATGTGCTGCACCATGTGCACGCTGAACATCACCATGCCGTAGTCGTTCAGCGCGGTGCACATGGCCACGCCCACGGTCAGCACGCCCAGGACGAACGCCGTGGACCGCCCCCACGACCACCGGTCGCCACGCCTGCGCAGCCGCCACACCGCCGCGCCGTACAGTGCCAGCGCGACCAGACAGCCCACCAGGAAGAACGGCTCCCCGGTGAACGCCAACCCGCGGGAGAGCGTGAACGGGTCGGTCGGGACGCCGCTCCCGTGCCCGTCGTGGTCCATGCCGTGGCCTCTTTCGTGAGTCTGCCGATGGGACGGCGACGGCCCTGTTCCGAGTGGTCGGACGGCGGAGCGGTCCTGCGCCGCACCCGGCCGTCCGCCGGCGTCGCCGGGCGACCGCTTCGCGGCGTTCGTCCTGCTTGCCGTGCCCCCACCACAGTAGTCCTGGCGCGCCGCGCCCCCGCACCCGCCCCCGCCGGTCAACGGCGGCGGGGCCCGGCGTCCGACCAGGCGGACGACGGGCCCCGCGACCCGGCGATGCACGCGCCGGGCGGACCGGACGGCGTGCGTCCGGCTCAGCTCACAGCACGCACTCCGCCTCCACGTAGCGGGCCGGCGGCACCGTCTTCAGGTGTTCCACCGCCTCGGCCAGCGGCACCAGGGTGATGTCCGTGCCGCGCAGCGTCGTCATCATGCCGAACGCGCCGTCGTGCACCGCCTCCACCGCGTGCCAGCCGAACCGGGTGGCCAGCACCCGGTCGTAGGCGGTGGGGGTGCCACCCCGCTGCACGTGGCCGAGGATGACCGGCCGGGCCTCCTTGCCCAGGCGCTGCTCCAGTTCCACGGCGAGCTGGCGGGCGACCCCGGCGAACCGCTCGTGCCCGTAGACGTCCTTGCCGCCCTCGTCGAACTCCATCGTCCCCGGTCGCGGCTTGGCCCCCTCGGCGACCACCACGATGGCGAACCGCTTGCCCGCGGCGAACCGCTTGCCGACCAGTTCGGCCAGCTCGGTGACGTCGAAGGGCCGCTCGGGCACCACGATGGCGTGCGCACCGGCCGCCATGCCGGAGTGGAGGGCGATCCAGCCGGTGTGCCGCCCCATGACCTCGACGATCAGTACCCGTTGGTGGGACTCCGCCGTGGTCTTGAGCCGGTCCAGCGCCTCCGTGGCGACGCCGACGGCCGTGTCGAAGCCGAAGGTCACATCGGTGGCGGAGATGTCGTTGTCGATGGTCTTGGGAACACCGACGATCGGCAGTCCGGCGTCGGAGAGCATCCGGGCGGCCTTGAGGGTGCCCTCGCCACCGATCGGGATGACCGCGTCAAGGCCCAGGTCGGCGAGGTGCTGCCGGGCGCGCTGCACCCCGTCCCGCAGGTGCGCGGGCTGTACCCGGGACGAGCCGAGGATGGTGCCGCCACGGGCCAGGATGCCCGACACCGCGTCCAGGTCGAGCTCCCGGTAGTCGCACTCCAGCAGGCCCTTCCAGCCGTCCCGGAACCCGATGACCTCGTCGCCGTGGTCGACCACACCACGGTGCACCACGGACCGGATCACCGCGTTCAGGCCCGGGCAGTCGCCACCACTGGTCAACACTCCGATACGCATATCTTCCAACTACTCCTGAACTCAACCGGTGCGCGGCCGGACGCCATCGTCCGGTGGGGCTTGGGCACGTGGTGCAACGGGGCCCGGTGGGGCGCTGGGCACGGGACGGCGGCCGTGACCCGAGCGGCCCGCGGGCCGCTGCCCGCGGGGCTCGTGACCGGTGGGTCCGTGGCCGCGGGGCTGGCGCCCCGGCCGAGGTTCGGGGCCGGGACCCAGGGCTGGTTCCTCGGGCCGGCCGCATCGGGTCCGTGCGAGCCGTGGGCACCGGGGTGCCGGAGCCCGGGCGTCCTCCTTGACGACACACCCGGGATAACCCTACAAGAGCACAGGGGCGGTGATGGGCGCTCGGACGAGGGCGGTCCGCCCCGTCAGGCCGGCCGCTCCGCCGCGGCGATCCGCTCGGCGCGCAGGGCCTCGTACCAGGTCTCCTCCACCGGCGGCAGGGCGTTCACGTCCAGCGCCAGCTTGATCAGGAGATCGGCGATCGCCGGGTTCCTGGCCATCACCGGGCCGTGCATGTAGGTGCCGAACACCGTTTCGTTGTAGGCGCCCTCGGTGCCGTCGCCGGTGCCGTTGCCCTTGCCGATCCGCACCCGGGCGAACGGCTTGGCGCTCGGGCCGATCCGGGTGACGCCCTGGTGGTTCTCGAACCCGGTCAGCTCGGGGAGCCCCAGCCGCGGGTCGATGTCGGCCAGCACGTCACCGACGCACCGCTCCCCGGTGCCCCGCTCGCTGACCACGTCGAGGAGGCCGAGGCCAGGCTCCCGCCGGCCGAGGTCGTTGACGAACTCGTGCCCGAGGATCTGGTAGCCCGCGCACACCGAGAAGATGATCGCGCCGTTGCCCGCGGCCCTGGACAGGCCCCCGTCGCGGCGCAGCCGCTCCGCTGCGAGCCGCTGTGGCCGGTCCTCGCCACCGCCCACCAGGTAGATGTCCCCCGAGGTGGGGATCTGCTGGTCCGAGCGGACGTCGACGCGTGCCACGTTCAGGCCCCGCTGGCGGGCGCGGCGCTCCACCACCAGGACGTTCCCCTGGTCGCCGTAGGTGGACAGCAGGTCCGGGTAGACCCACACCAGGCGCAGGACGGACTCGCTCACGGATCTGCTCACTCCCTGTCGTCGTGTCACCTGACTCAACCGCCGACCTGGCGGCGAAGCTGCTGGAACGCCGTGTAGTTCGCGATGCACTCCATCCGTCCCGGGGGCGCGAGGCGCACCGCCTCGGAGACGTCCTCGCACACCCGGAAGTCCAGTCCCGCGACGTCGAGGCGCACCGCCAGGTCCAGCTTGCGCTGGCCGATCACGAAGATCGGGTGCCCGGCCAGCCGTGGGTAGTCCACGTCCCACAGCCAGGAGGTGTCGGTGCCGTCGGCGCCCAGGGCGTTGACCGAGAGGAGCACCGGGGTCGGGGGCGGATCGATCAGGGAGAACGTCTCCAACCAACCGGCCGGGTTCTTCGCCAGCAGGAGCCGCAGGTCGCGCCCCTGGTAGTTGACCACGTCATAGCGGCCGGCCACCGCGGCGACCGACTTCATCCGCTCCAACGCCGTCTCGGGGGGCACTCCGAACACCCAGGCCACCGCGGCGGACGTCGCCGCGTTGGCCTTGTTGGCGCGGCCGGGGAGCTGGAGCGACATCGGCCAGGCGGTGCCGTTCGGGTCCAGGACGTAGTCACCGGACAGGGCCCAGGTCGGCGGGGGCCGGCGGAAACCGCACTCCGCGCAGAGCCAGTCGTCGCCGGGCCGTTGGAGGACCCCACCGCAGGACGGGCAGGACCAGGCGTCGTCCTTCCAGCTCTGGCCAGCGGCCACCCAGACCACGTGCGGGCAGGAAGACGCGGCCCAGGCCACCAGCGGGTCGTCGGCGTTGGCCACCACCCAGGCGTCGGTTCCGGACAGGCCCTCGCGCCAGCGTTCGGCCAGCATCCGGGTCTCCGCGGCCCGGTCCAGTTGGTCCCGGGAGAGGTTGAGCAGCGCGATGGCCTTGGGCCGAACGTCCCGGGCGACCGTCGCCAGGTACTTCTCGTCCACCTCGATCACGCCGTACTTCGCCGCGGAACCACCGGCCAGGGCGGAGGTGATCCCGGCCGGCATGTTGGCGCCGAGGGCGTTGGAGACCACCGGGCCGTGCGCGCGCAGCGCCTCGGCGATCAGCCGGGTGGTGGTCGTCTTGCCGTTGGTCGCGGACACCAGCACCACGTCGAGGTGGGTCGCCAGCCGGGCCAGCAGGTCGGGGTCCACGCGCAGCGCGACCTTGCCGCCGATCACCGAGCCGCTGCCCCGGCCGGCGGAACGGGACACCGCCGCCACGACCTTGCCCGCGGTGACCGCGAGCTTGGCACGCGGCGTCAACGGCTCCGAGCTGCCCTGCTGTGGCGAGGCATCCTGCATCGTTGGTGCTCCTCCTCGAGTCGCGGCCGGGCCGCCGGTCACCTGCCATCCCCCGTGGGCCGTAGCCGGGACGAGCGGCGCAGGCCAACGGTCGCGAGGGAAGCCTACCGACTCCGGACAGCGGATCAGGACCCGACGGCACCCCCGTGCGGCCACATGCCCAGGTCACGTGGGCCCATCCGGTGCCAGGGCGTTGACATCGCTTACTGACCGGTAAAAGACTTCGGCCACCGCAGGTGACACCGCGGGTCCGGTGCCCGGGTGACCCGCCGGGCACCACCGATCCGCGCACCCGGAGGGAACATGGGCGATTCCACGCTCGAACTCAACGACGACCAGGTCCAGCTCCGCGACTGGGTCCACGGCTTCGCCGCCGACGTGATGCGACCAGCCGCCGCCGAGTGGGACGAGCGCGAGGAGACGCCCTGGCCGGTGCTGCGCGAGGCAGCCCGGATCGGTCTGTACTCCATGGACTTCTACGCCCAGTGCTACTTCGACCCGACCGGTCTCGGGGTCCCGGTGGTCATGGAGGAGCTGTTCTGGGGTGACGCCGGGATCGGCCTGTCCGTGGTCGGCACCACCCTGGCCGCGGTGGGCGTGCTGGCCAACGGCACCGAGGAACAGATAGGGGAGTGGGTGCCGCAGATGTTCGGCACCCCGGACGACATCAAGCTCGCCGCGTTCTGCTCCTCCGAGCCGGACGCCGGGTCCGACGTCTCGGCGATGCGCACCAGGGCGCGCTACGACGGGGCCACCGACGAGTGGGTGCTCAACGGCACCAAGACCTGGGCCACCAACGGCGGCCTCGCCGACGTCCACGTGGTGGTCGCCTCGGTCGAACCCGAGCTCGGCGCCCGCGGGCAGGCTTCGTTCGTCGTCCCACCCGGTACCCGGGGACTGTCGCAGGGGCAGAAGTTCAAGAAGCACGGCATCCGTGCCTCCCACACCGCCGAGGTCGTCCTCGACGACGTCCGGGTGCCCGGGCGCTGCCTGCTCGGCGGGAAGGAGAATCTCGACGCGCGGTTGGCCAGGGCCCGCGAGCGTTCCGCCACGGGGGAGCGGAGCCGCAACGCCGCCATGGCGACGTTCGAGGCGTCCCGTCCCGCGGTCGGCGCCCAGGCCGTCGGGATCGCCCGCGCCGCCTACGAGGTGGCCCTGGACTACGCCAGGACCCGGGTCCAGTTCGGCCGGCCGATCATCGAGAACCAGGGGATCGCGTTCCAGCTCGCCGACATGCGCACCCGGATCGACGCCGCCAGGCTGCTGGTGTGGCGGGCCTCGTGGATGGCCGTGGCCGGCAAGCCGTTCACCGCGGCCGAGGGCTCCATGTCCAAGCTGTACGCCGGGGAGACCGCCCGGTGGGTCACCGCGCAGGCCATGCAGATCCTGGGCGGGAACGGCTTCACCCGGGAGTACCCCGTGGAGCGGATGCACCGGGACGCCGCCGTCTACACCATCTTCGAGGGCACCAGCGAGATCCAACGGCTGGTGATCGCGCGAGCCCTCTCCGGGATGCCGATCCGCTGACCGGCCCCGCACCCGGCACCCGCACCCGGCACCCGGCCCCGTGCCGGGTCCGTTCGGGGGCGGGACTGGGGCCGGGGCCGGTGGGCGACGCGCGCTCAGGCGGCGACGCGGTCGGTGTCCCGGTCCCAGTGCCGGTGGGCCGCGAGAGCCTCGAGGAACGCGCCGGCGAAGCCACCGGGCACGGCGCCGGCGGTCACCACGCCGCGGTGGCTGCACACCTCCTCCCCGTCGGCGAGGCGCACCCCGGGCAGGTCGAGGCCCCGGACGAACGCCACCCCGGAGCCCACCGCGCCCACCGCCTTGCCGTGCTTGAACGCCTCCGCCACGTAGTGCGCCGCGAGGCCGTCGTCCAGCAGGGCCTGGGTGGACTCCTCGCCGCCCGGCACGCACACCGCGTCGTAGAGCACCGACGCCATGGTGGACATCGCCCGGTCCACCTCCAGCTCGCCGCCGCCCGCGGCCAGCACCGCGCCGTCACGCGCCGCGAGCACCTCGGGGACCGCCCCGGTGACGGTGAGCGCCTCGGTGATCGCACGCACCTGCCCGGCGTCCACCCCGTCCCCGACCAGGAGGGCGACCTTGCGGGTGGCCGTCGAGCCGGCCCCCTGCGCGGTCAGGCTCAGCGCCGCGGAGGTGCGGGCGTGGTTGACCGGCCGACCCCCCTCGGGGGCGGGCGGGGGCTCGAGACCGAGGCCCTGCGCGACCCGGGTGGCCAGGACGTGGTCGATCTTGCCGAGCTCCGCGACGGTCCGCCGGCGCACCTCGGGGTGCGCCACCTTGCCGAGCTCGAACCGGAACGCCGCGACGGTGTGGTCCTTCTCCCACCCCACCATGCTGTTCCAGAACAGCGTGGGCTGGCTGTAGTGGTCCTGGAAGCTCTCGCTGCGCTTCCTGATGGTCGACCCCTCCACCCGTTCCTGGCGGTGGGCGTACGCCCCGGCGCCCGCCACCACCGCGGGGCAGCCGGCGCCCAGCGTGTTGGGTGAGTAGGAGGTCGTGCCGGGGTGGATGCGGTGCTGGCCGTAGCCGTCCCGCTGGTTGTTGCGCACCTCGGCCACCGGTCGGTTGATCGGCAACTGCTCGAAGTTGGGCCCGCCGAGACGGATCAGTTGGGTGTCCAGGTAGGAGAAGTTGCGGCCCTGGAGGAGCGGGTCGTTGGTGAAGTCGATGCCGGGGACGACGTGGGCGGTGTGGAAGGCGACCTGCTCGGTCTCGGCGAAGAAGTTGTCCGGGTTGCGGTTCAGCACCATCTTCCCGATGGGCTGGACCGGCACCACCTCCTCCGGAATGATCTTGGTGGCGTCCAGCAGGTCGAAGTCGAAGGTGAACTCGTCCTCCTCGGGCACCATCTGCACCCCCAACTCGTACGTGGGGTAGTTGCCGCTGGCGATGGCGTCCCACAGGTCGCGGCGGTTGTAGTCGGGGTCCTTGCCGGCGATCTTCTGGCACTCGTCCCAGACCAGGCAGTGGGTGCCGAGCATCGGCCGCCAGTGGAACTTCACCAGGGTGCCGCGGCCCTCCGAGTTGACGAAGCGGAAGGTGTGCACCCCGAACCCCGGCATCATCCGGTAGCTGCGCGGCAGCGCCCGGTCGGACATCAGCCACATCACCGTGTGCAGCGTCTCCGGTTGCAGGGAGACGAAGTCCCAGAAGGTGTCGTGGGCGGAGGACGCCTGGGGGATCTCGTTGTCGGGCTCCGGCTTCACCGCGTGCACGAAGTCCGGGAACTTGATGGCGTCCTGGATGAAGAACACCGGGAAGTTGTTGCCGACCAGGTCGTAGTTGCCCTCGCGGGTGTAGAACTTCGTCGCGAACCCCCGCACGTCGCGCACCGTGTCCGCGGAGCCGCGGGACCCGCCCACCGTCGAGAACCGCACGAACACCGGGGTCCTGCGGGCCGGGTCCTGGAGGAAGTCCGCCGTGGTGTACGCCGCGAGTGAGGCGTAGGGCTGGAAGTAGCCGTGCGCCCCCGCACCCCTGGCGTGCACTACCCGTTCCGGAATCCGCTCGTGGTCGAAGTGGGTGATCTTCTCCCGGAAGTGGAAGTCCTCCAGGAGGGTGGGGCCGCGCTCGCCCACGCGCAGCGAGTTGTCGGTGTCGCCGACCCGGGTGCCGAAGTTCGTGCTGAGCCGAGTGCCTTCCGGGCGGTCCCGCACCTGGTCGAGCTGTGCCTGCTTGGCCTCGGCGGGATCGGTGCCTGGCGCGCCGTCGCCCTTGGAACGCTCGGGGTGCCGCATGGGGTCCTCCGGATGCCGTCGCTGATCGGACGATCTCGGTTACCCGTCGATCCCCGGGACAAACTCCGCTTCGGCCACCAGGCCCACCCTTTCGACCCACCCGTGCGGCCGGCCCGCGTCGCTAGACCGACCTGGCCGGCCAGTCCAGCAGCCGCGCGCCGATCACCGCCGTCTGCAGGGTGTAGCGGTGCAGTGGATCGGCCGGGTTGGAGCCGGTGAGCCGGTGGATCCTGGCCAGACGGTAGGTCAGCGCGCGCACGCTCAACGAGAGCCGACGCGCCGCCTCGGCGGAGACACAGCCGGCGCCGAAGTACACGTCCAGGGTCTCCAGTAGGGGCTCGGCCCCGCCCCGGGCCCCCTGGAGCGGACCGAGCACGGTGCGGACCAGGTCGGCCATCGCCTCCCGGTCCCGGGTGAGCACGGGGAACACCAGCAGCTCCGCGGCGCGCAGCACCGGCGTCTCCAACAGCATCCGGTCGCCGAGCTCGAGGGCGCTCAGCGCCTCCTCGTACGACTGCACCACCCCTCCCGGGCCGGTGTGTGGCCGCCCCACCGCCACCCGGTTGGCGCTGCCCCCGCCGAGCGCGGCCCTGGCCTGGGCGGCGAAGTACTCGACCACCTCGTCGTGGGTGCCGGGCGCGATGCACACCAGGAGACCGTCCTTGGTGGTCAGCAGCACCCGCCGTTCCCCGAACCGGCTGTTCACCGCGTCCTCGACGCTCCGGGTCACCGGATGGGTGTCGTCGAAGACCTCGGCGCCGCGAGCCACCACGACGACGTGGGAGTGCGCCAGGCGCAGACCGAAGCGCTCGGCGCGGGCGGAGAGCCGGCCCAGGTCGCTGCGGCCGTACAGCAGGTCGTCGACGAACTCCCGGCGCGCGGCCTCCTCCTGGCGCACCGCGAGGAGCTGGGCCCGCTCGTAGCCCTCGGCCATCGCGTCGATGGCCTGCTCCGCCGCCGCCAACACGCTCTGCGCCACCTGGCGCAGTTCCCGGGACCCGGACGCGCCGACCGCTCCGGGGAGCTCGGGCCACACCGCGCGGGTCCTGGCCAGGTGCCGGCCGACGAGCTGACGCAGTCCGTAGCCCTCCCCGGCCGCCCGCTCCCCGAAGGCGCGTCGGGCCTGGAGCTCGTCCCGGGTCAGTCGACGACCGGTGATCGACACCTGGGCCAGGATGTCGGCGTAGTCGTCGAAGAGGTGTTCCGGTATCGACCGCTGTACCACTGCTCCCCCATGTGTGTGCTCGAGTGCCCGATGAGCGGATCAAGAGTGGCACACCAGCGGGACGCCCCGGCGGGGTGCACACGTGGCACCCCTGGGCCGGCACGACCGGTTAGGGCCGCCCCGCCCGGGCCTGCCGGGCGGGCGGAGGGGGGCGGGGCGTACCGGACGGTGGGCTTCCGCCGGCCGGGGCGACGCGTGCGGGCCACCGGTGTGGCGGACGCGATCAGTCCCTGGCGGGCAACACCCGGCCGGTGACCTCGCCGAATCCGATCCTGCTCGAGCCGGGTCCCGGGGCCCAGGCGGTGACCGTCAGCTCGTCACCGTCCTCGAGGAAGGCCCGTTCCGTCCCGTCCGGCAGGACCAGCGGCTCCCGCCCCGACCAGGACAGCTCCAGCATGGAGCCGCGCTGCTCCCGATCGGGGCCGCTGACCGTCCCGGAGGCGAACAGGTCCCCGGTGCGCAGCCGGGCGCCGTTGACCGTCATGTGGGTGAGCTGCTGCGCCGGGGTGTAGTACATGTCGGCGAACCTGGGACGGGAGATCGGGTGGCCGTTGAGGCTGACGGTGAGCCGCAGGTCGAGGCCCCACGGCTGTTCCCCGGAGTCGTCCAGGTAGGGCAGCAGCTCCACGTCCCGCGCCGGGGGAGCGGTGCGGGCGGCCTGGAGCGCGTCCAGCGGCACGATCCACGGGGAGACGGAGGTGGCGAAGGACTTGCCCAGGAACGGGCCCAGGGGGACGTACTCCCACGACTGGATGTCCCGCGCCGACCAGTCGTTGACCAGGCACACCCCGAAGACGTGCTCGGCGAGGGCGGACAGCGGCACCCGCTCGCCCAGCGCGGTGGGAGTTCCCACCACGAAACCCACCTCCGCCTCGAAGTCCAGGCGCAGGCAGGCGCCGTAGGACGGCCCCGCGCTGCCCGGCGCCCGTCGCTGTCCCATCGGGCGGACCACCGGCGTGCCGGAGACCACCACGGTCCCGGCCCGGCCGTGGTAGCCGATCGGCAGGTGCTTCCAGTTCGCCGGCAGCGGGTCGCTGTCCGGACGGAACATCCGGCCCACGTTGGTGGCGTGGTGCTCGCTGGAGTAGAAGTCCACGTAGTCGGCCACCTCGAACGGCAGGTGCAGGCGTACCCGGTCCAGCGGCACCAGGCAGGGCTGCACCACCGGACGCAGCCCCGGGTCGGTGACCCATGTGGTGACGGCCGCGCGCACCGCCCGCCAGGCCGCGGGCCCCGCGGCGAGCAGCGGGTTCAGGGTGGGGTGGTCCAGCAGCTCGACGTGGGGGTCGCCCACCGCACGGGCGCACGCCGCGGCGTCCAGCACCCGGTCCCCGATCCGGATGCCGACGCGCGGGCTCGTCGGTGCGTCGTCGGTGGTGAAGCAGCCGTACGGCAGGTTGTCCGGGCCGAACGGGGAGTCCTCGGGGAGGTCTTCTAGCCAGGTCGCGGGCATGGGTGTCGGGTCTCCAGTCAGTGCGGTAGGCCGGGGCCCGGGGTTGCCGGGCGGCTCCGGGACGGGTTGGCCTCACCGGCTGGTGCGGTTGCCAGGCCGGCGGACGGTGACGATACCCGCCGGGCCCCGACGGCGCCGTAGTGCCTGGCCACACCGGTGGCTAGGCTGATCGCTGAGCTGGGGCGACCACCGCCAGCAGGGCCGCCCGCCGACAACGGGCGGGGCAGAGTCGAAGGGGCCAACATGCCGCACGAGGTCAGGGGCGTCGTCGCCCGCGCGAAGGGGGAGCCGGTACGGCTCGAGACGATCCTGGTCCCGGACCCGGGGCCGGGCGAGGCCGTGGTCAGCGTCGCCGCGTGCGGGGTGTGCCACACCGACCTGCACTACCGCGAGGGCGGCATCAACGACGACTTCCCGTTCCTGCTCGGCCACGAGGCGGCGGGCACGGTGGAGCAGGTCGGGGAGGGTGTGACCGACCTCGTGCCCGGGGACTACGTGATCCTGAACTGGCGGGCCGTGTGCGGCCAGTGCCGGGCCTGCCGCCGGGGTCGACCCTGGTACTGCTTCGCCACGCACAACGCCACCCAGAAGATGACCCTGGCTGACGGCACCGAGCTCTCGCCGGCCCTGGGGATCGGCGCGTTCGCGGACAAGACGCTGGTGGCGGCGGGGCAGTGCACCAAGGTGGACCCCGCGGCGGCGCCCGCGGCGGCCGGGCTGCTCGGCTGCGGGGTGATGGCGGGCCTCGGCGCCGCCATCAACACCGGCGCGGTGGGCCGGGGTGACACGGTCGCGGTGATCGGCTGCGGTGGCGTGGGCGCCGCCGCCGTGGCGGGGGCCCGGCTCGCGGGTGCCGCCCGGATCATCGCCGTGGACATCGACGACCGCAAGCTCACCTCGGCGGAGAAGCTCGGCGCCACGCACACGGTCAACTCCCGCACCGCGGACGCCGTCGAGGCGATCCGCGACCTGACCGGGGGCTTCGGGGCGGACGTGGTGATCGACGCGGTGGGCCGGCCGGAGACCTACCGCCAGGCGTTCTACGCGCGCGACCTGGCCGGCACCGTGGTGCTCGTCGGTGTGCCCACCCCGGAGATGACGCTGGAGCTGCCGCTGATCGACGTGTTCGGCCGCGGTGGTGCGCTGAAGTCGTCGTGGTACGGCGACTGCCTTCCGTCCCGGGACTTCCCCATGCTCATCGACCTGTACCTGCAGGGCCGGCTCGACCTCGACGCCTTCGTCAGCGAGACCATCGCCCTGGACGGCGTCGAGGACGCGTTCGCCCGGATGCACCGGGGCGACGTGCTGCGCTCGGTGGTGGTGCTGTGACCGCCCGCGTCGAGCACCTGGTCACCTCCGGCACGTTCGCCCTGGACGGCGGGGTGTGGGAGGTGGACAACAACGTCTGGCTGCTCGGCGACGACGCGGAGGTGCTGGTCGTGGACGCCGCCCACGACGCCGACGCCATCGCCGCCGCGGTCGGCGGCCGACGGGTGACCGCGATCGTGTGCACCCACGCCCACAACGACCACGTCGACGCCGCTCCCGCGCTGGCCCGGCTGACCGGGGCGCCGGTCCTGTTGCACGCCGAGGACCTGCCGCTGTGGCGCATGGCGCACCCGGACGTCGAGCCGGACGGCACCCTGACCGACGGGCAGCGCCTCACCGTCGCCGGGACCGAGCTGAGCGTGATCCACACGCCCGGCCACACCCCCGGCGGGATCTGCCTGTACGCGCCGTCGCTGGGGACGGTCCTCACCGGTGACACGCTCTTCCAGGGCGGCCCCGGGGCCACCGGCCGTTCGTTCTCGGACTTCCCGACCATCATCGACTCGATCCGGGAAAGGCTGCTGACCCTGCCCGCGTCCACCGTGGTGCGCACCGGGCACGGGGACAGCACCACCGTCGGAGCCGAGGCGCCCCATCTGGAGGAGTGGATCGACCGGGGTCACTGATCGGGCGTGCTCGTGCACCCCTGGCCGCCGCTCCGCGCGTCTTTCACCCGGCGTCGGGGAGGGTGGCGGCGGGGCGTTCGGCCGCGCGGCGTTCGGAGCCGGTCCGGGCCGCGCCGGCCAGCGCCCTGAGCCGGTCCTCTGACAGGTCGTACCTGGTCAGCAGCGGGAGGCTGATCAGCATCAGCAGCGCGGGCAGCGCGCCGAAGCCGATCACCACGCCGGTCAGCGCGGAGTCCGGCTGGGACACCCGGTGCTCCGCGTCGGAGGAGACGAACCCACTGACCGCGAGGACGAGGCCGAACAGGGCCGGCCCCAGGGCCAGCCCCATGGTCTCGCCCGCGGTCCAGAGCCCGGTGAACACCCCGGCCCTGCGCCGTCCGCTGGTGAACGTGTCCGCGGCGATGGCGTCGCCCAGCATGGACAGTTGCAGCATCTGCATCCCCGCGTAGCCGATGCCGGCGAGGCCCACGGCGGCGAACGCCGCCGCCTCCGGGAGCTGCCGGCACAGGGCGGCGACCGCCGCCCCCGCCAGGAAGCAGCCGGACGCGGCGAAGGCGGCGTTGCGCTTGCCCACCCGCCGACCCGCGGCCAGCCAGAGCGGCATGGCCAGCAGGGACGGGACGATCAGGCAGGCGAACAGCGCCGTGACGGCGTCGGGTTCGTCCAGGACGTAGGTGGCGAAGTACTGGGCGCCGGCGAGCATCAGCCCCGCCGCGGCGGACTGCACCACGTACACCGTCAGCAGCCAGACGAACGGGCGGTTCCCCCGGGCGGCCCGCAACTGCGCCGGGAGGGAGGGCTCGCTGACCGTGGCCGGCAGGGCGCTGGGGGCGCCGGCGGTGGCCAGGATGGAACCGAAGGCGCCCGCACAGACCAGCGCCCCGATGACCACGCCCATCAGCCGGTAGCCGGCGAGCGTGCCGTGGTCGTCCCCCGAGGAGCCGGCGAGCACCGGGGCGACGGACCCGGACAGCAGGATGGCGCCGCCGAGGAAGGCCACCCGCCAGGACATCAGGCGGGCCCGCTCGTCGGGGTCCGCGGTCAGCTCGGCGGGCAGGGCGACGAACGGGACCTGGAAGCACGCGAACCCCGTCGCGGTCAGCAGGAACAGCACGGCGACGTAGGCGGTGGCCCACCCCAGGCCCAGGGGCGGGCCGGCGAACATCGCCGCGAAGCCCAGCGGCAGGGCGACGGCACCACCGACCATCCACGGCCGACGCGGACCCCACCGGTGCGCCGTGCGGTCCGAACGGCTGCCCACCCAGGGGTTGAGCAGCACGTCCCACGCCTTGGGCAGGAAGACCAGGAACCCCGCGAGACCCGCGGCTACGCCGAGGACGTCGGTGAGGTAGTAGAGGAGCAGCAGTCCCGGCACGGTGTTGAAGGTGCCGGTGGCGAAGGACCCGAGTCCGTAGCCGACACGGACGCGCGTGCTCAGCGGGCCGTTGGGCGCCGCGTCTGTAGCGGACATGCGCGGAAGGTAGGGGACGGTCATCCAGCGGTGATAGCTCTCGGCTCGAGAGCGGTGTGTCAGGTGGTTCCCGCCGGCGCCCGCCCCGGGCCGCACCGTCAGAGTCTCCCCGTGCGCCGTGGCCCTCCCTCGTTCTGCCCTCACCGCTGGAACGTCGGAACGCCGACCGCCGTGCGGTTGGCCCTCGTGGGCCCGCGGTCCGGTTGGGCAAACGGGGTGCAATCCGGAGGAACGGAAGTCGATCGTCCGGCGCTTTTGACAAGTACAAGTCAGAATCAAGATGGTAGTCGCATCATCCGACACGTTGTTCCGCCCCCGTCTCCCGGCGAGGGCTGTTCGCCCGTGCGCGCGACCTCAAGAGGGTCGTTCGGAGAACTGGAGGAACGGATGCGTCGGCTCACCACCAGCCTCGCCACCACCGCCGTGGCGGCCCTCGTCGGCGTCGGCCTGGCCAGCACCCCCGCCCAGGCCGTGCCCGCGGACAAGGCACAGGTCCTCGCCAGTTGGACCCAGACCAGCGCCAGCAGCTACAACGCCTGGTACTCGGCGCGGCTGAACCAGTCGGCCTGGTCGGCCTACGCCTTCGACTGGTCCACGGACTACTGCAGCAGCTCGCCGGACAACCCCTGGGGCTTCCCGTTCAAGAACGCCTGTGCGCGTCATGACTTCGGGTACCGCAACTACAAGGCCATGGGGACCTTCTCGGCCAACAAGTCACGTCTGGACTCCGCCTTCTACGAGGACCTGAAGCGGGTCTGCAACAACTACAGCGGCGCGACCAAGACGGCCTGCGACAGCACGGCGTGGACCTACTACCAGGCGGTCAAGCTCCTCGGCTGATCCGGCACGCACGGGCGCGGAACCCGTAGCCGCCCCCGGCACGCAGGGTCGCTACCCACCGTAGTCGCCGGGAATACGCCGTTGTGCGCAGGATGCGACGTAGGTTCTCTCCTCGGTCGCGCCACCGCGCCCGCCGGGGGCGACACTGGTCGTGGGCGCACCACTGCCAGGGGCGGTGACCTGAGCACACGTCACCCATCCCGGTATTACCGAACGCTTGCCTGAAGCGCGCAGCCGCGTCTGCTCCCCCTCACCCGCGGCTGCGCGCATGCGTGCGCGCAGCGTGTTCGGCTCCGGGCTGAGAAAATGTGATGAACGGGCTGCGAGGTGGCACCCGGCGGCGCTACACAACGAGGTGTGACTGATCACCAGCCGCCGAACTGGTCGCACTGCGGCGAGGGCACCACCTCCACCGACCCCGTCGGCTGCCGGGGGATACGCGTCGCCGGCACCGGCCGCTGCCTGGCCCACCTTCCGCCGGACGGGCGGGCCGCCCACCTCGCGGCCCTTGAGCCGGGGGCGGACGTGGACTACCGGGGGGTGACCCTCGGCTCCGGGCTGCTGGGGGAGGTCCTCGGGGCGGTGCAGGACGACACCGGTTGCGCACGGTTCGGCGACGCCAGGTTCGACGGGGCCGTCTTCACCGCCCGCGCCTGGTTCGACCAGGCGGTGTTCACCGGCGACGCGGTGTTCCACCGTGCGGAGTTCCAGTGGGGGGCGACGTTCGAGCGGGTGGCCTTCCGCGGCGCCGCCACCTTCGAGGGCGCCCGTTTCGCCAACACCGCGCGGTTCATGGACGCGGTGTTCTGTGCCGAGGCCGAGTTCCGCGGTGCGCGGTTCACCGACCGCACGGAGTTCACCGGGGCCACGTTCCACGGCGAGGCACGGTTCCAGGACGCGTGCTTCACCGCCGACGCCTGGTTCAACCGGGCCGACTTCCAGCACGGTGCCGCCTTCACCCGGGCGTCGTTCGCCGGTGACGCGGGGTTCGCCGGGGCCAGGTGCCTGGGCCCCTTCCACCTCGACGAGGCGTCCCTGCCCGAGGTCCAACGGCTGGGGCCGCTGACCGGTGTGCTGGACGTCCACCTGGACGGCTCGGAGTTCGGTGCCCCGGTGGTGGCGGAGCTCGCCGCCCAGCGGGTGTCGTTGGCCGGCACCCGGTTCGCCGCGCCGGCCGTGCTCCACGTGCGCTACGCCGAGGTCGATCTGACCGGGGTGGCCATCGAGTCGCTGCTGACCGTCGCGGGCGACGCGGACCCCGAGCCGCGGTTCGGCGAGGTGCTGCTGGCGTTCGGCCGCGACAGCCCGCGCCCCCGCGTGACCTCACTGCGCCGGGTCGACGCCGCCTGTCTGGTACTGGCCGACGTGGACCTCACCACCTGCGTGTTCAGCGGGGTGCACCACCTGGACCAGATCCGCCTCGAAGGCCACTGCGGCTTCGCCCGGCCCCCGCGCCGGCGGTTCCCCTTCGCCTGGGTGGACCGGCAACTGCTCGGCGAGGAGCACCACTGGCGGGCCCTGCCCGTCCACCGGCCCTACGCCAGGGAGGGCTGGACGAGGGGGCCCGGTCGCCCGCACGCCTCGGCCACCGCGGGCCCGGCCACCCTCGCCGTGCTCTACCGCCAGCTCCGCAAGGCCTTCGAGGACGCGAAGGACGAGCCGGGCGCCGCCGACTTCTACTACGGCGAGATGGAGATGCGCCGACACCACGCCGGCAACCCGTGGGGCGAACGCGTCCTGCTGCACCTGTACTGGGCGCTCTCCGGTTACGGGCTGCGTGCCTCCAGGGCCCTGGGGTGGCTGGCGGCCTGCGCGGCGCTGTTCATGACGCTGCTGATGGGCCTCGGCCTCCCCGACTCCAGCCCGACCCAGACGGCGACGGGCCCGATCCGCGACGACCGGGTCAGTCTGGTGATCGACGGCCAGGAACCGGAACTCACCCTGGGCCACCGCCAGCGCTACACCCCGGAGCGGGCCGAGAAGTCGCTGCGGCTGGTGCTCAACTCCGTGGTCTTCCGCTCCAGCGGGCAGAACCTCACGACGGCCGGCACCTACATCGAGATGGCCTGCCGGTTCACCGGGCCAGTGCTGCTCGGCCTGGCCGCGCTCGCGGTCCGCGGGCGGGTGAAACGGAGCTGAGCCGGACCGGCCCCGCCCGACGGGGCGCCCCGGTCCCCGGGCGGTTCCGCCGTGCCGGCACCGGAAGCCGTCGCCTACGCGGCGGTCCTGGCCACCGCCGTGGCCACCACCCCCGCCAGCCCACCGCCACCGCGCAACGCCTCGTGCTGCGCGGCGGCGCCGTTCCCGCGGCGCAGCACGGCATGGACGCGCTCCTGGACCAGGGCCAGGTCACCCGCTGAGATCAGCGCGGCGGCACAGTGCTCGACCAGCGTCCGCAGCACCTGCTCCGCCGGGACGGGGGTGTGCCCCACCGGGTGCAGGAGCTGCCCGTCGAGGCCGGAGCGACCGGCCCGCCAGGAGGCGAGCCGCAGCAGGGGCACGCTCATCGGATCGGGTGGCTCGCCCTGCAACCACTCCCGCGCCGCGGTCTCCACCAGGGCCCTGATCAGCGCGGCGATCAGCACGGTGTCGTCCGCGTCCAGGCACACGTCGGCCACCCTGATCTCCACCGTCGGGTAGTTCGCGGAGAGCCGGGCGTCGAAGTAGACCATGCCCCGGTCCAGCAGCGTTCCGGAGTCCACCATGGCCTGCACCGCGGCGTGGTAGCGCTTGGCCGAGCCGAAGAGCTCGACCGGTCCGGACGACGGCCAGCGGCTCCACACCTGCGACCGGTAACTGGTGTACCCGGTGTCCCGCCCCTGCCAGAACGGGGAGTTCCCACTGAGGGCGATCAGCGGGGCGAGCCAGGGCCGGACCCGGTCCAGCACCGCGACTCCCTCCTCGTCCGACTCGACCCCCACGTGGACGTGGCAGCCGCAGGTGAGCTGCTCCTGGGCGGTGAGCCCGTACTCCTCACAGATCCGGCGGTAGCGGGCCATGGGGCTCACCGAGGGGTCCACCGGCAGCGGCGAGGTGGCCAGCGCCGCCACCTCGACATCGGCCTGCCTGGCCCGTTCGGACGCCTCCCGGCGCCAGCGACGCACCTCGTCGGACAGCTCGTCCATGGTCAGGCACGGACGGGTACCGGTCTCGAGCTGCTCGCGTTGGAGCTCCGCCACCAGGGGGTCGTTGTCCCCGGGGGACCTGAGCACCGCACCGGCGACCGCCCGTGGATGGCCCGTGGCGGGGTCCACGAGGAGCAGTTCTTCCTCGACTCCGACGCTTCGGACGGTGGTGGTGTCCACACCGTTGGACTTGCCGCTAACCCCCGCCCGAAAACTCGTGTGGTGCCCTCGTCTCCGTTGGGCCTGGTCACCAGGCGTCCCCGGTCGGGGGTGGGAGTCGGCTCCGGCCCCGCCGGCGACAGCCGTGCGTCACGGGCGGTGGACACAGCGCTTGTGTTCGCTCTCGCCTCCGGCCGCTTGGGGTGCCCCTGCCTGCGTTCCTCAGCCTGCTCCCTCGTTCCTCAGCCTGCTCCCTCGTTCTTCGGTCGCCGGGCTTCGTCTCTTGGCAGGGGCGCGGCCTGTGTGCGCGGGAAGGTCGCTCGTCCGGGTGACAGGAGGCGTCGATCACGGGTGGGTTGCGATCCGACAGCGATCCGGAGCGCCGTTCCGCGGGGCCCCGGTACGGCGCGTCCCTCGTGCGTGGCGCGGGGACCGGCAGGAACGCACGCCCTGGAGTCCCGCTTGAGTGAACCGAGGAATCCCATCGGTTGATGAATTTGTTCCCTGCGGATGCTGCGGAACGGGCACCGGGTACGGTACAAAGGAACCAGGCCCGTCCGGTGTGCATCCCCCGTCGCACCGGCCGGGCCCTTTCCCTTTCCCGGGACGGTCCGGCCGCGCGCCGCGCGAACGGCGCGGCGGCCCCGCGGACGATGTCCGCGAGGCCGCCGTGGACCGCTGGCGCCGGTGCTACGGGGTCAGATGGCGACGCCGTGCGCCCGCAGGTAGGCCACCGGGTTGATGTCGGAGCCGTACGAGGGGCCGGTACGGACCTCGAAGTGCAGGTGCGGTCCGGTGACGTTGCCGGTCGCACCGGACAGGCCGACCTGCTGGCCGGCGGACACCGTCTGCCCGGAGGACACGCTCAGCGACGACAGGTGGGCGTACTGGCTGTAGCGGCCGTCGGCGTGGCGGACGACCACCTCGTTGCCGTACGCGCCGCCCCAGCCCGCGCTGACCACGGTGCCGGAGGTGATGGCCTTCACCGGGGTGCCGGTCGCGGCGGAGAAGTCCGCGCCGGTGTGGTGGCCGCTGGACCACATGGAGCCGGCCACGCCGTAGGCGGTGCCCAGCGGGGCGCTGATCGGGGCGACGTAGCCGGAGGACTGCGGCTGGGCGGCCGGCTTGGCGGCCGGCTGCTGCGGGGCCGCAGAACGGGACGCGGTCTCCTCGGCCTGGCCCGGGATGGAGAGCTTCTGGCCGGGGAAGATCAGGTTGGGGTCGTCGCCGACGACCTGGCGGTTGGCCGAGTACAGGGCGTTCCAGCCGCCGTCCACGGACTGGTCCTGGGCGATCACGGACAGGGTGTCGCCGACGACCACGGTGTAGCTGGCGCCCCGGTCGGCGCGGTCCTGGGAGCGCTCGGCCCGCGGCTGCGGGGCCTCGGCCTGGGGAGCCTCCTGCTTCTGCTCGGTCGGCTGCGCGGCGGCGGGGGCCTTGGTGGGCTCGGCGCTTCCGCGGGTCAGGCCGGCCTTGATGGAACACACGGGCCAGGCGCCGGGGCCCTGGCTCGCCAGCACCTTCTCGGCGATGGCGATCTGCTGCTCCTTGGTCGCCAGGTCGGCACGGGAGGCGTACTGGGCGCCGCCGAACTCGTTCCAGGTGCTCTGGGTGAACTGGAGGCCGCCGTAGAAGCCGTTGCCGGTGTTGATGCTCCAGTCGCCGCTGCTCTCACACTGGGCGACCCGGTCCCAGGTCTCGGTGGAGGCGGCGTTGGCGGTGGTGGCCATGATCAGGGGCAGGGCGATGCCGACACCGCCCGCGGTGAGGGCAAGGGTCACTCGGGACGAGTTGAAGATGCTCCTGCGAGCGTGACGAGGACGTCCTGCGGACATAGGTGTGCTGTTCCTCTCCCACGCCTGCGAGGTGAGCTGTCGGGTTCGGGCTGGAGTTGCCCGGCCGCGTATGCGCGGCTTCACCCCAAGCCGTGTCACTGCTGCGCAGTGGTACGGCGCTTACCTGGGTCCCCCGCTCCTGCCCTTGGTGGTTGTCGTTTCCCGGCGGGCCAGGGACAGGACTCGGCGTTCTGACCGGCGGGGTCCAGCCGCTGTCGGGACGGCGGGACGGGCTAAAAGAAAGCACACAAGTTCCGGCTCGGACAAGCATCGGAATTTCCCTAGATCAATTGACTTGCACCCACCGTGAAGCCGGATGACTCTGTGTGGAGGACTTCTGGCGTGAAATCCGTTTCGAGGCGAGTGAGCCCATTGATGCACCTGGAGATTTGTCCGAATAGATCAGTCATAGCGAAGAATGCGGCGTGAGTTGTGTCACGGAACCGCCGGCATCCCTCCGGCGTCCGGAGATCATTTGTTGTTGCCGCTCTCGGAATTCCCGCTGTTCCACCAGGTATTTGACGGGATGCCAAGGGAGTCGGCCGGCGTGAAATCCGAGGGGAGATGGAATGCCGACGTGACTTCGGACACAACTCCTTCTCCGGGAAATGACCTCACGCGCTCGCCGGAGCCCGCGGCGCGGCGAGGAGTCGGGGCCGCCGCCCGTGTGACGGCCCCGGGGCGCGGCGCTCAGCGGCGACCGCGGGACGGGCTCCGCCGGCGGGGGCTGACCAGGAGGAAGGCGGCACCGGAACGGTCCGTGTGGCGGGTGGGTTGCCAGCCGCGGGCGGACAGCGCCGCGGCACAGTCGTTGAGACGGTCCCCGGGGCCGGACCAGGACACCCGGACCGCGTCCGGCTGCGGGGACGCGGCCACCCGGTAGCCCCCGCCCCGGGCCGACGGGGCGGGGGGCAGGCCCGCGGCCTCGAGGGCGAGTGCCGCGGCGTGCACCGGACGGGACCGTTCCCACTCGGCCGGGCAGTCGGTGCCGCCCTGGAGCAGGCCACGGATCTGGAGCAGCGCCGCCCAGGCGGCGGCGACCTCCCGCTGCCGGCCGGGACCGGTGGGGACGCCGCCCTCCTGGCCCGTCGCCGCGGCGAAACCGGACGGGTCGGCGGCCACCGCGGGTGTCCCGGCTCCCGGCTCCTCCACCGGAGCCAGCAGCCGGCTCCGCAGCGCTCGTCCCGCCTCGGTGAGGTAGTGCGCCGGGCTGCGCGCGTGCCGGTACGCCAGCCCCCTGGTACGGAGGGCTGCGCAGGTCACGGCCGCGGCCGACAGACGGCCGGTATCCGGGTCCGCCGCGAGGACGGCGCGTCGCTGGGCATCGCTGAGCCCGCTCGATGGGTGCGGCATGGCCCTCATCCTGCCGCGGGTGCGCCGCGGCGGGGGCCCGAGCGTCAGATCCGCCCCTGAGCGATCATGGCCTCGAGCAGCGCGTCCGGTTGCGCGGGGAGGTCCCGGACCCGGACGCCGGTGGCATGGTGGATCGCGTTGGTCACCGCCGCCGCGGTGCCGACGATGCCCAGTTCGCCGATCCCCTTGGAGCCCATCGGATTGAGCCGGGAATCCTCCTCGGCGAGCCAGTGCACGTCGATCTCCCGCACGTCGGCGCAGCTCGCCACGTGGTAGGAGGCCAGGTCCCGCTCGGGGTGGTCCCCGAACGCCAGGTCCAGCGTGCTCGTCTCGGTCAGCGCCATGGACAGGCCCATGATCATGCCGCCGAGGAGCTGGGACCTGGCGGTGCGGGGGTTGAGGATGCGGCCGGCGGCGAACACGCCGAGCAGCCTGCGCACCCGGGCCTCGCCGGTGTCCACGTCCACGGCCACCTCGGCGAACTGCGCCCCGAACGAACGGCGGGTGTACTGGTCGTCGGTCGCCAGGTCCTCGGTGGTGTCCACGGTCACCGTCAGGCCCCCTGCGGGCACCGCGCCCTGGTGCTCGTCGATCCGCCGGCTCAGCTCCCCGCAGGCCTTGTGCACGGCCCAGCCCCAGGAGGCGGTGCCGCACGAACCGCCGGCCAGGGGGGCCCGGGGCAGGTCGGTGCGCCCGATGTCGATCTCCAGCTCGTCCACCCCGATGCCCAGGGTGCTCGCGGCGATCTGGGCGAGCACGGTCCTGGCCCCGGTGCCGATGTCGGTGGCGTTGATCTCGACCAGGAAACCGCCGCCCGGGTTGGCGTGCGCCCGGGCCGAGGAGGGGATGACCTCCGCGGGGTAGGTGCTCGCGGCGACCCCGCTGCCGATCAGCAACCGGCCCTGCCGCCGCATCGCCGGGGCCGGGTCGCGGTCCGCCCAGCCGAAGCGGTCGGCGCCCGCGCGGAGGCACTCCACCAGGTGGCGGCTGCTGAAGGGTCTGCCGGTGTGCGGGTCCACGTCCGGCTCGTTGCGCGCCCGCAGCTCGATCGGGTCCATGGCGCAGGCCACGGCCAGCTCGTCCATCGCCGACTCCACCGCGAACATCCCCGAGCACTCCCCGGGGGCGCGCATCCACGACGGGCTGGGAACGTCGAGCGGCGCCACCCGCTCCCGGGTCAGCCGGTGCGGGGCCGCGTAGAGGGAACGGGTGGGCTGGGTGGCCCTCTCCCGCCAGTCGGGACTCAGCGGGGAGGTGTAGGTGTCCACCTCGTGGGCGATGGCGCGGACCCTGCCCTCGGTGTCGGCTCCTAGCCTGACCCGCTGCAGGGTGCTCGCGCGGTAGCCGGTCAACGCGGGCAGCAGCCCCCTGGGCAGGGCGAGTTTGACCGGCCGGTTGACCGCCATGGCCGCCATCGCGGCCAGCACCACGTGCGGTCGCGGCGTGCCCTTGGCGCCGAAGCCGCCGCCGACGTGCTCGGAAACCACGCTGACCTGGTCGGGCTCGAGTTCGAACAGGGCGGCCAGGGCGTCCCGCACCGCGTTGCTGCCCTGGCTGGAGTCGAACACGACGAGCCGGCCGCCGAGCCACTGCGCGGTGGCGGCGTGCGGCTCCATGGGGTGGTTGTGCAGCGGGGGGATGCTGTAGACGGCGTCGATCCGCACCTGCGCGCCGTGGAAGGCGGCGGGGAAGTCCCCCTGGGCGCTTTCCGCCCCCTCGGGCGTGACCAGCCTGGGGTGTTCGGGGGTCAGCTCCAGGTCGGGCGGCACGGGGGCGCACTCGATCCGCACCGCCGCGGCCATCGCCCGGGCGGCGGGCAGGGTCTCGGCGACGGCGAGCGCCACCACCTGGCCCCGGTGGGCGATCCGGGGTGACTGCAGCACGGCCAGGGTGCGGTCGTCCGCGTCGCCGAGGCGGGGGGCGTCGTCGTGGGCGAGCACGGACAGGGCGCCGGGCTCGGCCATGGCCGCGGCGCGGTGCACCGCGGTGACCGTCCCCTTGGCGACGGGCGCCGGCACCGGCCACGCGTGGGCGCAGCCCGCCGGGGTGTGATCGGCGGCGTACCTGGCCGAACCGGTCACCTTGGCCCGGCCGTCCAGCCGGGGGACCGGTTCGCCCAGCGGGGGACCCCAGGGAACGGCGCCGAACGTGGTGCCGGTCATCGTGGGCCCCCGGCCCGACCGGCGAGGTCGCACAGCACCCGGACGGCCAGGTGCCGGGTGAGCGGCACCTTGAACGCGTTGTCCCGCAGGGGTTCGGCGACGGAGAGTTCGGCCTCCACCGCCCGGGTGAACGCCTCGGGGGTGGCCGGCGCCCCGCGCAGCCGTTCCTCGGCGGCGCGGGCCCGCCAGGGCTTGGGCGCCACCCCGCCGAGCGCCAGCCGCACCCGGTGCACCAGCCCGTCCCGCACCTCGAGGGCCGCGCCCACCGAGGACAGGGCGAACGCGAACGAGGCCCGGTCGCGGGCCTTGCGGTAGGCGGAGTTCACCGCCTCGGGGGCCGCAGGGAGCCGCACATGGGTGATCAGGTCACCGTGTTCCAGCACGGTGTCCCGTTCCGGCCGGTCGCCGGGGAGCCGGTGCAACTCGGTCAGCGGGATCTCCCGCGGGCCCGTCCCTCCCTCCACCAGCACCTGGGCGTCCAGGGCGGCCAGGGCCACGGCGAGGTCGGAGGGGTGGGTCGCCACGCAGTGCGGGGAGGCGCCGAGGATCGCGAGGTTGCGGTGGACCCCCTCGATCGCGGGGCAGCCGGTGCCGGGGGCGCGCTTGTTGCACGGCTTGCCGGCGTCCTGGAAGTACAGGCAGCGGGTGCGTTGGAGTAGGTTGCCGCCGACGGTGGCCACGTTGCGCAACTGGTCCGAGGCCCCGGCGAGGAGCGCCTGGGACACCACCGGGTAGCGGGTGCGGACCAGCGGGTCGGCGGCCAGGTCGCTGTTGCGCACGGCGGCGCCGATCCGCACCCCGCCGCCGGGCAGTTCCTCGATGTCGTGGTGCGGCAGCCCGCTGACGTCCACCAGCAGGTCGGGGGTCTCCACTCCCAGCTTCATCAGGTCCACCAGATTGGTGCCCCCACCCAGATAACGGGCCCCAGGTGTGGCGTTGACCGCGGACACCGCCGCCTCGACCCCCTCGGGGCGCTGGTAGCGCAGCGTCCTCATGGCGTCCGCTCCCACCACTCCGCGGCCCGCTCGGCGGCGTCCCCCACCGCCCGCACGATGTTCGGGTAGGCGGCGCAGCGACACAGGTTCCCACTCATCCGTTCCCGGATCTCCGCGGCACCCGAGGGTGGTTCCGTGCCCACGGTGACCGCGCTGGGCCGGCCCTCGGCCATCTCCCGCAGCGCGCCCACGGCCGAACAGACCTGCCCCGGGGTGCAGTAACCGCACTGGAAGGCGTCCCGTGCCAGGAACGCCTCCTGCACCGGGTGCAGCGACCAGCCGTCGGACAGCCCCTCCACGGTGGTGATCTCCGACCCGTCGCAGGCCACGGTGAGCAGCAGGCAGCAGTTCACCCGCCGGCCGTCCACCAGCACGGTGCAGGAGCCGCACTGGCCGTGGTCGCAGCCCTTCTTGGCGCCGGTCAGGTCCAGGTCCTCGCGCAGCGTGTCGAGCAGGGTGCTGCGGTTGTCCAGGGTCAGCCGATGGACGGTGCCGTTCACCCGGAGGGTGACCGCCGACGTGAGGAGCCGAGAGTCCATCGTTCGCCCCCTTCCGTTCCGGGCTCGTTTGCGGATAACCGGCGGTCAGCCGGTTGAAACGTGGCCCTGCGCCGAATGCCCCGCCCGAGGGACCGGCCTCCGGACGCCCACGCGCCCGGAGGCCCGGACGGCGCTACGTGTCGGACAGCCGCTAGCGGCAGGAGCGGTGGACTCGTTCCGCGGCCGGCTCCGGCCGCTGGTCGTGGGCCCAGGTCCCCAGGGACATCTCCGCGGTGATCCCGGGCCCGAACCCGGCGATCATGCCGCGGTCACCGGGCCGCAGACCCCCCTCGGCGCAGCAGCGGGCCAGGGCGTCGAGGACGACGGCGCTGGCGATGTTCCCGTACTCGGTGAGCGTGGCCCGGCTGTGCCGGAACATCTCGGGTGACACCCCCAGGAAGCGGCTGAGGTCGTCCAGGATTCGCGGTCCTCCGGCGTGGATGACGTAGAAGTCCAGTGTGGAGGCGTCCCAGTGGAGTCGCCCGGCCAGCTCGGCCAGGACCGGGGCCAACGGCTCCATGGTCCGCGGGACGCGCTTGTCCAGCAGGAAGTGGAAGCCGGTGTCGCGGACCGCGTAGGAGATCCAGTCCACGGTGTCAGGGATCAGGTACGAGCCGTTGTGCTCCAGGCTGACCCCGGTCCCGCCGTGGCCGCGGACCACCGCCGCGGCCACGGCGTCACCGAACAGTCCGTTGGACAGGAGCGAGCCGACGCCCAGGTCGGTCGGCTGGTAGCACAGGGAGCAGAACTCGCAGGCGACGATCAGCGCGTTGGCCCGCGGGTAGGCCGTGCAGAAGTCGTGGGCCCGGTTGATGGCCGCTCCTCCCGCGGCGCAGCCGAGCTGGGCGATGGGGATCTGGCGGGTGTCGCTGCGGAAGCCCATGGTGTTGATCAACCAGGCGGTCAGCGACGGCATCGTGAAGCCGGTGCAGGAGACGTAGACGATCAGGTCGATGTCGGTGGGCTCCAGCTCCGCGTTGGCCAACGCGGAGCGGGTCACCTCGGGGACCCTGGCTCTGGCCTCGCGCTGGTAGACCTCGTTGCGTGCGGTGAACCCGGGGTGGCGCAACGTCTGTGCGATGGGTCGGATGAGGTGGCGCTTGCGCACCCCGGTGTTGCCGATCAGCCGGAGGACCAACTCGAGCTGGGGATGGTCCGGGTGCAGGCGTCGGGCGAGGTCCAGGGTCTCCTCCATCGTGATGGTGTGTTCCGGCACGGCGATGGCGGGACGGCAAAGGACGGCCATGGGACGCTCCCTGGAGAACGGTGGAGCCGCCCCCGCCGGACGACCGGCAGGGGCGGCACCGCGGGGCACTCGGACTGCGATTCCGCGGTGCGGTTTCCTCCGATTTTCTCCTCACTGGCCAGAAAAACCCTATATAACCACTAAAGGTGACATCTGCTGACCTTTACCGCGGAACGGGAGACACGGGAGTGCCGAGCGGCGGCACCGGGTGGCCCCTGGACCGGGGGATGGTGACACGGGTGGTGCTCGAGGGCGACGGGCGGCGACGGAGGAGGAGCGTCAGGTGACCTGGATCCAGGCGGCCTCGGAGGGTGTCCCGGCCCTGTCCACGGCGAACAGCATGTACCAGCCGCGGGGCACCAGGGAGGGGTCCGCGGGGACGGTCACCCGGGCCCCCTTCCTGGTCCGCACGAAGTCCAGTTCGACGGAGCGCTGCTCCACGTCGGTGGTGTGGGTCACCGCGGAGGGCCGCACCAGGCGGAACCGGTCCAGGCCGCGGGTCCCGGTGACGCCGAACTCCGCGGAGCCGCCACGCCGTACCCGCTCCGGGCCCCCGGAGATCACCGGGCGGCGGTCACGGTGGAGGTAGGGCGGGGAGTACACCTCGATGCGCTGCTCGAAGGTTCCCGGCTCACTGTTCCGACTGTCGCCGAACAGGGGGTCGGAGCCGAACGTGGCGACCCGTCCGTCGGGCAGCAGGAGAGCCGCGGAGTGGTGGTTCCGCCCCACGGTGGGGTCGGCCGCGGGAACGAAGGTGTTGGTCCTGGGGTCGTAGAACTGCGCCTTGTGCAGGTCGGAGCCGTTCCGGCCGCGGTACCGCACCGAGCCGCCGGTGGTCAGTACCCGGTCGTCCGGCAGGATCACCGACGACAGGTAGCGCACCCCGGGCAGCGGCAGGTCGGGCCCGTCGACGAACCGGGGGTGGCGGGCCCGCAGGTCCGCCACCGCGGTCCGGGCGGTGGCCCGGTCGGACTCCCCGACGCCACCGCCGCCGAGCAGCATCACCTTCTGGTCCTGAGCGGGGGGCAGCAGGACCGAGGCGGAGGTCTCGGTGAGCCGGGGAGCGGCCAGGCCCGGCACCGGCGTGAAGCGGTTGTGCCTTAGGTCCCAGACCCCGGGGGTGCGCCCCTCGGTGGTCGATCCGTAACCGGAGTTGGCGCCGGAGTAGAACAGTTTCCCGCCCCGGATGAGGAAGAGGGCCGGATAAGTGGGGAAGCTCCGGTCGGGAGCCGCCGACCACCGGCGGGTGGCGGGGTCGTAGGTCTCGTTGTGGCCGGCGACGAGCTGGCCCGCGTCGTTGAGCCCCGAGGTGGCGAGCACCCGGCCGTCGCGCAGCGGCACCAGGGTGGGGTTCCAGCGGGCCTCGGACATCGGGCGCACCGGCACGTACCGCTCGGCCACCGGGTCGAACTCGTAGGCCGACCTGAGGCCCTGGTACTCCTGCTTGGCCATGGTGATCCGCCCGCCGAGCCCCTCGACGCTCCCGTCGGCCCCGCCCCCGGGGCCGACGACGCGGTACCTGGCGGGCGCGCCGACGGCCTGGCCCCGGCCCGCGCGCACCGCCTCCACGAAGGTGCGTCCCTCGCCGGGGGACACCGCCGTCCGGCCCCGGCGGTGCTGCTCGGTCGCGGCGGGCACGGTGAAGGCGCGCACCGAGCGGTAGCGGCGTCCGTCCCCGCCGACGAAGACGGTGCCCCTGCGGAACGTGCGGGCCCGGTCCGGATCGTCGTTCCGCACCAGCATGGGGCCGGCGGCGCGCCGGACGTCCCCGCCGGGGACCTCGTAGCGGGCGGTGCCGCCGGCCACCAGCAGCCTCCCGTTGGGGAGTTGGGCGTGGCCGGAACCGAAAAGGTCCTGGGGGGTGGGGACGAACCTGAACGAGTCGTTCGACGGGTCCCACAACAGCGTGGTGAACCCGCCCGCGTCGAACTGTTCCCTGCGGCTGCCGGAGCCGGCGATGAGCAGCACCTTCCCGGTGTGCAGCAGCGCGGCGTGGACGGTGTTGGACCGGTACCTCTCCGGCACCTCGACCACGTCCCAGTGGCCCTTGGCCGCTCGGTAGTCGGGCTGGTCGATCCGGTACTCGTGGTACCTGTAGGTGAGGAAGTCGGCGGCCGCGGGGGCGTTCAGGGTGGCCACCGCGGCCAGGGCGGTGGCACCGAGCGCGGTCTTACGGAACCTTGGGCTGCGGCGGTACTTCAAGGATGCGTTCTCCCTGGCGGATCAGTGACGGGGCGGCGGGGGACCGGTCGCCGCGGCGCCGGTCGGCGAGCAGCGAGCCCCACCACAGGAACAGCGGGACGAGGGTGATCACCAGGGCGAGTCCGGCCCAGGTGAGCATGGCGGCGTGGGTGTGGTCGAGGACGAACGCGGCGGTGATCGCGGAGCTGAACACCACGGTCCAGAACAGGTGGATCCGGAACGTGGACAGTCGGTCCGGGCTGGCCGAGTCCCCCTTGGGGGTGACCACGAAGCGGCTGGGGCGGCGGAGCAGGGCGGCGCTCAACGACTTGGCGTAGATCGGCGCGGACAGGGCGGACATCACCATGCCGGCCGCTCCCGTGGAGCCCTGGGGTTCGTGCGGGCTGACGTTGTACCTGCGGTTCCACATGTACAGCCCGATCTGGAGGGCCGCCGCGTCGCCGTAGAGCATCATCCAGATCTCCGAGGGGATGTGCACCCCGGAAGCGCCCAGACCCAGGAACAGCACGCAGGACAGGCCGCCGAGCAGCCAGTTCAGGGCGGACATCGGGTAGTAGACGACCAGCAGCGAGTAGTTGAGCAGCTTGCCGGGCGGCAGGGTGAGGGCCGCGCGCCAGAACTGCCACAGCAACGTCTCGAAGGTGCCCCGGCTCCACCGCAGTTGCTGGGTGAAGAAGTCGGTCCAGGCCGAGGGGCCCTCCCCGACGGCGAGGACGTCCGGGGTGTAGACGGAGCGCCAGTGGCGGCCGGTGGCCGGGTTGCGGTGGCGGTGGATCTCGATGCCCGTGGCCATGTCCTCGGTGATGGAGTCGTAGAGGCCACCCACGTCCTTCAGGGCGCGCACCCGCACGCAGTTGTTGGTGCCGACGAACATCGCGCCGCCGTAGGCGTTGCCGGCCCGCTGGATCAGCCCGTGGAACAGGAACTGCTGGCTCTCCGCGCCCTTGGTGACGGCCCGGTCGTAGTTCCCGTACACCTGTGGCCCGACCACGAAGGCCACGTCCGGGTCGCGGAAGTAACCCAGCATCCGCTCCAGGTACTCCGGCAGTGGAACGTGGTCGGTGTCCACACAGGCGATGAACTCGTAGTCGTCACCGTGCGCGTCCAGCCAGGAGTTGTAGTTGCCGTGCTTGGTCCGCGCGCGGAACCGGCCCGCGGGCTGGTTCCACTTGGCCACCCCCTTGCGGGTGAAGTGGTGCACCCCGAGCCTGGCGCAGAGCTTCTTGGCCTCCGGGTCGTCACCCTCGTCCAACAGCCAGACGTCCAACGGGCCGCGGTGCCGGATCCTGACCGCTCCCTCGAGGGTGGCCCGGAGCATCTCGATGGGCTCCTTCCCGGGCACGAACGAGGTGAGGAAGGCCACTCTGGTGCCGGTCTTGGGGACCACGGGAACGGGGTCGCGGGCCATCAGGGTGGCGTGCGCGTTGGAGATCACATTGATGAGACGAAACGTTTCGATCAGACCGATCGACACGAGCATCACGTAGTCGCAGCAGACCATCCAGGTCGGGGCGTACTCCCGGTGCACCCAGTGTCCGGGCAACATCAACCACACCAGCAGGAGCAGGGAGAACACCGGCGCCGCGACCAACAGCACCACCGCGCGGACGCCGTGCCGCCGACGGGACAGCAGCCGCCGGTGACGGACCCGGTAAGGAACGTCCGGATCGGGTTCGGTCAGCGGACCGGCGAGCCTGGCGTAACGCTCGTAGTCGTAGGCCGGCCCCGAGGTGGACGCGGGTGCCGGCTCCTGGCGGTGCTTGCCCGCCAGGCGAACAAGGCCTCCTCGGTCCTCCTCCGCCTGGTGCTTGACGCTGTTCGGTGAGGTTGCCACAGGGCCTCCGCAGCCAACGGAAACGTACAGTCAGTCGAGCTCTCGGCGACCCATCTGAAGGAGAATGAGAAGGTCACGTAGCGTGAAATGTCGCATTTGCCCGATTGGTAGGTAAAACTAGCAGAGCGGGCAATTGAACTGACGGTCCAACTGCCGGCGTGGCGTGCCGCCGAACTCCGGCACCGGACCGGCCCGACGGGCGGCACGGGTGCTCGGGTCCGGCGCGAAGTGGGTGCCCGCCCGCGGTCACTGCCGGGTCGCGGGTGCCGCCGCGACGACCGGGCCCCGGTCCTGGGGACCGGGGGCCACCGCACGGGGGTTCAGCGGTGCAGTGCCGGGCCCTGGCCGAACAGTGCGGCGGCTCCGGAGCCGTGCGCGCCCCCGACGTTTCCGAGAACCGGTCCCAGCAGGGCGGAGCCGTCGGCCGCGAACCGTGCGGAGCGGCCGGGGAACAGACCAGGGGTGGAGCCGGCTACCGCGGCGTCGGCGTCGGTGGCCGCCAGGGTTGGCGCGGCCGCACCGGCGAGGACGAGGCCGGTCGTGGTGGTCACGAAGGCGGCCTTGGCAAAGCGCGACATGGTGTCGGATCCTCTCGGAACGGTGGTCGGGCCCCAGGGCCCCCCTCCGACCCGTCAGCGGGTGGAGGCACTGACCAACGCGTCCGACGCCGGAGGGTTTCGGAGACCACGGCTGGACGGGTGAATCCCCCTGCGGTGGCCGTCCTCAGGCAGGCCCCAGTGCGCCGCTGCACCGGGACGGCCCTGGTCAGGCCGGGTCGGCCAACGGGGAACCGCCCGCCGGGCCGCGGTTCAGCGGGCCAGCGACGCGACCGCCCGGGCCACCTCGCCGGCCCCGTCCTCCCCGGCCAGGAGGGTCGCCACGGCGCGGGCACGGCGCTGGTGCGCGGGGTCGTTGACCGCCCGGGAGACCAGGGACACCAGCCGGGGCGCGGAGAAGCGCGGGTACGGCAGGACGTCGGGCCCCACCCCGAGCCGCACCAACCGCGACGCCCACCAGGGCTGGTCGGCCAGGACGGGAACGGGGACCACCGGGACCCCGGCCCGCAGACCGGCCCCGGTGGTCCCCGCCCCGGCGTGGTGCACCAGCGCCGCCATCTGCGGGAACAGCCAGTGGTGCGGGACGTCCCCCACGGTCAGCACGTCGTCGTTGACCACCCGAAGGCCCGCACGCCCCTGCTGCACCACCCCGCGCATCCCGGCCCGGCGCAGCGCGGTGGCGGCGGTCCGGCTCACCTCCTCGGGATCGCGGGGGAGCACGCTGCCGAAGCCGACGAACACCGGGGCGGGGCCGGCCTGGAGGAAGTCGACGAGCAGGGGGTCCGGCCGCCACCGGGGGCACTCGTGCGGCCACCAGTACCCGGCCACCCGAAGGCCCGGGTGCCAGTCCGGTGGACGGGGCACGACGCTCGGGCTGTAGCCGTGCCACACCGGCCACCGGGTGCGGCTGCGGGTGCGGCGCAGCGCGCGGGTGCCGCGGCGGGGCAGTCCGAGCAGGGCGTGCAGCCGGCGGTTGGCCGCGGCGTACAGGCCGTCCCACACGGTGTTCACCACGCGGCCGGCGAGGCGGTTCGCGGGTCCGCAGGGACCCCGGTGCAGTGCGTACGGCGGGAACGCGGCCGTGGGCTCCTCGGGACGGAGGAACACCCCCATGCTGGGGATGCCGTGGTACTCCGCCACCACCGCCCCGATCGGTGCCGTGAGCGCGGAGAGCAGCAGCAGTTCCGTCTTGTCGTGCACCGCGGTGACGATCCCGTCCACCAGGGCGACCGCCGCCCGCTGGGTGGCCCGGGCCAGTGCGTAGGCAGCACCGGGGGAGCGCGGGGCGCGGCGGGCCCGGAGGTGGGTCCGCAACCACCGGTCGAACGGGTCCGCGGACAGGCCGCGGATGCCCATGCCGCAGCAGGTGACCGCGTCGCCGAACCCGGCGTGCGTGACGACCTCCACCTCGTGGCCCTCGGCGCGCAGGCGGTGCCCGAGCCCGGTGTACGGGGCGACGGAGCCGAACGTGCCCGCGGTGATGATCTGGATGTGCATGCCGGGCCTCCACTGGTCTCGACCCGGTCCGGCCGCCCCGGGGAGCACCCGACGCGTCGAGTCGGTGGGACGCGCCGCTCCCGCCGGTTCGGGCGCCCGGCCGGGCCCTGGTCAACGCCGGGGCACCGAGATGGTTGCGCCAGCGGCGCGCCGCGGACCCTAACGGGTGGAGGCCGTCCCCCGGTCCGCCCTGGCGCGGACCGGGGGAAGCGGGAGCGCTACAGCGCGGCGTCGAGCGCCGCCGACCACACCCCGAGTGCCTCGTCCACCTGCTCGGCGGTGACCACGAGCGGCGGGATCATGCGCACCACGTTGCCCATGGGACCGCAGGTGAGCAGCAGCAGCCCGCGGGAGACCGCCTCCTGCTGCACCCGTCCGGCCGCGGCCTGGTCCGGGCGGCCGTCCGCGTCGACGAACTCCGAGGCCACCATCAGGCCGAGCCCCCGGACGTCACCGATCTCCAGGCGGCCGGCCGCGGCCTCGCGGAGCCCGGCGATCAGCCTCGCCCCCTGCTCCGCGGCGTTGTCCACCAGTTTCTCCTCGCGGATCACGTCCAGGGTGGCGATCGCCGCCGCACAGGCCACCGCGTTGCCCCCGTAGGTGCCGCCCTGGGAACCCGGCCACGCCTTCTCCATCACCGACCGGGGCGCGGCGATGGCCGACAGGGGGAAGCCGCTGGCCAGCCCCTTGGCGCTGATGAGGATGTCGGGGAGCACCCGGTCGTCGCCGGTGAAGTGCTGGTGGCCCCAGAACCGCCCGGTTCGGCCCACGCCGGTCTGCACCTCGTCCACGATGAGCAGCGCCCCGTGCCGGTCGGCGCGTTCCCTGAGGCCCGCGAGGAAACGTTCGTTGGCGGGCACGTAACCGCCCTCGCCGAGCACCGGTTCGATCAGGAAGGCGGCGGTGTCGGCCGGCGCGCAGGCCGTGGCGAGCAGGTGGTCCAGCTCCCGCAGGGCGAAGTCGGTGGCGGTCTGCTCGTCCCAGCCGTAGTGGAAGGCGGCGGGGAACGGGGCGATGGACACCCCCGGCATCAGCGGCCCGAGCCCGGCGCGGAACTTCACCGACGAGGTGGTCAGCGCGGCGGCCCCCATGGTGCGTCCGTGGAACGACCCCTGGAAGACCACGATGTTCTGCCGGCCCGTGGCGTGCCGGGCCAGCCGGACCGCGGCCTCGACGGCCTCGCTGCCGGAGTTGGAGTAGAAGAGGGAGTCCAGCCCGTGCGGCAGCACCTCCCCGAGCCGTTCGGTGAGGGTCAGCAGCGGTCGGTGCAGCACCGTCGTGTACTGACCGTGGATCAGCGAGCCCGCCTGCTCCTGGGCGGCCCGCACGACCGCCGGGTGGCAGTGGCCGGTACTCGTCACGCCGATCCCCGCGGTGAAGTCCAGATACCTGCGCCCCTCCTCGTCGTACAGGTGGACGCCTTCTCCGCGCGCGGCCAGCACCGGGGTGGCCTGCTTGAGCATGGGGGAGAGCTCGGGCATGCCCGCTCCAACTTCGTAGGATTGTCAACAACCTTCCGTCATGGAAGCATGGCTGCCGGCCAATGTCCATGAAAGGGGCCGTTCGACGCGCCCCGTACCCGCCGGCAGCGACCGGCGGGACGAGAGGGAGGCTGGGCGAACGTGGAGAGCGTGACCGGCGACACGCGCGAGAAGCTGGTGGTCGAACGGGTCCCCAAGGGGTTGTTCATCGGCGGACGGTGGCGCGGCGCCGCCGACGGCGCCACCTTCGAGGTCGAGGACCCCTCGGTGGCCACGCCGCTGTGCTCGGTCCCGGACGGCGGGCCCCTCGACGCCCTGGACGCGCTCGAGGCGGCGGTGGCCGCCCAGGAGGCGTGGGCGGCGACCGCCCCCCGGGAGCGCGGTGAGATCCTGCGCCGCGCCTTCCACCTGCTGCTCGAGCGGCAGGAGGACCTGGCGCTGCTGATGACGCTGGAGATGGGCAAGCCACTCGCCGAGTCCCGGGGGGAGGTCGCCTACGCCGCCGAGTTCTTCCGTTGGTTCGCCGAGGAGGCGGTGCGGATCAGCGGGGAGTGGCACGCCCCGCCGGACGGCAACGGACGCATCCTGATCATGCGGCAGCCGGTCGGGCCCACCGTCCTGGTGACGCCGTGGAACTTCCCCATGGCGATGGGCACGAGGAAGATCGGTCCCGCGGTCGCCGCCGGCTGCACCATGGTCGTCAAGCCCGCGCCCCAGACGCCGCTGAGCATGCTGGCCCTCGGGGAGGTCATGGCGGAGGCCGGGCTCCCCGACGGGGTGCTGAACATCGTCACCACCACCCGGGCCGGCGAGGTCGTCGAACCTCTCCTGCGCGACGGCCGCGTCCGCAAGCTGTCGTTCACCGGCTCCACCGCCGTGGGCCGTAAACTCATCGAGCAGAGCGCGGAACAGGTGCTGCGCACCTCGATGGAGCTCGGCGGGAACGCCCCGTTCATCGTCTGCCGCGACGCCGACCTGGACCGGGCCGTCGAGGGCGCCCTCCAGGCCAAGATGCGCAACATCGGTGAGGCCTGCACCGCGGCCAACCGCCTCTACGCCCACCGTTCGGTCGCCGCGGAGTTCACCGAGCGGCTCGCCGCCCGGCTCGGTGGGATGAGGGTCGGTCGGGGCACAGAACCGGGCGTGCAGGTCGGTCCGCTCATCGACGCCGCGGCCCGGGACAAGGTGGGCCGGCTGGTGGACCAGGCGCTGGCGGCCGGCGCCCAGCCGGTGCTCGAGGGCGGTCCGGTGGCCGGGAAGGCCGGGTACTACTACGCGCCCACCGTGCTCGCCGAGGTGCCGGCGGACGCCGAGGTGTGCCGGGAGGAGATCTTCGGCCCGGTCGCCCCCGTCATCACCTTCGACACCGACGAGGAGGTGCTCGCCCTCGCCAACGACACCGTGCACGGCCTGGTGAGTTACGTGTTCACCGAGAACCTGCGCCGGGCGGTGTGGTTCGCCGAACGCCTGGAGTCGGGCATGGTCGGCCTCAACAAGGGGATCGTCTCCACCCCTGCGGCCCCCTTCGGCGGCGTCAAGCAGTCCGGGCTCGGCCGTGAGGGTGGCAGGGTCGGCATCGATGAGTACCTGGAGACCAAGTACGTCGCCCTGGACATGTGACGCGCAGCGGCCGCGGATCTGCAGACTGTCAACAATCCACCGATCCGTCCGTATACTTCGAGACCGGTAGCCGTCAGCGGCCCGGAGGCAGGCGCCGCGCACCGGCAGCGCCCCTCCGTCGGCTTCCACACATCCGGGACACCCGGTGCAGGCGGGCCGAGGCGACATCCGCGGCCGGCCGGGAACCCCGTCCGTGCGCCGTGCACCGCGGCCCCCTCGTGTACCGGCGGGGCCGCGGCGGGACCGACGCACGCCAGGGCACGTCCGAAAAGGGAGCGACCGCAGGCATGGCGGCTACACAGGGGCTCGGGCCGGTCAAACGGGAACCGGCAGCGGTGGTCATCGCCAACCGGCTCACCGAGGCCGTCATGGACGGCACCCTCGAGCCCGGGCGGCAGTTGGCCGAGGCCGAGCTCGCGGGACAGCTCGGAGTGAGCCGGGGACCGCTGCGCGAGGCGATGCAGCGCCTGGTCCAACAGGGCATCCTGCGCAGCGAACCGCACCGCGGCGTCTTCGTCGCCTCACTCACCGACGACGACGTCCGGGACATCTACCTCTCCCGCACCGCGATCGAGGTCGCCGCCTGTCGCCTGGTGATCGGGAACGACCCGGGGCGCACCGCTGACCGGCTCACGGGACCCCTCCGCGCCATGGCCGCGGCGGCCGAGCGCGGGGACCGGGCCGCCCTGGCGGCAGCCGACATGGAACTCCACAAGACCCTGGTCGCCGAGTCCGGCAGCCCCCGGTTGCGGCGGATGGCCGAGACGCTGTTCGTCGAGACCCGGATGTGCCTCTCCGCGCTCACCGTGGGGTACAGCGCGCCCATCGACCTCGTCGACGAGCACGCCGCCATCATCGACGCGCTGCGCAACGGCGACGAGCGGACGCTCGTCGGCCTGCTCGAGGAACACATGGGCGACGCCGTCCGCCGGCTGACGCCCGGCCGGCCCGCCCCGCAGCTCCCGGCGGACGCCCGGCCGGTGTGACCAGCGGGTACCGGTGCCCGTCGGCCGCCCTACTCGCCGGTGGTGATGCTGAACCGCCCGCCCTGGGGGTCCCGCAACGACGCCACCCGCCCGTACGGGGTGTCGTGCGGCTCCTCCTCGACCTCGCCGCCCAGTTCCCGGACCTCGGCGGCCACGAGGTCCGCGTCGTCCACCGAGAAGTACACGTGCCAGCGGGGCCGCACCCGCGGGTCGGGGGCGGCCTCCACCGCGCCGCCGAACAGCCCGGCCGTCCGACGCCCGTCGATCAGCAGGAACACCCGGTCGTTCTCGTAGCGGATCTCGAACCGTTGGGGGTCCGCCCGGTCCCAGGCGAACACCCCGCCGTAGAACAGCGCGGCGGCGAAGGCGTCCCGGGTGCGCAGCTCGAGGCGGGCCGGGGTGCCGCGGCCACCGCCCAGGCGCCACCCGCGGTCCACACCCTGCCAGATCCCGAACGCCGCCCCGGAGGGATCGGCGGCCCAGGCCACCCGGCCGCTCTGGGGGATGTCCATCGGCCCCACCGCCACCGTGCCGCCCCGTTCCCGGATGCGTTCGGCGGCGATGTCGGCGTTGTCGACGCCGAAGTACGGGGTCCAGGAGAGGGTGAAACTGCTGTCCTGGAACAGACTGCCCACCGGAGTGCCGCCGAGTCGGGCGATCACCGAGGTGCGGAGGCCGTCGGTGACGTAGTCCCAGCCCAGCAGGGCGGAGTAGAAGTCCCGCACCGGGTCCAGGTCCCGTGCGAGGAGGCCGACCCAGCACGGGGCACCGTGGACGGCGCGACCTGTCTCCGACAATCCGATCACCCCATCAGGTCCCATCGGCCCGTGTGCGGTCCACTCACCCCACCACACCATCACCCTGGGCCCGCCGCGTCACTCCGGCACCGCGACACGCCCAACGCGGGCACGGGTGCCCGAAGGGGGTCGGTCCCCGCCCGGCGGTACGGTTCACCGCCCGTACCCGCGGGGCACCGCCCGGGGCGGCGGTCCCGGGGAGGTCCCGCCCCGTGGGCGTCCGGGCCGATGAACGTTCGTCCCTATGAGTGTCCGTCGTACGAATACGGTGAACAGGTGGCATGGGCGGGGCCGGCGTGACCTCGTCATCGAGGTGGGGGTTGGGCCGGGCGTGGAGTCACGGCAGATCTGGGAGCGGAACTCGTTGCTGGCGGAAGCTTTCTGCCTCGCCGACGAACGGGTCGAGGAAGCGAAGGCGGCCCTGGAGGAGGCGCAGTCCGAACGCACCCGGATGCTGGCGGCCCTGAGCGTCACCGTGGGCAACGACGGTGCTGTCGCCCAGCTCCTCGGACTCGCCGAGCGCAGCGTACGGCTCTCCCGACGCCGGGTCGGGCGGGGTGCCGCGCGCAAGGCGGCCGAGACGGTGCTGAACGCCGCGTCGGAGTACGGGGAGGAGCAGCACGGCGAGACCGCGTCGCCGCCGTGGGGACGCGAGACCACGCCACCGGCGTCCACGGGCAGCGAGCCGTGCCAGGAGCCGAGCACCTCGCCGGCCATCGCCGAGTCCTGGCCAGCGGCGATGGACTCGCTGCTGCTGCAGGGGTGGACCGCGGGCGTGGACCAGCAGGCGCTCGCCAGACAACTCGGCATCGACCTGGGCACCCTGGTCAGCCGCATCCAGCAGTTGACCACGGGCGAGCGGGCCAGGAGGTCCCCGACCATCCCGGGTGCGCGACAGCCGATGGACTCCGTTCCGCTGGGGCGCCACCGACGCCCGGTGGAGACCAGGACCGCCTTCACCGGGGCCTTCGCACACCCGGCGGGGATGCCCGACGCGGAGTACCCGATGCCGGAGACCCAACGTCTCGGCGACCTCGGCGCGGACTGGAACGGCTCGCAGCGGACCGGGGCCAGGGTCCGCCTCGACGAGGTGACGGCCTGATCGGCGGGCCCGGCCCCGAGGTACCGGGGGGAGCGGGGCCGAACCGTCAGACCGCCGCGGCCATCCGGCGCACGGCCTCGGTGAGCACCTCGGGCGAGGTGGCCAGGTTCAGCCGGACGTGGCCGGCACCGCCGGCGCCGAAGTCGGGCCCGGGAACCAGGGCGACCCGGGCCCGCTCCAGGAACACCGCCGCCGGGTCGTCCCCCAGCCCCAGGGCGCGGCAGTCCAGCCAGGCCAGGTACGTCCCCTCGGGCTGGCGGTAGCCGACTTCGGGCAGGTGCCGGGCCAGCAGCTCGTCGAGGAGCCGCCGGTTCTCCTCGAGGCCGGCCAGCACCGCCCGGAGCCAGGCGCCGCCGTGCCGCAGCGCCGCGGAGTGGCCGATGACCCCCAGGTGGCTGGCGCCGTGCAGCGCCCCTGCCGGAATCCGGGCCAGGTCGGCCGCGGCGGCGTCGCCGGCCACGGCGAGCCCGGCCTTGACCCCGGCGAGGTTCCACGCCTTGGACGCCGACAGCAGGCCGAACCCGCTCTCCGTGCCGGGCACGGACAGGTACGGCACGTGGGTGGCGCCGGGGAGCACCAGCGGCGCGTGGATCTCGTCGGCCACCACCCGGACCCCGTGGGCGCTGGCCAGTTCGGCGACGGTGCGCAGCTCCTCGGCGGTGTGCACCGTGCCGGTGGGGTTGTGCGGGCTGCACAGCAGGTAGGCGGCGGTCCGCCCGTCAGCCACGGCCCCGGCGAACGCCTCTTCGAGCACGGTGAAGTCCAGTCGGTGCCCGGCGCCGAGCGGCGCCCGGACGATCCGGCGGTCCATGTGCTCGACGAACTGGTAGAACGGCGGGTAGACGGGCGGGTTCACCACTACCGCGTCCCCGGGGCGGGTGACCAGCGCGAGCACTTCGGCCACGCCGCGCATCACGTCCGGCACCAGCGCGGTCCGCGCCGGGTCCACCCGCCAGCCCCAGTGCTCGGTGGCGAACGCGTCCAGCGCCCCGGCGTACTCCGAGCCCGTCGCATAGCCGGTGTCCCCGCGGGCCACCGCCGCGGTGAGCGCCTCGACCACCGGCTCGGCCAGGGGGACGTCCATCTCCGCCACCCACAGCGGGAGCACGTCGTCCGGGAAGGTGCGCCACTTCACGCTCGTGCGCTGTGACAACTCGTCCAGGGAGAGCTGACGGAAGGGATTGTTCACCCCAGAACCCTAGGATTGGGTCGGCGGGGGCGTCAACGCGGTGGGGACAGCGACCGGTCCCGCGGCGTGCGGACCGGCACCGTCCTGATCGCCAGGTTGACCAACCGGTCGGCCAGGTCCGGGCTCGACCCGTCCACCAGGTTGGACAGCACCCGCACCATCAGCCCCATCGCCGCCGGCGACCTGATCACCTCGTGGGTGACCAGGCGGGTGAACGCGGGACGGGCCATCAGTGAGGCGAACCCGGTGGCCAGGCGGTAGTACCGCCCGTGCCGGTGGTGGAGCTCCCTTGGGTACCGTTGGAACGCCTGCTCACGGCCGGGCCCGGAGGGCCTGGCCAGGGCCTGGACGATGACCTCCGCGGCCAGCTCCCCGGACTCCATCGCGTAGGCGATGCCCTCACCGTTGCAGGGGTTGACCATCCCGCCGCAGTCGCCGACCAGCAGCATCCCCGCCCGGTAGTGGGGGACGCGGTTGAAACCCATGGGCAGGGCGGCCCCACGGACGGGACCCGCGGCGTTCTCCTCCCGCAACCCCCACTCGGCCGGGGTTCTCGCCAGCCACTCGGTGAGCATCGTGCGGATGTCGAACGACCCGGTCCTGGCGTTGTTGAGCACCCCGAGACCGACGTTGACCCGGCCGTCACCCAGGGGGAAGACCCAGCCGTAGCCGGGCAGGATGCACCCGTCCTGACGGCGGCGCAGGTCCAGCCAGGACTCGAGGTACGGGTCCCGGTGCCTGGCGGGACTGCGGTAGTACCGCCGGATCGCGGTGCCCACCGGTCGGTCCCGGCGTCGTTCGAGGCCCAGGCAGAGCGCGAGCCGCGCCGGGCCGCCGTCGGCGGCGACCACGACCTGCGCGCCGAAGGTGACCGGGCGCCGCTCCGGGCCGGCCAGCGCCCTCACCCCGACCACCCGGCCGCCGTGGTCCAGCACCGGTTCGGTGACCCGGGTCCCGGTCAGGAGCCGGGCCCCGGCCAGCACCGCCTGCCGCGCCAGCAACTCGTCGAAGTCCATCCGGGTCCTGGTGAGGCCGTAGCCGGGGAAGCGGGGACCCTCCGGCCAGTCCAGCTCCACCCGGTGGCGGCCCGAGACGAACCGCAGCCCGCGGTTGCGCACCCAGCCCGCGGCCGAGGTGTCGATCCCCATCCGGACGAGTTGGTGGACCGCCCGGGGGGTGAGGCCGTCCCCGCACACCTTCTCCCTGGGGAACTCCGCCTTCTCCACCAGCAGCACGTCCACGCCGCAGCGCGCGAGGTGGTAGGCGGCCGACGAGCCGCCGGGCCCGGCACCGACCACGATCACGTCGGCGTCAGAACCACCCGCCGGGCCCTGGGCGGGGATCACCTCGGCCGGCGCCCCGGTGGGCGCCGCGCCGTCGGGAACGCGGGCCGCCGCGCCGGGGGCGACGGGTGACTCGGTGGTCGCGGTGGGGTCGATCACGAGGTGGCCTCTCGACGGCGTGGGAACGGGTGCGGAGGGAGGTTCAGAGGTTGCCGCGGCGCGCCTGTTCCCGTTCCACGGCCTCGAACAGCGCCTGGAAGTTCCCCTTGCCGAACCCCCGCGAGCCGTGACGTTCGATCAGCTCGACGAAGAAGGTGGGCCGGTCGGAGAGCGGTCGGGTGAAGATCTGGAGCAGGTAGCCGTCCTCGTCCCGGTCCACCAGGATGCCCCGGTCGTTGAGGTCGGCGAGGTCCACCCGCACCGGTCCGATGCGGGCGCGCAGCGCCGGGTCCTGGTAGTACGTGTCCGGGGTGGCCAGGAACTCGACGCCGGCGGCCCGCATGGCGTCCGTTGCCGCCACGATGTCGTCCGTCTCGAGGGCCACGTGCTGGATGCCCGGCCCCTGGTGGTAGTGCAGGTACTCCTCGATCTGGGAGCGCCGCCGGCCGGGTGCGGGTTCGTTCAGGGGCAGCCGGATCCGACCGGTGCCGTCGGTGAGGACCTTGCTCATCAACCCGGAGTACTCCGTGGCGATGTCGTCACCGACGAACTCGACGGTCGGGGTGAACCCCATGGTCCGCCGGTAGAAGTCCACCCAGTGGTCCATCCGGCCGCGTTCCACGCAGCCGACCACGTGGTCCACGGTGTGGAAGAGCTCCCGACGGGGCGACCGGCCGGGCAGCGGGTGGAACCCGGGGAGGAACGCGCCCCCGTACCCCGAGCGGTCGACCAGGGTGTGCCGCACCGGCCCGTAGCCGGCCAGCGCCGCCGTCCGCACCCCGCCCCGGTCGTCCGCGACCGTGTGCGGCTCCACCAGGCCGGTCGCGCCGCGGGCCACCGCGTACGCGAAGGCCGCGTCCACGTCCCGCACGGCGAACGCCACGTCGCTGACCCCGTCACCGTGGCGGGCCGCCCAGCGGCCGGCCGCACTGTCCGGCTCGGCGCCGCCCGTCACCAGGAACCGCACCTGGCCCGAGGCCAGCAGGTACTCGCCGTGCTCCCGCCCGCCGGCCCCCGGCCCGCGCCAGGCCAACGGGGTCATGCCCAGCGCGGAGACGTAGAAGTGCGCCGCCTGCCAGGCGTTGCCCACGCACAGCCGCAGGTGGTCGATGCCCAGCAGGGCGAACTCGGAGCCCTCCTCGCCGGCGGCCCCGGTCCGGGGAGCCTCGGCCGCCGGGCCCGGGCGCGAGGACACCGGTCCGGGGCGCGGCGCCGCGGGAGCGGGAGGGGCGGGGGGTGGGGCCCCACCCGCAAGGCTCGTCTCGCTCGGCATGGGACTCCTCTCGTCCGGCCCCGTCCGCCGGGGCCTCCTCGGCACCGGTCAGAAAAGGCTCGCGGCGGCGAAAAAGGCGCACGGCGGCCTGGCCGCATTCCTAACAAATTCTGAGACGCGTTTCGAGGAGCCAGGACCAGTGCGGTGAGAAACCATCAGATGGGCGACACCCACAACGACTACGACTATCTGAGTATTCGCCTTCCGGTGACGTCCTCCCCATTCCCAGGAACGGATTCTGTCACGATCCCCGCGGACCACACGGAGAAAGGACGTGCCATGCCGGTAAGGCCCGCAAGCAGCCAGGGCAGTCTTCCGGAGGAGCGGGAAGACGACGACGGAATTCCCCGGGCACAGGAAGCGGATCTGGAACGCCTGTCCCTGATCCTGTTCGGACACTCCGCCTTCCAGTGCCTCAACGCGGCCTGTGAACTCGGTCTGTTCGAGTTGTTGGCGAGCAGCGGGCCGCTGACCGCGCAGGAGGTGGGGGACAGCCTCGGCCTCGCCGACCGCGCCACCGACATCCTGCTGCTCGGCTGCACCGCCCTCGGGCTCACCCGGAAGAACGCCGACCAGTACCGGGTGGCCCCGGTCATCACCTGGCTCATGGAACAGGGCGAGTGGCAGCACCTGCGGAACACCGTCGCCTTCGAGCAGCACATCGTCTACCCCGGCCAGGTGGACTTCACCGAGGCGCTGCGCCGGAACACCAACGCCGGGCTGCGCCGGATTCCCGGGGAGGGGGCCGACCTGTACCGCAGGATCGCCGCCCAGCCGCGGCTGGAGCAGGTCTTCTACCGCTACATGCGCTCCTGGTCCCAGCTCGCCAACGGGCACCTGGTGGAGACCCTGGACCTGTCCGCCACGCACCGCCTGCTCGACTGCGGAGGCGGGGAGGCGGTCAACGCCATCGCGCTCGCCCGGGCCAATCCCGAGCTGCGTGTGACCGTGCTCGACCTGCCGTCCGCGGCGACCCTGGCCCGCAAGCGGATCGAGGAGGCGGACCTTGCCGAGCGGATCTCGGTGGTGGCCGCCGACATGTTCACCGCCCCCTTCCCGGAGGGGCACGACTGCGTGCTCTTCGCCCACCAACTCGTCATCTGGACGCCGGAGGAGAACACCGCCCTGCTGCGCAAGGCACACGCCGCGCTGCCGCCCGGGGGCAGGGTGGTGGTCTTCAACTCCATGTCGCACGACTCCGGAGAGGGCCCCCTGGTGGCGGCCCTGGACAGCGTCTACTTCGCGTCCCTCCCGGCCGAGGGCGGCATGATCTACCCCTGGCGACTGCACGAGGAGTGCCTGCGGGCGGCGGGCTTCGCCGAGGTGCGGCGCCACGCCTGCCCCGGGTGGACACCGCACGGCATCCTCGTGGCGTCGAAACCCCCCGCATGACCACCACCGGCACCCTGGGCGCGGTGGTCCGGCTCGCCCGGGTCAAGTTCCTCTTCCAGAGCCTGCTGGTGGTCGGTCTCGGCGTCACCGTCGCCGTCCACGAGACCGGCGCGTTCAGCCCCCGGTGGTACGTGGTGACGGTCGCCTTCGCCTGGGTGACCCACCTGATGACGCACTTCAGCAACGACTACTTCGACCTCGAGGCGGACCGGGCCAACCCCGCCCCCACCTCCTGGACCGGTGGCAGCCGCGTCCTCGTGGACGGCCTGCTGCCCCCGGTGGCCGGCCTCGGCGCCGCGTTCGTGCTGCTGTTCACCGGCGTCGGCCTGACAGCGGTCATGCCCACCCCGTCGGCCCGGCTGACCGCCGCCGCCCTCACCGCCCTCGCCTGGTTCTACACGGCTCCCCCGGCCCGCCTGAACTACCGCGCCATGGGGGAGGCCACCTGCGCGGTGGTGCTGTACGGGATAGGTCCGGTGCTGGCCGCCCTCCTCCAGGCCGGGCCGGTCAGCGGGACCTTGCTGGGCTGCACCGCGGTGGTCTGCGCCCTGCAGGTCGCGCGGTGCCTGGTGATGAACCTCTGCGACATCGAGGGCGACACCAGGGTCGGCAAGCTGACCCTGGCCGGGGCGCTGGGCCCGCGGCGCGCGGTACGGGCCTACGTCGCCACCCAGGCCGTGGTCCACCCCGGCGTGGTGCTGCTGGCGCTCGCCGGGTACCTGCCGGTACCGGCCGCGCTGGCGGTCCTGGTACTGGCCCCGGTGCCCTGGTGGGTGACGCGGCTGCTGGTCAGTGGGGCGGCGCGGGACCCGGAGCGGGCGGAGTCGGTGGCGCTGTGGTCCTCGGTGCAGTTGCCGTTCACCTCCTGCGCGCTGTCGTTGGGCCTGTTGGCCGACATGCTGGCCCGGGGCCGGCCGATCCCCGGTGCCTGGGGCCCGCTGGCGGTGGCCACGGTGGGCGTGTTCGCGCTCTGGCTCCTGCGGACCCTCCGCAGGGGCCGCCCCCGCACCGGCACCGGCGCCCCCTCCGCCCAGCACCCCGGGGTCCGTACGGAGCCGACCCCCGCGCCGGGAGCCGGTGCGGCACCCGGCGCCGGCGAACTCGGTCCCGCCCCGGGGACGGCCCGATGACCGCCCCGCCCGGTGTGGGCCGGGCCGCCGCCGCGCTGCGGACCGCCTGGCGCGGCATGGGCGGGGACCTGCCGTACGGCGACCCGTTGCCGTCCCACCACGCGCCGATGGAGGGGTACCTGTGGCGGTTCACCGACCCCGTTCGGCGTACCGTGCTCCTGGTCGCCTGCGGAATCAACCGCCACCGGCGCGGGCCCTGGGCCACGGTGCTGCTGGCCGCCGAGCCGGGTGGCCAGCTCCACTGGAGCCCGGTGGACGAGGGTTGGGCAGCCACGGACGCGTACCGGCTGCGCGCGGGACGGATACTGGACTACGCCGAGGGGCGGCTCCGGGTGCGGGTCGGCAGCGGCGCCGAACTCGAGGCACGGCTGCAGCCGACCCGGGTGTGGCCCCGCCGCGCCCTGCCGGGCGGGGGCCTGTTCGGGCTGTTGCCCGGCCTGAACCACTACTGGCACCCCCACCTGTTCGGTGCCCGGGTCGCCGGGCGGGTCAGGCTGGGGACGGTCGTGTGGGACCTGTCCCGGTCGCAGGTCTACGCGGAGAAGAGCTGGGGCCGCGGGTTCCCCAGTCGTTGGTGGTGGGGGCAGGCCCAGGACGTCGCCGGTGACGAGGTGTCCCTGGCGTTCGCCGGGGGCCACCTGGCGCTGGGCCCGGTCGGAGCCCCGGTGAACGGACTGGTGATGTGGCTCAGGGGAGAGGTGGTGCGCCTGGTCCCGCCACTGGCCGTGGTGCGCGGGGGTACCCACGCCGGTCAGTGGCGGGTCCTGGCGAGGAACGGACGGTATCGGGTGGAGGTCGAGGGCGAGTCCTCGGGCGGGACTCCGGCCCTGCCGCTGCCCGTCCCGGTGCCGGGCCGGCGGGACCATCTCACCGTGGAACACCACCTCGCCGCGCGGCTCAGGTTGACCGTCTGGCGGGATGGGCGCCGCCTGCTCCGGGGCGAGTCAACCCTGGCCAGCCTGGAGGTCGGCGGTACGGGCTGACGCGCCGCGACGCGTCGGACGGAAGGTGGGTCCTGGCTCGAAGGGTGCGGTGCCGGTCCGTGGACGGCGCCGCTCGGTCAGTGATGGTCGCGGTGTGACGGTGGTTCAGTGGCGGTGCGGGGCCGCCTCCGCCGCCGCGCACTCGGCGTGGCCGCAGGGCGTCGTCGTCTCCTGCGGCGGGTCGTCGTCGTCGAAGTCCACCCGGGCACCCTGGTACTGCGAACCGTAAGGAGGCTTGGGCGGGTCAAAGAGGCACTTGCCGCAGCTCATTCCGGCTCCTCCGTTCGATGGTGTCTCGTGGAGCCGTCCCGACCGTGGCGCCTCGGGGCCGTACCGGCTCCGTGGTTCAACGCGCCGGACGTGACGACCGGGGCCACCACCGACCGGCGCCCTACCAACGTACCGCGCCGGTCCGCCGCTGCCACGGACGTCGGCCGCACTGCCGGGGGCGGGGCGCGGCTCCCCCGACCCCCTGGGCACCACGGAGTCCGCCGGGGCACACCGTTGCGTGGGACATCCGGGGCGCCGGTGCCGGACCCCCGCGGGGGCGACCACACACGTGGACGGGGGCATGTCCCCGCCCCGACGGGGTACTCATCGCCGGTGCAGCCGCGCAGGGAGTGGACCGATGGACACAGATGACCGGCTGGGGCTCGAGGTCGTCGACCGGGCTCCGGTGGGCGTGCTGGTCACCATGGGCCCCGAGCACGTCGTGTCCTACATGAACGACCTCTGCCGCCGCATCTTCGGTGACCGCCCGACCGGTCGGCCGACCCGGGTGGTCTTCCCCGACCTGGTGCCCATGGAGCAGCTCAGGGCCCTCGACCACGTCTACAGCACGGGGGAGCCGCTGCAGATCCGTGACCACCCGGTGACGATGCGCTTCCCCGACGACGCGGAGGCCGAGTCCCCGGAACGGGAACGCTTCTTCACCTTCTGGCTGTCCGCCGTGACCGTGCCCGAGCGGGACCGCGGGGTGCTCGTGGTCTCGGTCGAGGTGACCGACCAGGTGGCGGCTGCCCGGCGCAACCGGAACCTGGTGGAGGAACTGCGCCGGACCCTCGAGCGGTACGGGGGCCTGGTCCGGGCCTCCACCGACATGATCTGGGTGACCTCGGCGGGCGGCGGGGTGATCGAACCGAGCCCGGGCTGGGAGGCGGCGACCGGCCAGCCCTGGGAGCAGTTCCGGGGCCGTGGCTGGCTGGACGCCATCCACCCGGAGGACCGCCCGGGCGTGGAGGAGAGCTGGTCGCACGCCCTGGCCGAGGTGCCGGAGACGTTCGAGAGCCTGTTCCGGCTGCGGATGAGGGACGGCAGCCACCGACACCACCAGCTCAAGGCGGTGCCGGTCCGCGGAGACGCCCGGGTCATGGAGTGGATCGGCACCTGTACCGACGTGGAGGACCGGCACAGGAGGGAGGAGCTGCTGGCCCGCGCCGCGGCGGCGACCTCGGACACCCTGCGGCTCGACCAGATGCTCCCGGCCCTCGCGCACGTCGTCGTGCCGGCCCTCGCCGACGCCTGTGACATCTACCTGTTCCCCCAGTCGGCCGAGCCACCGCCGGGAATCCCGCTGGTGGTGGAGCGGGCCGCGATCACCGTCCGCGCGGGGCTGCCCGTCCCCCCACCGCTCGGCGAGGTCCGCTTCCGTCCGGAGGGAATCCTGGGCCGGGTGGTCGCGGAACGCCGCCCGATCTACTCCAGGTTCGATCCCGGGAGGATCGCCGAGAGCGTCGCCCCCGCGGCGACCCGCGACTGGCTCGAGGCGGCGCGGGCGAACAGCCAGGTGTTGCTGCCCGTCCTGGTGGACGGGGCGGTCGCGGCGGTGATCGGCGCCACGGTCTGCGGGGACCGGGAGCCGATCAGCACCGACGACATGGAGATGCTGCGGCAGATCCTGGACAACGCCGACGCCCTGCTGAGCCACGCCGTGCGCTCCCAGCGCACCCAGGCGGTGTCCCTCGCCCTGCAACGCAGTCTGCTCAGCGAACCGCCCGAGGTGCCCGGACTCGACATGGTGGCCCGCTACCGTCCCAGCTCCGCCGCCGCAGAGGTCGGCGGTGACTGGTACGACGCGTTCGTGCTGCCGTCGGGACCCGTCGTGCTGGCCATCGGGGACGTCACGGGACACGACCTGTCCGCGGCGGTCACCATGAGCCAGCTCAGGAACATGCTGCGCGGCCTGACCCTGGACCGCCAGGAGCCTCCGGAGGAGATCGTCCGCCGTCTCGACGTCACCATCCACACGCTGTACGAGGAGACCACGGCCACCTGTGTGCTGTCCCGCGTGGAGCAGGGGGAGGACGGTGGTTGGCAGTTCAACTACACCGTGGCGGGGCACCCGCCCCCCCTGCTGGTCACCCGGGACGGCAGGGCGACCTACCTGGAAGAAGCCACCGGGCTGCTGCTCGGGGTCCTGCTGCGCCCACGGATCGGAGCCGTGGTGCCCCTCCCACCGGGCAGCACCCTGCTGCTCTACACCGACGGCCTGGTGGAACGGCCGGGCGAGAGCGTGGAGCAGGGCCTGCAACGGCTCCGTCGCCACGCCTCCGCCCTGGCCAACGCCCCGCTCGACCTGTTCTGCGACCAGATCCTGGCGTGGTCGAGGTCCGAAGCCCGGCGGGACGACATCGCCCTGATCGCCACCCGGGTGCTCACGGAGGAGGACTCAGGGGGCGGCTGAGGCCAGGTGGCAGTCAACCCCGCGGCCTGACCGCCACGCCGTGACCGCCGGCGATCCGGCACGAGCGCCCTCGCCGCAGCGACAAGCCCCGTCAGGTCCCCTCGGGCTTGCGGGCCAGCAGGCAGGCGTGCGGTCTGTTCACCCGTCCGCCGGGCTCCTGCTCCAGCCTCGCGGTGACGAGGAGTCCGGCCTCTTCCAGCAGGCCGACCACGCGGTTCAGCGGCAGGAGATACGACTCGTAGGACACCGGACGGCCATAGCCCTGGGTCGGCCGCAGCCTTTCATCGCCGACATAGTCCCCCCAGAGCAGGTAGCCGCCGGGCGCGAGCGTGCGGTGGAACTCGGCGAACACAGTCGGCAGCCACCGCGGGGGCGTGTGGTGGGTGGAGTACCAGGCCAGGATGCCGCCGAGCTCGTCGCCCCTCATCTCCAGCGCGGTCATCGAGCCCTCGGTGAACCGCAGATTCGGATGGGCGTGCCGAGCCAGCCCGATCATCTTCGGCGACAGATCGACGCCGAAGGCGGAAACCCCCAGCCCGGCCAGGTGCGCCGTCACACGACCGGGGCCACACCCCAGGTCCGCGACCGGCCCCAGCCCAGCCGTCCGCACGAGCTCGGCGAACCCCGCCAGCATCGCGCGTGACAGAGGGTCCATCTCGGCGGGAGGCGGGACGCGTTCGACGTAGTCGGCGGCGACCGTGTCGTACGACTCGCGCACGGCGGTCAGGAAGGAGGGCTCAGCCATGCGGCGACCCTAGATCAGAGAACTGACACGCCGTGTCACGACCTCGAGTTGACCTGCACCGCATCCATCGGCACGGACACCTGGCAGATCCCACCTCGGTCAAGGTTCTCGGCCGCGGCACCAGGGCCTGTCTGATGAATCCCGCCTGGGTCGTGACGCCTGGCACGCACGCTCGCTGCGTTGTCGGGATCGTCCATGTACGCCCAGTACGAGGACGACCCTCCGCCTTGCGATCGCACGCACCAGACGCCGCGACCCCCGCCCTCCGGGCGGACGGCGCTACTTATCAGACAGGCCCTGGCTCGGGCGGACAGCGGCCTCGATGTGGGCGAGTTGGGCGGCGAGGATCTCTTCGAACGCGGCGCGGCGGTCCACCCCGAGGGGGCGGACGTCGCGGGCGAAGTGGGCCAGGGCGGGGAAGTGTTCGGGGTCGGCGCCGAGTACCGCGACGCGGAACAGCTCCATGCCCTCTTCGTACTCTTCCGGGGTGATGGTGCTGACTCCGGCCTCGGAGGTGATCAGTGCGGCGATGAGGACCGCGATCCGGTGGTAGCGCGCCGGGATCTCCTCGTCGGGCAGGCCCGACGCGCGCAGGGCCTGCAGCACCTCTTCCATGACCAGCCGGGAACCGGCGCCGCCTGACGCGTACCGTCCCCAGACCGCGGCGAGCTGGGGCTGCTGGCCGAACGCCTCTCTCACGCGCAGGGCCAAGGCGGTGATGCGCTGCTTCCAGTCGCCCTCGGCGCGGTAGTCGTCCATGGAGGCCAGGAGCATCCGGTCGGCGACCGCGCGCAGCAGTTCCGTCTTGCTGCGGAAGTGTCGGTACAGGCTGGAGGAATCGGTCCCGAGGGTCGCGGCGAGCTTGCGCACGCTGAACGACTCCGCGTCGCTCGTGCGCAGCAACTCCGTTGCCGCATCCAGGATTTCCTCGGTCGACCAACGCCTTCGACCTGCCATTTCGCCCCTCTCGTCGAGCTCAGCCTACCTCATGCACTTGGTGTTGCACGCACTGCGTGCATAATGAGGACATGGGCGTGCCGAGCGACCCGGCAGCAGGCGGGTCGACGTGCCACGCGTGCCCTGTCACCCGGGTCGGGCAACCGATGTGGAGCTCACCCCGAGCAATGCGAAAGGACGCATGTCGTGACGAACCCATTGGATCCCGCGGCGCTGGACGCCGCCATCGAGAACGTCCACCGCGCGGGGCTGCCGGGCCTGTTCGCCGAGGTGCGGGACGGCGAGCAGGTCTGGTGCGGCGCCGCCGGGGTCGCTGATGTCACCACCGGCCGCCCCGTGACCGCCGGCATGCGTCACCGCGTCGGCAGCATCACCAAGACCTTCACCGCCGCGGCGGTCCTCCGGCAGGTCGAGAGCGGTCAGATCGGGCTCGACACGCCGATCGGCCGGTACCTGCCGAAGCTGGTCCCCGGGGAACGCGGTGACGCGATCACGGTCCGGATGCTGATCAACCACACCAGCGGCCTCGCTGAGTACCTCCCGTACGCCTACCCCTCCTTCAAGGCGTTCCCCGTCGTCGCGGAGACGCGGCCCCAGAGCCTGGACGACCACCGGTTCACGCGGTTCGACCCCACCGAACTCATCGAGATGGGAGTCACCGCACCCGCCGCCGGCGCCCCGGGCGGTACGCCGGGGGCGTACTCCAACACCAACTACCTGCTCCTCGACCAGCTCCTGGAACAGGTGACCGGCACCACGACCGAGCAGTACATCACCCGGGACGTCATCGAGCGCGCCGGGCTCCGGGACACCGGATTCCCTGCCGGACCGAACGTCGACGGGCCGCACTCGCAGCTCTACGAGGCGTGGTTCGGCATGATCGACCCACCGCGCGACTACAGCGTCTACGACATGTCGTGGGTGGGGCCGTCGGCCTCGCTGATATCGACCGTCACGGACCTCAACCGCTTCTACGGCCTGCTGCTGGCCGGGGAGATCGTCAGTCCGTCGTCGCTGGCGCAGATGCAGCGCACCGTCCCGGTCGTCTCCCAGGAGGGAAGGACGGGCGACTACGGCCTCGGCCTGCACCCGATGGGAGGGCCGGACCAGGGCACCTTCTGGGGTCACGGCGGCACGGTGTGGGGTGCTGGGGCGCTGGCCATGACCCGTGCCGACGGCAGGCGGCAGATGGCCGTCGCGGTGAACATGCAGAGGTGGAACACGCTTGACCCATCCGGCAAGCCGCAGCCCCATCCCATCGACGACGCGCTTGCGACCCTCTACCGCGTGGCGATGTACGGCTGACCGGACTGCCACCGGCCTTCGTCGCCACCACGGAACCCGACGCCCGCTGTGCGACGAGGGCACGGTCGTGGAGCTCGCTGACCAGGCCGTGCTCAGGGTTCGGGACAGCACCTCGGGCCCGGTGGTGGGCGCCGGTTGGTCGCCGTCCCCGGGCCGCCCCTCACCGGCGCGGTCCGTCCCGGTGGCGGCGCCGTCCGCGCCGACGGCCGGGGAGCAGCAGCCGCACCGCGACGAACGCCGCCACCAGCGTGCCCAGGCCGATCGCCACGGCGGTGGAGTAGATCCCGGCGTAGTGGGTGACCCGGTCCCAGTTGTCGCCGAGCGCGTACCCGGCGAGGACGAAGGCGGTGTTCCACAGGGCGCTGCCCAGGGCGGTCAGGGTGACGAAGGTGCCCAGGGGCATGCGCTCCACCCCTGCCGGGATCGAGATCAGGCTGCGGAAGACCGGAACCATCCGGCCGAAGAACACCGCCTTTGTCCCGTGCCGGGCGAACCACGCCTGTGTCCGCACGACGTCCTCGGGCCTGACCAGCGGCAGCTTGGCGGCGATCAGCAGCGTGCGGTCAAGACCCAGCAGCGCGCCCCCGGCGTACAGCACCAGCGCGCCGAGAACGGAGCCCGCGGTGGTGCAGGCCAGCGCCGCCAGCAGGTTCATCTCACCGCGGCTGGCCGCGAAGCCGGCCAGCGGCAGGATCACCTCGCTGGGCAACGGAGGGAACAGGTTCTCCAGGGCCACCGCCAGCCCCGCCCCCGGGGCCCCGAGCGTGCCCATCAGGTCCGCGACCCACCCGGCGACGCCCCCGGCGGGCTCGTTGCCCGCCAGGGGAGCGCCGTTGCCGCACCGGACGCTCACGGCGGCACGCTAGGCGCCCCCGGCCAGCGCCGCGGCCAGCGGCGGGTACCAGCGGTCGGCGATCTTCCGGTCACCGGAAGGGGTGGGGTGGACGCCGTCGCGGGTGTCGGTGGCGGTGTCGAAACCGGTCCACTGGTCCACCACGGTGACGGGCGAGCGCGCAGTGGTCATGCTCCGGGCCCAGCCGGGGATCTCCGCGTTCAGGGCGGCCACCTGGCGGGCACAGCCGGGGCAGTTGGCCGGGGCCATGGGGATGATCTGGGCGACCAGTACCCGGACCTGCGGGTTGTGGTCCCGCATCTGCTCCACCAGGGTGGTGAAGGCGTCCAGGACCTCGTCGTTCGGCACGTGCCTCCACACGTCGTTGGTCCCCAGGTGCATCACCACCACGTCCGGATCGGTGGCCGCCAGCCAGTCGGGGAGCTGGTCCCGGTCGGCGATGCCGGTGGCGCGGTAGCCGCTGTGGCCCTCGTGATCGCCGTCATGGGGGAGTCCGCCGCAGTTCCGCGGGGGGAGGGTGCCCACGAAGTCGACGTCCCCGTACCCCCCGTCGAGCAGCCGCTGCCACAGCAGGGCGCGCCAGCACCCGGGGGAGCCGGTGATCGAGTCGCCGAGGAGCATCACCCGGGTGGCCCCCGGGGACGACTCGCTGCGCGCCGGCCCCGTCGCGGACAGCAGGCAGGCGGTCAGCACGGCGGCCAGGGCCAGCCGACGGATCGGGCCGAGCCCGACGAGGGTGCGGTTCACGGCACCTCCCAGCGGAACGTGATCAGGGCGACCGCCAGTGGACGTCGGACCCAGTATGGCCGCGACGTGTCCGGTCGGCTCCTCGAGGTGCCCGCGGCCTGGCCGCCCCTCCGGCCGGGTGTGCTCACGGGCGCTGGTGCCGGTCCCGGGGCGCGGAGGGGGAGGCGGCAGCCGTCCGCAGCACGGCTGCCGGACCGCCGTCGGGCAGCCGGTCGTGGACCGGGGACCAGAAGTCCGACCCCGGCTCGGCCTCCACGGTCACCCGGGTCCCGCCGGTCCAGGCCGCGTCGAACGCCAGCCGCCAGGAGTGCAGCGCGGTGCGCTCCCCGCGCGCCGCGCTGCCCTTGTCGAACAGCGGGTCCCCCTCGATCGGATGACCGATCCAGGCCAGATGGACCCGGATCTGGTGCCGCCGCCCGGTCACCGGTTCCACGACGAGCACCGCGTTCCGGGGGTCCTGCCACGCCCGGGTGAAGGTGGTCTCCGACGGGTAGGTGCGCACCTCGGTGAAGACCTCCCCGGGGGGCACCGACCACCGACCGTGTTCGGCTCCGGGCACGCCGTCCTGTCCCGGCAGTGGGGTGCGGGTGGTCTCGATGGCGGTGCGCTGGGCGGCGATCCGGACCCGGTTCTTGCGGCCCACGCTCAGCGGCAGCTCGATGGTGCCCCGCGCGGGCAGACCGCCGGGACGGGTGATGGCGAGGTAGGCCTTGTCCACGGTGCGCCGACTGAACTGGCGGGTCAGATCGGGGTGGAAGCGCATGTCCTTGGCGAACAGGATCGCCCCGGAGGTCACTTTGTCGATGCGGTGTACCGGGAACAGCTCCTCGCCGGCCTCGCGGGCGAGGGTGACCAGGTCGGTCTCGTGCCGCTCGCCCATCACGGAGATGCCCGCGGGCTTGTTGAGCACCAGGACGGCCTCGTCCTCGAAGCAGGCGGCCTCCTGGCGGATCTTGGTCCACTGGTGCACGTGCCGTCCCCACTCCCTGACGTGGCTCCCCCGGGCGGGCGCCCGCTGTGATGGCGGTGATCGTAGCCGTTCGCCGGTCGGGGGGAACGGCGCGGATGCCCGGCGGCCCTGGTGCCCGCGCCCACCAGGGCCGCGGCGCGGGTCGAGTCCGCGCTAGACGTCCCTGCCCAGCGGGGGCACCTCGTCGCGCCGGCACCGGTTCCGCCGTGGATCGAAGGTGTCCCGAGCGGGGGGCGTCGTCCACTTCTGGGTTCGGGTGTCGGGGCACGTTCGCAGCCGGGCCCGGGAGCGGTGGGTGGTGCGGGGTGTGGTGAGCCGTGAGTACCGGCCCAGCGCCCACACCACCCCGCCGGACCCGACCGTGCGCCACCGGCCGGAGGAGCCGTTGACGTGGTGCCGGCCCCGGGCGTCGTGGAAGGCCTGGACCGTGCCCGCCGAGTCGCCGGTGCTGACCCGCACGTAGTCCACCAGGAGCTGCTGCGGGAACACGGTGCTGGCGTCGGGGTCACCCGGCCAGTAGCCGCCGACCGCCAGGTCGAGGACGAGGAAGAAGGGCTTCTCGAACACCCAGGGCTTCCCCTCGAGGTCGGCGGGGGTGCGGCGGTTGTAGACCCGGCCGTCCACGGACCAGCTCATGCGGTGGGGGGACCAGTCGAGGGCGAAGGTGTGGAACGCGTCGGCGAACGCCCGCCCCCCGGACAGGGTGTAGCTGGTGCCGACGGCGTTCGCGCCGGAGTAGCCGGGGCCGTGGACGGTGCTGTGCACCGTGCCGGGTTCGAAGCCCACGTTCTCCACGATGTCGATCTCGCCACTGGCCGGCCAGCCGACGGTTCCGTAGTCCGTGCCCAGCATCCACAGGGCCGGCCACATCCCCTGCCCCCGGGGCATCCGCATCCGGGCCTCGAAGTGCCCGTAGGCCTGGCTGAACCGGCCCGCGGTGTTCAGCCGGGCCGAGGTGTACTGGCACGGGCCGTACCAGCACTGGTACCCACCGGGGTTCTCCTTGCGCGCGGTGATCGCCAGGTGTCCCACGCCGTCCAGGGCGGCGTTGGCGTTGCCCGGTGTGTAGTACTGCCGTTCGTGGTTGTTGGCGCTGTTTCCGGTTTCGGTCTGCCACCTCGCCGGATCGACGGCCCTGCCCGCGGGGCCTTCGAACTCGTCCGCGAAGGTGGTGGTGGCGCGGTTGGTCCTTGAGGTGGCACCCGCCAGGGCGGGGCTCGTCGAGCCCAGGCTGACGAACGAGATGAACCCCGCCGTCACCAGGGGAAGGACGCGGTTCGCGAGTGCTGGGGTCACATCGGCACCGCCTTTCGGTTGCCGGGCAAGCAGTGTGATGACATGCTCCTGACACCGAGTAACGGTCTGGCCTACCATGGCACGGCATCTGGTGTTGCCGACCACCTGACGGTGGGTCTCACAACGCTTCGGTTAGTGCCCGGTTATGTTCGTTCAGTACCGTTCATGCACGATTCAAGTCCGAGCGAGATGTGCCGTCAACGCGCCAGGGTCCAGGTGGGGGAACGCAGGCACCACCACCCGCCCGGGTGCAGGCCGACCGTGCGCCTGTGCCCCCATGAGGAGGTTCAGGTGAACACGTCACGCTTGGTCGCCAGTCGTCGGACCGGGAGGGGTACGCGAATCCTCGCCGTGGTCTCCGGGCTGCTCGCCGCGGTCGCGCTGGCCGTCCCGGGTGCCGCCGCGGCCACCGACTCCCCGGCAGGCGCCGCCGCCCCGGCCGCACGGACCGCCGCCGCCCAGCTCCAGGACACCGTCCGGGGGACCGGTGTCGCCTGGGGTGCGGACGCCTCCGGCGACACGCTCCGGATCCAGGTCGACCCGACCGTGCGGGGCGCCGACCTGGCCGCCGTCCAGCGGGTGGCTGACCGGTACGGCTCCGCTGTCAGGGTGGAACGGCTGGACACACCGTTGACGCTGCGGCTGTCCGGCGGCGACGCGGCCTACACATCGGCCTACCGCTGCACCGTCGGCGTCAACGTCCGCAAGGGCACCACCGACTACTTCGTCACCGCGGGCCACTGCGCCGGCGTCGGCTCCACCTGGTACGCCGACGCCGGCCGCACCACCACGGTCGGCCCCACCGTGTCCGTCGACTTCCCCGGCAACGACTACGCCCTCGTCGCCTACGCCAACGGCGCGGTGCCCAGGCCCGGCACCATCGGGTCCGTGGACATCACCGGGGTCCAGGACCCGGTCGTGGGCCTGAGTGTCTGCATGCGCGGCGGCACCTCCGGGGTCCACTGCGGCGTGATCCTGGCCCTGAACCAGAGCGTGAGCTTCCCCGAGGGAACCATCACCGGCCTGATCCGCACCAACATCTGCTCCGAGCCGGGGGACAGCGGGGCCCCGCTCTACTCCGGCGACAAGGTCATCGGGATTCTGGTCGGTGGCTCCGGGAACTGCGCCAGCGGGGGCACCAGCTACTTCCAGCCCATCCGCGAGGTGTTGAACGCCTACGGCGTCTCGGTGTACTGACCCACGCGCGTCCACCGCGGTCGGCGGTCAGCGAACGGGGCCCGGCCAGGCCAGCGAGGCCCGGGAGTTGAGCTGGGCCACCTCACTGCCCGTGTTCCGCCGGTAGACGTCGGTGATCCGGGCCAGTTCCCGGGCGGTGCGCCCACTGGCCCGGCTCATCGCCCGGTTGGCCCGCACCACCGCCGTGGTGGCCTCCCGGCGGACGGACGCGTAGCGGGCGAGCCCTGCCGGGACGTCATCCCCGGCCGCGGCCAGTTCCCAGGCGAGCACCCGGGCGTCCACCACGGCCTGGGACGCGCCGTTGGCCCCCACCGGGTACATCGGGTGCGCCGCGTCCCCGAGCAGGGTGACCCGGCCCCGTCCCCACGTCGGGAGCGGATCACGGTCCACCATCGGGTACTCCAGGATGCTCGGGCACCCGGACAGCAGGCCCGGCACGTCGAGCCAGCCGAGGGCGAAGTGCTCGAAGTGCGGCAGCACGTCCCCCAGCCGGCCGGCGCGGTTCCACCCGGCGTCCTCGGCCAGCGGCCCCGGCTCAGCCACCCTGACCTGGCAGACCCAGTTGATCCGGCCCCGGCCGATCGGGTACGCCACCAACTCCGCGTCGCCGTCGGGAACGATCACCATCGAGCGGCCGGTGAGGAACGGGTCGGCCTCCGTCACCCCGCGCCACATCCGCACCCCCGACCACAGCAGCGGGTCGCCCCCCGGACACAGTCGGGCCCGCACCACCGAGTGCAGCCCGTCCGCGCCGACCAGCGCCTCCGCGTCCATCGACACCGTCTCCCCGGTGGCCCGGTCCGTCAGCCGCACCCGGACCGGAGCGGCGCCCCGCGGGTCCGGGTCGGTGAAGTCCACCAGGCGCAGACCGGTGCGGACAGCGTCGGACCCCAGCCGCTCCCGGACCGCGGCGAGCAGGAGTAACTGGAGTTCGCCGCGATGGATCGAGTACTGCGGCCAGTGGTAGCCGACGGCCCTTCCGCGTGGTTCGGTGAACACCGTGGCGCCCGACCGGTCGCAGTAGACGTTCTCGGCCGTGGCCACGCCGGTGGCCGCCAGCCGGTCCCCGAGGCCCAACTCGGTCAGCTCCCGCACCGCGTGGGGCAGCAGGTTGATCCCCACGCCCAGCGGCCTGACGCGTCGGACGGACTCCACCACCACCACGTCGATGCCCGCGGCGTGCAGGCTCAGCGCCGCGGTCAGCCCCCCGATCCCCGCCCCCGCGACGAGGACGGTCACCGGCCCGCCCGGATCTCGGGTCGGTCGATGATCCGCAGCCAGGTGCCGTCCGGTTGCTGGCGGGCGACCTGCACCCGACCCCCGGTGTCGTCCGCCGCACGGGTCGAGGTGAGCGCCAGGTCGCCGTAGCGGACCGTGGGCAGCAGCTCCTCCTGCACGAACGGTTCCTCCGCGTGCCGCAGCAGTTGTTCCAGAACCGTCCTGATGGCCTCCCGACCGACCGTGCACGACCCGGGAGGGAAGGCCAGCACGGCGTCAGCGGCGTAGAGCTCGGCCAGGCCCTCGGCGTCGCCCGCGTTGGCCCGTTCCACGAACAGTCGGGTGAGGTCCTCCGGGGTGGCGGCGGCTTCGCGGGTTCCAGACATGGGGACTCCTTCGTGCTGTCGGTCACGTCCGCCCCCGGCCCCGTTCGTCCCCGGGGCCGCGCGGACTCGCCCTGGCAGGCGCCTCACCACTCTGCGCCGGCGCCCTCACATAAGTCCAAGAGATGATGAATATGAGAACTAGAATCTGTGGTTATGGAACTTCACCAGCTCCGGTACTTCGTCGCCGTGGCCGAGGAACAGAACTTCACCCGGGCAGCCGAACGCCTCCACGTGGCGCAGCCGGGGGTCAGCTCCCAGGTCCGCCGGCTCGAGCGCGAACTGGGCCAGGAGTTGTTGGACCGCACCGGCCGCGAGGTACGGCTGACCGAGGTCGGCGCGGCGGTCCTGCCCTACGCCCGGGCCGCGCTCACCGCGGTGGAGGGCGTCCGGCTCGCCGTGGACGAGTTCACCGGGTTGCTCCGGGGCCACGTCGCCGTGGGGGCGGTGACCTCCCACGACATCGACCTGCCCGGCCTGCTCGCCGGCTACCACGCGGACCACCCCGCGGTGGAGATCACACTCACCGAGGGCGACTCCGAGCGTCTGGCCGAGGACCTGCGCGGCGGCCGTCTCGACCTGGCGCTGATCAGCCTCAGCAGCCGCACCCCGCCGGACCTCGAGGTGCAGGTGGTGGTGGACCAACCGATCGTCCTCGCGGTCGGCCACGACCACGAACTCGCCGTGCACACCGCCGTCTCCCTGGCCACGCTCCGCGGCCGGGCGCTGATCAGCCTGCCTCGCGGCACCGGGCTGCGGACCCTGCTTGACGAGGCCTGCGCGTCCGCGGGCTTCACCCCTCGAATCGCCTTCGAGGCCACCGATCCGGACACCCTGGCCCGGTTCGCCGCCCGCGGCCTGGGAGCGGCGGTGCTGCCCCACGCGTTCGCCAGCGCGCGGACCGGGGCGCTCCGGACGATCGCCCTCACTCATCCGGCGATGCGCGGACGCCTGGCCCTGGCCTGGCGGTCCGGTGGACCGAGCAGTCCGGCCGGACGAACCCTGGTCGCCCGGGCCAGAGCCGCGTTCGAGCCGGCTGAACGGGACGTCGCCGCGCCCGTCAACGAGCGCCGCCGGGCCGGGGCGGGGACCGCCGACGGGGCCACCCGGTCCGCCTCCGCCAACGACTGACGCCCAGTCAGTTCACCCTGGAACACGGTGATCCACGCCGCCCCGACGGTGGTCACCGGGGAGTCCCACGGTGAGCCGGAGGGCATCCTCCGGCCTGTGTTAGCGTCAGCGCCACGAGCGAGCCGATCGCCCTCGTGACCCACCCCACGACCGTCCGCGGCCCCCGCCGCCGAGCCGTACCGAGTTGCGCACCCCGGGAGGACGCCGAATGACCGCCGACCAGACCATAGCCGCCCTGCGGGACGCCCACGAGGACCTCGTCGCCCACCTGAAGGGCCTCGACGACGCGGCGCTCGCCGCCCGGTCCGGCGCCTCCGAGTGGTCGGTCGCCCAGGTCCTGAGCCACCTCGGTAGTGGGGCGGAGATCACCGAGGCGGTCCTGCGCAGTGCCAGGGACGGCAGGCCCGCACCGGGGCCGGAGGACCACCAGGCGGTGTGGGACCGTTGGGACGCGCTGGGCGTCCGGGAGCAGGCCGACGGCTTCGTGACGTTCCACGGTTCGCTGGTCAACGCCTTCGAGGAACTGGACGCGGACGCCCGGCAGAACCTGCGGATCACCCTGTCGTTCCTGCCGATGCCGATCGACGTCACCCAGATGTCCGCCATGCGGCTGTTCGAGATCGCCAACCACTCCTGGGACGTCCGGGTGGCCTCCGACCCCGGGGCGGTGCTCTCCGGCCCGGCCAGTGAACTTCTGACCGATCTGCTCTGTGGCCCGGTGGGCTTCCTCTTCCACCTCCTCGCCAAGCCGGACGCCTGGTCAGGGCGCGAGGCGACCATCCGGGTGGAGACCGGGGACCCCGAGCCGGTGCTCGGACTCGTCATTGCGGACCGGGTCTCGCTCACCGCCACCGCTCCCGAGGCGGCGGACTCCACCCTCGCCCTGACCCCGGAGGCGCTGGTGCGCCTGTTCACCGGACGGCTCGCCGGGGAGCGGGTCCCCGCCGGCACCGCGACCACCGGCGCGGTCACCCTGGACGACCTGCGCACGCTCTTCCCCGGCGTCTGAACCAGCCCCGGTCCCCCCTCCCCCGTGCCGGAGCGGCACGGGGGAGGGGGGACCGGGTGCCCCCGGCCGGGGTGCGCCGCCGCCGGGTTTCCGTCCTGGGGTTCAGTCCCAGCTGTCCTGGTTGATGAAGCGGGCGAAGCCGCGCCAGGAGTTGGGGCCCATGACTCCGTCGACGGGACCGGTGTAACCCCAGGCCGCGGCGAGGCGCTGGACCGCCATCCAGGTGTAGGTCCCCGGCACGCCGTCGATGGGACCGGTGTAACCCCAGTGGTCCCGCATGTTGCGCTGCAACGCGGCGTAGGTGTTCACCCCCGGCACACCGTCGATCGGACCCGTGTACCCCGACTCGATCCGCAACCAGTTCTGCGTCCGCATCCACATGACCGGACCCGGAACCCCGTCCTCCTCAGTCGTCGTCTTGGGCAGCCC
>NZ_KB904736.1 GCF_000380165.1 Wenjunlia vitaminophila DSM 41686
CGACAACCAGATCAAACTCCGCGGCTTCCGCATCGAACCCGGCGAGATCGAAGCCACCCTCACCCACCACCCCACCGTCAAGGAAGCCGCCGTCATCGACGACGAACACGCGCGGCTGATCGCCTACGTCACGCCCGCGGACGCCATCGAGGCCAGCCCGGCCGACATCCGCAGGTTCGCGCAGGGCCGGCTGCCCGCGTACATGGTGCCGTCGGCGGTGGTGGTTCTGGACGCGCTGCCACTGACGTCGAACGGGAAGCTGGACCGCGGTCGCCTGCCGGTGCCGGAGTTGGGCAGGCCGGAACTGGACGTCCGCTTCGTGGCGCCGCGTGACGTGGTGGAGGAGGTCGTGGCGCAGGTCTGGTGCGCGGTGCTCGGCGTCGACCGGGTCGGTGTGCACGACGACTTCTTCGAGTTGGGTGGGCACTCGCTGCTGGTGATCCAGGTGATGGCCCGGATCCGGAAGATGCTCGGCGTCGAGGTGCCGCTGCGGGTGCTGTTCGACACCGCGACGGTCGAGGAGGTGGCCGCCCGCGTCCGTGCCGAACAGGGCAAGGGCCTCGGCCACGGGGCCCCGGCCCTTGAGCCGGTGGACCGGAGCGGACCGCTGCCGCTGTCGTTCGCGCAGCAACGCCTCTGGTACCTGGACCAGTTGATGCCCGACAGCGACTTCTACACCATGTGCGACGCCTACCGGGTCCGCGGCCCCCTCGACCTGGAGGCGCTACAGCGGGCGCTGCGGACGCTGGTCGAGCGACACGAGACGCTGCGAACAGCGTTCGTCGAGCGGGACGGCGTGCCCTACCAGGTCGTCTCTGCCCCCGACGCGCCGGTCGTGCGGCGGGCGACGCGGGTCGTGCGGATCGAGCCGCCCGCGCGGACCGAGGACGGCGTGCGGGACCTGGTGGCGGCGGAGGCACGCATCCCGTTCCGGCTGGCGGACGGCGCGCTGATGCGTGTGGCGGTGGCCCGGCTGGCCGACGACGACCACGTGCTGGTGGTGACCATGCACCACATCGTCTCCGACGGCTGGTCGGTCGACGTCCTGGTGGACGAACTCGGCCGCCTGTACCGGGAATACGTCACCGGCACCCCCGCCGCGCTCCCCCGGCTGGACATCCAGTACGCCGACTTCGCCGTCTGGCAGCGAGCCTGGATGACCGGCCCGGTGCAGCAGGAGCAACTCGCGTACTGGAAGCGAGCCCTGGACGGCGCGCCCTCGGTGCTGCGGCTGCCCGCGGACCATCCGCGTCCCGCCGTCCAGTCCCACCGGGGCGAGACCGTCGAGTTCCCGCTGCCCGCACCGTTGGTCGCGCGGCTGGAGGCGCTCGGCCGGGAGCAGGGCGTCACCCTGTTCATGACGCTGTTCGGCGCCTTCCAGGTACTGCTGGCGCGCTACAGCGGCCAGGACGACCTGGTCGTGGGGGTGCCGGCGGCGAACCGTACCCGCGCCGAGACCGAACCCCTGGTCGGCTTCTTCGTCAACACCCTCCCCGTACGGGTCCGCTGTTCGTCGGAGCTGTCGTTCCTCGAGTTGCTCGACCGGGTCCGCGAGGCCGCGCTGGGCGCCTTCGCCCATCAGGACCTGCCCTTCGAGACCCTGGTCGAGACGCTCGCGCCCGAGCGCGACCTCAGCCACAACCCCCTCGTCCAGGTCACCTTCCAGCTCCTCGACGCCCCCGACGAGAAGCTCGTCCTGCACGGCACGGACTGCTCCTCGCTCGGCTTCGGCGGCGTGACGAGCCGATTCGACCTGTCCCTCGACGTCGTCTCGGGCCAGGACGGGAAGCGGTGCGTGCTCACGTACTGCCCCGACCTGTTCGACCGGCCCCGCATGGACGTGCTGGCCGCCCACTACCTGACACTGCTCGGCGCGGCGGCGGACGACCCCGGCCTCCGAGTGGGTGACCTGCCACTGAGCGACGATGCCGAACGCCTGCGCCTGCTGGCCGGTTCCGGGTCGATGCACACGCCTCCAGCCGATCCTCAAGCGGATGCGGACACGGAGACGGTTCCGGACGCCTTCGCCGCGCAGGTGCGGGCGACACCGGACGCGCCCGCGCTGGCATACGGGGACACGACGCTGACGTTCGCCGAGCTCGACACCCACGTCTCCGGCCTGGTCGAGCAGTTGCTGCGCTCCGGCGTGGTGGCCGAGACACCGGTCGCGGTGTGCCTGCCGCGCTCCGCCGACAGCATCGTGGCCCTCCTGGCCGTCCTGCGGTCAGGAGGCGTCTACGTGCCTGTGGACCCGGAGTGGCCCGCCGGCCGCGTCGCCCACGTCCTCGACGAGGTCGCGGCCCCCGTGGTCATCACCCGCGACCTGCCGGCCGATCCCGGTCGCGTCCACCTCGACCCGCGACAGGCCCCAGGCGGCGGCTCGGCGCCCACGCCGCGCCTCCACCCCGACCAGGCCGCGTACATCATCTACACCTCGGGGTCCACCGGCGCCCCCAAGGGCGTCACCGTCCAGCATCGCTCCCTGCGCCACCTTCTGTGCCACGTACGGCGCATGGCGCAGGGCGGGCCCCGGCGGAACGTCGCACACACCACCGCGATGACCTTCGACCCGTCACTGGAGCAGTTCCTGTGGCTGGTCGCCGGACACACCCTGCACGTCGCACCGGAGGACGTGCGCCGCGATCCCGAGGCGCTGGTGGCTCTGGTGCGGCGGGCCGCGATCGACGTCCTCAACGTCACGCCGTCCCATCTGGGCGTGCTGATCGAGGCCGGGCTGCTGGAGGGCGACCGGGTGCCGGGAACGGTCCTGGTGGGCGGCGAGGCGGTGTCCGCGACGCTGTGGCGGACGTTGCGCGAACGGGGGGCCGCCACTCAGGCCCTCAACCTGTACGGCCCGACGGAAGCGACCGTGGACGCCACCTGCCACGACCTGTCCGACCCCGTCGACGTGCCCGTCATCGGCACCCCGCTGCCCAACGTCCGCCTCCGCCTCCTCGACGAACAACT
>NZ_KB904737.1 GCF_000380165.1 Wenjunlia vitaminophila DSM 41686
GCGGGTTCAAGTCCCGCTCCGGGCACTCGGTGTGGTTCCAGCGCTTGCACAGGTCACGGCCGGTTCTCCGCCGGTCGTGACGCTGTTCATCACATCTTCCGGTGGGCGCGTGGGAACACCCGCCGACCACCCCGTCCCCAGGGCCGACCGGCCTGGGCGTGCGCGCTTCGGCGAAGCAGGAGAAGCCGGGGCGAACCGCGTCCCGGCGGTGGGCTGCCGGCAGGTGGCGGGCCGGGCAATTCGACAACCGACGGGCCCTGTGTCCGCGGCCGGACGGTCGTGGATGGCGTCGAGGAACAGTTGCCGACCGGCGGGTGAGGGGTTTGTGGCGCCATTGCGGGCGAGGCTCCGTTCGCCGATTCTCGATTTCCGCTCGAATGCCGATCGAGTAAGGCTGATCGCCGTTTGTGTCCGTCTGTTCCTGAGGTCCGGTCTGTTCCTGAGGTCCGTTCCTGGCCGCGGGCGGGAGGTCCGCGACGCTCCGTCGTGTCGACAGTGCCCCCGCCCGCCCGCCGCTCGCGTCAGGATGGGTGCCCTTGGCTTCCTCCCCCGCCTATGGGCGGGGGTTTCCAGCGGTCGCCCGCTGGGGTTCCTGCTTCACCGACGACTGCCCCGTCCGGGAGGACTCCCGTTGAGGTCTTACGCCGTCTCCACAGGCTGCTGCCGCCAGCCCGGCGGCCAGGATGTTGCGTGCCGCGTTCACGTCGCGGTCATGGGTGGCGCCGCAGTCGCACGTCCAGGTGCGGACGTTCAGCGGCAGCCTCTCGCGGACGGTGCCGCAGGCCGAGCACAGCTTCGAGCTGGGGAAGTACCGGTCGATCACGACGAGTTCGCGCCCGTACCAGGCGCACTTGTACTCCAGCATGGAGCGCAGCACCGTCCACGACGCGTCGGAGATGGCGCGCGCGAGTTTGCCGTTCTTCAGGAGGTTGCGGACGGTGAGGTCCTCGATCACGACCGTTTGGTTCTCACGGACGAGACGAGTGGTGAGTTTGTGCAGGAAGTCGCGGCGCTCGTGCCTCGGGTTGGTGATCTTCTCGCCGGTGGACAGCGTCACCACAGAGGTGATCCCGGCGTCGATCCCCACAGCCGCCGCGGTGGCGGGCGCGGGGGTGATGGTGTCCTGGCACAGCAGGGACACGAACCAACGGCCGGCCGCGTCGCGCGACACGGTCACCGTGGTCGGCTCCGATCCCCCGGGCACAGGACGCGACCAGCGGATGTCCAGCGGCTGCGCCATCTTCGCCAGCGTCAGCCGTCCGTCACGCCACGTGAACGCGCTGCGGGTGTACTCGGCCGACGCTCGGGACTCCTTCTTCGACTTCAAGCGCGGGTATTTTGCCCGCTTGGCGAAGAAGTTCCCGAACGCCGTCTGAAGGTGGCGCAGCGCCTGCTGGAGCGGGACGGAGGACACCTCCGCCAGGAAGGCCAGTTCCCGCGTCTTCTTCCACTGTGTCAGCGCCGCCGACGACTGCGCGTAGGAGATCCGGCGCCGCTCGACGTACCACGCCCGGGTGCGCTCCTCCAGAGCCTTGTTGTACACCAGGCGGACGCACCCGAACGTGCGCGACAGCTCCGCTGCCTGCTCGTCGGTGGGGTAGAAGCGGTACCTGAACGCCCGCTTGACCTGCCGCGCCACGGCTCACACCTATCAGATCGGATGTAAGCGGCACGTGTTGGCTGGCCGCCACCGACACCGCATCACCCTGGCGGCGATCCGCCATCCCACGCCCCGCTACGCGGGAGCCTCGTTCCTCCCCGGCCCGAAGGCCGGGGTATCCACGAAGGAGACCCGATGAACCAGCAGATCTGGACAGCCGCCTCAGTCGTCTTGTTCGCCGCCGTGCTCACCGGCACCGCGGCCTGCTCGTCCGACCCCGACACGAACAGCATCCCCGAGCGGTGCGTGGAGGCCGCGAGAAAGATGGTCGTGGGGGACACCACGAAGCCCCGGGAGTGCCACGACGTGTCCGACGCCGAGTTCACCAAGCTCCTCGACGACCTCGTCGAGCAGTTGCCGGAGTCGCTGCCCTCGTCTCCCCCCGGTACGCCCGGCGCCGACCGCGGGTAGTCGGTGCCGGCGTGGCCGCTGGCCCGGCGGTCAGGCCCGGCGGTGGGGGCCGGTGGGGGTCGGCCCCGGCCCCCGTCCCAGGTCGGAGGGGCGGCGCGGCAAGATCCTGCGTGAGAAGTAGCGCCTTCTTTTTGCCAGGCCATTACGCTGGGGGGCAACGGCTGCACGACGTGGCCTATGGAGGAGAGAAATGAGGAGCAGCAACCCGATGTTCTCGCGGGGCTTCGCCCGCGACAACAGCTACGCGGGCTTCGGCGGGCCACAGGCCGGGCCCCGGGCGCCGCAGCAGCCGCCGGCCGGAAACCCGTACGCCCAGGGCAACCCCTACGCGGGTGGCAACCCCTACGCGGGCCCGCAGGGCGACCTCACGCCCGACCAGCTCCAGCAGATGTACGGGGCCCCGCCCGCGGGGCCGCTCCAGACCGGCCGGATGACCATCGACGACGTCGTGGTGCGCACCGCGATGACGCTGGGCACCGTGGTGCTCGGCGCCGCGGTCGGCTGGTTCGCCATCCCCAAGGAGTCCCTCGGGCTCGGCCTCGTCGCGGCGCTGATCGCGATGGTGATCGGCCTGGTGGTGGCCTTCCGGCGGCTCGCCAACCCGGCGCTGATCCTGACCTACGCCGCCTTCGAGGGGCTGTTCCTCGGGGTGATCAGCCACGCGTACAACGACTGGTACGACGGCGTGGTGGCGCAGGCGGTGCTGGGGACGATGGCCGTGTTCGGCGGCATGCTCGTCGCCTACAAGGTCGGCGCCGTCCGGGTC
>NZ_KB904738.1 GCF_000380165.1 Wenjunlia vitaminophila DSM 41686
ACCCACCACAAACAACAACGCACCCACGACCTCACCATCCGCGACATCCACACGTACTATGTGCTCGCGGGGGCCACGCCGGTCCTGGTTCACAACTGTGGTCCAGGGGTTGCGACTGAAGACGATGCAATGCTCGCGCTTAGCCGTGCGGAAGAATTGCAAGCCTCGCGGAATGACTACTTCATGGCGGACGTGAAGGGCACTACGGCAGTAATCGGTGTCTTTAACTCCAAGACGAAGGCATTCGCCACTCGCATTGGAATCAATGGAGGGGGTGCTATGCCTTCCGGATGGACACTGAGGCCGGGGGAGGAGTTTGTGCAGGCTGCCGGGCATGCCGAAGAAGGGATCCTTAACAGTTTGGGCCCCAACGAGCATGCCGTGTTCGGTGCGGCATCAAGAAACTTCTGTGTTTCCATCTGTTCGCCCATGCTGAATGTGCGTGGGATAACAGTGGGAGGTGCGGGGATACGCGGTCATGCCGCACAGAACTCACCATTCACGATCTTCTGGGCCACTGGAGGCTAGAGAGACATGGGGATTTCGCCGGAACTACAGGCAATCTCGAATGCTTCGGACCCTGAACTGGTACTGATCTGTGCCGCAGCGGCGGAGCGGGGTGCCCTCTTCTGCCGAGCCCTCGGCCGATCAGAGCAGTCTGAGTGGGTCGATGCCTCGCTCGGGCTTGTCTGGGCGGCAGCTGCCGGGGAGTCCGTGCAGGATGACTGCGCCGAGGCGCTGGATGAGCTGGAGATGGAATCACAGGATGACGAGGATGATTCCTCCCGTCCGGAGTTCTATGTGGCCCAATCCGTGGCGTTGGTTGGAAACGCACTCGCGGTTTCATTGAGACCGTCCGCCGCAAAGACCGAGATGGCTGTGAACACCATCAGGTCACTGCTCTCCATGCTCGAATTCAAGGTAGGGGGAGAGAAGCCTATGGTCGTCAGATATGGAGACCCCTCCCCTCCAGTGGGGCCTCTTGTTCAAATGGAGATCGACGCAGAGTGCGAAGTGCTTGACCTCCTTGCTCGCGAGGCAGCGGCCTCTGGCCAAGGGAAACCTCGCGCCTCGGCTGTGAATCGAATCCAGGCATCATCGACTGAATTTTGTGGGAGGCTGGCGCCTTCCATCGAAGAATTTGTCGCGCTTAGCAACTGGGAACTCTAGAGGCGTGCTGAACCGTCAAGGCCCCGCCTGGCTACTCGGGTTCTAATGAACGTCGCAACACCCGACCCCCGGGTGGGCGTTGAAGGACAGAAGCACCGTTGGGGGGCGCCCGAACGGCAAGAGGGTGCCCCCCGAGGTCAAGCAGCGGTTTCTCGAACTGATACGCGAAGGCGTGAGTATCAGAGAGGCCAGCCGCATCATCGGCATCAACCGTCGAACGGGCCAGGAGTGGGTCAGCGGGCGCGGTGCGCGCGTGAGGACCACCAAGGCGGGACGCAAGACGGTTCGGGCCGCGATCCAGCCGGTTATCGGTGACTCGCGCGAGTACGAGCCCCATCCGCGGGCCGAGGAACGGAACGGCTTGCGCCCGAATCTCTGCCCGCTTTCTGTCCGAGGAGGAGCGGGTGTGCATCGCTGATCGGTGGCGAGAGCAGAAGTCGATACGCGCAATCGCCGGCGAGTTGAACCGCAGTCTCTCGACGATCAGCCGGGAGATCCGACGCAACGGCAGCCCTGACGCCAGACCGAACCATCCGTCCCAGTACCGCCCGTTCACCGCTCACAGACGGGCGCAGGCACGACTACCGCGGTCCAAGCCCCGGAAGGTCGACCGTTGTCCCGAGCTGCGGGACTTCATCCAGGCATGGTTGGACGAGAAGTGGAGTCCCGAACAGGTCGCGCACATCCTTCCTCGGGATTTCCCGGACCGTCCGGAGATGCAGGTGAGGCACGAGACGATCTACCGAGCCCTGTATGTCCAAGCCCAAGACCGGCCTGACACGAGAGGTCTCGCGGCGCCTGCGGACGGGCCGAAGCACGCGCAAGCGGCGCCGCCGACCGAACGAGAGGACTCCTCGGTTCACTCACCTGATGGTCCTGATCAGCCAGCGGCCCGCCGAAGCCACCGACCGCAACGTCCCGGGGCACTGGGAAGGGGACCTGATCGTCGGCACGAAGAACGGCTCAGCGATCGGCACTCTCGTCGAACGCAGCACCCGCTACACGCTGCTGGTACACCTCCCGGACGGGTCTGCTCCCGGGTTCTTTCGGAAAGCGCTCCTCAATGTCGTCAGCGGCCTCTCAGCCCACCTCGTGTCCTGGCGCGGTCTCTGCACGGGGTGACGGCAGTAGTTGACGGCAACGCCAGCGGACGCGTGAGGCGCAGGGTGACGGGACCTTGCCGTCGTTGCGGGTCGGCTCGTGGCCAGCAGGACCGTCGAGCGGGATGCTGAGGGTGTCGATGGCGTCTCGTTGGAGCCGGAGTCGGACGTGGGTGTAGACGGTGGCGGTGACGCTGATGTGGGCGTGGCCGAGGAGTTTCTTGATCACGACGAGCTCGACGCCCTGTTCCATGAGTAGGGTGGCGGTCGAGGCCCGCTTTGCGGTGGAGTCTGGTGCAGGCGCGGGTGTGAGGAGGCTTCACCAAAGCGCCGAAGGTGTGGAAGCTTCTGCTGAAGGCGCTCGGTAAGGCCTCCTCGAAGACTCCTGGTAAGACCGTCCCCAAAGCGCCGGCGA
>NZ_KB904739.1 GCF_000380165.1 Wenjunlia vitaminophila DSM 41686
AACGGCCCGATCACCGCCCACGACTCATCAGTCAACTCATGACGACGCACCACGAACCAACCAACGAGCAACCGACTTTACGGACACGGCCTAGGAGCACTGCCACAGGAAACGGCCGTCCCTGCCGTCGGGGGAGACGAAGGCGTAGCCGTAACCGCAGTCCCCGAAGTTGACGTAGAACGGCAGGTTGTCGGTGAGCTGGACCACCAACTGCCAGTCGTCGCCCGGGTACTCCTCCCCCTGGATCCAGTCGGGCTCGACGCCCGGGCCGCCCAGGACGGCCACCCCGCGTCCCGTGCTGACGTGGGGCAGGTGGTCGGCGCCGGCCGAGGGCCCCTCGGCCTGGGCGCGGACGGTCAGGAAGCCCGGGACGCGGCCGCCCGGTTGGATCAGCAGGGCGTTCTCGCCGCTCTCGGCGTTCCAACTGCCGGCCGGGTGCTGGTCGGGGCCCGTCATGAACAGGTAGGCGAGACGCCCCCCGTCCAGCGCGAACTGACCGATGAACTCCATGGGCTCGCCGGAGGTGCGCGAGAGCGGCCACTGCGGCTCCGCCAACCACACCGGTTGCCCACCGAGCTTGGTCACCGGCTCCTCCACGGGGCCGTTCGCGGGGGAGAAAACAAGGGCGGAGCCGGGCTGCGACACGGTGCTTCCTTCGCGGTCGTCGGGCTGTGCGGTGGGATTGCGGCAGCACCCTAACCACCGGCACTGACCACGAGCGGTGCGGCGGCCCGGCCGGGAGCCAGCCGCCGGATGCATGAGGCAATTGAGGCGAACACGTCAACTCCTCGAGTGTTGCTAGACCGGCGGTACGGGTGCCCGGGAGAGCCGCGCGCAGGGCGGCGCCGTGTGTAAGTCTGTTCGACGTCTGTAGGACGTGTTCGCTGCTGCCACGGAAGGGTGCTGATGACCGTTCATGCCTCCGAGAGCTTCGATGCCGTCTACCGCGGTGCGGGGTCATTCGCCCTGCCGCCGTGGGACATCGGTGAGCCGCAGCCCGAGTTCGTCCGGATCTGCGAGGCGGGGGAAGTCAGGGGCCGTGTCCTGGACGCCGGATGCGGGACCGGCAGCCTGTCGCTGTACCTGGCGGACAAGGGTTACGACGTCGTCGGGCTCGACTTCTCCCCGACCGCGATCGAGTTGGCGCGGAAGAAGGCCGCGGACCATGGCGCGACGATCGACTTCCGGGTCGCGGACCTGTCCGCCGTGGAGGGCTTCGACGCCGAGTTCGACACCATGCTGGACTGTGCCCTGCTGCACGCGCTGGAGGAGCCGGAGCGGGGGCGGTACATCCGTGAGCTGTTCCGGATGGCGCGCCCCGGGGGCGTCGCGCACATCCTCACGTTCTCCGAGCGGGTGCCGGACTTCGTCGAGGTCGTGCGGGGCATGGGGCCGCACCGTGCCACCGAGGAGGAACTGCGAGGGGAGTTCACCGCCGCGGGTTGGGACGTGTGCTCGGTCGAGATGCGCAAGATCGTGGGCCAGATCGCCGTCGAGGAGATGGCGGCGGAACTCGGCGCCGAGGTGACCACGCGGGTGGACCTCCCCTCCTGGCTGTTGAAGGTGCAGCGCCCGCAGTGAGCGCGCGCGGGGCCGCCCGGCCGGGCGGCCCCGCCGGAACCCCGGCGGGGCCGAGTGCTGGGCGCCGCTGGACGACGCGCGGGTGCGGGCGTCAGCAGGCGTTGAGGACGGAGCTCAGCTTGCTCTTCTCCGCGGAGTCGACCGTCATGCCGTAGTAGTACTTCACCCACACCCACATCCGTGCGTAAGTGCAGTGGTACGTGGAGCGGGGCGGCATCCACTCGGCCGGGTCCTTGTCGCCCTTGGCCTGGTTGACGTCGTCGGTGACGGCTATGAGCTGGGAGCGGGTGAGGTCGTTGGCGAAGGCCTGGCGCCGCGAGGTGGTCCAGGAGTTGGCCCCGGAGCGCCATGCCTCGGCGAGCGGGACGACGTGGTCGATGTCCACGTCGGAGGCGGCGTACCAGGTGGCGCCGTCGTAGGGCGAGTACCAGCTTCCGCTGACCGCCGCGCAGGAGGAGTCCTGTACGACGTTGGTGCCGTCCCGCTTCAGGACGACCTCGCGGGTGTTGCACGAGTCGTACTGGGTGATCCAGTGCGGGAACAGGTCGCGGCTGTAGCCGCTTGAGGACCCCTCGGCCTGGACGGTGAGGGTGGACAGGTAGCTGAGGGCGGTGGAGGCGGACGGCGGTGTGGGCGGGGCCGCCTGGGCGGGGGAGCTGGCGAGGGTGGTCGCGGCGGTGGTCAGACCGACCAGGGCGGCGAGGGCGGCAGTTGATCGACGCGCGTAGAAACGGGACATCGATGAGCCTCCGGGGTGGAAGTTGACGGGGCGCGTACTGGGAACCGTGGGGCGGCGGGTCGGGAGCGCGGCCGATCGAATCGTTTCGGCAAAGCGGTCTCCCGAGACGCCCCTACGTCCCAGGCTGAAGTCATGCGCACGTCAGATTCAAGAGGGCGCCCCGTGTGGATCCGGAGGAGGCCCCGCCCGCAGGAGGTGCGTTCCGCCCGCGTCCCTGGGCGCCTAGGTGTGTTGTTCGGGCAGGTTGGTGACGCGGGTGGCTGGTGGGTGGCCGCCGATGCCGGTGTGGGGTCGGTGGTAGTTGTACCAGTCCAGC
>NZ_KB904740.1 GCF_000380165.1 Wenjunlia vitaminophila DSM 41686
CCGGCCACCCGGCGCACCCCGTCGATGAACTGGTCCGCGTCGAACACCCGGTCCTTGAGCAGGTACCCCACCCCGCCGCTGCCGTCGGCCAACAGTTCCCGGGCGTACAACTGCTCCACGTGCTGCGACAGCACCAGCACCGGGAGACCCGGGATCTCCCGCCGAGCCGAGAGCGCCGCCTGCAACCCCTCGTCGGTGAACGACGGCGGCAGCCGCACGTCCACCACCGCCACGTCCGGCCGCAGCGCCACCAACGCCCGGGCCAGCTCCGGCCCGTTGTCCACCGCGGCGGCGATCTCGCAGCCGTACGCCTGGAGCAATCTGACGAGGCCGTCCCTCAGCAGGAAGAGGTCTTCGGCGAGGACGACGCGCAGGGGGGTGCTGTCCGACGCTCCGGGGTGCTGGACGGTCATGGGGAGAGCCTAGGGGTTGTCTGGTGAACGGTGCCGTCCGCCGCCGGTGACCGGGGGGTCAGCCGTTGTCGGGGAGGGCGTCGGCCATCGAGGTGTGCCAGTTGGTGACGATCGGCTTGTCCACGACGTAGCGGCCGACGGCCAGCGAGACCGGGGCCGGGTCCTGCTGGTCCACGGCGACGATGACGTCCTCGAACTCCACTCCGGTGATGCCGCCCGTCGTCTTTGCCGTGACGCCCGCGTAGGCGGTGGCCCCCTCGACCATCTCGATCTCCTCGCCCACGGCCTGCTCGGCCGGTGCCGCCTCGGTGCCGTCCGAGCCGAACGCCACGACCGGGTACTCGCCGGGCAGTTTGCAGACGAATCCCGGCTTGGCCCTCGCGGTGATCAGGATGTGGCTGCCGGCCTGCGACTCCAGGGACGCGGACAGGGTGATGTCCTCCGCGCCACAGACCGGCCTGCGGTCCAGCATGTCGTCGTTCGTCGAGTCGGAACCGGCCGTCGAGGTGTCGCTGCCCGAGCCCGTCCCGTCCGAGCCCGCGGTGTCCGAGCCGGACGTGTCCTCCGCGCCGCCGTTGCCGCCGGTGGACGCCTCGACGTCCTCGCCCTGGTCCGTGCCCTGGCTCTGCGTCGGGGAGGCGTCGTCCGACCGGTCCGCGGCGTTGTCGTCCTCCGGGCCGCAGGCTGTGGTCAGGGCCAGCAGGGTGGCCGCGGCGGCGAGTGCGACACGGGCGGAACGAGCGACGGGACGCGAGCGCATGGTGTCGGCCTCCAGGGAGTCAGCGGATGCTCCGGTCAACGGTAGGTCCGCGTCTTCACTGGTTGGTGGTGGCGATGTCCCCGTTCGGTAGCGGCGTCCGATGGTCCCCCAGGGGCTGGCACGGGATCTCGATAGCGATGACGGTGGGGCCGCCCCGGGGGCTGTTCACGGCGAGGACGCCGTCGAAGGCAGCGAGCCGCCGCTCCACCCCGCGCAGACCGGTGCCCCCCATGGGGTCGGCGCCGCCCTGGCCGTCGTCGGTGACCAGGACCCGCAACACGCCGTCCTGGTGACACAGGTCGATGGAGACCCGCTCCGCCTCGGCGTGCTTGGCCGCGTTGGTCAGCACCTCACTGACCGCGAAGTACGCCGCGGACTCCACCGGGGCTTCCAGGCGGTCCGGCAGGTCCACGGTGACCTCGCTGCGCAACGGGTGGCGCAGCGCGAGCGCCCGCACGGCGTCGCCGAGACCGCGTTCGGCCAGGACCGGGGGGTGGATGCCGCGGACCAGGTCGCGCAGTTCGTGCAGCGCGTCGGCGGAAGACTGACGGACCTGGGCCAGCAGGTGTTTCGCCTGCTCCGGGTCGCGTTCCAGGAGCTGCTCCACGGCGCCGAGGTGCATGCCCATGGCGACCAGGCGGGCCTGGGCGCCGTCGTGCAGGTCGCGTTCGATGCGGCGCAGCTCGGCGGCGGACGTGTCCAGGGCTTCGCTGCGGCTCTCGGTGAGCTGCTCCACGCGCAGCCGAAGGTCACGCTTCCTGCTGGGGGACAGCGCCGAGCGGGTGAGCAGCGCGTTCCCCTTGAGGATGGCCGGCGCCAGCCAGATTCCGAGGGCCATCATCACCAGACCGAGGGCCGCGGCGGCGAACGCACGGGTCTGGTTGGTGACCGCGAAGAAGAAGAACCAGCGGGCGTCGTCCCCGCTGGAGTGGAGCGGCCGCCACAGCCCCCCCGCCAGCAGGGGCCCGATGGTTCCGTGCGCGACCAGCCCCGGGGGCAGCACGGCCAGGGCCAGGCCCGCGGAGGCGTCCACCAGCAGCCACCGCAGGTCCCGCCAGGTCTGCGGGTCCTTCAGCATCCAGGCGCAGCGCTGCAACTGCCCGATGATCCCGCCCTGGATCGGTGGCCGTGGCCGGTAGCTCACCGGGACGTCAACCCGGGACCAGGTCCCGGCCACCCGGCGCCGCCAGCCGGCGTGGGCGCGGACCCCGGTCAGGACCACCGGGGTGACCAACGCGCCCACCCCGAGCGGGATCAACGCGATCCAGACCACCGCCAGGCAGAAGAGCGCGATCGACGCGGCGGTCGAGGCGACGGCGAGCAGCAGTCCTCGACCCGCGGCCGCAAGCCCCGCCAGGATGCGCATGGTCCCTCCCGTCGTCGCCCCCATCCTCCCTC
>NZ_KB904741.1 GCF_000380165.1 Wenjunlia vitaminophila DSM 41686
CGCCCAGGGAGTAGAGGCGGTTGAGCCAGTCCCGGTTCAGTCCGGCCAGGGCGGGGCCGACGACGGTGGCGTCCGGCACCTTGGCGTGCACCTTGGGGTGGGTCGCCTTGAGCATCTGTAGGTAGCAGTCAGCGGTGAGGCCGCAGGTGCCGTTGTTGAAGCCGATGGAGTTGTACTCGTTGTAGACCTCCACCTCCTTCGTGTGCTGCTGGTACTTCTCCACGAAGGCGGCGGTGAACTTCCCGTAGGCGTCCAGGCCCACGGTGGACGAGGGCGTCAGGCCGTAGTCGTAGTTGGGGTTCTTGAACCCTGAGTTCCCCACCGTGGTCAGGCCGAGGGACGCGGCGTAGGGGATCGCCTGATCGGTCGGGTACGTCTCCCACGAGTACACCCCGGGGGTCTTCTCGATCGCCGACCAGTTGACGTCCGCGCGCACCTGGCCGAGCCCCATCAGTTTGATGGAGCGCAGCAGCTTGTTGTCGTCACCGTTGTAGTGGCCGAAGTGCATGCCCACGCCGAAGCGTTCGTCGGCGGTCTCGTGGCCGGCGAGCGGGGGCAGGACGCCGAAGTCGGCGGTGCGGGTGGTGCCGCCGGCGGTCGCGGTAAGGGTGTAGTGGCCGGTGTCCAGGCCGGTCAGGTCCACCGTGGCGGTGCCACCGGACGCGGTGGCCGTGCCGGAGGCCACCGGCAGGCCCTGGGCGTCCACCGCCTGCCAGCTCACCGACGCCTGGTCGGTGGAGACGGCGATCCTCGTCTGTCCCTTGGTGAAGACCAGGTCGGGGGAGGTGACGGTGAGGGTGGCCGCGGCGTGCGCGGTCCCGGCGAACGGGGCCGAGGTCACCAGGCAGCCCAGCAGGGCGGCGGTACCACCCCAGGCCAGCGGGCGGCGCAGGCGACCCCTTAGTCTGGTCCTCGACCCGGGACCTGACCGGATCGTTCCCTTACGTTCCATCGAGCGTCCTCTCGATCGGATCGGTCGGTGCGGTGCGTGTGGTTCCCGGCAGGTGGGCTCCACCGGCCGTATTCCGGCGGAGCCCACCGCCCGGCCCACCGGCGGCGGGCGCACCGCGCTCGCCACCGGCAGTCCTTGGTCGCGTGGGCGGTGGGGTTGCCCCACACCACCGATTCCGGAGCGCGCTCAGCGCTCCAGCGGGTAGGCGCTCCGCTCGCCGGACGGTCTGAGCCAGCGGCGGCGAATGATCAACAGCAGCACCTGACGGTTCGGCGGCGACTGTTCCGCCGCTGCCGCAACCGGCCGGTCCTGTCTGCTCGACCCGGTCGTGCCGAGCAGACAGGCTCTCCGAGGGGCGTCCTTTCTCTCCCTACGCGTCGGTGAGTTGGACGGCCCGCAGGCCAGTGGAGGTCTTCGCGCTGTTGGCGATGCCGGTGCCCCATTCGACCCAGTTGCGTCCCCGGCCGTCGTTGTCGTCGTCGTTGACCACGACGCCGAGGCCGACGGAGGAGGTGGGTTTGCCGGCCAGGCCGAGGGAGGCCCAGGGGACGGTGATCGTGTAGTCGGTCACCGTGCCCTCGCGGACGACGGTCGCGGTGGCGCCGGGGGTGGTTCCCGCCTGCTGGCCGGGTGGCGGCCGCCAGGTGTGGACCCGCGGGACGCCGTTGACCAGGGACGCCCCGATTTCGACGTACTGCGTGCTGTAGCCCGGGTGGGCGGGGGTCACCGCGAACTGGATGCTGTCGCCCTGCCACATGTTGGCCGGGTCGGTGGCCGGCTGGTGGAGGGCGTTGTCGGTGACCGAGGCCCTCAGCACCAGGCCCTCGTCGGTGTACTGGGGGCGCACGGTGCCGGAGAGGTCGGCGTCACCCTGGTACCCGTTCGGGTAGCGCCTGGTGGTCTGGGTGGCCAGGTCGAGGGGGGTGGCGGTGGAGGTGCCGTCGGGTTGCACCGCTCCCCAGCCGGTCCAGGTGCCGACGGGGGTGCGGACCCCGTTCTCGGTGATGTGGGCCGCGGCCCAGTAGCGGTTCCAGGGCGTGACGCCCTGGACGTCCACGGTGCACGACCTCGACGAGCTGGGCGGCACCTGGAAGTCCTCGGCGCAGATGCCCCGACCCAGGTACGCGGTGCCCTCGTTGACCTGCCACTCCAGCCTGGAGACGTCCAGCGCGGTGCGGGAACGGTGGTTGGTGACGGTCACCGTGAGCTGGGTGGCCAGGGGAGACGCCGCCTTCACCTTCGGATCGAAGGTGACCTCGGTGGGCGTCCGCACCGTGGTGAGGGTACCGACCCGGGCCAGGGTGAGGGGCCCGGCGGTGACCTCACCATCGATCGTCCGCTCACCGAGGCGCTGGGAGGTGGGCAGCTCGACGGTCCTGCGGGTGACCTGCCCGGGTGCGGCGTTCATGGTGAACGCCTCGCCGGCCACCTGGAACGTGACCTGCTGCGGCAGGCCCACGCCGGCCCCGGTCCGGTCCACGGACAGCACCGCTTCGACGGTCTCGGCGGTGTTGGTCTGCTCGGGCACCTGGACGGAGAAGACCGGGGTGGTGACGGCCTTGACGTTGGTCACCGTGCCCTTGGCGTACAGGACGCGGCCGTCCAGGGTGAGTTGGA
>NZ_KB904742.1 GCF_000380165.1 Wenjunlia vitaminophila DSM 41686
GGGGTGGCCGCCGTGGCTAACCCCCTGACGACCACCGACCCGACCCGGGTTGGCGAGCTGCACGACTGTGCGGCCCGCACCGCGCACGACCACCAGGGGCAGCCGGACGCCGGTGCCTGGTGGGAGCAGGCGCACCTGCTGGACCCGGTGGACGCCGCGTTCGCCCGGCTTGCTGTGTCGGGAGGTGCGGCATGACGGGCCGATCCGTCACTGGGGCGGACTGGACGCACGCCAACCTTTCCGAGGCCCGGCAGGACTTGAAGGCGGAGATCAGCCGCACGGACACCAAGGTTGCGCTGCTGCTGGCCTTCACCGGGACGGTGCTCGCCGGTGTCCTGGCGGCTGCCGCCACGATCGATGTGGTCTTGCCGGCGCTGGTCGTGGCCGGGGTCGCGTGTGGTGTGCTGGCTGGGGCCGCCATGGTCCTGCTCACCGCCGTCCGCCCCCACCTCGGTGGTGATGACCGGGCGTCGTTCCCGTACTGGGCGCGGTTGACGACGGAGCAGATCACCGCCGCGATGCGCGATGACCGGCGCGCGGACGTGGTCCGGGTGCTGTCGGGTATCGCCGTGCGCAAGTACTGCGTGCTTCAGCGCGCGGTGGACCTGATCCGGCTGGCGGTGCTCCTGCTCGTTCTCGCTGCGGTCTTGGTCGCGGTTGTGGAGGGGCTGTGAGCACCCCGGTCTATAGCGCCCGGGGTGCCCGGGCGCTGGACGCCGCCATTGTGGCCAAGGCTCAGGCTGAGGCGGATGCGGTCCGCGCCCACGCGGCTGCCGAGGCTGCCCGGGCTCAGGCCGAGATCGACCGGGTTCGTCGTCAGGCCGACGCCGAGGCACGGGAGACGGCACGGCAGGAGCGTGCGGCCCGCGCGGTTCGGCGTCGCGCCGCGCGAACCCGGTTGGCGGCTTCGGCGGCCTCTCGCCGGGAGCTGCTGGTGACGGTGGCGGTCATCGTCTTGTTCGTGTCCGTGGCGCTTCCGGCGCAGGTCGGGTTCCTGGCGACCCGGTGGCCGCTGCTGATGGCGGTGGCCGGCGGTGTCTCGCTGGAGTCGCTGACGTGGATGTTCGCTATCCAAGGCGAGTACCGCGAGCGGCGTGGGCTGTCCGCTCGGTGGCACCACACCGGGACTTGGATCGCCGGTGCGCTCGCGGCCAGCATCAACCTTGCCCACGGCGCCCACCTGTGGGGACTTGGTTTCGCGGTGGTGGCTGCGGTCGGATCGCTGGCCGCTCCGGTCGCCTGGTTCGCTTACCGGCTCTCGCAGTCCGAGCAGGACGGTGACCGCACTCCCGAGGAGATCCGCGCGGAGCGGGCCCGACGGCGGCACCACCGCAAGGTGTACCGCGTCGCGGTGAGGCTTCGCACGGCAACCATGCCGCCTCTGCCCGAAGAGCAGGCGTGGCGGGCCGCGTGGCAGCTCGTGCACGGCGCGGACCCCGGCATCACCGGGGCGGCGCTGAAGCGTCGGGCAGCTCGTGCACGGCGCGTCCTGCAGGTCGCCGGGAAACACGATCCGGGCGTGGTCATGCCCTCCCTCGCCGACCTGTGTCCGGCGCCGCCCACCAACGGTGCCGGACCGATGACCGGCGAGGTGACCACCACCCCACCACAGCAGGACACCACCATTCCTCGGCGGCAGGTGGTCATCCCGTCGCTGGACACGCTGCCCACCATGCCGGTCCGCTGGGACCAACTCGCTCCCCGCACCGTCCCGGTCCGCACCACCTCGGTGACCACCGTCGCGGCTGCCCGCTCAGCCCCGCGCATGGTCACCGAGGTAGTCACTCAGACCCCCGTTGACCTGCGCAAAACGGCCCGTCGCCTGAACAGGAACGCGGTCAAGACCACCGGACGCCCGGTGACCATCCAACGGCTGCGCGACGAACTGAACCTGTCCCGCCGCGAAGCCGCCGCGCTGCGCCGCGACATCGTCCGCGACGACCGGTCAACCACCACCTCGCCACACCCGGCCGCACCCGACCACGACATGACCACCACCGGCAGCGAAAGCGACACGACGACATGACCGACACCACCGTCCCGACCCTGGCCGTTCACGGCCCGGCCATCACCGCCTTGGCCGTGCTGCACGCCACCGCCCCGGACCTGCCCACCGCCTACATCGGCTTGCAACCGATCATCAGCGAGTCGAGCCCGCCCGCGTGGGGACTGGCCGTGTATCTCCACCGCACCACGGACACCGCGGACACCTCGGGTGGCTTCGGGGGCGGCTTCGGGGACTTCGAGCGGTGGCGCCAGGCCCTGAGCATCGCGGTGGACGCCCCGGCGACCTACTACCGCTACGACGACTACCAGTCGCTGACGATGCAGGGCACCTACGCCGGTGTCCGCGTGGAACTCAGCGCCTACATCGACCTGCCCGACACCCACCCCTACCA
>NZ_KB904743.1 GCF_000380165.1 Wenjunlia vitaminophila DSM 41686
TCCAACTCACCCTGGACGGCCGCGTCCTGTACGCCAAGGGCACGGTGACCAACGTCAAGGCCGTCACCACCCCGGTCTTCTCCGTCCAGGTGCCCACGTTCACCAACACCGCCGAGACCGTCCAGGCCACCCTCGTCGCCGACCGGACCACCACCGGCACCGGTCTCCCCCAGCAGGTCACCTTCCAGATCGACGGGAAGGCGTTCCCCATGGACGCCGTCCCCGGGCAGGTCACCCGCAAGGCCGTCGAGCTGCCCGCCGCCACCAGGAGCGGGCCGCGCGAGGTCAGTGGGGAGGTCACCTCGGGGACGGTCACCCTGGCCCGGGTCAGCTCCCCCACCGAGGTCCAGCAGGCCACCGTGGTCACCCTCGACCCGAGGGTGAAGACGGCGTCCCCGCTGGCCACCCAGCTCACGGTGACCGTCACCAACAACCGGGACCGCACCACCATCACCCCGTCCAAGCTGGAGTGGCAGGTCAACGAGGGCACCGCCTACGTGGACCTGGGCGTCGCCGCCGAGAACTTCCAGGTGGCGCCGAACTCCTCGAGGTCCTTCACCGTGGACGTCGAGGGCGTCAAGGGGTGGAACCGCTACTGGGCCGCCTCCCACATCACCGAGGACGGGGTCCGCACCCCCGTCGGCACCTGGACCGGCTGGGGGCCGGTGCAGGCGGACGGCGTCTCCACCGCCACCCCCCTCGACCTGGCCACCCAGACCACCAAGAACTATCCGAACGGGTACCAGGGTGACGCCGACCTCTCCGGCACCGTGCGCCCCCAGTACACCGCCACCGGCATGGTGTTCCGGGCCGCGGTCACCGACAACGCCTTCTACCAGCCCTCCACGGACCCGGCCACCATGTACGCGGGTGACGCCCTGCGGTTCGCGGTGACCCCGGACCACCCGGGCCGCAGCAAGCAGTACGTCGAGTTCGGTGCCTCCCTGGTCAACGGTGTCCCGCGGGTCCACACCTGGCAGCCTCCGCCCGGGCAGCAGGCCGGAACCACCCCGGGCGCCACCGCGACCGTCGTCCGCGACGGCACGGTCACCCGCTACACCATCACGGTCCCCTGGGCCTCCCTGGGCCTGGCCGGCAAACCCACCTCGTCCATCGGCCTCGCTGCCGTGGTCACCGACAACGACAACGACGGCCGGGGACGCGGCTGGGTCGAATGGGGCACCGGCATCACCAGCTCCCTGAAGCTCTCCAGCGGTCTGCGCGCCGTCCAACTGACCGACGCGTAGAGCGACTGAGGAGCGGGTTCCACCACCTCGGACCGGTGGGGCCGGAGCACGCCCACCGATCCGAGAACCCAGACGCGCCGGCGGGGGACGCGGTGCCCGCCGCCGGTCAAACCACACGCACCGCACCGACCGATCCGATCAAGAGGACGCTCGATGGAACAGAAAGGCATGGTCCGGGCACGTCCCGGGTCAACAGCCAGAGCACGAGGCCGCCTGCGCCGCCCGCTCGCCTGGGGTGGTACCGCCGCCCTGCTGGGCTGCCTGGTCACCGCGGTGCCGCTCGCCGGGACCGCGCACGCCGCGGCCACCCTCACCGTCACCTCCCCCGACCTGGTCTTCACCAAGGGACAGGCGAAGATCACCGTCTCCACCGACCAGGCGTCGGTGAGCTGGCGAACCACGGACAACCAGGGCCTGCCGGTGGCCTCAGGCACGGCCACCGCGTCCGGTGGCACCGCCACGGTGGACCTGACCGGCCTGGACACCGGCCACTACACCCTCACCGCGACCGCAGGCGACACCACCCGCACCGCCGACTTCGGCGTCCTCCCTCCGCTCGCCGGCCACGAGACCGCCGACGAACGCTTCGGCGTGGCCATGCACTTCGGCCACTACAACGGCGAGGACCACAAGCTGCTCCGGTGGATACGGCTCATGGGCACCGGCCAGGTGCGGGTGGACGCCAACTGGTCGGCGATCGAGAAGACCCCCGGGGAGTACTCCTGGGACAAGTACCCCACCGACAGCTCCATCCCCTACGCGGCCTCGCAGGGCCTGACCGTCCTGCCGATCACCGCGTTCCGCAACCCCAACTACGACAACAACAAGACCCCGTCGTCGCCCGAGGGCCTGGACGCCTACGGGAAGTTCACCGCCGCCTTCGTGGAGAAGTACCAGCAGCACACGAAGGAGGTGGAGATCTACAACGAGTACAACTCCGTCGGCTTCAACAACGGCGCCTGCGGCCTCACCGCTGACTGCTACCTGGAATTGCTCAAGGCCAGTTATGGCAAGGTGCACGCCAAGGTGCCGGACGCCACCGTCGTCGGCCCCGCCCTGGCCGGACTGAACCGGGACTGGCTCAACCGCCTCTACTCCCTGGGCG
>NZ_KB904744.1 GCF_000380165.1 Wenjunlia vitaminophila DSM 41686
CCGGGCTGGTCTCAACCCGGCTGGTGCTGATCGTGTAAGAGCCGGCGGACCGCTGGTCCCCGGCCAACGTGAGCCAGGAATCCCCGTCCTTTAGGGCAGGGAGGATGTCAAAACACCCGGACCAGGGCGTCCACGCCCACCGCGTGCAGCGGCGGCTCGTCGTCCAGCAGCCGCAGCACCTCGGTGACCGCGCTCTCCCCCAGCCGCTGCCGGCACTCCACGGTCCCCGCCGCCTGGTGCGGCGTGAGGAGCACGTTCGGCAGGGACCGCAGGGGGTGGTCAACGGGCAGCGGCTCGGCGTCGAAGACGTCGATCGCCGCGTCGATCCGCCCGGTGCGCACCTCGGCCACCAGGGCGTCCTCGTCCACCAGCCAGGACCTGGCGGTGTTGACCAGACCCGCACCGTCGGGCAGCAGCGCCAGCCGTCGGGCGTCGATCAGCCGCCGGGTCTCCTCGGTGGCCGGGGCGTGCACGGCCACCACACGGCTCTCGCGGAGCAGCGTCTCCAACGGCACCAACCGCACGTCGAGCCGCGCCGCCTCCTCGGGCGACAGGTAGGGGTCGGTGACACTGACCCTCGCACCCAGCGCCTTGACCATCCGCAGGTAGGCCCGGCCGGTGCGCGAGGCACCGAGGACGCCGATCCGGCTGCCACGGATCTCGTGCCGGGGCGGTGCCTGGCTCGCCGTCTCCCAGTCGGCGCCGCCGCGCAGCGCGTGGTCGAACCGGTGCACCCGGTGCAGCAGGGACAGGGTGAAGGCGAGCGCCACCTCGGCGACAGGACCGGCCATGGCATCGCCGGCCTGGGTGACCCGCACGCCGCGCCGGAACACCTCCGGGGTGACCAGCGGAGCAACCGCGGACCCGGTGTGGGCGACCAGGGCCAACCGGTCGGCGGCGTCCAGCAACTCCGCGTCGATCCGCGGTGTGCCCCAGGAGGTGACCAGGGCCCGGGCGCCGGGCAGCGCGGCGGCCAGCGCCGCCCGGTCGGTGTGCTCGTCGAGCACGGTGAGGTCGGCGGCGTCGCCCAGCCGCCGCCACACGTCCCGCGTGAAGAACTGGGCGCGCAGCGGTGGCGGCACCGACACCACGACCCGCGCCCGCTGCCCGCCCGGGACCCCGCCGCCGGGCGCGGCCGGGTCAGCGGAGCCAGTCATCGAGGTGCTCCCGCACGAACGCGTCGTCGGCGAGCCACGGGTAGGCGGCGGAGACCCGGGTGAGCTCCTCGGCCTGCCCGGGCGAGAGGGTTTCGTCCGGGTCCAGGCACCAGATCCCCTCCAGCAGGCCCTGCCGGCGCAGCACCTCGTGCACCCCGGCGATGCACCCCCGGAACGCCCCCCGGACGTCGAACACCGCGCTGTTGGCGTCGGTCATCTGCGGCTTGCGCGTCAGGCAGCGCAGCAGCGCCTCCTGGTCACCGGCCCGCGCCCGGCGGACGTCGGCGAGCAGCGTCACAGCGGAGCCGGTCCACACGGCCCACTGCCCGAGCAGGCCGCCGGCGAACCAGCGCAGGCCGCCCGGTGTCCGGTAGGGCGTCAGCAGGTCACCGATGATGTCGTCGTCGTTGCCGGTGTACAGGGCGACCTCGTCGGCCCGGTCGGCCGCGCCGACCGCGCGGATGACGTCGGCGGTGCGGTAGCGGTCGAAGGGGGCGGTCTTGATCGCGACGGTGGTCGGCAGGTCGGCCAGCGCGGACCAGAAGGACGGCGACAGGTAGGTGCCGCCGACCGCTTCCTGGAGGTAGAAGCCGATGACCGGCAGCACCTCCCCGACGGCCCGGGCCCGCTCCAACAACCCCTTCTCGTCGGCTCCCGGCGCCTTGGGGCTGAGCAGCACCGCGTCGTAGCCGAACGAGGCGGCCAACTCCGCCTCGGCGACAGCCTGCGCGGTGTAGCCGCAGACCCCGGCGACCTTCACCACCGGCCGGTCCGCCTCGGCGCGGACCGTTTCGGCGGCCAGCTCCAGGACGGGACCGAGCAGCCCCACCGACGGCTCCCGGATCTCGAACTGGGTGGTGTGCACGGCCACCGCGACGCCACCGGCGCCCGAGGCCAGGTAGTAGCGGGTCAGGGCACGTTGACGGCGCTCGTCGAGTTTGCGGCCGGCGTCCAGGGCCAACGGGTGGGCCGGTATGGCGGTCCCGGCGGACAGCAGGTCCAGTGGGGTGGCCGCCGGAGGGGACGCGGCGGCTGGGGAACTCGCGGTGGTCATGCTCGGTTCAGAACCTTCCGTCGCGGACCTGGAACTTGGTGGGCTTGCCGGACAACGGCAGGCCCCGGCGCAGCCAGTCGGCCTGCCAGGCGACGAGGGTGC
>NZ_KB904745.1 GCF_000380165.1 Wenjunlia vitaminophila DSM 41686
GCGGTGGTTTGGTTGCCTGCGGGGTCGTAGGTGTAGGTCTCGGTCCAGTTGGTGGCGGTGACGTGGGTGACCCGGCCGACGGGGTCGAGGGTGAACCGTCGGGGGCCGTTGAGGTGGTCATCGATGCCCAGGAGGTAGCCGTCGGGCCGGTAGGTGTAGGTGCGGCGTTGGGCGAGCCCGGTGGGTGCGGTGACGGTCTGGTCAGTGAGGCGGCCCGCGGTGTCCCAGGTGTGGGTGAGGGTGAGGGTGTCATCGACGGTGCGGGTGAGTTCTTGGCCGGCGGGGTCGTGCGTGAAGGTCAGGGTGTGACCGGCGGTGGTCAACCCGGTGCGGCGGCCCGCAGGATCGTAGGTGTAGGTGGTCTCCACGCCGGTGGGGGTGATGCGGCGGGTTCGTCGGCCCAGGGCGTCGTAGGTGAAGGTGATGGTGCGGCCGTTGCAGGTCTCTGAGGTGATGCGTCCGGCGCGGTCTCGCCGCCAGATCAGGATGGTGTCGGGGTTGGTGGCTTGGGTGAGGCGGCCGGCGGGGTCGTAGGTGAACGTGGACAGCCAGCCGCCGGCGTCCTGCTCAACGACCCGGCCCAACACGTCGTGGGTGTAGGTGGTGGTTTCGCCCAGCGGGTTGGTGCGCGAGGCGAGCTGGCTTGCGGGGGTGTGGGTGTAGGTGATGGTGCGGTCATCGAAGTCGGTTTCCGAGGTCAGCCGGCCCGCGGGGTCGTAGGTGTAGGTCCAGGTCAGGCCTTGGGGGTTGGTGACCTGGGTCAACCGCAGGTGCGTGTCGTGGGTGAACTCATACCGGACACCATCAGGGGTGGTGCGGGCGGTCAGCAGGTCGAAGTGGGTGTACTCAAACCGGGTGGTCCCGCCGATGGGGTCGGTGTGGGAGACGCAGTTGCCTTCACCGTCGTAGGTCCAGGACTCCTGCGCGCCGTCGGGCTGAACACGGCTGGCGAGTTTGCCTTCTAGGGTCCAGGTCAGGCGGGTGGTGTGACCTAACGGGTCGGTGACCGTCGTGACTCGGCCGAACATGTCCCGCTCGCAGCGGGTGGTCGCACCGAGGGGGTCGGTGACCTCGATGGGTAAGCCCGCGGTGTTGCACTCCACGTGGGTGGTGTGACCTAACGCGTCAGTGATCGCGGTCAGGTGGCCCTGGGCGGTGTGGGTGAAGCGGGTGACAGCGCCGGCAGGGTCAGTGACAGCCGTGCGGTTGCCTGCGGAGTCGAACTCCTGGTGCCAGGTCGCCCCGTCGAACCCGACCAGGGCTGTGGGCAGGCCCAGGGTGTTGTAGGCGGCGGTGGCCTCCCGGCCATCCGGGCGCACCACCCCCACCAGGTTCCCCGCGTCGTCCCAGCGGTAGTGGGTGGTGTGGCCCAACGCATCGGTGCGGGATGTCACCCGGTCCTGGGTGTCGTACGTGGTGTGGACGGTAGCGCCCAGCGGGTCGGTGGTAGCGATGACCTGACGACGCGCGTTGACCACATACCGCGTGGCGTGCCCCTCGGGCGTGGTGACCGTCGTCGTGGTCGTACCCGTTGCGGGGTCGGGGTCGGTGTAGGTCAGGGTCACTGTCAGGTGGCCGCCGTCACCGCCGGCGGCCACACATCGGTCACGGTCGTCGTAGGTGTGGTGGTAGCTGCGGTCGTTGGTGTCCCTCCACGACACCAACCGCCCCCGCCCGTCATAAGCGAAGCGCAACGGCAGGCCGCTGGAGTTGGTGACCGAGGCTAGGTTCCCGTCGCTGTAGCCGTACCGGAGCAGCGTCACTTCGTCGTCCGGGACTGTGGCGTCGGACAGGTGCAGGGCGGTGATTCGGTCGTCTTCCACGGTGAAGCGCAGTCGGTAGCCGGCGTGGTGGGTGATGGCGGCAGGGGTGCCCTCGGGGGTGTGGTCGAAGGTGATCCAGTTGCCGTGGCGGTCGGTGATCTGGTCGATCACCGCCACACCGTCACCCCCACCAGGCGGGGCGGTGAAGTGCCGCACCTGACCGGAGCCCGGATCAGTCAGGGCGTAGTCCCCCTCCCGGGTGCGTTCCAACGGCCACCGCGGCCCGCCCTGCGGCAACGTGCTCAAGCCCACCGCCGGATGCGGGTAGGACAACACCAACCCGTCCTCAGAGCAGAACACGACTCCCTCGGAATCGACCTCCAGGTGCTGGTCCACCGTGGACGCCCACGCCGGCCCGAACCACCGCCCCGCGGCATACCCGGACTCCACATGCCGACCGAACACCAACGGCAACGTCCCCGGCAGCACCACATCCGTCTGCGGCAGATACATCAACCCCGTGGCCAGGTC